>NZ_CP139986.1:2400000-3600000 GCF_034424175.1 Kluyvera intermedia
GCCGCGATTGCGGCTACGCTGGTGATGCTGCATCTGTTTTTCCGTAAGGACATTCCCGCCGTTTACGACGTTTCTCTGTTGAAAGAACCGAAAGACGCTATACGTGATGTGAATACCTTTAAAACCGGCTGGCTGGTTCTGGTGTTGCTTCTGGTGGGATTCTTCGGACTGGAGCCGCTGGGCGTACCGGTCAGTTTGGTCGCAGCCGCTGGTGCATTGCTTCTGTTTGCTGTTGCGAAAAAAGGGCATGCCATTAACACCGGTAAGGTGCTGCGTGGTGCGCCCTGGCAAATCGTTATCTTCTCGCTGGGGATGTACCTGGTGGTCTACGGCTTACGAAATGCCGGTCTGACCCACTATCTCTCTTCCTTGCTGAATCAGCTGGCAGAGCAGGGATTGTGGGCGGCAACGCTGGGTACGGGCTTCCTGACGGCCTTCCTGTCATCAGTGATGAACAATATGCCGACCGTGCTGGTCGGGGCGCTGTCGATTGATGGCAGCACTGCGACCGGTGTTATCAAAGAAGCGATGATTTACGCCAACGTCATCGGCAGCGACCTGGGGCCAAAAATTACCCCTATCGGCAGTCTGGCAACGTTACTGTGGCTGCACGTTCTGTCGCAGAAAAATATCAAAATTACCTGGGGATATTACTTCCGGGTGGGCATTGTCATGACAATCCCCGTGCTGTTTGTCACGCTTGCAGCACTGGCGCTTCGTCTGTCTTTCACTTTGTAATGAGATACTGATATGAGCAACATTACCATTTATCACAACCCGGCCTGCGGCACGTCACGCAATACCCTTGAAATGATCCGCAACAGCGGTACAGAGCCGACCGTTATTCATTATCTTGAAACCCCACCATCACGAGCTGAGCTGGTAAAACTCATTGCGGATATGGGGATCACGGTACGAGCGCTGCTGCGTAAGAATGTCGAACCTTTTGAAGCGTTAGGGCTGGCGGAAGACCGCTTTACTGACGAGCAGTTAATCGATTTTATGTTGCAGCACCCTGTTCTGATCAATCGCCCTATCGTGGTAACGCCGCTGGGTACCCGGCTATGCCGCCCTTCTGAAGTCGTGCTGGATATTCTTCCCGATGCGCAGAAAAGCGCGTTCACGAAAGAGGACGGTGAGAAGGTAGTTGATGAAAAAGGTAACCGGCTGAACTAAACGTGTTCTTGTGACGAAGGGCGAGAGAACTCGCCCTTTTTTATTTAAGATAATCAGTGCTAACGGAGGATAAGAAGCGGTTGTTGCGTCTTTTGCAGCATTTCGGAGGTATGACTACCGATAAAGAACTGCCGCAACCTGGAATGACCGTAGGCCCCCATCACTATCAGATCGACAGCATTTTCCTCGGCGTAACGAATAAGCGCGTCCCCGACTGATTGCCCGGTAAGATGTGTTGTGCTGTTTTCTATATCCGCGTCACGTAAAATTTGCTGTGCGGTCAGCAGCTCTTCCTTCTTACCGTTTACCATGACAAGGTGGCACTCCAGCCCCCTGAGTAAGGGACTCATCGTCAGACGTTCCAGGTTACTCCTGCTTTCTTCACTGCCATCATAAGCCAGCATGACTCTGGAAGGCACTGAGTAGTTCTCCGGAACAACCAGTAGGGGTTTCTTTTGCAGACGAATAACGCTTTCCAGATGAGAGCCTACCGGATGCTGGCTACCCCGACGCCCCAGCACCATGAGACGAAGGTCGCTCAGCTCTGCCAGAACTTCATCCGGTGTACCGTGTTTTTGCATCAAAAGCACATCCGGGCTTCCCTGTTTTTGAAGCAGTTCAGCACAACTTTCCAGTATTGCTTTCCCCTGGGCCATCAGCAGGCGATTACGTTGCCCTTCAATTTCTACCAGCTCATCGGTCAGCAATTGCTGACTGTCTATGCCGAGAGTGCCGGTCAGGTCTGACACTACCGGGGTGCTGTCTTTTTCGATAACGTGCAACAGTGCTAGCTGTGATTGCAAAGTGCGGGCTGCCCACGCCGCATATTCACACACTGACCGCGTTGAAAGTGAACCGTCCACACAAGCTGTAACAGTATTATTCATAGTTTTCCCTCCAGTCTGTTAATGACCGCCCATCAGTTTTTCGACTTCTTCAGGTTTATCGTGAACACCAAACCGGTCAACGATGGTGCGGGTGGCTTCATTCATCCCACGTATTTCAACCCCGGCGCCCTCTCTGCGGAACTTAATGACCACCTTATCCAGGGCGCTGACGGACGTGATGTCCCAGAAATGGGCATGTGAAACGTCTATCACCACATTCTCAATCGCTTCACGGAAATCAAAGTGGCTCGTAAAGCGGTCTGCTGATGCAAAGAATACCTGGCCGGTGACGGTATACGTCCGGCTCGTCCCCTCCAGAACTGAGGTTACACGCATGAACCGGGATACTTTAGTGGCAAAATTGAGCGAAGCAATCAGTACACCGGTCAGCACACCGAAGGCCAGATTATGTGTTGCCACCACAACCGCTACGGTGGCAAGCATGACCACGCTGGTTGAAAGGGGGTGTGTCCGCAGGTTGGCAATGGAGCGCCAGGAGAATGTCCCGATGGAAACCATAATCATCACCGCGACCAGCGCTGCCATCGGAATTTGGGAGACCCAGTTGCGCAGGAACACAATCAGGCAAAGCAGCACCACGCCCGCCGTGAGGGTTGAAAGTCGTCCGCGTCCACCGGATTTTACGTTGATAACAGATTGCCCAATCATCGCGCAGCCTGCCATTCCTCCGATAAAGGATGTGCAGATGTTCGCGATGCCCTGAGCTTTGCACTCCCTGTTTTTGTCGCTTGGCGTGTCGGTCATGTCATCCACGATAGTGGCGGTCATCATCGACTCAAGCAGGCCAACCACCGCAAGCCCCGCAGAATATGGCAGGATGATGAGCAGCGTCTGAAGATTTAAAGGCACGTCCGGGAGCAGGAAGACCGGCAGACTGTCGGGAAGTTTCCCCATATCCCCGACGGTTCGCACATCCAGATGCAGCCACATGGCAATCCCAGTCAGCACCACGATGCACACAAGCGGTGAAGGAATGGTTTTGTTGATATAAGGGAAGAGATAGATGATCCCCAGCCCTGCCGCAGTCATGGCATAAACATGCCATGTCACATTGGTCAGCTCAGGCAACTGGGCCATAAAAATCAGTATTGCCAGTGCATTAACAAACCCCGTGACCACTGAGCGTGAAACAAAACGCATCAGCCCGCCAAGCTTCAGATATCCGGCTATCAGCTGGAATACCCCGGTCAGTATGGAGGCAGCCAGTAAATACTGTAAGCCATGATCTTTCACCAGCGTCACCATCAGGAGAGCCATTGCACCGGTGGAGGACGAAATCATCGCCGGACGTCCGCCAAAGAAGGCCATAACGAGAGGAATACAGAACGCCGAGTAGAGGCCCACCTGGGGATCAACACCGGCGATAATGGAAAAGGCGATCGCTTCTGGAATGAGTGCGAGCGCGACAACAATACCGGCCAGAACGTCACCACGGACGTTACCCAGCCAGTCCTTACGCGTCGAGGACAGCAACATAGTAATTTCTCAGTTTTTAGATACAGTCAGCCCTGGAGGGCTACATTTTTACGTACGGTAAAGCACATCCGCAGACGGGATGTTATTGAGTGCGTGCTGAGGCTTGCTCAGTACGACAGAGGAAGGAAAAACTCAGGGTGGCGTAATACGCATAGCGGTTGTCAGATTCTCCATAGCGGATGTGTATATATTGTCGGCTCTGTTGTCAGGAAGAACTTACAGAACACGTCGCGTTTGAACATGAAACACTTCAAAGCAGCCCAATACTACAAATAAAGCGAATACGGGGTCAACCCAACAAGGTACTCAAACGAAGAGGTTAAGATGCGATTTTTATCCAGGAATTCAATATTATCAAAGGACATTTGAACTTTGCCCCACCCCGGACATCTCTACTTAGCCTTGACAATGTCATCCCAGATAGAATCCGCAGTTTTTCGGTCATACTGCTGATGATCCCCGTAAGCTCTTTCCCCAGCGCAGACACCATCACGTTGGCATCTCAGTTGTTCGTGTCATTCTGCTTTCTTAGATTATCGTCACCGGTCCGACTTTGCCGTGCGATTATGTCCATCAGTTATCCGATACTTTCACATTTTCGCATGCAAAAAATCATACGGGATTCGACGGAGAACAATGGCCTTTTCACCCACCCAATTCTCAGCCAGAACGCCACTAAACACGGTAAAAGTGTTGCTTATCCAGCGCAATATCAGCGTGATGCAAACTGAACGTATCCGCCCGAATCTAGATATCTTCTCTTTCAGCCTGTCTCAAAATGATTGAAAAATTGAGACCGGTGAATGTAGCTCGGTTTAGCGTCAGCATGGCTGGTTTTAGTCCGATTACTGCCAGCGAAAAAAAAGTCCAATTCCACTCGCCGATATCTTGCATGAGAATCTCCCTCATTTTGCCCTTATCTCACCCCAAATCTGGTAGGCCGATCCACACAGAGTTTTATTGTAAATGGTTACCATTCCCATTATCATCTTTCTTTGTAAAATTTTGCAAAGGAAACTTACATGTCTACAAAAACCGTACAAAAAACGGCATTACGCGCCCTCGCCCTTTCTTTGGCAATCAGCTCCTGCTTCGCACTGGCCAAAGACTTTACCGAGAAGGATTTTCAGTCTCAGCCTCTAGGTCATGGGGTTTATGAACTGGCCTACGATAAAGGACAGCAAGCAATTTACGCGGCGTCCGCTCCCTCCTTTGATAAAGATAAAACAGCGGGAATGGTCTATTTATTGAATGCTCACACCCTGCAAATTAATGACAAAATCGCGACAGAACGCCGCACGTTTGCCGTTTCTCTCGACGAAGAAAATCATATTCTCTATCTGGGAAATGCCCTTGATGGATCGATTGCACTGCTGGATACACGCACTAACAAGGTTATCAATACTATTCAGTTAAGTGACAGTTCTGACCCGAAGAAGACCGCTCATGTTCGAGAAGTGGTGTTGGATAAGAAACATCATCGACTATATCCCTCCGCACATCAGAGCTACTTAAAATAATTTCCAGATCAGGATGGGACTGATAAAACGCCGGTAATTGGGGAACCACAATTTGACGGGCAAAGGCAATGGGCATATCGACACGAAGCTGGCCATTTAAGGGGCGTTCCGGGGCAAAAGACTCCAGTAAATCGTCAGCTTGCGACAGCAACGGTTTGCTGCGGCGATAAAATTCTTCACCTTCCGGCGTCAAATAAAGCCGGCGTGTTGTGCGTTGTAATAGACGAACTCCGCTTTGCTGCTCCAGTTGCTGGAGTGCTTTTGTGACCGCTGGCCGATGAATCTGCAAGTTCTCTGCTGCCTGAGTGAAGCTCCCTGAATCGACGATCTCGATAAAAATTTTAATATTTTCAAACAGATTCAGTTGCATGATGCGTTTCCTGACAAAGCGATCAAGATGATTATTATCAATTTAATAATAGTGAAGAATATTATTCACTATTTTTCTGACTAATAAAGCCCTCTACACTGCATGCAATCCAGCACACTCCTGCTGCAACAAGGTAATAACATCATGAAAACAAATCGTATTTGTCAGATTTTAGGTATTGAAAAACCCGTTATTCAAGGGCCCCTCTCGTGGCTAACCGACGCACGCCTGGTTGCCGCCGTAAGTAATGCCGGTGGACTAGGTGTGCTTGGACCAAATGCCGGATTAACTGCACAAACGGCGGTTTCTACCCCTGAGGCTACAGCAGAAAAATTGCGTGAAGAGATCCGTAAAACCAAGCTGCTGACGGAGAAACCCTTTGGCGTGAATCTAATCCCTACGGCTCAAAACGATATCTGGACGCCACCTATTCTCAAGGTTATTAAGGAGGAAGGTGTTAAAGCGGTGGTCTATACCGGCTACGGTGAAGGGGCAATTATCCCCGCATTGTTCGATGAACTTAAGACTGCCGGAATTACCATAATCTATCGTGATATTAATCCGACGCCTGCCAACACGCGCGAAGCGGAACGCTCCGGTGCCGATATCATTGTGGCCACCGGGTTCGATGAAGGCGGAACGTTACCAGGAACCGTCCTGGGGACATTCTCTATTGTCCCCATGATCGTGGATGCGGTTGAAAATGCGCCAGTGCTTGCCGCTGGCGGCATCGTCGATAAACGCACCGCCAGTGCCGCTCATGCACTGGGCGCGGAAGGTGTCTTTGCCGGTTCTGTATTTATCGGCACTCTGGAAAACCGCGTGCCACAGTCGATAAAAGATAAAATCGTTGCGGCCAACGGACTGGACTTAAGCTTGTTCCGCACCCTTCCCGACTTTTACCGTTCGCTGCCAGGAAAACTGACCGACAAACTGGTGGAAATGGATAAAGCGGGCGCCAGTAAGGAAGCCATTGACCAGGCAATGGGTGGATTGCGAGGGTTACGTCTTGGTATGCTTGAAGGCAATACTGACGAAGGCTATATCTCACTAGGCACCGGCATTGGCGGGATCAAGCAAATTGCCAGTGTTGCTGATGTCGTTTTGCAACTCTCAGTTTAAAATAGCGGGCAGCGTCGGTTGCCCAAAATCGTTTAGCATCACGCACCTGACTTTTCAGGAACCAGCATAATCATCTTTAACGCCCGATTACTCGCCAACTGCCAGCTCAATTGTCGATAGACTAGATCCCCTTTTTCAGCATGATGAAAAAGTCGTTGTCCTCCTTCACGCACAATGACCTGCTGTTGTGACCAGAAATCACGGAAATCAGGACTGTTATCGCTCATCTGCTGCACAAACGCGTTCAGAATATTGTCATTGGGATAATGAACAGCATCGGAACGCAGCTCGGCAACGATGCGTCGGGCGCGCGCTTCCCAGTTATCAACTAACTGACGTGCCAGCGGATTCTGGAACATAAAGGTCATCATATTCGGTGAATCTTCGCTGCCCAGCCAGCCGGAAAATAAAGCTTCAGCGCCTTTGTTCCATGCCAAAACTTGCCAGGTCAAATCCAACAAATAACAAGGTTCAGAAACATGATTAACCGCTGCCAGAATTGTCGGCTCAACGGCAGGAACCGACTCGTTTAAAGGATCGCTCTTATGCGCCAGTAAAAACAAATACTCCCGCTCTGCTGCGGTTAACTGCAACGCTAACGCAATACCTGATAGCGTCTGTGCGGAAACAGTGATATCTCGGCCCTGTTCAAGCCAAGTATACCAGGTAGTGCTGATAGCACTCATCTGCGCCACTTCCTCCCGGCGCAATCCTTTTGTACGGCGGCGGGAAATAATCGGAATCCCCACCCTTTCTGGCGAGGTATTCTCTCGTTTCACGCGTAAAAATGCGCCCAACGCCTGTGGCCCATTCAACCCTGACTTTTCCATGGTAGTTACTCTATATACCAGTATAAATGGCAATATTGTACCCGTATTAATCCCGGCGTATAGTCCGTTTTAACAAGAACATAACAACAGAGGAAGACCGGTATGAGCAACCATCATGAAGCCTTAGTCAAGTCACAGTTTAGCGGTCAGGCGGCAGCCTATTTACAGAGCAATGTTCATGCGCAAGGCGCTGATTTACAACGTCTGGGAGAGTGGTTAGCTGACGATAAGCACGCAAACCTGTTGGATATCGGCTGTGGCGCAGGACACGCCAGCTTTACAGCCGCACCCAGGGTCGCAAAAGTAACGGCTTACGATCTTTCAGAAGGCATGTTGGCAGTCGTTGCCGAAGAGGCCGAAAAACGAGGGCTGAGTAATATCAGCTGTACTCAGGGGCCTGCGGAAGTTTTGCCATTTACCGATAACAGCTTTGATATCGTCATCAGCCGTTATTCGGCGCACCATTGGCATGATATTCAAGCGGCACTGATGGAAATCCGTCGCGTACTGAAACCCGGTGGCCGTTTCATCATGATGGATATTGCGACACCAGGAAAAGCGATTTTCGATGTCTGGTTGCAAACCATCGAAATGCTGCGCGATCCTTCGCATATTCATAACTATTCACAGGGGCAATGGCTGACGATGGTCAACAGTCGTGGGATGGTGGTTGAGAAACTGGTTGGCGATAAACTGCACCTGGAGTTCTCTTCCTGGGTCGCGCGAATGAAAACCCCGGAAAATATCGTTGAGGCGATTCGCTATCTGCAAAGTAAAGTTTCAGATGAGGTAGGCGCGCATTTTGCTATTGCTGATGATGGCAGTTTTGTAAGCGATACCATCATGTTTGAGGCACGATAATAAAACGTAGCCCGGCCGAGCATGGCGACGCCGGGATTTGACGTGACAACGTCACCTAAAATCCCTTGTAGAACTTTCATTGGTGAAATTACCATCATTCGCACGCTTTTTTGTGCCCTTACCTCCAATTTGTCACCATCGTGTTAATCGTTGCTCTATAATCTTGCGCGCTGCAGTTTCTGACAGCCCCTACGGGGTCTGAAGTGAAGACAACGGAGTTAACGTAAGATGTTATCAGGCAATAAAAATCGTTCCCTTTATATCCCCTATGCGGGGCCGGTTCTGTTGGAATTTCCCCTGCTGAATAAAGGCAGTGCGTTCAGCATGGAAGAACGCAGCAACTTCAATCTGCTTGGGCTATTGCCTGAAGTCGTCGAAAGTATTGAAGAACAGGCCGAGCGCGCCTGGATCCAGTATCAAGGTTTCAAAACTGAAATCGATAAGCACATCTATCTTCGTAATATCCAGGATACCAACGAAACGTTGTTCTACCGTTTAGTGGAGAGCCATCTCGATGAGATGATGCCGGTCATCTATACCCCAACCGTTGGCGCGGCCTGTGAACGCTTCTCCGAAATTTATCGCCGGGCGCGCGGTGTCTTCATTTCCTACCAGAATCGTCACAACATGGACGATATTCTGCAAAACGTTCCAAACCATAACATTAAAGTGATCGTGGTGACCGACGGTGAACGTATTCTCGGTCTTGGCGACCAGGGCATCGGTGGCATGGGAATTCCTATCGGTAAGCTGTCGTTATATACCGCCTGCGGCGGTATTAGCCCAGCGTATACGCTGCCGGTGGTGTTGGATGTTGGTACCAATAACCAACAGTTGCTCAACGATCCGCTGTATATGGGCTGTCGTAACCCGCGTATCAGCGATGATGAGTATTATCAGTTTGTTGACGACTTTATCCAGGCAGTAAAACAGCGCTGGCCAAACGTGCTGTTACAGTTTGAAGATTTCGCACAGAAAAACGCTATGCCGTTGCTTAATCGTTATCGCGATGAGATTTGTTGCTTTAACGATGATATTCAGGGCACAGCGGCTGTCACCGTCGGCACGCTGATTGCCGCCAGCCGCGCGGCGGGCAGCCAACTCAATGAGCAGAGGGTTGTCTTCCTTGGCGCAGGTTCTGCCGGTTGCGGTATCGCCGAACAGATTATTTCGCAAATGCAACGTGAAGGGCTCAGCGAAGAGCAAGCACGCAGTCGCGTGTTTATGGTTGACCGGTTTGGTCTGCTGACCGATCAAATGCCTAACCTGTTAGCTTTCCAGAGTAAACTGGCGCAGAAGCAGGAAAAAATTGAGTCCTGGGAGCATGAGAACGACGAAATCTCCCTGCTCGATGTTATTCGTAATGCGAAACCGGATATCCTGATTGGCGTTTCTGGCCAGACAGGTTTGTTCACCGAAGACGTTATCCGTGAAATGCACAAGCATTGCCCACGTCCTATCGTGATGCCGTTGTCTAACCCGACTTCGCGCGTTGAAGCCACCCCGCAAGATATCATTAGCTGGACTGATGGCCAGGCACTGGTCGCCACCGGTAGCCCATTTGCGCCGGTGGTCTGGAAAGATACGGTGTACCCTATTGCACAGTGCAATAACTCGTATATCTTCCCGGGAATCGGGTTGGGCGTGATAGCATCTGGTGCTTCACGTATCACCGACGAGATGTTGATGTCCGCAAGTGAAACGTTAGCGAAACACTCACCGCTTGCAACCCACGGCGAAGGTTTGGTGCTACCGGAGCTTAAGGATATTCACAAAGTCTCGCGGGCAATTGCATTTGCGGTCGGCAAAATGGCCCAACAGCAAGGTGTCGCGACGAATACGTCAGCGGATGCGTTGCAAGAAGCCATTGATGATAACTTCTGGCAGCCGGAATACCGTAACTACCGTCGAACCTCCATCTAACGAGTCGGCAATGTGCGCGCCATCAGGCATAGCCGCGCACATTGCCGGATGGCGGCGTTTCCTTATTCGGCCTACGACCGGCTGAGCGAATGCGACGCCGGTTTATTTCCGCTTCACCCCACTATTGAGTCTTTTTAAGCACGATGCTTGAGGTGACGATATTAAAAACCCATAACATGTATGTTGTAACTAATACTTTTCTTTTCTGGCGAAATAACATCCGCAACGCTACACTGCATTCAACGTTCAACCTGACAACAAAATAAGGAGGCTAATTATGCTGTACTGTGAAAATATTAATATTTCACATACCCTTGGTGATCGCACCAGCTCAAGCGTTATCGATATCGTGCTGCGATAACTTCGGCTTGAGCGAAGACACCCACTCTTAATCCCTTCCCTCGGGCTTACAAGGTTATCGTCAGCTATGTTTGACGAGGCATTCTTATGCCAGTAACTCTTGAGTAAGCAAATGAGCACATTACTAACGGCACAATCTCTTCACGTTGAGACGGCGTTCGGCCCTCTTTTCACCCAACTCTCCTTTACCCTGAAAAAAGGCGACCGCATTGGCCTGATTGGTTATAACGGCTGCGGGAAAAGTACCTTATTACAGGTGCTTGACGGTACCATTGCCCCCTCTTCAGGCGTAGTGTCTCTTGCCGGTCACTGCTTAATGGCTCGTGTAGAGCAGCACTTGCCCCAGGCATTGCTAAATCAATCACTGATGCAAGCCGTTTTAGCGCAGCTCCCGGTTTCTGCTCGCGAAAGTCAACGCTGGCAGGCTGAGCGACTATTACTGGAAATGGGCTTCATCCCCGCCGAGCGAGAACAAACGGCATCAACGCTAAGCGGTGGGCAACACACTCGCCTGCTGCTGGCTCGCGCGCTGATTCTGCAACCGGATCTCCTTTTGCTTGATGAACCCGGCAACCACCTCGACCTGCCGACGTTGTTATGGCTGGAAAGTTTCCTGAATGGCTGGAACGGCAGCTTTGTGCTGGTGTCGCACGATAACACCTTGCTGGATGCCGTCACCAATACCAGCTGGATTTTACGTGATAATACCCTGCACGCCTTTTCTCTTCCGTGCAGCGCGGCACGGCAAGCATTAGAGATTCAGGATGAAAGCGATACGCTACGCCATAAGGCAGAGCAAAAGGAAATCGACCGCGTCACCGCCAGCGCTAAGCGGCTCGCTACCTGGGGCCGGGTGTATGACAACGAAGATCTCTCACGTAAAGCCAAGCAGATGGAAAAGCAGGTATCGCGCCTAAAGGAAAGCCAGACCGAACTCACTCAGGGAACGCCTTGGAAACTGGCGCTAAACGGCGATGTTCTACGCGCAGACAGATTACTTGAAATGGAACAGTTGCCTGTCCCACCGGCCCCTGGCTTAACGCCGTTGTTTACCACGGGAGTAGCGAGGTTACAAAGCGGCGACCGTGTGGCCATTATGGGGCGCAACGGCGGCGGAAAATCGTCATTACTGCGTCTATTATGGCGGCAGATGCGACAAGGTGTGGACACTGCTGGGCTACGACTCCATCCCCGTCTGAATCCCGGTTATTACGACCAAACGCTGCATCAATTATCAGATAATGCCTGCCTGCTTGATGCACTGGAAGCATTCGAGCCGTCGACAGAAATACGCAAACGGGCGCTTATTTCTTCGGGATTTAACTGGGCACGTCACGGGCAAAAAATCAGCACACTCAGCGGCGGCGAACGCTCGCGCCTGCTGTTCGTGGGATTATCTCTTGCCCGTTACAGCCTGCTGTTACTCGATGAGCCGACCAACCATTTGGATATGGACGGTAAGGAAGCGCTGGCGCAAACGCTGTGTGACTATCCTGGAGGGTTACTGCTCGTCAGCCATGACCGTCAGTTAATTAGCCAAAGCTGCAATCGTTTTTGGTTAATCGATGACAACGGACTTAGCGAATGGCACGACGCAGATGAGGTTTACGCACAACTCAGAAATACCGTTCGCCACCCTGTTGTTGATGAAACGCCCACGCTTGCCGCAGAGAATAACCTCAATGGCGATGATCTCCTTGAGCGGTTGATTAGCCTGGAACAACTGTTAGCGGAGGACATGGCGCGTAAACCAAAACATCAAAAACGGCATTTACAGCAGCAATGGCAAAAGGAGATTGCAGAGCTTAACCACCAGTTAAGTTAACCCAAACAAAGCTAAACCGATCCCGGCCGAGCATCGCGACGCCGGGATAATACTGAGCATCAGAATTTATTCCTGGCGATAAGACCATGATGAACAGAAGGTAACCGTTTAATGGCATATTTATGAACGGTTAGCGCTATTTAACTGTAAACCCACCAGATTATCCCCTCTTGCTACCTTGCAATTTTGCCCTTAATGACTAATCATTAATGAGTATTATTATCAAATACATAATCCAGGAGTAAGGCTATGAAGGCTGCTGTTGTCACTCACGATCATCAGGTTAACGTTACCGATAAAAAGCTGCGTCCTCTTCAGCACGGTGAAGCCCTGTTAAAAATGGAGTGTTGTGGTGTCTGTCACACCGATTTGCACGTTAAAAACGGCGATTTCGGTGATAAGACCGGTGTCATTCTCGGCCACGAAGGTGTCGGCGTTGTCACTGAAGTCGGCCCAGGTGTGACCTCACTTAAAATTGGCGACCGTGCCAGCGTGGCGTGGTTCTTCCAGGGCTGTGGTCACTGTGAATATTGTAATAGCGGTAACGAAACCCTTTGCCGCTCTGTCATCAATGCCGGTTACACCGCAGATGGCGGGATGGCAGAAGAGTGCATCGTGACCGCTGACTACTCGGTCAAAGTGCCGGACGGTCTTGACTCGGCCGCCGCGAGCAGCATCACCTGCGCAGGGGTTACCACCTACAAAGCGGTGAAGATTTCCGGTATCAAACCGGGACAATGGATTGCTATTTACGGTCTTGGTGGACTGGGCAACCTGGCGCTGCAATACGCCAAAAACGTCTTTAACGCCAAAGTTATCGCGCTGGATGTCAACGATGCACAGCTGGCGCTGGCAAAAGAGATGGGCGCCGACCTGGTCATCAACTCACGCAGTGAAGATGCCGCCAAAATCGTGCAGGAGAAAACCGGTGGCGCACACGCTGCGGTGGTAACAGCCGTTGCGAAAGCCGCATTCAACTCTGCGGTTGATGCCGTTCGTGCCGGTGGCCGCGTGGTCGCCGTGGGTCTGCCGCCAGAATCGATGAGTCTGGATATTCCACGCCTGGTGCTGGACGGTATTCAGGTCGTTGGTTCTCTGGTAGGTACTCGTCAGGATCTGATCGAAGCCTTCCAGTTTGCCGCTGAAGGCAAAGTAGTACCAAAAGTCACGATGCGCCCGCTTGGTGACATCAACGCCATCTTTAAAGAGATGGAGCAAGGCCAGATCCGTGGCCGTATGGTTATTGATTTACGCCATTAATGCTCAGCGCCTCTCCCGCTACGGGAGAGGCTTTATTCCTTTAAACACACGGCCCCGTCGCACAACCATACATCATCACCAAAGGGAAAACTGGCAGTAACAGCACGCCAGCATACGGTGACATCACCTTCGTCTTATCATTAATGCTGACCACAATCGGCGATTTTAGCTTGTAGCTATCATCGAGTTCCTGTGGCGAAATCTCTGTCCAAAAACCGTCGGTCTTGAACAATACGCCAAAGTAACCCTGATCCATTTTCGTGGCTTTATACACGCTCGTTAACTGTGTACGTTGTGTATCATCCAGTCGTCGCCCATCGACAATCGCCGTATATTCCGCCACCACTTCGTGATTGGTCACGTTGAAATTGACCCGCACACCCAGGATTTGCTGCTGAAAACTCTCATAGAAGGTTTTATAGCGCTGAAATTCGGTACGTAGGCCCGTGCGAAAAAATCGATAACTGTACTTGTCGGAGTTGGCAACAATACTGCTGTCGCTCGTCTTAATTTTGACGATAGTATCGGTGGTAGGTAATGAGGGTTGGCTGACGCAACCGGCCAGTAAAACCACCAGCGCGACGATCGTAGATTTTAACATGCCGATCCTTTGTCTTTAAACACGACGCAATTGTCAGCGTTAACGGTACTCGTCATCGGCGGTCAGGTTAAATACCAAATCTGGTAGGGTTAGACGGCTGGCGAATGCTCTCCACCAGCCGTCATATTCAGGCTACCGCCACGCGTTGCTGGTAACGGGCGTAAAGCAGCAGTGACGACATCGCCAGAAACGACAGCGCTGCCGCTGGTAACGCCACCGAATTCCAGCCAAAATTGAGCGTAATCATCAAACCACCAAAGAAGGCACCAATCGCACTGCCGAGGTTAAAGGCAATTTGCCCTCCCGCCGCCCCCAGCATTTCGCCGCCCTTCGCATTTTGCAGCAACATAATCTGCAATGGTGCCGACAGCGCAAACAGCCCAGCGCAGCAGATAAACGCCAGCGTCAGAGAAGCCACTTTCATGCCACCGAGCAGAAAAATCAGCAGCAATGCCACAACGATAACGCCGTCAGTGGTCGCCGCAATTCGCAGTGGGCTGTAACGCCCTGACAGCTTCCCGCTGAGAATATTACCGAGAACCATCCCCAGCCCCACCAGCATCATGATGAACATCATCGCGCCCTCCTGAAAACCGGACACATTCATCATAAATGGCTTGATATAGCTAAACCACGCAAAGACCCCGGCGTTACCGAACATGGTCGCGGCGAAAATCAGCCACGGCGCTGGGCTTTTCAGGAAGTGGAATTGTTCACGCAGTCGGGCGTCTGACTTATCAAACAGCGTCGGCACCCAGGCAACAATCGCCACCAGCACCGCCACATCAAAAATGGCAATGGCGAGGAAAGTATAACGCCAGCTAAACTGATGCCCCAGCCACGTACCGGCAGGAACCCCCACCAGATTGGCTACCGTCATACCGGCAATCATCCCGGCAACGGCCGCGGTCACCCTTCCTCGTGGCGCAATCTTTGACAGAATAATCGCCCCGACACCAAAGAAAGCGCCATGGGGAAATCCCGACACCAGTCGGCCCAACGCCAGCATCGTATAGCTTGATGAGAGCGTGAAAATCGCATTGCCGAGAATACACAGCGCAGCCAGCAACAGCATGATAGATTTCAAAGAAAAGCGCGTTGAGAACAGCGCGATAATCGGTGCGCCAATCACCACGCCAAAGGCATACCAGGAGATCATATTACCGGCCGCCGGGATCGAAATCCCCACATCATGCGCAAGTTCGGGTAACACGCCCATAATGCCAAACTCAGCCATTCCCAGCCCAAAAGTGCCAAGCGCCAATGCAAAAATTGTCTTTTTCATCCCTCTAATCACTTGTTTATGTTGCCTTTGCGGGATGGCATTATTGACCATTCGTTAAAGGCAGACCAGACAAAATCTCCCGACAACATGTTTATCCATAAAGACAGTATGAATAACCCATGTCTTCACAACTTTGACGAGTGATACGAGAATTGAGGTGACGTGATAGCGTGTATTACGACGCTGTTAAGGCTAATTCCAGTTGGTTCACTAAAGATGCAACCCGCTCATCATTGTGGTAAACACTTACAGTGCTTTGAACTAAACAGGCATTTTCAGGATCCGGCGTTAATTCGATGTTGAATCGCAAAACACTCCCAGCCCCGATAAGTTTATCCGCCGACAACTGCGTTTCCTGTACGCAGAAACGTGTTCCGGCACCATATTTTCTCACCAGTAATTCGCCGGTCACCTGAAATGCGGTTTGCGAAATAATAGCGACCGGCCAGCATGGATAACCTGCAAAATGACCCGCACATTGGGAAGGAGACAAAGGACCTGCATAGGCATCGAGCGTATCATGCTGGAAATTAAGGTTATAAATAGGCACTGGATGTTGATAAGGAGAATGGATGTGTGCTGACGGGCTATCATCCGTGTAGTGTCGGAAGTTACGTTGAAATAACGCTGGAGAAAGAATGGTATACTCGCATATCAGTTCTGCCACCGGCTCCTGGTTCCATACCTGCGCCGTCACTTTCAACGAGCGTTTATCAATATTCAAAACCCTGGCGCTGGCATGAAAAACATCGAGCACCGTGGCCTGGTTATTTTGCTTGCGCGTAAAATGCGCTTTGGTTGCAAGATAATAACCCTCAGGCCCATTATGGAGTGCAACGGCTGTACAGCTTCCCAGAATCGCCATATGCCTTCCCAGTTCACCCGCCGTGATGAGACCATTTTCATAGACAAGAGGCTGTTCAGAAGTAAACGTCCCCGTCAATGAATCGTCATCAAGCCAAAGTTGCTGAAAAGCAAAATAGGGCTTTTCAACATTAACGCGTTGAGATATTTCAGTAATATCAACCAACTGCTTTTGATGTTTATTGTCCATATTCCCCCTCCGTACTGCGAAGCCAGAACCAACTTAATAAAGACAACCTAATCATAGTTGGGCTTTATGACGTTGCGACGTAAAGTATTAGAAGGGTTAGTTATGGTATGGGCGATTTAAACAGGTCGATTAGTTGCGTTTTGTGGTCAAAAAAAAGCGGTTCAACGTTTCCTGAATGGAAATGTCAAACCGCTCTCTGTTCTCAGAAAAGAACGTTACTTAATACCTTCCTGATTCTCTCTCTTCGCCTCTTCGCGCTCAACTTCACGATACCAGCGAGGATGGTGTTTCTGCGCCCAGCGACGACTCACCTTGCCCTCAATCATCCCTTTAATCGACCCTTTGACCCAGAATGCCATATACATATGGATGAGGATCGCATGGATCAGAATGATTGCCGTCGTAGCATGAATCAGTAATGCGTAGCGAATGACCTGAATCGGGAAATACGGCGCAAAGTAAGGACGCCAGATAATCACCCCGGTCACCAGCAGCACGAAAATCATGCTCATAATGGTCCAGAACATCATCTTTTGCCCGGCGTTATATTTGCCGACCTTCGCGACCTTATGCTCGTTGCCTTTCAGCACTTCAACAATCCCCAATACCCACGGAATATCTTTCTTATCCGGAATATTGTGGTGAACGAAGCGGACGAACATAAACATCAGCACCACGAAAATCAGTACGCCGAAGAATGGGTGCAGAATACGCCCCATCTGCGGTGTCCCGAAGGTTTCGGTCAGCCATTGCAGCGTCGGGAAGAAGAACGAAATCCCCGATACCGCCACCAGGAAGAAGCAGATAACCACCGTCCAGTGACAGGCGCGATCGACAAACTTAGTGCGCACAATCATTTTCGACTTACTCATGGCCATCCTCCTCTTCGTCATCGTCCACTTCTTTGTTCGGGCCAATACCAATGTAGTGATAGATAAGCCCGGCAAAGGTGGCGATAAAGCCAGCGGCAGACAGCGGCTTCAGCGCGCCCTTCCACAGGTTGATGCTGGTATCGATAGCCGGATCTTTTGGCAGCTTATGATAAAGCTCCGGTTGATCCGCATGATGCAGGACATACATCACGTGTGTGCCACCCACCCCTTCGGGGTTGTAAATACCGGCATTCGGATAGCCGCGTTTTTTGAGCTTATCCACGCGTTCCTGCGCCACGTCCAGCATCTCTTTCTTAGTACCGAAATGGATGGCACCAGTCGGACAGGTTTTCACACAGGCCGGTTCCATACCCACGCTAACGCGGTCTACACACAGAGTGCATTTATAGACGCGGTTATCCTCTTTATTGAGGCGCGGAATATTAAACGGACACCCGGCAATGCAGTAACCACAACCGATACAGCTATCCTGCTGGAAATCGACGATCCCGTTGGCGTACTGAATAATTGCCCCGGCGGACGGACAAGCTTTCAGGCAGCCCGGATCCTCACAGTGCATACAGCCGTCTTTACGAATCAGCCATTCCAGCTTACCGTTCTGTTCGGTTTCACTAAAGCGCATCACCGTCCAGGATTTGGCGCTCAAATCGGCTGGATTATCGTAAACCCCAACGCAATGCCCTACCTCGTCGCGGATATCATTCCACTCGGAGCAGGCCACCTGGCAGGCTTTACAGCCCACGCAGGAGGAGACGTCGATAAGCTTGGCAACTTCTTCCTTATAATCCCGCGCACGAGGCGCGGGTGTAATCGGGTTCGTTGCAGAGCGTTTGATAATGTCTTGTGTTTCCATCGCCATTTAAACGCTCCTTACGCTTTCTCGATGTTAACCAGGAACGCCTTGTACTCTGGCGTTTGCGAGTTGGAATCGCCGACGTTTGGCGTCAGGGTATTGGCGATATAGCCTTTACGCGCCACGCCTTCATAACCCCAGTGCAGCGGGATCCCGACAGTTTCCACCTGCTGACCGTTAACGTTCAGCGTTTGCAGACGACGAGTTACCACGGCAACCGCGCGGATAAAGCCACGCTGGCTGCTGACGGTCACGCGATCGCCATTAGCAATGCCTTTCGCCTTCGCCAGCCCTTCGCTGATTTCAACAAACTGTTCCGGCTGTGCAATCGAGTTCAGACGCGCATGCTTGGTCCAGGTGTGGAAATGCTCGGTCAGACGATAGGTGGTACCCACGTACGGGAACTTATCTTTTTTACCCAGACGCACTGCATCTTCTTCATACAGACGTACAACCGGACTGGAGATAACGTTCGGGTGCAGCGGGTTAGTCCCCAGCGGCGTTTCCATCGGCTCGTAGTGTTCCGGGAACGGCCCTTCTGCCAGCTTATCGATGGCAAACAGACGACCCAACCCTTCTGGCTGCATGATAAACGGCATGGTAGCGCTACCCGGAGGCGCGGTATTAAAGTCCGGGATATCGTTACCCGTCCATTTACTGCCGTTCCACTGGATGAGCATCCGTTTTGGATCCCACGGTTTACCATTCACATCCGCAGATGCGCGGTTATACAGCACGCGACGGTTGAGCGGCCACGCCCATGCCCAACCCAGCGTATTCCCCAGACCTGACGGATCCGAGTTATCGCGGTTAGCCATCTGATTACCCTGCTCAGTCCAGCTACCGGTATAAATCCAGCAGGAAGATGAGGTGGTACCGTCATCACGCAGCAGTGCGAAGCTGTTCAGCAACTGACCTTTCTTCGCGACCAGCACGCCGTTGGCATCATAGATATCGGCCAGTGCATAGCCGTTATTCTCTTTTGCCACTTCTTCGGACTCTGGATGGTCAGGTTGCTTATAGTTCCAGCCCATTTTCAGCAGCGGCTCAACACCTTTACCGCCTTCGTTGCGATACATCTCGCGCAGACGATGATAAATACCGGCAATGATCTCGCCGTCGTTACGCGCTTCACCTGGTGCATCCTGACCTTTCCAATGCCACTGCAACCAGCGACCGGAGTTGGCAATAGAGCCATCTTCTTCCGCAAAGCAGGTGGACGGCAGACGGAAGACTTCGGTCTGAATGGTTGACGAGTCGACATCGTTTGATTCGCCGTGGTTCTGCCAGAAGGTCGAGGTTTCGGTCACTAATGGATCGATAACGACCATGTACTTCAATTTACTCAGGCTACGGACAACTTTGTTTTTATCCGGGAACGACGCAACCGGGTTAAAGCCCTGGCAGATGTAGCCAGTCACTTTGCCGTTATCCATCATGTTGAAGTATTTAATAACGTCATAGGCCTGATCCCATTTCGGCAACCAGTTAAAGCCCCAATCGTTATCTTTATTCGCCGCATCACCGTAGAACGACTTCATCAGGCTGACGAAGAACTTAGGATAGTTACCCCAGTAGTTCACCTGGTCGGCCATCGTCGCTTTCGGTGTATTGGCGGTCAGATAGGTTTGCAGGTCAGCCTGTTTTTCTGACGGCAGCGTCAGATAACCCGGAATGCTCGTCGACAGCAGACCTAAGTCAGTTAAACCCTGAATGTTAGAGTGGCCGCGCAAGGCGTTCACACCGCCGCCTGCCATCCCCATATTGCCCAGCAGCAGCTGAATCATCGCCATGGTACGGATGTTCTGCGCCCCGACGGTATGCTGAGTCCAGCCCAGCGCATACAGGAAGGTGGTGGTACGGTTAGCGGCACTGGTTGAGGCCAGCACTTCACACACTTTCAGGAAATCGGCTTTTGGCGTCCCGCAGATGTTTTCAACCACATCCGGCGTATAGCGAGAAACGTGCTCTTTGAGCAGGTTCCACACACAACGCGGGTGAGTCAGCGTTTCATCGCGTTTAGCATAGCCGTTTTCGTCGAACTGATAGTTCCACGACGACTTGTCATATTGACGTTTTTCGGCATCGTAACCACTGAACAGACCGTCATCGAAAGCAAAATCATCCCGCACCAGTAGCCCGGCGTTGGTGTAATGCTTCACGTATTCGGCGTTGATCTTATTGTTTTCGATAAGATACAGCAGCACGCCCGACAGGAAGGTAATGTCGGTACCGGAACGAATCGGCGCATAAATATCCGCCACCGACGCCGTACGCGTAAAGCGTGGGTCGACAACAATCAGCGTCGCATCGTTATTGTTTTTCGCTTCCATCGCCCAGCGGAATCCCACTGGATGGGCTTCAGCGGCGTTACCGCCCATCACCATCACGACGTTTGCGTTTTTGATATCAACCCAGTGGTTGGTCATCGCACCGCGACCAAATGTTGGAGCAAGACTTGCTACCGTTGGTCCGTGTCAGACGCGCGCCTGGTTATCTACCGCCAGCATGCCAAGTGAGCGCACAAACTTCTGCGTCAGCATACCGGTCTCATTACTTGCCGCAGATGCACACAGCATCCCGGTGGAGAGCCAGCGATTAACCGTTACGCCCTGTTCGTTCTTTTCAATAAAGTTGGCGTCGCGGTCGGCCTTCATCAATTTCGCAATGCGATCGAAGGCATCATTCCAGGAGATACGCTGCCATTTGTCAGAACCCGGGGCACGATATTCCGGATAACGCAGCCGGTTTTCGCTATTCACATAGTCCAGCAACCCAGCGCCTTTTGGACACAGAGCACCACGGCTTACCGGATGATCCGAATCGCCTTCAATGTGGTAAATCGCTTCACGGGTATTTTTCGCCCCATCACCCAGGCTATACATCAAAAGCCCACAACCTACGGAGCAATATGTGCAGGTATTACGAACTTCTTTGGCGCGCAGTAATTTAAAATTACGCGCCTGAGCCAGCGCTAATTTTGGGGCAAACCCCAGCGCCGCAGCCGTCGTCCCAGCCATACCGCCCGCGCAGATTTTAAAAAACTTTCTGCGGCTGACGTCCATTGTTTTCCTCATTGTATGGATGTACTTCGGGGGTGAAACTAACAGCAATGTCCCTGATTTTTTTGCGTCAAATCAATGTCGAAAACGGTGGCCCCCTTAATAGTCAGGGGTGGCGATTTTTACTAACCCTTAAGGGTTAGACAGCAAAGAGAAATATCACCGACCGCAAAGAAAAAATGCTATAAACACAAATTCGTTTGTAAAAGCATCAGGTTAGACATGGATAAGAAACGAGCCACGCTCATTGGACTCACCGCCATTGTGTTATGGAGCACCATGGTGGGATTGATTCGTGGCGTCAGCGAAGGGCTGGGCCCGGTGGGCGGCGCGGCAATGATTTATAGCCTCAGCGGTTTGCTGCTGATCTTCACCGTTGGATTCCCCCAACTGCGTCAAATCCCCCCGCGATATTTAGTAGCAGGCAGCGTGTTGTTTGTCAGCTATGAAATCTGTCTGGCCCTCTCGTTAGGCTACGCAGGTAATCGCCAACAGGCGATTGAAGTGGGAATGGTGAATTACTTATGGCCGAGCCTGACCATTTTGTTTGCCATTGTGTTTAATGGGCAAAAAACAACCTGGTTAGTTATCCCGGGATTATTATTGTCACTGGTTGGCGTGGTCTGGGTATTAGGCGGCGAACACGGCCTTGATGTTGACGAAATTACCCGCAACGTTATTTCCAGTCCACTGAGTTATATTCTGGCGTTTGTCGGTGCTTTTATCTGGGCGGCCTACTGTACGGTCACCGCTAAATATGCCGAAGGTAAAAACGGCATTACGCTGTTCGTTTTGTTAACGGCACTGAGCCTGTGGGTGAAATTCCTGGCAAGCGATCAACCGCCGATGGCCTTTAGCTGGCCGGTTGTGATTAAACTGGTGATGTGCGCACTGTCTTTAGGATTAGCCTATGCGGCATGGAATGTCGGGATTTTACACGGCAACGTCAGCTTACTGGCGGTGGCATCCTACTTCACGCCAGTACTGTCATCGGCATTGGCCGCTATCCTGCTAAGCGCGGCACTGTCGTGGTCTTTCTGGCAAGGTGCGGGGATGGTCTGTGTGGGCTCCCTGCTATGCTGGCAGGCAACCCGGCGTTAAATGAGTTCAGGGGCAATGAACGTGCTCATTGCTCCCTCTAAGCGTCATGCCCCATCGCCGTACAGCTTAATACTCAGAATGTTGATAATCGCCCGTCCATTCCAGTGATATTCCAGATGTTCAGCCTGCACCACGTTTTTCACCAGACAGGGGCGATAAAGCACATAGCAGGTATGGTCGGTATGGCGAACAGAACAGTAGTGAATACCATCCCTGCTCTCTGATTTTTGCTTTTGTGCAAAGACCTTAGACTGGCTGTAATCGGTCGCATGGTAGAGTGCTGAAGACACGAAGGGTTCGTGGGTGATATCGGCTAAGGTGGCATCAAATTGGGTAAACAGCACGCGCATTTGCACTTTTTGCGCCGGTTCGTTGGTGTAACCGAAAATACGCTCCTGATGGTACACCGTCTCTTTAATCGCAGTATCCAGCAAGGGTGCGCAGTAATAACCGCCAAAATCACCGGTCGTGAACCGCGCCCCTTCCGGATTAATGTGCGTAAAGGCGGCCATCACATAGCTGCTGCCATTAAGCCCAACAAGCCAGTCTTCTTTGGGTACGCGCATCAATTCACCCGCGTATTCCATTAACCGCTCATTGGTCAACGCTTCAACCGCCCAGACCGCCTCTAGCTCATCGCTGCTAGCAACATCTTCAAAGAGACAAATGGTCGGATAACGGCTGGGGATGATGCGATACGCCGTTGCGCAATTGAATGCCACCAGCGGCGGAGTTTCTGTACTCACGCCATTCCTCCCCGCCAGGCCTGCAGACGCGTCGCAACCTCATACAGGTCGGCCACACGGCCGCCGTTCATCACGTCCATTGCTGAACGTCCGGCAAAGAAAGGATGGGAATTCGGTTTGCGAACCCAGCCATAGATGCTGTCGTCGGCAGAGAACAGAATACGCAGGCATTTGTGGATATTCAGGATATAGCTCATCCGTTCCTGGATATCGACGTTCAGACGGATCCCACCCTTCGACTCTTTGTATTTGTTCAATGTTGAACGTGAACTAATACCTAACAACCTTAATTGTTCATCTGTGTTGCACTGCCACTTCTCGAGGATCCGGAAGACCACCGGCAGCGCTTTGCTGGTGTCAATATTCCCGTCGAGATGACTTTGTTGTACTGTGGCCATATTCCCTCCCGTCTCGTGCCTTTGTGCATCACCTGGCATTCTGGGTGCGTGCATTTACTGACAATATTAGCGTAATTGTTCAATAATGTACACACCCAGGAGAAAGGCTCATCGCTGCACAAGTGGCTGTCGGGTTCACCTATTCCACGGATTAAATGGCATCAGGGACCTTTGCCAGACCGCGCCAGATTCCCCCGGCCAACAGCAGCAGTAATACCCCAGCCGTCCCCAGCGCCACGCTATGCGCGCTGATAAATGCCGTCTGCGCCGCTTCAACCAACGCACGGGCCGGAATAGCCGGTAATGACTGCGCAAGCTGCATCGCTTCGCCAATTGATGACGCAGCGCGAGTCGCGGCTTCGTTATCCAGAGTCTGCGGCAATACAATTGCAGCACCGTAGCTACGGGTAAGGATAAGACCAAACAACGCAATCCCTAACCCTGCCCCCAACTCATAGGCCATCGTTTCAATAGCCCCTGCCGCCGCTGCTTTCTCTTTTGGTGCCGCCGCCATAATCGCTGATGTTGATGCTAATAAAGCGCTAGCAGCACTAAAGCCCAGCAACGCCATCAGTCCCCAGGCCTGCCATTGTTGTGTACTAAAATCAGTGACCGACAGACCAAGGAAGCTGAATGCGCTTAGCAACATCCCACCGGTCGCCACCTGGCGCAGACCAAGACGCGAGACCAGGATCCCAGCTATTGGCCCACTAAAACCGCTCGCCACCATCACCGGCAGCATAAACATTCCGGCTTCAAACGGCGTTTTCTGGTGCACAAACTGAAGCTCCTGCGCCATCAATAACTCAAAACCGACCAGCGTGATAAGCGCGGTCATGGCCATGACTACGCCGCTTAAGATGATGCGATGCGTAAACAGACGCATATCGATCATCGGTCGGGTCGCCGCCAGTTGTTGACGGACAAAGGTCACTAACAGCGCCATACCGAGTAGCGCAACCAGGCCGACAATCCACAGCGCCATCTGCCCTTTCAAGGCTGATTTTGCGCTATAGACCAGCATCAGGATCGCCGCAATCAACATTAATGCCTGTGTCAGATTTAAAGGTTGCTCTCGACGAGCCGGTTGCCGTGGAACCAGGCGCGCGCTAAAGACCATCACCACCAGCACAATCGGCACGTTAATCAGGAATACCGATCCCCAGTAGAAATGCTCCAGCAGCAAACCACCGACTAATGGGCCAAATGCGGCCCCGCCGGAACCCACTGCCGCCCACAGGCCCAGCGCCATATTACGGTGTTTAACTTCAGCAAAAGTGCTGCGGATCCCCGCAAGGGTCGCCGGAACAATCATCGCCGCGCCCACCGCCAGCAGCGAGCGGGAAGCGATAAGCGTCAGCGCCGTCGGCGAGAACGCCGCCGCCAGCGAAGCGATACCAAAGATGCCGCTGCCGATCAGCAGCAGACGTTTAAAGCCGATTTTATCGCCGAGCGCACCCATCGGCAGTACCATACCGGCCATCACTAATGAGTAAATATCAATGATCCACAGCAGTTCATTACCGCTGGTACCCAGCGCGACACTCAGCGTCGGTGCCGCAACGTGCAGCACGGTCGCATCAATCGCCACCGGAATATAGACCATCAAAATTGCCATAAGCGTTAACCATTGGCGTGACATTGTTTCCTTCCTCATATTCTCAATACTGGACACCTGTCCAGGAAAAGGATCCTGCCGGAATGTTGAACGCATGTCCAATTTTTTGTTATTCTCATCTAAACCCCACTTAAACGAAGCGATATGAACTATTTATCAAGGGACGAACGGCGAGAAGTGATTCTGAAAGCAGCGATGCAGGTCGCATTGGCCGGCGGCTTTAATGCGATGACCGTGCGTCATATTGCGACCGTTGCCGGTGTCTCTAGCGGTCAGGTACACCACCACTTTACTTCCGTCGGCGAACTTAAAGCCCATGCGTTCGTGCGACTTATCCGCGAAATGCTGGATATGCCTCTGGTGTCAGATGACGCCAACTGGCATGAACGCCTGTTTGCGATGCTGGGCAGCGACGATGGGCGCCTTGAGCCTTATATTCGACTTTGGCGGGAAGCCCAACTGTTAGCCGACAGTGACCACGACATTAAAGGCGCTTACCTGCTGACGATGGACATGTGGCACAAAGAAACCGTCACGCTCATTTTGCAAGGCACGGAAGCGAATCAATTCCGACCAATTGATAGTGCAGACAATATTGCCTGGCGTTTAATTGCACTGGTCTGTGGACTCGACGGTATTTACGCTCTTGGCATGAGCGAAATAAGTGATGAGGTCTTTACTCGCTATATACAACATTATATTACCCTCGAACTCAACCCCGCTTAATTTACATTTAGTAACAATTAACAACGTTTTATTCACAGCGCGTTTTCTTACAACGCGTTTTTTTTATCTATTCTTCAACGATAAAGAGATAAAACGGCCAGGCGACATTTATTCCTCACTCCTTACTTCGCTGTTTTTCCTTACTTTATTTTATTGACGCATCTTTCGAGGGTATCATGGTAAATAATGAGAAAGAGAATCATTATCTTTTAAAAGAATGGAAACCGGAGAATCCTGCTTTCTGGGAAAATAAAGGGAAAGCCATTGCAAGACGGAATCTATGGATCTCTGTGGCGTGTTTATTGCTCGCGTTCTGCGTCTGGATGTTATTTAGTGCCGTTGCGGTCAATCTCAATAAAGTGGGTTTTAATTTTACCACCGACCAACTCTTTTTATTAACCGCACTCCCCTCTCTTTCAGGGGCAATATTACGTGTGCCCTACTCCTTTATGGTACCCATGATAGGAGGCCGTCGCTGGACGGTCATCAGCACCATCATCATGGTGGTTCCCTGTATCTGGCTTGGGATCGCCATTCAAAACACCGCTACTCCATACTGGGTATTTATTACCATCGCTCTCCTGTGCGGTTTCGCTGGAGCCAACTTTGCGTCCAGCATGGGTAATATCAGCTTCTTCTTCCCGAAAGCCAAACAGGGCAGCGCACTCGGGGTGAACGGCGGGCTGGGTAATCTCGGCGTGAGCGTGATGCAAATGGTGGCACCGGTGGTGATTTTCCTGCCCATGTTTACCTTTATCGGCATTCAGGGTGTGACTCAGGAAGATGGCTCGACGCTAGCACTCAGCAACGCCGCCCTGATCTGGGTACCGCTATTAGTGATTGCCACACTCGCGGCCTGGTTTGGCATGAATGACATCGCCAGTTCAAAGGCTTCCGTACGCTCTCAATTGCCGGTGTTAAAGCGTCCGCATATGTGGCTGCTGAGCTTACTCTACCTGGCAACGTTCGGTTCATTTATCGGCTTTTCAGCCGGCTTTGCGATGCTGGCGAAAACCCAGTTCCCGGACGTTAATATCCTCAAACTGGCTTTCTTTGGGCCATTCATCGGCGCGCTGGCACGTTCATTTGGCGGCGTGATTTCCGACCGGCTGGGCGGTGTAAGAGTTACTCTGGTGAACTTTATCCTGATGGCACTATTTACCGGCCTACTCTTCCTGACCTTACCGGGCAGCGGCTCCGGCAGTTTCATCGCCTTCTACGCGGTATTCATGGGACTGTTCCTGACCGCCGGGCTGGGAAGCGGCTCCACCTTCCAGATGATTGCGGTGATCTTCCGCCAAATCACCATCGACAGCGTGAAAAAACGCGGGGGTACCGATGAACAAGCTCAGCACGAAGCGGTGACCGACACTGCCGCTGCACTCGGTTTCATTTCGGCCATCGGCGCTATCGGCGGTTTCTTTATTCCAAAAGCCTTTGGCACCTCTTTAGCAATGACCGGTTCCCCGGTCGGCGCGATGAAAATTTTCTTTGTCTTTTACGTTGTCTGCGTGCTGGTGACCTGGCTGGTCTACGGCCGTCGCCAACCGACGTCTAAATAAACACATCTTTGCCGGATGGCCGCTAACGCCCAATCCGGCCTACGGGATCGTGCAGCCTTGTCAGCCGGATAAGACGCGCCAGCGTCGCCATCCGGCAACGGCATGATGCCAGACATAATTGAAGCAGGAGGAATGTCATGAGTAAACTACTGGATCGCTTTCGCTACTTTAAGCAGAAAGGCGAGACTTTTGCCAACGGTCACGGACAGGTCTATGACAACAACCGTGATTGGGAAGATAGCTACCGTCAGCGCTGGCAGTTCGACAAGATTGTCCGCTCGACGCACGGGGTGAACTGTACAGGCTCATGCAGCTGGAAGATTTATGTCAAAAATGGCCTCGTCACCTGGGAAACCCAGCAAACCGACTACCCACGTACCCGCCCCGACCTGCCCAACCACGAACCTCGCGGCTGCCCGCGCGGTGCAAGCTACTCCTGGTATCTCTACAGCGCTAACCGCCTGAAATATCCGCTGGCGCGCAGAAAGCTGATTGAGCTGTGGCGCGAGGCGCTGGCACAAAACCCGGATCCGGTACTGGCCTGGGACAGCATCATGCAAAGCCCGGAAAAGACGCTGAGCTACAAACAGGCTCGCGGAAAAGGCGGTTTTGTCCGTTCGTCGTGGAAAGAGCTCAATCAGTTAATTGCCGCTGCCAACGTCTGGACTATCAAAAACTTCGGCCCTGACCGCGTAGCAGGCTTCTCACCTATCCCGGCCATGTCGATGGTCTCCTACGCCGCCGGGACACGTTATCTGTCGTTGATTGGTGGTACCTGTCTGAGTTTCTACGACTGGTACTGCGACCTACCGCCCGCCTCGCCAATGACCTGGGGCGAACAAACCGACGTCCCGGAATCGGCCGACTGGTACAACTCCAGCTATATCATCGCCTGGGGATCCAACGTTCCACAAACCCGTACGCCTGACGCCCACTTCTTTACCGAAGTGCGCTACAAAGGCACTAAAACGATCGCCATTACCCCCGACTTCTCCGAAGTCGCCAAACTCAGTGACCAATGGTTAGCGCCAAAACAGGGTACCGATAGCGCGCTGGCGATGGCCATGGGCCACGTTATCTTAAAAGCGTTCCATCTTGATAACCCAAGCGACTACTTTATCAACTACTGCCGCCGTTATACCGACATGCCGATGCTGGTGATGCTCGATAGCCGCGACGACGGTTCTTACACCGCGGGTCGAATGCTGCGCGCCTCCGATCTGGTCGATGGCCTGGGCGAGAGCAATAACCCCGAGTGGAAAACCGTGGCCTATAACAGCGCAGGCGAGCTGGTGGTGCCAAACGGCTCTATCGGATTCCGCTGGGGCGAGAAAGGCAAATGGAACCTCGAAACGCTGGCAGCCGGTAACGAAGCTGAGCTGACGCTTTCGCTGATGGAGAATCGTGATACCGTCGCGGGCGTGGCGTTCCCCTACTTTGGCGGCAATGAAAACCCGCACTTCCGCAGCGTGAAGCAAGACCCGATTCTGGTGCGTAAACTGCCCGCCAAAACGCTGACCTTTGCCGATGGTAGCAGTCGTCTGGTCGTCAGTGTTTATGACCTGGTACTGGCAAACTACGGGTTGGATCGCGGCCTGGATGATGAACTGGCAGCGAAGAGTTTTGACGAAGTGAAAGCCTACACTCCGGCCTGGGGTGAACAAATCACCGGCGTATCGCGCCACCATATCGAACAAATCGCCATGGAATTCGCCGACACCGCGCACAAAACGCACGGTCGCTCGATGATCATCCTCGGTGCCGGGGTCAACCACTGGTACCACATGGACATGAACTACCGTGGCATGATCAACATGCTGGTGTTCTGCGGCTGCGTCGGTCAAAGCGGCGGTGGCTGGGCGCACTACGTGGGCCAGGAGAAGCTGCGTCCACAAACCGGCTGGTTGCCGCTGGCATTCGCCTTGGACTGGAACCGTCCACCGCGCCAGATGAACAGCACCTCCTACTTCTACAACCACGCCAGCCAGTGGCGTTACGAAAAGCTCACAGCCAAAGAGCTGCTCTCACCGCTGGCTAACGCGGAAAAATACACCGGCCATCTGATCGACTTCAACGTTCGCGCCGAACGCATGGGCTGGCTACCGTCCGCACCGCAGCTCGACATGAACCCGCTGAGCGTCAAAGCGAAAGCCGATGCGTTGGGAATGACCCCACAGGAATACACCGTTCAGGGGCTGAAATCTGGTGATATCCGTTTTGCCAGCGAACAGCCGGATAACGGCAAAAACCACCCGCGCAACATGTTTATCTGGCGCTCCAACCTGCTGGGTTCATCCGGTAAAGGCCATGAGTACATGCTGAAATACCTGCTCGGTGCCGACAGCGGGATCCAGGGTGAAGAGTTTGGTTCGACCGAAGACGTGAAGCCGGAAGAAGTGGAATGGCAGACCGCAGCACTTGAAGGCAAGCTCGACCTGCTGGTGACGCTGGATTTCCGCATGTCCAGTACCTGTCTGTTCTCCGATATCGTCCTGCCGACCGCCACCTGGTATGAAAAAGACGATATGAATACCTCGGATATGCATCCGTTTATTCACCCACTTTCGGCCGCGGTTGACCCGGCATGGGAATCCAAAAGCGACTGGGAAATCTACAAAGGTATCGCCAAATCTTTCTCAGAAATTTGTCAGGGCCATCTGGGCACCGAAACGGATGTGGTGCTGCAACCGTTGCAACACGATTCCCCGGCAGAACTGTCTCAGCCATTTGATATCCAGGACTGGCGTAAAGGCGAATGTGACCTGATCCCAGGTAAAACCGCGCCCAACATTATTGCCGTTGAGCGTGATTATCCGGCGACCTACGAGCGCTTTACCTCGCTCGGCCCGCTGCTGGACAAACTGGGTAACGGCGGCAAAGGCATTAACTGGAAAACCCAGAGCGAAGTCGACTTCCTCGGCAAACTCAATTACATCAAGCTGCACGGCCCGGCAAAAGGTCGCCCTTGCATTGAGACAGCAATTGACGCTTCAGAAGTGATCCTCGCCCTCGCCCCGGAAACCAACGGCCAGGTGGCGGTTAAGGCCTGGCAAGCGCTGGGCGAATTTACCGGTCGCGACCACACCCATCTGGCGATCAACAAAGAAGACGAGAAAATCCGTTTCCGCGACATCCAGGCGCAGCCGCGCAAAATCATCTCCAGTCCAACCTGGTCAGGTCTAGAAGATGAACATGTCTCTTACAATGCAGGCTACACTAACGTCCATGAGCTTATCCCATGGCGCACCGTGTCCGGGCGTCAGCAGTTGTATCAGGATCACCCATGGATGCGCGATTTCGGTGAAAGTCTGGTGGCCTATCGTCCGCCAATCGACACCCGCAGCGTCAGCCACATGAAGGAAATTCCGCCTAACGGTTTCCCGGAAAAAGCGCTGAACTTCCTGACGCCGCACCAGAAATGGGGTATTCACTCGACCTACAGTGAAAACCTGCTGATGCTAACCCTATCGCGCGGCGGCCCTATCGTCTGGCTTAGTGAAACTGACGCCAAAGAGCTGGGCATTGCCGATAACGACTGGATTGAAGCGTTCAACGCCAACGGTGCACTGACCGCACGTGCGGTGGTCAGCCAGCGTATTCCGCCGGGGATGACCATGATGTACCACGCCCAGGAACGCATCATGAATATTCCAGGCTCGGAAATCACCGGACGACGCGGCGGGATCCACAACTCCGTCACCCGCATCTGCCCGAAACCAACCCACATGATTGGCGGCTATGCGCAACTCTCTTACAGCTTTAACTACTACGGAACGGTCGGTTCGAACCGTGATGAGTTCATTATGATCCGCAAAATGAAAAACATTAATTGGCTGGATGATGAAGGCAATGATCAGGTACAGGAGGCGTCAAAATGAAGATACGCTCACAGGTTGGGATGGTTTTGAACCTCGACAAATGCATTGGCTGCCACACCTGCTCGGTGACCTGTAAAAACGTCTGGAGTAGCCGTGAAGGCATGGAATACGCCTGGTTTAATAACGTCGAAACGAAGCCGGGTATCGGTTTTCCGAAAGATTGGGAAAATCAGGAAAAATGGCAAGGCGGCTGGGTACGCGGGATCAGCGGCAAGCTGACGCCACGCATGGGCGGCCGCCTGGGCGTGCTGTCTAAAATCTTCGCCAACCCGCTGATTCCGGGCATTGACGATTATTACGAGCCGTTCACCTACGATTACCAGCACCTGCACAATGCGCCGGAAGGCAAAAACCTGCCCACCGCCCGCCCGCGTTCGCTGATTAGCGGTCAGCGGATGAACAAAATCGAATGGGGCCCGAACTGGGAAGAACTGCTCGGCGGCGAGTTTGAAAAGCGCGCTCACGACCAGAACTTTACCGCCATGCAAAAAGAGATGTACGGCCAGTTTGAAAACACCTTCATGATGTATCTGCCGCGCCTGTGCGAACACTGCCTGAACCCAAGCTGTGTCGCCACCTGCCCAAGCGGCGCCATCTACAAGCGTGAGGAAGACGGTATCGTACTGATTGATCAGGACAAATGCCGCGGCTGGCGTATGTGCATCACCGGCTGTCCGTACAAAAAAATCTACTTCAACTGGAAGAGCGGCAAATCAGAAAAATGCATCTTCTGCTACCCACGAATTGAATCCGGCCAGCCAACCGTCTGCTCGGAAACCTGCGTGGGGCGTATTCGCTACCTCGGCGTACTGCTTTATGATGCCGACCGTATCGAAGAAGCGGCCAGCACCGAGCATGAAACCGATCTCTATGAGCGCCAGTGCGACGTGTTCCTCGACCCGCACGACCCAGCGGTCATTGAAGAAGCGCTCAAACAAGGCATCACCCAGAACACCCTCGACGCCGCCCAGCGTTCACCGGTGTACAAAATGGCGATGGACTGGAAGCTGGCGCTGCCACTGCACCCGGAATACCGCACCCTGCCGATGGTCTGGTACGTGCCGCCGCTGTCACCGATTCAGTCAGTAGCCGATGCTGGTGGTCTGCCTAAAACCGACAGTATTCTGCCTGCGGTCGAAAGCCTGCGCATCCCAGTGCAGTATCTGGCGAACATGCTCAGTGCGGGCGATACCGGCCCGGTTCTGCGCGCGCTCAAACGCATGATGGCCATGCGCCACTATAAACGCTCACAAACGGTAGAAGGCGTCACCGATACCCGTGCGATTGAAGAAGTCGGGTTAACTGAAGAACAGGTAGAAGAAATGTACCGCTACCTGGCGATCGCCAACTACGAAGACCGCTTCGTTATCCCAACCAGCCACCGTGAAATGGCGGAAGATGCCTTCCCGGAAAGCAAGGGCTGCGGTTTCACCTTCGGCGACGGTTGTCACGGGTCGGACACCAAGTTCAACCTGTTTAATAGCCAACGCATCGACGCCATCAACATCGGGGAGAAAAACTAATGCGGATCCTGAAAATCATCGGGCTGCTGCTGGAATATCCCGATGAGCTAAGCTGGGAGAACAAAGACGAACTGTTCTCCCTTATCGACAGCGACGCTCCGGCGCTGCGTCCGTTCCTGGAACAGCATCTGGCAGTGTCACTACTCGATAAACAGGCCGAATGGTGTGAAATCTTCGAGCGCGGACGCGCCACCTCGCTACTGTTATTTGAGCACGTGCACGCGGAATCCCGTGACCGGGGTCAGGCAATGGTGGAGCTGATGGCGCAGTATGAGCAAAATGGTTTGCAGCTGGATTGCCGCGAACTGCCCGATCATCTTCCGCTGTATCTGGAATATTTGAGCATTTTGCCAGAAGACCAGGCGCGGGAAGGTTTACAGAATGTTGCGCCGATTCTGGCGCTGCTCGGCGGCCGCCTGAAACAACGTGAAGCGCCGTGGTATCAGCTGTTCGACACCCTGCTGATGCTGGCTAAAACTTCGCTATCAAGTGACAGTGTCACGAAACAGGTGGCGGGTGAAGAACGCGATGACACCCGCCAGGCGCTGGATGCAGTATGGGAAGAGGAACAGGTGAAGTTTATCGAAGATAACGCCACCGCCTGCGACAGTTCTCCGCTGCAAAGCTATCAACGACGCTTTAGCCAGGACGTGGCGCCACAGTATGTGGACGTCATTGCGGGAGGCCCGAAATGATACAGTACCTCAACGTCTTCTTTTACGATATCTACCCTTACCTGTGCGGTACGGTTTTTTTGCTGGGCAGTTGGCTACGCTACGACTACGGTCAGTACACCTGGCGTGCTTCCTCCAGCCAGATGCTCGATAAGCGCGGGATGGTGTTATGGTCCAACCTTTTCCACGTCGGTATTCTGGGGATCTTCTTCGGCCACTTCTTCGGCATGTTAACGCCGCACTGGGTGTATGAATCCTGGCTGCCGATGGCGCAAAAACAGATTATGGCCATGGTCTTGGGCGGAATTTGTGGCGTGTTAACACTGGTGGGCGGTGCGGGTCTGCTGATTCGTCGGCTTACCAACCCGCGCATTCGCGCCACCTCAAGCACCGCCGATATTCTGATCCTCAGCATTCTGCTGATTCAGTGCTGCCTCGGACTGTCCACCATTCCGTTCTCTGCCCAGCATCCGGACGGCAGCGAAATGTTAAAACTGGTCGATTGGGCACAGGCAGTGGTCACCTTCCACGGTGGCGCGTCCGCGCATCTTGACGGTGTCGCCTGGATCTACCGCGTGCACCTGGTGTTGGGGATGACCATCTTCCTCATCTTCCCGTTCACCCGTCTGGTACACGTCTGGAGTGCGCCGATAGAGTATCTGACGCGCCGCTACCAGGTGGTACGTTCAAGGCGCTAAGACACCTGGCGGCTATTTACCGTCATGACCGCTCTTCGAATCTAGCCCGGCCAAGCATCGCGCCGCCGGGTTTTTTATCCCGCAAAGAAAATACTAAACCTAATCTCAACCACTTTATCTTTTGCCACCAAAATTAAAAATACCACGCTATATTACGCCCGTTGAATTTATCTTTACCGCGTAGGAAAAATAAATTCACACTGCATCGTAATTAATAATCTTGTTAAGGCGAGGCTCCTGAATAAACATAAGTTATCGCCCTGATGGTATCGAGAGAGACCATAACAGGGAAATACAGGCATCCATCGAATCAAGGTGTTGCCAAGATAACTTCTGACGGTTCAATACCGGGCAGATACGTTGTTCAGTGCTAAAACCGGGACGTAGGGATTCATCTCAGATCTTCCAGTTTTGTTCGCCCTATAAGCGTATTTTTCTATAGGGAAATCCAATGTCACACATCAATGCAACCGTACCGTACTACCCAAACGACCAATACGCTGGGGATAATATCTTAGGCTATATGTCACGAAATTTTATTTCTCTGCCTGAGCACCTGAATGTAAAAGAGGCCCGAGAACTCTTCTTACAACAATTAAATGACGATCATTTCCCCTGCGCCGTATTTGTCGTTTCCGGCGATAACTTGCGTGGAATATTATCGACACGCAAACTGTTGCAGGCACCCGATGATAATCATCCTATGTCGCAGCTTATGGATACGGCGTTCTATCACGTTAGCCCAGATGACGCTCGTGATGTGGCCGCTGGGTTAATCGGCAAACACCATCTGACGCTTCTCCCGGTCATTGAAAACGGCAAACTTATCGGCTGTCTGAATGAAAAAGAGATAGACCAGATGTTAGCCGATGAAGTCACCGAAGACGCACAGCTCCAGGGCGCCACCCTACCGCTGGAAAAACCGTATCTGGAGATAAGCCCGGTTACGCTTTGGAAAAAGCGTGCCGTCTGGCTGCTGCTGCTGTTTATCGCCGAGGCTTACACCAGCACCGTGATCCAGCACTTTGAAGAAGCGCTGGAGTCGGCTATCGCGCTAGCATTCTTTATTCCACTACTGATTGGCACCGGGGGCAACAGCGGTACGCAGATCACCTCAACGCTGGTGCGCGCCATGGCGCTGGGTGAAGTGGGTATGCGCGATATTGGGCGTATTCTGCGAAAAGAGATGTCGACGGCGATGCTGGTCGCCATCACGCTGGGCGCGGCAGGCTGCCTGCGTGCGTGGATGATGGGCATTGGCCCGGAAATTACCTTTATCGTCAGCCTGACGCTGGTCTGCGTGACAATCTGGAGCGCGGTGGTGTCATCAGTGATCCCACTGGTCATTAAGCGCCTGGGCATCGACCCGGCGGTTGTCTCCGCACCCTTTATTGCGACACTGATTGACGGCACCGGGCTCATTATTTACTTCAAAATCGCCCAGCATTTCTTAGGCTTAAACTAACGCGCAGCCTCCCATTCCGTAGCCCGGCTTCGCTGCGCGCCGCCGGGGTTTGGCATCTTGCTCATTCCCGGCGGCGCGCAGCGAAGCCGGGCTACAGGATAAATGTGTCGCCGGTTGCCGGAGAGAGAACCTCCGGTAACCACAGTTTGCCCCACGCGCCGGTGCAGTGGCAGCCCATGATTTTATCGGGTTTTAGCTGCTGCAAAAACTGCCTGACCTGCCAAAGCGTGCGCGGTGAAGCGCTACGCAGATGAAAGCCACCGATGAGCGCATGAACCCTCTCGATGCCGGTGATCCTCTGGCAGTGCCGCACAATGTTAACGATCCCCCGATGCCCGCAGCCGGTAATAATTACCAGCCCACGCTCCGACAGATAAATCAGCACGCCTTCATCAATCACGTAATCCGTTTTATCGCCCGTTACGCCGTAGGCTTTGGGGTTATCAACAGCAATCTCACCTGACCAGATAAAACGCTCGCTAATTTGCAACGGCGCACGGGTGTATTCCATGCGGTGACGCGCGTAATCAATATCCAGTGAGAGTTTTTTGATTTTATGGCTGCGCCCCGCCACCTTTAGTGCGGCGTAGCGCGCGTTGCCGATGGTCGGGTGACAGATAATGCGGCTGTTGTCCGGCAGCGAGGGGACACCGCCGCAGTGGTCGTAATGACCATGTGAAAGCACCGTGGCGGTAAGGTTATCCAACGAAATCCCCATCCGCGCGGCATTATGTTGAAAACTGTCATCGGGGCCGGTGTCGAATAGAATAGAGGTGCTTTCATCCTCAAGCAGCAAACATAATCCGGCTTTAGCGCGCAGCCCGCTGTCTGCACTGCGGGCAAGCTGGTTTTCAAGTAACACGCGAATCGTTAATGCCATGTCATCTCATCCCTGACAGTTTTGTAGCCCGGCCAAGCGCAGCGCCGCCGGGGTTTGGCTCCTGGCTGCCCCGGCGGCGCTGCGCTTGGCCGGGCTACCGGTACCGGTTATTTTCCGGCATCTGGATGGGTATCAAATGCCGCCATCACCGCCGCTAACTCAGCCACGCTAAAGCCATATTTCGGATCGTCCACGCCAAGCCCAAAACGGCTTTGCAGCGCCTCATACAGTGCAGGAACGTCCTGAAAATCCACCTTTTCTACCACGTGGTTTTTATCCCAATGGGTAAAATGGAAATTGGTCAGCGTCATCTTACCGCCGTCAGGCAGATGGCGGCACATCAGCAGATGATGACGGAAATGTGACTGCGGCCAATGTGCTGACCAGAAGTTGCCCATCACATAATCCGACGCGTACTGGCGACCTAAATCAAAATGGTACATCGACTGCCAATGATCGTGGTGACTGAATTGCAGGATCCACTCCTGGTTCTCATACAGCAGACGATAATCGCCGTGCGGCGTCGACTGCGTAATATCCGCCAGCAGCTTAATGGGGGCGGTCAGGGTCTGGCCGCCGAAACCGACATCCGCAATCCAGCGTTCGCCGTCCACTTCCACCAGCAACAGTCGGTGGGTACGCGGCGGCATCTGCGGCGGATGCGCCAGCACCACGCGCCCCAACAGGCTACGGACATGAAAACCTATTTCGCGTAACGCACGCTCAAACAAGCCATTTTGCTCAAAGCAGTAACCGCCGCGACGGGCATTGACCAGCTTGTCTTCCAGCGCCCTGTCGTCAAGATGCATCTCACGCGGCAGAAGCACGTCGAGGTTCTCAAACGGAATCGCGCTATTGTGATGAATATGCAGGCTCCGCAGCGTCTCAATGGACACATCCGGCGTACCCGTCCAGCCCAGACGGGCAAAATACGCATTTAAAAAGGGGGTCATCAATGGCTCCAGCATTTGGTTTGCGTTCTTTATAGCGTATTTTTGCCCCTGCACTGACTGTTTTGTGCGATCGGTTGAGGTATTGATTACGTTTATATTGCGATTTAATGTGTTGCCAGACACACGCCCTTCTACACTAAGGATCCTCCATGAGCCGTTTTCGCCCCGTCGAACTACAGCACGCCAGCCGTTTACTTAACCACGGCCCGACTATTCTGATAACCAGTTATGACGCGGATTCAAAGCGCCGCAACGTGATGGCTGCCGCCTGGTCGATGCCGGTCGAATTCGATCCGCCGCGCATCGCTATCGTGGTGGATAAAGGGGCATGGTCGCGGGAGATTATCGAGCGCAACGGCACATTTGGCATCGTGGTGCCGGGCGTAGCAGCGGCGAGCTGGACCTACGCCGTCGGCAGCATCAGCGGACGCGAAGAGGATAAATTTAACGCCTACGGTATTCCGGTCATCACCGGGCCGGTGCTTGGCCTGCCACTGATTGAAGAGAAATGTCTGGCGTGGATGGAGTGCCGTTTACTGCCCGCCACGGCAGCGGCAGCCCAATACGATACGCTGTTTGGCGAAGTGGTTGCGGCATCCGCCGATGCACAGGCGTTTGTCGCCGGTCGCTGGCAGTTCGACGACGATAAGCGCAATACTCTGCATCATCTCGGCGCGGGAACGTTCGTTGCCAGCGGCAAGCAGATCCGCGCGAATACGCCAGATTAATGCAAAGCGTTGTAGGCCAGATAAAGCGAAGCTGCCATCCGGCAATCTGCACGCCTGTGCCAGATGGCGCTATGCTTATCAGGCCTACAGGGGGGATCGCTAAAGCGGATTACATGCTATAACCTGGTTTCTTGATTAGCGTATCCATCTGCGGCGCAATTTCATTATCCCACACCTGCTGCCAGTCGCTTTCCTGCACTTGATTAAGCGCCACGCTGACCGAGCGGTCTTTGGTGCTGAGATGACGGATGAGCACTTCGGTGATGTCCGCCGCCAGCGCGGTTTTCTGTTCTTCACTCAGCTCGCGGGGGAAACATTTAATATCAACGTGTGGCATGGGCAGGACTCCTTATGATTAGAGTCTTAAAGCTACCATAGCATGGCAAAAACGGCTGTCATTTCGTGCGCTAATCCCACGAATTATTTCACTTTTTCGGCCAACAAATTCGCCAAAAACGCTTTGGTCTCCCGCTGGTTTTTTAGCCGTACAAAACGGATATGCTGCCACTGTGGATCGTGCATATCACGTAGATAACGTTCACGGTTTTGCCGCCAGGTTTTTAACGTCCACAAAATGATTGAATCGCGGCTGGCAAACGAACGGCGGAAGCTTTCCCGGTTGCCCGTCCCAGGCCACAACTCCTGATGCCGTAAGGCTCTGGACGCCGCGCGGCAGACCGCCTGCCGCAAAGTGCGCCAAAAGCTGTAATCCACCCACACCACCATATCCACGTCGCGCCACTTCACCGGGCGGCTGCGATTATAATTGCCGTCCAGCACCCAACCCGGGGCAACGGTCGCCAGGCGGATTTTCTCGAACAGTTCGTCATCGGGCGTACCCTGCCAGTTTGGCCGCCAGTAGAGCGTATCCATTTCGATATAAGGCACAGACAACGCCTGCGCCAAACGTCGCGCAAGCGTCGACTTACCGACACCACTGGTTCCTACTACGTTGATTTTCATCGCTGACTCGCTTGCGTTTAAGGAGTTGCATCTAAACCTGCGACTATTACACTAAATTAATCAACTAAATACCATGAACCAGATTTATCAATGGCCACCATTACATGCTGAAAGACAATATTAACGATCTCATTTCATTCATGGTCGTCGCCCGCGAGCGCAGTTTTACCCGCGCCGCCGCACAGCTTGGCGTGTCGCAATCGGCATTGAGCCACGCGATGCGCAATCTGGAAAGCCGCCTCGATGTGCGTCTGTTGACCCGCACCACACGTAACGTTGCGCCGACCGAAGCGGGTGAAAAGCTCTATCAGCGTCTCAGCCCGCTTCTGCAGGATATTGATCTGGAGCTGGCTGCACTGCGCGATACGCGTGACCGCCCGGCGGGCAATATTCGCCTTACCGCTGGTGAACATGCGATGGATACCGTGCTGTGGCCGCGCATTAAGCCGTTTATGCAAACCTACCCGGATATCAATATTGAGGTTACCGTCGATAACGGTCTTACCGATATTGTCGACGAACGTTTTGATGCCGGTGTGCGGTTAGGCGAGCAGGTGGCGCGAGATATGATTGCCGTGCGCATTGCGCCGGATATGTGCATGGCGGTAGCGGCTTCACCGGCGTATCTGGCGGCCAACGGTATTCCCGAAACGCCGCATGATCTCCAGCAGCATCGCTGTATCAATATGCGTCTGCCTACCCGAGGCGGGCTGTATGCTTGGGAGTTTGAGCGCGATGGTGAACCCTTACGTGTACGGGTTGAAGGTCAGTTGATCCTTAACTGCCTACCCCAGCGGATAGATGCCGCCGAGGCCGGGTTGGGGCTGGTTTATGTACCGGAAGATTCGGTCAGCGAAGCCATTGCTGCCGGACGATTGCAGCGCGTACTGACCGACTGGTGTGTACCGTTTCCGGGGTATTATCTCTATTACCCGAGCCGTCGCCAGCACACCACGGCGTTTGCATTACTGGTCGAGGCGCTGCGCTATTCTGACGCTAACTAGCCGACTTCGGCTTCAAATCTTCATCAAACTCCAGCCGCTTACGGTCGGGCTCCGCCTCGGTCAGCGGTTGCACTTCAGAAAGCGTGTTTTGGCAGCGCTCTACCAGTACCTGGTACTCACGTGTGCCCTGCTTTTTCCACGTCAATTCTTGCTCGGTTAAGGTGCGAATCGCTTTTGCCGGGCTACCGACAATCAGATGGTTGGCGGGCATCTCAGCCCGGGCTTTCACAAACGCCGACGCGCCGACAATACTGTTTTCACCAATCGTCGCCCCGTCGATAATTACTGCGCTCATACCGACCAGCGCATTACGACCAATCACACAACCGTGCAGAATGGCACCGTGGCCGATATGCCCGTCTTCTTCCACCACCGTGTCCTGACCCGGAAAACCGTGCATCACGCAGTTATCCTGAATGTTGGCCCCATCTTTCACCACGATACGACCAAAGTCGCCGCGCAAGCTGGCGTTAGGGCCAACGTAAACCCCTTTGCCGAGGATCACGTCACCGATCAGTACGGCGGTCGGGTGAACGTAGCTTTCGTTAGGTACGACGGGGATCATTCCGTCCATCTGGTAAATCGGCATGGCTTCTCCTGTATTGGCGCGGTGTGCTCCCTCTCCCCAAAGGGGCGAGGGAACAGTGCGGCAATGTTTTCTCTTACAGTGCAAATAGTTGGCATCTTTTTTAGACTAATCCACCAAAGCGTTGGTAATAGAGCAGCCCCGGCGCGGGCAGTTCGCCCACCGAACTTTCGCCTTTTTCACTGACGAAAATCTGCGCACCGGGAGCAACGCGTTGATAGATGTTGATACACAGCTGACGCGCGGTTTGCCCCAGCCAGTGAGCAGGCAGCAGCTCCTCCGGCAACAGCGGATCTTTTAGCACCACGCGGCGATAAAAATGAATCAGCAGTAAACGAATCTGGAAGCAGCGTTCCGGCGTAAGATCTTCCGGCTCAGCATCACGTAGCAGCGGCAACAACGGACGAAACAGGGTGATAAACGCCTCGTACATGGCGTTCTGTTCGGTCAGATGCCAGCACTCTTCCACCCGCTCACGCAGCGCTGCACGGGAAAGCGCCAGCGGCGAGTGGGCTTCAAAGCAGATAACGTTTTCCGCCACGCCCGCTTCATGCAGCAACGATTGCACGTCCGCCAGCTTTTGCGACGGCGAGGCCAGCAGACTTGGCGCGAGGACGCCGAAACCCTGCCAGATCAACTGCTTTTTGACCTCAGCGAGGGTGTTTTTCTCCAGCCCTTCCGAGAGTAACAGCAGCCAGGTGCCGTCCCATTCGGGCGCACTGGCGCGATAAATTTTGTTCTCGGCGCGGCGCGTCAGGCGCAGACCTTTGTCGCTCAGGCGATAGAAGCTGCGGCGGCCAATGCGCACCACGTCCAGCCACTCTTCTTTGTTGAGGCGAAACAGCGCAGTGCGTACAAAGCGCTCGCCAAAGCCGAGTCCTTCAAGCAATGCCGCCACGCTGCCGAGCCACACTTCGCCGCCGCGCTGGGATAAGCAGTCGCCATATAACGAAGCGATAAGCGAGGTGCCGCTAATGGGCATCGCGGTCACCGCCTGCTGAATAAAGCTGTCGAGTTTGTCCATATGATTCATTCTGTTGTTATTTTTGTCCTTTTTGAATCATAGCACAGGAAATCCCGGAGGCGGTGCTACGCACCTGTCCGGGCTATGGGCTTGAGGCATCGGGTAGCCCGGACAGGCGCAACGCGCCGCCTCCGGGAGAAGGTGTTAACCATTAGCGGCGGCTTTACGCAAATCAAACACCCGGCACGCTTTGCCTTCGGAGCGTGGAATGCTGCCGCAGTTAACGATGCTGACATCGGTAGAGATCCCAACCATCGACTTAATACGGTGACGCAGATGGTGGCAAATCTGGCAGCGCTGCTCGTGGCTCAGCGCCAGACCGCTCTCTTTTAGCTCCACGCGCACGGAAAGTGAATCAAGATGCCCGCGGCGATCCACCTCCAGCTGGTAATGCGGCGCCAGATGTTCAATCTTGAGGATCTCTTCCTCCAGTTGCGATGGGAAGACGTTAACGCCGCGAATAATCAGCATGTCATCGCTGCGCCCGCTGATGCGATCCATCCGGCGCATGGTGCGGGCGGTGCCCGGCAGCAGGCGCGTCAGGTCGCGGGTGCGATAGCGGATCACCGGCAGCGCTTCTTTGGTCAGGGTGGTGAACAGCAGTTCGCCGTGCTCGCCGTCGGCCAACGGCGTGCCGTCTTCCGGGTTAACCACTTCCGGGAAGAAATGATCTTCCCAGATAGTCGGGCCGTCGCCGGTTTCAATACATTCCATCGCCACGCCCGGCCCCATCACTTCAGACAAGCCGTAAATATCCAGCGCGGTAATGCCGAGGCGACGTTCAATTTCGGCGCGCATTCCCGCCGTCCACGGCTCGGCGCCAAACACGCCGGTACGCAGCGAGCAGCCGCGCGCGTCGCCGCCCATCTGGCGTTCGAGTTCTTCAATCAGGTTCAGGCAGTAAGACGGCGTCACCATAATCATGTCAGGCTTGAAATCACGAATCAGCTGCGCCTGTTTCTCGGTTTGCCCGCCGGACATCGGGATCACCGTGGCCCCTAAACGTTCCGCGCCGTAATGTGCGCCCAGGCCGCCGGTAAACAGGCCATAGCCGTAGGCGACGTGGATTTTGTCTTTCGCCGTGCCGCCCGCCGCCCGCAGGGAGCGCGCCACGATATTGGCCCAGGTATCGATGTCGTTTTGCGTATAGCCAACGACGGTCGGTTTGCCGGTGGTGCCGGACGACGCGTGGATACGCACCACCTGCTCCATCGGCACCGCGAAGGTGTCGAACGGATAGTTATCACGCAGGTCCTGCTTGGTGGTGCAGGGAAACTTGCTTAGGTCACTCAGCTCACGGAAATCATCCGGATGAACGCCCGCCGCATCGAACTTACGGCGATACATCGGCACATTTTCATAGGCGTGTTTTAACGTCCACTTCAGACGTTCGGTTTGCAGAGCCTGTAATTCGTCACGCGATGCAGTTTCAATCGGATCTAATGTTGTTGTAGTTGTCATTTTGTAGGGTATCCGCAGGTCAATTAGCTCACACTCGCTCGAGGATCAGGGCAATGCCCTGGCCCACGCCAATACACATCGTACACAGCGCATAGCGTCCATTGCGTCGTTCCAGTTCCAACGTTGCCGCCAGCGCTAACCGCACGCCGCTCATTCCCAGCGGGTGGCCTAAGGCGATGGCGCCACCGTTGGGATTCACGTGTTCAGCATCATCTGCCAGACCGAGCTGGCGCATCACGCCCAGCGCCTGAGCGGCAAAGGCTTCGTTCAGCTCAATCACATCCATATCGTTAATATTCAGCCCGGCACGCTCCAGCACTTTACGCACTGCCGGCACCGGCCCCAGCCCCATAAACTTCGGCTCCACACCCGCCGTCGCCATCGCTACGATGCGTGCTCGCGGCGTCAGCCCCTGTACCTTTGCCTGTTCTGCGCTGGCAATAATCATCGCCGCCGCACCGTCGTTCACGCCGGAGGCGTTCCCGGCGGTAATTACGCCGCCTTTACGGAACGGGGTTTTCAGTGAAGAGAGTTGTTCGAGGGTGGTTTCCGCACGCGGATGTTCATCATCACGCACCGCGCTGACCGCGCCCTTCTTGCCGATAATCTGCACTGGCACAATTTCCTGCGCCAGAATGCCGTCGCGCTGAGCTTGTGCCGTGCGCTGCTGGCTGCGATAAGCAAAGGCGTCCTGGTCTTCGCGGCTGATATTTAACAATTCAGCTACATTCTCCGCCGTTTCCGGCATGCTGTCAGTTCCAAATTGTTGCTGCATGAGCGGGTTCACAAAACGCCAGCCGATGGTGGTGTCAAACATCTCCGCCTGACGCTGAAACGGCGAGGTGGCTTTGCTCATCACAAACGGCGCGCGGGACATGGATTCCACGCCACCGGCAATCAGCAGATCCGCATCACCGGCTTTAATCGCCCGAGCGGCAAAGCCAATCGCGTCCAGCCCGGAACCACACAATCGGTTGATGGTGGTGCCCGCCACAGAGTGCGGATAACCCGCCAGCAGCGTCGCCATATGCGCCACGTTACGGTTATCTTCCCCCGCCTGATTGGCGCAGCCGAAGATCACATCGTCGATGGCGCTGGCATCCAACTTCGGATTCCGGTTGAGTAATTCCCGCAGCGGAATGGCAGCCAGATCGTCGGCGCGAACGCCGGCCAGCGCGCCGCCGTAGCGACCAATCGGGGTACGAATGCCGTCACAAATAAACGCGTCACGCATTAGACTTCTCCTGTAATAGTGCCGCCGATGCGGTGCGATTTGCCGCGAAACAGGGCCACGATTTTTTGCTGCTGATTGATAATTTCAATGTCGTAAACGCCGGTCAGTTTGCCCTGCTGCTTGACCCGCGCGGTGGCGGTCAGCAGTTCACCAACAAAGGCCGGACGCAGGAAATCGATACTGGCGGCAGACGCCACCGCCGCCAGCCCCTGACTGTTGCAGGCGTAGGCGAATGCGGTATCTGCCAGCGAAAACAGTTGTCCGCCGTGGCAGGTTTGATGGCCGTTCAACATATTCGGTGACACCGCCATGGTCATCTGCGCGTAGCCTTCGTCCATTTCGATAATCTTGATACCCAGCGTTTTGGCGCAGGTATCGTTCTCATACATGGCGCGGGCGTTGCGCCAGGCTTCATTACTCATGACGCATCTCCAGTAGCGCTTTTTCGCGCAGCAGCGCACTCGGGCGATAGCGTTCTTCGCCGTAATGCTGTTGCAGGTTCTCCAGCAGACGCAGGACGCGCCCCCATCCCAATGAGTCACCCCAGCCAATCGGGCCGTGCGGGTAATTAACGCCCAGACGCATGGCGGTATCGATATCCTCGGCGCTGGCAACGCCTTTTTGCAGCGCGTCCAGCGCTTCATTCGCCAGCATCGCCACCGTGCGCCACACCAGCAGGCCGGGGTAATCGGCGATGTGCAGCACCTTTTTGCCCTGCTGCTGGAAGAAATAAACCGCTTTATCGGTGGCGGCTTGTGGATTGGTGGCAGCACTCGCCAGCACCACCGTGTCGCCCGCCGCGTAGTCGTACACCACCACCGGGCGGTTGTGCTGCACACTTAAGGCCAGCGCGGTTTCACCCGTGGTTTCCAGTAGCAGCACATCGTCTAATTCAGTGACAACGTCACGCTTGATATTTTCCGCAGCACAGTGCGCTGACACCACAGCCAGCGCCAGTTCCGGCTGTGCTTCAACAGGCCAGCGATAAACACCGTGACCGCTTTTCTTACCCAGACGCCCGGCAATGGCCAGCTCCTGTTGCAGCAGCGACGGCAGAAAACGTCGGTCCTGCCAGAAAGCGTTAAACACCGAACAGGTCACCGCAAAATTCACGTCCTGGCCGATAAGGTCGGTCAGCGCCAGCGGCCCCATCGGGAACCCGCCGCCGTCGCGCAATGCGGCGTCAATCACTTCAGGCGCCGCCACCTGCTCTTCCAGCGCTCGCCAGGCTTCGGCGTAAAACGGCCGCGCCACGCGGTTGACGATAAAGCCCGGCGTTGAACGACAGCGCACCGGCTGTTTACCCCAGGCGCTCACACACTGGCACAGTTGCTCAACCACTTCGGCTGAGGTTGCCAGCCCGCTGACCACTTCGACCAGCTTCATCACCGGTGCCGGGTTAAAGAAATGCAGACCCGCTACGCGCTCGGGGTGTTTAATGCCAGCGGCAATGGCGGTAATGGAAATCGACGAGGTATTGCTGGTCAGCAGCGTCGACGGGGAGCAGATCTCCGCCAGCTGGCTGAACAGCGCCTGTTTGATCTCCAGACGCTCGGACGCCGCTTCAATCACCAGTTGCGCATCCGCAAGCTGATTCAGTTCAGTTGCCGGAGTAATACGAGCCAGCAGCATCTGTGCTTGCTCGGCGCTGATTTTCCCGCGACTGATGCGGGAATCCAGACGCTGGGCAATACCGTCGATGGCGCGAGTAATCGCGTCGGCGGAAATGTCATACAGCAGCACCGAATGCCCGGCGCTGGCAGCCACTTCAACAATGCCCGCGCCCATGGTGCCGCCGCCAATCACGGCGACGGTGTGGAGTGTTTGCGTCATGAGTTATTTCCCGCTGAACTGTGGAGGACGTTTGCCGAGGAAGGCGCTGACGCCCTCGCGATAGTCGTCGCTGCGCCCGGCAAGGCGCTGGAAATCGCGCTCAACGTCAAGCTGGTCATCCAGGGAGTTGGTTTCCGCCAGCTGCAACGCTTTCTTGATGAGCCCTAAACCGTAGGTGGGCTGAGAGGCCAGATGGCGCGCCAGCGTCAGGCTGGTGTCTTTCAGCTCTGCGTCATCCACCAGTTGCCAGATCATGCCCCACTGCGCGGCTTGTTCTGCGCTCAAGCTGTCGCCCAGCAGCATCAATCCCATAGCGCGGGCGCGGGTGGTGACGCGCGGTATTACCCAACTTCCGCCGCAGTCCGGTACCAGGCCTAGCTTGCTGAAAGCCATCACAAATTTCGCAGAACGCGCCGCCAGCACGATATCGCAGCCCAGCGCCAGCGTGGCACCGGCACCTGCCGCTACGCCGTTGACCGCGCAAATCACCGGTTTCGGTAACGCAGCTAAGCGGCGCACCAGTGGGTTATAAAAACGCTCCACCGACATGCCTAAATCCGGTGCGGGGCCGCTTGGGTCAACGTTACGATCGTTCAGATCCTGTCCGGCACAAAAACCGCGCCCGGCACCGGTAATCAGCAGGCAGCGAATGGTCTCGTCGCGTTCAGCCTGCTTCAGGCAGTCGGACAACTGCTGGTGCATGGCGTCGTTAAAGCTGTTGAGTCGGTCCGGGCGGTTCAGGGTGATGGTCATCACGCCCTGGTCGATATCGCTAAGAATGAATGCGTCCACGGTTAACGTCCTTTGAAGGCTGGGGTGCGTTTTTCTAAAAAGGCAGCGATGCCTTCGCGACGGTCTTCGGTGGCGCTCAGCACGGTAAACAGCTGGCGCTCCTGGGTTAGCCCGGCCTGCAAACTGACCTCCTGCGCCAGACGTAACGACTGTTTGGCGGCACGCAGCGCCAGCGGTGAGTGACGGGCGATGGTCGCCGCCAGTGTCAGCGCGTATTCGTCAGAAAGGTTGGCTGGATGGATATCGCTGACCAGCCCGGCCTGCTGTGCCCGCTGGGCGTCAATGCTTTCACCGCTGAGCACCATGCGGCTGGCCAGCGCTTTTCCGACGCTACGAATCAAACGCTGGGTGCCGCCCGCCCCCGGCATGGTGCCGAGGGTGATTTCCGGCAGACCAAAGCGGGCGTTATCCCCGGCAATCACCAGGTCGCACAGCAGCGCCAACTCGCAGCCCGCGCCCAGCGCGTAGCCGTTGACCACCGCAATCAGCGGCTTGTTAAAGGCATCGATACGCGCCCATAAGCGCGGGCGAATATCATCAAAAGTGGCGGGCAAATCTTTTTCTGCCATTTCGTTGAGATCGGCACCTGCCGCGAAATAACGGGTATTACCGCTAATCACGCAGACACTAATGCTCTCGTCCGCCGCCGCACTTTCCAGCGCCTCGGCAAGCTGGGTCAGCATCGCGTTATTCAGCGCATTACGCGCCTGCGGACGGTTTAGCGTCAGTTGTAAAACGCGGTCGTGACGGGTAATGAGGAGTTCGCTCATGCCATCCCCCGCGCATCAAAATCCACCACCACATCGCCGCTGGTTGGCAGCGCCTGACAGCTCAGCACATAGCCCGCCGCCAGTTCGTCGGCTTCGAGGCTGTAGTTGGCGGCCATCGCCACTTCGCCGCGCACCACTTTGCATTTGCAGGTGGCGCAGACGCCGCCTTTGCAGGCGAACGGCAGGTCGGCCCCCTGGCGCAGTGCGGCGTCGAGGATGCTGTCGTCTTCGGCAGAGAGTGAAATCAGACGCTCGCGACCGTCCTGACGCAACGTCACCGTGCGCCCTTCGGCCTGTACGCCGGTGGCGCGCTTGACGCTGGTGCCTGGCGTATTGAAACGCTCCAGGTGAATGGCTTTTTCCGGCATTCCCAGCGCACGCAGCGTGGTTTCAGCATCGTCCATCATCGCCGACGGGCCGCAGATAAAGGCGTCGTCAAAGCGGCTAAAATCGAGCAGATGCTCAGACAGCGCGCGCAGTTTGTCGCCGTCGATGCGCCCCTGTAACAGGTCACTGTCCATCGACTCCTGGCTGAACAGATGAATCACTTGTAAACGCTGCGGATAGCGGTCTTTCAGATCGGCCAGCGCCTGACGGAACATCATGCTGTGGCTGCTGCGGTTGCCATAGATCAGGGTGAAGCGGCTGTCGCTTTCCATCGCCAGCGTGGTTTCGATAATCGCCATCATCGGCGTGATCCCGGAACCGGCGGCGATCGCCAGATAGTCCGCGCTGCGATCGACCTGTGGCTGGTAGCCAAAGTGACCCTGCGGCACCATCACCTCAAATTCCATGCCCTGCTGGATATCGCTCTGGGCGAAGCGTGAAAAACGGCCACCGTCGATGGCTTTCACCGCCACGCTAATTTCTGCCGGTGAGCGGCTGCGGCAGATGGAGTAGCAGCGACGCAGTTCTTCGCCACCAAGACGGGTTTTCAGCGTCAGATGCTGGCCCGGACGGAAGGCGTAGGCGCTGCGTAGCGCGTCGGGTATGGCAAAGGTGATGGTCACCGCATCGCGGGTTTCCGGCTCAACATTTGCCACGGTAAGCGAATGAAATGTTGTCATCGCGACCTCAAATACATTTAAAGTAATCAAAGGGTTCACGGCAGCTTTCGCAGCGATACAGCGCTTTGCAGGCCGTGGAACCGAATTCGCTAATCAGCGAGCTGTGGGTGCTGCCGCAGCGTGGACAGAGCACATCCTTCGGCATTTCGTCGGCGTGACAGGCGTGGGCCTGCGGCGGGCTGATGCCGTACTGGCGCAGGCGCTCGCGGGCGTCCGGGCTCATCCAGTCGGTAGTCCACGGCGGGTCAAGCTGCAACACAATGTGCACCGGGGTGTAGCCGTGCTCGGTCATCACCGCGCGAATTTCACCTAACAGATGTTCGGTTGCCGGGCAGCCGGAATAGGTTGGCGTGAAGCCAATCACCCAGCCGTCGCCGTGACGATCTACACTGCGGACCATGCCGAGGTCGGTAATGGTCAGCACCGGGACTTCCGGGTCGGGGATGGCGCTTAGCAATCCCCAAACGGTATGCACCTCAGCGGGCGCGATGGTGGCAAGACGTTGCATAGCGACCTCCGTTTACCACTGCTGACCGGGGTAAGCACGTTGCAAGTACTGCATCTCTGCCAGCATCGGCCCCAGATGTTCACTGTGCAGCCCCTGTTTCCCGCCGCTACGGAACGCCGCTTCTTGCGGGATCTGCAAACCGGAATCGAGCAGCGCGGTGTGCACCGTCGCCTGCCATTCGGCCTGTAGTTCACGCGGATCGACGGCGATCCCCTGCGCAATTAATTCGATCTCTAGCTCATCGGCCTGGAACAACTCGCCGGTGAAGCGCCACAGGCTGTCCACCGCTTGTTGCATCAGGTTTGCCGAGTGTTCGGTGCCGTTACCCAGACGCTCCAGCCAGCCGCGGCTAAAACGCTGGTGATAGCGCACTTCTTTCAGCCCTTTGGCGGCGATAGCGGCAAGCTGCGCGTCACGGCTGTTGACCAGGCGGCTGAACAGCGCCACGTGCCAGACGTCGATAAAGAACTGACGGGCGATGGTGTCGGCAAAGTTGCCGTTCGGCTGTTCGACCAGCAGCAGATTGCGGAACTGACGTTCATCGCGACCAAAGGCCAGCGTGTCTTCGTCGCCGCTGCCGTTGAGTTCAGCGGCATAGCTGAGAAAATTGCGCGACTGACCCAGCAGGTCGAGTCCGATATTAGCCAGCGCCAGGTCAATCTCCAGCTCCGGCGCATGACCGCACCACGCGCCTAAACGCTGGGCCAGCACCAGGCCGTTATCGCCCAGACGCAGGGCATAGGTGGCAACGGGATTCAGGTTATTCATCGTTGCCTCACATATGTTCCATGCCGTCCGGCACGGTGTAGAACGTCGGATGGCGGTAGACTTTGCTCTCTGCCGGGTCGAAAAACGCACCGCGTTCTTCCGGTTGCGAGGCGACAATTTCGCTCGCCTTCACTACCCAAATCGAACAACCTTCGCTGCGACGGGTGTAGGCATCGCGCGCGTTTTCCAGCGCCATCTGGTCATCGGCGGCGTGCAGACTGCCGACGTGACGGTGAGACAAACCTTGTTTGCTGCGGACAAACACTTCGTATAACGGCCAGTATGTTTTGCTCATCTTTATTCTCCTTAGGCGGCGCTGCGGGCCTGCTGTTTTTCGGCATGCGCCAGCGCGGCTTCGCGCACCCATGCCCCCTCTTCCCAGGCTTTGCGTTTTGCGCCCAGACGTTCGTGGTTACAGATGCCACGCCCGTTGATGACTTCATTAAGTTCCTGCCAGTCAATTTCGCCGTAGCGGTAGTGACCGGTAGCTTCGTCAAGCGTCAGGTCAGCGTCCGGCACCTGCATGCCGAGGATTTCCACCTGCGGCACGGTGTTGTCGACAAAGCGCTGACGCAATTCGTCATTCGAGTGCAGTTTGATTTTCCACGCCATGCTGCGGGCGCTGTTCGGCGAGTTGTCATCGCTCGGGCCGAACATCATCAGCGCTGGCCACCAGAAGCGGTTGATGGCGTCCTGCAGCATCTGACGCTGTTCTTCGCTCCCTGCCGCCAGCGCCATGCAGGCTTCAAAACCCTGACGCTGGTGGAAGCTCTCTTCTTTGCAGATTTTGACCATCGCCCGGGCATACGGGCCGTATGAGGTGCGGCACAGCGCCACCTGATTGACGATCGCAGCGCCGTCGACCAACCAACCGATGACGCCGATATCCGCCCAGGTCAGGGTTGGATAGTTAAAAATGGAGGAGTACTTCATCTGCCCGTCGAGCATCTTCTGATACAGATCTTCACGCGCGCAGCCGAGGGTTTCGGCGGCGCTGTAGAGGTACAGGCCATGTCCGGCTTCGTCCTGAACTTTCGCCAGCAGAATCGCTTTGCGGCGAAGCGTTGGGGCGCGGGTTACCCAGTTACCTTCCGGCAGCATGCCAACAATTTCCGAATGCGCATGCTGACCAATCTGACGAATCAGCGTTTTGCGGTAGGCATCCGGCATCCAGTCCTGCGGTTCGATGGCGGTATCCTGCGCGATGCGCTGGTCAAAGCTATGTTCTTCTGTCACGTCATCACCTTATGATTCCGATAAATTCAACAAATCAATTTTTGCGAATCACTTTGTTTTATAAAAGTTACATCTTAGTTAAATAAAACCACAAATTTTGTTTGTGAATTTTGTGATGAGTACCGCAAAGGGTTTTATTAATCCTTTTATAAACAGGCTTGTATCACTATCAGGGATAGTGTCCTCGATCGCATTGTTAACAAATTATTAAAATCAGGCTTGCATTTTATGATTCAGAAAAGAACTATTTATAGCGAGATTACGTAACATATCTGGAGAATAACCATGCAGCAGTTAGCCAGCTATTTATCCGGCGCCTGGCAGACCGGCCGGGGCCGCACCCGCACCATTCATCACGCCATCAGCGGAGAAGCGCTGTGGGAAGTCACAAGCGAGGGGCTGGATATGGCGCAGGCGCGCCGGTTCGCCATCGAGCACGGCGGCAAAGCGTTACAGGCGATGACCTTTATTGAACGCAGCGCAATGTTAAAAGCGGTGGCGAAACATCTGCTGGAGCTGAAGGCCGATTTCTACGCGATTTCCGCCGAGACCGGCGCGACGCGTGCGGATAGCTGGGTGGATATTGAAGGCGGTATCGGCACCCTCTTCACCTACGCAGGTCTCGGCAGCCGTGAACTGCCGGACGATACCCTGTGGCCGGAAGATGAGCTGATCCCGCTGTCCAAACAAGGCGGCTTTGCCGCGCGTCACGTGCTGACCTCCAAATCCGGCGTGGCGGTGCATATCAACGCCTTTAATTTCCCCTGCTGGGGCATGTTAGAAAAGCTGGCCCCCACCTGGCTTGCCGGGATGCCCGCGATCATCAAACCGGCCACCGCCACCGCGCAGCTAACCCAGGCGATGGTCAAAGCGATTGTAGATAGCGGGCTGGTGCCGGAAGGCGCGATCAGCCTGATTTGCGGCGGCGCGGGCGACCTGCTCGACCAGCTTGATCATCAGGACGTGGTGACTTTTACCGGCTCAGCAAAAACCGGGCAGCAATTGCGCGTGCATCCAAATCTGGTGGCGAAATCTGTTCCCTTCACCATGGAAGCGGACTCGCTGAACTGCTGCGTGCTGGGCGAGGATGTGACGCCGGAACAGCCTGAATTTGTGCTATTTATCCGTGAAGTGGTGCGTGAGATGACCACCAAAGCCGGGCAAAAATGTACCGCTATTCGCCGGATTATCGTGCCACAGGCGCAGGTGAAAGCGGTGAGCGAAGCGCTGATTGCGCGTCTGCAAAAAGTGGTGGTCGGCGACCCGGCGCAGGAAGGCGTGAAGATGGGCGCGCTGGTCAACAGCGAGCAGCGTCAGGACGTGCAGGACAACGTGAATCGTCTGGTGGACGCCGGATGTGAAGTGCTGCTGGGTGGCAAAGCCGATCTCAATGCTGCCGGGGCATTCTTCCCGCCGACGCTGCTGTTCTGCGCGCAGCCGGATGAAGTGGCGGCGGTTCACGCTATTGAAGCGTTTGGCCCAGTGGCGACGCTGATGCCGTATCAGAATAGCGAGCATGCGATGCAGCTGGCACGCGCCGGTGAAGGTAGCCTGGCGGGAACGTTAGTGACGGCAGATGGTGCACTGGCGCGTGCGTTTATTCTCGGTGCTGCCCGCGCCCACGGGCGAATTCAGGTGCTGAACGAAGAATCTTCCGTCGAATCTACCGGCCACGGTTCACCGCTGCCGCAGCTGGTACACGGCGGCCCGGGACGTGCGGGCGGCGGCGAAGAACTCGGCGGCCTGCGGGCGGTAAAACACTACATGCAGCGCACCGCGATTCAGGGCAGCCCAACCATGCTTGCGGCTATCGGCCAGCAATGGGTGCGCGGCGCGCAGGTGGCAGAAGACCGCATCCACCCGTTCCGCAAATATTTTGAAGAGATCCAGCCCGGTGACAGCCTGCTGACCCCACGCCGCACGCTGACCGAAGCGGATATCGTCAACTTTGCCTGCCTGAGCGGCGATCACTTCTACGCTCACATGGACAAAATTGCCGCCGCCGAGTCGATTTTTGGCGAGCGCGTGGTACACGGTTACTTCCTGATTTCTGCCGCCGCGGGGCTGTTTGTTGACGCGGGCGTCGGCCCGGTTATCGCCAACTACGGCATGGAAAACCTGCGCTTTATCGAACCGGTAAAACCGGGCGATACCATCCAGGTGCGCCTGACCTGCAAGCGCAAAACGGTGAAACGCCAGCGCAGCGCCGAGGAGAAAGCCACCGGTGTGGTGGAATGGGCGGTGGAGATTTTCAACCAGCATCAGCAGGCGGTGGCGCTGTACTCCATTTTGACGCTGGTCGCGCGTCAGAACGGGGATTTCCCCCAACAGTAACTCGAACGGGCGCCCCCCTTGTGGACCCTCTCCCTTTTGAAGGGAGAGGGTTACGGCTTCATAATTAAAAAGAGTTTTCTTCATGTTTATATCCTGCCAGCCCCCTCACCCTAGCCCTCTCCCCAAAGGGGCGAGGGAATCGTACTGTGCACCGAGTTAGCACCTTCATTGAACCCGTAAAAATAACTGGCATAACTGACCAATAACCTGGCAAGCGTGAGCAAACGTATCGTGACGTTTGGCTGTTAGGTTAAGAGACTGGAACCGAAAAGCCTGGCACGGCACAACATAACGATAAGATGAGGTCACAATGTCTAACGCTTTGATTCAAAAGACACGCAAAACCGCACTGGCGCTGGCTATCGCCCTGTGTTGCGTCGGGACTGGCCCCGCGTTCGCCCACGGTGGCGAAGCGCATATGGTCCCTATGGACAAAACGCTGCAGGAGTTTGGCGCTGACGTTCAGTGGGATGATTACGCGCAGGTGTTTACCCTGATTAAAGACGGTGCCTACGTGAAGGTGAAGCCGGGCGCGAAAACCGCGATCCTCAACGGCAAATCACTGAACTTACAGGTGCCGGTAGTGATGAAAAACGGCAAAGCGTGGATTTCTGAAACCTTTATCAACGACGTTTTCCAGTCCGGGCTTGATCAGACTTTCCAGGTCGAAAAAGTCCCTCACCCGCTGAACTCGCTGTCATCAGCAGAGATTGGCGAAGCGGTCACGATTGTTAAAGCCGCACCGGAGTTCCAGGCCAATACGCGTTTCACCGAAATCTCCCTGCATGAGCCGGATAAAAAAGCCGTATGGGATTTTGCCCTCAACGGTACGCCGGTTAACGCCCCGCGCACCGCCGACGTGGTAATGCTCGACGGCAAGCACGTGATTGAAGCGGTGGTCGATCTGCAAAACAAAAAGATCCTCTCCTGGACACCGATCAAAGACGCCCACGGCATGGTGCTGCTTGATGATTTCGCCAGCGTGCAGAACATCATTAACGCCAGCACCGAGTTTGCTGACGTGCTGAAAAAACACGGTATCCAGGACACCAGCAAAGTGGTCACCACCCCGCTCACCGTCGGTTACTTCGACGGTAAAGACGGCCTGAAACAGGACGCACGCCTGCTGAAAGTGGTCAGCTACCTCGATACCGGCGACGGCAACTACTGGGCGCACCCGATTGAAAATCAGGTCGCCGTCGTTGACCTTGAGCAGAAAAAAATCATCAAGATTGAAGAAGGTCCGGTGATCCCGGTACCGATGCAATCCCGTCCATACGATGGCCGCGACCGCGTCGCAAAATCGGTGAAACCGCTCGAAATTATCGAACCGGAAGGCAAAAACTACACAATCACCGGCGATATGGTTGACTGGCAGAACTGGGACTTCCACCTGCGCCTGAACTCGCGCGTCGGGCCGATTCTCTCCACCGTGACCTATAACGACAACGGCAAAAAACGTCAGGTGATGTACGAAGGATCGCTCGGCGGGATGATCGTGCCTTACGGCGACCCGGATGTGGGCTGGTACTTCAAGGCGTATCTGGATTCCGGCGATTACGGCATGGGCACCCTGACCTCGCCAATCGTGCGCGGCAAAGATGCGCCGTCTAACGCCGTGCTGCTGGATGAAACCATCGCCGATTACACCGGCGCGCCGTCCACCATTCCACGCGCCGTCGCCATCTTCGAACGCTACGCCGGGCCTGAGTATAAACACCAGGAGATGGGCAAACCGAACGTCAGCACCGAGCGCCGCGAACTGGTGGTGCGCTGGATCAGCACCGTCGGTAACTACGACTATATCTTCGACTGGGTGTTCCACGAAAACGGCACCATCGGCATTGACGCCGGGGCCACTGGCATTGAAGCGGTGAAAGGCGTGCTGGCGAAAACCATGCACGACCCGAGCGCCAAAGACGATACCCGCTACGGTACGCTGATCGACCATAATATTGTCGGCACCACCCACCAGCATATTTACAACTTCCGCTTAGACCTCGATGTCGATGGCGAAAATAACAGCCTGGTGGCGATGGACCCGGAAGTGAAGCCAAACACCAGCGGCGGCCCGCGCACCAGCACCATGCAGGTGAATCAGTACAGCATTGAAAGCGAGCAGAAAGCGGCGCAGAAGTTTAACCCGGGCACCATCCGCCTGCTGAGCAATACCACGAAAGAAAACCGCATGGGCAATCCAGTGTCCTACCAGATTATCCCTTACGCAGGCGGCACGCATCCAGCAGCGACCGGCGCAAAATTCGCCCCTGACGAGTGGATTTATCACCGTCTGAGCTTTATGGATAAGCAGCTGTGGGTCACCCGCTATCATCAGGATGAGCGTTACCCGGAAGGGAAATACCCGAACCGCTCGATTCACGACACCGGTCTGGGGCAGTATGCGAAGGACGATGAGTCGCTGGATAATAATGATGATGTGGTGTGGATCACTACCGGTACCACCCACGTGGCGCGCGCCGAAGAATGGCCGATTATGCCGACGGAATGGGCGCATGCGTTGTTGAAACCGTGGAACTTCTTTGACGAGACGCCGACGCTGGGTGAGAAGAAGAAGTAAGGTGATTTGAGCGCTAAACGGCGATAAATCCGGGGGATGGGTTTATCGCCGTTTTTTTGTTTGAGGGGCTGGTTTGTGCCAAGAGCGGACGTAGATTGAAGCTAGCCTGCAAAAATGACTTTTATCCTTTTAGTTAACTTAACGTGCCGTATTGCTTGTTGAAGAACAATGTTTACGCAAAAAATGAATGAGCGTTCATTCATATCTGAGTTATGATTCACTCAATTCAGTCTGTTATCAAAGCAAACAAAGGCAAATTATGACCAGTACAACGCTCAGACTTTTATTTCCTCAATGGCAAGGAGGCAATAATCCCCCCTATCATCTTGGGTCGCTTCTTCTCTCGTATCTTTCCCCCGGATCGGATGGCCCTATTGAGTCTGTTCCGGTCGATGAGCCCACAACGGAGCCACAGCCCGTAGTGGATGGCATTACCGCTAAACCCCAAATTATCAGGCAACTCAACGATGCAGCCACTCTGATTGAGAAACATAATCCCGATTCAATTGTCGTTTTTGGTGGCGATTGCCTGGTATCACTGGCTCCTTTTGCCCATCTGCTTAATAAATACGGTGATAAACTGGGTGTGCTCTGGATTGACTCTCATCCTGATGTGCAGACTGCAAAACAATATCCGAATGCCCATGCCCATGTTCTTGGAGCGCTAATTGGAACGGGTGATAAAGATTTAGTTGCTCATGTATCAACCAGACTCAACCCTTCAAAAATAATGATTGCAGGTATCCACGATCCACTGCCTTATGAAGCTGAATATCTTGCTAGTCATAGCATTGAGACGGTAGGTCCTGAAAAGGTTAAAAACGACGCGAACGATGTCACTGAATGGATCGAGAGAGAAAATATTGAACATCTGGCAATACACATTGATCTGGACGTTCTCGATCCGTCACTTTTCCGTTCGGTTCTTTTCGCCAAGCCTGGCAGAGGAGAACATGACTTTGGTGACGTCGCAGAAGGTAAACTATCCATGGAAGATGTTCTAAATCTGATAGATCAGGCAACCTCAAAAGCGGAAGCTGTCGGCCTTACGATTGCGGAACATCTGCCGTGGGATATGCTGAATCTCAAGAATATGCTCAGTGCGTTACCGCTGATGAAGTAACATCTGATTCCTGGAGCCAGACTACCGAGTTCAACACTGGCTCCAGGAATAAAAGCGCGCTACAGTCCGGATACCAGATTAAACATAATAGTCAACATGTTAAAGAAAACCGAAACCTACCGTAAACTGATTACCGCTGCTGCTGCCTGCTTTGCAGAAAAAGGCTTTAGTGCGACAAGCGTGCGTGAAATTTCTACCCGGGCTGGGATCAGTCAGGGAGCGATGTACACGTATTTCAAAAGCAAGGATGACCTCATCAAGGCAATCGTTCTTGAAGAGCAAAATTCTGCATTAACAGCCCATAATGCTCCTTATAACGGCACTTATTTCGACCGCCTTTGCGAGCAGATTACTTCGTGCATAAGCGATGTAGGATACCCAGTCACGCATCAACTGTGGGTTGAAATCATGGCGGAGTCTGCGCGGAACCCTGAATTGCAAAAAACGTATATTTCCAGTGATACCATCATGCGGCAAAGTATTGCAGGGATTATCGCAGAAGGTATTGCTGCGGGAGAGTTTCGCCGGGGCATTAGCCAGGAAGAAACCACGATTATACTTTTTGCCTTTATCGATGGTTTAATCGCACGCAAAGCCATAAACGCGTCCTTCTCTTTTAGCCGTGACCTGCCTATGTTTTTTGAGCTAATGTCAAAATTATTGAAATAATGCCAAACAGGTTTAGTCAAAACGATAACCCACGAATCGCAAATGTCTGTTCCTAGCTCATAGCAGACCTTCAGCGCCACGAGTTTGTCTGCTGTGTGCCAGAAGCTGACATCACTGCTTTACGGCTGCAGCAGCAACGTCGACTTGATGTGCAAACATGCCTTATTTATTTAAGAATGACTGAACCGCGCTGGAAAACCGTTCTGGCTGATCAAGCATGATAAAGTGAAAACTGTCATCGATTCGTGTGAAATGGATATCGGGCGTATTGGTATAGGCTCGACGGTACATTTCATCCACGCCGGATGCAGGCACCCCGAATAAGGCGTCATACGCATAAACGATCTCAATCGGTGCTTTAATGCGGCCAAGTTCGGGGCGCAAATCGGTAATCATCAATTCATACACAGCATCTGCAATGGTTCTGCGATCGGAACTGAGCCCGGCAGCCACCAGAGCAGGCCTCACCGCCTCGGTCCTGGCTAAACGGGCTATGGATGTTTTCTGAAACGCTACAAATTCTTCCGGCGATTGCGCCAGTATCCAGTCCCTTGTAGCAACAGCACGCTGGGAAGCTGTTTCGCTGGTCGCCGCAGGGTCAATCATTAACGTATAGAACGGCAAAGCATCGACAATCATTAAGCGACCAACCAGGTCAGGATGCCGCGCACCTAACATCAATGCAATCTCCCCGCCAAGTGAATGACCAATGATCGCCGGAGCTTTGATGTGTTGGGTGCGGATGTATTCAGCGATGGCGTCAACGACTGGAGCGATGATTTTACCGTCCCGGTTGGAAATAGCAGGCGTACTCGCAAAGCCCGCTAGCTCTAAAATGTGAACGCGGTGGCTCAACTGTAAACCTGATACTAAATCGGTCCAGATTGCGCGAGACGACGCCAGCCCTGGAATCAATATGACATCCGTTCCTGAGCCTTGCGTTTGAACGGAAATAAGCTGCAAGTTCGGATGTTCTGATGATAGGGGCAGAGATTGAGCTTTGACCATCGGGATGAAGACAGACGCCAATAATAAAGCCCCTCCGAGCATCGCACGAATAGAACCTGTAAAAGACGGTTTTCCATGATGCATTAAAATAATTTCCATAAAGATCTTCGTTTTTGGAGTTTTATAACGCAGACAGACTAACGCGATGAAGGTAGGGGGCACTACCACCATATTTAGGGTTGACCCCGGTCGATGAGGGAAGGTATCAGATAAAGATCGCTGCGCGCAGAAACAGATAAATTATGCAGCCGTACAGATCTGATGTCCGCTCCTCGCTCATAGCAGCATGATGGTGTTGCAAAGCCGTTAGCTGGACGCCGCCTGATAACAGGTTTCCATTTCATCGAGTGCAGCCTGGTTTTCTAACCCCCATTGGTACATTTGCTCAATGGGTTCGGCAAAGGTTCTGCCTAGTGGGGTCAGTCGGTAGTCGACTTTGGGTGGGATCACGTCGTACACATGGCGGGCAATCAAACCTCGCAGTTCCAACTCTTTCAGCGTCTGGAACAGCATTTTCTTAGAAATCCCCTGCAGGCTACGCTGTAACTCGCCGGTGCGCGCGCGTTCATCCGGCCAGTGATACAGCGCGTGCAGCACCATTGTGCTCCATTTAACGGAAAAGAGTTCCATCAGACGGCGCGGCGGCGAGTCCGCATAGAAATAAAGTTTACCTTCAACCCAGGCTGGCACTGTTCTGTCCTCTGCTTATGGTCACCAAATGGTAACTACTATCAATATGGGATCCTGTTGACTATAGTCTGCCCTCTTGAGTTAGCCTAAACCAGTACATTCTTGAGGTGAGATGAAGATCAATGCATTAGTCGCACATGACGCGACACAACCCTTACTATCAGGCCAGATTTCGCTGCGCCCGTTACAGAAACAGGATGTCAAAATTGAGATCCTCTATTGCGGCGTGTGCCACTCCGATCTCCATATGGCGCGTAACGAATGGGCGGTAAGTCAATATCCACTGGTGCCAGGGCATGAGATTGTCGGGCGAGTGATAGACGTTGGCGACGAGGCCACCCATTTTAAACCCGGTGATATCGTCGGTGTGGGCGTGATGGTCGACTCTTGCCGCGAGTGCCATTTCTGCAAGAACCATGAAGAACAGTACTGTGAAGCCGGCTTTACGGCTACTTACAATGGCATGGATAAATATACCGGCGAAAGAACCCGGGGCGGCTATGCCCAGAGCGTGATTGTCGATCAACATTTTGTTGTTTCTGTACCGCGCAACCTGTCTCTTGCCGGGGTTGCTCCGCTGTTATGTGCGGGGGTGACTGTCTGGTCGCCGCTGCGCCATTTCAACGTTACTGCAGGCGATCGCGTTGGTGTTGTGGGCCTGGGAGGGTTAGGCCATATGGCCGTGAAACTGGCCAGTGCGATGGGGGCGGAAGTGACGCTGTTTACAACCTCCCCGGAGAAGGGAGAAGATGCCCGTCGTCTGGGTGCAAAACGGGTCGTGGTATCGCGCGATGCCACGCAAATGGCGGCCTGCCAAACCTCGCTGGATTTTATCATTGACTGCGTGGCGGCACCGCACGACCTTAATCCTTATCTGGCCACGCTGAAAACCAATGGCCGCCTGGTGTTGGTAGGTATTCCAGACCAACCACACGACTCGCCGAATATTACGTCCATGGTGTTTCGGCGTTTAAGCATCAGCGGCTCGTCGATTGGCAGCATTCGGGAAACCCAGGAGATGTTGAACTTCTGCGGCGAGCATAATATTACCGCCGATATTGAAATGATCGGTGGCGAAGATATTGAGGCTGCCTTCGCCCGTATGCTTAAGGGAGACATTAAGTATCGCTTTGTCATCGATATGCAGGCCACGCGCTGGTAGTGGAGCGACAGGCCCATAGCCGTTCCGGGCCGCCATTTCTGGCCGCTTAGCGTCAAAGCGGACCTTCTGCTCAGTTAGTTCGGCTGCTGTGTGCCAGGAACGGACGTTACTACTAGCTCAAGCAAACCGCTCCTTAGCCCTTAATGAAGAATGGAGGTATTGGTATAAATAGGTGAATATCGGAATATCTCCAACAGGGAAAGGGACGTTTTTAGGGGATAACTATATTATCACCTAGTGGCCGTAAGAATATGCGCAGAGAGAACATATTTCACAACAGCCACCTTAGTTTTATGAAAAGTCATAAACCGTAGGAATATTTAAACGCATTTAAACGTCAGGCGAGCAACGCCATTAACAAGTAAGTGTGTATCAATATCAGTTCTGACTTCTTTCATAGATTTATTTTGTACCCTACAGAAATCAGAAGCCTTTTTTGTTGCAGTGCCAATAGCGCCTCGTATACGACCTGCAGCAGGAGCAGCTTCTACCTCAGTGAGGTAGTTCCCATTATCCAGTTTTTTGACATCGGACTGATATGTCAGACCCAGGCCTTGAAACTGTGTTTTATCATTTTGCACAGAGCAACCGCTTAGAAAAGTACCAATTAAAATGGTGGTGGCAATTACTAGTGTTTTCATGTAAAGAACAATCCTTATGTATTTGGTTAGTCTCTATTCTACAAACTGAAATACAACATAAATTAAACCAATTGCTATTTATAGATTTGCATACAGCTATCGTATTGAATATTTAGAGAAATAAATCACACTAACCGAAAAACAAGAACGTCAGGTGAACTGTTCAATATGATTCAGAACACATCGATGTAAATATGGATCCTTAACTTCCACTTCTTGCTCTTAGCAGTCGTTATGCCCCCTTCAGGCATGTCTGGTTCGAAACAACAGCCCACCATCACAGAATATAAAAGCATGAGTTCAACGCTTTACCCGCTGCATTACCGTGGTATTTCGCTCATTTCTGCGAGCCGCCTTCCAGCAAACGGTATTGCCCGGCGTCGGTAAGCGTTGTATCGTATTGTTGTACCTGCAAAATCAGGTACCAGGATTGGAACCCTGTCCCAACTTCATCGACGACATAATGCGCGTTAGCGCTTTTTTTATGTCGTGCGCACGGTCACATCTCAATGGTGGGCCAGGCGGGGGCATCGCAAGATGCGCCGGTGTCGATGAGGCCGGTAGTTCCAACCCCGTCTGGTTCCACCACCAACGAGATTGGAACCTCTGGTAGTGGCCATCACCACAACTCATCGGAGGCTGCCCCATGGCGACACCCCTCACCCCTGTCTGCACTTCAGACTCCGTCCCAGATTTTACCCACTGCGAGTTCTATTCACAGGTTGAAGCACGCGCGATCCCTTTATACGGCGAGTGGATGGCTCAAGCCGGTTTTATTAACGGGATGCCGGTTAAAATTCGCGTGATGAAAGACTGCATTGTGATTACCCCGCAAAATACCCGCGAGCTTTGGGGCTGTCTTGAAGGTATGAGCGCAACCTATATCAATCAGCGAAAAGTCAAAGCATGGCTGAAAACCTTTCCCGGCGCGCTGCAGGATACCGGGGATATTACGCTGATTAAGCGACGTAAACGCTTCTGACAACAGGGGCAAATGTTCGCCCCTGACGAGTGGGAAAAGTCGCGCGTCTTTAGCGGATCAACGGCGATAAAACCGGGTTAGGTTTATCGCCGTTTTTTTGATAGGCGAGTTTGTATCAGCCCCAGACATCAAACATGGTTTTATGTAAGGGATCGTGCGATTAGTGCAGTTGCAATACTCATAAGATTTCGCTCGCTGCCGAATAATGAGCAAATCAAATACTCGACTGTTGGAACTACGTGCAGCGATACCGCTCCGGCCGGTCGTCAACAATTTGCGGCTTTACGCACCTTCACGAGCCTGGCGCCATTCTTCGTGGATCTTCTGTACTTTAACCCACAGTTTTTTAAGCGACGTCTCAGGAATGTTTTCGAAAGTCAGACCGAATTCATCTCCCAGCACGTCTTGCCACTCTGGTAAAGATGTTGAGGTGTGAGTCGTCACGGCTTCGCCATCGGTTTTTGTCAGCACACAACCTCGCATAATCGTTTTGCCATGTGGTTTCCGAAGCTGTGCCGTAACAACTTTGGCATATCCGGATTCTGGGGAATGCATATTAAAGTGATGCCGGTCTACGAAATCACTCATAGAAGCGCATTGCTCAGCCATATTCACGCCCGCGATCCAACACGATGGATCGGCAATGAGATGCCAATCACCCACGCCGCCCTTGCCCACGGCTTCCATACCAAACTGCATCGAATCCTGGCAAACGGTCGTATTCATCAGAGGCATTTGTTCATGGAGCGCATCACCAAGGCCGACATCCACCCACCATCTCCCGTTAGGATTCGTTTCACTCGGCAGTCCCTCAGCGATGATAGCTGCATGGTTTTCCAGTTTTATATGCTCAGGGCCTTCTGCACCGTGGACGTTTGCTGGGTGAAGACTCACACGATAACCAAGGTGGGTAAGTAGCGTATGTAAGCCGCCATTCAACTGAAAACAATAACCCCCCCGTCGGGTTGTTGCCGCTCTCCTGAAACTTTCCATGGCGTCAATTCCCCAATCCTGCCCAAGGTGGATCCAGAATGTTTCGTAAGGGATCCGCTCTACATGCGCTTGATGTAAACGGGTAAGTGCCTCGATGGAGGGTTTTTCGGCGTCAAGGCCAAGGCGAGCCAGATAGGCTTTTACTAAATCGTTCATGATAATGTCATATTCCTAAGTCTGTGCGAGGTTGCTCAGCGATATCATCGTCAGATTAACAGTCTGTAGATATTGTCTTGTCATTTTTGAGAGTTTATCAGCACACAGATTTTGTGTTTTAAAAGTCCTGATGGCGTCAGATACATGCTGAATCGACTCCATATTAGACATCTTTCTATCAATACAGGCATTTACAACTGAAAGTGACTGTATTTTAATATCCACATTCAGTACTGTGTAGCGTCTAAATTGAGAATGATGCTTTCATATTTGAGAGGACTGGATGGACTTAAATGCCTTAAAAATGTTTGTTCTGACAGCCCGCTGCGGTAGCCTTTCTGCAGCAGCGCGGGAAAACAACATACCGCTTCCGACGCTAAGCCGTAGGATCGCTGAACTTGAACATGAGCTGGATGTTGTTCTGCTCGAACGAACGGTAAAAGGTTGCAGAGCGACAGAGGCGGGGAAAAAATTGCTGGATCAGGCCAGTTCGGCCATTGATACGCTTAATGATGCCGAGCAATTCCTCACCACTGCCGATTCCCGCATTACAGGCCGATTACGCCTGACAATGCCTCAATCACTTGAACCGTGGTGGGAGATCATCAGGCAGTTCCAGCGGATATATCCGGGTATTGCCATTAATGTTTATACGACTGAACGTCGAGTGGATTTAGTGTCTGAAGGTATTGATGTTGCACTGAGGGTTGGAAGCATCTCTGATGATGATGTCGTTGCGAGCCATCTCATGGATTTCAGGCATATTCTGGTCGCCAGCCCGGCGCTTTTTCAGGGCAGTGAACACCCCAAAGAGCCGTCAGACCTGATGAAGTACCCCTGTGCCGCCTGGGGTTCGGTGATAGGCGCGCGCCCGGTGTGGATGCTCGGTGAACATACCTATGATGTTCCAGCGACCTTCATCGTCAATGATTATCTTCATCTGCGCTCAGGAGCCCTTGCGGGTGACTACATTACCGAGTTACCTGCTTTTTTTGCTGCGGAATACATTCATAGTGGAAAACTGATTGAGGTTTTACCTAAGACACGCTTGCCCTTCTCATCATTGAATCTGGTTTATAAAAAACACAGACATGTTTCCACCGCGGCCAGAGCCTACATAGAATTCTGCAAGGATAATGTGAATGTGTTAAGGGAAAAAAGCCGCGTTCCCTCAGATAATGAAAATGTGGTTCCTTAAGCTTATTTTTCAGTTAATCAAACCGATGGCGTAGAAATTATCAATATCGTTAACTTTCGGTTATTTCTACGAGTCGCATAACAGCAAACTGAAGAGTTTCTTGCCCTCCTCCTTTGACTTTACAAATATGTATCACATAAGTTCTAATTGTGTGAATAACCCTGCAAAGGCACTTCACCGTGAGGATTTCAAAATGGCTCCCTTTCACCAACTGACTGCCACCAGTCTACGTGGCGAACTCATCCCCATGTCAGACTATGCTGGCAAGCTGGTACTGGTGGTGAATACCGCCAGCCATTGTGGTTTCACGCCACAATACGCAGGGCTTGAAGCGCTATACAAGAAATACGCCGCACAGGGTCTTGTGGTGCTGGGTTTCCCCTGCAACCAGTTCGGCAAGCAGGAACCCGGCGGTACTGATGAAATCGCGCAGACCTGCCACATCAACTACGGCGTGAGCTTTCCGGTGTTCGAGAAAGTCGAGGTCAACGGCGCAGCAACGCACCCGCTGTTTCGTTATCTGAAAGAGGAATTGCCCGGCGTACTGGGTGGGCGGATCAAGTGGAACTTCACGAAGTTTTTGATTGGACGCGACGGTAAACCGCTTAAACGTTTTGCCCCCATCACGACCCCGGAGAAGATGGAAGCTACAATCGTTGCTGCGCTTAAACGCTAAGCATTGCTGTCTTCGCGTGATGATGAAGTTCGCGCCAAACGCTAATCAACAAAGGGATGCGACATGCGGTTTAACTCTTGCAAAGCATTAATTCTTTGCAAAATGGTTGCCGGGGCTACTGTCGTCATTTTTCGCCATATCCATTAATAACGCGATACCAATATAATTGCTCCAGTTAAAGGTATTTTGCAGTACCACTACCGCATTGCCTTTTTCCTTATCAAAACCGATAAAACTGGAATAGCCCCCAATATACCCTACCTGATAAGTGATTTTTTCCTGTTCGATAAAGTCGGTGGCCCAGGCAATCCCCTGTAAACCGCCTGGTCTTTGAATATCGGTATTGCTGACTTCGTTAAATACGCTATCCAGTAAGCGGTTGTTGGTCGTCGATACATGATAGCGGGCATAGGTGGCCAGATCTTCGGCGTTACTGTATAAACTCGCAGCCGCCACCATGTTGTTGGAAAAATGCCAGTCTGGAGTGAGTTGTCCGCGCGCAATGAATTTAGGCTGGTCACCCGCGTGGCCAAGCGCACGCTGCGGATATCCTTTTAACTTCTGCGGCGTAAAACTGCTATTAGCCATGTGCAACGGTCGAAATATATAGTGCGAGGCTAAACTCTGTATATCTTCGCCGGTTTTATGTTTCAGGATATAGCCGATCAAAGCGTAGCCAATATTGGAATATTCCGGCGTTTTATGCTGTGGTGCCCGCCAGTTGGCCAGATAACGCAGCACGTTATCGCTATCCAGTTCACCATAAAAATTCTCCCCGCTGCCCAAATAACCGATGAATTTTCCCAACATCGGAATATCCATATTCTGACGCGGCAAGCCGGAGGTGTGAGTCACCAATTCCAGTAGAGTAATTTTTTGTGCATCCGCGCTAAGCGGTGCATCCGCGCTAAGCGGCGTATCCGGCGCAAGCAATGTCGCCAGATTATCATCCCAATGCAGTCGGCCTTCATTCACCAGACAAGCCACCACTTCCGCCGTAATCCCTTTGCTGAGCGAGCCGAGGGCAAACAGAGTATCAGGCCTGACCGGGTAGCGATGAACCGCATCAGTTACGCCCCAGCTGTAAAACTGCGGTGAACCGTGGTTGTGGATCACCGCGACCGTCATCCCAGGAACAGATTTTTGCGCCATATAGTGACGCACCACGCTATCAACGTCGCCGTCCAGCGACTGATGAGTGAGGAGTTCCTGGGTACCTGCCGGGGATGACATTTGCGAAAGCGTACCGCAACCGCTTAGTGACGGGATAACAATCACAAGCCAGCGAAATGATTTAAGTCTGTTCTGCATACTTCTTAATGTGAGCGGGGGCGTTTGTGTGCCGGAAATGTACCACACTTAGCCTGCCGGAAAGCAAGAAAGGATAAGTTACACAACGGAGTTAGCCTATTAGCGCCTTCGCCCTGGCTTTAATATCCGCTAACTCCAACTGCGTTATCGTGCCTTTTTTTACCACTTTCCATGCTCGCCAATCCACACTGGTGACCTGATCCGCGAGCGCAAATGAATCACGGTTTCCGGAGAGTGCGACTTCGAAGGGATAGCCTTTCACCTGCGTGGTACAAGGAACGGCCCCACTTTATTGCTATAGGCAAACGGGGTCAGCACGACAGCAGGTCGGTGACCACCTTGTTCATGTCCTGCGACGAGGTCAAAGTCTATCCAGATTAAATCCCCGGAATCCGGGACGAAGCGAGAAACCATCAAATGAGTTCCTTACCAACCGGCTTACCGAAGTCGACCTTGTCATGCACGTTCTCAGGCGTGATGCCAGAAAGCAGCGCATCCATTTGTTTAAACATGCCCCGTGTAGACATTACGCTGCCATCGTGCATCGTCATGCCCGATGGCGCTTCGCTTATCGGGCCTACAACTCAGTTAATACCGCACACACACCGACTTCGTTTCACACCAGTCATTCAGCCAGTCCGGACCAAAATCACGCCCGGTTCCCGACTGTTTCATGCCGCCAAACGGCAGGTTGGCGTCGATAAGCGTATGGCTATTAACCCACACCGTACCTGCTTGCAAACGGTCGGTATAGCTCAGCGCCTGCGTCAGATCTCGCGTCCACACGCTGGCGGTCAGGCCAAAATCACTGTCGTTGGCGAGGCGCAGCGCTTCTTCGCCGTCGGCAACGCGCACCAGGTTAACCACCGGGCCAAACACCTCCTCACGGGTCAACCGCAGGTTCGCGTCCGGGTTAATCACCAGCGTCGGCGGAACATAGAAACCCTGTGCATCCGGGCCGACATTGCCGCTGATCAGTTCCGCATTTTGCTGCCGGGCTTCGTCGAGATAAGCCGCCACTTTGGCGCAGTGTGCTTTCGATACCACTGGGTTAATCTGGGTAGTTTCCAGCATCCCAGGTCCGACTTGCATCGACTTCACCGCCTGTTCAAAACCGCTTACCAGCGTGTCAAACAGCGGCGCTTCAATATAGATACGCGAACTGGCAGCGCACACCTGCCCTTGGTTCAGGAAGCTACCGGTCATCAGCCCTTCGATTACCCACTGCGGGTCGGCATCTTTGAGCACGATAGCCGGGTTTTTACCGCCTAATTCCAAAGTCACGCGGGTCAGGCGGTCAGCCGCAACGCGGGCAATCTGCTTGCCGGTAGCGGTGGAGCCGGTAAAGCTGACTTTTGCCACCTGCGGATGCGAGGTTAACGCCGCGCCGCATTCCGCACCGCTGCCGGTGACCACGTTGAATACGCCATCCGGCACGCCCGCTTCTGTCGCCAATTCCGCCACACGCAGCAGGGTCAGCGGTGTGGTTTCCGACGGTTTGATGACGATGGAACAGCCCGCCGCCAGCGCAGGCATCACTTTCCACATGCCAATCATCAGCGGGAAGTTCCACGGCACAATCCCGGCCACCACGCCAACCGGCTCTTTTTTAGTCCACGCCTGATAGCGTGCGCCCTGCGGGAACGGAATCGACACGTCCAGCGTACGGCCGCTGATCTTGGTGGTCAGCCCAGCGGTGTAGCGCATCCAGTTCAGGGTGCAACCCACTTCAAAAGCGCGGGAAATATTAATTGATTTGCCCTGCTCCAGCGTTTCAAGCTGCGCCAGTTCTTCGCCATGCTGTTCCACCAGGTCGGCAAAACGTAGCAAGATACGCTCACGATCCGCAGGCGTGCGCCCGGCCCAACTGCGAGAAACAAACGCCCGCCAGGCGGACATCACCGCACGATCGACGTCGCCTGCATTCGCGTCCGCCGTGCTGGCAATTTCCTGCCCGGTGGCCGGGTTCCAGACGGTCAGGCGTTTTTCACTGTGAGCTGCCTGCTGTGCACCATCAATAAACAGGCCATGCTGGCGGTCGAGGAATTGTTGTACGCTTTCGAGCAGTGCCACTTGTTGTGCAGACATATCGTCACCTTATTCTTCACGAGGAGTGATTTCAGTCTACGGCGGGTGAACAGATACCGCTTTCGTCTCTGTGACATTCGCTGTTGCGGCTGTGACAGACACCGCAAATCGACAGATTGCGTTGGCAGAAATGTGTGGCAGGTAATAGTTCTTTCCTATATTCCACACTTCAGCCTTTTTTAATGCAACATAAATGCAACAATAACCATACATTTTTATTTCAGAGATGACTTATGGCGGCGGTAGATAGCGGCGAGAAGTACCAGGACTGGCTAGCGAAGATTAATCAGGTCTGCGGGCAGTTTGCTGCGCGTCAGCTGGACGGTGATTTTCATGGGGAAATTGATACCAGCTATGCGGGCAGCCTGAAACTGAGCACCGTCACCTCGCGCAACGTCAATTTATATCGTACGCGTCAAGAGATTGGTCGCGGCAACGATGCCTGGTTCTACACTGTTTTTCAACTCTCCGGCCAGGCCAGTATTGAACAAGACGATCGCCAGGTGAAGCTGGAAGCTGGCGATATGACACTCATCGACGCCTCGCAGCCGTGTTCTATTCTCTGGCAACAAACCTCACGCCAGGTTTCCCTGCTCCTGCCTCGTCAGTTACTGGAAAACCAGCTGCGCGGAAGTGCAATAAGTGTTGCCACGCGTCTGGATAAATCCTTACCAATGGTACAACTTAGCCAGCGTTTACTGCATGAAAGCATGAGCAGCCCCATGTTGTCCGCCAGCGAAAGTGAAGCCGCGCTTGATGCGATTGTCTGCCTGCTGCGTCCCATGTTGCATCAGCAGGATGTGCAGCCCTCGCGCCGAGAGAAACAGTTTTCGCGCATTATGGCGCTGATTGATGATGCAATTCAGGAAGAGCACCTGCGCCCGGAGTGGTTGGCAGGCGAAACGGGGATGTCGCTGAGAAGTTTGTACCGGCTGTTTGCCGACCAGGGTCTGGTGGTTGCGCAGTACATCAAAAATCGACGTTTAGATTTGTGCGCCCGCGCGCTGCAAAGCGCGCGTGATGATGAAAAGCTGGCGGGAATTGGCTATCGCTGGGGGTTTAGCGACCACAGTCATTTCTCGACCGCCTTTAAGCAGCGGTTCGGCATGTCGCCGGGCGAGTATCGTAAACGCGGTCGCTAAACGGCAATCGCATTAATTATCTTTAATCAACTGTGCGACATCGCTGCTATTGATTTGACGCTCATTGCCATTCTGATCGGTATAGCGCGTCATACCCGTTTCTTTATCCAACTGCGGTTTACCCTCTGTGACAATCGTCTGGCCGCTTTTGGTGGTCATGACATAGTTGGTCGTGCAACCTGCCAACGCCAGTAACATCGCGCCCATTCCCAGAACGTAAAATGTCTTTTTCATGCTCTCTCCGTTTTTATCCCCACACCATGTGGGCTTAAGTCTGTTTATTGTATGCCGGAACCTGTCTTTGCAGGTATAAACGGGATGTAACAGGAGATAAATCTGCCGTTCCGGGAGGCACATCGCACCTCCCGGCTTGTGGCTTACAGCGCGATACGAATCACATCGTCAGGCGCAGTGGCCTCTTTTTGACGGGTAGATTCCTGCTTCACGCTAACGTAGAGCGTTTTACCATCGGCGGAGAGCGCCAGGCTGTTCGGGAAAGTTGGCGTCTGAATGGTTTTCGTCACTTTGTAATTTTTGGCGTCGATAACCGTTACCGTACCCGCTTTACGCTGGGTCACGTAAACTTCGTTACGGGTTGGGTTGAACAGCACAGCCAGCCCTTCCTGGGTATCCACTTTCGCCAGTACTTTGCCGTCTTTCAGGTTCACCGCCAGGACTTCCGGCTGTTTTGCATCGGTAATGAATGCGCGCTGGCCGTCTTTATCCAGGCTGATGTTCATGTAGAAATGCTCTTTACCATCGTCCAGTAGCTTCTGGCGGCTCACGATTTTATTCGCCGCCGTATCGATGGTGATCAGTTCGCCATCGGCGTTGGTGACGTAAAGACGCTGTTTATCAGCATCTACCGCCAGGCCAGTCCCGAAGCTGCCGGTGCCTTCGATGGTGGTTTTCAACGCAATTTTGTCGCCGTCAACAACCCACACCGCACTGCCATCTTTACCAATACCGGTGATGTACACGGTGTTGGTCTTCTCATCAACCGCCAACTGGCGTGGCTGCAACGGCTTAACGGTTTCGCTGCGCTTACGGCTGTCCAGTAACAGACGGCCTTTTACTTCGCCAGTTTTGGCGTCAATCGCGGTAACCGCGCCGTTGGTGGTGTTGCCAAACCACAGGGTTTGCGTCTGCGCATTGATCGTGGCGCCAAACGGTTTGAGATCGTTATGGATAGCCTGAGTGACTTCCAGCGTTATCGGGTCAAGACGATAAACCACACCGCCTTTATCGGTTTTACGGCTCTGTGAGGTGGCCAGCCACAGCGCGTTTTCCTGCTGGCTGTAGGCCATTTCATATGCCCCTTTACCGACCGCTTTACGCAGCATTTCGTCTGCGGCATGTGCGCTAAAGCTCCCCGCCAGCAGTAAAGCACTTAACAGCAGAGAACGGCGCAGGCGCGGTGCGGACAATTGACGTAATGACATGACGACTCCCTTTGATGACTGATTTTTTACGCTTCACATGCTTCTGGCTTCGCGGCGTCGTTGCACCACGTTTTATAGATGCGAATAGTAATCATTAATTTATGTAAAGTGGAGCTTTTCTTTGTTCCGACAACGAAATAGTTGCCATTTCATTACCTGCAATTAACGATTTATGCTGCTAAAGTTTTCAATATATTTACAAAAGTATTACCCTATTCGAGTTGTTCCATTTGGTACATTTGCGAGTTTTCCATGAAAATCATTACTGTTCGCGCAGTGACGCTGCCTGCGTTGCTGCTACCGCTTATTTTTTCGCCATTATCCTGGGCTGATGACGAACAAACGCTAATTGTGACGGCGGCCCCGCAGACCGTGTCCGAACTCGATACGCCTGCCGCCGTGAGCGTGGTCGATGGCGAAGATATGCGCCATGCCACCCCGCGCATCAACCTGTCTGAATCGCTGGGCGCCGTACCTGGTTTGCAGATCCAAAACCGCCAAAACTATGCTCAGGATCTCCAGCTCTCTATTCGCGGTTTCGGCTCCCGTTCCACCTACGGCGTGCGCGGCATCCGTATGTACGTTGATGGCATCCCGGCCACCATGCCCGATGGTCAGGGGCAAACCTCGAATATTGATATCGGCAGCGTCGACAGTATTGAGGTGCTACGCGGCCCCTTCTCTGCCCTGTACGGTAACTCGTCCGGCGGCGTGGTCAATGTGAGCACCGAGAAAGGCAAGCAGCCAACCACAATTGAAGCCAGCAGCTACTACGGCAGTTTCGGCACCTGGCACTACGGCATGAAAGCCAGCGGTGCCGTGGGCGACGGCACGCAGTCGGGCGATGTCGACTACACCGTCTCCACAAATCGCTTTATTACTCACGGCTACCGAGACCACAGCGCAGCACGCAAGAACCTCGCCAATGCCAAACTGGGCGTACGCATCAACGACGCCAGCAAGCTGACTCTGCTGTTTAACAGCGTGGATATTAAAGCCAACGATCCGGGTGGTCTGAGCTACGGCGAAATGCATCAGAACCCGCAGCAATCACCACGTGGCGATCAGTACAATACGCGCAAGAGCGTGAAGCAGACGCAGGCGGGATTACGCTATGAGCGTCAGTTGAGCGAGCATGATGATCTTAGCGTCATGATGTATGCGGGTGAGCGCCAAACCACGCAGTATCAGTCTATTCCGCGCGCGCCACAGTTGAAGCCAACTCACGCCGGTGGCGTTATCGATCTCGACCGCCATTATCAGGGTATTGATACGCGCTGGACGCACCGTGGCGAACTGCTGGTACCGGTGACCTTTACCACCGGGCTGGATTACGAAACGATGAGCGAAAAACGCCACGGTTACGAAAACTTCGTGATGAACGGCAACACGCCGGAGTATGGCGAGAAAGGTAATCTGCGTCGTAACGAACGCAATTTGATGTGGAACCTCGATCCCTATATCCAAAGCCAGTGGCAGTTGACCGACAAACTGAGTCTGGATGCGGGTGTGCGCTACAGTTCAGTATGGTTTGATTCCAATGACCATTACGTGACTGCGAAAAATGGCGATGACAGTGGCGACACCAGCTATCACAAATGGCTACCTGCGGGCTCGTTAAAGTATGCGGTAAGCGATGCCTGGAACGTGTATCTCTCCGCCGGCCGGGGTTTTGAAACACCGACGATTAACGAACTTTCTTACCGCTCTGGCGATCAAAGTGGGCTCAATTTTGGTCTACAACCGTCGACAAACGAAACCGTGGAGATTGGCAGTAAAACGCGTATTGGCAATGGTCTCTTAACCGCGGCCCTGTTCCAGACAGATACCGATAACGAGATTGTTGTGGACAGCAGTAGCGGCGGACGTACCAGCTATAAAAACGCCGGGAAGACCCGTCGTCAGGGCGCGGAGCTATCTCTTGATCAACAGTTCGCTGAGAACTGGCGCGCCAAGGCGGCATGGACCTGGCTTGATGCCACCTACCGGACGAACGTCTGTGATGATGCCAGCTGTAACGGCAACCGCATTCCGGGTATTGCCCGCAATATGGGCTTTGCCTCGCTGGGCTATGAGCCTGAAAGCGGCTGGTACGCCGGGGCGGATATTCGTTATCTGAGCGATATTATGGCAAATGACGAAAACACCGCGCGCGCGCCATCATGGACAGTGGTCGGTCTCAATACCGGCTACAAGTTTGATGCGGGCAACTGGAGCCTGGATCTGTTTGGTCGCGTCGATAACCTGTTTGACCGCGAGTACGTCGGCTCAGTTATCGTTAATGAGTCTAACGGTCGTTATTACGAACCCGCTCCGGGCCGTAACTATGGCGTCGGATTGAATGTTGCTTGGCGTTTTGAATAAGTGATTTGATGTATCCGGGAGACTCCCGGATACATCTTTCTTGCCAGAGGACTAGTGTTGATACTGCTGCTGTAAAAAAGTCGCTGACTCATCAATAATCTGGCATATCGCCATTTGGCTGGCAGAAGGTTCTTTCTTTTCCAGCGCTGAAAGTAAAGGTTGGTAAACATTTATTTGCTGAAACGGTTCTATTGAGTTTGAATATAAATAATGAAAACTTGGCCCCGCACGAACCCATAATTGTTCAATAAGTGTCATAAGCGTCGGCATTTCAGCATATTCATAGATCCTAAAGCGAAATTGGTAATTAGCTTGCAGCATTTTAGTGATATCACCAGAAGCTTTAGCCTCGTGAAATAATAACGCGAGGTGATTTAATTCCCCTAACTTCTGCGAGGTTAAACGCCGTGAGGCCATCGCCGTCGCCATGCCCTCGAGATTCTTACGAATCTGGCTGATTTCACGATAGCTTGAATGCGTCAGCACCGGCACCATAAATGCCTGAGCTGGCGCGGCCTGTAGCGCCCCTGAAGAGACCAGTCGTAATAACGCTTCACGGACAGGGGTAATACTGATCCCCTGACTCACAGCCAATTCTCGCGTCACCAGCCGCTCACCTGGTTTCAAAGCACCGACAATGAGCGCATTCCTGATATTATTCTCTACTTGCTGCGTTAAACTGATACGTCGTGCTTTTGCAAAATCCAGCATTTTTATTATAACTCCAATTATTAGAGACCCAGAGCTCTATAATAATTAATAGCTGGCGTTTTGTTTTTTGCTCATAAAATACAACATATATTTCTATATTAGCTTCATAATAGCGCTACAGCGCAACGTTCAGGCGTACAACCAGGTAAATACAAGGTTCATCCCGTTCGTTAATAAAGCGGCAGTCATTCGGTGGCCCAAGCTCCAGGCAATCCCCCGCCTGCATACGATGCGCGACACTCCCTTCCATAAACAGCAGTTCACCGCCTTGCACCCAGATAAGCTGACGCGCCATCGCATATGCCGAGGCGGGCATGGGGATATCGCTGCCCGCAGGCAGTTCTATCTGCACTAAATCAATCGGCAACTCACCGCGTGGTGACACGTGGCGGCGCAGATAGTGGGTTTGTGGATCGTGCCATACCGGTTGGTCGGCAAAGCGCAGCAGTTTACCTTCCTGCATTTCCGCACGCGCTATCAGCGTTGACATGCTAATGCCGAACGCGCCGGATAACTTTGCCAACAGCGTTGCCGTCGGGCTACTTTCCCCACGTTCAATTTTGTGGATCATCGCCCGGGACACACTGGCACGGTCAGCCAAATCGCTCAGCGACCAGCCGCGTGATTCACGCTCAATGCGAATTCTTGCACCGATCCGCTGATTTAGGTTGTCTTCAATAGTATTCATGGCGTAATAATATAGTGAACAACATACAGGGTGCAACTATGTCTATTCGCTTTGCGACAAAAGAAGACTGCGCCGCGATTGCGGCAATCTATAACCATGCGGTAGTCAATACCGCGGCAATCTGGAACGACAAAACCGTCGATACCGACAACCGTATTGCGTGGTTTGAAGCGCGTCAGTTTGGTCACTTCCCGGTTCTGGTCAGTGAAGAAGATGATGTCATCACCGGCTACGCCTCTTATGGTGACTGGCGCGCCTTTGAGGGTTTTCGCCACACCGTTGAGCATTCGGTTTATATCCACCCGGAACATCAGAGTAAAGGGTTGGGCAATATTTTGCTGGGCGCGTTAATTGATGAAGCCCGACGTCGCGGTAAACATGTGATGGTGGCGGGTATCGAATCGCAAAACCACGCCTCTTTGCATCTGCACGAGAAGCACGGTTTTATCACCACCGGGCAAATGCCGCAGGTCGGCACGAAATTTGGTCGCTGGCTGGATCTTACTTTTATGCAGCTTCAGCTGGATAATCGTCACGATCCGGACGGTAAGGCATGAACCACTCCCTCACGCTGACGTTCCTGATAGCCGCCGGAATTGGCCTAGTTATCCAGAACACGCTGATGGTGCGTATTACCCAGTCGGCCTCCACTATTCTGGTGGCGATGCTGCTGAACTCACTGGTCGGTATCGTGCTGTTTGTCACTATTTTGTTGATTAAGCACGGTATGTCAGGCGTGAACGAGCTGGTGTCGACGATTAAATGGTGGACGCTCATTCCTGGTTTGCTGGGATCGTTTTTTGTGTTTGCCAGCATCAGCGGTTATCAGTACGTGGGAGCCGCCACAACGATTGCGGTGCTGGTGGCGAGTCAGTTAATTGGCGGGTTGGTGATGGACGTAGTACGAAGTCACGGCGTGCCGTGGCGCGCGCTGGTGGGTCCGGTATGCGGTGCGGTGATGTTGATTGTTGGTGCGTGGTTGGTGGCGAAACGACAGTTTTGAGGCAGCGCTACGCTTATCAGGCCTACACGTGCTACAAAAATGCGAAAATGTAGCCCGGCTGAGCAAATACGCCGCCGGGTACAAAACAGCCGACAAACTAAAGAATGGTGCCGCCCTGGCTGAGCAGTTCGCGACGCGCTTCTTCCAGCTCTTGCTGGTTTTTACCGTGATGTGCAATGGCAACCCGCAGACGCTGCTGTTGGGTAAAACGATCTTCGCGGCTTAACTCTGCGTCCTCGCTCAACACCAGCAGTAACTCATTCATATGGGTAATCACGTTTTCCGCAAGCGCGGCTTCGACGCGTTCAATAACCTCATCCAGATGCGACATCTTCACTCCTTAATTAATTTTCACTTTCGAGAAATCACTGCCCATCAGGCTGACGCTGTAACCGCTGATATTGCTACGGGTGGCATAGAAGGTTTTGCCATTCGCCAGCGCAATCCACGGGGCCTGCTGATAGAAAATTTCCTGAGCCTGGCCATAAAGCGCGGCGCGTTTAGCCGGTGCGCTTTCGACCAATGCTTTCTTCATCAGACCATCATACTCTTTATTGCACCAGCGCGCGGCGTTAGAGCCGGATTTTATGCTGCCACAGCCAAGCAGCGTATTGGCAAAGTTGTCAGGGTCGCCGTTATCTGACATCCAGCCATACAGGGCGCTGTCGTGTTCACCTTTGCGGATCCCCGACAGGTATTCACCCCATTCATAGCTGACGATCTTAGCCTTCACGCCCACTTTCGCCCAGTCGCTTTGAATCATCTCAGCAATTCGGCGCGAGTTCGGGTTGTATGGACGTTGCACCGGCATCGACCACAACGTCACGTCAACGCCCTTCTCCAGCCCCGCCTGCTTCAGCAGCGCTTTGGCTTTCTCTGGGTCGTAGCCGTAATCCTGCAGATCTTTTTTGTAGCCCAGCATATTTGGCGGGATCGGCGATTTCGCCACCGTCCCGGAGCCCATAAACACCGCGTTAACGATCGCTTGTTTGTCGGTCGCGTAATTCAGCGCCTGACGGACCAATACATTATCAAACGGTTTTTTCTCGGTATTAAACGCCAGATAACCAACGTTCAATGCTTCAACCGCGTGCAGCGCCAGGTCATGATTCTTTTTAATCACATCAAACTGGACCGGAGAAGGTGCCGGGATAATCTGGCATTCGTTGGTCTGCAGTTTTGCCAGTCGTGTTTCGACGTTTGGCGTGATGGAGAAGATCAGATGCTTGGTTGGCACCGCGCCATCCCAGTAGTTTGGGTTGGCGAGATAGCGAATTTGTGAATCCACTTTGTACTGCTGGAGTACATACGGGCCAGTACCGATTGGCCAATTATCGACGTTTTCCGGCGTGCCTTTTTTCAGCATGACATCAGCATATTCTGCGGAGAGAATTGACGCGAAGTCCATCCCCCAATCCGCGAGAAACGCGGCATTTGGCTCACTCAGCACGAACTGCACGTGATAATCATCGACCTTTTTAACCTCTTTAATCAGCTTATCCAGGCCCACGTCGCTAAAGTATTCATAGTTACCCTGCGATACGTTGTGATACGGGTGGTCTTTATCTTTCTGACGCAGCACGGAGAAAACAACGTCGTCGGCATTGAAATCACGGGTCGGTTTAAAGAATTTATTGCTGTTGAATTTCACGCCCTGACGCAGCGTAAAGGTGTAGGTCAGCCCGTCCGGCGAAATCGTCCACTCGGTAGCCAGTGAAGGTACCGGCGTGTTTTTCACCGGATCGAAGTTTATCAGGCGGTTATACAACACCTGAGAACTGGCCACAAAACTCGGGCCGGAGCTGGCAATCTGCGGGTTAAAAGATTCCGGTGAGGCTTCGGAACAGTAGATCAGCGTGTCGTTGTTTGCCGCTATAGCAGCACTTGCCGGTAACAGCGCGCTAAGTGCTAGCGCGAGGAGCGTTTTCCCTGTGGTCATGGTTATATGCCTTTCGATTTTATTATAAGGACGGTCGTACTAATAACAGCACAGCACTACAAAGCTGGCAAATAACCAATCGGCATAAATCATAAATTAATCCATTAACATCAATTAAATACCCCAACGCCCTGCGACGCTGGAGTATTTGTCAGAGCACTTCCTCCATCACCCACACGCTGACGCACCCGCCATTGCAGGTAAAGGTCGCGCTGCCTTCACTGTCGGTTTCGACGATCTCTTGCCGATTGTTGAGAAAATCTTTCCAGCGTTTATGGCCGTAATTCTCCCCAAGGGTCAGCGTTTTCTCCCCGTCATCGCCATTCGAGAGCATGACCACGCAGCCTGGCATTTCGTCAGTTCCGCTACGGCTAAAGGCAATGCAGTTCGGATGATCGAACCATAGCGTTTGTACCCCATGGGCGAAACGCTGACGGGCGTCGATCAATTCATGCAACTGCGCAATAACCGGCATGTCGATGGTATAGGTTTCGCCATCGCTGCCGGTATCTTCGTAATGTGCGCCAAACAGATCGGGATAGAAGACCGACGGCACGCCGTTTTCACGCAACAGGATCAACGCATAAGCCAGCGGCTTAAACCACGCTTCTACCGGGGCTTCCAGTGCCTGAAGCGGTTGCGTATCGTGGTTGGCAACCAGCGTCACCGCGTGGAACGGGTCAGCTTCCACCAGCGTACCGGTGAAAATCTGACTCATGTCGTAATCACGGCCCATCCGCGATGCTTCATGGAAATGCAGCTGCAAAGGGGCATCGAACAGCATCGATTTGCCATCAACCTGGTGAAGATATTGCTGCAATTTATCGACTTCATGTGACCAGTATTCTGCAACGATAAACAGCGGTTTAGGCGCGACTTCCTGTACGTGTTCAATCCACTCTTTATAGAACCACGCGGGAATATGTTTCACCGCATCGAGACGGAAACCGTCGCAATGAGTTTGCTCAAGCATCCAGCGCGCCCAGTATTTAATCTCTTCAGTCACCGAATGATTACGGAAGTCGATATTTTCACCCATCAGGTAATCAAAATTACCCATTTCGTTATCGACCTGATCGTTCCAGCCTTCGCCGGTGTAGTCATTTACGATTTTGAAAATGCCGTCTTCATCAGGATTTTCGATATGGTCGATACCGCTAAAGCATTTGTAATCCCAGACAAACTGCGAATATTTCCCCGCACGAGCCGGAAACGTGTAACGCGTCCACGCTTCGCACTCAATAATTTCCTCGTCAATTTGCGTGCGATCGTCTGCATTGACGCGCTGAACACGAATATGCTCTTTTTCATCCGCTCCCATCTTGTGGTTGACGACCACATCCATCAGCACCGCAATTTCGTGCTGCTTTAGGGCATCAATAGCTTCCAGCAACTGGGCTTTATCACCGTATTTGGTCGCGGTCGTCCCTTTTTGATCAAACTCGCCAAGGTCAAAAAGATCGTAGTTGTCATAACCGACGGAATAGCCGCCGGACGCGCCTTTAGTTGCAGGCGGCAGCCAGATCATATTGATACCAATCTCTTGCAGATTCGGTGCGAGCGCCGCCACTTCCGGCCACAGTTCACCGCCCGTCGGGTAATACCAGTGAAAGCATTGTAATAAGGTGTGGTTGCGCATACCTGTTCTCCGTGTAAAGCGACACAAGAACTATAAATGGGAAATACGCGGTCCGCGATGTTCTATGACCTTAAGTCGCTAGAATGTATGACCGGTGTTGTCACTATAGGAAAAAACCACAAGATTTAACTTAAGTAAAAACATTCAATGCCACGAGAATTACCCTATTTACCCCTTTCATCCGCCGTTTGTTGCATTTCGCTTTGCGTAAAGTAATGCCGTGAAGAAGTCTATGGGACAAGAACGTGGCAAAAATTCTTTTACGCAGCGGAAGTCTTGATGATTTCCAGGCCGTAGGCGGCGGCGGGCAAACCGTATTTCATCTGGCGTTGCAGGTGCGTGAAACCCTGCGTTTACGCAAACAACTCGCTCTGGCTGATTGTCTGGCGATCCCGCAGCTTAACGATGAGGGCGACCGGGTAGACTGGTATTCGCCTGTTCATGGCGAGGTGGTGAGCTGGAAAGCCGCCGACGAGACGCTACGCACTCGCGCACTACATTATTTAGAAGGGTTGCAGGAGAGCGCTCGCACGCTCAGCAAAAAGTGCCTGCAATCTGACAAAACCGCGCAGCAGCTGTTCGGTGCGCTGTTGGAAAAATCGCTCCAGTTTCCCGGTGAAAACCACCTTTTTCTGGTCGATGGCAAGCCCGTTATCAGCTTCTGGGGGTTCGTGAACCTAAACGAAGCCGCGCGTGAAGATACGCTGGATTGCTTGCGCTATGTTGAGCCGGAAGCCGTAGAGGAGCCGGTGATTGACGACGTTCCGGTCATTGAAGAGCCGGAAACTCCGGCTATCGTCTTCCAGCAAGCGGACGCACCGCTGCTGGCGTCAGATGAGCCGCTGATTAACGCGTATACGTTACCGGATGAAGAGCCAGCTGAAACGCCAGCGCCTGTTTTGCCGATCGTTTCCGCCCCGCCATCTCCGGCGCGTCGTATCCGTTGGATGTGGGGGATCCCGCTCGCGGCAGCCGTCGCTGCCGTCGCTATTGCGGTGCCATTAATGATCCCGACGTCACAGGCAGAATCAGAGCCGGTTGCCCAGACCGTTGCCGTGCCGGAAATACCCGACTCCGCCCCCCTCCCTGTGTTAACCGCTTCGCTACCGTTGCATCAGGCCAGTTTCAAGCCCGAGCCGGTGGTTAAAGAAGAAGAGAAACCGGTAGTGATTGCGGCTATCCCGAAAGACGCTATGGTGATGGATGCCACGCAAATGCGCACCGGCACCACCCGTTTTCTCAACGGCAACTGGCGTCTGCAGATGGATATCAGCGACGCGCATAGCGGTAAAGCGCCAAGTCTGCGCTATCAAATCCAGAATAATAAAGGCACTGCCCGCGTGGTGCGCGAAGGTAATATTATCTGCAAAGCAGCAATATTCTCAGGCTTACACCAAAACGGCGAACTGATGATTAAAAGCCGCGGCAATGCCCAGTGCAGCGACGGTACGCGCTATCCGCTACCGGAAGTCAGCTGTAAACCCGGAAACAGCAATGTGGCCGTTTGTACCGCACGGTTTGACGCCAAAACGGTTGTCCCGTTGACCTTTAAAAAGACGGGAGCGTAAACCATGCTGGTGACCCTATGTGATTACAAACAGAGCGTGACGCTGATTGCCAATAGCGGCGTTCAATTCCTCGACTTTGGCCTGAGCCCGCAAGAGTCGCTGCAGCACGGCCGTTTTGTGCGTAAAACCGCCAACGGCCCGCTATTGCGTCTGGACTATGATGTTGTCAACCAACGTCATACCTTGCCCGGCGAAGCAGGCCGTCCGCCTGAAGTGGTGAAACCCGAATCCACCTTGCCGCTGCATCAATCACTCACCCTGTTGGACGGCGTCTGGCTGCCGCTGCCTTTTTTACGTTTTAACCCGCCGCGCACCTTTGTTGAAGGGCCGGACAACTGGGCTCGGGTGCAAATTCGTAAACTCGCCACGCCAGATAGCACGGGTAATACGCACCGCGTCACGCTGGCGTTTGACAGCCAGGTTAGCGATGACGTCGCAACCGCGTTGTCGCCCGTGACTAACGATCTGCTGAACGGCACGCGTTTTGCCCTGGCCTGGCGCGATCATGAAGTGAATGATTTCCTGGATCAGACGTGGATTGACGGCTGGCTGCGCGAAGTGTTCCAGCAAAGTCTTGCCACCCATGAGACCCGCAGCGAACGTGATGTCAGCCAGGCGCTGAGAAGTTTTGAATATCAGGGCCACTGGCTCAATATTCTGGCGCTGCTGGGTGAACAGTTAACGGTGCCGGAGATTAAAATCGTCACCGCCACCCTCAGCACGCCGGCAATTCCAGTGGATCTGATTCTGGACGTTGGCAATACCCACACCTGCGGCGTCATCATTGAAGATCACGGCGATGCGAACGACGGCCTGCGGCAGACCGCTGAATTACAAGTACGCTCGCTGAGCGAGCCGCAATATCTCAACGAACCGCTGTTTACCAGCCGCGTAGAGTTTTCAGAATCACGCTTCGGCAAACAACATTTCTCCGTGGAAAGTGGACGCGAAGATGCGTTTATCTGGCCTTCCCTGGTGCGCGTCGGCGATGAAGCCCGCAAACTGGCGATGCAGCGTTTGGGTACCGAAGGTTACACTGGCATCTCCAGCCCACGCCGCTACCTGTGGGATGAAACGCCAACCGTGCAGGACTGGCGCTTTAGCCAGATGAACGGCAAAACCCAACGTGAACCACTGGCGACCGCCTTCCCGTTGATGAACCTGATGAATGACGAAGGCCAGCCGCTGTTCACCCTTCCTGCGGATGAGCGCATGCCGGTCTTCTCGCCGCAGTACAGCCGCAGCACCCTGATGACCCATATGCTGTGCGAGCTGCTGTCGCAGGCGTTGGGGCAAATCAACAGCGTGGCGACGCGTCTGCGTTTAGGTTTCCCGGCCTCACCGCGCCAGTTGCGGACGTTAATTTTGACCCTGCCATCGGCGATGCCAAAGCAGGAGCGTGAAATCTTCCGCCGTCGCATGTTCGAAGCCATCGCCCTGGTGTGGAAAGCGATGGGTTGGCATCCGCAGGATGACGATTTTGCAAATGTGCGCTTGCAGGAAAAGAGCGTCGTGCCTATCCCGAAAATTCACATGGAGTGGGATGAAGCCAGCTGTGGTCAATTAGTGTGGCTGTATAACGAAGCCATCTCTCACTTTGCCGGGCAGACCGAGGCGCTGTTTGCCTCGATGGCGCGTCCTGATCGCCTGCCGGAAGCGGGGGTTACGGCGGGACGAGCCTTGCGCATTGCCTCGCTGGATCTCGGCGGCGGCACCACGGACATGGCGATTGCCCAATATCAGCTTGACGATGGTATTGGCGGCAACGTCAAAATCACCCCGCAACTGCTGTTCCGTGAAGGCTTTAAAATCGCCGGTGATGATGTGTTGCTGGATATCATCCAACGCTGCGTGTTGCCTGCGCTGCAAACCCAACTGCAAAAATCCGGTGTTGCCGATGCACAAGCGCTGATGGCGACGCTGTTTGGCGACTCCGGGCGACTGGATACTCAGGCTGTATTGCGTCAACAAACCACGTTACAGCTGTTTATGCCCATCGGCCACGCCATCCTGGCGGCGTGGGAGCAAAGCGATGTCCAGGACCCGCTGGCCGGGCTACACGCCACGTTTGGCGAATTGCTCCCGCAAACGCCGACCCGTAATGTGATGAACTATGTCGGCCAGGCGATTGAGCATGCGCTGCCCGCAGCAAGCACACCGTTTGATCTGCTGGCAGTGCCAATTGAGGTCACCTTCAGTACCTTACAGCAAGCGATGCTCGCCGGTGAATTTACCCTGGCCGGGCCGCTACATGCCCTGTGCGAAGCCATTTCTCACTATGCCTGTGACGTACTGCTGGTCACCGGGCGACCGGGCTGCTTGCCTGGTGTGCAGGCGCTGATCCGCTATCTTCAGCCGGTACCGGTCAACCGTATGGTGTGGCTGGATAAATATCACGTTCATGAATGGTATCCGTTTAGCCAGCAAGGACGTATCGGTAACCCGAAATCAACCGCCGCCGTCGGTGCGATGCTGTGTAGTCTGGCGCTGGATCTGCGCCTGCCGCACTTCAACTTTAAAGCGGCCGATATTGGTGCATACTCGACCGTACGCTATCTCGGCGTGCTGGATAAAACGGTTAACACGTTGCGCGACGAGAATATCTGGTATCACGACCTCGACCTGGATAAGCCCGGAGCCAAACTTGATGCTCGCCTGCACTTCCCGCTGCGAGGCAACGTCACGCTGGGCTTCCGCCAACTGGCTAACACCCGCTGGCCAGCGACTCCGCTCTATACGCTAAGCATTAACTCGCCAGAGCTGGCGAAAGCCATCGCCGGTGATGGCGTGCTTCAGGTTCGCCTGAAACTTGAGGGCGGCAGCAAGCATGAAGCGCCGCAGGCGTTTGTTCTGAGCGAAGCCTGGCTTCAGGACGGTACGCCCGTCTCACCGGATGCCCTGACCTTAAAACTGAACACTCTGGCTGACCGCCGCCACAGCGGTAGCCACTACTGGATTGATAGCGGGAGCGTATTCCTCAAATGACCCCATTACAAAACGTTATCGATTGGCTCGCCGCCGCCCGACAAAGCAATCCGCTGCTGGACGATGATGCTGACGCCCTGCTGACGCGCTTGCTGGCGCTTGATGCCCAGCAAGCCTCTCAATTAGCAAGCAGCAAACTCCGACCCAGCATTGCGCTTTTCGGTCATTCACAAGCGTCAAAGGCGCATCTCCTGCGCACGCTGTGCGGCAACGGTGATGAACGTTTATCGGTGCAAGCAGGCAGCAAGACGCTTGATTATTTCAGCCATATCAATCCAGGACACTGTCTGACGCAGATGGCCGTGCGCTTTAGTCGAACGCCTGCCACCGCCGACGATGCATTCCCCCTGCGCCTGACGCTGCTCAGCGAAGCGGCTTTGGTGCAATTGTTTATCGCCCATGCGTGGCAGCGCGGCGACGTGCGTGCCCCCGACGCGACCGTTATTGCCCAGCGCCTGCGTGGTTGGCAGAGTCTACGCCAGCCGCAGCCTGTACCGGGCATTACGCCCAAAGAGATTGCTGCTATTGCGCGATTCTGGCGCGATACCCTACCCACGTCATACCAGCAAATTGACGATGGTTTGTGGTATCAGTTTGCGCAACTGCTGCCCTCTTTGGATCTCACCGCACGAGCGCGGGCATGGTCGTTATTATGGGGAGAACAGCAAGAGCTCACGCAGCAATGGCTGACGCTTGCGCATACGTTGCATCAGTTGGGGAATCGTCGGGAAGTTTTGGCGCCGCTTAGCCTGTTGGTTGATGCCTTCACGCTACCAATGGACACCTTTTTAATGCCGGGAGGAGAAAGCGATGACGCCGTATTGGTTCATCCGCTCTCCGACGATGGCTATCAAAATGCGGTGAGTATTCCAGTCGCGGGATTGGCGCTGTTGACGGTCGAACTGGTGCTCAGCACCGAACATGGCGTGCTGGATGACGTTGATATTATTGATATTCCCGTACCTCCCGCCAGCACCGACGCGCCACTGTGGGCCTGTAAATGCCGGTGGCTACTTGATCATTATCGTCAGCATCAGCAGCCTGATATTGTACTGGTGTGCAACGCAACCGCCCAACGCGCAGCGATTCCGTCAACCGCCAAAGCGCTACTGCGCTGGGTCAATGAAACGCAGCCTAGCCAGGAAAATAAACTGCCCGGACTGGTATGGGCCATTACCCCGCAAGACGATCGTTTTATTCATAAATGTCATTTTGATGAAACCGTTCAGCAACTGGTCGGTAAGCCGGGTCTGCACTGGGGCACCTTGCAGGCGTTGGATCACAGCAGCCTGCAGCGGTTGATTGAATGGTTATCGCAGGCCACACAACCGGCATTACGCCAACGCCGTTTCGCCGCGATGATCGCGGGTTATCAGCAACAATTGCGCACCCTATGCCAGCCATTGTTGACCCGCGCCGAGCGGGATACCGTGCAAATAGAAACCGCCATCCGTGAACTGCAAACCCATGCATCACGCCACGGTGAATTGCTGGAAAGTTTGCTGCCGGAATTGGCTGCGTTTGAGGCGTTGTGTCAGGTACAACAGCAGCGGGAAGAAAAAGTGAGCGGGTTGTTTAATGATTCGGTGGATCTGTTCGCCGTGCAGGAGGCACCGCAATACCACGCGCTTTCGCATCAGGATCCTGGTTCTCTGGCCTACACAATGTGGTGTAAGCATTTGCGCCAATGGAGCCGTCAACCGCATGCCCAGTTAACCTCCGCGACCCAGCAGCAACTGGTGCTCACGCTCATCACCGCGAGCCAAAGGCTGGCGCTGGCGCAGCAGTTGCGCCGCGTTAGCGCTGAACAACAGGCAGGTGCCGCTCAGCTTCGCGCAACTCTGGGGAATTTTATTAACTGGTTGGGCTATGCCGAACTGCCGATCGCGCAGCGTCCAGCTAGCCGTATCGCTAAAGGCAGCACCATTTTTGCGCAAACCTCGGCCACCAGCAGTGCCCGTCTGACCCAGCTTGGCGAACAGCCAGTGCATGCCGCTTCCCGCTACGTCTACGACTGGCTGGTGGCACTGTATACACGCAGTACTGAGCCGGGTGAAGAGATAAATGCGTGGCATTTAGACAAAGAGGTTCAGCACCAGCTTCAGGAGTTGCTCCGGTTTTAGTTCTGAGCCTGTCCCGGACTCGGCGTCGCCTCGTCCGGGCTACCTAGGGGTGTAGTCGGTACTCTGTCATAGTCGCGCCGTGCATAAAGTCGATACTGTGAGCATCTGCGACATACGCTTCGCGCCATCAGGCGGTCTACCAGACCTGTGCAGCTATTCCCGTGACCAGACGCACTTTATCCCACTGCTGCTGCTCGCTGAGGCTGTTTCCCTCTTCGGTAGAGGCGAAGCCGCACTGCGGGCTCAGGCAAATTTGATCTAAGGAGACAAAGTTGGCGGCTTCCGCCACGCGGGCTTTCACGCCTTCCGGGTTTTCCAGCTCGCCATTTTTGGTGGTGATTAATCCCAGCACCACTTTCTGTTCTCCCTTAGGGACAAAGCGTAGCGGCGCGAAATCACCCGAGCGATCGTTGTCATATTCGAGGAAGAATGCGTCAACCTTCACGCGGCCAAAGAGGATCTCCGCGACCGGCTCATATCCCCCTTCCGAAATCCACGTTGAGCGGAAATTACCGCGACAGACGTGCAGGCCAACAATCAGATCATCAGGCTTGCCTTCCAGCGCACGGTTCAGCACGTTGGCGTAGATAGCTGCCAGCTCATCCGGACAGTCACCCCGCTCACGTACCTGACGGCGTTGCTCATCAGAGCACAGATAGGCCCAGACGGTGTCATCGAGTTGCAGATAACGACAACCGGCATCGTAAAAAGCGCGGATCGCGTCACGCCAGGTGTCAGCCAGATCGTTGAAATAGTCCGCCAGATTCGGATATACCGTCGCATCAATGTCCTTACGACCGCCCCGGAAGTGCAATACACTCGGGCTTGGGATGGTCATTTTTGGCGTAGCATCGCCGCTGATGCTTTTCAGAAAGCGAAAATCTTCCAACATCGGATGTTCGCCAAAGCCCAGTTTACCGGTCACGCGAACGCCATGAGCGCGAGTCTGCACACCATTAAACTGGATGCCTTGCTCGGAATCGTAGCGTTCTACGCCCTGTAATCCATCGAAGAAATCAAAATGCCACCAGGCACGGCGAAACTCGCCGTCAGTCACCACATGCAGACCACAATCACACTGGTGCTGTACCACGCGGCGTATTTCAGCATCCTCTACGGAACGCAGTTGCTGCGCATTGATTTCACCGTCAGCAAACTGCAGGCGAGCCTGTTTAATCGCCTGTGGGCGTAAAAAACTGCCAACGATATCGGCGCGATATGGAGCGTGTTGATGTGACATGCGTTCTCCTTACTCCCTCAGACAAACTGGTTGCCTTGAGTGATAATTTATTATTTGAATTATTTAGCCATCTGGACGGCTACATGTCTGAATAGTGACATCCGTGACCCTCGCAGGCAAACGAGAAAAATTCATCACTCATGAAAAAAATTCATCATGGTGTGGAAAACGCAAAACCTTCATCTTGCCAGCCGGTGATCCCGCCGATCATTACCTTTACCGGACGACCAAGAATGGCCAGTTTAAGCGCAGCACGGTCAGCTCCGTTACAGTGCGGCCCTGCGCAATAGACGACAAAGACCGTATCTTCTGGCCATTCCTGCATCCGCTTAGCGGTGATATCGATATGTCGCAGGTGTATGGCGCCGGGAATATGGCGACGTGAATACATCTCAGGACTTCCCACCACATGCAGCAGCACAAAATCAGGGGCAGGTTGTTGCAATGATGCGTAAACGTCCGCGCAGTCGGTTTCACACGCCAGGCGCTGGCGAAAATGCGCAGCGGCTTCCACTGGGTGGGCGGCTGGAAATTCAGTTACGTAACTCATCGTTAATTCTCCGGTTATATGTTACCTGTATGGCAACGACCGAATGAGTATAAACAGGTAACCCTGGTGAGGACCGCCCGCAGTGATGACTGAAAACAGCCCTAATATGACAAAATGCTCCCCGCTGGTGGTGGTATTAGCCTATGACGGCTTATGTACTTTTGAATTCGGGGTCGCGGTGGAGATCTTCGGTCTGCCACGTCCGGAAATGGGCGATGACTGGTATCAATTTGCGGTGGCCGCCATCGACGAGGGTGAGCTACGGGCAACCGGCGGCGTGCGGATAATGGCAGATGGCGATCTCAGTCTGCTTGAGCGAGCCGATACCCTCATCGTTCCCGGCTGGCGTGGCGTTGAGAGTACGGTACCCGACGCGTTGTGTCAGGCGCTACGCCGGGCCAGCGCGCGAGGTTGCCGGGTATTATCTATCTGTTCTGGCGTGTTTGTTCTGGCGGCCGCGGGATTACTGGATGGAAAGCGGGCAACGACCCACTGGCGCTACACCGAGCAGCTGCAACAGCGCTATCCGGCGATAAACGTCGTCGAGGATGTGCTGTATATCGCCGATGACACGGTATTGACCTCCGCAGGCAGCGCAGCAGGTATTGATTTATGTCTGCATGTGGTGCGGCTGGATTATGGTCTGGACGCCGCAAACCGGGTTGCCCGTCGTCTGGTTATTCAGCCTCATCGTGACGGCGCACAGAAACAGAGTGTGGTAAAACCCGTCGCGCGCACACGGGAAAGTCAGCGTTTAGGGACACTTTTCGATTATCTGTATCAACATCTTGCCGAGACTCACTGCGTGCAATCGCTGGCCGAACGGGTTGGAATGAGTGAGCGGACTTTTTTGCGGCGCTTTCAGGATGCAACTGGCAAAACCCCTGCCCGCTGGCTACTCGATGAACGCCTGCGGCTTGCGCAACATCATCTGACCACCGGTCGTGACAGCATCGAAAAAGTGGCAGAACTCACCGGTTTCGGCCACGCAAAAAACCTACGCCTGCGCTTTCAGCAACATTTAGCAATCAGTCCGCTGGCTTACAGAAAAAAGTTTACTGCAACAAATAATTAATTTAACAGAATACGCCGTTAGCCTACGTTTAAATCAGTAGTCTGGAGAATGTTTGTCATCATCAGCGTGGAGGTCATTATGCCGGATAATATGCAGGTATTTGTGATTGCGACGGGACTCATTCTTTTTTCCGGTTTTCTGACAGCTTATCTGAGCGGAAAGTGGAATGATTAACGCTAAAAAAAACCGCCAGAAAACTGGCGGTATAAATGCTTGCATGGATAGATTTTCTTTCTACGGTAACCCTCTCTCCTTGATTGGGTCACTGTTACTTTGAATTACCCTAACACCGCAATATTCAACTAATGCTAAACGGCCAGAGCATTATTCAGTGCAAAATCTTTCCACGCTTTTTTACTCAAGCAGCTGGCTTGCCGCAAAGCCCACGCTCTACCGGAACGCGACTCCTGTAAATTCTGATGTTCAGGACGAGTAGACCAGGCAGATTCACGGCGTGACGTATGCTGGAACTTTTTCATTGTTACCTCCGGGTAAAGCGCTGACATTAAATCCATTAACTCAATAAGTTATAAACTCATCGTAGCAAAGCGAATGACCAGTTCCGTCAACAACTGCACGCATTTGTAAAGACGGGATAAGCTCGTGAAAATCCCTACGTTGAACTGCCCCCCTACCGAATCTGCCAGGTTGCGTTGTTGTAATCATTACGTAAAAATCAGCACAGTTATCTTCCCTCCAGGAAAGATAACAAGAATGCTCTATCTATTGCTCTGCTTAACCCGCCAACCCTGTGTGCGGGTTTTTTTTATATTTTCCCGGCGTCGCATCGCTTAGCCGGGAAAATACAGGCCAAAGGGTTATTCAGATAACCCGCGATTTTTCAGCATCGGCGCAATATACGGTTCGTGACCGCGCCAGTCACGATACAACTGCTCTAAATCACTGCTGTTGCCGCGCGACAATATGGCCTCGCGGAAACGTTGGCCGTTCTCACGATTTAACCCACCTTGTTCAACGAACCACTGATAACCATCGTCCGCCAGCATTTGCGTCCACAGGTAGGCATAATAGCCCGCCGCATAGCCGCCGCCGAAAATATGCGAGAAATAACTGCTGCGATAACGTGGCGGAACGGCGGCAAGGTTGAGGTTTTCCTGCTGTAATGCCTGTGCTTCAAACGAGTCAACGTCTTGCGGTAATGCTGTGGTGGAAACACGATGCCAATTCATGTCCAGTAAGGCTGCACTAAGCAACTCGGTCATGTCATAGCCCTTGTTGAAGTTTGCCGCGCGGAACAAACTTTCGCGCAGTGCTACGGGCATTGGCTCGCCGCTCTCGTAGTGACGCGCATAATGCTCGAACACCACTGGATGACTGGCCCAATGCTCATTAATTTGCGACGGGAATTCCACAAAATCACGCGGTGTATTGGTGCCCGACAAGGTTGCATAGCGCTGATTGGCAAATAACCCATGCAGCGCATGGCCAAACTCATGGAATAACGTGATCACATCATCCCAGGAGATCAGCGCCGGTTTACCGGTAGCAGGTTTGGCATAGTTGCAAACGTTATAGATAACAGGACGGGTGCCCAGCAGCGTAGACTGTGGCACAAAATTATCCATCCATGCCCCGCCACTCTTGCTGTCACGGGCAAAGAAATCACCGTAAAACAGCGCCATGCCTTTACCATCGGCATCAAAAATCTCCCAGACACGAACATCCGGATGATAGACCGGGAGATCAAAACGCTCGACAAAACGAATACCGAACAACTGACTTGCTGACCAAAACACGCCGCCCAGCAAAACGTTGTCCAGCGCGAACCACGGTTTAATTTGCGCTTCATCGATGGCATATTTTTCCCGGCGCACCTGCTCGGCGTAATAGAGCCAGTCCCAGGCCTGAGCGGTGAAAGCGTCGTCGCCGCTATCAATCAGCTTCTGAATATCAGCCAGTTCACTTTGCGCGCGAGCACGCGCCGCAGGGGTGATTTCTCGCATAAACTCGAGCGCGGCTTCCGGTTTTTTCGCCATCTGGTCAGCCATACTCCAGCTCGCGTAATCGGCGTAACCTAACAGTTCCGCCTGTCTGGCACGAATCGCCACTAGCTTGAGCAGGCGTTCGCGGGTGTCATTAGCATCACCTTGCTGGTTTCGTTGCCAGCCCGCTTTAAACAATTTTTCACGAGTATCACGTTGGCAAAGAGAGGCAAGTGCGGGCTGTTGCGTGGTGTTAACCAAGGGAATCAACCAGCGGTCGGATAATCCACGCTCATGGGCTGCGGCGGCCGCATGGGTGATTTCATCTTCGCTAAACCCCGCCAATTGTTCTTCACTGTCCAGCAGTAATCCGCCCGATTTTGCGGCGGCCAGTAAACACTGATGAAACTGGCTGCTCAACGTTGCGGCTTCGGTATTAAGGGTTTTCAGTTCGGCCTTCTGTGCATCGCCAAGCGTGGCGCCAGCCAGAATAAAGCGCTGATGTATCACCTCAATTAAACGCAGCGACTCCGCGTCCAGGCTGAGCGTATCCCGCTGTTGCCAGATAATTTCAATGCGCTTGAAGAGAGCATCATTGAGATAGATATCATTCGCCAGCCCGGCTAACTCCGCTGAGAACGCCTCATCGAGGCGCTGGATTTCATCATTGCTGTGCGAAGCCGCCATGGCGAAGAATACCGACGTCACACGCGAGAGCATCTCACCACTTTTTTCCAGTGCCACAATCGTATTGTCAAAAGTTGGCGTTTGCGGATTGTGCGCGATATCAGCAATTTCCTGACGTTTGCGCTGAAGTGCTGCATCAAACGCTGGACGATAGTGCTCGTCGTTTATCAGATCAAACGGCGGGGCCTGGTAAGGGAGTGTGCTGCTAGCAAAAAAGGGGTTTGTGGCCGTCATGGTGTGCTCCTGATAAAAACATTCTCCTAGAGTAGCAAGCCGCTCGGAGACCGCAATGGTTTCGGTAGCTTCCCCCTGATAAAGATAGCGTGCTATCGTGATGAAACATTAAAGCGTTGAAGGAACTAAGAGATGATCGTACTGGTTACCGGAGCAACGGCGGGTTTTGGCGAAAGCATCACACGTCGTTTTATTGCGAATGGACATAAAGTGATTGCTACAGGCCGTCGCAGCGAACGTTTGAAATCGCTGAAAGAAGAGCTGGGCGATAGCGTACTGACCGTGCAGCTGGATGTGCGTAACCGCGCAGCCATTGAAGAAACCATTGCCAATCTGCCTGCCGAATGGCGCGACATTGATATTCTGGTCAACAACGCCGGTCTGGCGCTGGGCCTTGAACCCGCGCATAAAGCCAGCGTGGATGATTGGGAAGACATGATCGACACCAATAATAAAGGTTTGGTGTACATGACTCGTGCCGTGCTGCCGGGAATGGTTGAACGTAACCGTGGCCATATCATTAATATCGGCTCTACCGCCGGTAGTTGGCCTTATGCGGGGGGGAACGTTTATGGTGCGACCAAAGCGTTCGTTCGCCAGTTTAGCCTGAACCTGCGTACCGATCTGCACGGTACCGCCGTGCGTGTGACCGATATTGAGCCGGGCCTGGTGGGCGGTACTGAGTTTTCCAACGTGCGCTTTAAGGGTGATGACGCCAAAGCGGGTAAAACTTACGAGAATACCGACGCACTCACTCCAGAAGATATCACCGAGGCCGTATGGTGGGTCTCAACGCTGCCAAAACATGTCAATATCAATACGGTTGAGATGATGCCGGTTAGCCAAACATTTGCAGGACTGAGCATTCATCGCCAAAGTTAGCATTTTATCCCAACCCGACCGCCGGTCGGGTCTGGGCTAGCAGGTAAAAAAAGCGTAAAATAACAGCTTAATCAGCTGATAAGAACGACTCAATGGCCGCCGAAACCCAACTGAACCCAACACAGCCCGTCAACCAACAGATTTATCGCATTCTTCGCCGCGATATCGTGCATTGTCTTATTCCGCCAGGAACGCCGCTGTCTGAAAAAGAGGTCTCTTTGCGTTTTGAGGTCTCCCGTCAGCCGGTACGAGAAGCATTTATTAAACTTGCCGAAAATGGTCTGATTCAGATTCGACCTCAGCGCGGCAGTTACGTGAATAAAATCTCGCTTTCGCAGGTGCGTAACGGTTGTTTTGTTCGCCAGGCTATTGAGTGCGCCGTCGCCCGTCGCGCCGCACTGCTTATTACCGATTCCCAAAGCTATCAGCTGGAACAAAATCTGAATCAACAGCGAACCGCAATTGATCGCCAACAATTAAATGATTTCTTCCTGCTCGATGATGAATTCCACCAACTGTTGTCGAATATTGCCGATTGCCAGTTAGCCTGGGACACTATCGAGAATATTAAAGCCGCCATTGACCGCGTGCGTTATATGAGCCTTGACCACATTTCTTCCCCTGAAATGTTGTTAAGCCAGCACTACGAAATTTTCGACGCACTGCAAAAGCGTGACGTCGATGCGGTAGATAAAGCGATGACGTTGCATCTACAGGAAATTAGTGAGTCGGTGTTGTTAATTCGTCAGGAAAATCGGGACTGGTTCAGCGAAGAATAGTCAAAAAATGTCGCCCGTTAAGGCGACATATTCAAACTCACGCGTAGCTCGGACGAGGTGTGATAACGCCGACTCCGGGATGACCCCGGTGTCACTTCGTTCGACCGGGCTACCGATTGGTGTAGGCCGGATAAGGTGTACCGCCATCCGGCAATGTGTGGGTGCTGATATTAGCGAACCACCATAGTAGGAATATTCGCGTAACGCAGAATCGACTCTGCGTTCGAGCCTAGCAGATGGGTGCTCATACCACGCTGACGAGAGCCAATCACGATGACATCGTAGTCGCCGCTTTTGCTCATCGCTAAAATTTCATCACGAATATTGCCAAAACGAACTTCATTGCACATACGCTCACGGGGAAGGTCAAATAAGCGCTGGAGCTCATCCATTTTCTTTGAGGACTCCCGTAGCATGTACTCCTCAAACTTTTTAATATCAGAGGCGAAACCGCGTAAAATAGAACGATTGCTGTTAGGCAATACGTTTAAAAGCGTAATCTCACCTTTCTCACCCGCCAGATAAACGGCATGGCGAATCGCTTTATCACTTAAGTCCATTTCAAATACATCAACAGGCATGAGAATTTTTTTGTACATCGCCCAGACTCCTTATTCCAGAGATTCCATTATCTTCTGGGGATAACCATGCCATATTTAACCCACCGGTCATAGCATTCATTTATCATAATACTACCGCGACGATGAAAATATTCGTCCATTATTTCAATATGCTTGAGTTATTTCAAAGAAGTGTAATAGTGGAAAATAATGGCAAAAAAAAGCCGCCTGTTAAGGCGGCATTTAGAATAACTAATGTCGTTATTTGATTACAATGCGCTAAATTGCGCTACGGTCGCTTTTGCGCCTTTACTCAATAAAGACAGATAGGCATTTGTCACCTGATCAACAAACTGACCGTTTTGCGGCAGATCCTGACCAAAGATAGCCTCGATAGCCAGCAGTGCTTTCACACGAGACTCGCCCTCTTCACTCCCCTGTACCGCCGCCTGAATGACCGGCAGCAGCGGATCGCTGACTTCAATCTTATTGCCCTTCTCATCCACGCCACCCACGTAGCGCATCCAACCTGCAACACCGAGCGTCAGCAGTGTGAAACTGCTGTTGTCAGCCAGATGCCAGCGAACGGAGTCCAGCATACGCTGAGGCAATTTCTGACTGCCATCCATCGCGATTTGCCAGGTACGGTGACGCAGCGCTGGGTTGGTATAGCGCGCGATTAACAGATCGGCATAACGTGCCAGGTCAACGTTCTGCACCTTCAGGGTCGGTGCCTGCTCGTTGAGCATCAGATCATGTGCCGCACGGCGATAGTTTTCGTCGCCCATGCAGTCATTGATATGCTCATAACCCGCCAGATAACCTAAATAGGCCAGGAATGAGTGGCTGCCGTTTAGCATACGCAGCTTCATTTCCTCAAACGGGATCACATCACTGACCAACTCGGCGCCGGCTTTTTCCCACGCAGGACGTCCCGCCACGAAGTTATCTTCAATCACCCACTGACGGAACGGTTCGCAGGCCACACCTGCCGGATCGCGAACGCCGGTCAGTTGTTCAATTTTATCCAGCGTATCGGGGGTAACGGCCGGAACAATACGGTCAACCATGGTGGACGGGAACGTCACATGAGATTCAATCCAGTCCGCCAGTCCCGCATCAATCGCACGCGCGTAAGCACATACCACGTTACGCATCACATGACCGTTTTCTGGCATGTTGTCGCAGGACATCACGCTAAATGCAGGCAGCCCAGCGGCCCTGCGACGCGCTAGCGCTTCAACAACGACGCCCGGCGCGGATTTCGGCTGGTGTGGATTCTGGATATCAGAGGCGATGAATGGATGATCGAGCATCAGTTGGCCGCTTGCCGGAGAGTGGCAATACCCTTTTTCGGTGATGGTTAGCGAAACAATCGCCACCTGCGGTTCACACATTTTGGCCAGTACAGTTTCCAGGCCATCAACCTGGGCGTGCAGCGCTTCTTTGACCACTCCCACAACGCGGGCAGTCCAGGCATCAGCAGACATTTCGGCCACGGTGTATAAATTGTCCTGATGATTCAGGTCAGCAATCTGCTGCTCCCCGCCGATCAGGTTAACTTCGGTATAACCCCAATCGCTGCCATGTTCTGCGGCAAGGATATCGGCATACACTGCCTGGTGAGCACGATGGAACGCACCAAAACCCAGGTGCACAATGCGTGACACCAGTTTGCTGCGGTCGTAGGTTGGGAGAGTTGCCTTTGCGGTTAATAGCTTATTCTGCATCTTTTTGACTCACTGTAGAGAACGTTGATTGCCATACTAGATTAACGAGTTCATCAAGAGAGATTTTGATTTGCATTAATTTATGGCTAATTGGTATGACATGATTTTTGAGTTGTGTGACAACATAGACAAAAAATCCGCTATGTTGTCACAGCCCGGTTTAATGCACGCGCACAGTACGATTCAATTTACTGTCTGCGGTTTGCGGTTCATTCCACAGTTCGTCGTAAGAATAACCGGTGAGGTCTTCCACGACAGCGCGCGCTTGCGGCGTCACATCCTGTTTTGAACCGTTCGCTTTTAAACGCTCGACTTCATCAACAAAAATCTTGTGTGTCTGCTTATTCAAACGGAACGTAACCGCCTGCCACAGGGCTATCAGCAACAGAACGGATGTCCCGATAAACAGCATCATCGCGATGGTATTAACCGCACCTTCCGGCTGAACCTGACTGCCTTTGACGAACCCGCCTTCCTGCAACATGACGCCCACGGCGAAGGTGGCAATCGCCACGGTGGTTTTACGTGAGAACGTCATTACCGCAGCAAACAGCCCTTCCCGACGCTGGCGCGTGATCATCTCATCAATATCAGGAATGAAGGGGAAGACGTTCCATGGGGTAAATTCCAGTACGCAACGCCCTACCTGATACACCGCCGCCAGAATCACCAGAATGGTGACTTTATTATCCGTTGGGAACTGATACACCATAAACAGACCCGCAAGACACAGCAGCATCAAGGTATAAGCAAAGACATACAGGCGAGATGGGCCGTATTTAATAATCCCCACGCCCGCCAGCAGCGTCACTGGCAGACCGACGATACTCATCGACAACAACGTACCGGACAGCGACGAAGAGACGTTCAGGCAATACACGCAGAAGAATACAAATACCGTGTTGTAGACATCTTTCGCCGTAAATGAGAACAGATAAATCGCCAGATGCTTTCTGAACGCGCGGACTTTCAGCGTCGAGTAGTATTCTTTGAACAACTTACCGACCATCGCCACTTTCTCGATAAGTGAAGTCGGTTTGCGGTCCTGCTCAAGCTCAGCCTGCATTTCCGGCGTTAATTCACGTTCCCACGTCACTTTCCAGGAGATAAAGACGCAGAGCATAAAGATAACTGAGAAGACCACGCCGTTAATAAAGTAGGCGTGTGGGTCGTGCTCACCGAAGTGGCTGATTAACAATCCTGGGATAAAGGTTGCCAGGAAAGTGCCGGATGCAGACAGGAACATACGACAGGTAGACAGTTTGGTACGGGAGTTGAAGTCCTTAGTCATTTCTGACGGCAGCGTTTCCCATGGGATCAGCACCATCGCGGCAATGATTTCAAAGGCCAGATACACTGCCAGATAGAACCAGAAACTCATGCCGGTCACCCACAACAGGGTGTAGACCAGCATTAACGGTGCGCCAATTAATAAGAAGAAGCGGCGACGGCCAAATCGCTTACCTAATGCATTTTTATAGAAGTGATCGGTAAAGCTGCCCATAAACAGGCTGACAATCGCATCGACAATGCGCGCAATCGCCACAATAGAAGCCGCTTCTACCGGGGATAAACCGACAAACGTGGTGTAAAAGAATAACAGCCAGGCCCCGATGACGGTAAAAGCACCGCCCCCCATAATATCTGTTAAGCCATAGCCAATACTGACGGGAATTGTTATTTTTCTATTGGTACGAGACATGTTCTACCCTCATTTAAGGAAGGACGTTAGAATCTAAAATAATTAACCGCGTTATCGTGACAAATATTTCTTACCATCCGCGTTAAAATTCTGTTGTCATCAGGGATTTCACCACGGTCAACCCAACCACCAATTAAATTACAGAGAATACGGCGGAAATAATCATGACGGGTGTAGGACACCAGACTACGGGAATCCGTCAGCATACCGACGAAATGCATTAATAAGCCCTGGTCTGCTAAAATATTAAGCTGATTTTCCATGCCGCGACGGGTATCGTTAAACCACCAGCCAGAACCAAATTGCATTGGTGATTTCACACCGTCATCTGCCGATTGGAAATTGGCAATGGTGGTGGCGACAATATCGTTATAACCGCCATTCAGATTATAGAGAATGGTCTTCGGTAACCCATTAACCTGTGCCATAGCATCCAGCAATTGATTCAGACCAGCGGCGAGATTGCTTTGATCGGCAATCGAGTCAAAACCCGTATTGATGCCGAGTTTATGTAGCATTTTGCTGTTGTTACTGCGAATGGCGCCAAAGTGGATCTGCATCGCCCAACCGCGTTTCTTGTACTCTTTAGCCAGCATCACAAACATCGCGCTGTGCAATTGCGCAGTCTCGTGTGCCGTCAAAGCTTCGCCGCCCGCTTTTCGACAGAACAAGGTGTTGATCGTCTGCGCATCAGCAGCCTGATATTCAACGGTGACCGGCCCGTGATCGGAGATGCGACATCCCACTTCATGAAACCAGTCAATACGCTGAGCTAGCGCCTGAGAAAATTCAGTAAAGGAACCAATTTCCTGATTCGTTAACTGTGCCAGCTTGTCAACGAAGGCCGCAAAATCAGTGGCGCTTTCGGCAAAAATGTCATCCGGACGGAACGTCGGCAACACTTTGGTTGCAAAGGTTGGATCTTGTTGTAATAAACGATGGTATTCCAGAGAATCCAGCGGTGCATCGGTGGTACAGATCACTTCAACGTTAGAGCGGGAAATTAAACGACGTGGTTTAAAATCATCCCCTTTCATTTGTTGATTACAGATATTCATTATTTCCTGCCAGTTTTCACTGCTGAGCATTTCATAACAGGAAAAGTACTTATTTAATTCCAGATGTGTCCATTGATATAGCGGATTGCCAAATGATGATTCAACCGTTTCAGCCCATGCTTTAAATTTTTCTTCGGCACTGGCATCACCTGTAATAAAATATTCATCAATACCGTTTGCACGCATCGCACGCCATTTATAATGGTCACCCGCAAGCCAAAGCTGGGTGATATTTTCAATGCTTTTATTTTCGTAAATTTCTTTGGCATCAAGATGACAGTGATAGTCGATGATCGGTAATTGGGCTGCAACTTCTTTATATAACCGAACACCGACTTCACTATCGATCATAAAACGATCGTTAATGAAGTCCATGTTATTTCTCTTTAAAAAGTGAAGATGGGTTTACTAAAATAGTGTCTTACCAGTTCCACAGCGTGCCGTCTTCCAGACGCGCAACCGGCAGGTAGGCCGGGTCATACGGATATTTCGCCGCCAGTTTTTCGTCAAACTCGATGCCTAAACCCGGTTTTTCACCTGGGTGCATATAACCGTTATCGAAAGTCCAGTTGTGTGGGAACACTTCAAGCATTTGCTCGGAGTAGCCCATATATTCCTGAACGCCGAAGTTTGGTACCCACAGGTCGAAGTGCAGCGCCGCCGCCATACATACCGGTGACAGATCCGACGGGCCATGTGAGCCGGTGCGTACCTGGTAAAGCGAGGCAAAGTCAGCAATGCGGCGCATTCCGGTAATCCCACCCGCATGGGTAATGGTGGTACGAATATAATCAATCAACTGCTCTTCGATCAGTTGTTTGCAATCCCAGATGCTATTGAACACTTCACCTACGGCAATTGGCGTCACGGTGTGCTGGCGAATCAGACGGAAGCACTCCTGGTTTTCAGCAGGCGTTGGATCTTCCATCCAGAACAGACGGTATTGTTCGATGCTCTTACCAAAACGCGCGGCTTCAATTGGCGTCAGGCGATGGTGCATGTCGTGCAGCAGATGTTCATTAAAACCAAACTGGTTACGTACCGCATCAAACAATTTTGGCGTGAAGTCGAGGTATTTCTCCGTCGACCACAACTGCTCTTCCGGCCACTGCCCTTTGGTCGCAGGCTCATATGCCAGACCTTTGCCTTTTGACATTCCGTAGGTGGTTTTCATACCCGGTACGCCGCACTGTACGCGAATCGCTTTGAAGCCCATTTCTTGATGACGCGCATAATCTTCCAGCACTTCATCAATGGTGCGACCGGTGGTGTGGCAGTAAACCATTACACCTTCACGTGACGCCCCGCCCAGCAGCTGATACAGCGGCATGTTGGCCGCTTTGGCTTTGATATCCCACAGCGCCATATCAATGGCGGAGATGGCTGAGATGGTTACCGGCCCACGACGCCAGTAAGCACCTTTGTAAAAGAACTGCCAAATATCTTCGATACGATGCGCATCACGTCCCAGTAACTGTGGGCACAGATGATCCTTTAAGTAGGAGGCAACAGACAGTTCGCGGCCATTCAACGTAGCGTCACCGTAGCCGACTAATCCACTGTCGGTGGTAATTTTCAACGTGACAAAGTTACGGCCAGGACAGGTTACAAAAACCTCAGCACCTACAATTTTCATTCTTAATCCTTACATCTCATCGGTTAGTGGGGGAAATTTACGCTCCAGATAACTACCATACAAGTATAATTATCTCGTTTTCCGGATTACGATCACAAAAAAAAGGGGATTACATCAGGGGATAGGGATATGGAGAGTTGTCGTCATTACCGGGCGATAAATCTGCGAACGCTCAGGCACAAAAAGGCCCATCGCATTCACGATGGGCCTTTAGGTTAAGCATATTGACGCTTGGTTCTCTGTTGCGTCGTGTCAGCGCTGTCGGCAGCGTCACCGGCGATACTCAGATCACGGTCGCATACTTCAGGCATCAACAACGCAGAAATCAGGCCAATCAGTGAATAGCAGATGAGCATGATGACAATGGGGTACCACGAGCCAGTCATATTGCAGAAAATTCCCGCCAGCACTGGGCCGAACCCAACAGCAACCAGACCTCCAGCCTCTTTTGAAATGGCCATCCGGGTAAAGCGATTACGGGAGCCGAACATTTCTGCCATCGTGATATTTTCCAGGGCAAACAATCCCAGCACAGCAAAATTATGGATGATGATAATAGACATCATCACGACGCTGGCGCTGTAGGTTTTATCGACAATGATTGCCAACATGGGATAGGCCAGAACAATGGCTGAGATGCTCAGTAAGATATAAGGAAGACGGCGGCCATACTTATCTGACAACCACCCTAATAACGGAATGGTTACAAAGCCAATAACGGAACTCAGCATCAAGGCGTCAGTGGGAATACCTTTATCGAAAAGTAGCGTTTGCACCAGGTATCCCGCGAGGAATGTCTGAATTAAACCAGAATTACCTGCCTGCCCAAAACGCAAACCCGTGGCTAACCAGAATGACTTACTTTTGAACATCGCCCCCAGGGTATTGTCCGCGGAGGATGATTCGCAATCCATCGCCTCCCCTTCGTTAACATGCTCGAATACCGGGCTTTCTTTCAGATTTAGTCGCAACCAAATTGCGAATATCATCACCACTACACTTGCCAGGAAAGGAATACGCCATCCCCATGCAACCAGTTGCTCACGTTCAAGTAAAAAGAACATCCCGGCCCAGATAGCCGTAGCCGTCAACGTTCCGCAATTAGTGCCCATAGCCACCAGGGATGAAATGAGCCCTCGTTTCCCTTTGGGGGCATATTCTGCAAGCATCGTCCCGGCACCGGATATTTCAGCACCCGCGCCTAATCCCTGAATAATGCGTAGCGCCACCAACAGCACCGGAGCGAAAATACCAATTTGGGCATAGGTCGGTAACACCCCAATGAGAGTGGTACAAATCCCCATCATGGTGATAGTAATAAAGAGGACTTTTTTACGCCCCACTCTATCACCCATTTTACCGAAAACAACGGCACCAATAATACGCGCAATATACCCTGCGCCATAAGTTCCCATTGCAAGAATTAATGCCATCGCCGCGGATTGCTCTGGGAAAAATATTTCATGGAAAACGAGTGCAGCACCCAATGAGTAGAGTTGAAAATCCATAAATTCCAACGCAGTTCCGAGCCAACCGGATACCGCAGCCCTCACCAGATCAGAGGTGGTACGTTCATTATTTATTTGCGTCATTGCATTCATACCCAGGTAAGATGCGAACAGCTTAATCGCATAATTTAATTATTATTCACTAAATGTTAGTAGAACTTTGCAACATGATTTTTGGTCATGTTCGAAGAGTTCGATGGCATTGACAACATGCTGATAGTTGAATTGATGTGTAATTAATTTATCCGGATCAATAAGACCTTTTTCCAGCCACTCAAGAACTACAGGGAATTTATTCGCATTCAAACGAGAGGAGTACAGTGAAAGTTCTTTACCCGTTATGCTTTGTTGTGTAATGGCAGACGCCTCAGTGGAAAAGCCCATCATAACAATACGTGCAGCTGGAGACGCCAGCATAATAGCTTCCTGCAAAATTGCAGGATGACAGGCTGCATCAACGATTAAAGTCGGTTTTATTCCTTTTTCTTCCAGCGTTTCGGCTAGCGATTTCTCACTATTGTTAATGATCCAATCAGCCCCGCAGCGTTCAGCCATTGCAAGTCGTTCATCGATGCGGTCAACAACAATGACCTGCCTTACGTTGTATACCCCTTTTAACGCTTGCAGGGTCGTTAACCCCATCGGCCCAGCGCCGTATATTAATGCAATATCCGTTTCAAGAGGATTAACCTGACCCGTTACATTAGCTGCAATGGTGAAGGGTTCAACCATTACAGCATGGCGGTCTGATATTGTGTCAGCGACAAGCCATGCATTATGGGCAGGAACCACTGAATATTCAGCAAATCCACCATCACGGTGTACACCTAAAACCACCAAAGAAGTACAGACATTTGGTTTCCCGACGGAGCATGGATAACAGTGCCCACAACTAATGACAGGATCAATGCAAACCCGCTGCCCAATCGATTTATCTGTTACACCTTCACCTATCGCATCAATAATACCGAAGAATTCATGACCAATAACACGTGGATAACGCGCGAAAGGGTTATGCCCCCGATAAATATGACTATCCGATCCACAAATACCTGCAATCTTAATCTTTACCCGAACCTCGCCCGCGCCGGGTTCGGGTATTGTTCCCTCCTGAATAACCAACTCATTCGGTTTTTTAATCACAATACTTTTCATTATAATTTCCTTATTACTCATTCCAAGCAGAGCCATCTTTCAGATGTGTCAGGAATAAGTTAACAGATCGATTCGGATATTTTATCAACCGTGTGGATACCACTCGGTGTGTGAGAGGAATTTACGTGTGGAGCATCTACCATACAAGTATTATAGATGAGATTTACTGAGAGGGATCACAAAAATAAAGCATCAATAAACCAGTGATATATATATCAACAAATATAAAACCACCGGCTATATTATAATAATTTATTGAGCTAAGCTCGTCCCCAGCCTGCGACAATAATCAACATTCCGCACAGAGCGACCGCCGCCCCCAGCCAGTCATACATCGTGAGCTTTTCGCCTTCAACTACCCGCAGCCACAGCAACGCAGTAAAAATATACACGCCGCCGTAAGCGGCATAAACGCGCCCACTGGCAGCAGGATGTAGCGTCAGCAGCCAGACAAACATTGCCAGCGCTAATCCGGCAGGCAGCAATAAGAGTGGGGTTGCCCCCCGCTTTAGCCAAAGCCAGGGTAAGTAGCAGCCGACGATTTCACACAGCGCGGTTGCGAAAAACAGCAAAGAGGTTTTTAACATTATGTTCCATCATCACAGTAAGCATCGCGCTATCATACGCATAAACCATGAGGATTCGACCCCACATCGCTTGCCGGTATGCCGCCCGTAAGAGATGTAGTAAACTGGTTTGCAGGAGTGATTGTATTCACCACATCAAAGGAAGCTGCTAATGAAAATGAAACCTGGCAAACGCCTGTGCCTGACGGTGATGTTTGCGCTGGGTGCCATCGTGTACACCGCCACCGCCTCCGCGACCACCAATAAACTGGTTATCGAGTCCGGCGATAGTGCGCAAAGTCGCCAGGAAGCGGCGATGGATAAAGAACAGTGGAATGACACGCGTCAACTGCGCCAGAAGGTTAACAAACGTGCTGAAAAAGAGTGGGATAAAGCCGACGTTGCTTTTGACGCGCGCGATAAATGCCAGCAGAGCCCAAATGTCAACGCATACTGGGAGCCGAACACACTACGTTGCCTTGACCGCTCAACCGGGCGTTCAATCAATCCATAGTGTTATCAGGGCGCCGTCGGCGCCCTTTTCATATCAGTAATACTCAATCGTATTTTTAATCGTATATCGCTGAGTCACTGGGGGTTTTGCGCTTTCATCAACGATCAACAGATCGCAGCTCAACGGGTTATCGTGCTTGTCATAATCACAATTCTGCGTCACGTTGCCAATGGGCTGTTTATTCAGCAGACTAACCGCAGTGTAATCAAGCTTTTTACGGCTATCCTGCGAAGGTGTCGAGATTACCGACAGCGTTTTATCCTTCACCGTCGAGGTTTTTCCTAACGGATAACCTTCGCTATCATAACGGTAGTCCACCTGACTCTCTTTACCGACCGCTTTCACCACAAAACCGTTATCGTCCGTTTCCCACGCCACTCCGGCAGAAGGAAATTCCGCAAGCTGACATTTGCCCTGCAAACGCACCCGCTTTTCATGCGTAACACCATCCACATAATAGTTCGCATCGAGCACTAAAAGCGCGCCGGTGTCCTCTTCTATATTGTGGAATTCGAGGAGATCAAAGCAACCTTCAGGCGATAGCTGCCCGCTCACCCGTTTCGCCACTTCTCCTTTCTCGTTTAGTAGCGTTTGGCTCAAATCCTTTACCGGGCCGCGCAACGGGTCGAAATCAAACTCATTGGAGAAGCTGGCCATTTCCGGAGTGAACGCGGCGGGAGTATCATTGTTATCGCACCCGCTGAGAACCGTCATCATTGACGCCACAAAAATCAATTTCTTCACACCGTATTCCTGTTTCGGGAGTTTTCTCAATCATATTAGTAAATACAATTGTTTACACTACCGCTGCTATACTTTTTACTCGTCTACGGAAAAGGAGTCTTTCATGAGAAATTCACGTTGGTTACTGGCGCTACTGCTTGCGGGATCCCTGCCTGCGTTTGCAGCCGTACCGGATTCCTGTGAACGTGTCAGAAGCGACATTCAGCAAAAAATCGTGCACAACGGTGTTGCCGAAAGCGCCTTCACCCTGGATATTGTGCCAAACGATCAGGCCGACCAGCCTGGTGCACAGGTGGTTGGGCACTGCGCTAACGACACCTTCAAAATCCTCTACACCCGCACAGATACGCCGCAATAACCTTACGTCGCCTCTTCCCCGAGGCGGCGCTTCACGCCTTATCCTGTGGTAATGCACTCAATTTTGCCGCCTAAAAAAATCCCTCATTCGGATTAATCCCTCCTTGACCAGGGATAATACTTGCGTACCCCTTACCAGGTATCATCCGCTCCATTATTAGCCTGTTTTTAATTTCGTATTGAAACAATAAAAATAATGGAGTGAGCGATGTCTAATCAGGAAAAGCCAGAGGGGCTAAGCCGACGTACCCTTATTAAATCGTCAGCCATCGGATCTTTCGCGTTAGCGGCGGGCGGCCTTTCGCTACCCTTCTCTTTACGCGCAACTGCCGCCGCGGTGCAACAGGCTGCACGCCCGGAAGATAAAGTGGTCTGGGGTGCATGTTCCGTCAACTGCGGCAGCCGCTGCGCACTGCGTCTGCACGTCAAGGGTGATGAAGTTTATTGGGTTGAAACCGACAATACCGGGCATGACATCTATGGTGATCACCAGGTTCGCGCTTGTCTGCGTGGACGATCGATTCGTCGCCGTATTAACCACCCCGACCGTCTGAATTATCCGATGAAGCGCGTGGGCAAACGCGGTGAAGGAAAGTTTGAACGCATCTCCTGGGATGAGGCACTCGACACTATCGCCAATAATCTCCAGCGGGTTGTGAAAGACTACGGTAACGAAGCGGTTTATATCAATTACTCTTCAGGCATCGTCGGCGGCAACATTACCCGTTCGTCACCCTCCGGTTCAGCGGTGATGCGTCTGATGAACTGCTACGGCGGTTCGCTCAATCAATACGGAACCTACAGCACCGCGCAGATTGCGTGCGCCATGCCCTACACCTACGGTACCAACGACGGCAACAGCACCTCAGATATCGAAAACAGCAAACTGGTGGTGATGTTCGGCAATAACCCGGCGGAAACGCGCATGAGCGGCGGCGGGATCACTTATTATCTTGAGCAGGCCCGCGAACGTTCGAATGCACGGATGATCGTTATAGACCCGCGCTATACCGATACCGCCGCCGGACGTGAAGATGAGTGGATCCCTATTCGCCCAGGCACCGATGCCGCGCTGGTGGCCGGTATTGCCTGGGTATTGATTGACGAAAACCTCGTCGACCAACCGTTCCTCGACAAATATTGTGTCGGCTATGACGAGAAAACCCTTCCGGAAGGCGCACCGGCCAACGGCCATTACAAAGCCTACATTCAGGGCCAGGGCGACGATGGCGTGGCAAAAACGCCGCAGTGGGCTTCACGCGTTACCGGAATTCCTGCGGACCGAATTATTAAACTCGCCAGAGAAATCGGCAGTACCAAACCAGCCTATATCTGCCAGGGCTGGGGGCCACAGCGTCAGGCGAACGGTGAATTGGCGGCGCGCGCCATCGCGATGCTTCCCATTTTGACCGGCAATGTGGGGATTAACGGCGGCAACAGCGGCGCACGTGAATCGACCTACACCATTACCATTGAGCGCTTCCCGGTGCTGACTAACCCGGTGAAAACCGCCATCTCCTGCTTTACGTGGACCGACGCTATCGACCACGGTGCGGACATGACGGCCACTCGTGACGGCGTGCGTGGTAAAGACAAGCTCGACGTGCCTATCAAGTTCTTCTGGAACTATGCGGGCAATACCATCATCAACCAGCACTCGGACATCAACAAAACACACGAAATTTTGCAGGATGAAAGTAAATGCGAAATGATCGTGGTGATTGAAAACTTTATGACCGCGTCGGCCAAGTACGCTGATATCTTGCTGCCTGACCTGATGACCGTCGAACAGGAAGATATTATTCCTAACGACTACGCCGGGAACATGGGCTATCTGATCTTTATTCAGCCTGCCACCGCGCCGAAATTCGAGCGTAAGCCGATTTACTGGATATTAAGTGAAGTGGCAAAACGACTGGGTGACGATATCCACCAGAAATTCACCGAAGGCCGGACGCAAGAACAGTGGCTCCAGTATCTTTACGCCAAGATGCGTGCCAAAGACGCAGACCTGCCAGACTACGATGCGCTCAAAAAAATGGGCATCTATAACGCAAAGATCCAAACGGACACTTCGTCGCGTATAAAGATTTCCGCAACGATCCACAAGCCAACCCACTGAAAACGCCATCGGGTAAAATTGAGATCTACTCAGCCCGCCTCGCCGATATCGCCGCCAATTGGCAGCTTGAAAAAGACGAAACCATCAGCCCACTGCCGGTCTATGCCTCAACCTTTGAAGGCTGGGACGATCCGCTGCGCGATAAATTCCCATTACAGCTGTTCGGTTTCCACTACAAGGCACGTACCCACTCCAGTTACGGTAACGTCGATGTACTGAAAGCCGCTTGTCGTCAGGAAGTGTGGCTGAATCCTATTGATGCCGAAAAACGCGGTATTCAAAACGGCGACATGGTGCGCGTATTCAACGGGCGCGGTGAAGTACGTATTGCCGCCAAAGTGACGCCGCGCATTATGCCGGGAGTAAGCGCAATGGGCCAGGGAGCCTGGCATGACGCACAGATGGACGGCGATCGTATTGACCACGGTTCCTGCATCAACACGTTGACCACTCATCGCCCATCACCATTGGCGAAAGGTAACCCGCAGCATACCAACCTGGTTGAGATCGCGAAGGTATAAGGACTGATTTATGAGTACGCAATACGGATTTTTTATCGATTCAGCCCGTTGTACCGGCTGCAAAACCTGTGAACTGGCCTGTAAAGACTACAAGAACTTAACTCCGGACGTCAGCTTCCGCCGTATTTATGAATACGCGGGCGGTGACTGGCAGGAAGATAACGGCGTCTGGAATCAGAACGTCTTTGCCTACTATCTGTCGATTGCCTGTAACCACTGTGAAGACCCGGCCTGTACCAAGGTGTGTCCAAGTGGTGCAATGCATAAACGCGAAGACGGTTTCGTGGTGGTAAACGAAGACGTGTGTATCGGCTGTCGTTATTGCCATATGGCCTGCCCTTACGGCGCACCGCAGTACAACGAAGCGAAAGGTCACATGACCAAATGCGACGGCTGCCATGAACGTGTCGCCGACGGCAAGAAACCGATTTGTGTGGAATCATGCCCGCTGCGTGCGCTCGACTTTGGCCCGATTGAAGAACTGCGCAAGAAACACGGGACGCTTGCTGCGCTGGCGCCGTTGCCGTCTGCGCATTTCACTAAGCCGAGCATTGTGATTAAACCGAACGCCAATGCACGTCCGTGCGGCGATACCACTGGCTATCTGGCCAACCCGAAGGTGGTGTGAGATGGGAAGCGGATGGCATGAATGGCCGTTGGTACTGTTTACGGTACTGGGACAATGTGTTGTTGGGGCGACAATTATCACCGGCATGGGCTGGATGGCTGCGCGTAATGAACTGGCAGACAGACGTCGGATCGTGCTGAATATGTTTTTCCTGTGGGTCATCATGGGGATTGCCTTTTTTGCGTCGGTATTACACCTCGGCTCACCGCTGCGCGCATTTAACTCGTTAAATCGCATTGGCGCATCAGCACTCAGCAATGAAATCGCCAGCGGCTCGGTATTTTTCGCCGTGGGCGGTTTCTGGTGGCTGTTGTCAGTCCTGGGTAAAATGCCCATGGCGTTGGGTCGCATCTGGTTGGCCGTCAGTATGCTGCTCGGGTTGGTTTTTGTCTGGGCGATGACGCGTGTTTATCAGATAGATACGGTGCCAACCTGGTATAATGGTTATACGACGGCCTCGTTCTTCTTAACCGTGGTGCTCACCGGTCCACTCTTTGCAGCCCTGTTGCTAAAGCTGGCGAAGGTCCCGTTCAACGGAAAGTTCTTCGTGTCGCTCAGCGTACTGGCATTTTTAGCAAGCGTCGCGGTCGTAGTAATGCAGACCGCCGAACTGGGGCTAATCCACAGCTCAGTCCAACAGGCCAACGCCCTGTTACCTGATTGGGGTAGCTTACAGGTATGGCGTTTCGGCTTACTGGCTGCGGGTTTAGGCTGCTGGATCTGTCCCTTGCTGCGTCGGGTTTCTCCAAGCGCAATCGGACTCACGTGCGGTCTGCTGCTAATGCTGGCGGGTGAATGCATCGGGCGAGGTCTTTTCTACGGCCTGCACATGACCGTCGGAATGGCGATTGCCGGATAATTTATTGGTGCGGGAAATTTCCCGCGCCCTTTTGAGGAAATGCAGTAATGAATGACGTTCAGCGCAACGATGCTTTAGCTTTCTCCGCCCGCGTTCTTGGGGCGCTGTTTTACTTTGCGCCGGATAGCGCGCTCGCCGAGCCGCTGGTTGCCGCTTTTACCGACGGTGAATGGCAAACCCAATGGCCGTATCCTATCGATAATGCTGATGCCCTCTCCAGCGCCTTTTCAGCCCCTGCTGATGAGCCCCTGACCGAAGCCTGGCAACGGTTGTTTATTGGCCCGTCAGCGCTGCCATCACCACCGTGGGGTTCCGTCTGGCTGGATCGTGAAAACGTCCTGTTTGGTGACTCCACTCTGGCATTACGTCAGTGGATGCGCGATAACCAGATTGCATTTGATGTACAGCAAAACGAACCTGAGGACCATTTCGGCACTCTGCTCCTGCTGGCCGCATGGCTGGTTGAGAACGATCGTCAGGAAGCATGTGACCAGCTTCTGGCCTGGCATTTACTTCCATGGGCTCAGCGCTTTATTGCCGAATTTATCGAAAAGGCTAACCATCCTTTCTTTAGCGCGCTGGGGCAACTAACTCAGCAAACGTTGGGGCATTGGCAGTCGCATCTGTTGATCCCAGTGGCTGATAAAAAGCTCTATCGCTAAATCACCATGCAGCGTCTTCATCACTTTCCCGATATTAAGGCGATGGTTCGCCGATTACTCATCGCCACCGTGGTCGGCGTACTGGCCGCGCTGGCGGTGGCGCTGTTTCGCCATGCCATGTACTTCCTGGAATGGCTCTTGTTAAGCAATGACAGCGGCAGTCTGGTCAACGCAGCACAAGGGTTAGTCTGGTGGCGTCGCTTGCTCACTCCTGCGCTTGGCGGGCTGGCTGCCGGTATGTTGCTATGGGGCTGGCAGCGCTATACGCGCCAGCGCCCGCATGCGCCAACCGATTACATGGAAGCGCTGGAGAGTGATGAGGGTAAATTTGATACCAGCGCGAGTCTGGTAAAATCCACCGCTTCCCTGTTGGTCGTCGCCAGCGGTAGCGCAATTGGCCGGGAGGGTGCCATGATCCTGCTGGCCGCCCTCGCCGCCTCACTTTTTGCCCAGCGTTTTACCCCTAAAGATGAATGGAAACTTTGGATTGCCTGTGGTGCCGCAGCGGGAATGGCGAGCGCCTATCATGCACCGCTCGCAGGCAGTTTGTTTATTGCTGAAATTCTGTTTGGCACCTTAATGCTGGCCTCTCTCGGGCCGGTGGTCATTTCAGCGGTCATCGCGTTGCTGGTGACGCAGATAATGAACGGCGGTGCGCAAGTACTGTATCAAGTGGGCGATTTGCCGACATTAAAGGCTATCCATTACGCGCTGATGTTAGCAACCGGTGTGGTCTGTGGGTTGAGTGGGCCATTGCTGATGTGGTTAATGGACAGCAGCCATCGCGTTTTCCTGAAGCTGAAACTCTCACCGCCCTGGCAGCTCGCGCTGGGCGGGCTTATCGTCGGTATGTTATCTCTGCTAACACCTGCGGTGTGGGGAAATGGTTACAGTGTGGTGCAGGGCTTTTTATTGGTGCCACCAACTTTAGCCATTATGGGCGGGATCTTTTTATGCAAACTATTGGCAATTCTCGCCAGTAGCGGTTCGGGTGCGCCCGGTGGGGTCTTTACGCCGACGCTGTTTATCGGTTTAGCGCTGGGGATTCTATTTGCAGATGCAGGAGGTCTGGTCTTTGCCGGACAACAGGATATCGCCATTTTATTGGCTATAACGGGGATGGCAACGCTGCTGGCAGCTACCACGCATGCGCCCATCATGTCGACGCTGATGATTTGTGAAATGACCGGACAGTATACTCTGCTGCCCGGTTTGCTTATTGCATGTGTGTTGGCTTCGGTACTGTCGCGCACCTTACGCCAGGATTCTATCTACCGTCAGCATGTTGCTGAGCATCGCTAAATCCACATACTGACTGAGCTCACGCTGTTCAGGGCGCGGCAGATAAGGCAGCTCACCAATGCGCGGCGCGGGGAGTTTTTTGCTCAGTACTTCTATGATCTCAGCATAGTGCGCAAGACCCGGGTTGATACGGTTTGCCACCCAACCAATCAGCGGAAGGCCGTCGTTCGCAATGGCCTGAGCGGTCAGAAGCGCATGGTTAATGCACCCTTCCTGAATACCCACCACCATCACTACCGGCAGTTGCTCCTGCACGACCCATTCGGAAAGAGGACGCAGATCATTCATCAGGCTACGCCAACCTCCCGTCCCCTCAACCACGACGTTGTCTACCTGCTGGCTTAAATTCGCCAGGCCATCAGACAATAAGGTGTAGTTAATCGGACGACTGTGCGCGACGCTACTTTCTTCTTCACTAAGCGCAATAGGATTGATTGCATCATAAGGTAACGCCAGCGATGAAACGCTTTGCAGCACCAGCGCATCTTTATTGCGCAGACCATCCGCCGTTTCCTTGCTGCCTTTTGCCACCGGCTTATAACCCGCCACCCGTTTCCCGCTGGCGGCGAGCGCCTGTAATAGCGCACGAGAAACCACCGTCTTACCGACGGAAGTATCAGTTCCAGTAATAAAGAAACGATTAAGCATGACTCACTAACCCCACGGCGACGTCGATAAAATTTCAAAGCGATGAATAGTTCAAGCAGGTGAAAGTTTACGTGATGCACAGGATCGTCGGATTGAGGTAGCGCAATTTTTTGCAAAACTGATAAAAATTGTTAACCCTGTAACAGTCTGATCAGTAATGTTCCGTTATAGAGCGCATCTTTCACCAGTGCGGCCCCTGCCATTGTGCCCCGGTTAGAAAACTGAGTCTGTTCAACGGCAATGTGTTTACTGTAGGCAGGTAACGATTGCTGACGGATACAGTCGGCGATGGCCGGGAAAAGGATATCGGAGGCGGCGTTGAACGGCGAACCGATTAGAATTTTTTGTGGATTAAACAGATTCACCATAATGGCGAGAATACGTCCAACGTTAGTGCCGATGCTGCTGACGATGTCTTTAGCCAGCAAATCGCCCTGCAGCGCGGATTGGCATAACCAGTCAACCGTCAATGGCTGCTGATGCAGCATTGAACTCATGGATTGCTGCATACGCGCCTGAGTCAACTCCAGTACACTTTGCACACTGGCAATGGTCTCAAGGCAACCGTGATTACCGCAATAACAACGCTTACCGAACGGATCAACTTGCGTATGTCCAATCTCGACCAAACTGCTACTGCCCGCGTGCAGCAAACGTCCGTCGGTAATAACGCCCGCACCGACGTTATGATCGATAACCACCTGAATAACATCACGCGCACCGCGAGAGGCACCAAAAAGCGCTTCGGCCATGGTCCAGGCGCTAATATCGTGTTGAATATACACCGGCACACCGGTATGCGCTTCAAGCGTCGCGCCGAGCGGAACATCGGTAACATCATAAAACGGCATGCGATGGATGATGCCGTTTTCGGTATCGATAATCCCGGGCAGCGTAATAGCAACCGCCGTTAAGCGTTCCAGTAAGTTTTGATGGCGAATAAAGAATTGGTCGATATGAATCAGCACGCGGTCAAGAAACGAGGTTTCGTGCTCCAATGCCAATTCCAGTTGTTCTTCTACGACCAGCTTACTGCTGAGATCGCGTAGCGCAAGATGGATGTAGCCCCGGCCAATGCGTACAGAGAGATAATGCCAGGCCTCAGTTTCGACCATCAGGCCAACGGCAGGACGCCCACGACTGCCCACATCCTGAATTTCAGTCTCCTGAACGAGGTGCGCTTCGAGCAGTTCACGAACAATTTTGGTGATACTGGCCGGCGCCAGTTGTGCCAATCGGGAGAGGTCGATACGGGAGACCGGGCCGAGCTGATCAATGAGGCGATAAACGGCCCCCGCATTGGTCTGCTTGATTTGATCGATATGGCCTGGCTGACTATCCGCTACCACCGTGAAACTCCCTTATTTTCGCGCTTCGAAATAAACTTTGGGCTATGGTGAAGTACTTCAATGGCCTACGTCAAATTTTTACTTAGCCTTGTGATTTACTGCACAATTTTTTACGCTTTTGTCGCAGAAACGCTCACCTTTGCGGCACTCAGAAGATGCTGTTTAAAACGTTCCGCTGACTGACTTAACTCATGATGTTTTGACCACACCAGCCACATTTCAGACACCGCATCCGCTTCTATGATAGGAACCCAACGCATTTCCTGTAGCTGTACGCGCCGAAATGACGCGGGCAAAATTGAGACACCTAAACCCGAAGCCACGAGGCCAATAATCGTCATCGCCTCGCCCACCTCTTGCGTGATGGTCGGCATCACGCCATAACGGCGCATCAGACCCAGGATATCGTCATACAGCCCGGTACCGACGTGGGGATCAAAAAAAACGAACGGTTCTTTGCTTAAATCAACCAGGCTCACCGCGTCCTGGCTTGCCAACGGGTGATCGCGATGAATCATCGCCAGCAAGGGTTCACGCAAAATCACCTGCCAGTTAAGGGTGTCAGGAAGCTGCGTATTTCGCATCAATCCCAGATCTAGCGTCCCTTCGGTGAGTGGCGATATCTGCTCACGGGTATTAGTTTCACGCGTCTGAATATGCACATCCGGGTAACGCCGGCGAAAAGTCGACAACGTATCTGAGACAGCCTTAATAAACGGTGCCGATGAGGTAAAGCCAATATTCAGCTCACCCGTTTCGCCATGATGTAAGCGGCTTGCTCTGGCAGCGGCTTCATTCACCTGGAGTAAAATTTGTCGGCTATCGGCCAGAAACTGACGACCCGCAGCGGTCAGGCTGACGCTGCGGTTTGTCCGGGCGAACAGGCGTGCGCCCACCTGTTGTTCCAGAATCTGAATCTGCTGGCTGAGCGGCGGCTGGGAGATGTTTAAGCGCGCGGCAGCACGGCCAAAATGCAGCTCTTCTGCGACAGCGACAAAGTAGCGCAGGTGTCGAAGCTCGATATTCATATTTTAAAGGTCTTAATTAAGATTATTAATATATTAGACAGAATATTTACAATTTCCTACCCTGATGTTGTGACCTATGTCGTTATTACCAAGGATTTTCTCGTGAGCCGTACAACAACCGCAGACCATACTCCCGTTAATGATGTCCGCGATGATACCCCCTCTCCTTCAAACGTTTTTATTCGCCGCGGTACCCCTTCGTTTATCCGCGTGACGCTTGCTCTGTTCTCTGCCGGTCTCGCGACCTTTGCGCTGCTCTATTGTGTACAGCCCATTCTGCCCATCCTTTCTCATGAATTCGGTATTTCTCCCGCTCAGAGCAGTATTTCGCTGTCTATATCAACCGCGATGCTGGCGATTGGTCTGCTGTTCACCGGCCCGCTCTCTGATGCGATTGGTCGTAAACCGGTGATGGTGACCGCACTGCTGTTGGCGGCCTGTTGTTCACTGCTATCAACTATGATGACGAGTTGGCATGGCATTCTAATTATGCGCGCGCTTATTGGCCTCTCGCTGAGTGGCGTGGCAGCAGTCGGGATGACCTACTTAAGCGAGGAGATCCATCCCAGCTTCGTGGCATTTTCAATGGGGTTGTACATCAGCGGGAACTCTATCGGCGGCATGAGTGGACGTCTACTCACTGGGGTAATAACCGACTTCTTTGGCTGGCGCGCCGCGCTGGCTGTGATCAGCGCTTTTGCATTAGGTGCGGCAATTATGTTCTGGCGTATTCTGCCGGACTCTCGCCACTTCAGGGCCAGTTCATTAAAACCAAAATCCTTGCTGATTAACTTCCGTCTGCATTGGCGCGATCGCGGTCTCCCGCTGTTGTTCGTTGAAGGTTTCCTGCTGATGGGTGCGTTTGTGACGCTGTTTAACTACATCGGCTACCGCCTGATGCTGTCGCCGTGGTCACTCAATCAGGCCGTCGTCGGCCTGCTCTCTGTCGCCTACCTGACCGGTACGTGGAGCTCGCCAAAAGCCGGGATGATGACCACCCGCTACGGGCGCGGCCCGGTGATGATCTTCTTTACCGGTATTATGCTGTTGGGTCTGCTGTTAACGCTGTTCTCCTCTCTGTGGGTTATTTTCCCCGGTATGCTGTTGTTCTCCGCCGGTTTCTTTGCCGCTCACTCAGTCGCAAGCAGTTGGATCGGCCCACGCGCACGCCGCGCCAGAGGCCAGGCTTCATCGCTTTATCTGTTTAGTTACTATCTGGGTTCAAGTATTGCAGGGACGTTAGGCGGGGTATTCTGGCATCAGTATGGGTGGAACGGCGTTGGTGGGTTTATTGCACTGCTGCTGGTGGGGGCGTTGTTGACGGGGTTGATGCTGCATAGGCGGTTGCGATAAAAAGAAAAGGGGAAGGTTATCGCCTTCCCTTATATTAAGTACTTATGTTATTGACATAAAATGCCTTCCCACCTCGCCATACTAGCTGGCAATTCCTATAATGAGCCCACGTTTGTCTTACCTGCTTAGCGTTATGACCTCCTACAGCAACAACACACAGCTCAACCTACGCATTATCTCGATAGTCGTCTTTACCTGTATCTGCTATCTCTCAATCGGCCTACCTCTGGCGGTGCTTCCCGGATTTATTCACTATGACCTGGGTTACAGCACGCTGGTCGCCGGTGCCGTCATCAGCCTGCAGTACATTTCCACGCTGGTGAGTCGTCCTCATGCTGGCCGCTATACCGATGTCTGGGGCCCTAAAAAAGTTGTCAGTCTGGGGATTGTCTGCTGCATGCTGAGCGGGCTGTTCACGCTGGCTGCTGCCGTCTTGCAGGGTCGCCCTATGCTTGCCGTGGGACTATTGCTGATCGGCCGCGTTTTCCTCGGCATCGGTGAAAGTTTTACCTCCACCGGTTCCACGTTATGGGGGATTAAAACCGTTGGTGCGATCCATACGTCGCGAGTGATCTCCTGGAACGGCGTAGCCACCTATGTAGCCATGGCTGCCGGTGCACCGCTTGGCGTACTGCTTAATGATAAATTTGGCATCAGCGGGTTTGCGGTACTGATTATCATCATTGCAGTCATCGGTCTGCTGTTCGCACGTACTCGTGCTGATGTCAGCGTCAGTGCCGGAGTCAGAGCCCCCTTTCACGTGGTGGCACGAAAAATATGGCCCTACGGTCTGGGCTTAGGGCTGGGGACCGTCGGCTTTGGGGTTATCGCGACCTTTATTACCCTTTACTTCGCCTCGCATAGCTGGCAAGGCGCAGCCTTTACGTTGTCACTGTTTAGTATTGGCTTCATCTGTATTCGTTTGGTGCTGGGAAATACGATTACCCGATTTGGCGGCCTGCGCGTGTCGCTTGTCTGCTTCGTGGTTGAATGTCTGGGGCTACTGATCATTTGGTTTGCCCCAAATGCCTGGATGGCCGGTGTCGGCGCATTCCTGACGGGGTCGGGCTTCTCACTGGTGTTCCCGGCACTGGGCGTTGAAGCCGTTAAACAGGTTGAGGAACAAAACCAGGGCACGGCACTGGGAACCTATTCCGCGTTCCTGGATTTGGCGTTAGGCATCACCGGTCCGGTAGCGGGTTGGATTGCCGGATATTATCAGTTGGACAGTATTTATTTGATTGCCGCAATCGTAGTGGCATTAGCCTTTATCCTCATCCTGCGCGTTCATTTAGCACAGCGAAAACAGCTTATCTTGCAGAGCTAACCTGGTGTGGGGTGGTGAAAAACCACCCTGTTACGCCGACACAACAAATCTCGTACATTACGTTACACAGCGATACCAATGACTCACGGAAAGCCGAGTACCCCGCAGGTATAGTTCTTTCAACGGCCCCGCAGTGGGGTTAAATGAAAAACCAATTCGAGGGTATGAGAATGAAAAAAGTATTAGCTCTGGTTGTTGCCGCTGCTATGGGTCTGTCTTCTGCTGCATTCGCTGCTGACGCTGTCGCTACACCAGCTCCAGCTGCCACCGCGACAACCACTCACGCGGCTCCAGCGAAAACGACTCACCACAAAAAACACAAAAAAGCGGCACCTGCACAGAAAGCTCAGGCTGCTAAAAAACACAAAAAATCCGCTGCTAAAGCGACAACCCAGCCTGTAGAGCAGAAAGCTCAGGCTGCAAAGAAACACAAAAAAGCAGCCGCTAAACCTGCCGTTGCGCAGAAAGCACAAGCCGCTAAAAAACACAAAAAAGCAGTAAAACACGAAGCGGCTAAACCAGCAGCTCAGCCAGCAGCGTAAGCAAAGGTTGATAATGGATCGCGGCGATAAACGCCCCGGTTCAGGTGGTAGCTCAGAACGGTGAAATAACATCGGCTCTGGGGCCCCACCCAGTGTCGATACACCTGCCTGGGCTACCCCAACATTATCCGCATCGGCGCTTTTATAGCGCCGATTTTTTCCTGGAGAGCAATCATGATGCGGCGCTATCGTTTTGAGCTCATCCTGGCTTTACTGATTGTCTGTGCGCTCGTCGCCACTCAGTTTTTCTTTTACTGAGTGTAGTTCGCTGATTTTGCTCCCACTTTCCATTCCTCCCGTCTATAGTAGTCTCATTGGGTATTTCTTTTATAATCATAATTGCCCCTTCAGAGAGTGATATGCGTACAGCCTTTGTGTGTTGTTTACTGGGATCGTTGTCTGTACTACCTGCATTTGTGCACGCTGATGATGGTGATAGCGACATCAGTGCCAAAGATATAAAAACGCTGTTCTTTGGGCAGGACGAACGAGTCCTGGTGAAGGATCCCACACAGTCCCCCTGGGATGCGATTGGACAGTTGGAAACAGCCAGTGGCAATCTGTGCACCGCGACGTTGATTTCCCCTCACCTGGCCTTAACCGCCGGGCATTGCCTACTGGAACCGCCGCGCGGCAAGCAGGACAAAGCCGTCGCCCTGCGTTTCATTTCGCAAAAAGGCGTCTGGCGCTATGAAATTCATGGCATTGACGGACGTGTTGATGCGTCTTTGGGCAAGCGATTGAAACCTGACGGCGACGGCTGGATTGTTCCTGCGTCCGCCGCACCGTGGGATTTTGGTCTGATTGTATTGCGTTACCCCCCTTCAGGCATCACGCCAATTCCGTTGTTTAGTGGCGATAAAGCGGATCTCACCGCAGCGCTAAAGCAAGTAGAGCGAAAAGTGACGCAGTCAGGTTATCCGGTCGATCACCTTGAATCACTGTACAGCCACGAGGACTGTGTAGTCACCGGATGGGCGCAAACGTCAGTGCTTTCACATCAGTGCGATACTCTGCCTGGCGATAGCGGCTCTCCCCTGTTACTGAAAACCGACACCGGCTGGCAAGTGATTGCGGTACAAAGCTCAGCGCCAGCAGCAAAAGATCGCTGGCGGGCGGATAACCGCGCGATATCGGTAACCGGTTTTCGTGACAAGCTGGAAGCCTTAGCCGCCGGCAACTAACTTTGTCGCTGCTGGTGCCTTAACGCCAGCAGCGATGACAACGGCATTGGCTCGCTAAAGTAGAATCCCTGCAACTGATCGCATCCCGCCAGACGCAGTAACTTCATCTGAATTTCCGTCTCTACCCCTTCAGCCACCACCGTCATGCCCAGTGCGCTGGCAATACGAACGGTGCCGCCGACCAGTGCCGCCGCCTGTTCATCATTGTCCACCAGTCCTGCCAGTGATTTATCAATTTTGATGGTGTCGAAATTAAAGCGGCGCAAATAGCCAATGCTGGAATAGCCGGTACCAAAATCATCCAACGCCACCGCCGTGCCCAAGGCCTTGAGCGCGGCAATGGCCGTCCGCGCACGCTCCGGTTTTTCCAGAACGTAGGTTTCAGTCACTTCCAGCTGTAATCTGGCAGGTGGGAAACCTGACGACTTCAGCACGCTGGCGACCTTGTCTTCAAATTTAGGATCGCGGAACTGCGCCGGGGAGATATTGACGGATAGCTTCAGGTCGTGTTGCGCCAACAGATCCCGACAGGCGCGCGCCAGTACAAATTGTCCTAGTGAATAGATAAGCCCGCTGGTTTCAGCAATGGCGATAAACGCATCGGGCATCAGCTCGCCTTTTTCCCGACGCGGCCAGCGAACTAACGCCTCTACACCCACCATCTTCTGCGTGCGCGCGCACACTATCGGCTGGTACCACACTTCAAATTCATCATGCTCCAGCCCGTGGCGAATATCATTTTCGATAGATAGCTGATATTCGCGGACGCTATTCAACTCGGCGTCATAATAGGTAATTCGCCCTTTGCCGGTAATCTTCGAGTGATACATCGCAATATCCGCCTGACGAAACAGTTCCGTGCTTGAACTGGTTTGTAACGTTCCGCTGGCAATACCAATGCTGGCGCTGATATGCAGCGTCCGTTCACCGATACGTATCGGGATATTAAGATACTCAAGCGCACGACTGGCAAAAGTTGATGCACGGGCTTCAGAATCACTGCCACCCACGGTCATGGCAAATTCATCCCCTCCCATCCGAGCCAGCATTCCGCCCTCAGGCACCAGGTTTTTCAGCATATCGGCTAGTCGGATAATCAGGATATCGCCAACATCATGGCCATAAATGTCGTTAACATCCTTGAATCCGTCGACATCAATAAACACAACTGTGATGGTATCCCGATTGCCACGCTGGCTCACCCGATCCAGTAACTCGATAAGCGCCCGTCGATTTGGCAGATGGCTGAGCCAATCGGTCAGCGCAATCTCCCGCGCCTGCCTTTCGCCACGCGCCAGCTTCCAAAGCCCGAGGCTACTGAGCAAAATAAAGAGCAGGATAAGACCTGCGGCCAGAAGGACAATTTTGCGAATCTGTGGTGATGCCGCATTGGCCGCCTCGACTCCCGGCTGGCGAAGTTGCCAATCGAGCCAACCGACCACCTGACCGCTCCCGGTCTCCATAGGAATATTGTATTTATTGCGCGGCGCATCGGCGTAAGTAAGGTTTTCAATCTGGAAGGTGTGACCCAGTGTACGCAAAAGCGTTGGGTTGATATGGCTTGTGATCACCAGGTAACGGCGCGTGGCATCATAAATCTGCAGTCGCCCGGTCATAGGACGAATTAATCCAATACCGACAAAAGCGACACCCTCTCGGGTACGGGTAATACCGGCAAACATGTTTTTACCCTCGCTCAACGGCACTTTATTTTGCGCGATCAGGGCACGTAATCCATCACCAAAAAAACTGAGATTTTGCTCGTTAAACGGCGTGCTGCGAAACGAACCCCATAGCACGTGGAATTTTTCGTCCAGCACAAAGGTGCCGTCATAAAGATTATTGATCTTAAAACCTGCGCCCCAAGTATTGTAAAGCCAGGTTGTATCAAGCGTCGGCGGATAAACTTTCCGTACCGCATCGTCCCAGATAGCATTATCTATCACCAGCGACATCACGCGGTTAATTGAAGTTTGAATGGCCCCATCAACGGAAAGCGCGGAGCGGCGGGCATCAATATCGTTAGTTTGGGTGCTGATGAGCTGCTGGGAGAGATACAACAACGAAACAATAGAAAATATCAGGCCAATACCCGCCAGAAAAATCATCACAAATAACGTTCTGGCCGTGGCGATATTACGCCAGCGTGATGGATTTAACATGTATCACCCTCGCATATACTCTGCTAACCCGTTGTTACAAGCGTAATACAGGTGGGCGATTTCGCTGCCCGATTTCTCAGGCAGCGATCACATCAAGCGAGCTTAATCAGTACCATTCCGACCAAAAGCAGACCCAAACCGAACCAACCCTTATTATTTAAGCGTTGTCCAAAGAGGATCCACCCCGCCGCCAGCGTCGCGGCGACCCCGAAGCCCCCCCAGATAGCATAAGCTACCGAGAGGTCAATACCTTCAACCGCCTGTGACAGCGCACTAAATGCGGCCAGAACGGCAACCAGCGAAAGCACGCCGTACAATTTACGGCGGAAGCCATCTGAGAATTTAAGGAAAATATTAGCGACAATTTCCAGTACAATTGAGCCTGCCAGCCACGCGCCGTGAACCCACTCAAACTGTTGCATGGTCCACCTCTTTATTCATGGCGTTGCGTTTTGTTGGCGCTTTGCGGGTGCCTGATTTAATCAGCACAATCCCGGCCACCAGCGTCAGCAAACCTGCGACTTTCATCACCGTCAGACTTTCATCAAACAACAGAACGCTAAACAGCGTGATCAGCAAAATACCGACCCCTTCCCACAGCGCATACGCTACGCCAAGAGCGATCTTTTTTATTGCAAACGAAAGGAAAATATAAGACAGCGAGATCATCGCCAACATCAAAATATAACCGGTGCTGCCATCACTTACGCTTGCCCATTTCATAGACAACGTACCTGTAATTTCAGCAACAATGGCGAGGGCTAATAAAATCCAGTAAAACATGGTGCTTCTCCTGCATGAGAATATAATCCATCGCAGCTTGCGAGAAACGCAAACTGATAAAAATGATTAAAATTTAGCTCAAACGAAGAAGACGACTAAAGCGCGTTGCGCCAGTGCTGCTCACCACAGAAGGCAGAAAAGGAAGGTAAAACAGAAGGTTTGGTAGAAAGGTAGAACCTGAACATATTGTCCATAAAATTACAATTATCCGCGGTATTGCTTCTCATCGTTGCGGAGTAAAATTGTCCTCAGTAGTTAAACACAGCTAATTTCTAGCATAGATGTCGAAATATCTCAAAATGTTTTCAAATCTTTACTAATATTGTTTGATATGAATGCATTTATTATCAGCTAAATCCCAATTATGATATCAGTAATAGTTTTTGCTGGAGTTAACTCAACATGTCCAGGCCTGTCATTACGCTTAATGGATTAAAACTTGTCATCATGCTGGGCATGCTGGTGATCATTCTTACCGGTATCCGCTTTGCCGCCGATATCATTGTCCCGTTCGTGTTGGCGCTGTTTATCGCCGTGGTTCTCAATCCGGTGGTGATGCTGCTGGTGCGCTGGCGCGTGCCTCGCGTGCTGGCTATTTCGCTACTGATTGGTGTCATCATTATGGCCGCCGTACTGCTGCTCGCCTCACTGGGTACATCACTTAACGAACTGACGCGCACCCTTCCGCAGTACCGTTCCTCACTTGCCGTCCCGCTGTATAACCTGCAACCGTGGATGCAACGATTCGGCATCAGCGTCAGCCCTGATGAGTTAATTAAGTATATCGATCCTAATGCCGCAATGACGTTGGTTTCCCGTTTGTTAAGCCAGCTTTCAAACGCGATGTCGTCCATCTTTTTACTGCTGTTAACGGTGGTCTTTATGCTGCTTGAAGTCCCGCAGTTGCCGTCAAAATTACAGCAGGTCATGACGCGGCCCGTTGAGGGAATGGCGGCCATTCAGCGCGCACTGGACAGCGTCTCGCATTATCTGGTGCTGAAAACGGCTATCAGTCTGGTGACCGGTCTGGTGGCCTGGGGGATGCTGGAGCTGCTGGACGTTCGTTTCGCCTTTATCTGGGGACTTTTGGCCTTTGCTCTTAACTACATTCCCAATATCGGTTCGGTGCTGGCAGCGATCCCCCCTATCCTTCAGGTTCTGGTATTTAGCGGTTTTTATGATGCGCTTATCGTACTTGCGGGGTATCTGGTGATTAATCTGATTTTTGGCAATATTCTCGAGCCTCGCATCATGGGACGCGGCCTTGGACTTTCTACGCTAGTGGTATTTTTATCGCTTATTTTCTGGGGTTGGCTACTCGGGCCTGTGGGAATGTTACTGTCCGTACCGTTAACCATCATCGTCAAAATTGCACTTGAGCAAACGGAAGGCGGTAAAAGTATCGCTATTTTGCTAAGCGATATGAGTAAGTAAGGATCAGAATAACGACAGTAACAGCGCAACGGGAAAGCTAAACGGCCACGTTGCGCCAATCAACAACGCCGCAATTAAACGAATCGGGGCGCTTTCCTTGGTAAGAAACCAGGTAATAAAGGCGCAAATAACGCTCATCACGGCATAAAAGATGAGCATGTGTTGATACAGCGTCACCAATTGAGTCCTTATAATTGATAGTTAAAGCCGCGCAATATGCTACGTTTTTTGACGCACATCAAGTTTTTCGCCGCTTTTCGCTCGAAACAATTCACCGCGCAATCAATTCACTCCAAATGAATTGATTGCATGAATGATTTAATGCAGAAGTAGGTTATGCCGCTTTAGATGTTAATTCTGTGATTTGTCTTACGCTTAGCGTTTTACTTTGGAAACGGCAAAGATACTGTCGGCCGTAGGATCACTGACATAACTGTCCGGATCGTACTGGGGAACCAGATTAACCTTTTCAGTATCCCAGGCTTGCGCCAGGCAGGCCGCTGTAATCTGGCTGTTATTACCATCGCAGGTCGCGATTCGACTTGCCGAATACCAGGTGCCGATAGCGATCGCTGCTGCAATTAACGCCGTGGTACAAATCAGACTTTTATTCATCACTCTAACTATGCTCAGTTTTTCAACGGCGCGGATCCTCGCACGTTGTTCCCGGCATGTCAAAAAAGAGCCGGCGCGCGGCAGGCATGACGCCTACCGCGAAGGGGGTAATTAGTGCTTTATCATCACATGCCGCACCACGGTGTAATCCTCCAGCCCAAACACAGACATGTCCTTGCCATAACCCGACAACTTCTGCCCGCCGTGAGGCATTTCGCTGACCAACATAAAATGGGTGTTAACCCACGTGCAACCATATTGCAGCCGAGCGCTAAGGCGATGCGCACGTCCGACATCCTGCGTCCATATTGACGATGCCAGACCGTATTGGGAATCGTTAGCCCATCCCAGCACCTGATCTTCATCATCGAAAACGGTTATGCTGACAACCGGGCCGAAAACTTCACGTTGCACGATGTCATCCTCCTGCCGCGCGCCTGCCAGCAGCGTCGGCTGGAAGTAATAACCCTTCCCCTCGACTTTATCGCCTCCGGCTACCACCTTAATGTGTGGCAACAATTTTGCCCGTGATACCGCCTCGCTAACCCGAGCAAGATGAGCCTGCGAACTTAATGACCCCAGCTCGGTCGCCGGATCGTCAGGTGCACCCAGCGTAATGCTGGAGACGGCTGCGGCCAGCTTTTCCACTAGCTTGTCGTAAACACCCTTCTGCGCGTAGATACGGCAAGCAGCGGTGCAATCCTGACCGGCATTGTAATAGCCGAACGTTCTGACTCCCTCGACAACGGCATCAATATCAGCATCATCGAAGACGATCACCGGCGCTTTGCCGCCCAGTTCCATATGGGTACGCTTAATTGAGGGCGCCGTGTGGGCAATAATATGCTCTCCGGTAGCTATAGAACCGGTTAGCGACACCATTCGTACCAGACAATGTCCGGTCAAGGGATCGCCAACGGTTTTGCCACGACCAAAGACCACATTCAGTACGCCTGCCGGGAAGATATCCTTCGCCAGTTCCGCCAGTTTTAACGCGGTAAGCGGCGTAATTTCCGAAGGTTTAATGACCACGCAGTTGCCCGCAGCCAGTGCCGGGGCTAGCTTCCATGCGGCCATCATCAGCGGGTAGTTCCACGGCGCAATCGAGGCCACGACGCCAACCGGATCCCGACGAATCATCGAGGTATGCCCTTCAAGATACTCACCGGCCGCCAGTCCGTTCAGGCAGCGTGCCGCCCCGGCAAAAAAGCGAAAAACATCGGCCACTGCGGGAATTTCGTCGTTGATAACGCAGTGCAGCGGTTTTCCGCAGTTGAGGGACTCCAGTTTGGCAAAGGTTTCCGCATGTTCTTCAATGACATCAGCGAGTTTTAATAAACATTCCGCGCGATGTTTCGGCGTGGTTTGCCCCCAGTGTACAAACGCGCGGTCGGCTGCGTGAACCGCAGCATCAACCTGCGCGGCGGACGCTTCGCTAATATTCAGCAGGATCTCCCCCGTAGCCGGGTTATACACCGGCTGCGATTCGCCTTCACCCGCCACCAGTTCACCATTAATCAGTAACTTCTGTTGCATAGCATGATCCTGTTTTATTTAAACGTGGTACTTCCGTTGGTGGATCCCTCGTCTTCGCGAGTCAGCCACCACGCCCCTAAAATCGGTATCATTGTCAGTAACATCACCAGCAGCGCCACAACGTTAGTCACCGGTACATCGCGCGGTCGCCCCAGTTGGTTAAGCAGCCACAGCGGTAACGTGCGCTCATGACCGGCGGTAAAGGTCGTGACGATAATTTCATCAAACGACAATGCAAACGCCAGCATGCCGCCCGCCAGCAGCGCTGAACTGAGGTTGGGCAACACGATATGGCGGAAGGTTTGCCAACCGTTCGCGCCTAAATCCATCGATGCTTCCACAAGGTTCCAGGAAGTACGGCGAAAGCGCGCTACGACATTGTTAAACACCACCACGACACAAAAGGTGGCGTGCCCAATCACAATGGTTAACAACCCAGGCTCCAGACCAACGGCCTTGAAGGCGGTCAACAATGCCAGCCCGGTGACAATTCCCGGTAACGCAATGGGCAAGAGGAGCAATAGCGAAATGGCGCTTTTACCAAAGAATTCCCGCCGCCAGAGTGCTGCTGCAGCAAGCGTGCCAAGAATTAATGCAATCGCGGTCGATAGCGCGGCGATTTTAAGTGACAACGTCACTGATTCGAAAATATCGCCACGCCCCGCCGCCTCGCTAAACCAGCGCAGCGTCAGGCCTTGCGGGGGGAAACTGAACGCCGCATCTTCAGTGTTGAACGCATAAAGGGCGATGATAACCAACGGGAAATGCAGGAAGATAACCCCACCCCAGGCGGCAATTTTGAGAAACAGCGGTGCCCGTTCAGAGTGCATCGAATGCTCCCAGGCGCTTCACGAACGCCAGATAAAGGGCAATAAGAACAATGGGAACCAAAGTAAACGCCGCCGCCATCGGCATATTGCCAATCGCCCCTTGTTGGGAATAGACCATATTGCCGATAAAGTAACCCGGCGGCCCAACCAACTGCGGAACAATAAAATCGCCGAGCGTGAGCGAAAAGGTGAAGATAGAACCGGCTGCAATACCGGGGATCGCCATCGGTAACACCACATGACGAAAGGTCTGGCGTGGCAATGCCCCAAGATCCGCAGAAGCCTGAAGCAACGACGAAGGAATACGCTCCAGCGCCGCCTGTAAAGGCAAAATCATAAACGGCAGCCAGATATAAACGAAGACAAGGAAGCGGCCTAACCCGGAGGTTGACAGCGTATTACCGCCAATGCCCGGCACCGTCAAAATCGCATTCAGTACCGCCTCAAGCCCCATATGATTGAGAAACCACTGCGCTACCCCATCCCTCGCCAGCAATAGCGTCCAGGCATAGGCTTTGACGATATAGCTCGCCCACATCGGCAGCATAACCGCGACGTAGAAAAATGCTTTTTGCTTGCCACGGGTATAGCGCGCCATATACCACGCCATCGGAAAGGCCAACAGCGCGCTGGCGACGGTCACGGCTAGCGACATTGTCAACGTGCGCAGGATAATGTCGTAGTTGGCCGGGTTAAATAGCGCGTACAGATTGGCCAACGTGAGCGTTGGCGTGACGAACATCGTAAAATCATCGAAAGTGTAAAATCCCTGCCATAGCAAAGTCAGCAACGATCCAAAATAGACGATGCCAAACCACATCAACGGCCCAAGGAGCAGCAGGAACAACCCTAGTGCGGGACGCCGCCAGAACAGGCCAGAGACTCGGCTTAAGCTGCGCGAGGGAGTATTCATCGCATCACCTCCCGGCGTCCAGCGCAACCATCGCATCGCGCGCCCACGATACCCGCACCGTGTGACCCACGACGGGGCCATCCGCAATCAATCCGGCTGACAAATTAGCCTGGCTAACGAGTAACTTTTCACCGCCTTCAAGCTGCAATTCATAGCGCGTCGCCGCCCCCTGATACTGTACCGCCTGCACCCGCCCCTCAACCTGCACTTCGCCACCTTCATTGAGACGAATATGTTCCGGACGCAAGGCCCAGCTCCCTGCCATGCCACACAGCTTTTCCGCCATTGACGGGGTAAAAACGTTAGAGGTACCGACGAAGCTTGCAACAAACGGCGTTCGCGGCCGCAAATAGAGCGCACGTGGGGTATCGACCTGCTCGATGCGCCCGTTGTTGAATACCGCCACCCGGTCGGACATCGATAGCGCTTCGCTCTGATCGTGGGTGACGAAGATAAAGGTAATCCCCAGCTCCTGTTGCAGCTTTTTGAGTTCAAGCTGCATCTGCTCGCGCAATTTAAGATCAAGCGCGCCCAGCGGCTCATCCAACAGCAGAACCCGGGGTTCATTCACCAGCGCGCGGGCAATCGCCACACGCTGACGCTGACCACCGGAAAGCTGCGACGGTTTGCGTCCACCGACGAAACCCAGCGCCACCTTTTCCAGCGCCAGCGCGGCTTTTGCCAGCCGCGCTTTCTTCGCCATGCCTTTTACCATCAGCCCGTAAGCGACGTTATCAAGCACCGACATATGCGGAAACAGCGCGTAGTCCTAGAAGACGGTATTCACGTCACGTTCCCACGGCGGCAGTTCACTGGCATGGCGACCAAAAATGGAGATTGCGCCACCGGAGAGTTGTTCGAATCCGGCAATCAGGCGCAGACAGGTGGTTTTGCCGGAGCCTGATGGCCCCAGCATGGAGAAGAATTCTCCGTCGTGGATAGCGATACTGACACCGTCCACTGCCCGAACGTCACCATAAAGTCGTGAGACGTCATGAAATTCAACCGTATACGTCATGAGGGACTCCCGGAAAATTATCGGCCGCCCATGATGGCGATATAGTCCTGCGTCCAGCGGCTATACGGGACGTACTTGCCACCTTCGGCGATAGGTGTTTTCCAGAAAGCAATTTTGTCAAAGAAACCATAACCGTTGGTTTCACACCCTTTTTCGCCCAGCAGAGGACTGGCTTTACACCCTTCAGCCACCACCGGCAGCGAGCCAAACCAAGCCGCAACATCCCCCTGAACTTTCGGCGTCAGCGACCAGTTCATCCACTTGTAGGCACAGACGGGATGCTTCGCCTCAGCGTGAAGCATGGTGGTGTCAGCCCAGCCGGTGACGCCCTCTTTTGGGAAGACGGTGCCGATCGGTTGCCCTTCACCTTTCAGGCCGTTGGCCTGATATGGCCAGGCACTTGAGGCAACGACTCCTTCGTTTTTGAAATCGCTCATTTGTACGGTGGTGTCATGCCAGTAGCGGTGGATTAATCCATGCTGATCGCGCAGCACTTTCAGCACCGCCTGATACTGCTGTTCCGTTAACTGGTACGGATCGCTGATACCTAACTGCGGTTGAGTCGCTTTGACGAATAACGCCGCGTCAGCGATGTAAATCGGGCCGTCATAGGCCTGCACACGCCCCTGATTCGTTTTTCCATCCGGCAGATTTTGCTTAACGAAGACCACACTCCAGGAGTCAGGCGGTGTCGGGAATGTTTTGCTGTTATACATCAGCAGGTTTCGGCCCCACTGATACGGCGTGCCGTAGACTTTGCCGTCGACGTTAAACCAGGCGCCTTTGGCCAGACGCGGGTCGAGGTTTTTCCAGTTTTCAATCAATGCTGTATTAATCGGCTGTACGCGCTTGCCCATGATCAAGCGCAGTGAAGCATCGCCAGAGGCGGTAACCAGGTCATATCCGCCTTTCGCCATCAGACTGACCATTTCGTCCGACGTCGCCGCCGTTTTAACGTTCACCTGGCAGCCGGACGCTTTCTCAAAATCGCTGACCCAATCGTACTGTTTGTCACTCTGACCGCGCTCGATATAGCCCGGCCAGGCGATAATATCTAACCGCCCCTCGCCTTTATCCAGAGAGGCTGGCGGTTCGGCGGCATGGACTGTCGCCACGGTCATCACCAGGGCGCATAGGCTGCTGCGGGCAAATTTCTTGCTCATAAAAATTTACTCCTGTCACAATGAATTTGAGCGGCAGCCATGCCGTTAAAAATATCTCCCTGTTTAAAAATAGACGTCGCCATGCCCGCCACCTGTGCGGATGTTAAAAATTTGTACAGGTTGTGACCAAGGGCGCATTCCAGAAAAATGCCCATTCAGGGATGGATAATTTGGATTATAGACAAGGAGTTACTGGTCATAGGCGCTATTTGAATTTCCTATGACCAGGTACGAATTGAAAGGTCTGTGATTACTTTATGAGTTGACGAATAAGATGCCCCAGCGTCTCCACTGCATTATCTTCCCTTTCGCCCCAGCCCCAGGCGGTATTAAAACGGAAAAAGGATGCCCAGTTATCGGTTGTGGAAAACATCTTGCCCGGCGCGATACTGATATGGTGCTCCAGCGCTCTGGCACTAAGTTGACCGGCATCAACCCCCGCAGGGAGCTCCAGCCAGAGGAAGTAGCCGCTGTCGTTATGATGAATCTGCACTTCAGGGGGTAACGAACGCAGCAGCGACTGCCAGGCCAATTGCTTGCGTTCCGCCAGTTGGCGACGCAGGCGACGTAGATGCGCGTCATAGCGCTTGGTCGCCAGATAATCCACCAGCGCCAACTGCATCGGCGAACTGGTCGATAACGTACTCATCAGCTGTAAATGTTGAATGCGCCGCGCATGTTTCCCCGCCGCGACCCAGCCGATGCGAAATCCCGGCACCAGACATTTTGAAAACGAACTGCAATGCAACGTCATGTCCGTCTTGTCCCACGCCTTAGCAGGCAACGGTTTCTCGCGGCCAAAATAGAGCTCGCTGTAGACGTCATCTTCAATCAAGGTGACGTTGTGCTCGCTTAGAATTTCTATCAGCCGGGCTTTCTTTTCAGGCGTCAGCGTAAAACCGAGCGGGTTCTGGCTATTGGTCATCAACCAGCAGGCTTTTACCGGATAGGTTTGCAGCGCCTGCACTAACGCATCCAGATCGATACCTTCTTTCACGTCGGTTGCCACCGATAAGGCTTTCAGCCTCAGCCGTTCCAGCGCCTGTAATGCTCCGTAAAAACACGGGTTTTCGACAATAACCCAATCGCCCGGTTCGGTTACCGCTTGCAAACTCAGGTTCAACGCTTCCAGCGCGCCGGCGGTAATCACAATCTCATCCGGTGAAATGGTCATGCCTTGCAACGCATAGCGCCGGGCAATGGCATGACGTAGTTCATCGTTTCCCGGCGGCAGATTCTCAATCACGCTCATTGCGGTGGCGGTTTTACTGACCTGCGCCAGCGAGCGGTTGAGTTGTGGTAAAGGGAACAATTTTGGGTCAGGAAACGCGGAAGCGAACGGCAATACTGAAGCATTGCGGCTGGCCTGCAAGACTTCAAAAATGTAGGTATTGATGTCAACAGCGTTATCCGGCATTACCTGCGCTGGCGCCGAACTCTGCCGCGTAGCCACCATACGCGGGGCCACATAGTAACCGGACTGCGGGCGCGCCACTATACGCCCCTGGCTTTCCAGGAGCTGATAAGCATGGCTGACAGTCATAAAACTCATCCCGCTGTTCGCCACCTGCTCCCTTAGCGAGGGCAGCTTATCACCCGGCTGCCACACTCCGTGGGCAATCTGTTCCGTCATCTGCTGGGCGAGTTGCTGGTACTTTTTCATGGCTTGTCCCGGTTACGTACTGAATCACCGTTATATTATATCAGCGTTAAGAAATATGCATTTTTATGTAACTGATATGAATTGGCTCGTAACCTCGGAATTCAATGTGGGCTAAAAAATTATTTCGATTATTTTGCATCCGTTTTCTTTCCTCAATCGTATTACTTCATGAGGGCTTATGAAGTCCTTCCCGAAAATACTTATGAGGAAGTGAAAATGAAAAAAATTCTGCCATCTCTTCTTTTTTCTGCACTGGTAATCAGCGGTGTGACCCAAGCGGCAATGATGGACAATAACACCGTCATGGTGGGCGGAGCCGCGATGTATCCGTCCAAAAATATTGTGCAAAATGCGATGAACTCAAAAGATCACACCACCTTGGTTGCAGCGGTAAAAGCCGCGGGACTGGTATCAACGCTTGAAGGTAATGGCCCTTTTACCGTTTTCGCACCGACTAATACCGCATTCGAAAAACTGCCCCCTGGTACCGTAGACTCCCTGCTTAAACCTGAAAACAAACAAAAACTGACTGCCGTATTGACCTATCACGTGGTCGCCGGGAAATACGATATGAAAGCCCTTGAGAAGAAAATTAAGGCCGGTGGCGGAAAAGCCGAATTGAAAACCGTCAATGGCGAATCGCTGTGGGTTATGGCAAATGGGCCGCACAATATTCAGCTCAAAGATGTTCGCGGTAATATCGCGAATATCAGCACCTATGATGTTAATCAGAGTAATGGCGTGATTGATGTTATTGATACCGTGCTGATGCCGTAAATTGTTGCCTATACTGTGTGCAGCCATCCATTCGGTGGCTGCACCTTTATCAGGGACACCAATGACAATCAACTCAGCGCATATCCATGCAGGATTAATGAGCCAGATTGCTTGTGGCGATAAACAGGCTCTGGAATTGCTCTATAAAACAATATCACCGCGTTTATTCGGTATTATTTTGCGCATTGTCAGACGCCGTGACTGGGCCGAAGAGATTCTGCACGATACTTTCATCCACATCTGGCAGTCGGCACTCTACTACGACGACAAGCGTAGCGAACCGCAAATCTGGCTTAACCATATTGCCAGAAATCGCGCGATCGATTATCTGCGTAAGCATGAGAATCGCTGTTGTTCCGTGGAGGATATTAGCGAAGCTGAAGACATGCTGCGTTCGCCATTAGCGGCGGAAGACGTTCACCTGGAAGCAAAAAAACTGCATGACTGCATGGAGCATCTTCCGGCAGAACAGCGTCAAAGCATCGCCCTGGCCTATTATCGCGGGTTATCGCAAACTGAAATTGCGCTGTCATTGAACCAGCCTGAGGGCACCGTCAAAAGTTGGATCCGACGTGCACTTATCCATCTCAGGGAGTGCATTGGCTTATGAACACACAGAATAATGATGCCATCCTGGCCGCTGAATATGTTCTTGGGCTGGTCGATGAACCCACTCGTCTGCTTCTCGACAAGCGGCTCAATGAAGACGAGGATTTTGCTAAACAGGTCTGGCACTGGCAAAAAGCCTTTAGCGGTGTCGATGCCCTCACCCCGGATAGCGTGCCATCACCTGAAATTTGGCAAAAAATCGCGCATAAATTACAGCAAGAAAAATCGCCCCCCGTCACGCTACGCCCTACGACATGGCTTGGTTGGGCACTGGCAGCCGCACTCGCTGGCATTCTGATATTCACCTATGTACGAAAACCCGACTCCCCCGCAATGATGCGCCCGATCGCCATCCTCAGCGGTAGCCAATCAAATTCACAATTTGTGGTGAGCCTGGATAAATCGACCCGCCTGATGCAAGTTGTGGCGTTAAACGCCACGCTTCCCGAAGACAAAAATCTGCAATTGTGGCTGATTAAAGGCAATAGTCCGCCACGTTCAATTGGGCTGATAACACATCAGAAGCACAACGATTTCCAGCTACCGTCAGGACTACTGGATAACCAGACAACGCTGGCAATCAGTCTTGAACCGGTTGGCGGTTCCAGGCTGCAAGGGCCTTCAGGGCCGGTGATTTTCGTCGGAAAAGTGGATTTGCCGGGTTAGCGAGTACAGGTTATAGCGAAGGCAGGAAAAACTAAGTTCGTTCACTCTGAATCCTTAAGCGAACGAACTGCGACATTATCCGTTTAACACGCGGCTAGCACGGGACGGAATAACGAGGGTTTTGCGGGAATATTAGTGCAGCCCAAGGCGCCAGGCAAAATCGATCTCTTCTTTGAGTTCAATTGAGGAGAGCGACATCAGGTCGGCAAATTCCAGCTCAAGCTGTTTTACACGTTTCAGATACTGCGCGGGGCTTAATGGTGCGGTTTCACGACGGAGATATTCGATGGCCAGTTGTGCAGGTGTAAACAAGGTTTCCATAACTTCCTCTTAGGTGTGGGCGACTAAGAGACAGTATAACACGCTTGCTTGATTGTTTTTTGACCAAAAGCAATCAGCGACCATTAAAAAAGCCGCCGGGGTGAAAATACCCCGGCGGCTTAGCGGTCATAACGGAAAATTAGAGCGCTTTCAGAATGGCGTCAACGCTAGCTTTCGCATCACCGAATAGCATCTGCGTGTTCTCTTTAAAGAACAGCGGGTTCTGCACCCCAGCGTAACCGGTGTTCATTGAGCGTTTGAAGACAATAACGTTCTGCGCCTTCCACACTTCAAGCACCGGCATCCCGGCGATTGGACTTTTCGGGTCGTCCAGCGCCGCAGGGTTTACGGTATCGTTCGCGCCGATAACCAGCACGGTGTCGGTATCGGAGAAGTCATCGTTGATTTCATCCATTTCCAACACGATATCGTAAGGAACCTTCGCTTCCGCCAGCAGCACGTTCATGTGGCCTGGCAGACGCCCGGCAACCGGGTGAATACCAAAACGTACCTTGATACCGCGCGCACGCAGTTTTTCAGTAATTTCAGCAACCGGATACTGGGCCTGTGCCACCGCCATACCGTAGCCTGGGGTGATAATGACCGAGTGCGAATCCTTCAGCATTTCTGCCGTTTCTTCCGCGCTGATTTCACGGTGCTCACCCACTTCTTCGTCACTCCCCGTAGAAGAACCGTCGGTACCAAAACCACCGGCAATCACGCTGAAGAAGGAACGGTTCATCGCTTTACACATGATGTACGACAGGATCGCACCTGAAGAACCCACCAGCGCACCGGTCACGATCAGCAGGTCGTTGCTGAGCATAAAGCCCGCTGCTGCTGCTGCCCAACCGGAGTACGAGTTCAACATGGAGACCACAACCGGCATATCCGCACCGCCGATAGACGCCACCAGATGCCAGCCGAAAGCCAGCGCGATGACGGTCATGATCAGCAGACACAGTACCTGAGTACCGGTGCTATCGGTGCGCACAAAAGCAATCAGCAGCAGCAGAGAAACCACCAGCGCCGCCAGATTCAGCTTGTGACGATTTGGCAGCATCAGCGGCTTAGAGGACATCTTGCCGCACAGTTTACCGAACGCCACGATGGAACCAGTAAAGGTTACCGCACCGATGAAGATACCGAGGAACACTTCCGTCAGATGAATATTGACCAGAATTTGATCCATACCGGTTTCATGCTGCAGGTAGCTGTTGAAACCGACCAGCACCGCTGCCAGACCAACAAAGCTGTGTAGAACCGCCACCAGCTCTGGCATTTCGGTCATTTCAACTTTCTTCGCCAGACGAATACCGATAGCACCACCGATAACCATCGCCAGCAGGATCCAGCCAACGTTATGGCTATCTGGCCCCAAAATAGTGGCAATTAATGCAATCGCCATCCCGGCAATACCGAAGTAGTTGCCGCGTTGAGACGTTTCGTGTTTTGACAGCCCTGCAAGACTACAAATAAACAAGATCGCGGCAACAATGTATGCAGCTGTAACTAATCCACCAGACATTTGTTACCCCTTATCCTTTGCGGAACATTTTCAGCATGCGCTGAGTGACGGTGAAACCACCAAAAATATTGATGCTGGCGATCAGTACCGCGATAAAACTCAGGAAGCTTACCCAGCCACCATGGCCAATTTGCAGCAGCGCGCCAACCACGATAATGCCCGAAATGGCATTGGTGACCGACATCAACGGCGTATGCAGCGCATGCGACACGTTCCACACCACGTAGTAACCCACCACGCAGGAGAGCGCAAAGACGGTAAAGTGACCAAGGAACTCTTTTGGAGCGACGTTTGCCAACCAGCCGAACAGAATGATAGCCAGCGCCATCAGCGCATATTTGCGCCACGGCGAAGCCGGTTTTTCTGCTTCTTTCGGTGCTTGCGCCACTTTTGGTGCAGCCTGTGGCTGTGCTGAAACCTGGATAGGTGGCGCAGGCCAGGTCACTTCGCCTTCACGAATCACCGTAACGCCGCGAATAACCACATCGTCAAAATCGATAGTGACATTGCCGTCTTTTTCTTTGCATAGCAATTTCAGCAGGTTAACCAGGTTGGTGCCGTAGAGCTGGGATGACTGCGTTGGCAGACGGCCCGCAAGGTCGGTGTAGCCAATCACCTTCACACCGCTGGCGGTAGTGATGATTTTATTCGCCACGGTGTATTCGCAGTTACCGCCGTTTTGCGCAGCCAGATCGACAATCACGCTGCCTGGGGTCATCGAATCAACCATTTCACGGGTGATAAGTTTCGGTGCCGGTTTACCTGGGATTAACGCGGTAGTGACGATGATATCGACTTCTTTCGCCTGTGCGGCAAACAGCGCCATTTCTGCGGCGATAAATGCTTCGGACATCACTTTCGCGTAACCGTCGCCGCTACCCGCTTCTTCTTTGAAGTCCAGTTCAAGGAACTCGGCGCCCATACTCTGCACCTGTTCTTTCACTTCCGGGCGGGTGTCGAACGCACGCACGATAGCACCGAGACTGTTTGCCGCACCGATAGCGGCAAGGCCAGCAACACCGGCACCAATCACCATAACTTTAGCCGGTGGGACTTTCCCGGCGGCAGTGATTTGTCCGGTGAAGAAGCGACCAAATTCGTGGGCGGCTTCAACGATAGCGCGATAACCGGCAATGTTTGCCATCGAGCTTAACGCATCGAGCGACTGGGCGCGGGAGATACGCGGCACCGAGTCCATCGCCATCACGTTAATCTGACGTTCGGCCAGTTTTGCCATCAATTCGGCATTTTGCGCCGGCCAGATAAAGCTGATTAATGTCGTGCCTGGATTGAGATTTGGGATCTCTTCATCCAGCGGCGCGTTAACCTTCAGGATAACATCTGATTGCCAGACCGCTTCGCCTGAGACAATCTCTGCGCCAGCCTGCACAAACGCGTCATCATCAAAACTGGCGAGTTTTCCCGCGCCACTTTCAATTGCCACGCTAAAACCGAGCTTAAGCAGCTGCTCTACCGTTTTCGGCGTCGCTGCGACTCGCGTTTCCTGGGCCCACCTCTCTTTTGGTACACCAATACGCATAACTATTCCCTTCCATCGGTTCTTATAGGATGGTTTGCCATTTTGCCAGTTTGTTGCGTCTGACGCTTTGTGAGCTAACAGGCGAACAACCTGAATAAATAAAACAGTAACAAACTGACTATAACCTACTGAAAATACCGACTGTGATCTAGCGCCAAAAAATACTATTTTTGCATTAATTGCCAAATAATGAGTTCAGCGGCCTACAAACAGCGATATTTACCCCGATTTGCTCAGCGAGCCTCATAATTCGCTTCATCAATACGGGAAAACATGATTTTTCGCGGGCACGATCGGCAAATTAACATCCCATTAACTTAAAAAAGTCATATGGTTGACCGCTTTTAGTGGTCAAGCGCCCGTTTTTTCAACATATCAGGAAAAGTTATTCAAAACCGTCACTGGGTTCGCATCTGACATTAAAAATGACGCAGACAGTCGCATCGTTTCAATGCCATAATCGGATGTTTTCCCATAATTAACATTTCCCGAATTTGGTTTGCGCAAGGCGAAGGATTATTTTTATGAAGCTTAAGAACACCCTCCTCGTGTCCGCCATGTTGTGTGCCGCGGCGATGTCCGCTCATGCAGCCACTGAGCTGACCCCGGAGCAAGCGTCCGCACTGAAACCTTATGACCGCGTTGTCATCACCGGTCGTTTTACCGCCATTGGCGATGCTGTGCAGGCGATATCCCGCAAAGCAGACAAAGAAGGCGCAGCCTCTTTTTATGTTGTCGACACCTCAGATTACGGTAACAGCGGTAACTGGCGCGTTACGGCCGATTTCTATAAAGAAGATGCTGCCAAGTCCGAAGCCCCGAAAAACCGTGTGATCAACGGCGTGATGGAACTGCCAAAAGACCAGGCCGTTGCGTTAGTGCCTTTTGATACCGTGACCGTTCAGGGCTTCTACCGCAGCCAGCCGGATGTTAACGCTGCTATCACTAAGGCGGCGAAAGCGAAGGGAGCAGCCTCCTTCTTTATCGTGCGTCAGGTTGATGCAAACGACGGCGGCAACCAGCGCGTGACGGCGTATATCTATAAAGCCGATGCCAAAAAACGCGCTCTGCAAAGTGCCGACGTAATTCCTGCTGATTCCGATGCCGGGCGTAAAGCGCTGGCAGAAGGTGGCGAAGCGGCGAAACAAGTTGAGATCCCAGGCGTGGCAACCACTTCTGCTGTCGGCGCGGGTACTGGCGTTGGCCTGTTCTTCGAAACCCAGTCTTCTAAGGGTGGACGTTACAGTGTCACACTGCCAAACGGTACGAAAGTTGAAGAACTGAACAAAGCTGCCGCTGCGCAGATGGTGCCTTTCGACAGCATTAAGTTCACCGGTAACTACGGCAACATGACCGAAGTCTCCTACCAGGTGGCGAAACGTGCCGCGAAGAAAGATGCGAAGTATTACCACATTACACGTCAGTGGCAGGAACGTGGCGGCAACGTCACTATCAGCGCAGACCTGTATAAGTAATCTAGTTTCAAGCCTGGCCTACGTTCAACGGTAGCCCGGACGAGGCGTCGGCCGACTCCGGGGAAGCATCGAATACTAAGGCGACACTCGTCGCCTTTTTTACGCCTTTCCACCATACATTGTTGCATGTATGCATCGCTCTCCGTAAAATCGCCGCCTCAGCGCAATCCCCCATGTTTATGCGATTTCGCCAAATAAATATTCTCCTTCTTCTCTTTCCACGACAGGAATCACATGGAAAAGAAATTAGGGCTTAGTGCCCTGACTGCTCTGGTTCTGAGCTCTATGCTCGGCGCGGGCGTGTTTAGCCTTCCTCAGAACATGGCACAGGTTGCCAGCCCCGCCGCACTGCTGATTGGCTGGGCGATTACCGGCGTCGGCATTCTGTTTCTCGCTATCGCCATGCTGGTACTGACCCGCATTCGTCCTGACCTGGACGGCGGTATCTTTACCTATGCGCGTGAAGGGTTTGGCGAGTTGATTGGTTTTTGCTCGGCCTGGGGTTACTGGCTTTGCGCGGTAATCGCTAACGTTTCCTATCTGGTTATCGTGTTCTCTGCCTTGAGCTTCTTTACCGACACGCCAGAGCTGCGCCTGTTTGGCGACGGCAATACCTGGCAGTCGATTGTTGGCGCGTCGGTGTTACTGTGGGTGGTTCATTTTCTCGTATTGCGCGGCGTGCAGACCGCCGCCAGCATCAATCTGGCGGCGACGCTGGCGAAACTCGTTCCCCTTGGATTGTTTGTCGTATTGGCAGCTATCGCCTTTAATAGCGATGTCTTCACCCTCGATTTCCACGGTATTGATCTAGGTGTGCCGGTATGGGAACAGGTAAAAAATACCATGCTGATCACTCTATGGGTGTTTATCGGTGTGGAAGGCGCGGTGGTGGTCTCCGCCCGGGCGCGGAATAAAAAAGACGTCGGCCGCGCTACGCTGCTGGCGGTTATCTCCGCGCTGAGTGTTTATCTGCTGGTGACATTGCTATCAATGGGCGTGGTTGCCCGTCCGGAACTGGCCGAAATGCGTAATCCCTCAATGGCGGGGATCATGGTGCGGATGATGGGCTCCTGGGGTGAAATTGTGATTGCCGCCGGGTTGATTGTCTCGGTCTGCGGCGCCTACTTAAGCTGGACGATCATGGCTGCAGAAGTCCCGCTGCTGGCGGCAACGCATAAAGCCTTCCCACGTATTTTCGCGCGTCAGAATGCCAATAATGCACCCGCGGCTTCGCTGTGGTTAACCAACCTGAGCGTGCAGGCGAGTCTGGTACTGATTTGGCTAACCGGTTCGGATTACAACACCCTGCTGACCATCGCTTCCGAGATGATTCTGGTACCGTATTTCCTGGTCGGTGCATTCTTATTAAAGACTGCCCAACGCCCCCTGCATAAGGTGATTGGTGTCGGAGCCTGTATTTATGGCTTATGGTTATTGTATGCTTCCGGGCCGATGCATCTGCTCCTGTCGGTCGTGCTCTATGCACCGGGACTCTTCGTGTTTATTTATGCGCGACGTACCCATGACGATAACGTCTTGTTGAAACGTCGCGAACTGGCTTTGATCGGTTTGCTTCTGGTTGCCTCGGTTCCGGCAACGTGGATGCTGGTGAGGTAATGTGTGCGGCCTCATCGTCAATGTGAAAAGGAAATAACGATGGAAAACAGGCTATCACGTCCGATCCTGATTACCGGTGGAGGCCGTCGCATCGGCCTCGCCCTTGCCCACCATTTTCTCACTCAGCAGCAACCGGTGATTCTGAGCTACCGCACCCACTATCCGTCGATTGACGTGATGCGAAAAGCTGGTGCGGCGTGCATTCAGGCGGATTTTTCCAGCGACGAAGGTATTTACGCATTCGCCGATAGCGTTCGCGCGCACTGCACCAGTCTGCGCGGCATTATCCATAACGCCAGCGGCTGGCTGGCAGAAAGCCCAACCGCCTCGCTAAGCCACGTCCTGAACGCGATGCTGCAAATTCACGTCCATGCGCCCTACCTGCTCAACCATACCCTGGAAGATTTGCTACGTGGTCACGGGCACGCGGAAGGCGATATTATCCATTTTACGGATTATGTGGTGGAACGCGGCAGCGACAAGCACATTGCCTATGCCGCCAGTAAAGCGGCACTCGACAATATGACACGTTCGTTTGCCCGCAAACTGGCGCCAGAAGTGAAGGTCAACGCCATTGCGCCAGCATTAGTGCTGTTCAACGAAACCGATGATGAAGCGTATCGCCAGAAGGCGTTGAACAAGTCGTTGATGAAAATCGCCGCCGGAGAAAAAGAGGTCATCGATCTGGTCGATTATATTCTCGGCAGTTGTTACGTCACCGGGCGGACCTTCGCCGTCGACGGCGGCAGACCGCTGGTTTAGTGAAAGCGTCCCCATAGGAAAATCAGCAACCAGGCACTGAGTCCCCAGCAGGCCACCGCGCCTGCTAGCGCCATCGGCAGGCGCATCATCCCGGTGAAATACCACAGCGACAGCAAATAGATAAAGTACGGAATTATCGACCACATGCCAAATACAATGGTGGCGCGCAGCGCCTCGGTTCCGCGTTCGCTGGCAACAATATAGTGTGCAATCAGCGCAAAGGTTGGGAAAAGCGGGATAAGCCCAGCAATGGCATAGTTTTTGGTTTTCGCCAGCACGCCTATCAACACCACCACCAGCGCACCAAGCAGCGCCTTTATTAACAACCCCATTTCATTATTCACTCAAAAACAACATGTGAGTCCAGCATAACGGAAGCACTTATCTTTATGAATAGAAAGCATCTATTTATCTTATTAACTTATTACCCAGAAAATTGATCCATCACAACCCAAAGGTATGATGAATCCATACAATCGTCATACTCATTTAGTCGTACCTCTCCATCATTAAGGCCACCGTTTTGTCCAGACTACGCCGCACCCTTATTGCGCTGCTAACCTGCGTCCCTCTCCTTGCTCATGCCTCAGCCCCGACCGAAATCACCACCGCATGGCCGGTCAACGTCGGGCCATTAAATCCCCATCTGTATACTCCCAACCAGATGTTTGCTCAAAGTATGGTCTACGAACCGCTGGTGAAGTATCAGGCCGATGGCTCAGTAAAACCGTGGCTGGCAAAAAGCTGGACCCACTCAGCGGACGGTAAAACCTGGTCTTTTATTCTGCGTGATGACGTAACCTTCTCAAACGGCGAAGTCTTCGATGCGAAGGCCGCAGCGGAGAACTTCCGTGCCGTGCTCGATAACCGTCAGCGCCATGCCTGGCTCGAACTGGTTAATCAGATTGTTGACGTCAAGGTACTGGGCAAAACTGAACTGCAAATTACGCTTAAGGATGCTTATTATCCTTTCCTGCAAGAGCTGGCGCTTCCGCGCCCATTTCGTTTTATCGCCCCTTCACAGTTTAAAAATAATGAGACGATGAACGGTATCAAAGCCCCCATTGGCACCGGGCCGTGGGTGTTACAAGCCTCGAAACTTAACCAGTACGATGTGCTGGTGCGAAACGAGCATTACTGGGGTGAAAAACCGCCACTGCAAAAGATTACGGTCAACGTCATCCCCGACCCGACGACACGCGCGGTCGCCTTTGAAACCGGTGATATTGACCTACTGTACGGTAATGAAGGTCTGCTGCCGCTCGACACCTTCGCGCGCTTTGCCCACAACCCGCAATACCGCACCCAGCTTTCTGCACCGGTTGAAACCGTGATGCTGGCGCTGAACTCCGCCAAAGCGCCCACCGACGAGCTATTGGTACGCGAAGCGCTAAACTATTCCGTCAATAAAAAATCGCTAATCGATAACGCGCTGTATGGCACTCAACAGGTCGCCGATACGCTGTTTTCTCCGACCGTGCCTTACGCTGACATCGGCCTTAAACCGCGTCAGTACGATCCACAACGCGCCTGCACACTGCTGGAGAAAGCAGGCTGGACGCTGCCTACCGGCAAGACAGTCCGTGAAAGATCGGGCAAGCCGCTACAAATTGAGCTGGCCTACATCGGTACCGATGCGCTCAACAAATCCATGGCTGAAATTGTGCAGGCCGACATGCGCAAAATTGGCATTGATGTGACGTTAGTGGGCGAAGAAGAAAGCAGCATTTACGCCCGCATGCGGGATGGCCACTTCGGCATGATTTTCTCCCGCACCTGGGGGGCACCGTACGATCCTCATGCCTTTATGAGCTCAATGCGTGTGCCGTCACATGCGGATTACCAGGCGCAACAAGGCCTGGCAGATAAGGCCATCATCGATAAAGAAATTAGTCTTGTGCTGACCACCACCGATGAAGCGCAACGCAAATCACTGTATCGCGATATTTTGACACGATTGCACAACGATGCGGTTTACCTGCCTATTAGCTATATGTCGATGATGATCGTGGCAAAACCAGAGCTGGGGTCAATTCCTTACGCCCCCATCACCTCCGATATTCCCTTTAAACAGATAAAACCGGTAACCCGCTAATGCTACGTTATATTGCGCGGCGTATTTTGCTGCTCATCCCCATGATTTTCGCCGCGTCAGTGATTATCTTCCTGATGCTGCGACTGGGTACCGGCGACCCAGCACTCGACTATTTGCGCCTTTCAAACCTGCCACCTACGCCTGATATGGTCGCGTCTACGCGGATTATGCTGGGGCTGGATCAACCGCTTATCGTGCAGTACGGCAGTTGGTTGTGGAAAGCGCTGCATCTGGATTTTGGCATCTCCTTCGCCACACAGCGTCCTGTGCTGGATGACATTTTAGCGTTCCTGCCCGCCACCCTTGAACTGGCCGGTGCCGCACTGGTGCTGATCCTGCTGACCTCTGTCCCGCTGGGAATTTGGGCGGCACGTCACCGTGACCAACTGCCCGATTTCGTTGTGCGGGTTATCGCCTTCCTCGGCGTCTCAATGCCCAATTTCTGGCTGGCCTTTCTGCTGGTGATGTTTTTCTCAGTGTACCTGAGATGGTTACCTGCACTGGGTTATGGCGGTTGGCAACATCTTGTTTTACCTTCGGTTTCCATTGCCTTTATGTCGCTGGCGATTAACGCCCGTCTGCTGCGGGCCAGTATGCTGGAAGTTGCCGGGCAGCGGCATGTCACCTGGGCGCGCTTACGAGGGTTAAATGATAAGCAAACCGAGCGTCGCCATATTCTGCGTAATGCCTCGCTGCCGATGATCACCGCCGTTGGCATGCATATCGGCGAACTGATTGGCGGCACGATGATTATCGAAAATATCTTTGCCTGGCCGGGCGTTGGGCGTTATGCCGTCTCAGCGATATTTAACCGTGACTACCCGGTTATCCAATGCTTTACGCTGATGATGGTGGTGGTTTTTGTGTTCTGTAACCTGATTGTTGACCTGCTAAACGCAGCGCTAGACCCGCGTATTCGCCGTCATGAAGGAGCGCACTCGTGAATTTTTTCCTTTCTGCGCGCGGGTCTGTCCGGTTAGCCCTCGTCATTATCATATTACTGGCGTTCATTGCCCTCACCAGTCAGTGGTGGCTCCCGTTTGATCCTCAGGCGATTGATTTACCGTCCCGTTTATTATCACCGAATAGCCGTCACTGGTTGGGAACAGACCATTTGGGGCGCGATATTTTCTCGCGTCTGCTGGCAGCAACCCGCGTGTCGCTCGGTTCCGTCATGGTCTGCCTGCTGCTGGTTCTGGGGCTGGGGTTAATCGTTGGCGGTAGCGCCGGGCTTATTGGCGGTCGCGTCGATCAGGCCACCATGCGCGTCGCCGATCTGTTTATGACCTTCCCGACTTCAATACTCTCTTTCTTCCTGGTTGGCGTGCTGGGAACCGGGTTGACCAATGTCATTATCGCCATCGCGCTCTCTCACTGGGCGTGGTACGCGCGAATGGTGCGCAGCCTGGTTATCTCGCTGCGCCAGCGGGAATTTGTGTTGGCTTCTCGTCTTTGCGGGGCGGGTCATATCCGCGTGTTTGTCGATCACCTGGCAGGAGCGGTGCTTCCTTCACTGCTGGTGCTGGCGACGCTGGATATTGGCCACATGATGCTGCACGTGGCCGGTATGTCATTCCTCGGCCTCGGGGTAACCGCCCCCACGGCCGAATGGGGCGTGATGATTAACGACGCTCGCCAGTATATCTGGACCCAGCCGCTGCAAATGTTCTGGCCGGGGCTGGCGCTGTTTATCAGCGTGATGGCCTTTAATCTATTAGGGGATGCACTGCGCGATCATCTGGATCCTCATCTGGACACGGAGCATGCTCACTGATGCCACAACACATCGAACTGCAGAATCTCGCTTTGCATGCCGAGCGCCCGCTGGTCAACGGTGTATCGCTGACACTGACGCGCGGACGCGTATTGGCGTTGGTAGGCGGCAGTGGGAGCGGAAAATCGCTGACCTGCGCCGCTACGCTGGGTATTTTACCCACCGGCGTCCGACAGACTGCGGGAACCGTTTTGCTAGACGGACACCCGGTTTCACCAGCTAGCCTGCGCGGGGTAAAAATTGCCACCATTATGCAAAACCCGCGGAGCGCCTTTAACCCGCTGCACACCATGGCCTCACATGCCCGAGAAACCTGCCAGGCGCTAGGTAAATCCTCTGATGAGCGCTCGCTTATCACCGCGTTAGAAGCCGTGGGATTAGATGATGCGGCTCGGATGTTGAAACTCTATCCCTTCGAGATGAGCGGCGGCATGCTGCAACGCATGATGATCGCCATGGCGATATTATGCGATGCGCCGTTTATCGTTGCCGATGAACCGACCACCGACCTGGATGTGGTCGCTCAAGCGCGTATTCTCGATTTGCTGGAAAGTATGATGCAAACACGTTCACCCGGCATGCTGCTGGTGACCCATGATATGGGCGTCGTGGCCCGGCTGGCTGATGATGTGGCGGTGATGGATTGCGGAAATATCGTCGAATTTGGCGCTGTTGAAACTATTTTCAGCACCCCCCAACATCCCGTGACCCGCAATCTGGTTTCTGCGCATCTGGCCTTGTACGCAATGGAGCTCACCTTATGACATTACTCTGCGTATCCGCCCTTTCACATCACTATACACACGCAAACCTGGGCGGGAAGCATCAGCACCATGCCGTGTTGAAAAACGTCTCTTTAACACTGCAACATGGTGAAACCGTTGCGCTATTAGGGCGTAGCGGCTGTGGAAAAAGTACGCTGGCACGCCTGCTGGTCGGGCTGGAGTTGCCCTCGCAGGGCAGCATTAGCTGGCGCGATGAACCACTCACTGGGCTAAACCGCGCAAAGCAAAAAGCCTTCCGGCGCGACATTCAAATGGTCTTTCAGGATTCGATAAGCGCAGTCAATCCCCGTAAAACGGTGCGTGAGATTTTACGCGAACCGATGCGCCACCTGTTGTCGCTCTCTAAGGCTGAACAATTAACACGCGCCCGAGAAATGCTCAATGCCGTGGATCTCGATGATAGCGTGCTCGACAAACGTCCTCCACAGTTAAGCGGCGGGCAGCTCCAACGCGTTTGTCTGGCTCGGGCATTAACCGTAGAGCCAAAGCTGCTGATTCTCGATGAAGCGGTGTCAAATCTTGATCTGGTGTTACAAGCGGGCGTCATTCGCTTACTCAAAAAACTCCAGCAGCAATTCGGCACCGCCTGTCTGTTTATCACCCACGATTTACGGCTGGTGGAACGTTTTTGTCAGCGGGTAATGGTGATGGATGAGGGGCAAATTGTTGAGACACAAACAATCGGTGACACATTAACCTTTTCCTCCAACGCCGGGCGTATGCTACAAAAAGCGGTCCTTCCCGCCTTCCCCACACGCCGAAATAAGGTTTAAGCCATATGCAACGTGTCACGATCACTCTTGATGACGACTTACTGGAAATGCTGGATGCGTTGAGTCAGCGCCGAAACTACAACAACCGATCCGAAGCGATTCGCGATATTTTGCGAGACGCCCTGGCGCAAGAAACGACGCAGCAACACGGCACCCAGGGTTTTGCTGTGCTCTCATATGTTTACGAACATGAGAAACGCGATTTAGCCAGCCGCCTCGTATCAACCCAGCATCATCATCACGATCTTTGCGTTTCCACGCTTCATGTTCATATTAACCACGATGACTGCCTGGAAATTGCGGTACTGAAAGGAGATATGGGGAATGTGCAGCATTTTGCCGATGATGTCATCTCGCAGCGCGGCGTACGTCACGGTCACTTACAGTGTCTGCCAGACAGCGAATGATTTGCACCTGTGATGTTTGCGGTTTTTTCGGTATCGTAGCGTTTTTCCCTCAGTGCGTAGAGTAATGAATAAGATCGTTTATGTTGAGGATGATCCCGATGTCGGGGCGTTGATCGCCGCGTATCTGGGCAAGCATGATATGGATGTCATCGTTGAACCGCGCGGTGATAATGCCGAAGCAACTATTGCCCGCGAAAAACCCGATCTGGTGCTGCTGGATATTATGCTGCCGGGAAAAGACGGAATGACGCTGTGCCGCGATCTGCGCGGGCAGTGGCAAGGGCCGATTGTGCTGCTCACCTCGCTGGACAGCGATATGAACCATATCCTGTCGCTGGAAATGGGCGCGAACGACTATATCCTGAAAACGACCCCACCCGCCGTGCTATTGGCCCGCTTGCGTCTGCACCTGCGTCAGAATCCGTCGAGCAATAATAATGCCGCCACGACACTCTCGTCCTTAACGCCGCACAAAGCGCTGCGCTTCGGCGCGCTATCCATAGATCCGGTGAATCGTCAGGTTCTCCTGAGCGGCGAAAATATTGCGCTCTCAACCGCTGATTTCGATCTACTGTGGGAAATGGCAACGCATGCGGGTCAGATTATGGACAGGGATGCGCTGTTGAAAAATCTGCGCGGGGTAAGCTATGACGGGATGGACAGGAGCGTAGACGTGGCCATCTCGCGCCTACGTAAGAAACTGCTCGATAGCGCCACGGAACCTTATCGTATTAAAACCGTGCGCAATAAAGGCTATCTTTTTGCCCCGCATGCCTGGGAATAAGGTCATCGCCAACAGCATTTTATGCTAGTGATGAAATTACAACCCTCGAGAACTTTCTCACCACCCCATGCTGAAACAGCGTATTCATGCTGTCAGTTGCGTTATTTTTCCGCAACCGGCAGCATTTTATAAAATTTAGCTAGCCGAGTAACTCAGCCGCATTCACGCCGCGAGCAAAACCGGCTTCCAGCAGGCCTAACGTCACGTCATAAATCGCTTTTGCCCCAAGGTTTTCCCCTTCTAGCGGGAAACTTAACACCGCGTCACGCACCACCGTCATCACCAGGCCTAAATCTGTCCCCGAACGAATGGTCGAGTTTACGCAGAATCCGGCCACAGCACCGATGACCGTCACTTCGTTTATTTGCGCCTCCTACAACCAGGCATAAAGATCGGTTGAACTAAAGGCCGATGACGTCGTTTTTATAAACACGGGTTCACCTTCGCGCTCTTCAAAACCGCTGACCGGTGAGAATGGAACTGCCTGTCTGTGCATCGGCGAACCGGGCTCAAGCGTTTCATGGCGGACGTGAAGCACCGGTTTTCCCGCCGCCCGAAACGCCGCTATCACTGACAGCATATTTGCCATGCTATTGGTTGGATAAAACGCCATCCCACCCTCAATTCGCTGAGCCACAAACTCTTGCATATCGATAACCAGTAATGCCTGCATAGCGCCTCCCTGTATGTTAAAAACCAATTTACGCAGGCTGTACCGTGATAACAAGCTGCTGATATTAATATGTGAATATGATAATCCAGCTCAGATAACAAAACGGTACAAAGACACATTTTTTGTATGCCAATATGGTGTTTTTATCTTTATAATCCGCCTCGGACTCTTATCCATACTGGATAAGGGGTAATTTACCGAAAACAACTCTTTCCGGCATTTCAGGTGCTGAATGGGGCAAGAGGCTTACAAGATGTTCACCACGCTCGCCTATGTTGTGCTTTTTTTAATCTGTTGCTGGGGTATATTCCAGATAGACCGCAAAAGCCAATCATTATCCCGCGCTGTTTTTATCGCCATTTTTATTGGCGCCGCTATTGGCCTATCGCTACATTTTATCGCGACCGAGAACAGTAAAATCGTCATTGACTGGTACAGTATTATCGGTAATGGCTATGTGAATTTATTAAAACTGGTCGCGGTTCCGCTGATCTTTATCTCCATTCTTTCTGCTATCAATAAACTCGACAATAATGCCGGGATTGGCAAAATGTCCCTGACCATCGTCGCCTGCATGTTGCTGCTGGTGATGGTTGCAGGCTTTGTCGGTCTGGTGACCGCACACGTTATCGGTTTAGACGCCAGCGCCTTTGGACATATGCAGTCGACGCTCACCGCCGATGATGTCAGCAAAACCGCTGCCGTATCATTACCACAGCTGCTGACCTCGCTTATTCCAACAAATGTATTCCTCGATCTTACCGGAGCCCGTAGCGTGTCGGTCATTGGCATCGTGATATTTACCCTGCTGGCCGGTATTGCTTTACTGAAAGTGAAGAAAGATGCTCCAGAAGAAGGAGAAAATTTAAGCGCGGGCATTAATGCTATTCAGATTTGGGTCATGAAGATGGTGCGTATTGTTATTGCGCTGACGCCTTATGGTGTCATGGCTTTAATGGCTAAAGTCTTCTCCACGTATCAGCTTGCGCAATTTACCAGTCTGCTCGGGTTTATTGCCGCCTGTTATCTGGCGGTTGCCATGATGTTTATTGTACACGCGATAATTCTTGTCCTGAGTGGTCATAATCCCCTGCATTATTATAAAACCGTCTGGCCAGTACTGACCTTCGCCTTTGTTTCACGCAGCAGCGCCGCCGCTATTCCGCTGGCTATTTCCGCACAGGAAAAATTCGGCGTTCCGAGCACTATCGCGAATATTGCGGCGTCGTTTGGTTCAAGCATGGGGCAAAACGGCTGTGCGGGGATTTATCCGGCGATTATGGTCGCCATGATCGCGCCAACGATGGGTATCGACCCGCTCTCATTCCACTTCCTGGCAACCTTGCTACCGGCCATTGCGCTGGGTTCAATCGGCGTTGCCGGCGTTGGCGGTGGCGGCACCTTCGCCGCGCTGATTGTGCTGTCGACGTTGAACTTCCCGGTTGCGCTGGTCGGTATTTTCATTGCCATTGAACCAATTGTCGACATGGCGCGTACTGCGCTTAACGTCAATGGCTCGATGATGTCTGGGGTTATTGCCAGCCGGGTGCTGGATACCAAAGAACAAGAGAAACAGTCGAGCGTCACGCTCAATTGATAGTCAATGCCTCAGCGCCCTGAACGCTGAGGCATTATTCTTAGTGGCTATGTAAGTATGCCGTTGAAGCTGAAAGCGCTGTTTCCGCCTTTTTATCCGCCCGCATAAAGTAGAACGTCACCAGGAACAGCCCAATCATAAACGGCACTTCATATAACTCTTCCATCAGATCGGCATAGTGCACATCACGCACAAAAAGTGGCGCCAACAGACGATGATGCTCGACCGTATCGGAAATTAAGAAAGCTAACGCCGTTACCGCCAACAACCACACCGGAAGTGAATTCTCTCGCATTCTGCGGGCAATTTCCTGGCGCAACGATGATGACAGCAAACACAGCAGCAGCCCACCCACCAAAACTACCGAGATAATTCTAAAGACGGTATGCGGCATTTCCGGGAAGTACACGCGCCCCCAACTGGTGCTACGCCCCAGCAAGACCACCCACCACATCACCGCCCACAGCCAGAATTGCTTTTCGCCCTTCGGCCTGGAAAAAGGTTTGATGTACCAGGCGGTAAATAGCGCCCCAAACAGCAGCCATAATGCCTGCAAATTTTCAATTTGCGAGACAACCGCGCCGCCAAGCAATGGAATATGCCAATCAGCCGCCCATGGGAACAGCACTGATAGCACAACAAGCCCAATCGCCGGTGTTGTTATTTGCGTATCGAATTTCATAGATTAATAGCCACATTGAGAATCTGCCTATCATCATAAAATTTTACTTTGGTTAGCCATTAGCAACGCATGCGCTTTTCTTAAGGTTATCTTAATGTTCGCATGAAAGGTGAAACGTCTTGCTGAGAAATGCAGCAAAAGCATCTCAATTCACCATTCACGGCTGCAGAAATGACCGCTCAAAACCATATGGTCATTGTGGGTATCTTATCAATGGCTGGTGACAGCGGCTGCAGCGACAGGATGATCGGACGAAGCAACAATAGTTGCCCTGGCGACCGGATGGTAACCGTTATCACTGGTTGCCGCCGCAACTGCAACCGGGTGATCGGCAGTCGCAACCGTGGTTGCTCTTGCAACAGGATGACGACCATTATTTCCTGTTGCCGCAGCTACTGCCACAGGATGGTCAGATGAGGCAACAACCGTGGCTCTCGCCACTGGATGATAATTAGCAAATGCAGATACAGAGGCGGAAGCTAAAACTAAAGTTAATATCATTTTTTTCACAGTATTCTCTCAGTAATTTCTGGTTTTTATTTTCTGGCGAGCCCCCTACTTTGAACAAATTAAAAAGAAATGTGCAATATGAAACCATACTGTTCTCAATTTAATTAATCATTAGACGAGCAAGATTGATTATCAAAGGTAATACGCCGTCATGAAAAGTCATTTTTAGTTTAATTTTGGATAACGACAACCACCTTAATAAATAGTGTATTTATTTCAATTAGTTCCAGTCTGGTGACTTCTTCATCCATAGAAATGGTGACAGAAATTCCACACCTGTAGGGACAAAGAAATACAAGAAGCGGCCTGCAAAACATCTATTTAACACCGCCGACCGAATCAAACACGCCACACTTATGCATGTAGCATATTGTCAGCCGGTGCAAACCCTGCTTTCATAGCAACACAAATAGGTCATGAAATTGCGGAAATGATTCACACTATTTATTCGACCTGGATACAAGAACTTGATGGGGATCAGATTGATTTCCTGAATCAGAGGATTGGGGGTTATGCTATCGCCCCTATTGAACAAAGTGATATGGCTAGCCAATTGAATTTCGGTGATATTTTATGAAGAAGCTGTTTGTGCAGTTTTACCTGCTACTGTTTGTCTGCTTCCTGGTCATGACCATGCTTGTCGGCCTGGTCTACAAATTCACCGCCGAACGCGCAGGCCGCCAATCTCTTGACGACCTGATGAAAAGCTCCCTCTATCTTATGCGTAGCGAGCTGCGCGAAATCCCGCCCCGTAACTGGAGTAAAACCCTTAACGAGTTGGATTTGAATTTGTCGTTTGACCTGCGTATTGAGCCACTGAATAAATTCAAGCTTGAAGACAGCGCCATGCGACATTTGCGGGCCGGTGATATCGTCGCCCTCGATGACCAGTACACCTTTATTCAGCGCATCCCTCGCAGCCACTACGTCCTGGCGGTTGGCCCCATTCCTTATCTCTACTTTATGCATGAGATGCGGCTTTTGGATATTGCGCTGATGGCCTTCATCGCCATATCGCTGGCCTTCCCGGTATTTATCTGGATGCGTCCGCACTGGCAGGACATGCTGAGGCTGGAAAGTGCGGCGCAACGTTTCGGTGATGGGCACCTGGGCGAGCGAATTCACTTTGATAGCATGTCGAGTTTCGAGCGTCTCGGCGTCGCGTTTAATCAGATGGCCGACAATATCAACGCGTTAATTGCCAGCAAAAAACAGCTGATTGACGGTATCGCCCACGAACTGCGCACACCGCTGGTGCGTTTACGTTACCGCCTGGAGATGAGTGAAAACCTGACCGAGCCGGAATCGCAGGCGTTAAACCGTGATATCGGGCAACTGGAAGCGCTGATAGAAGAGTTGCTGACCTACGCTCGTCTCGACCGGCCGCAAACCGAACTGTCGTTGACGTCCCCCGACCTGCCGGGCTGGATCGCCGCGCACGTAGAAGATGTGCAATCCGTCACACCACAACGTGAAGTGGTGCTGGGTCAATTGACGCGCGGTGATTATGGTGCACTGGATATGCGTTTAATGGAGCGCGTGTTGGACAACCTGATTAATAACGCCATGCGCTATAGCCAGAGCAAGATCCAGGTCAGTCTCACGCTAAGCGGCAGCACAGCCTGTTTACAGGTTGAAGATGATGGCCCGGGCATTGCCGCCAGCGAACGTGAACGGGTTTTTGAGCCGTTTGTACGTCTTGATCCCAGCCGCGATCGGGCAACCGGTGGCTGCGGATTAGGTTTAGCCATCGTACACTCTATCGCCGTCGCAATGGGCGGACATGCCAACTGTGTCGAAAGTTCGCTGGGCGGCGCCTGTTTCCGTTTGTCGTGGCCTATTTACCATCACATTTCCATCCCCGCCGCTAGCTGACCGGGGTTTGCACGGCGGTTAATCCCGGCGTAGAATAAAACCAGAAACAGTATGTTGTAACTAATTCGATTATTTGGGGATAACGATGGCCAGCTACGACCTCGCGTTACGCTTAACCGATACTTTTCGTCAGATGGAACGCGATCTCGCTATGCTGCGTGATGAGCTGGCCGAATGTCGCCTGTTAACCGCGCGGGTGTTTGAACTTCCCGAGGTGAGTAAGACGACCGAAACCGCGCCGATGTCGCAAATCAAGGTGGTGCAGCATATCGGACAATCGGCCTTCACCCGTGCACTACAGCATTTTGGCCACCTGTTTATTCAACAGCAATCAGAAAATCGCAGCAGTAAAGCCGCCGTGCGACTGCCCGGCGCCATCTGTTTACAAACCAGCGCCGAGCAGCACCAGTCTCTTGCCGCCCGCGTTGCCCGCATTAATACGCTGAAGGCCGAGTTTGAACAGCTAATCACCGTCGAATCAGGCCTTCCCGCAGTGGCGCGTTTTGAATGGGTACACCGTTATATTCCAGGCTTGATTACGCTCAATGCCTATCGCTCACTCACCCTACTATCCGACCCAAGTACCATCCGCTTTGGCTGGGCGAACAAGCACATCATCAAAAATCTGACTCGCGATGAAGTCATGGCGCAGTTGGAAAAAAGCCTGAAATCACCACGTGCCGTACCGCCGTGGACGCGGGAACAGTGGCAGGCCAAACTGGAACGCGAGTATCAGGATATTGCCGCCTTGCCTCAAAACGCCCGTCTGAAGATTAAGCGCCCGGTGAAGGTACAGCCGATTGCCCGCGTGTGGTATGCAGGGGAACAAAAACAGGTGCAGTACGCCTGCCCCGGCCCGTTGATTGCCATCATTTCAGGCAGAAACGGGGTCAGCGTACCGGACCTGGGTGAATTGCTGAATTACGATGAGGATAACGTGCAGCACCGACATAAACCTCAGGCGCAGCCACTGCAATTAATCATCCCGCGGCTGCACCTTTGGCTGGCAACCGATTAATCACCGCTTATCTGACTGCCGACCATCTCCTGTGGCCGCACCCAGCGGTCAAACTCCTCGGCACTGAGATAGCCCAGCGCCAGCGCAGCATTTTTCAATGTCAGCCCCTCTTTATGCGCTTTTTTGGCTATCTCCGCTGCTTTATCGTAACCAATATGGGTATTGAGCGCGGTAACCAGCATCAGCGACTCATTCAGCAGTTGGTCGATACGCTCACGGTTAGGCTCAATCCCGACCGCACAGTGTTCATTGAAACTCTCCATTCCATCCGCCAGCAGGCGAATAGATTGCAGCACGTTATGAATGACCATCGGGCGATAGACGTTCAGCTCAAAATTGCCCGAGGCTCCGCCGATATTCACCGCCACGTCATTGCCGATAATCTGGCAACATAGCATGGTCATCGCTTCGCACTGCGTCGGGTTGACTTTGCCCGGCATGATGGAAGAACCCGGCTCGTTTTCAGGAATGGACAATTCACCAATCCCGCACCGTGGGCCAGAGGCCAACCAGCGTACGTCGTTGGCAATTTTCATCATTGAAGCGGCCAGCCCTTTTAGCGCACCATGTGTGTGGACCAGCGCATCGCAGGTTGCCAGCGCTTCGAATTTATTTGGCGCGGTGACGAAGGACTGCTGGGTGATGGTTGCCAATTCCTGCGCCACCCGCACTGCATATTCTGGATGGGTATTAAGACCGGTTCCCACCGCCGTACCGCCCAGCGCCAGTTCGCTCAGGTGTGGCAAACTGTGTTCGATATGCTGACGGTTGTGCTCCAGCATCGCCACCCAACCGGAAAACTCCTGCCCCAGCGTTAACGGAGTCGCATCCTGCAAGTGGGTGCGGCCAATTTTAACGATATCGCGGAAACGCTCTGATTTCTGACGAAGCGTTTCTTGTAACACCGCCAGTTGCGGCAACAAATGCTCACGCACGGCGATGACGGCGGCAACGTGCATCGCCGTTGGAAACACATCGTTGGAGCTTTGGCTTTTATTCACATCATCATTCGGATGCACCAACCGTAACATACCGCGCTCGCCGCCCAGCAGTTCACTGGCGCGGTTAGCCAGCACCTCGTTCATGTTCATATTGCTTTGCGTGCCAGAACCGGTTTGCCAGATAGCCAGCGGGAACTCGTCCGGGTGTTTGTTTGCCAGCACTTCATCGGCAGCGGCAATAATGGCTCCCGCTTTGTCGGGCTGAAGCAGACCTAAATCCTGGTTTACCTTAGCCGCCGCACGCTTGGTGAGCGCGAGAGCATGGATCAGCGAAAGCGGCATTTTCTCAGTCGAGATGCGAAAATGCTCCAGTGAGCGCTGGGTTTGCGCGCCCCACAGTTTATCGGCCGGAACCTCGATAGGCCCCATTGAATCGCTTTCACGGCGTGACGTTGTCATTACCTTCTCCTTGAATTCAAAGTGATTGTGAAGTGACATTGCTCATGCGAAAAAGATAAGTATGGTCGTAGAAATGAAAACCGCCCCGAAGGGCGGTGAAGATTATTTTACGCAGTGGTCGCACTGTGACGACTGAATCTGCTGGAAGAAGTCGTTACCTTTGTCATCCACCAGGATAAACGCCGGGAAGTCTTCCACTTCAATTTTCCAGATGGCTTCCATCCCCAGTTCCGGGTATTCCACACATTCCAGGCTCTTGATGCTGCTCTGCGCCAGAACGGCGGCCGGGCCGCCGATGCTGCCGAGGTAGAATCCACCATGCTTATGACACGCGTCGGTCACCTGCTGGCTCCGGTTGCCTTTCGCCAGCATGATCATACTGCCGCCTTCAGACTGCAATTGATCAACGTAGGAGTCCATGCGCCCTGCGGTCGTTGGTCCCAACGAACCTGACGCGTAGCCTTCCGGCGTTTTTGCCGGGCCCGCATAGTAGATTGGGTGATCTTTAATGTACTGCGGCAAGCCTTCACCGCTGTCCATACGCTCTTTCAGCTTCGCGTGTGCGATGTCGCGTCCCACGATGATGGTGCCGCTCAGCGACAGACGTGTAGAAACCGGGTACTGAGACAGTTGCTTCAAGATGTCGGTCATCGGACGGTTGAGGTCAACTTTAACAGCTTCACCCTCACCGGCTTTACGCAGCGACTCCGGAATGTACTTCCCTGGGTTGTTTTCCAGCTTTTCAATCCAGATTCCGTGACGGTTAATCTTGGCTTTGATATTACGGTCAGCAGAGCACGACACCCCCATACCGACCGGGCACGAGGCGCCATGACGCGGCAGACGCACCACGCGGATATCGTGGGCGAAGTATTTACCGCCGAACTGCGCGCCCAGACCGAGGTTCTGTGCTTCCACCAACAGCTCTTTTTCAAGCTCAACATCGCGGAATGCCTGGCCGTGTTCGTTACCTTCCGTTGGCAGGCCGTCGTAGTATTTGGTCGACGCAAGTTTAACGGTTTTCAACGTGGCTTCTGCTGAGGTACCGCCAATCACAAAGGCGATGTGGTACGGCGGGCAAGCCGCAGTGCCGAGGGTACGCATCTTCTCAACCAGGTAATTTTTAAGCTTCGCCGGGGTGATCAGCGCTTTGGTTTCCTGATAGAGATAGGTTTTGTTCGCCGAGCCGCCGCCTTTGGCGATGCATAGGAACTTATATTCATCGCCGTCAACACTATACAGGTCAATCTGCGCCGGCAGGTTGGTGCCGGTGTTGACCTCTTTGTACATATCCAGCGGGGCGTTTTGCGAATAACGCAGGTTATCTTCAATAAAGGTGTCATAGACGCCACGTGCCAGCGCGGCTTCGTCACCGCCGCCGGTCCAGACGCGCTGGCCTTTTTTACCCATGATTATCGCCGTGCCGGTGTCCTGACAGGTTGGCAGAATGCCTTTGGCGGCGATATCCGAGTTACGCAGGAATTGCAGCGCCACGTACTTGTCGTTTTCGCTGGCTTCCGGGTCGTTCAGGATATCAGCCACTTGCTGCTGGTGTGCGGGGCGGAGCATAAAGGAGGCGTCGTGGAAGGCATGTTTGGCGAGAAGCGTCAGCGCTTGCGGGGCAACTTTGAGGACTTCCTGCCCTTCAAATTCTGCGACGGAAACGTAGTCATTACTCAACAGATAGTATTCGGTTTCATCCTTTTTTAACGGAAAAGGATCCTGATAGTAAAAAGGTTTATTCGACATTGTGCTCTCACTTACTGCTTTGATGATTTTATGAAAGGGCAGGTTTTCCATGTGCCCATGTAAAAGCGAGTTACCCTATCGTACACAATTTTTTAACAAAAACTGAGACTAGTACGACTTTTTATTTCTCCAGCATACGTCACCGCATTTTTTTGCTTTAATACAGCCAAAAGAATCCACATTGAATCAGGGCTTGATAATGCAAAAACTCATCAACTCAGTGCAAAACTATGCCTGGGGCAGCAAAACTGCGTTAACGGAACTCTATAAAATGGCCAATCCCGACGGTCTGCCAATGGCAGAACTGTGGATGGGTGCACACCCTAAGAGCAGCTCACGCGTACTGGACAGTCATGGCAAGGAGCAGTCGCTACGCGACGTGATTGACGCCAACAAAACCACCTTGCTGGGCGCAAACGTCGCCGAGCGTTTTGGTGAACTCCCTTATTTGTTTAAAGTCCTTTGCGCCGCTCAACCGCTCTCTATTCAGGTGCATCCGAGCAAAAAATCTGCCGAAGTGGGTTTTGCGAAAGAGAATGCCGCCGGTATCCCACTGGACGCCGCCGAACGTAACTACAAAGATCCAAACCATAAGCCTGAGCTGGTTTTCGCCCTCACCCCTTTCCTGGCGATGAATGCCTTCCGCGAATTTGACGAAATTGCCGCACTGTTGACGCCGGTTGCTGAGGCAAACCCGCTCATCGCGCAGTTCATCGCCGCGCCCACCAGCGATAATCTCAGCGCCCTTTTTGCCGGTTTACTGAATTTGCAGGGTGAAGCGAAAGAGCACGCGTTGCGCATACTTCGCACGGCGCTGGAGAACCAACACGGTGCTGCCTGGGACGCTATCCGCCTGATTGCTGAATTTTATCCCGATGACAGCGGGCTGTTCTCACCTCTGCTGCTAAACGTGGTGCAATTAAACCCGGGCGACGCGATGTTCCTGTTCGCCGAAACCCCGCACGCTTATCTGCGTGGCACCGGCCTGGAAGTGATGGCCAACTCTGACAACGTCCTGCGCGCTGGGCTGACGCCAAAGTATATTGATATCCCGGAACTGGTGGCGAACGTGCAGTTTACGGCCAAACCGGCGAATACGCTGTTAACTCAGCCAGATACGCTTGGCGATACGCTTGATTTCCCGATTCCGGTTGATGATTTTGCCTTCTCCTTGCACCGTCTGCATGCGCAAGAAACCGAGCTGACACAGGACGGCGCAACCATTGTGTTCTGCGTCGATGGCGAAGCGGTATTGCGCAAAAATGATCAGACGCTGGTCTTAGCACCGGGTGAGTCCGCATTTATTGCCGCCGATGAATCACCAATCCAGGTCAGTGGCAGCGGTCGTTTAGCGCGGGTATACAATAAGCTGAAGTAATTACTGCAGTTTCAGGACAGGCTTGCTACTCTTTTGCTTAGCCTTATGACTCAACCAGGCGGCTTCCCCGCCTGGTTTCATTTTATGGATAAATATGATGAAAAAATCGCTGGTTGCCGTAGGTGTTATTGTTGCTTTAGGGGTTGTCTGGACGGGAGGCGCCTGGTACACGGGCAAACAACTGGAGACCCATATTGCTGATATGGTGTCGCAGGCCAACACGCAACTTAAGCTGAGCGCACCAGAAGCTGGCCTTGAAGTGAGCTATCAGGATTATCAGCGCGGCGTGTTCAGCAGCCAACTGAAAATGGTCGTAAAACCGATAGCAGGCGCGGAAAAATCCTGGTTGAAAGCGGGTCAGAGCGTGCTGCTTGATGAGACCGTCAGCCATGGTCCTTTCCCACTGGCTTCACTGAAATCATTCAACCTTGTCCCAGCAATGGCGGCAGTGAACACGCGTTTGGTGAACAACGACGTCACTAAACAACTGTTTGAGATAGCCAAAGGTGAATCTCCGTTTGATATCAATACCCGCATTAGCTACAACGGCGATACCAAATCAGACATCTCACTCAAACCGCTGGATTACGAAAAAGACACCGACAAGGTCAGCTTTAGCGGTGGCGAATTCACCGTGTCCGCCGACAATCAGGGTAGTCTGGTGGCCTTAACGGGCGAAGCGAAAAGCGGCCAAATCAACGCCGTTAACGAATACGATCAGAAAGTTCAGGTGACCTTTAATAACCTGAAAACTGATGGCACCAGCAGCCTCGCCTCTTTTGGCGAGCGTATTGGCGACCAGACGATTGACCTGGAACGTCTGGCGATTGCCGTCGAAGGTAAAGACCTGGCTGAACTCAAAGGAATGCGTATTGCCGGTAAGTCCGATCTGAGCGCTGACAAGAAGAAGATCAACAGCCAGCTTGAATACTCGTTGAATAACCTGAAACTGCAAAACCAGGACTTTGGTAGCGGTCAGTTGATGTTCAAAGTTGATGGTATCGATGGTGCAGCGATGCATCAGTTCAGCCAGCAGTATCAGGCTCAAACGCAGGCCTTGCTGGCGGATCCGGATCTGGCGCAGGATCCCGAGCAGTATCAGCAAAAAGCGGTAGAAGCACTGTTCAGTTCACTGCCAATTCTGATGAAAGGCGACCCGGTTGTGACACTGTCACCATTAAGCTGGAAAAATGCCAAAGGTGAAAGCGCATTCAATCTGTCGCTGGCGCTGAAAGATCCGGCTCAGGCAACCGGGGAAGCACAGACTCTGACGCAGCAGGTTGATCGCAGCGTGAAATCACTTGATGCGAAACTGACCATCCCAATGGATATGGCGACTGAGCTGATGACCCAGGTTGCGCGTCTTGAAGGCTACCAGCAAGAAGATGCCGCCAAGCTTGCAAAGCAGCAGGTACAAGGTCTGGCAGCAATGGGGCAGATGTTCCGTCTGACCACCACTGCTGACAACGCTATCAGCAGCAGCCTGCAGTATGCGAATGGCCAGGTCACGCTGAATGGTCAGAAAATGTCGCTGGAAGATCTGGTGGGCATGTTTGGTATGCCGGGTTTGACTGAACCAGCCGTACCGGCGCCTTTACCAGCACCATAACTAATATTTCCGTTATCAAATGCATACAGCGCCTCTTCGAGGCGCTTTTTATTTCCACGCCACCAGCCGCGGCGGCATGATCACGTTTCTGGCACCACCCTGAACATTATCAATACGTTGCAATATCCTCTCAGCGACGCTCTGGCCCATTTCACGCGCGGGTATGGTCACCCAGGTCAGCGGAACATCATCTAGCGCACGCTCTGGTACATCAGCAAAAGCCGCCAGTGCTACCCGCTGTTCGAAGTAGCTTTCTACGCTGCCTTCACCGCTCTGAATACCAGCACGCATCAAACCAAACCATGCGCCCATGGCAATCACGCTGTTGTAACAGAGCACGGCGGAAATGGTTGGATTATGCCGCAGTAATCCGCCAATGGCCTCGGCGGCCTGCTTCTGGCTTGACTCACACTCCAGCACCCACTCACTGTGAAAAGGCAGGCCGTACTTGATGAGTGTGGCGCAATAACCGCCTACCCGCTCTGCACGCGTCAGCGACGAGCTTTGTCCTCCAAGCCAGGCGATTCGCTGATGTCCACGACGAATCAGATGCTCGGTCACCAATTGCGCCGCTTGCATGTTATCCGGGCGGATAATATCGACCTCATCGAGATAGCTCGCGCGCGACGCAAACACCAGCGGCGTTTGTGTCTCTCCGGCTTTTGCCCGCAATTCAGCCGCCTGATCCACGGAACCGGCAATGACCACACCATCTACGCCTTGCGACACCAGCGTGTCAAAACGCTGGAGCATCTGTTCGCCGCGTTTCCCTCCTTGCGTCAGGAAAACCATTTTTCCCTGTGATTCCAGGGCGGCGGTCAATCCTGCCGTCAGCTCGGCATAAAACGGGGAAGAGAGATCGCCAACAATCAAGCCGATAACCCCGGTTTGCCCACCGCGTAGCGACACCGCCTGACGATTACGGACAAACCCCAGGTGATCGATGGCCTGGTAAACCCGTTCGCCGGTGGCCGAAGAGATGCGTCCCTTACCACTGAGCACCAAAGAAACGGTACTTACAGACACGCCCGCCGCCAGCGCGACGTCGTTAATGGTGACTTTTTTTGCAATCGCCATGACTTCTGCGCGACTCCTTTTGCTCATTCGATAAAACGTTTTATCAATACTCGTACTTTATAAACCGTATTATCACTTGCTTTTGTGATTTGTTTCTCACTAAAAAATGGTAAAACGTTTTATCTTCCTGTCCCAGAATTAAATGAAACCCATTTTTCAGGATTAAGGAGTCGTTTGATGACGGCCAAAACAGCACCTAAACTCACCCTCTGGGAATTTTTCCAGCAGTTGGGCAAAACGTTCATGCTGCCGGTTGCCCTGCTTTCCTTTTGCGGGATCATGCTTGGGATCGGCAGTTCATTAAGCAGTCACGACGTCACGACGCTGCTGCCATGGTTGGATACGCCATTCCTGCAAGCGCTGTTTATCTGGATGAGCAAAGTCGGTTCCTTTGCGTTTAGCTTCCTGCCCGTGATGTTCTGTATCGCCATCCCGCTGGGTCTGGCACGAGACAACAAAGGCGTCGCTGCTTTTTCCGGTTTCGTCGGTTATGCGGTAATGAACCTGGCGGTTAACTTCTGGCTCACCGCCAAAGGTATTCTGCCCACCACCGATGCCGCAGTCCTGAAAGCCAATAACATTCAGAATATTATCGGTATTCAGTCCATTGATACCGGGATCCTTGGCGCAGTTATCGCCGGGATTATCGTCTGGATGCTGCACGAACGTTTCCACACCATCCGCCTGCCAGATGCCCTGGCATTCTTTGGCGGCACCCGTTTTGTGCCGATTATCACAACCGTCGTCATGGGACTTGTCGGTCTGGTGATCCCATTGGTCTGGCCCGTCTTTGCGATGGGGATTACGGGTCTGGGCTGGATTATTAACAGCGCCGGAGACTTTGGCCCCATGATCTTCGGTACCGGCGAACGTCTGCTGCTACCGTTTGGTTTACAACATATTCTGGTCGCGCTGATTCGCTTTACTGAAGCCGGTGGCACCATGGATGTCTGCGGTCATAGCGTAAGCGGTGCCTTAACAATCTTCCAGGCGCAGCTAAGCTGCCCAACCACCCACGGTTTCTCTGAAAGCGCTACACGCTTCTTGTCACAGGGTAAAATGCCTGCATTCCTAGGCGGTTTGCCGGGTGCAGCGCTGGCAATGTACCACTGCGCTCGTCCTGAAAATCGTCATAAAATTAAAGGGCTGCTGATTTCAGGTGTCATCGCATGCGTCGTGGGTGGCACCACCGAGCCGCTGGAATTCCTGTTCTTATTCGTGGCGCCAGTGCTGTATCTCATCCATGCGCTGTTAACCGGTTTAGGCTTCACCGTGATGGCTATTCTGGGTGTCACTATCGGTAACACCGACGGCAACGTTATCGACTTTGTGGTCTTCGGGATCCTGCATGGCCTGTCGACCAAATGGTATATGGTACCCGTCGTCGCTGCCGTTTGGTTTGCCGCTTACTACCTCATTTTCCGCTTTGCTATTACCCGCTTTAATATCAAAACGCCGGGTCGCGATATCGATACCGCACCAGCGGCTGAACACACCACCAGCGGTGTAACCGGTAAGTCGGGTTATAATGTTCCGGCGATTCTAGCGGCGCTGGGCGGAAGTGAAAATATTGTCTCTTTAGACAACTGCATCACCCGTCTGCGTCTGTCGGTCAATGATATGAGTAAAGTGGACGAGGCCGTCCTGAAAGCCAACCGCGCCATTGGCGTCGTGAAGCTTAATCAGCACAACCTGCAAGTGGTCATCGGTCCGCAGGTGCAGTCGGTGAAAGACGAAATGTCCGTACTGATGAATACCGTTCAAGCCTAAAACCCTTTGCCCCTGTGTATTGCAGGGGCAAAATAGTCCCCATCTTCTCTTCTGAGGCTCCTCACATGTTTGACTTCTCAACGGTGATTGACCGACACGGCACATGGTGTACCCAATGGGATTATGTTGCCGACCGGTTTGGCGACGCTGACCTGCTGCCCTTTACCATCTCAGATATGGACTTCGCCACCGCGCCCTGCATTCTCGACGCCTTGAGCAAACGTCTTTCGCACGGTGTCTTCGGCTACAGCCGCTGGAAAAATGACGAGTTTTTGCCCGCCATTGCACACTGGTATGCTCAACGTTTTCATACGCCAATTGACACTGACAGCATCGTCTATGGGCCATCGGTGATTTATATGGTTGCCGAGATGATCCGCCAATGGTCAGCCCCCGGCGACGGTATTGTCGTTCACACCCCCGCCTATGATGCATTCTTTAAAACCATTGAAGGGAATCAGCGTCAGGTTGTGGGTGTCCCGCTTGATAAGCAAGACGGCCAATGGTTCTGTGACATGACCAAACTGGAGGCGGCGCTTTCACAGCCTCACAACAGCGTGTTGCTGCTGTGTAGTCCGCAAAACCCAACCGGTAAAGTTTGGACGCGAGAAGAGTTGCAGACCATGGCGGCGTTGTGTGCAAAACACAACGTGCGGGTCATCAGCGATGAAATCCACATGGACATGGCGTGGGCAGGCCACACGCATATCCCGTGGTGCGACGTGGCGCAAGGGCCATGGGCGCTGTTCACCTCCGGTTCGAAAAGCTTCAATATTCCCGCTTTCACCGGTGCCTATGGGTTAATTGCAGATAACGGTGACCGCGATGCGTATCTCAACGCCCTGAAAGGACGCGATGGCCTCTCTTCGCCGTCCGTTCCGGCGCTGGTTGCGCATATTGCCGCCTATCAACACGGAGAATCCTGGCTGGATGCATTACGTCAATATTTGCAGGACAATATGCGCTACATCGAAAAGACATTGAACGCCGCATTCCCGCAACTTCAGTGGGTGATGCCGCAGGCAACGTATCTGGCGTGGATTGATTTGCGACCGTTGAATATTTACGATCGCGCATTGCAGGATACACTCATTAAGCAGCAAAAAGTCGCCATTATGCCGGGTTATACCTATGGCGAAGAAGGCAACGGTTTTATCCGGCTGAACGCGGGCTGTCCGCGCGTGAAGCTTGAGGCTGGCGTCGAACGGTTGATTGCGGCGATTAACAGCCTGCGCTAATGGATATCTGCGCAATGTCGCCAGGCGTTGCGCAGTATTGGTAGCATCGGTTTTCAACAACAGAACATTGAAACCGGAACCCGCATAACGTAGACATAGCACCATGAGTCAATATAAAATCACGCCTGGCAACTATCCTGCCCCCCTCATTCCCGGCCCTGAAGATAATTTAAAATTTAACAAGTATGATAATCTCCCACCAACAAACTACTGCGGTCTTTCTGACTGTGTTTAGCCTTTTGGTTTCATCTGGCGTATTAGCAGAGAAAACAGAAACAACGACAGCCAATCTTCAAGTGCATTTGACGGTGGAGAGATCGTGCGAAGTTCGCGTAAGTGATATGGATTTTGGAACGCACACCCGAGATAGCGGCCCGCTTAATGCTTCAGCAAACACCATCATCACCTGTTCTTCCGGCACGCCATTCAACATCACCAGTACCTCCGATCATAGCTACACGATGAAGAATACGGCGACCGCTGAGAAGGTGGACTATGCCCTGTATAGCGACAACGCAGGGGCAAGCGAGCTCTCAACCACGCCGATTCCGGGTACAGGAACCGGTTCTGCCGAAGTGATTCCCATCTACGGCAAAGTGACCGCCCGCGCGCTGTCACAGGCATCGCCGGGAGACTATAGCGACACCGTTACCCTGACTGTCGCCTATTGAAACCACTTTTCAGCGCGTAATAGATTTACTCATATTGATACCCGTTACCCCAAATCCGCTGGTTTCATAGATATGTTGGGCGCGAGTATTATCGCCAGCGACCCGCAACCGGATCTCTTTGAAATTTTTATCCCGCAGAACTTCTTCAAAAGCACGTAGGGACTGCTTACCCAGCCCCTGTCCCTGGCTGGCGTTGAAGATATGGAAATCATAAATAAAAACCGTGCGCAGAGCCGTATCGGGTTTGTACCAGAGATAACCAACATGGGTGCTAACCTCATCTGAGTGCGCAATAATACACAAAAGAACCTGCCCATGTGTATTCACCCCGTCGGCAAGCAATTCTGTTATTTCCTGTTTTGCTCTTGCCAGAGAATCAGGTTGTGAGAGCCCGTAGTTTGATTCGATCTCATCGGCATAATCTTGAGCAAAATAATCCAGATAAGCAGGAAACTCATTTTCCGTCATGGCGCGGAAAGAAATCATCGCTGACACCTTATGTAGAGTATTGATTGCCCCATAGTGCCCCCAAATGCTTGTATAATCATATTTTTTTCAATACTTTTAACTGGTTATAACCCTGTTGTATAATGGTTTGCACTTTAACTAAAAAAATGAGTGCAACCATGATTGATACTAACCTGCCTTTAACCGACGTCCACCGCCATCTCGACGGTAATATCCGTGCCCAGACCATCCTTGACCTCGGTCGCCAGTACAATCTTGCACTCCCTGCCACAACGCTCGATACCCTGATCCCGCACGTACAGGTCACCAGCAATGAACCTGACCTGGTAAGCTTCCTGAGTAAGCTCGATTGGGGCGTGAAAGTGCTGGCTTCTCTGGATGCCTGCCGCCGCGTCGCTTTTGAGAATATTGAAGATGCGGCCCGTAACGGCCTGCATTACGTCGAACTACGTTTCTCGCCTCGTTATATGGCCATGGCTCACCAGTTGCCGGTAGACGGCGTGGTAGAAGCGGTGATTGCCGGGGTGAAGGAAGGCTGTAAAACGTTTAACGTTGAGGCGCGACTGATTGGGATTATGAGCCGTACCTTCGGTGAAGCGGCCTGTGAAGAAGAACTGAATGCACTTCTGGCGCACCGTGACGGAATTACCGCCCTTGACCTTGCTGGCGATGAATTAGGTTTCCCTGGACACCTGTTCCAGCGCCACTTCACCCGCGCACGAGATGCTGGCTGGCGGATCACCGTTCATGCCGGCGAAGCCGCAGGCCCGGAAAGCATCTGGCAGGCGATTCGTGAGCTTGGCGCAGAGCGTATTGGTCACGGCGTGAAGGCAGTCGAGGATCCGGCATTGATGGATTTCCTGGCGGCCAAACGTATCGGTATTGAATCGTGCCTGACGTCCAACATTCAAACCAGCACCGTAGCCTCTCTGGCACAGCATCCGTTGAAAATTTTCCTGGAGCACGGTGTTCTGGCAAGTTTGAATACTGACGACCCAGCAGTTCAGGGCATTGATATTCAACACGAATACCATGTTGCCGCCCCGGCAGCGGGTTTAAGCACAGCGCAGATTCGTCAGGCGCAGATTAACGGGCTGGAGATGGCCTTCCTGACAGCTGCGGAAAAACAGGCGCTCACTGCTCGCGTGTCGCGCAGATAATAGAGTGCCTTGAGCGTTCCCGGGGTCGACGCGTCGCGTTTCTCCCGGGCTGCGTTTTGGTTCGGTGATTTTCCGGGCGATCGCTGAGCGTAGGCCGGATAAGGCATAGCCGCCATCCGGCGATATGCCAAGACTCCCTGACGGCGAACACCGACATGTTTCAGGTGTGCGCCGTCTCTACTTCACACCAGCGATAATGTCGCACGATGTTTAGCCGACTCAATACCCAGCTCAATCAATTCCATGATCTGAATCGCCTGGCCTGCCGGTACCGGGTTCTCGCCGAGACCGTTTAAAGCATCACGAATGCCCGCGTAGTACGCCGGATAGTTACCCGGCAGCGTCAGCCAACTCTCTTCTACACGAGTGTCACCCTCAACCGTGGTTAAGACACCGTCACGCATGTCATAACCCCAATCTTCCTGCGGCAGACGTTCGCCACTTTTCAGACGGTCTTCCTGCGGATCCAGGCCGAATTTGACGTAGCTTGCCTGCGTGCCGTGTACGATGTAGCGCGCGGTTTCCGCTGCCGCCAATAGCGTGCCGTGCAGGACAACTCGACGCTGTGGATAGGTCAGAATAGCGTGGAAGTAATCCGTCGCCTGTGCCCCCGGACGCATCTGCCCCAGATCAACCGACAGGCTTTGCGGCAAACCAAACAGATTGACCGTCTGATCCAATAGGTGTGAGCCTAAGTCATACCAGATACCGCTTCCCAGCCCCGGCAGTTCACGCCAGCGGGCACGTACCTGCGGACGGTAACGATCAAAATGTGACTCAAAGTAGGCAACATCACCGAGTTTACCTTCGTTAATCAGCGCCTTAACGGTCAAAAAATCGCTATCCCAGCGGCGGTTATGGAAAACAGACAGCAATTTGCCCTGCTGTTTTGCTAGGGTATCCAGCTCGCGCGCTTGTGACAGTGTCACCGTAAAGGGTTTATCGACGACCACATTCTTCCCTGCTTCCAGCGCCGCTTTAGCTAACGGAAAGTGGGTGTCATTCGGCGTCGGGATAACGATGAGGTCAATATTGGGATCGGTAAACAACGCGTTGGGATTGGACACCACGCTCACCGACGGCCAGTCAGCATGAACTTTACTGGCATCGCTACTGGAAACCACAGCCAGTTCCATACCCGGCGTCCCGCTGATGAGCGGCGCATGAAACGTCTTACTGGCAAAGCCATAACCCACGAGTCCGACTCGGATTTGGTCACTCATATCACAGCCTCATTTCTGATTTAAAGCAGTTGGAATAATTTTGTAATCGATTTCATATTTGACCTTATCTCAATGCAAGGCACAACACTTTAATAACATTATGGCCTACGCAAGCCATTATTGGTTAAATAACCATCGCTTGTAGAATCGATTCTGCTGAAAACTTGCGTTGTGATATAAGCACGCTAAGATCTTGCTCTCGCTTTATTTTTCAATGGACTGTTTGCTGACTTTTATGACTTCCGTATTGACGCGTATTGTTGAATTAATTGGTTGGGTTGTTCTGGGTTTCTCCGTACTGCTTTTGTTTATCGCGCATCACATCGATAACTATCAGTCACCGGAACCTACCGCGACGGCATCACTGCAAAAAAAGTAACCTCTCCGGGCTAAAAAAGTGATTCGGATCGCATCTGTGCAACCGGTTTCTGAAACCGGTTGCACAGAGTAAGCCTGCTCTTTACACTCGCCTTATCATCAAGATAAGGAGTGTTATATGTCTGCTTTTCCCCAAAATTTTCTCTGGGGTGCTGCCACGGCGGCATATCAGGTTGAAGGTGCATATAATGAAGACGGCAAAGGGCCGTCCATTTGGGACATTTTCTCTCATCAACCCGGGACAACTTACCAGGGCACTAACGGTGACATCGCCGTCGACCATTACCATCGCGTAAAAGAAGATGTAAAACTGATGGCTGAAATGGGCCTGCAAAGCTACCGTTTCTCTATCTCCTGGCCTCGCCTGCTGCCTGAGGGCCGTGGTGAAGTTAACGAAGCCGGACTCAAGTTTTACAGCGATTTAATCGATGACCTCATTGCCCATAATATTGAGCCGATGATTACCCTTTATCATTGGGACCTGCCGCAAGCGCTGCAGGATGAAGGTGGCTGGGAGGCACGCTCAACGGCGGAAGCGTTCGAAGAGTATGCGCGTCTGTGCTACGCCCGATTTGGTTCACGGGTGCAAAAATGGGCCACTTTCAATGAAACCATCGTGTTTATTGGGCACGGCTACATCACCGGTAACCATCCGCCGTCAGTGAAAAATCCGGCCCGCGCAATTCAGGCCTGTCACCACGTGTTTATTGCCCACGCCCTGGCGGTGAAGGCATTCCGTGGAATGAAGATTAACGGCGAAATTGGCTTTGTGAACGTGCTGCAACCACACACGCCTCTGACGGACAGTGCAGAAGATAAAGCCGCAAGCGACCTGGCTGACGCCATCCACACTCACTGGTTCTACGATCCGATTTTAAAAGGTCACTACCCTGATGAGCTGTTAGCGCAGTCGCAGTCACTTTGGGGTGTTCCACGTTTTGCGCCGGGCGATGATCAACTTTTGCGTACAAGCCGTTGTGACTTTATCGGTCTGAATTATTACCGTCGGGAAACGGTATCCGCGCAGCCACCGGTTGAGGAAGTTAGCGGCGAGCAAGGCGTTGATGGCCTGTTCTACTTTGTGCGAAATCCACAAAGTACCTATACCGAATGGGGCTGGGAAATCTGGCCGCAGGGGCTGACCGACGGCATTATGATGGTTAAAGAGCGTTACGGCGATATTCCTATCTATATCACCGAGAACGGACTGGGTGCTGTCGACCCGATTGTTGATGGCGAAGTGGTAGATGACCCGCGTATTGATTTTCTGCGCATGCATATCGATGCTCTGGAAAAAGCCATTGAACTGGGTGCGGACGTGCGCGGCTATTATCCATGGTCGTTTATCGACCTGCTGAGCTGGCTGAACGGCTACAAGAAGCAGTACGGTTTTGTCTATGTTGACCATAAAAAAGATCTTGCTCGCCAACGGAAGAAAAGTTTCTTTTGGTATAAAGAAGTGATCGCCAGCCGCGGCGAGAACCGCTAGTCATCTCCTTTTCAGGGCGCCGCCCGGTGCCCTGCCTGCCTAAACCGCACAAATTATGGTGCTAAATCAATAAGCACATTTTCTGTTATTGAAATTCATTCGTATAACCCAAATAATCTATGACATCCTTGTTGGGGTTTAGCTTGTCGCTGAATACTCAAGTAAAATGGATACCAAAAATCATAAAAACTGCAACCACCGGATTATTTTCCTCGCGTCAGCTCGGCTGTAAAACGCGATACGGTGGTTTAAACATTATAAATGGATACCCTCAAATGACCGTTCTGGATTATTTATTAAAATTTCGCAAAATCAGCTCACTCGAAACGCTTGAAAAACTGTATGACCACCTTAACTATTCGCTGACCAATAACGAAGAGATCATTAATATGTACCGCGCTGCTGACCATCGTCGCGCTGAGCTGGTCTCCGGTGGTCGGTTGTACGATGTGGGTCAGGTACCAAAATCCGTTTGGCGTTTTGTGCAATAAGGGTTTTCTCCCAAGCGCCAGTTGCTTATACTCCTCGCCCTATATTTTATCGCACTACTGGCGCTGATTTTCAGGAGACACCATGTCAGATAATTCTGCTGAACGTATTGGCGGATGGTTGCTTGGCCCATTGGCCTGGCTCATTGTGCAGTTAATAAGCGTCAGTGTGACCTTATTTAAATTCGCCACCGTACTGTTTGCGCCACAAACGCTCTCACTGCTAAAAGACCTTGGGACAAGCAACATCGTCCTGTTGGCACTGTCGTTTATCTCATTTATTGCCATGTGGTATTACACCCTGTGGCTGACGTTTGCGTTCTTTAAACGTCGCAGTAAGGTACCGAAACACTACATTATTTGGCTTATGGTGGGTGTGCTATTGGCGGTAAAAGCCTTCGCTTTCTCGCCTATTGCCGACGACCTGGCCGTGCGTCAGCTGCTGTTACCGTTGCTGGCTGCTGCGCTAATCGTGCCTTATCTCAAGCGCTCAACGCGGGTAAAACGGACCTTTACGCGTACGTAATAACCCCACAGTTAACCTGTTGTCGCTTGATGTTCTTTATCAGATAATAGGCCGCTTTTTTTGTTACAGGTCGAATGATGGCTGACTATTTATTGCTCTTTATCGGTACGGTTCTGGTAAACAACTTCGTTCTGGTGAAGTTCTTGGGGCTATGCCCTTTTATGGGCGTTTCCAAAAAACTGGAAACGGCCATGGGAATGGGCCTGGCAACGACATTTGTGATGACCCTCGCCTCTATTTGTGCCTGGCTTATCGATAACTGGATCCTTATCCCGCTGGATTTAATCTACCTGCGGACGCTGGCCTTTATCCTTGTCATCGCCGTGGTAGTACAGTTCACCGAAATGGTGGTGCGTAAAACCAGCCCGGCGCTGTACCGTCTGCTGGGAATTTTCCTGCCGCTGATTACCACCAACTGTGCCGTTTTGGGCGTAGCGCTGCTGAACATCAACCTTGGTCACAACTTCCTGCAATCGGCCCTGTATGGTTTCTCCGCCGCTGTCGGTTTCTCGCTGGTGATGGTGCTTTTCGCTTCTATCCGCGAACGTCTGGTTGTATCCAATGTGCCAGCGCCTTTTAAAGGAAATGCGATTGCCTTGATCACCGCAGGTTTAATGTCGTTGGCCTTTATGGGCTTTAGCGGGTTGGTGAAGTTGTAATGATGACCTTTTGGATTGCTGTCGCTGCAATCAGCCTGTTGGGGCTGATTTTTGGCGTCATTCTCGGATACGCCTCACGTCGATTTGCCGTTGAGGACGACCCGGTTGTCGAAAAAATTGATGAATTGTTACCGCAAAGCCAGTGTGGTCAATGCGGCTATCCGGGCTGTCGCCCCTACGCCGAAGCCGTCAGCAACGGCGAAAAAATTAACTGCTGCGCCCCTGGTGGCGAAGCGGTCATGCTCAAAATTGCCGAATTATTAAACGTTGATCCGCAACCCATCGGCGCAGATGAAGCCGCAGCGGAGCCGGTACGGATGCTGGCGGTGATTGATGAAGCCAACTGTATTGGTTGTACTAAATGCATTCAGGCCTGCCCTGTGGATGCCATTATTGGCGCAACACGCGCCATGCATACCGTCGTGAGCGACCTGTGTACTGGCTGTAACCTTTGCGTAGCGCCTTGCCCAACACAGTGCATCGACATGCGTCCGGTAGAAACGACCACCGACAGCTGGAAATGGGATTTGCAAACCATCCCGGTACGAATTATTCCTGTGGAACACCATGTTTAAGTTATTTTCCGCGTTCAGAAAAGACAAAGTCTGGGATTTCGACGGTGGGATTCATCCACCGGAAATGAAAACGCAGTCTAATGGCACGCCATTGCGTCAACTACCGCTCGCTCAACGTTTTGTTATTCCGCTGAAACAGCATATTGGTGCCGAAGGTGAACTCAACGTTCAGCCTGGCGATCGTGTACTCCGCGGCCAGCCGTTAACACGCGGTTGGGGAAAAATGCTGCCGGTTCATGCACCAACATCCGGTACCGTTACCGCCATTGCACCACACGCAACCGCTCACCCTTCCGCACTGCCAGAAATGAGCGTGATTATTGATGCGGATGGTGAAGACACTTGGATTACTCGCGAAGGCTGGGCCGATTATAAAAATCACAGCCGTGAAGCACTGATTGAGCGTATTCATCAGTTTGGCGTTGCCGGTTTAGGCGGCGCGGGTTTCCCGACCGGCGTAAAACTACGCGGCGGCGGCGACAAAATTGACACCTTGATTATCAACGCCGCCGAGTGTGAGCCGTATATCACCGCAGACGATCGTCTGATGCAGGACTGTGCGGCGCAAATCCTTGAAGGGATCCAAATCCTCGCGCATATCCTGCAACCTCAGCAGGTGCTGATTGGTATTGAGGATAATAAACCGCAGGCCATCTCGATGATGCGTGCGGTACTGGCAGGCTGCCATAATATTCACCTGCGCGTTATTCCAACGAAATATCCGTCCGGCGGCGCAAAACAGCTGACGCAAATACTTACCGGTAAACAGGTTCCGCATGGCGGACGTTCATCGGATATCGGCGTCCTCATGCAAAACGTGGGTACAGCTTATGCGGTGAAACGAGCAATCGTCGACGGCGAACCGCTAACCGAGCGCGTCGTCACCCTGACAGGCGAATCCATCGGCCAGCCGGGAAATGTCTGGGCGCGTCTTGGCACACCGGTACAGCACCTGTTAACGCAGGCTGATTTTTGTCCATCCAGTGAACAGATGGTGATTATGGGCGGTCCATTAATGGGCTTCACCCTGCCCTGGCTGTACGTACCGGTGGTTAAAATCACCAACTGTCTGCTGGCACCGTCACTATCAGAAATGGGCGAGCCTGAAGAGGAAAAAGGGTGCATTCGCTGTAGCGCCTGCGCCGATGCCTGCCCAGCCGATCTTCTGCCTCAGCAGTTGTACTGGTTTAGTAAAGGCCAACAGCACGACAAAGCCACGGCGCATAATCTCGCCGACTGCATTGAATGCGGCGCCTGCGCGTGGGTATGTCCAAGCAGCATTCCGCTGGTGCAGTATTTCCGCGAAGAGAAAGCCGAGATTCACGAAATTCGCCTCGAAGAACAGCGGGCAACTGAAGCCAAAGCGCGTTTCGAGGCTCGTCAACTGCGCCTTGAGCGTGAGAAAGCGGCGCGAGAAGAGCGGCATAAGAAGGCTGCGGTTCAACCTGCGGCGAAAGATCAAGATGCGATTCATGCCGCCCTGGCGCGCGTGAAGGATAAACAGCAGCAGGCGACACAGCCGATTGTCATTCAATCTGGCGCACGCCCGGATAACAGCGCGGTTGCCGCGGCGCGTGAGGCCCGCAAAGCCCAGGCTCGTGCCGCGCAGGCAGAAAAACAGCAACCGGCCGAAAGCGGTACTGATCCCCGTAAAGCGGCTGTCGAGGCCGCTATCGCTCGCGCTAAGGCGCGTAAAGCTGAACAGTCTTCGTCAGAGGTTGCGTCTACCGACGTGGAAACCATCGACCCGCGTAAAGCCGCCGTCGAAGCCGCTATCGCTCGCGCTAAAGCGCGTAAAGCAGAACAGTCTTCGCCAGAGGTTGCGTCTACCGACATGGAAACTATCGACCCGCGTAAAGCCGCCGTCGAAGCTGCTATCGCTCGCGCTAAAGCGCGTAAAGCTGAACAGTCTTCGTCAGAGGTCTCGCCAGTGGAAGTGGAAACCATCGACCCGCGCAAAGCCGCCGTCGAAGCCGCTATCGCTCGCGCTAAGGCACGTAAATCGGTACCGCAAGATATCAATGAACCTGCCGCCAACGACGCCCCACGCAAAGCGGCCGTCGCGGCGGCGATTGCCCGTGCTCAAGCCAGGAAAGCCGCTCAGGCCGTTAACGAGGATTAAATGGTTTTCAAAATCGCAAGTTCCCCTTACACCCACAACCACCGCCAAACTTCACGTATCATGATGTTGGTGGTGATTGCCGCCCTGCCAGGTATCCTGGTACAGAGCTGGTTTTTCGGCTGGGGAACCTTTATTCAGCTTATTCTGGCCATTGTGACCGCCTGTCTTGCCGAGTCTCTGGTGCTCCGCCTGCGTAAACAGAACGTCAGGCAGACGCTCGCGGATAATTCCGCCCTGCTGACCGGTTTGCTGCTGGCTATCAGTATTCCGCCGTTTGCCCCTTGGTGGATGGTGGTGCTCGGCACCGTTTTCGCGGTGATCATTGCGAAACAATTGTACGGCGGTTTGGGTCACAACCCATTCAACCCAGCGATGATTGGTTATGTCGTCTTGCTTATCTCTTTCCCGGTACAAATGACATCATGGCTGCCACCGCACGATATCGCCGCGACCACTCCGGGATTGATGGATGCGGTGCAAATGATTTTCACCGGCCACACCGCTGCGGGTCCGGACATGAATGCGCTGAAGCTAGGGATCGATGGCATCAGCCAGGCTACGCCGCTTGATACTTTTAAAACCTCGCGCCACGCCGGGCAGTCGGTCGACAATATTCTCAGCGCCAGTATCTACCACGGCGCACTGGCGGGAATCGGCTGGCAGTGGGTCAATATCGCCTATTTAGTTGGCGGACTGTTCCTGCTTTGGCAAAAAGCCATCCGCTGGCATATCCCCGTTAGCTTCCTGATAAGTCTTGCCGTGTGTTCAACGCTGGGTTGGCTGCTGCACCCGGAAAACGTCGCGTCACCACAGATGCATCTCTTGTCCGGCGCAACGATGCTCGGGGCGTTCTTTATTCTTACCGATCCCGTCACCGCCTCGACGACCAATCGCGGACGCCTGATTTTCGGCGCTCTGGCTGGCCTGCTGGTCTGGCTGATTCGTAGCTTTGGCGGCTATCCGGATGGCGTGGCATTTGCCGTTTTGCTGGCAAATATCACTGTGCCGCTGATTGATTACTACACGCGCCCACGCGCATACGGACACCGCTAAGGAGCGAGCATGCTACAAACCATGCGTAAACACGGTGTCACGCTGGCGCTGTTTGCCGCAGGCTCAACCGGGCTGACAGCGGCAATTAACCAGTTAACAAAGCACACCATCGACGAGCAGGCGGAAAAGCAACAAAATGCGCTGTTCCAGCAGGTTATCCCCGCTGACAGCTATAATAATGCACTGCTGAAAAGCTGTTTTGTGGTCAACGCCCCTGAGTTGGGTAAAGGCCCACACAAGGTATATATCGCCCGGATGGACGATAAACCCGTTGCCGCCGTACTGGAAGCCACCGCACCCGACGGCTACTCTGGTGCCATTCAGCTTTTGGTCGGTGCCGATTTCACTGGCACCGTGCTCGGAACCCGCGTGACCGAACACCATGAAACACCCGGTCTGGGTGATAAAATCGAACTTCGTTTGTCGGACTGGATAACCTTCTTTGCGGGTAAGAAAATTAGTGACGCAAATGATAGCCAGTGGGCAGTTAAAAAAGACGGCGGTCAGTTTGACCAGTTTACGGGCGCCACAATTACCCCGCGCGCGGTGGTTAACGCCGTTAAGCGTGCCGGACTGTATGCCGAAACGTTGCCAAATCAACTTTCACAACTGCAAGCCTGTGGAGAGTAAATCATGAGCGAGGTAAAAGAGGTTATTGTCCAGGGACTCTGGAAAAATAACTCGGCGCTGGTACAGCTGTTAGGGATGTGCCCGCTATTAGCGGTAACCTCCACCGCCACCAACGCCCTGGGGCTAGGATTGGCCACCACGCTGGTACTGACGCTAACCAACCTAGCAATCTCAAGTTTGCGCCGCTGGACACCTGCGGAGATCCGAATCCCGATTTACGTGATGATCATCGCCTCGGTGGTCAGCGCCGTACAGATGCTGATTAACGCTTACGCATTCGGGCTTTATCAATCACTTGGGATCTTTATTCCGCTTATCGTGACCAACTGCATCGTCGTCGGACGTGCTGAAGCGTTTGCCGCCCAAAAAGGCCCAGCGTTCTCAGCGCTGGACGGCTTTGCTATCGGCATGGGGGCAACCTGCACCATGTTCGTCCTGGGTTCTATCCGCGAATTATTAGGCAACGGAACGTTGTTCGATGGAGCCGACGGTTTACTCGGAAGTTGGGCGAAATCGCTGCGTATCGAACTTTTCCATACCGATACCCCGTTCCTGTTGGCGATGCTGCCACCGGGCGCTTTTATCGGCCTTGGCATGCTGCTGGCCATCAAGTATCTGATTGATGAACGCACGAAACAGCACCGTGCTCAGGCGGTGGCTGCGGAAAACGTCGGCGTTGATACGGCAGAGAAAGCGTAATGAATAAACAAAAACGTCTGGAAATTTTAACCCGTCTGCGTGATAACAATCCGCATCCCACGACGGAGCTAAATTTCACCTCTCCGTTTGAGCTGTTGATTGCCGTCCTGCTTTCAGCGCAAGCCACCGACGTAAGCGTCAATAAGGCGACGGCGAAACTCTATCCGGTGGCGAATACGCCACAGTCGATGCTGGATCTGGGCGTGGATGGGGTTAAAAATTACATCAAGACCATTGGCCTGTTTAACGGCAAGGCTGAGAACGTCATCAAAACCTGCCGCCTGTTGCTTGACCTGCATGGCGGTGAAGTACCAGAAGACCGTGCGGCACTGGAAGCACTTCCTGGCGTGGGCCGCAAAACCGCCAACGTGGTGCTTAATACCGCGTTCGGCTGGCCGACCATTGCCGTCGATACCCATATCTTCCGCGTTTGCAATCGCACAAATTTCGCCCCCGGCAAGAACGTCGAGCAGGTTGAAGAGAAGCTGCTGAAGGTGGTACCCGCTGAATTTAAGGTGGACTGTCACCATTGGCTGATTCTGCATGGACGCTACACCTGCATCGCACGTAAGCCTCGCTGCGGGTCATGCATTATCGAAGATCTTTGTGAATTCAAAGAGAAGGTCGACATATAGACTATGATTTGCGGTGTGGCAAGTCGCTCACCGCCACGCCATCAATGCTTAAGCCCTCTTAAATCCCATATAATTATTCAGTATTTGGCATTTATCACGCCTATATAACGTTTATATAGGTTAAACATGTCATCGCACGCGAAAATTTCTATACAATCGCTGACAAGATCATGAAAGTAACACAATGTTGCATTTATGTTTCTTTACGGTCAAATCACCGACACCATTACAATGAAACGCCACCACAGCACAAGATGATCATCCAGCAATTTTTCAGAATCCAGCCTATATCACTACATATAAGCGAGATTAGCAGAAGATATGGTTACAGCGCCCTTTTCGCCCCCATTTTTTAGAATAAAAAACCGTCAATTTTTAAAGCATGAAATTTAACGCTAAATAACAATTAGAATGCTGGTCGATTGTACCAGTCTTTTTATTTGTAACGGAGTATTACAAAGCACTTGTCTGAAAGCGCAGGATAGTGAACATTACTTCCCGTTTCCCTCCAGAATAACTATAAGGTGGATGCCAAAACGAGCACTCCACCCAGTACACCCCCCATTAAGATGGGATGTAAATAAGAGGTATATGTGTCTACTGCAAACAATAAACCAACAGAAAGCGTAAGTTTAAACGCCTTCAAACAACCTAAAGCGTTCTATCTCATCTTCTCTATCGAGTTATGGGAACGTTTTGGCTTCTACGGCCTGCAAGGCATTATGGCCGTTTACCTGGTTAAACAGCTGGGGATGTCTGAAGCAGATTCCATCACCCTGTTCTCTTCCTTCAGTGCATTAGTTTACGGCCTGGTCGCTATCGGCGGCTGGCTGGGCGATAAAGTGCTGGGTACGAAACGTGTGATTATGCTGGGTGCCGTTGTACTGGCAATCGGTTATGCGCTGGTCGCCTGGTCTGGTCACGACGCCGCTATCGTTTATATGGGTATGGCGACTATCGCCGTGGGTAACGGTCTGTTCAAAGCTAACCCGTCTTCCCTGCTCTCGACCTGCTATTCCAAAGACGACCCGCGTCTGGACGGTGCATTTACCATGTACTATATGTCCGTCAACATTGGTTCGTTCTTCTCTATGCTAGCAACACCATGGCTCGCCGCAAAATACGGCTGGAGCGTTGCGTTTGCGCTGAGCGTTGTAGGGATGTTGATTACCGTTGTGAACTTCGCTTTCTGCCAGCGTTGGGTTAAACAGTACGGTTCAAAACCTGACTTCGAGCCGATCAATTTCCGTAACCTGCTGCTGACCATCATCGGTGTCGTTATCCTGGTCGTTATCGCGACCTGGCTGCTGCACCACCAGGACGTCGCACGTATGGTTCTGGGCGTTATTGCCCTGGGTATCGTCTTTATCTTCGGTAAAGAAGCGTTTGCAATGCAGGGTGCGGCTCGTCGTAAGATGATTGTTGCCTTCATTCTGATGCTGGAAGCGATTATCTTCTTCGTGCTGTACAGCCAGATGCCAACATCGCTGAACTTCTTCGCCATTCGTAACGTTGAGCACTCTATCCTGGGTATCGCGTTCGAGCCTGAACAGTATCAGGCGCTGAACCCATTCTGGATTATCATCGGTAGCCCGATTTTAGCCGCAATCTACAACAAGATGGGCGACACGCTGCCAATGCCAACCAAGTTTGCTGCCGGTATGGTGTTGTGCTCCGGTGCATTCCTGGTGCTGCCGCTGGGCGCAAAATTCGCGACTGATGCAGGTATCGTCTCCGTGAACTGGCTTATCATCTGCTACGCTCTGCAGAGTATTGGTGAACTTATGATCTCCGGCTTGGGTCTGGCGATGGTGGCTCAATTGGTTCCACAGCGCCTGATGGGCTTCATCATGGGTAGCTGGTTCCTGACTACCGCAGGCGCAAACCTCATTGGTGGTTATGTCGCGGGTATGATGGCGGTACCGGAAAACGTCACCGATCCGGTGATGTCTCTGGAAGTCTATAGCCGCGTATTCATGCAGATTGGTGTCGCCACTGCCGTTGTCGCGGTGCTGATGTTGTTGACTGCACCAAAACTAAACCGCATGACGCAGGACGATCCTACACCTGCTGCGGACGGTAAAGCCGCCTCCGTGTAATGTCATCGGGAAACATAAATTTTTGGGCCGCTAACTTCTGTTAGCGGCTTTTTTTTTATTGGCGCAGGCACTAACATACGTTGATATCCCCCAGCCGCCCTTCTGCTGATGGACCACAAAAATAATCAAAGTCTGAAGGAGTTACCCATGAAATTGTTCTACAAACCCGGCGCGTGTTCCCTGGCATCGCACATCACCTTACGGGAAAGCGGAAAGGATTTTTCGCTGATTGGCGTCGACCTGATGCAAAAACGTATGGAAAACGGTGACGACTTTCTGAAGGTGAATCCGAAAGGCCAGGTTCCTGCACTGTTGCTGGACGATAACACGCTGCTGACCGAAGGCGTGGCTATCATGCAATATCTCGCGGATGGCGTAGCCGATCGTCAGTTGCTGGCACCGGTAGGCAGCATCAACCGCTATAAGACTCTTGAATGGCTGAATTTTATCGCCACCGAACTGCACAAAGGCTTTACGCCATTGTTCCGCCCGGACACGCCGGAAGAGTACAAACCCACGGTGCGGGCTCTTTTAGATAAGAAGCTGGCCTTTATTGATGAGTCTCTGGCAAACGCCGAGTGGATTAGCGGCTCACGCTTCACCATTGCGGATGCGTACCTGTTTACCGTGCTACGCTGGGCATTTGCTGTGAAGCTGGATATGGCGGGATATAAGCATATAGCGGACTATATGGCTCGTGTTGCAGCGCGTCCTGCCGTCGCGGCAGCTCTCGCGGCTGAAGGCCTGAAATAGCCGCAGATTCGTGATTCCCCGGCGTCGCTGCGCTCGGGCCCGGGCTACAATTTTATGTAGCCCGGGCAAGGTGTTTACGCCGCTCTCGGGGGTGGTTCGCCGCCTGTTCCGTCCGAGCGAATGCGACGACGGGAAGCGCAGGTTAATTATAACAATGTTGCGCTAAATACATGCACCGGCTTCGCAATACGATCCTGTGCGGCAACGACCTGCAACTCGTACTCGCCCATCTCTTTTGTCGTGACCATAATTTCGTAAACCGCAGCGGTCACATGCTCTAGCGCATCACGTAGGGTCGCGCCTTGCAGCAGCTTCACCAACAACAAACCGCTAGTCACATCGCCCACACCAACCGGATGTCGTGCGCCAAAATCAATCAGCGGGCGGCTGATATGCCAGGCTTCATCGGCCGTCACCAACAGCATTTCAAAACGGTCCAGGCTATAACCCGCACGCGCCAGATGTTTAACCAACACAATTTCCGGGCCAAGCGCAATAAGTTCGCGGGCAGCGTCAACGGCACCCGCCACATCGTTAATCTGGCGGTCAGAGAGCATTTCCAGCTCAATCAGATTCGGGGCAATAATGTCGCTTGCCGGCAGCGCATAGCGCTTGTGAAATTCCGCTACGCCTGGAGCAACGATACAGCCCTTTTCCGGATGACCCATGACCGGATCGCAGAAATACTTCGCCTGTGGGTTCGCCGCTTTCACCTGACGAACAATACCGAGAATATGCTCACCCTGTTCAGCCGAGCCCAGATAACCACTCAGTACGGCGCTACAACGCGATAACTGGTCTATTTCCGCAATACCCTGTACGATCTCCGTCAGGTGCGCTGGCGGCATCACACAACCCGTCCACTTCCCGTACTGCGTATGATTTGAGAATTGTACGGTATTTAAGGGCCAAACATTCGCGCCAAGACGACGCATAGGAAACTCAGCGGCACTGTTGCCCGCATGACCGAAAACAACGTGGGATTGAATGGCGAGGATATTGTTCATTCGTTCTACTCAGACGACAAAAAAGAAGGGGGCGTAGTTTCCCACGCCCCCCTGTTTTGGAAGATTACTTCCAGCAGATCAAACAGTAATTTTTCTTACCACGACGAAGCAACGTGTAGCGACCGAACAGAATGTCATTCTCGTTAAAGACGTATTCTGGGTCAGCTTGCTTTTCGCCGTTGATGGTCACCGCGTTAGACGCGATAGTTTTGCGTGCCTGACCACGGGATGGCTGAAGCTCGGAGTCCACCAGCGCCTGCATCAGATCAGCACCTTTTTCCATCTCAACCATTGGCACACCATCTTGCGCCAGCTGTTCGAAGTCCGCTTCGCTAAGTGCGTTAAGAGAACCACTAAACAGGCTGTCGGTAATGCGTTTTGCCGCCACCAGACCTTCTTCACCGTGCACCAGACGGGTCACCGTTTCAGCCAGAACATACTGGGCGCGAGGCGCTTTGCCGCTAGTTTTGTCTTCTTCTTCCAGTGCATTGATCTCGGCAATGTCCATAAAGGTGAAGAACTTCAGGAAGCGGTAAACATCAGCGTCAGCGGTGTTAATCCAGAACTGGTAGAATTTGTACGGGCTGGTTTTCTTCGGATCGAGCCACACCGCGCCACCTTCAGTTTTACCGAATTTGGTGCCGTCAGCTTTGGTGATCAGCGGAACGGTCAGACCGAAGACCTGGTTTTGATGCAGGCGACGGGTCAGGTCGATACCTGAGGTGATGTTGCCCCACTGGTCAGAACCGCCAATCTGCAGCGCCACGCCGTGCAGCTCGTTCAGGCAAGCAAAATCATAACCCTGTAACAGGTTGTAGGAAAACTCGGTAAATGAGATCCCCTGATCATCACGGTTCAAACGCTGCTTCACCGCTTCTTTGTTGATCATCTGGTTAACAGAGAAATGCTTGCCGATATCACGCAGGAAAGTCAGCACATTCATGCCGCCAAACCAGTCATAGTTATTCGCGGCAATGGCCGAGTTGTCGCCACAGTCGAAGTCGAGGAACGGTGCAACCTGTTTACGGATTTTTGCGACCCATTCCTGCACGGTATCTTCGGTGTTCAGTTTACGCTCGGCGGCTTTAAAGCTAGGGTCGCCAATCAGACCCGTTGCACCGCCAACCAGTGCCACAGGTTTATGCCCTGCCTCCTGGAAGCGTTTCAGGCATAACAAAGGAACAAGATGCCCCAAATGCAAGCTGTCAGCGGTAGGATCGAAGCCGCAATAGAGCGCGATCGGGCCTTGCGCCAGTCTCTCTGCTAACGCTACCTCGTCCGTTACCTGGGCGACTAGCCCCCGCTCTTGCAGTTGTTTAATCAAGTTACTGCTTGCCATCAAATTCTCCATCTCTATCCGACTGCACCTTTGCCGGTACACGACTTTTCGCCAGACGCGAAAGCTATATAGAATAAAGCGCTGGCGCACTCAGCGCTAGCGCTTAAAACAACAAATTTAGTCCTTTATGGCGCCAGTCGGTCGATTTTCCAGGCGTCGGCTTCACGTTGGTACAAAAAACGATCGTGTAGACGGTGTTCACCGCCCTGCCAGAATTCCATCTGTTCCACGGTGACGCGAAAACCGCCCCAGAAACTCGGCAGCGGCACATCACCTTGCTGGAATTTCTGTTTCAGTTCGAGGAATTTGCTTTCGAGGATCCCACGGGCAGAAATGCGGCTGGATTGTTTGGAAACCCAGGCACCGATCTGGCTGTCGCGAGGACGGCTGTGGAAATATTTCATCACTTCAAGGGTCGAAAGACGTTCTGCTTTACCAATCACCATCACCTGCCTGTCCAGCATATGCCAGGGAAACAGCAGGCTGATTTGCGGATTTTGTTCAAGCTGATGCGCCTTGCGGCTACCGAGGTTGGTGTAGAACACCAAACCTTTCTCATCATAATGTTTGAGCAAGACAATACGCTGGTATGGCTGACCGTTTTCATCAACCGTGGCCACAACCATTGCCGTTGGGTCAGCTAATCTAGCTTCACAGGCTTGGGCAAGCCAGCGTTCAAAAAGCGGCAGAGGTTCGGCGGGAAGATCGTGGCGACGCAGGCCGCCACGGGTGTACTCTCGGCGCAGATGCGCGATTTGCTGCAGATCGTCGTTATCAGACATGGCGTTTTTGAAGGTAGTCAGTAGGTGGCGTTATTGTGCGCCGCCCGTGTGAAAATCTCAACGCTTAGGGTTTTGTAACTGACAGTTATTCAAAACAATATGGTCGCGTTTGTAGACGGTGGCCTCATTGCCTTTCGACCAAAATACATAGATGCCATCGGTATAGCGTGCGCCGGAAGCGGAAACACCCTGAATCAGATTCAGCTGTTTATTATCATAAATAAAGCCCACCTGCTGGCGAGGATTATTCAAATGTACCGTCAGGGGCTTTTCTTCACACTGATACTCGAGGGTATCGGTTTGCATACGTTCCATAAACTGGTTGTAGGTGCTACACCCGGCCAGCATCAAAGGGACTACAGCGATCAGTATTTTTTTCATTTTTTGGGCCTTACGACTTTCCAGGTCATGGAGCTATTTCACACTCCTCTTTTGGTTAAGTCTACAGGCCCGCTGTAAAAGATGATTTCAGTTAACTCTTATTATTCTGAGGGTTTGCCGGGAAAATGGCACCCAGTACGCTGGCTTCCGATGCCCCTGTCACTGACGGTAAATTACCCGGTAATCCGGCCACGGTTCGCCACGCCAGCCAGGCAAAGGCGAGTGCTTCCATGTCGTCACCGCTAATACCGTATTCGTCGGTCGCTGCCACTTCTGTGCCCGCTAACAACCCGGCAAGACGCGCCATCACCAATGGATTACGGCTTCCGCCTCCGCACACCAGAAGACGATCGCAGCCGCCGCTCAACATCACCTGCTCGCTGATAGTCACTGCCGTCAACTCTGTTAAAGTGGTCTGCACATCTTGCGGACGCAGCCCCGGATAACGGGTAAGGAACTGTGCCAGCCAGGCATAATTAAAGTATTCACGTCCGGTACTTTTTGGCGCGGGTGCCGCAAAATAGGGGTCACTCAGCATATCCTGTAATAACGGCAGGATAACCTTACCGTCGTTTGCCCACTCGGCATCTTTATCATACGGCTTACCGAGGTTTCGCCAGATCCAGGCATCCATCAGCATATTACCAGGGCCTGTATCGAACCCGCGTACCGGCTGACCGGGCACCAATAATGAGAGGTTAGCGATGCCACCAATATTGAGGATCATCCGCCGCTCGATAGGGTGCATGAGCAATGCCTGATGAAATGCCGGAACCAGCGGTGCGCCCTGCCCGCCAAGCGCCATATCGCGACGACGGAAATCACCGACCACGCTAACGCCAGTCCGCGCGGCAATAATATTGTTGTCGCCAATTTGCATCGTATGCGGTGCATCACCTTTCGGCTCATGCCAGACGGTTTGTCCGTGACAGCCAATCGCTACAATATCCTGCGCCTTGAGATGTTCCCGTTCCATTAACGCAAGAATGGCATCGGCAAATAGGTTACCCAGTCGATTATCCAGTTGCCCGAGCTGTGAGAGTGTGAGCGGTTGTCCCTGACAGATAGCCAGTACGGCCTCTTTAAGCGCTATAGGAATGGGCCAGGACATGCTGGCGAGCTGCGCGACGCGGCTTTCATCTATCGCGGCAAGCACCACATCCACACCGTCAAGGCTGGTTCCCGACATGACGCCAATGTATCGCCCGGATTTCATACGCTGTCCTTAGTCAACTATGCAAAGTCAACACTCCAACATAAAGCGACATGTAATGCCATTGACTAATAATATTTTTTAACAACAAGGCTGACATTTGGACCAATGCCCCAGGAGAGTTGATGACACGTTTAGCGTTGGTTAAGCCTGCATAGATTATTCTCGTTAATAATAAATGCGGAGTATATGACCGCTTCGACCAAATACCATATAATTGTTCAGTATGGATGCTCATAAGAGCAATTCTCGTGAACTGGAGATTCATAATGATGTTACGTGTATTGGCTGTTTCAATGATTGGTTTATCCCTGGCCGGGTGTGCCGGCAACAGCGGCCTGTCTGGCGATGTTTACTCGGCATCCGAGGCGAAACAGGTCCAGAACGTGACCTACGGTACAATCGTCCATGTACGTCCTGTTCAGATTCAGGGCGGCGATGAAAGTAACGTGATTGGTGCTATTGGCGGTGCGGTACTGGGTGGCTTCCTCGGGAATACCGTCGGTGGTGGCACCGGTCGTTCACTGGCAACCGCTGCAGGTGCTGTAGCTGGCGGCGTAGCTGGTCAAGGCGTTCAGGGTGCGATGAACAAGACCCAGGGTGTTGAGCTGGAAATCCGCAAAGATGACGGTAACACCATCATGGTTGTGCAGAAACAGGGGGATACCCGTTTCTCTGCTGGCCAACGCGTCGTCATGGCAAGCAACGGCCGCCAGGTTACCGTTTCACCACGTTAAAATTTACTGAATACGTGGCCTTTTTGGCCACGTATTCTCGCCTTCACTCCCATCACTCTCCTCTTATTTTAATATTCACCACATGAATATAATATTGGCATTTGGCTAATCTATTATTTGCGCCCGGACAATATTTCTTTACGACTAATCAAGTAAACTAAAGCCATAGAGGGCCAGGAAGCCCAGAATTGAAGCGTTTAGCGTAAAAGGACACATCTATGCTTTTAAAATTCCCATTACAACGATTTTTGATTTATCTGACCATTACGCTTATTGGTACATTGTTACTCAATCATTTTTCTAATGTCGTCATCAAACATGTTCCGGCTATTGCGCCTATTCTATTTCCAACGCTGACTATTTTTCTGATGGTCTTTCATACCATGATCGCCGTCTTTATGGTCATGAAATATTCCTGTGACAAAAGCCGTCTGTATCTGGTGCCGATAGCGCTGGCCTTCGCCTCTTCAGCCTTGCTCATGCTTGGTACGTTAAAAAGCTATCCTGACTGGTTTTTATGCGGTGGCTTAAATATCACCAATTATAATGACGCGCTGATATTTTTCTCATTCCGTAATATCCTGATGGCGGTCCTTTTTATTACTTCGGTTATTCTGTATGCCTTTAAAACAAAATCCATGCATACTCGAAAAATCCATTTTATAATCATTAGTGCCATTATCCTATTTAGTCTCTCAACTATGTGGCTAGCTTGGCTATACTCGAGTAACAATCCCCTATTAAGCGTAGACTTCATTGATAATAATACCTTTAAATATTCTAATATTTGGATAACGGTTATCAACTGGTCCTTAATTGGCATATGGATACTGGCGCTGCTGATCATTTTAGTTATCACGCAATTACGCAATATCTTTTGGTATAGCGGGGCTTTCTTTTGCTCCTGCTATATATTTACGCTATTCGTGCTGATGACAGGCCAGGACACCGCCAGCTACAGCTGGTATCAGGCTCGCCTGTTTGAAACCATTTCAACACTGTTCCTTATCTTTGTTCTGTTCTGTGATGTGTTCACACTGTACCGTCAGTCCAACACCAAATACCTGAACTCATACCAAAATTCTATCCGTGATCCATTAACACGACTGTACAATCGTAGCTATTTCTATGACTCATTCACCGCTTTGCAGCCGTCTATTGCGAACGGTCATCCGGTTTCGGTTATCGTCAGCGATCTTGACCATTTTAAGCGTATCAACGATAAGTACGGGCACCTACAGGGCGATAAGGTGATTCAGTTTGTCGCCAAAGTGCTCCAGGATTCCGTCCGTCAGAACGACATTGCCGCACGCATTGGTGGGGAAGAATTTGCGCTTCTGCTGGTGAACACCTCGGCTGATGTCGCACAGTCTGTGGCTGAACGTATCCGACTGGCAATTAGCCAGCACGATACTGAGAGCAGCCAAAGTCGGTTACCGGAGTCAATAACCATCAGTATGGGTGTGTTTACCGCAATTGATCTGTCGATACCGGTTGAAGAGTGTGTACGCCGAGCGGATGAAGCAATGTACCGCGCGAAAGCAGCAGGTCGAAACCGGGTCGTTATCTGGGAATAAGAAATAAAAAAACCCGCGAACTTCGCGGGTTTTTTGGGGTTATCAATCGCGTGATTGTAACTCGATGATGTTTTGTTCCAGTTTACGGATAAGCGAGGTCAACAGCCCCAACTCCTCAGCAGAAATGCCCGCCAGGATATCACCACGCGTGTGGCTAATCACCGCTTCCATCTCTTGAATCAGGGGCTCCGCTTTCTCCGTTAACTTAATACGTTTGGCACGACGGTCATTCGCACAGGTCTGGCGAGAAATCAGGCCCTTCTCTTCCAATTGGTCCAATGTACGAACCAGTGACGGCTGCTCAATGCCGATCGCTTTAGCCAGTTGGATTTGCGATTGATCGGGTGGTAGCTGATGAATATTATGCAGCGTCACCCAGTGCGTTTGCGTCAGTTCCAGAGGTTTTAGGCGATGGTCAATCAGAGCACGCCAAATGCGCACCAACCGTGCCAGATCAGAACCTAATGGCGATTCCAATTTCATCTCCTTATAATTAGCTTGCTAAGTTATTATGCTGATTTTAGAATAGTGTGCAGTATTTAAATTAGCAAAACAAATGAATTGCCACGTGCACGTAAAACCGCTTCATGGATTACACTGTTACAAATGATGTTTATTTATTTCAAAACAAGACACCATGGCGAACTATAACGTCATAATTGCAAAGGATTTTTGCTTGTGAAGTCGAATTTCTACATTCCCGGACTGCCGCTACAAGATCTCGTCGTGGGCGCATCAATTTATTTTCCACCTCTATTCAAAGCAGTCCTTCTCGGCTTCTTGTTATGGTTGCTTATCCACCGAATCTTGCGTGACTGGATGTATGCCGGTGATATCTGGCATCCGCTGTTAATGGATCTCTCCTTTTTTGCCCTTTCCGTCTGCCTTGCGCTGATGATTCTGGTCTGGTGGTAACGTCATTCAATGAAAAAGCTTAAATATTTCTCCACGCTGTTAATTGCTGCCATCGCGATCCTCGCAGTTTGGTTCGTCTGGAACTACTACATGCAGTCGCCGTGGACCCGTGACGGTAAAATTCGCGCCGAGCAGGTCGATGTTACACCGCAGGTTTCCGGCAGCATCCTCAGTCTCAACGTCAAAGATAACCAGTTCGTGAAAGCGGGTGAGACTTTGTTCACCATTGATCCCACGCCGTGGAAAATTGCGCTTATGAACGCCGACGCAAAACTGGCGAAAGCGCAGTCCGAACTGTCCCGGGCCAGCAATGAAGCCGCGCGTCGTCGCGGCCTGTCCGCGAATGCTATCTCCGCTGAAGATCGTGAGGCCTCCAGTATGGCGTTAAAAGTGGCTCTGGCTAACGCTGACGCAGCCAAAGCCGAGCGCGCGCACGCCCACTGGCAGCTTTCACAAACCGATGTCAAAGCACCCGTTGACGGCTGGGTGACCAACCTGACCACCCGCGTGGGCAACTACGCCGCCATGGGTCACCCGGTTTTCGCACTGATCGACAGCCATTCATTTTATGTCGTGGGATATTTTGAAGAAACCAAGCTGCGCCATATCCGCGAAGGGGATCGCGCGGATATTGTGTTATACAGCGACAACAAAAAGTTACAGGGTCACGTATCCAGTATTGGTCGGGCAATCCACGACCAAAGCCTGACGGCTGACGGTTCGTTAGTGGCCGATATCAAACCCACCATTCCCTGGGTTCGTCTGGCGCAGCGCGTTCCTGTGCGTATTCAGTTTAAATCCGTTCCGGCAGACACGTTGTTGGTTGCCGGTACGACCTGCACTGTGTCTATCGTCGGTAAAACACAATGATCTCTCCCGCATTGACGTGGGCCTCATTGCCTTGGGTCAAAGCAACGTCTCCGCAGTGGCGCTATGCGCTGCGTAATACTATCGCCATGTGCCTGGCACTGAGCATCGCCTACTGGCTGGATCTTGATGAGCCCTACTGGGCGATGACCTCGGCAGCGGTCGTCAGTTTTCCCACCGTAGGCGGCGTTATCAGTAAAAGCCTCGGCCGCATTGCCGGGAGCTTATTGGGCGCCGGCGCCGCAATTCTTATTGCCGGACACACCTTAACCGACCCTTGGTTTTTTCTGTTCGCGATGTCGGGTTGGCTGGCCTTCTGCACCTGGGCCTGCGCGATGTACACCAACAACGTCGCCTATGCATTTCAGTTAGCGGGCTACACATGCGCTATCATCGCCTTCCCAATTATCAATGTGGTCGACGCCACTAAGCTTTGGGAAATTGCCCAAGCGCGCGTTTGCGAAGTCATTGTCGGCATTCTGTGCGGTGGGTTGATGATGATGATCCTGCCCAGCACCTCTGACGGCAGCACCCTACTAACGGCACTGAAAAATATGCACGCCCGCCTGCTGGAGCACGCCAGCATGCTGTGGCAACCGGTCACGACCGACGCTATTCGTTCAGCACATCAGAGCGTTATCAGCCAGATTCTGACCATGAACCTACTACGCATTCAGGCGTTCTGGAGCCACTATCGGCTTCGCCGACAGAATACGCTGCTCAACTACCTGCTTCATCAGCAGCTACGCCTGACCAGCGTTATCTCCAGCCTCCGCCGTCTGATGATGAACTGGCCCGACGCGCCACCCACAATTCGTCCGGTGCTCGAACAATTACTGCAGGCGCTGGCGCAGCCCAACTGTGATGCCTATACGGTCGCCCGTATCATTGCGCCACTGGCTCCCACGGATCCGCAAAACTACCGCCACCACGCCTTCTGGCACCGTCTGCGCTACTTCTGCCGACTGTATCTCACCACCAGCCACTGGCTGCATCGGCTGGAAAACGCCTCTGTGGTTACCGAATTTTCCGTTCCTGCGGCTCCCGCGCTGATGCGACACACGGATCATGCAGAAGCCGCCTGGAGCGGTATCCGAACGTTCTTTGCTTTAGTTAGCGTTGGCGCTTTAAGTATTAGCACCCAATGGGAATCAGCCGCGGCGGCATTAACGCTGGCGGCAATCTGCTGCGTGTTGTACTCCAACGTACCGTCCCCCTACAGTTCATTAACCTTATTGCTTCGCACGTTGGTACTGCTCTCCATTTTCAGCTTTGGCGTCAAATTTGGTCTGATGGTGCAGATAAGCGACCTGTGGCAATTTATGCTGTTCTTGTTCCCGCTACTGTTGACGATGCAGTTGCTGAAGCTACAAATCCCTAAACAAGCCAGGCTGTGGGGATCGCTCATTGTCTTTATGGGGTCGTTTATCGCCGTCACCAATCCGCCAGTCTATAACTTTGCCGATTTTCTCAATGATAATCTGGCGAAAATTATCGGCGTCGGACTGGCCTGGCTGGCTTTTGCCGTGCTAACACCGGGTTCAGATGCACGTAAGAGTCGTCGGCATATCAGAGCGTTACGGCGTCACTTTGTTGACCAGTTGAGTCGCCATCCCGACAACAGCGAGCATGACTTTGAATCCCTCGTTTATCATCATGTTAGCCAATTAAGCAGCAGCCAGGATGAACCGGCGCGCCGCTGGTTATTACGCTGGGGAGTCGTGTTGCTGAACTGTTCGCACGTGGTGTGGCAATTACGCAGTTGGGAAGCACGCTCGGATCCGCTTTCGCAGGTACGTGATATGTCTATTAGTCTGCTGCGGGATGTGATGAGTGAACGTGGGGTGCAACAACGTCCATTGGCTGCCACTTTGCAGGAATTACAGCGAATTTGCGACTCACTCTCGCACCACCATCAACCGGCTGCCCGTGAGCTGGCTTCGATTCTGTGGCGGCTTTACTGTTCACTTTCGCAGCTTGAAACGGCGCCGACGCCCGGTACGCTAACCGAGCAAACAGCGTAAGAGAAGAGAGGCAGGCGAGGATAACCGTCTGCCTTTTTATTTTTACGGAACGTCGTAACCTAGCGCGGCTTTACGAATGCGGAACCACTGCTGACGCGTCATATCGAGAGATTGCGCGACAATCGCCGAACGAACGCGTTCAATTTTACCGGAGCCGATAATCGGTAAAGGCTGCGATGGCAGACGCATAATCCACGCATACACCACCTGTTCAATGCTACCGGCATTCAGCTCATTGGCCACCTGCGCCAGCTCATCGCGTAGCGGCTGGAATTCGTCATCATTAAACAGACGTCCACCGCCTAAACAAGACCAGGCCATCGGACGAATGCGCGCCTGTTGAAGCTGATCCAGGGTACCGTCGAGCAACGTTGGCTGGTGAATTGGTGAGATTTCAACCTGATTGGTTGACAGCGTAAACGGCAAGCGCGATTGCAACAACGCGAACTGGGCTGGGGTGAAGTTGGACACCCCAAAGTGTCGCACTTTCCCGCTCTGGTGCAGCGAGAGGAACGCCTCAGCAACCTCATCCGCATCCATTAACGGATCCGGGCGATGGATCAGCAGCAAATCAAGCACGTCGGTCGATAAATTGCGCAGCGACTGTTCCGCACTGTGAATGATATGGTTGCTGTCAGTGATGTAGTGCCCGAGTGCGTGTTCAGGTTTTGCGGTGGTTGCAATGCCACATTTAGTGACAATCTCCATCCGTTCACGTAGATGCGGTGCCAGCTTCAACGCCTCACCAAAAGCTGCCTCACACTGATAGCCACCGTAGATATCCGCATGGTCAACGGTCGTCACTCCTAGATCCAGATGCTCTTCAATAAAGCTCACTAGCTGCCGAGCGGACATGTTCCACTCCATCAAACGCCAGTAACCCATCACAAAGCGCGAGAATTCTGGGCCCTGCGGCGCCAGAGTAATACGTTGAACCATAACCATTTCCTCTAAAAAAATTGCTATCGAGTATACGCACTTTTGCGTCTAAAACAGTGAGGGCTGCTGAGGTTCTTCAACATCAGTGGGTTTGCCTGCGCGTAATTTGCGCAACAAACGTTGGCGACACAGCCGCAGGACGTCCTGCTTTTGCACATCGCTCAGGTTTTGCCAGTTGAAGCGTTCATCCCGGCTACGAAAACAGCCGCGACAAAATCCCCGCTCATCTGACTGACATATTCCCCGGCACGGACTCTGAACCGGGAAAAACTCCAGTTGCTCCGCCACGTTAGCCCCCTTTTACCTCGTCATACTCTCATTGAAGACGTTTAATCACACGCACGCAACTTTTCTCAGCATTCATGCAACTCAGGTAACCTTTTCAAAAATTCATTTGCATTAGACCAATCGGTCTATTATAGTTCACCGCATGAGCAAATCTATTGAACATGATACCCGTGAACACATTCTGGCTACCGGCGAGCGTCTTTGTATGCATCGGGGTTTTACCGGAATGGGCTTGAGCGAACTGCTGAAGACGGCCGAGGTGCCGAAAGGATCGTTCTATCACTATTTCCGTTCAAAAGAAGCGTTTGGCGTGGCGATGCTGGAACGGCACTTTGCCGATTACCATCTGCGTTTAATCGAGCACTTCACGCAGGGTGCCGGCAACTATCGTGATCGTCTGCTGGATTACTACCAGCATACGCTGACCCAGTTTTGTCAGCAGGGATTAATCAGCGGTTGTTTAACCGTCAAACTCTCTGCTGAAGTGTGCGATCTATCAGAAGATATGCGCGCTGAAATGAATAAAGGTGCCAACCAGATTATGGTTTTGTTGGCACAAGCGCTGGAAAATGGTCGCCGCGAAGGCTGTCTTAACTTCTTTGGTGAAGCCAATGCCACAGCTCAGGTACTTTACTCACTGTGGTTAGGGGCAAATTTACAGGCCAAAATGGCCCGTAGCTCCGCCCCGCTCGAGAGCGCACTGACGCACGTCAGGAATCTGATTGCCGCGCCGGACTGATCCCGGCGTTTTTATTTCTTATATCACTAGACGACCGGTCTACTCAGGAGTCATTATGTCACAAGAAAAACTGTTCACCCCACTTAAAGTGGGTGCGGTGACCGCCCCGAACCGCGTGTTTATGGCCCCACTGACGCGTCTGCGTAGCATCGTCCCAGGCGATATTCCCACTCCCCTGATGGGTGAATATTACCGCCAGCGTGCCAGCTCTGGCCTGATTATCTCTGAAGCCACCCAGGTCTCCGCTCAAGCGAAAGGCTACCAGGGCGCTCCGGGTCTGCACAGCCCAGAACAAATTGCCGCATGGAAGAAAATCACCGCGGGTGTTCATGCTGAAGATGGCCGTATCGCCGTACAGTTGTGGCACACTGGGCGTATCTCTCACAACAGTCTGCAACCTAATGGGGAAGCACCTGTCGCGCCTTCTGCCCTGAGCGCCAATACTCGTACCTCGCTTCGTGATGAGAACGGTCATGCTATTCGTGTCGATACCTCCATGCCACGCGCACTGGAAACCAGCGAAATTCCAGGTATCGTTAACGATTTCCGTCAGGCGATTGCTAATGCGCGCGAAGCTGGCTTCGATTTGGTTGAGCTGCACTCCGCACACGGCTACCTGCTGCACCAGTTCCTGTCACCTTCTTCTAACCATCGTACCGATGCCTATGGCGGCAGCGTAGAAAATCGTGCCCGTTTGGTACTGGAAGTGGTTGATGCCGGGATCAAAGAATGGGGCGCTGACCGTATCGGTATCCGTGTTTCGCCAATTGGCTCCTTCCAGAACGTCGATAACGGCCCGAACGAAGAAGCGGATGCCCTTTATTTAATCGAAGAGCTGGGTAAACGCGGAATTGCTTATCTGCACATGTCCGAACCGGACTGGGCTGGCGGCGAACCGTACAGCGATGCATTCCGTGAAAAAGTCCGTGCCCGTTTCCACGGCCCAATCATTGGCGCTGGCGCTTACACGCCGGAAAAAGCAGAAGAACTTATCGAAAAAGGGTTAATTGACGCCGTTGCCTTTGGTCGCGCGTATATTGCCAACCCTGACCTGGTTGCGCGTCTGCACCACAAAGCAGATCTGAATCCACAGCACCCAGAAAGCTTCTATGGCGGCGGTGCTGAAGGTTATACCGACTACCCTACGCTGTGATCCTTCATTGATAGCGGCGGCCATCCGCCGCTATACTAGGACATTATTCATAAGTTAGGACGAGGGATATCATGCGTTTACTGCATACCATGCTGCGTGTCGGCGACCTGCAACGCTCCATTGAATTTTACACCAACGTTCTGGGCATGAAGCTGCTGCGCACCAGTGAAAATACCGAATATAAGTACTCTCTGGCATTCGTCGGTTACGGTGATGAAAGTGATACTGCGGTCATTGAACTGACCTATAACTGGGGCGTCGACAAATATGACCTCGGTACCGCATATGGCCACATCGCCCTGAGCGTGGATAATGCGGCACAAGCCTGCGACCGCATTCGCAAAAATGGCGGCAACGTCACGCGCGAAGCCGGCCCGGTAAAAGGCGGTGCTACCGTCATCGCGTTTGTTGAAGACCCGGATGGCTACAAAATCGAGCTAATCGAAGAGAAAGATGCCGGCAAAGGTCTTGGCAACTAATCTCCCACGGGTGCCAAAAGGCGCCCGTTTTTTTCTCCCGCCTTTCCAAGCCACGGCAAAATTTGCCATAATGCGCGCTACTTTTTCTAAGTTAAGAGATTCAGATGTCCGACAATGTGCAGCTTAATGGTCTATGCGACCGTTTTCGTGGGTTTTATCCCGTGGTGATTGATGTTGAAACCGCAGGATTCAATGCCAAAACGGATGCTCTGCTCGAAGTAGCAGCAATCACGTTGAAAATGGATGAGCAAGGCTGGTTGATGCCGGACAACACGTTACATTTCCACGTTGAACCGTTTGAAGGTGCCAATCTTGAACCAGAAGCGCTGGCGTTTAACGGTATCGACCCGAATAACCCGCTGCGTGGTGCGGTCAGCGAATATGACGCGCTGCATGCTATCTTCAAGATGGTGCGCAAAGGGATTAAAGACAGTGATTGCAATCGGGCAATCATGGTGGCGCATAACGCCACATTTGATCATAGCTTTATGATGGCCGCAGCCGAGCGCGCCTCGTTAAAGCGTAACCCGTTCCACCCGTTCGTTACCTTTGATACCGCCGCGCTTAGCGGGCTGGCGCTGGGGCAAACCGTGCTGTCAAAAGCCTGTGCCGCAGCCGGTATGGATTTCGACAGCAGCCAGGCCCACTCGGCGCTGTACGACACCGAACAGACCGCGACACTGTTCTGCGAAATCGTCAACCGCTGGAAGCGTCTCGGCGGCTGGCCGCTACCGATAGCCACCGAAGAATAATCGTATAAAAAAAGCGCCTTAAAGGCGCTTTTTTGTTTTCGGTACCCGACCTACACAAACCAGGCAATTATTCTGCTTTTGGCTCTTCAGCGTATTTCGCCGCGGTCTCTTTAATGAGAGGCTGCAGTTCACCGCGCTGATACATTTCAATAATGATGTCACAGCCACCAACCAGCTCACCATCCACCCACAGCTGTGGGAAGGTTGGCCAGTTTGCGTATTTTGGCAGCTCAGCGCGAATATCTGGGTTCTGCAGGATGTCAACATAAGCGAAGCGCTCGCCACAGGCAGACAGCGCCTGAACCGCCTGAGCGGAGAAGCCGCAGCTTGGCAGTTTTGGAGAACCTTTCATATACAGCAGGATTGGGTTTTCAGCGATCTGGCGCTGAATTTTTTCAATTGTCTCGCTCATTGTCTTGCTTCCTCACACTTCTTTTTACGACAGTAGTCCGCCATTGTAGCGTTTCAGGCTGCGAACCGAAAATAACATTTTGTTCACGCTTTACTATTTTATCGTCTGTTCTCTTAAGTTGCTTTATAAATATGTCTTTATCGGCAGCAACCGGGAAAATGTGTTCATTTTTTAGCTCAAGTTGTATCAATTGATGTTTTTTTTTGCAGTTGCTAACGAAACAACGTTTTAGACCTAAAAACAGTATTAACATTTCGTGTTTTTATAGATTAGAATCGTTGGGTTTTGTAAACCATACCCAGGCAAGGATGTATCGCCTGATTACTCAGAGGGTTGTTCAGTGGCGCAGATAAAAAAATGGTCGTTCACGCTCTGTGCATTGTTGTTTACATCGTTATCTTTCACGCCGTTGGCGCATGCAACCGGGCATGCCAAAACACCCACGGCGCAAAAATCGCTTCCCGTAAAAGGCAGTGAACGTAAGAAAAAAAGCACAGACACCAAATCCACCACCAAGAAAAAAACCACCGCGACTACTACGAAGAAAAAAACCGCAACCGCCGTGGCGAAAAAATCAACATCAACCACCAGCCGCAAAAAATCCGCTACGCGTACCGCAAAAGCCAGCAGAAAAGGCAGCACGCTGAAAACTGCCAACCTCGTCACGACCTGCAAACCCGCGCGTAAAGGCCACAAAAAATCCTGTACCACCAGCCCTGCCGAAAGCCAACCCACTACCATTGCCCAGGCACACAAAGTTCGCGTGCAAAAAGCGCAGAAAACGGCGATGAACAAACTGATGGGTCAGCTAGGTAAGCCTTACCGTTGGGGCGGCAACTCCCCTCGTACCGGTTTCGATTGCAGCGGTCTGGTGTATTACGCCTATAAAGATCTGGTCAATATTCGTATTCCGCGCACCGCCAATGAAATGTACCACTTGCGTGACGCCCGCCCGGTAAACCGTGGCGAGCTGGAAAGCGGCGATCTGGTCTTCTTCCGCACCCAAGGTCGTGGTACAGCTGACCATGTGGGTGTTTACGTCGGCAACGGTAAGTTCATTCAGTCGCCTCGCACCGGTCGTGATATCCAAATCACCTCATTGAGCGAAGATTATTGGGTGCGTCATTATGTCGGCGCTCGCCGCGTGGTAACCCCTAAGACCATTCGTTAATCACTTACCCCGTTTGTTAATAAACGGGGTAAGCTTATCTTTTATCTCACCTTTTAATTTGCTACTCTATCCTCACTCAATACAAGGTTATTGAGTGGATAAACTATAATAAGGAGAGTAGCAATGTCGTTCGAATTACCTGCATTACCGTATGCCAAAGACGCTCTTGTCCCACACATTTCTGTGGAAACGCTTGAGTACCATTATGGTAAACACCACCAGACTTATGTCACTAACCTGAACAACCTGGTTAAAGGCACCCCGTTTGAAGGCAAAACGCTCGAAGAGATCGTGCGCACGTCTGAAGGCGGTGTGTTCAACAACGCGGCTCAGGTCTGGAACCACACTTTCTACTGGAACTGCCTGGCCCCTAACGCTGGCGGCGAACCGACCGGTGCAGTTGCTGACGCCATCAACAAAGCGTTTGGTAGCTTCGCTGAGTTCAAAGCACAGTTTACTGACGCGGCAGTCAAAAACTTCGGTGCGGGCTGGACATGGCTTGTGAAGAAGGCTGACGGCTCGCTGGCCATTGTCTCAACGTCTAACGCGGGTACGCCTCTGACCACTGATGCAACGCCACTGCTGACCGTGGATGTGTGGGAACATGCTTACTACATTGATTACCGCAATGCGCGTCCAAACTATCTGGAGCACTTCTGGGCTCTGGTGAACTGGAAGTTTGTGGCTGAAAATCTGGCCGCATAAGTTGTAAAACCCGACCATATTGAGCCGGGTTTACTCTATTACGCAGAAGAGTCAATCTTCTGCGTTTTTGTTTTTACTGGCTCGCCAGCGCCTCTTCACCTCGGCGACGGCTGCTTACCACCACAACTAACAATGCCAGCCCCGCCACAATTGCGCCCATCACGGGAACAAAAGCGTAGCCCATCCCGCCTGAAATCACGGCACCACCAGCAACCGCACCCAGCGCATTACCAAGATTAAATGCCCCGATATTGACCGATGATGACAGACCTGGCGCTTCATGCGCTACCCGCATCACGCGCATCTGCAACGGTGGCACCACCGCGAAGGTTGCCGCACCCCAGACCACCATGCTCACTGCGGCCCCTAACTGGGTTTGCGCAAGGAACGGAATCGCCAACATAATAACCATCAACAGCAGCAAGAAGCCTTTCAACGTGCCGCTGACGGAGCGGTCAGCAAATTTACCGCCCAGGTAGTTACCGATGGAGAAACCAACGCCAATCAACACCAGCATCAGTGTGATAAAACCTGACGATGCGTGGGTGATGGTGTGCAGTACCGGAGAAATGTAGGTATAGAGCGTGAACATGGCGCCCGCACCTAATACGGTCGTTAACAGCGCAGACAGGACCTGCGGACGGACCAGTACCGACAGCTCGCGCTTAACATCCGGTTTCTCCCCCGCCCCACCTTTTGGAAGAGAAAACCACAGACTGATGATGGCAATCACACCAAGCCCCGCGGTTGCCATAAACGACATACGCCAGCCGATAGTTTCCCCAAGCCATGTTGCCGCAGGCACTCCGCCAATGTTAGCAATGGTCAGCCCCATAAACATGGTTGCAACGGCGCTGGCCTGCTTGTGCTTTGGTACCACGCTCGCCGCCACCACTGAGCCAAGACCAAAGAAAGCGCCATGGTTGAGGCTGGTGATAATGCGCGAGAGCATTAAGGTGGTGTAGTCCGGCGAGATAGCGGACAGTACGTTGCCAAGGGTAAAGATAGCCATCAGGAAAATCAGCGCATTACGACGACCGCGATGTGACAGTAATAGCGTCATCAGCGGCGCGCCAACCATCACGCCAACCGCATAGGCGCTGATCAACATACCGGCGGCGGGAATTGAGACATCAACCCCTTTCGCGATAACCGGCAATAAGCCCATCGGCGAGAATTCGGTCGTACCAATACCAAAGGCCCCAATGGCTAAAGCCAATAAGGGAAAATTAATTTTCATACAAAAGCTCCGCTAAGCCACACGCAATACGCGGCATGACAACATGGGGCAAAAGCATGACATTAATCACAGAAAAACAGAAGTGTACAAAACAGCAAAAGATTATTGCTAATTGGGTAACAATAATACGAGAGGGAGCGGATGCTCCCTCACAGAGGGATTAATGCAATATAGCGGTGAAACTTGCTGCGACGATCAGAGCAAGCGCAATAAAGGTAGTACCGAGTGACAACTTAAGATCGGTGCTCATCAATTTTTCTCCTTTTGATTTCCACAGTAAAACTGCGTTTAATCATTTTTGCACAGTTAATCGTAAAAATCTTCACAGATTTAGCAGGATGTTTGTTTTTGTTCTTCCACTTTGCGCCAGGATAAGTCAAAATTCGACGCTTATTTATAAGCGTACCGGCCATTGACCCCCTCCTGTCGTCCTGTATCGTTTTCCCGGCGAAATGCAATCTGCAAGATTGTACCAGGGTGTGTGAAGGCAAACGTTTTCCTTTCGGTTTTATCAGGGGCAGGCCAGGGTCTGGAGTGAGATGGAATGGCAACAATTAAAGATGTAGCGAAGCGCGCAAACGTTTCCACTACAACCGTATCACATGTAATTAACAAAACCCGTTTTGTCGCTGAAGACACGCGTGAAGCGGTTTGGGCAGCCATTAAAGAGCTGCACTACTCGCCAAGCGCCGTGGCGCGTAGCCTTAAGGTTAACCACACCAAATCGATCGGTTTATTGGCAACCAGTAGCGAGGCGGCGTATTTTGCTGAAATCATCGAAGCCGTTGAGAAAAACTGCTTTGAGAAAGGCTATACCCTAATTCTTGGCAACGCGTGGAATAATCTTGAGAAACAGCGCGCGTATTTGTCGATGATGGCGCAAAAGCGCGTAGATGGCCTGTTGGTCATGTGCTCAGAGTACCCGGAATCTCTGCTCACGATGCTCGAAGAGTATCGCAACATCCCGATGGTGGTGATGGACTGGGGAGAATCCAAAGCTGACTTTACTGACTCCGTGATTGATAACGCCTTTGAGGGCGGTTATATGGCGGGTCGTTATCTGGTGGAACGCGGGCATCGCGATATCGGCGTGATCCCAGGGCCGCTGGAGCGTAACACTGGTGCGGGTCGTCTGGCGGGCTTTATGAAAGCCATGGAAGAGACGATGATAAACGTCCCAACCAACTGGATTGTACAGGGCGATTTTGAGCCTGAGTCTGGCTATCGTGCGATGCAGCAAATCCTGTCCCAGCACCCTCGTCCAACCGCAATCTTCTGCGGTGGCGATGTCATGGCGATGGGCGCACTGTGTGCTGCCGATGAAATGGGTCTGCGGGTTCCGCAGGATATTTCGCTTATCGGTTACGATAACGTGCGCAACTCCCGTTTCTTTACCCCGGCGCTGACGACGATTCATCAGCCAAAAGATTCACTGGGTGAAACGGCCTTCAATATGTTGATGGACCGCATCGTAAGTAAGCGTGAGGTGTCTCAGTCGATTGAGGTGCATCCGCGCCTCATCGAACGCCGCTCCGTGGCCGACGGCCCGTATCGCGACTATCGCCGCTAAGTCCTGATGCGGACGCCTTATTCCGGCGTCCGCAGCCACTCATCGTTTAACGTCTCACTGTCTCCCAGATACTCTAACAACCAGCTTAATGCCGGTGAGGCTTCGCTTTGCTGCCAGGTGAGACAACAGGCTGCATCCGGGAAGGGATTTTCCAGTGTTAATGCGACCCACTCCCCGCTCTCAAGCCACGGTTGCGCCCGATGTCCGGGTACCATTGCCGCGCATAGTCCAGCAGAAATGCAGGTTTCCGACGACGCCCAGTCCGGTACCACCACTCTTTTTTGGTTATCCAGAAGCCAGGTCGTCCGCTTGGGTAGCGAGCGAGAGGTATCCTCAAGCACCAATGAAGGCCAATTGCGCAACACATCATCGCTGAGCGGCCCTTCCATCTTTGCCAGCGGATGCGAACAGGCGACAACGCAGTGCCAATTAAGCTTACCCATGTCGCGAAAGGCAAAACGCCCGCCGATTGGGATGGCCTGGGTCGCGCCAATCGCCAGTTCCACGCGACCATCCGACAACGCATCCCACACGCCGTTGAAAACTTCCTGAAATACGATCAGCTCAACATCGTTAAAGTGGCGATAGAAATCAACAATCATCTGGCGAGTCCGTTCCGGTTTAACGATGTTATCTACCGCAATAGCCAACTGCCCACGCCAGCCGTTGGCAATCTGCTGACACTGTTGGCGGGTGATCTGCATTTTTTTGATAACAGATCGCCCTTCTTTCAAAAACCATGCACCGGCAGGCGTTAGCTCAACGTCCCGGTGCCGCCGTTCAAACAAAGGCACCGCAAGCCATTCCTCTAACTGACGGACGGTATAGCTCACCGCCGAAGGCACACGGTGTAATTCCTGCGCCGCGGCGCTAAAGCTGCCGTTGCGCGCAACGGCATCAACCACTTCTAAGGAATATTCAGACCACATTTTTTGCCTTCAAATATTTTGAATCCATGACTCAAATATTAGCGTTTCACAACCACCATTGCACTCTCTACACTCTGCGCAATTGTTTATTCATGAGAAAAAGGTCGATTTATGCAACCGGGGAAAGGATTTTTAGTCTGGCTAGCAGGACTGAGCGTGCTGGGTTTTCTGGCGACAGATATGTATTTACCTGCCTTTGCGGTTATTCAGGAAGATCTGCAAACACCAGCATCCGCAGTGAGTGCCAGCCTGAGTTTGTTCCTCGCCGGTTTTGCCCTCGCGCAGCTTTTGTGGGGGCCGCTGTCAGACCGCTACGGCCGTAAACCGATTCTGCTGACCGGGTTAACCATTTTTGCGCTGGGCTGCATAGGCATGTTGTGGGTGCGTGATGGTACCACACTGCTGGTACTGCGCTTTGTACAGGCCGTAGGCGTTTGTGCGGCGGCCGTAACCTGGCAGGCGATGGTGACTGACTATTATCCTGCGCAGCGCACTAACCGTATTTTCGCCACGATTATGCCACTGGTCGGCCTATCTCCAGCCCTCGCCCCGCTTCTGGGTAGCTGGTTATTAGTGCATTTTGATTGGCAGGCCATTTTTGCGGCATTATTTATCATTACCCTGGTGCTGATGTTACCCGCATTTCGCCTGAAGCCGGCACACAAGAAAAATGCCACCAGCGAAGAAAAGCTGACCTTTATGCGCCTGCTGCGCAGTAAGGACTATCGTGGCAACGTTCTGATTTACGCCGCGTGCTCTGCGAGTTTCTTCGCATGGCTGACAGGTTCGCCATTTATTCTGCATGAAATGGGTTATAGCCCAACCGTCATTGGCCTGAGCTACGTTCCTCAGACCATCGCTTTCTTGATTGGTGGCTACGGTTGCCGTGCCGCACTGCAAAAATGGCAGGGTGCTCAACTTCTGCCATGGCTTTTGGTGGTCTATGCCCTCAGCGTTATTGGTACCTGGGGCGCTGGTCTGGCAGAGAATGCCTCGCTGACTGCGTTACTGATCCCCTTCTGCGTGATGGCTATCGCCAACGGGGCGATTTATCCTATCGTCGTCGCTCAGGCTTTGAAGCCCTTTCCGCAGGCAACCGGGCGCGCCGCTGCGTTACAGAATACGTTGCAGCTGGGCCTTTGCTTCCTGGCAAGCCTTGCCGTGTCGACGCTCATCGCCACCCCGCTGCTGACTACCACCTGTGTGATGCTTGTCACCGTGGTGCTGGCGACGATAGGTTACAGAATGCAGCTCGCGGCACGCCGTGAAGAACGTGCTGCCGAACAGACCACATCTCACGCCTAATCATCAGGCATATCAATGCCATGATAAATCGTTAGGACGCTAAGATTTTTAGTTGAATCAATAAACTTAGCGTCCTATACTGGATCGGCATCACATAATTAATATACAGTGCAGTTATTGAGCGGCGGCAGGATGCCACCCATTAAACCATGGATTGGCTTTCAGCAAGGGACTCCTCCCTTTCTCTATGTTACGTCGGATAGCAGGCTCACGAATTATTCGTGACATTTCTCACAAACCAAGAAAAGCGTCTACGCTGTTTTAAGGTTCTGATCAACAGGTCGGGATGGAGAGGCTATGAGCTCATCGTGTATAGAAGAAGTCAGCATACCGGAAGACGACTGGTATCGTATCGTTAGCGAGTTGCTCGGACGAGCAGGCATCGAAATTAATGGCAATGCCCCCAGCGATATACGAGTCAGAAATCCCCGGTTTTTCAAACGTGTTTTACAAGAAGGTTCGTTGGGGCTTGGCGAAAGTTATATGGACGGTTGGTGGGAATGCGACCGGCTGGATATCTTTTTCGACCAGGTACTGAGAGCCGGACTGGAAAACCAAATCCCCCACCATTTAAAAGATACGCTGCGAGTCGCAGGGGCACGTATTTTCAACTTACAAAGTCGCAAACGTGCCTGGCAGGTCGGCAAAGAACACTACGACCTTGGCAATGATCTTTTCAATCGTATGCTTGACCCCTACATGCAGTATTCCTGTGCTTACTGGAAAGAGGCACAAACTCTCGAAGAGGCGCAGCAGGCAAAACTTGAATTAATATGCCAGAAATTGCAGCTTGAGCCGGGTATGCAGGTGTTAGATATCGGCTGCGGCTGGGGCGGACTTGCCGCTTATATGGCAAAAAAACACGGTGTCAGCGTGAAAGGCGTCACCATTTCCGCCGAACAACAAAAATTGGCTCAAGCCCGCTGTGAGGGGCTGGACGTAGAGATTCTGCTTCAGGATTATCGCGACCTGCACGCTCAGTTTGACCGTATTGTTTCCGTTGGCATGTTCGAACATGTCGGCCCCAAAAACTACGATACCTACTTTTCGGTTGTCGACCGTAATTTAAAACCCGACGGTCTGTTCTTATTGCACACAATAGGCTCGAAGATAACCGACAACAACGTTGATCCGTGGATTAACAAATACATCTTTCCGAATGGCTGTTTACCCTCAGTACGCCAGATTGCGCATGCCAGTGAACCCCATTTTGTGATGGAAGATTGGCACAACTTTGGCGCTGACTACGATACGACGCTGATGGCCTGGCATGAACGTTTCCTTGCCAGTTGGCCGGAAATCGCAGACAACTATTCCGAACGATTCAAACGCATGTTCAGCTACTATCTCAACGCCTGCGCGGGTGCTTTCCGCGCGCGTGATATTCAGCTATGGCAGGTCGTGTTCTCCCGCGGAGTTGAACAGGGTCTGCGCGTCGCGCGTTAGTCACCTACCGCCTGCGTCGTTCTGGCGCAGGCGTTTTTCATTACGACTTAGGGTATCTGGCTTTACTCCGCCGCAGCCTGCTGCGCCGCTTCTTTCGCCGCCATCACGCGCTCAACGGTATCGACGACCGCCTGCGTTTGCGGATCGATTTCGATATTCACGCGGTCACCCAGACGCTTCTTACCGAGCGTCGTGCGCTCCAGCGTTTCCGGGATTAGGTGCACGCAGAAACGAGTCGCCGTCACTTCACCTACCGTCAAACTAATACCGTCAATGCCGATGAAACCTTTATACAGCACGTATTTCATCAGCGCCGGGTCCTGGATTTTAAACCAGATCTGCTTATTATTTTCCGAGGTCAGGATCTTCGACACTTCTGCGGTGGTCATAATATGGCCGGACATCAAATGACCGCCAATTTCATCGCTGAACTTCGCCGCGCGTTCAACGTTGACGAGGTCACCCTCTTTGACATCGCCCAGGTTGGTGATGCGCAGCGTCTCTTTCATCAGGTCGAAGCTTATCTGTTCGCCATTAATTTCTGTGACCGTTAAGCAGCAGCCATTATGGGCAACCGAGGCACCGGTCTCCAGACCCGCCAGCATGTGTTCCGGCAGCGCCACCACGTGAGTGCGGAAGTTTGGTTTTTCATCAATGGACACGATTTTTGCCGTGCCCTGCACAATACCAGTGAACATGCAGTTAACTCCTGTTAATCGTCTATTTCAGTACGTGTACCGATTCATCTGCTAGGCACAATAGCAGTTGATAAAACAGGTTGCTACCTTCCACACCCTACCGCTGATTTTTTGACTAGATTAATAGCAAATCCTCGCTACAATAACGGAGAAATTCCTCTATTTATTCTTCTTGCTGCCGGTTAAGGCGGTTTTTCTGTCTCCCGTACTCGCTGTACGGCGAGAATAAATAACAACAATACAGGTGTTCACGTGCAGAAGTACTTTGTCGAAGCGCGTCAGTTATTAGCTCTGGCAATCCCGGTTATCCTTGCGCAGGTTGCCCAAACGGCAATGGGATTTGTCGATACCGTCATGGCTGGGGGTTACAGTGCCACCGACATGGCCGCGGTCGCCATCGGGACATCAATCTGGCTCCCAGCGATTCTTTTCGGCCATGGTTTGCTGCTGGCGATGACACCGGTCATTGCTCAGCTTAATGGTTCAGGCCGACGCGAACGTATTGCCATGCAGGTCCGTCAGGGCTTCTGGCTCGCAGGATTTGTCTCTGTGCTCATCATGGTAGTGCTATGGAACGCGGGTTACATTATTCGTTCAATGCACAATATTGATCCGGCGTTGGCAGATAAAGCCGTCGGTTATTTGCGCGCACTGCTGTGGGGCGCACCGGGCTACCTGTTCTTCCAGGTCGCGCGTAATCAGTGTGAAGGGTTGGCAAAAACCAAGCCAGGCATGGTAATGGGCTTTATTGGCCTGCTGGTCAATATCCCAGTGAACTACATCTTTATTTACGGCCACTTCGGTATGCCGGAATTGGGCGGCGTAGGCTGCGGTGTAGCGACAGCATCGGTCTATTGGGTGATGTTCTTTAGCATGCTTTATTATGTGCGTCATGCTGGTTCTATGCGCGATATTCGTAGCCCGGAGCGCTTTACCCGCCCTGACCCCGTTATTTTGAAGCGATTGACAACGCTTGGCTTACCTATCGCGCTGGCGCTTTTCTTCGAGGTGACGCTATTCGCCGTGGTTGCACTGCTGGTTTCGCCATTAGGCATTGTCGATGTTGCCGGACACCAGATTGCGTTGAACTTCAGCTCGCTGATGTTCGTCTTGCCAATGTCACTTGCGGCAGCGGTCACGATCCGTGTGGGCTTTCGTCTTGGACAAGGCTCGACGCCTGACGCGCAGGTTTCCGCGCGCACCGGTATTGGCGTAGGGATTTGCATGGCAATGTGTACCGCGATATTCACCACCCTGATGCGTACGCACATTGCACTGTTGTACAACGATAACCCCGAGGTCGTGACGCTGGCGGCACAGCTGATGTTACTGGCGGCGTTGTATCAGCTTTCTGATTCCATCCAGGTGATTGGGAGCGGGATTTTGCGCGGGTATAAAGATACGCGTTCGATTTTCTTTATTACCTTCATCGCTTATTGGGTATTAGGTCTACCGTGCGGCTACGTGCTGGCGTTGACCGATCTGGTTGTCGACAGAATGGGCCCTGCGGGATTCTGGTGGGGCTTTATCATCGGCCTGACCTCTGCGGCAGTGATGATGATGTTGCGCATGCGCTTCCTGCAACGCCAACCGGCGGCGGTTATTCTCCAGCGCGCGGCACGTTAAAGATGCAGACTGTCGCCCGGTAATACACCGCCGGGCGACATCTCATACTTTAGTGATGTAGCATCTCATCCACCACCTGCTGTTGGGTCAGCTGGTACGGATAATACGTCGGCCAGTTGTCCATCTCTTCAAGCAATGCTTCCTGCGATTGATTACCCATAAAGATATGGAAATGTGCCGATTTACGCGGTGCAATAGTGTGATCGCTAAACTGTACGAATTTCGGTGCCCCGGTGTTGGCTTGCTGACATTCGAACAGATAACGCACGCCCTGTTTGCCGGAGGCGTAAGTCAGGACTTTATGTCCGGCATAGCGATACTGGCAGGTACTGACCTTCTCCCCGACATGAAACTCCATCACGCCGTTTTCGATACCAATCATGTTCACATCGGTGGCGTAACCCTTGCGGTAGTACTCTTTAATCTCGGCAAAGGTTTTACTTTTATCTTTTTCTGCCTTCTGCTTAAACACCGGATCCAGAGCGCCTGATAACAGATAACCATTAACCGACTCCCATATTCCATCCCAATCTGAAAGCGAGCGGTCTTTCACATCGCTGAGGTTAAAAATTCCCTCTGCCGCTTTCTGTTCTGTTGGGGTTAACGGCACACCGTGATCGTGATGCCCGTGCGCAAATGCCTGACCACTGATCATTAACGCCGCAACTATCACTGCAATTTTAGCTGACTGTTTCACCCGTAAATTTCCTTCGTCGAGATATGAGACGCATAACGTTATAACATAACATTTCAATTTTCAACAATGAATGTCAAAATGTATTCGCCGTGAGCAAGGATAAATCAGGATAAAAAACAGTCGCTAAAAGCCTGCGAGATCAACGCAATCCCGGGTATGGCAGGAAAATACTTCTGAGGTGGGTAAAAGTTCTCCAGTCGGGTGAAATCAAACATTTTCCGCTTGCCACAACCCATGAGTGCCGCTAATATTCGTTCCCGTTGCCACAAGCAACAATGCGTCTGTAGCTCAGTTGGTTAGAGCACCACCTTGACATGGTGGGGGTCGATGGTTCGAGTCCATTCAGACGCACCAATTATGCGTTTATAGCTCAGTTGGTTAGAGCACCACCTTGACATGGTGGGGGTCGTTGGTTCGAGTCCAATTAAACGCACCATTATGCGTCTGTAGCTCAGTTGGTTAGAGCACCACCTTGACATGGTGGGGGTCGATGGTTCGAGTCCATTCAGACGCACCATATCTTTCTGATATGGTGCATATTCCCTTCTATTCTCGTTTCCCGCTAAAGTTTCGTTAAGCGCTGTACGTTCAAGTTTTCTAATTTACCGTCGAGTATTTCAAGAAAATCATCGTGATATGACATCGCGACGTGCTTCACCAGATCATCTTCAGATTTCCAGCGCTCGATAAACACAAAAGAGACGGCCCCTTTATTCGCCAGGTTGCGTACATCCGGAACCGCATGACTTTCATGCAGATCGTATTGCAAACATCCCGCCTCCTGATGGGTGAGTGGCACCATGGTTTGCGCGGCTTTTCTGATGGTGTCGATATGTTCCGGGAAAGGCGTAAGGGTGGCTACTATCTTCACTTCGCTCATTGGAGATCCTTGATTTGTCGATGATAAACCCGGCGTTTGCACCGGGTACCTCAACTATTCAGGCTAGCAGCCTGCGCGATTTTATGCCACCAATGCGGTGTTATGGCAACTGCGCGTACTCTTCTTCGCTCACCGGTTCGAGCCACTCATTTGAAGCGCCTTCCGCTGGGACTTCTACCGCAATGTGGGCGAACCAGCTATCGTGTGCGGCGCCGTGCCAATGCTTGGTTCCCGCTGGAATATTGACCACATCGCCCGTTTTCAACTCGCACGCCGGTTGACCCCACGCCTGATACCAACCACGACCGCCAGTTACCAGCAGAATTTGACCGCCTTTGTGGTGGATATGCCAGTAGTTGCGACAACCGGGCTCAAAGGCCACGTTGCCAATCGTAACCCCTTCACGCGATAGCATGGTCAGATAGCTATTTCCGGTGAAATATTTCGCATAGGCCTCGTTTTTTTCACCACGAGGGAACACGCTATTACCATCAAATTTCTCGTTCATATTCGCTCCAGAGTGCGTACTCATAGAAGTTGAGTCGTTTAGATACTGAGCCAGTACCGCGTGCGCATTTGTCGCGATATCCACAGGACACTTTGCCGCAAGTACAGCCACAAAAGCGTGCAACTGCTCGGTTGTGATGCCGTTATGTTGGCTGATAGCAAAATGGCTTTTCAGCTGGCCTTCTGCACCAGGAATAGCCGCTAACGCGGAAACGCTGGCCAGCTCACGTGCCGACCAGTCCAGGGCATCGCGCTGGAAAATATCGCCAAACAGATGGGCCTTCAGGTAAACATCGATGGCAGGTGCAAAGTCGAATAGCGGGCCGCTCACCGGCTTGCCCACCAGCTGTGTCTGAGTGGTTGTGCCCGAGGCCAGGCTATCCCAATGATCGGGCTGTGGTGTGGATACAGCCCCCTCCTCGTCCTCAATACCCTGGCCCCGACGGGCGTTAACCACCGCCATAAAACAACCCAAGCCGTTCAAGCTGCGTGGGAAACCACAATAGGCATAAAGCTGAACCAGTATTTCTTTGATTTCATTAATCGTAAGCCCCGCATCCAGCCCCTCATTAAGCGCAAGGGTTAGCTTTTCCATGTCGCCACGTGCGGTTAATGCCGCAATCGGGATCATCGCTTGCTGGCGTATATTCAGTGGGTTTTGCATGATGTTATCTCCGGCTGGGATGGCGTGTCCCAGTGAATGGGTGAATGCGGAAATTATAACGAGCTAAAACGAGATTGATTAGACGGGGAAATCAGAACTGACCTATGAGTGAATTTCATTAATTGATTAGACCGACATTCAGCCACACCTCAACAAGCGGCGGTAAATCAATGAAGCATGCTCATCATTTAGCTAACCAATTCATTCACCACAATAATTCAGAGAATAAATAATGCACTTCATACCTTTCTCGCGGCATTTCATTCCTGTTTTCAGGCAATTAATACCAATAACTCCCGGTAACGGCTAAAAAGGTCTACAGTCGTGTTTATTTGCAGGGCTCCCCTATGCTGACTCTCCGCTTCACGCGTGAAAACCTATTGTCCGGTTTCCAGTGGTTTTTCTTCATCTTCTGCAACACCGTAGTCGTTCCGCCGACGCTGGTTTCCGCCTTCCATCTGCCAGAAAACAGTCTGTTGATGCTGACGCAGTACGCCTTTCTAACCACCGCTGTGGCCTGTTTGTTGCAGGTCTTATTCGGCCACCGCCGCGCTATTATGGAAGGGCCGACAGGCCTGTGGTGGGGAACTATTCTGACGATTACCCTTGCCGAAGCCTCACGCGGCACACCGCTAAATGATATTGCTAGCAGCCTGGCGGTGGGGATTGCTATCTCGGCGGTGATGACAATAGTGATTGGTATCAGCGGACTGGGGAGCCGTCTGGCGCGATTATTCACGCCATCAGTGATGGTGGTCTTTATGTTGTTGCTCGGCGCCCAGCTCACCACCATCTTTTTTAAAGGCATGCTGGGATTACCTTTCGGCATGGCTACATCGACCGTCAGCCTTTCACTGGCCCCGTTCGCAATGGCGGTCGCTGTGATGTTTTTTGTCATCGGGCTTATCGTCTTTTTACCCCAGCGCATCTCACGCTATGCGCTGCTTATTGGTACCGTGATCGGTTGGGCCGTCTGGAGACTCTGTTTTGGCGGTTCCGCCATCGATACGGGCAGCCTGCACTGGCAATGGTTCCCGCTGGGGAGTCATGGCACGCTGTCGCCTGGCATTATCCTGACCGCCGTGATCACCGGTCTGGTGAACATTAGCAATACCTACGGCGCGCTACGCGGGACAGATACGTTTTATCCGCAAACCGTTCCCGATAACGCGCATTATCGGCGCAGTTTTGTCGTCTCGGGGGTTATTACCTTACTGAGCGTACCCTTAGCGGTGATCCCTTTTTCACCGTTCGTATCCTCGGTTGGACTGTTGACCCAAACGGGTGACAGCTCGCAGAAATCATTTTTATATGGCGCGTTGCTATTCCTGCTGGTCGCCATTGTGGCCCCGCTCACCCGCTTCTTCTGTGCGATTCCGCTGGGCGTCAGCAGCGCGGTAATGTTGGTTTCCTATCTGCCGCTGCTCTTTTCCAGCCTGGTCTTTAGCCAGCAGGTCAAACTGACCTCACGGAATATTTACCGTCTGGCATTACCGCTCTTTATCGGACTGTTTTTGATGAGTTTACCGCCGGTGTATTTACAGGATATCCCGCTGACCATTCGCCCTTTGCTCAGTAACGGCCTTCTGGTCGGGATTTTACTCGCGGTAGTGGTGGATAATCTGATTCCGTGGGATCGGCTTAAATAGGTATTTCTGAATAACACCGCTTTCTGGAAACAACAACGGGCACCTCGGTGCCCGTTAACGTTTAACACACTTCAAGCGCTCGCTCTTTTGCCTTTTCAGCCTGCTGTTTGTATATCTCGTACCGTGCTTCAAACCAGGTTCTCTGCTGCTCGTTCATGTTTCCCGTGACTGCATGGATATCGACAGGTTGGCCAAGCGACTGCATACGGGCAAAACTGCGAGCCAAAAAATCAAAATTGGTTAATGCCTGTGGGTCCTGTTTCTGCATTGCATATCCCTCCGAGCTGGTGATCATTTTCAAGGTTATATGCTTTCCTGTTTCCAGTATTCGCCTGTTATCGATTCTTTTTTGTACACTGCGTGCGCATAACACCGCGTGACTTCACACTTCAGCCTTTCACCGAAGGGCAGGAAGCGGTTCGTGCGAAATACGAGACCGGCATCACAACCGGGTACATTCCTCAACATTTTTGCAATATACTGTGTTAAGGGTAGAACAGTAAAAACACAGGTGATGAATGGAAATAGATCTCGAAAATCTGGTCTTTGACGGACTGGATGAAGCGCAAGAACGTAATGCAGAACGTCTGGACGACGCAGACAAGAAGGCACAAGCGATTATTGCCGACGATGACTGCGGCGACGCCTGCAAAATCTGATAAAAAAAACCGACATTAATGTCGGTTTTTTTTTGCGATGAGATGCGTTTCCATTTTAATCAATTCACTCACTCTCGCCCTTGAGAGTTGAGAAATGGCCCGATACACAGATACGCGGCCATAAATGAGCTGTACTCAGCGATGTAGCAATTTCGGGTTGCTCTGTTTACTACGCCGACACAGCCATTCCATTGCCGGTTATCCTTAAACCTGACCCGCGTTATCAAGCCAGGCATACACCGCCGCCAGATCCTGCTCGGCAAGTCCTCCCTCTGCCGCCTGCGCCCACAGTTGGGTGATATCCTGCATCATCGGCATCGTTCCTTCAGAGGCATTCGCCAGCGCCAGACGTGCATCTTTAAGCGCATGCTGAAGCTGCATCTGCGGGGTGTAATCGTCTTTGCGGATCATCTCCAGCTTTCCCTTCACATACGGAGCCGCCAGCGGACCGCCTTCCAGCGTTTCCCACAGCTGTTCAGGCGTAAAGCCAAACTGTTTTGCCAGTTGCATACTTTCAGCGACGCCCTGCATCATCGTAATCAACCAGGCATTGACAACCAGCTTCATTTTCTGGCTGTTGCCCGCCTCTCCGTACCACTGGGTGCCGCGAGAAATCGCGTCAAAGACCTGTTGCGCCGCAGCTGCACGCGCCTTATCACCGCTCGCCATCACCAGAATCTGCGCATTCTCCGCCGGCGCTTTAGTGCCGGATACCGGGGCATCAAGATAGAGCATATCCGGACGCAACGTTTCCAGCAGTGCGATGGCCTCGGCGGTTTCATGAATACCGATAGTCCCCATCTGGCAGAATGTTGCCCCTTGTGGGCAGGACGGCGCAATGGCGCGAATGCTGGCAAGCGTGGCATCGCCATCGGTCAACATGGCGATAATAACCCCGGCATCTGCCACCGCCAGTTGCGCATCATTACACAGTTGCAGACCGTGAATCTGGAGATCTTCACCGCGTCCCGGCGTTCGGTTCCAGCCGTAGACCGTGAAGCCTTTTTTTAGCAAGTTGGCGGCAAATGCGTGCCCCATTGCCCCTAATCCCAACACCGCTACCGCAGGCAATGCCTTCATTTCGCTCTCCTCATAGACTCGGTCATTTTAGCTAGCCTGATGATTTTCAGAACAAAATGCAACCGGATAATCATGCGGATGATGAATGATTCTTTTGATGGGCGAAAACCACATTCAGCCTTTTCTACCGCCCGATTTACCAATGGCTTTGTGCAGATCGTTCACGCGTTTCATCGACCGAAGGGTGCGCTGAGAGGTCGTTGAAGCGACTGACAGCACGAGCATTTCCAGGCACACCATCACCGTTCCGTGGAGCGGCACCCGGCCATTTTCACCCCGAGGAACATGAACCACCACCTGCGACATTTCGCTAAATCGTGAGTCGGTCGCCTGAGTGAGTAAAATTGTTGGGATGCCCAATCTTGCCGCTTCGCGCAGCGTGGTCAACCCTTCCCTATGCGGCGATTTCTGCGCCATCATAATCAACACGTCGCCACGTTGCAGACAGACAAGCTGCTCCGCCAGACTAAACCCCGTGCGGTTTAAAACGTACGAGGGTAAACCGATACGGCTAAACAGCCGCGCGGTATATTCGCTTAAGATGCCCGATGCGCCGATACCAAACAGCGCCACCTGTCGGGCATCAGTGAGCAAGGCCACCGCTTGTGCAATTGCCGCCCGGTTCTCGGTACTTGCCAGCATTTCACAGGCACGGAGATGCCCTTCAAGGACAAAATCGATGCTGGCGTTCACATCGCTGGTCAATGCCCCCACCGTGGAGGCCATTTTTTCAGATGAGGTAATGGTCGGGCCAAACCAGTGCTGAAGAGTATGTTTAAGATCGCGTAGCCCGGCAAATCCCAGCGCCTGTATTGCCCGCACCACCGTGGCATCAGAGGTTTGCGTCGCATGGGCAATTTCCAATGCCGTGTGGTCGAGCACCGCTTCACGATTATTATCAATCCAGTTCACCACCCTCAGCAGACGCGGTGACAACTGTGCGCTGCGGCTCTTTAAACGTTCGCCTAGCAAATCGACCCGTCGTTTTTCTTTTCGTGCCGCCACCGGGTTCATTTAGCCTCCTGCGGAATCGGGCGTCCGGCAATGTGTGACTGCACTTGCGCCACCAGTAAACTCAATGCTGCATAGGAGTTAGAAATCACCTCCTCACGCGGCAACAAGATGTAGTGGCCGGTTCGGCAGGCACGCATAAAATCACACCAACCCGGCATGACTTTTTCCATATCGTTGAGTTCATCCTGAGGTTTTCCGCCGGTATCCGAGCGCCAGGTGGCGAACAGGAAGTCGGCATCGAGGTCGGGCAATTGCTCGGCGCTGACATCAATACGTTCGCCATCAGGAATACTCTCAATCAACGGCGGGAAACGAAAGCCCGCATCACGTAGTACGCGTCCCAGCGAGTGATACGAGTGATGGACGGTCACCTTGCCGTTGTTAGCCTGAATCACTGAAACGCTGATCTTGTTCGTTTGGATGGTACGTTTAAGCTGCTGAATTTGCGCCTGATAGCGGTGATCGAGCACCGCCAACCGTACCTGGGTGCCGGTTAATTGCGCCAGTTTGCCGTAAATACGCGGCGCGCTGCCCAACAGGTGATCAATACTGACCGTCGGGGCAATTTTCGCCAGTTGCTCAATAGGCACATTTCGATTGGGTTCGGTAATGATAAGGTCTGGTTTCACCGCCGCAACCGCTTCCAGGTCGATATCGGCGGTGCCGATAAACTGGATATCACTGTTATCAAAATCAACGCCGGTCAACTCGGCGCTGGAGCGTAGATAGTGACTGCCGTCAGAACGCGTGCGTCCATGGCTGGCTACAGGCGGCACGCCGAGTTCAATCAGCGGAATGGTAATATCGAGATCGTGCATCGATACAATGCGCTGCGGATGCAGCGGAACCTGCACCACGCGCCCGAGATCGTCGGTAAAAGCCTGCGTTTGCGCAAACGTCGAGGCGCTAAACAGACAGAAAAAAGATAACAGTCCACGTACAGTCATCGATATCCTCATAAAGCGTCGCGGCGACGCCACAGCAGTAAAATAAAGAACGGACAGCCAATCAGCGAAATAATGATCCCGGCCGGAATTTGCAGCGGCGCAAAGGCCAACCGTCCGATGGTATCAGTGAGTAACACCAGCAGTGCCCCGATAAGCGCACTGCCGCTGAGCAGCGCGACCTGACCACCTCGCAGTAAAAAGCGGGCCATATGCGGGGCCATCAGGCCGACAAAGCCCAGACTACCGACACACGACACGCTGGCCGCCGTGAGCAGAACCGGGGCGAAAAAGCGCAACAGTGTCAGACGTGATAACCGCACGCCCAGCCCGCTCGCCATTTGATTGCCCAGCAGCGCCACATCGGCCGCGCGGGCTGTGAGATAAAGGATAAGCACGGCCGGAAGTGCCCACACAACGGCGACCGCCAGCAGTGGCCAGGTAGCAGCGTGCAAACTCCCCGCAAGCCAGGTCATCGCCGTTTGCACATCGCGAATATCCGCGGTAGTGACAAACAACCCCATGGCCGCCGAGAGTGTCCAGGAGACGCCGATGCCAATTAAAATAAAGCGCGGGCGAGAGAGATCGCGCGCCAGTACTATTACCAACAGCGCCACCAACATGCCACCAAGCATCCCGGCCACCGGTCGCCAGACCAGACTTAACGACGGAAAGACAAGGATCAGCGTCAGCACCACCATGCTGGTACCCTCCTTCACCCCGATAAGCCCGGGATCGGCCAGGCCGTTACGGGTTATCGACTGCATCGCAGCGCCAGCCAACCCCAACATTCCGCCGCAGAAGATAGCCATCAGTAGCCGAGGCAGGCGAATATCGCGCACGATATAGATCTGCTGGGCGCTTAACGCTTCCGGGTAAAACAGCGCCCGACCAATCACACTCGTCGGGATGGGCAGCGTACCGCGTGTCACACTGAAAACCAGCAACACGATGATCAACGCTGCCAGAACAGCGGCAATCTTCACCATTCGTGGATTCAGCAGCACGCGCAACGGCCCAAGCGCTACCGGGCGGAATCCAGCTTTTCGCACCGCGCGCATCATTTAAAATACCTCACTGCAATGGCGATAAAGAGCGGTGCACCCACCAGCGCAGTCATCACTCCGGTCGCCAGTTCCTGAGGGGCCAGCAGCCAACGGGCAAGAATATCCGCCAATAACAACAGCAGCGCCCCGGTCGGGAGCGCCAGTAATAATCCTGTACGGACATCCTGCCCGGCCCAGCGACGTATCGCGTGCGGAACCACCAGACCAATAAAACCCACCGGGCCGGCTATCGATACCGCCGCACCGCACAACAGCGCAATGGCGATAACACCCAGCACGCGGGTACGGGCGACCGCCACGCCCAGACCGCTTGCAACACGGTCGCCAAGCGCAAGAATCGTCAATCGGGGAGCGAGATAAACCGCCAGTAGCACGCCGAGCAGTGCCGGAATACTGGCGATTTGCAACGTCATAAGGGAGATGCCCGCCAGATCGCCGGCAAGCCAGGTGCGCATCGCCTGAAGCGTCTGTTCATCAAGAATAAGGATGGAGGCAGTGATTGCCGAGGCAAACGCGGAAAGCGCTACGCCGCACAAGGTGATTTTCATCGCCGTCGCTCCGGCACGTCCGGCGCTCGCCAGTAGCATCACCAGGCCAAAGAGCAGTGCCGCACCAAAAGCGGCCGTTAGCGGGCGATTAATCCCCCACTCACCAAACGACACGCCAGCCGCCGAACAGGCTACCACCGCCAGCGTAGCCCCAGCGTTCAGCCCCAAAATGTGCGGCTCACCCAACGGATTGCGCACCACATTTTGTAACAGCAGGCCTGCCGCCCCGAGCGCCGCTCCTGTTAGCAGCGCGGCCAGTAAACGGGTCAGACGCAGACTGACGATAATACGATGCTCAAAATTACGCGGGTCATAATGCACTAACGCCTCGATCACCACGCGAGGCGCAATGGCGCGGGCGCCCAGTCCGAGATGGATAATCGCCCCGCAGCACAGCAACATGCTTATCAGCAGTAATGCCAGAGTGGGCCGCGCATTGTGACGGCGCTGTAGAGTTTGTGTCACCATCAGTCAGGTTCCACGCGGGTGCTAGAGGGCATAAACAGCGGCTTACCGGTTTGCGGGTTTTGCAGCATCTGCACCTCAACATCGAAGACGTGCTTGATGATTTCTGGCGTACATGGCTGGCTGCCGTCAACAATATGCGCAATACGTCCCTGTTTCATAAAGACCAGCGTATCGGCGTAGTTTACGGCGAAATTGAGGTCGTGAAGCACGGTGACAACCGTGCGTCCATGCTCACGGGTAAGAAATTGCAGCAGCTCGAGGATCTCCACCTGATAGCGCAAATCAAGCCAGGTGGTCGGTTCATCCAGCAAAATAGTGCCGGTTTGCTGTGCCAGAGCCATCGCTATCCAGCAACGCTGACGCTGACCACCGGACAGGCTGTCTACCGGCAGATGCGCGTATTCGAGCGTACCGGTCAGGCGTAATGCTTCCTCTACCGCGAGTTCATCCTCCGCTGACCACTGGCGAATCAATCCCTGCCACGGATAACGTCCGCGTGATACCAGTTCAAATACCGTGAGTCCTTCCGGGGTGAGCGGCGATTGCGGCAACAGACCAAGCTGGCGCGCGACCTGTTTAGTCGGTAGCGAGTGGATATCGCGGCCTTCTAAACGCACGCAGCCCGCGAGCGGTTTGAGCATCCGCGCCATGGTATTCAGTAAGGTCGATTTTCCCGAACCGTTCGCCCCTGCCAGCACCGTCATTTTGCCAACGGGTATTGTCAGGCTGATATTTTCAACGATGCGCTGGCTGCCGTATCCGGCGCACAGGGACTCCAGCACAATCCCACGTTCCTGCTGTGGCATGTTTCTCTCTCTTTGGGGCAACGACGTGGTATCGTGCTGCACTATAAATAAATCTCATTCTCTTTTGATCATGCAATGCCGTAATGTAGTAGTCAAGCGCACTACATTACCGTTTCATTTCACAGGGTCTTTGCCTTTCCTTGCACATCCCCCCTCTTCAGAGATGGCAATAAAAATAATAAAAATCAATAAGAAATCAATATCACCCTGATCAAAAACCGTCATCTAAAACTGGCCCCGATACGTTTTACAAATTTATTGTCGACTGCATTTACTACTACATCCTGTCATGTTTGAATGATTCTCAATTAGATATCCAGAGCATCACCGTGTGATGTGCATGGAAACATATCATCAATCAGGGCAATGATTTTTATCACTTTTTACCGCCGAAACTCGGTGGTTTTATGGGAAACAGACAGATGACACAGCACTCCCCGACGTTCACGGGAAAAACCGGGCGCGCCCTCTTTTCGCTACTTTTTGTGGGGGCGGCGGTTAGCTCCCCGTCGCTGATGGCGGCAGAAACTAAAAACCGTGGTGATAGCGCGCAAAAAGAGGAAGCGATGACGGTGGTTGGCACCTCGCAGGCCGACCAGACGGTCACCGACGGCTACCAGCCGCTAAGCAGTTCGACGGCTACACTCACCTCAATGCCACTGCTGGATATTCCGCAGGTGGTGAATACCGTCAGCGATAAAGTCCTCGCCGACCAGCATGTCACCACGCTTGATGAAGCGTTGTATAACGTGGCAAACGTCGTGCAAACCAATACGCTGGGCGGCACCCAGGATGCCTTTACACGCCGTGGTTTCGGCGCAAACCGCGATGGTTCCATCATGACCAACGGGCTGCGTACCGTACTGCCACGCAGTTTTAACGCCGCGACATCGCGGGTGGAAGTGCTGAAAGGACCAGCGTCAACGTTGTACGGCATTCTCGACCCCGGCGGGCTGATTAACGTCGTCACTAAACGCCCGGAGCGCACGTTTTCCGGCGACATCTCCGCCACCTCCAGCAGTTTTGGCGGCGGTACTGGACAGGTTGATGTCACCGGCCCAATAGAAGGTACCCAACTAGCATACCGGCTGGTCGGTGAGTATCAGAATGAAGATTACTGGCGTAACTTTGGTAAAGAGCGCAGTAGCTTTATCGCGCCTTCCCTGACCTGGTTTGGCGATGACGCCACGGTGAATGTGTCGTGGTCTCACCGCAGCTACCACACGCCGTTCGACAGGGGCACCATATTTGATTTAAACACCGGACGTGCGGTCGACGTTCCCCGCGACGAGCGATTTGATGAACCATTCAACGTCACCAATGGTGATTCCGATTTGGCGCAGGTGAACGCCGAGTATCGCCTTAACAGCCAGTGGACCGCCCGCTTTGATTATGGATTCAGTCAGGATAAATACAGCGATAATCAGGCGCGAGTGATGGCCTATGACGCGAAAACGGGCAATCTAACGCGCCGCGTTGACGCAACACAAGGTTCCACCCAGCGGATGCATTCAACCCGCGCAGATTTACAGGGTAATGTGGTAATCGGTGGCTTTTATAACGAAATTCTCGGCGGTATTGCCTATGAGAATTACGATCTGCTGCGTACTGATATGATCCGCTGTAAGAACGTCAAAGGCTTTAATATCTACAACCCGGTGTACGGTACGCTGGATAAATGTACCAGCGTGTCTGCCGCCGACAGCGACCAGCGTATTCAGCAGGAAACCTATGCCACCTATTTGCAGGATGCGCTGTATCTGACTGATAAATGGATCGCCGTTGCGGGCGTGCGCTACCAGTATTACACCCAGTACGCCGGTAAAGGCCGTCCTTTCAACGTTAATACCGACAGCCAGGATGAGAAGTTAACGCCTAAGTTCGGCATGGTCTACAAGCTCACGCCAAGCGTATCGCTGTTCGGTAACGTCGCGCAGTCGTTTATGCCGCAGTCATCCATTGCGAGCTATATTGGCGACCTGCCGCCGGAAGAGTCCACGGCTTACGAAGTAGGTGCAAAATTCGACTTGTTTGAGGGGGTTACGTCCAATATCACCTTCTTTGATATTCATAAACGCAACGTGATGTATACCGAAACTATCGGTGATGAAACCTACGCTAAAACGGCGGGTAAAGTCCGCTCGCAAGGGATTGAAGTCGACGTTGCCGGTGCGCTAACCGACAACCTGAACGTGATTGCCAGCTACGGTTATACCGATGCGAAGGTCATTGACGACCCTGATTATGCTGGGAAACCGCTACCAAATGTGCCGCGCCACACCGGTTCTTTGTTCCTGACTTACGACATCCATAACGTCTATGACGACAATACCCTGACCATCGGCGGTGGCGGGCACGCGCTGAGCCGCCGTTCCGGTACCAACGGCGCAGATTATTATCTGCCAGGTTATGCGGTTGCCGATGTCTTTGCCGCTTATAAAATGAAGTTGCAGTATCCGGTCACGCTACAGCTCAACGTCAAAAACCTGTTTGATAAGACTTACTACACCTCGTCCATCGCCAGCAACAATTTGGGCAACCAGATTGGCGATCCACGTGAAGTGCAAATGACGGTCAAAATGTCCTTCTAAACCACCAGCGGCCCCACATCGGGGCCGCATTTACGTAATCTTTCAATCCTGTGTCCCTTCCCTACAGTTTATTTCCGCATAATAGTCGCTTTAACTTTTAAGTAACATTTTGCAACTTTGGGGATTAGCGTGATGCATCAAACTCTGCGACTTACACGCTGGCTGCTGGGATTCGCTCTCGCCGCTAGTATTGTGTTACCGGTCAGCGCCAACACCTGGCCCTTACCGCCACCGGGCAGCCGCCTGGTGGGTGAGAACCGTTTCCATGTGGTGGAAAATAACGGCGGCTCGCTGGAAGCCATCGCCAAGAAATATAACGTCGGCTTTCTGGCACTGTTACAGGCCAATCCCGGCGTCGATCCTTACGTTCCTCGCGCTGGCAGCGTGTTGACCATCCCACTGCAAACCCTGCTGCCAGACGTGCCGCGTGAAGGGATTGTGCTCAATCTGGCGGAGCTGCGTCTTTACTATTATCCGCCGGGCAGCAATAAGGTGACGGTCTACCCTATCGGTATCGGCCAACTGGGCGGCGATACAATAACCCCGACGATGGTCACCACCGTGTCCGATAAGCGGGCAAACCCAACCTGGACGCCGACCGCTAATATTCGCGCACGCTATAAAGCACAAGGCGTTGATCTCCCGGCAGTGATGCCAGCCGGCCCGGATAACCCAATGGGCCACCATGCCATTCGCCTCGCGGCCTACGGTGGCGTCTATCTATTACACGGAACCAACGCCGATTTTGGTATCGGGATGCGCGTCAGCTCAGGCTGTATTCGTCTGCGTGACGGTGATATTAAAGCGCTGTTTGATGAAGTGAAGCCGGGCACCAAAGTGAATATCATCAACACACCGATTAAAGCGTCAATTGAGCCCAATGGCGTGCATTGGGTGGAAGTCCATCAGCCGCTGTCAGAGCATATTGATGACGATCCGCAAACGCTACCAATCGTCCTCAACGCCGGTATGAAAGCGTTCAGTCAAAATGCCAATACCGACGGTGAAGTGATGAATAAAGCAATGGATGTGCGTTCAGGCATGCCGGTTGATGTCAGCCGCCATGACGCGGTTTCCCAGCAGAATATGTAGTAAATAGCCTATAAAAGAAAAGGCCCTGAGCGGGTTACGCTCAGGGCCTTTTTTATCGCAGTGGTATATTAAAGCATTATGAGGGTTTTAATGCTTATTTATAGATAACCGCGGTACCGTGGAGGGTATTCGGACCGCTTACTGAAGTGATACGGAATGATTTCGCACCCATCGCATCAGCTTTCTGTGACAATTCTTGTTCCAGCGACGCCAGGTTTGGACCCGCAGTTGCAGCGATGCTGCCGACTTTTTGCTGATCTGCTGGAGTGGACTGCACTTCAACAGCGGCGAAACTTGCAAATGACAGTGAACTTAGAACGGCTGCGATGGCCAGAGTTTTTACGTTTTTCATAATTATTACCTTTGCAGATGATTTTTGTAGGTCAGACGTCATTAACTTAACGATCGATAAGATAATCATAATGAGATCTGCATCACACGTCAACGCTATTTTTATAACGATCGTTTAGTTAATTAAAATTCATATATATTTCATATGAATATGTTTCATTTATTTTTGTCACGGAAGCGCTAGCCCCTGCCGACGATTATTTTTATAATGGACGTTCACTAAAACCGACTAAGGTAGGCGGCACGATGACAACTGACACGCAAAGTTGCGCGAAAAAAGGCCGTGGTCGACCGAAAGTATTCGACCGGGAAGCGGCGCTTGATAAAGCGATGACGCTTTTCTGGCAGTATGGCTATGAAGCAACGTCTCTCTCTGACCTTGTCGAGGCGACGGGTGCGAAAGCGCCAACGCTGTATGCTGAGTTTGCGAACAAAGAGGGGCTCTTTCGCGCCGTTCTCGATCACTATATTTCGCACTTTGCCTCGAAAAATGAAGCTTGCCTGTTTTGCGAAGAGCAGACGGTCACTGAAGCGTTAAGAAATTACTTCACCGCTGTGGCGACCTGCTTTACCAGCAAAGACACTCCTGCGGGCTGTTTTATGATCAACACGTCAGCGGCGCTCGCGGCATCGTCTAAAGAGATTGCAAAAACCATCAAGTCCCGTCATGCGGTGCAAGAACAGACGCTATGCCAGTTCCTGCAACTGCGTCAGGCACGCGGTGAAATCCCGGCTGAGAAAAACGTCAAAGAACTGGCGCTGTTCCTGGGCTGTATTTTGCAGGGAATGTCGATAAGCGCTCGTGAAGGGGCAAGCTTTGAAACGCTGATGCAGATTATTGAAACAACGCTGCGTCTGTGGCCACAAATGATTATACAATCCTAAAAAAAACGCCCCGCTATCAATATGGCAGCGGGGCGAATACTATTGTAACGCTATTTTAGGCTTTATTAAGAACAAGCTGGCCATTGTTATCCAACGGGATTTGGCTGCCTGGGTTCTTATCCATACGGATTTTCCCCTGCTGGTCGCCAATTTTATAGGTGACATCATACCCGAGCGTTTTCTCAGACTTGTCATACACCGTTTTACAACGCTGTTCGGTCGTAGTGTAAGTATCATTATTCTGCATCGCGCCCTGCGCCTGGTTACCGGCATAGCCGCCCCCTAACGCACCGACAACGGTGGCAACATCTTTACCGCGACCACCGCCAAACTGATGACCAATGACCCCACCGGCAACGGCACCGAGGACGGAACCAGCGATACGGTTTTCATCTTGCACCGGTCGACGGTGCGTCACCGTCACGTTTCGGCACTCTTTACGGGGATTTTTAACGGTTTCCGTGATGGGTGTAGAAGAGACGACCTGGGCATACTGTGGGCCACGGTCGAAAACGTTCATACTCGCTACGGCAGCAACCCCAAGTGCGGCTGCGACGCCAATACCCATACCCGCCAACATAGATTTATTCACGGGACTTCCTCCTTTGTTGCAATTACTGACAATTGTGCAACGATTTGTTAGCACAGCCAATCAGACAAAGACGCAAAAGAAGTGTTTTATAGGGGGGAGTGAGGGTTTCAGAGGATTCTGAGCCACCCGGCGGCGCTGCGCTTGGCCGGGCTACTCTATCAACCTGTGGGCCTGATAAGGCACAGCGCCGCTGGAAAACCAACGGCACAAACAGTAACCCGGCCAGGCACATCGCCGCCGGGAAACAACAGCACAAACAGTAGCCCGGCCAGGCACATCGCCGCCGGGAAACAACAGCGAAATTAGTGAAGCTTAAGACGCGGACGAATGACCCGGTTAATACTACCAACCAGCATCATCAGCGCAGTTTTGCAGTAACCGTGCAGCGCAATCTGGTGCATACGGTACAAGGAAATGTAAACCATACGCGCAATACGCCCTTCAATCATCATCGAGCCACGCATCAGGTTACCCATCAGGCTGCCGACGGTGGAATAATTGGAGAGTGAAACCAGAGAGCCGTGATCTTTATAGCTGTAGGCTTTAAGCTCTTTGCCCTTCATCTGCGCCAGAATGTTATTCAGCGCACAGCTTGCCATCTGATGCGCAGCCTGAGCACGTGGCGGAACAAAACCGCCTTCTGGACGCGCGCAAGATGCACAGTCGCCAATGGCATAAATATCCGGATCGCGCGTAGTTTGCAACGTCGGCTCAACCACCAATTGGTTGATACGGTTCGTTTCCAGACCGCCGATATCTTTCATAAAGTCCGGCGCCTTGATCCCTGCCGCCCAAACCATCAGATCGGCCTCAATGTATTCACCGTCTTTCGTATGCAGACCGCCTTCATCAGCGCTGGTAACCATCGTTTGGGTTAACACGCGCACACCCATTTTGGTCAACTCGCTGTGCGCCGCGCCTGAAATACGCGGTGGCAGCGCAGGCAGAATTCGCTCACCGGCTTCCACCAGCGTGACGTTCAACGCATCGTTGCTTAAACCTTTATAGCCGTAACTGTGCAGCTGTTTCACCGCATTATGCAGCTCAGCCGACAGCTCAACGCCGGTTGCCCCGCCGCCGACAATCGCGATGTTAACCTTACCGTTCGCGCCCAGATTGGCAGAATATTTAAGGAACAGGTTCAGCATTTCCTGGTGGAAACGGCGCGCCTGATGCGGGTTATCGAGGAAGATACAGTGTTCTTTCACGCCCGGGGTATTGAAGTCGTTAGAGGTGCTGCCCAGCGCCATAATCAGCGTGTCGTAGGCCAGTTTGCGCTCAGGCACCAGCAATTCGCCCTTCTCATCGCGCAGTTCCGCAATGGTCAGCGTTTTCGCTTCACGGTTGAGATCCATCACCGATCCCAGCTGGAACTGGAAATGATGATTACGCGCATGAGCCAGGTAGCTCAACGCGTCAACGCCTTCATCCAGAGAACCGGTGGCCACTTCGTGCAGCAGCGGTTTCCACAGATGGCTATGGTTACGATCCACGAGGGTGATTTTTGCTTTTTTGCCGCGCCCCAGCTTTCTACCCAGTTGAGTAGCCAGTTCCAGGCCGCCCGCACCACCACCGACAATGACAATTTTCTTGATTGGCGTAGTCATGAGACCCCCTTAAAATTTATTAACCAATTGTTAATTAAAAGTTATAGACATAGCCTTTAATTAACAACAAGTTACTTACGCGAAACCATTCAGCTGCAATGAGAATAACATGAATGGTGCATTGGTCATACCAAAATTGATATGCATCAAGTTTTATCGCACATAAGTTGAGCGAATACCTTTTATTATCAAAAATGCCAACGCTATCACATTAAAAATTAACAAAAAAAAGCCCCGGCTAGCAAAACGCTAGCCGGGGCTCTGATATCTCAATTAGCCTAAGGTTTTAAAGGCTTTGATTCGCTGCAGGTGCGGCGAAATATTCTTAAACTTGTGCCCCTGCTCTTCGTCCCAGATTATCTCGTAGTAATGATGCAACTCTTCGGCGGTACGCTTACTGTCTAACGCATCATCATGACGTGAAAGGATAGTCAGACAGCGGTCGCGGTTCTTCTCACGGAAGTTATTCACGCATTTTGTGCCGATATCCATGTACTCTTCCGGGCGATCAATCTTGCCGTCCATATTCTCATACGGGAACAGGTTCGGATTCAGCACCACCTGACGGATATCGCACAGGAAACCAATCCGCTCCGCCCAGTAGCCGCCTAAACCCACACCGCAAATCAGCGGGCGTTCGTCGGCGTTTAATTGCAACATCTTGTCCACTTCCTTGAGCAGATGCTGCATATCATGTTTCGGGTGCAGCGTACTGTAGCTAATCAGCCGGACATCCGGGTCGATAAACTGCAGTTGCAGCACCTTTTCATGGTTACCAGGGCTATTTGAGTCAAAACCGTGTAAATAGATAATCATCGTATCCTCACCACACCATTACTCCCACACCGGGAGGGTTAATGACCAGCCTTCACTTCCTGCCAGCGTTCGTGGAGTTGTTCCAGTTCTGCGCTAACCGTTTTCCAGCGGGCGGAGTCCATCAGTTCCTGACGGCTAAATGAACCTTTATGATACAACTTCTTAACACGTTCAGCGTTGATCGGCGACAGGTTATCCAACACGCTCACCGCCCCTTTACGATTATTGCAGACGAGGATCATATCGCAACCTGCATCCAGAGAAGCCTGCCCACGTTCGGCATAACTGCCCATAATCGCCGCGCCTTCCATTGACAGATCGTCAGAGAAAATCACGCCATCAAAGCCAAGCTCACCGCGCAAGACGGTCTTCAGCCAATGCGGTGAACCGCTGGCCGGTCGAGGGTCAACCGCATCGTAGACCACGTGCGCGGGCATAATTGCATCTAGCGCATTCTCGGTAATTAATGTCTGGAATACCGCCATGTCTTTAGCACGAATTTCGGCCTCTGAACGTGCGTCATGCGGCGTCTCTTTATGCGAGTCGGCGATGACCGCACCGTGCCCCGGGAAATGCTTGCCGGTGGTTTTCATCCCCGCGCTGTGCATGCCATCAATAAAGTGACGCGCCATATCCAGCGCTTTATGCGGATCAGCATGATAAGAACGCTCGCCAATTGCGGTACAGATATGCCCCACATCCAGCACTGGTGCAAAGCTGATGTCGATATCCATGGCGATCATCTCGCTTGCCATCAACCAGCCCGCCTCTGCCGCCATGCGACCACCCGCCTCACAGCCCAGCACCGCCGCAAAAGATTGCGCCGCCGGTAAGTGGGTAAAGCCTTCACGGAAACGCTGAACGCGTCCGCCTTCCTGATCGACCGCCACTACCAGGTGATTATGCGATGCGCTACGTATCTGGCGTACCAGTTCGCGCAGTTGGGCAGGGTCATGATAGTTACGGGTAAATAAAATTAAGCCGCCCACCAACGGATGCGCGAGGATTTCACGTTCCTCAGCATCCAGTTCGTAGCCTTCGACATCCAACATTACTGGGCCCACACGGCCTCCCTTTTGTGCTTAAGCTGACACCAAACGTCGTTTGCCAGCGTGATAAATTGTTCGTCGCCGGTTTGTTGCCAGCGACACTCAAACCAGCCCGCCATCAACATCAACACCCACGGCCGCCAGCGCATCACCTGCTGCCATAAAAGCGGCGGCGCGATATTGGCTTGTTCGGCGTAGGCCATCGTTAGCTGATGACGCTGTAAATTGTCTTGCGTCCAAACCGCCGCCAGCTCCAGCGCGACATCGCCATCACCGGCATACTCCCAGTCGATAAGCCGTGGCCCTTGTGAGGTATGCACGATGTTGCCGGCATGAATATCCATATGCAGCGGCACCAGGCGTAACGCGCGCGGCTCCCCTTGCCTGGATAGATGCTGTAAGCGTCGAAGCCAGAACGGCGTTCGGCGGGCCGGGTCGCACTGCTGCCAGTACTGCTCCAGTAGCGGCCGTAAAGCGAGCGGCCAGCCGAATCGGCGCTGTTGGTGCAAATCATACAGGAGAGTGGCTAACTGGCGATGTGTCGGCAGCACGCTTTTGATCTCACCGACTAAAAATTCAACCGCCATCCAGCCTGGCGTATAAAAAACCGGCTGAGGCGCAAGTGTTGCGGGAAGATGACGGAGCGCATGATATTGCCGAAGAAAATCACTTTCCGGCGCATCGGGGGCATGATGATGACGTAGCACCAGGCGTCTTTCGTCGTGCTGAATAATGCAGCTACTGCCGCTCAGCCCCGAGGTCTCGGGGCTGGCGACGATGCGATAGTGCGGAAAATAGCGTGACAGTACCGCGTCACGATCTCGCTTATTGTTGCGCAACCGCACCCTTTCCTGACCAGACAATTTCGCCGGTCTGCACCAGCATCAGCTGCATTTGAAGGGTTGGCGAATTGACGTTACCGGTGGCATTGGAATACAGCACGTACTGTGCGCCAACGTTACGAGCGATACCCATCGCTTTACTGCGCGACCCCAGGCTGTCCTGTGGTGACAGACCAAGCTGTTGTTTTGCTACCGCCAGTTGCTGCGGAGAAACCAGGGTAAATTTGCCGTTACCGGCCAGCGCGTTATGCAGTGCATTGGTCGCTTCACCGGCGTTTAAGGTTCCGTTAGTCCGGTTGTTGACGCTGTCTACCAGCAAAATACTGCCAGCATTCACCCCGCTTGCCTGCAACATCTTGCCCACCATCGGCTGTGCGGCACCGTTCCAGTCGTAGTGACGAACGCGCGGCGTTGGCTGCGCGGTTGCATCACCGCCATGTTCAATCGGCCCCGGCTGCGCTGGGATTGTCGGTACACTAGGTACAGTGGGTACCGGCGGCTGTGGCTCTACCGGTTGCTGTGGTTGTTGTGGATTTGCCGTATCAACCGGCGCAGGTTGTTCACGAACCACACACCCTGCCAGCAACATTGCCAGGGAGGCAATAAGCGCATAGCGACCCAATTTACTCATTCGAGTTTACCCCTTAAAGATAAAGATAAAGCCGGGCTTTATGTGCGCCCAGACCGTTGGCGGTGCCGTACAGCGTTACAGAACCCATTGGGGGAACCGTAATACTGCGCGGAGCTTCCAGCGGGTGCATTTCCAACCCACGGGCGTCATACCAATAAAAACGATAATGTACGGTGACCGGCTCTCGCCTTTCATTAAAAAGCTTCGCGTTCGCGGTGGTCTGAATATCCGATGACGTTAATTCAGGTTTTTCCGCGCTGATCCCAGCGGCCAGGAGATTCGACTCCATCACCAGCGTTTGCTCTTCATTAACGGCGATTTCCGGGCGCGAATGGCACCCGGCAAGCAGCGTTGCGCAAAGCACAAGACCCAGACATGCCGATTTCATAGTTTAGCCTTTATGCGCCAGCATCGGCCCCAGTGGCCGACCGCCCAGCAAGTGCATATGGATATGGTAAACTTCCTGTCCACCGTGACGGTTGCAGTTCATGATCAGACGATAACCGTCTTCAGCAATGCCTTCGTCCTGTGCGATTTTCGATGCCACAGTAATCATTCGACCCAGCGCCTGTTCGTGCTCGGCAGTGACGTCGTTGGTGGTGGCAATCAGGATATTAGGGATAATCAGAATATGCGTCGGCGCTTGTGGCGAAATATCGCGGAAGGCGGTGACCAGATCGTCTTGATAAACGATATCTGACGGAATTTCACGACGGATGATTTTGCTGAAAATTGTTTCTTCTGCCATTGGGTATTCCTTTATTATTCTCATATAGGTCGGTAAAACCGTTACCGGCGAACAGGTTACATGCGAGAGTATGAGCGAGTTACAGCTACTCTTTCAACCGGAATGCACTTTTTCTTACATCAACCGGCTCTTTACTTACGTAGCCACTGACCGTTAATGCCCTGTACGAATTCACCCGGCTGCGCTTTCTCGATAAGTTTCTTACCGGCAAGCCTTGCGACCTCTTGCTGCGGCAGATTATTGCTTAGCGCAAGCTGACGATAGCTTTCGCTACGCGCCTCGTTAATTTGCTTAACCAGTGCCTGGGTTTCGCGGTCGGGCTTGATGGCCGCCAGATAGCCACTCTGACTCTCCCCGACGCGACCCTGAAGACGCGCGTCGGCAAGCGTCAACGCCTGTACTCCCGTGCTAAACAACCCTAACGCCAACAGCGCGGCAACCCCTATTTTTCGCATCATGACCTCAGAATAAATCACTACGGGATTTCAGTAGATCCTCAACATCCTTATCGGCCTTGATATGGATCTCATGTTCAATCTTCACATTCATATTGATGGTAATCGGCTCTTTCGGCGCCGCCACTTCAATGCGCGGGACGCATCCTGACAACAGGCCACAGCTCATCACTGCCATCATGGCGATGGATAATTTCATTGTTGCTCCTTACATTCCGTGCCGCTGCGACACGGCGCACCGGGAAGGGTCGCGTGTTGCTCAAGCCATGACTGAAGTTTGTCGCCAAAGCGCAAGCTTCGCCACAAATCAAAAACATTCTCCTGGTGCGTGTAGTTTAACTGCACCGTACTGCGTTTTTCGTCCATCACCCCGGTACCGGTAACCGTTGCCGTAAGCGTCAATAATCCCAAACTGTCGAGATTAATGCGCGTCCAGGAGCGGGTAATTTCCAGATAGCGTAGCCAGTTAATGGCGGCACCGGCGGCAATATTGTCGTCGGCTACCGCGTCGGCGGTGTCTTTATCCAGCCTTAGGGTCATCGGGCCAGGGTTGTGCAACCAGCCGTCTTTGATAATCCATTTACTGTCGTTGAGCCACAGCGGCAAGGCGCCATCTACCGGGCCAGACATAGCAAATTGTTTTGGGTTCACCGCACCGACCAGTTCGCTCATCGAAATATGGTGCAGTCGCAGTAACGCCGCGTCATGCTGTGGCATCCGCAATTGCTGCATCGTGACCTTCCCGCCCAGCACATCCACGCTGACGTCGCTTAGCTGTAAAGGTTCAGCCTCACTCCAGGGCCAGGTATCCTGGAGATCCGCGGTAATATTGCGGGCGGTAACCTGATTGACGATTTCGGCAATCCGCAATGAAACAGGATGCCGGGTACCCAGTTGCCAGATACCTTCTTTTAAACGAAACGGCAGCACAAAATCGACGCCGTTCACCTGATTATCCGGCGTCCACGCGCTGCCATTTTTCAAAACACCATGGCCGCCCGCCTCAAAACCTTGCCCGGCGGCAGCTGAAAATGCCACCTGCGCATAGAGAGAGCCGCCACGCAGTTTCATTTTCCAGTTTGGCGGAAGCAGCGGCTGGAATACGGTTAACGACTGTTTCGGCCACCAGGCCTCACCGCGCAGACGCTCGCCATCCCAGCGCCCGTTCACCCGAACAGGGCCGATCTCCTGGGCTTTGAGGTCGCCTTTGAACTGGAAGAATGTGGGATCGCGTCCGTCCACGCTGAACGTCAGCGCGGAGGCTGGCAGCACGCTACCCCCGGTAAAGCGCGTCTCACGGGCATCCAGTGCCAGTGCGCCAGTAAAGGAGGGATGCTGTTCATCGCGGATCCAATGGATAGGCTTTTCGAGCTTCAGGCGCGGTTTGTCGATGGTCATCGTGCCGTACTGCAATTTGTCGAAACCGGTAGACAGCGTGTTTAGTACAATCGCACTGTCGCGCCATACTCCGGTACCCGTCACATCCCAACGCGCCTGCATCGGTGTGAAATGACCGTCACCCCAGTAGCGCCACTGCCAGGTGCCTTTATCCGGCATAAAATTATCGGCACGCCCGTCAAGGTGCAGCACAAAATCGCCAGTTTGCTGCTCATGGGCCCGAAGAATCGCCTGTAACCGCCCATCAATGCCTTCTGTGGAGATTTTCACCCCGGCGAGCGGCCAGCGAACCTCATCAATATTCAGCGAATCAATCACCCGACCACGGGAACGCAGCAGTGCGCCGGGCTGGAAATCCAGTACCGGCGTCATTAATGGGCCACTAAGACGAGCCGGAAGCTTGGCGTAGAGGATCAGATCGCCCTGCTTCGCCTCACCGACCAGTTGCAATGGCATATCGCTCTTATCCATGCTGAGCGTGCCCGGCCCAACGGTTAGCACCGCGTTTCCCTTACCGGCATCACCGGAGGTCAGCACGTTCAGACGACCAGAAATCAGCGTTTTATCAATACCCTGCTGCCAGTTGTTCAACTTGAGACCGACTCGCCCACTGAGCGGCAATCCCGGTTGGAACGGCCAGCTCCAGCGACCGTCGCTGATGGTGAGCTGTTGCTCGGTTAACTGCCATGGGAAATCGACGATAGGATCGCCTTCACCGCGAGCCAGCATGATCAGTTGCCCCTGATTGCCATTCCAGTTCAATTCAGCATCAACGAGCGTGGGGACCTGTGGTACTTGAAGCGTTGAGGTGAGATGACCTTCAATAGGTAAGCCGTCCGGCACCAGCGGCATGGTGAACTGCCCAACCAACTTCACTGGCTGCTCGCCATCCACCAGACTGGCCTGAAATTCACTGATGGTTAGCGCTTGCCCGTGCAGGCGGGCATGCAAGGTGACGTGCTCACCTTCATATTGCAATTCCTGGCGTCCTGGCGTGAGGGCCACATCCAGTTTACCCTGCCATTTTTCCCACGGCGAAACGCTCAATGCGTCAATCGTCAGCCAGGTGTTAGGCAGCATCGACTGCCATTCTGCGAGAGTACGCGGTGCGCCAGGCACCGTATCGTTTTGCGGCAATTTGGCGAAACAGACAGAATTCAGATTGGCAGATGCCGCATGCAGCTTCCAGCGGCTGGGATGCGACAGGGTGACATCTTTTAACGTTGCCAGTTCGCAGTCACCCGCAAGGTAGCGCAGATCGGGGATATGCAGTGAGGAACGCGTTAAGCGAGGGCTTTCATTTAAGGCAATGCGTGTCCCTGCCGGGAGCCAGATGCCCACCAGCGTAGGAACCCAGTACCCCAGCGTCATCAGTAACGTCAATGGCAGGAGTAGCAATAGCAGAAGTAGCGCAATTACAGCTTTATATTTACCCTTCATGGGTGCAGTGATATCCAGATGAGTGCATGCAGTGTTGCCGGACAGCTTAACGGGCAGTCCAAAGGCGCATATTGTGTCATGTCAGACCAGAGAGTGAAAGCCGCTGTGGTGCTATTAAGCATAGTGTTTAAAAAATAAAATGTGAGGAATTTCAGTTGATTCTGATTGAAACTGTGACTATCGCCCCTCATTAAAGCGCGTATACTGGTAATAGTTTCTTTACATAAACTTAGCATTCAAAACATTTTTACATTTTGTATGATAATTTGAATTATGCTAGTTTGACTCTAAAATCACTGGAGTAAAGCTTATGAAAATCGCCGTCTACAGCACCAAGCAGTACGACAAAAAGTATCTGCAAAGTGTGAATCAGGCATATGGCTTTGAACTTGAGTTTTTCGATTTTCTGCTGACGGAAAAAACCGCCAAAACCGCACATGGTTGTGAAGCGGTCTGTATTTTCGTCAACGACGACGGTAGCCGTCCGGTCCTTGAAGAGTTGAAAAATAACGGCGTGAAGTACATCGCGCTGCGCTGTGCGGGCTTTAACAACGTTGACCTTGACGCGGCAAAAGAGCTCGGCCTGCGCGTAGTACGCGTTCCGGCCTATTCTCCGGAAGCGGTCGCAGAACATGCCATTGGTATGATGATGACCCTGAACCGCCGAATTCATCGTGCTTATCAGCGCACCCGTGACGCCAACTTCTCGCTTGAAGGGCTGACCGGCTTTACCATGTACGGTAAAACGGCTGGCGTGATTGGTACCGGCAAAATCGGTATTGCCGCGCTGCGGATTCTGAAAGGTTTTGGCATGCGTCTGTTAGCCTTTGACCCGTATCCAAGTGCCGCAGCGCTGGAGCTGGGCGTGGAGTACGTCGACCTGCCAACGCTGTTTGCCGAGTCTGATGTTATCTCTCTGCACTGCCCGCTCACCGCGGAGAACTACCATCTACTTAACACCAGTGCGTTTGAGAAGATGAAAAATGGTGTGATGATCGTCAACACCAGTCGCGGTGCGTTAATTGATTCTCAGGCCGCAATAGAAGCGTTGAAAACGCAGAAAATTGGCGCGCTGGGGATGGACGTGTATGAGAACGAGCGCGATTTGTTCTTTGAAGATAAGTCTAATGACGTGATTCAGGATGATGTGTTCCGCCGCCTTTCCGCCTGCCATAACGTGCTGTTTACCGGCCATCAGGCATTTTTGACCGCGGAAGCCTTAACCAGCATTTCTGAAACGACGCTGGAAAACCTGCGTCAGATTGACACGAATAGCGATTGTCCAAACGCCATCGCTTAATTAACCCGCTCCCTGGCACCCGCCGGGGAGCATTTTCAGATAACCCCCACAGACAGCATTCACAGTACAGTTACACTTCGACATTATTAATCCAAATATAAGAATTCCTGCACATGAAGAAAACCTTATTCCTCCTGGCAGCAGCCACGCTCATTTCCGGCTGCGTTTACAACAGCAAAGTGTTTACCGGCGGCGATCAGCTACAGCATCATCGCTTTGTCCTGGAAAGCGTTAACGGTCAACCGGTGAAAGGCAATGGCACACCGCTGGAACTCAGCTTTGGTGAAAAGCAGTTGCTGAACAAAATTTATATCTCCGGCACCATGTGTAATGGTTTTTCCGGTACTGCGACTCTCGCCAATGGTGAGCTGACCGCAACGGATCTGGCGATGACCCGCAAGCTGTGTACCTACGCCAAGCTCAACGAACTGGATAGAACGCTGACCACCATGTTACGTCAGGGCGCTCAGATTGATTTAACCGAATCACAGCTGACACTTGCCACCGCCGATCAGACGCTCAGCTACAAGCTTGCCGATCTGGTGCACTAACCGTTAGTAGCTTCCGCAGCTGCCGACCGCAAGAGATTGCTCGCTGCATCGCTTGCCATTAGGCAGCGCGCACATGCCGATGCTGGAGCCATCGAGCTGGCGTGCAGCAGAGAGCGTACCGCCAATCATGGCGCAATTCGCGTCGCCTGAACTCGACATTGCCGCTCTCATTCCCGGCGTAACGTGTGCCGCGGTGGCCTGCTGAACAGGTTCACTGCTGCACGCAGACAATAACAACGCCGCACACCCAACTAAAAACGCAGCTCGCATCTCTTCTCTCCCAATCGCAAAAATAAGAACAAACCTAAGCATCATAGGCATCACGGCGCGGTACGTCGAGAGACCAAACGCGCATTTATGCACTGTAGAAACATTTTCTGGCAATTTTGTTGGCCGAATTATCCATCACATTGATGTGAAGCCCGGTGAAGGACACAAAAGCAAAAATGATTCAGCGTGGGGTTTGCTAGACTTCAGTCATACCAGAAGAACAGATTCCCGGTTTGCGGCAATCCGTAAACCTCTATTTTTTGCGCAATGTAAGGTGTCAATCAATGATCACAATTGACGGTAATGGTGCGGTCGCCTCGGTTGCATTTCGCACCAGCGAAGTCATCGCCATTTATCCGATTACGCCAAGCTCTACCATGGCGGAACAGGCTGATGCCTGGTCGGGTAACGGGCTAAAAAACGTGTGGGGTGACGTGCCACGCGTCGTCGAGATGCAGTCAGAGGCCGGTGCCATTGCCACCGTGCATGGCGCATTGCAAACCGGCGCGCTATCGACCTCGTTCACCTCATCGCAGGGTCTGCTGCTGATGATCCCGACGCTGTACAAACTGGCCGGTGAGTTGACGCCATTTGTTCTGCACGTCGCCGCGCGTACGGTTGCCACCCACGCCCTCTCCATCTTTGGCGATCATTCCGACGTGATGGCGATTCGCCAGACCGGCTGCGCCATGTTGTGCGCCGGGAGCGTGCAGGAAGCACAGGACTTCGCGCTGATTTCCCATATTGCAACGCTCAAAAGCCGGGTGCCTTTTATTCATTTCTTCGATGGTTTCCGCACTTCGCACGAGATTAATAAAATCGTGCCGATGTCTGATGACACCATTCGTAGCCTGTTGCCGCACGATGAAATTGCCGCCCACCGCGCCCGGGCGCTAAATCCTGAACACCCGATTATTCGCGGTACTTCGGCGAACCCGGACACCTACTTCCAGTCTCGCGAAGCGACAAACCCATGGTACAACGCGGTCTACGACCATGTTGAGCAGGCCATGAATGATTTTGCCGATGCGACGGGCCGTCACTACAAACCGTTCGAATACTACGGTCATCCACAGGCTGAACGCGTTATCGTGATTATGGGTTCCGCCATCGGCACCTGCGAGGAAGTGGTCGATGAACTGCTAAGCCAGGGTGAAAAAGTCGGCGTGCTAAAAGTGCGTCTCTATCGTCCGTTTTCCGCCGAACATCTGCTGCAAGCGCTACCAGACAGCGTACGTAGCGTGGCGGTTCTCGACCGCACCAAGGAACCGGGCGCTTTGGCTGAACCGTTGTATCTTGATGTGATGACCGCGCTCGCCGAAGCCTTTAACCAGGGACTGCGGAAAACGCTGCCACGGGTCATTGGTGGCCGTTACGGCCTCTCGTCGAAAGAATTTGGCCCGGACTGCGTGCTGGCGATTTTCAATGAGCTATCGTCAGCGAAGCCAAAATCCCGCTTCACCGTCGGGATTTATGATGATGTGACTAACCTCTCCTTGCCGCTGCCGGAAAATACCTTACCGTCAACTGCGCGCCTGGAAGCGCTGTTCTACGGCTTGGGCAGCGATGGCAGCGTGTCAGCGACCAAGAACAACATCAAGATTATCGGTAATTCGACCCCATGGTTTGCGCAGGGTTACTTCGTTTATGACTCCAAAAAGGCCGGTGGCCTGACGGTATCGCACCTGCGCGTGAGCGATAACCCGATTCGATCCGCGTATCTGGTGGCACAGGCGGATTTCGTGGGCTGTCACCAGTTGCAGTTTATTGATAAATACCAGATGGCCGAGCGCTTGAAGCCCGGCGGTATTTTCTTGCTCAATACGCCTTACAGCGCCGATGAAGTGTGGGCACGCCTGCCACAAGAAGTTCAGGCGGTGCTGAACCAGAAAAAAGCGCGTTTTTATGTTATCAACGCCGCTAAAATTGCCCGCGAATGCGGCCTGGCGGCGCGTATCAACACCGTTATGCAGATGGCATTCTTCCATCTGACGCAGATTCTGCCGGGTGATAGCGCGCTGATGGAACTGCAAAACGCCATCGCCAAAAGCTACAGCAGCAAAGGGCAGGATCTGGTTGAGCGTAACTGGCAGGCCCTGGCGCTGGCTCGTGAATCACTGGCTGAGGTACCGTTGCAGCAGGTTAATGCCAGCAGCCCGAATCGTCCGCCCGTGGTCTCCGATGCGGCGCCAGACTTTGTCAAAACCGTCACGGCCGCGATGCTCGCAGGGCTTGGCGACGCTCTGCCGGTTTCCGCGTTGCCACCTGACGGGACCTGGCCGGTCGGCACCACCCGCTGGGAAAAACGCAATATCGCCGAAGAGATCCCTATCTGGAAGGAAGAGTTGTGTACCCAGTGTAACCACTGCGTCGCCGCCTGCCCTCACTCAGCTATTCGCGCGAAAGTTGTTTCACCAGAGGCCATGGAGAGCGCACCTGATTCCCTGCATTCGCTGGACGTGAAATCGCGCGATATGCGCGGTCAGAAATACGTGCTGCAGGTGGCTCCGGAAGACTGCACCGGCTGTAACCTATGCGTAGAGGTTTGCCCGGCGAAAGACCGTCAGAACCCGGAAATCAAGGCCATCAATATGATGTCGCGCCTCGACCACGTTGAAGAAGAAAAAGTGAACTACGACTTCTTCCTCGACCTACCGGAAATCGACCGCAGCAAACTTGAGCGCATTGATATTCGTACCTCGCAGCTTATCACCCCGCTGTTTGAATACTCCGGCGCCTGCTCCGGCTGCGGTGAAACGCCGTATATCAAACTGCTGACCCAGCTATACGGCGACCGTATGTTAATTGCTAACGCCACCGGCTGTTCATCTATTTACGGCGGTAACCTGCCTTCCACGCCGTACACCACCGACATCAACGGTCGTGGCCCGGCATGGGCCAACTCGCTGTTTGAAGATAACGCCGAGTTTGGTCTGGGCTTCCGTTTAACGGTCGATCAACACCGTCAGCGCGTGATGCGCTTGCTGGAGAGTTTCACCGATAACATTCCCGCTGAGCTTAACGACGCGCTGCATAGTGAGGCGACGCCGGAAGTCCGTCGTGAACAAGTTGCCGCACTTCGGACGGCGCTGGCTGGCGTTGAAGGTGCAGAAGAACTGTTGACCGATGCGGATGCGCTGGTCGATAAATCCATCTGGCTGATTGGCGGCGACGGCTGGGCATACGATATTGGCTTTGGTGGGCTGGATCACGTGATGAGCTTGACCGAGAACGTCAATATTCTGGTGCTTGATACCCAGTGCTACTCCAACACCGGCGGACAAGCTTCAAAAGCCACCCCGCTGGGTGCGGTCACCAAATTTGGCGAGCATGGCAAGCGCAAGGCGCGTAAAGACCTGGGCGTAAGCATGATGATGTACGGTCACGTTTATGTCGCCCAGATTTCACTGGGAGCGCAGCTTAATCAGACGGTGAAAGCCATTCAGGAAGCAGAGTCTTATCCGGGGCCGTCGCTGATTATCGCTTACAGTCCATGTGAAGAGCACGGTTACGATCTGGCGCTGAGCCACGATCAGATGCGTCAGTTAACCGCTACCGGTTTCTGGCCGCTGTTCCGCTTTGATCCTCGTCGTGCTGATGAAGGGAAAATCCCACTGGCGCTGGACTCCCGTCCACCATCAGATGCGCTTGCTGAGACACTGATGAACGAACAGCGCTTCCGTCGCCTGAACAGCCAGCAGCCTGAAGTGGCCGAGCAGCTGTGGAAGGACGCGGCAGTAGATCTGCAAAAACGCTACGATTTCTTAGCGCAGCTTGCAGGTAAGGCGGAGAAAGCGACGCCGCAGGAGTAACCCGTTAAAGTTATTTATTAAGCATAAAAAAAGCCCGAATATTTATTCGGGCTTGTCATTTTATAAATGACGAATGAAATAAATGACACACGACAACATGAATTCAATGTGTGACAAAAAGGCATATAACTGCCGTAGAGTACGTCAGCCGTTTTTAATTGTATAATTTTTATTTTGTATATTTCGTTGGTGATATATTCATGAAATCCATCATGATTTCAATAGAATTATCTACTTGAGATTTTACTTATATCGTAACAAATGTTATTTACCATCTGTCATAACTCTCCTTTAGCATTAACTCACTTCCTTCATGTGGAAGTGCGCGAATATAAAAATTCTAAAGGAATGATTTCAATGAACAGAAAAGTACTGGCCCTCGTAATTCCTGCTCTGCTCGCAGCAGGCGCAGCTCATGCCGCAGAAATTTATAATAAAGACGGCAACAAATTAGATCTCTACGGCAAGGTAGATGGTCTGCATTATTTCTCCAGCGATTCCAACAGTGATGGTGATCAAAGCTATGTCCGCTTTGGTTTCAAAGGTGAGACTCAAATTAACGATATGCTGACTGGTTATGGTCAGTGGGAATATAACGTTCAAGCTAATGATACCGAAAACACAGATGCAAGTACTGCCTGGACTCGTCTGGGCTTTGCAGGTATCAAAGTTGGTGATTACGGTTCATTCGATTACGGTCGTAACTATGGCGTACTATACGACGTAGAAGGCTGGACTGACATGTTGCCAGAATTCGGTGGTGACTCCTATACCAAAGCTGACAACTACATGACCGGTCGTGCTAATGGTGTTGCAACCTACCGTAACAATGATTTCTTCGGGCTTGTGGATGGTCTGAACTTTGCTCTGCAGTATCAGGGTAAGAATGAAAACCCAGGCAGCGGTGAAGGTACTAACAATGGCGACCGTAGCGTACGTAACGCGAATGGTGATGGTTTCGGCATCTCTACTTCATACGATTTAGGTATGGGCGTAAGCTTTGCTGCAGCGTATGCATCTTCTGATCGTACTAATGATCAGATCAATGCTTACGACATTAACCGCCAAAATGCTAATGGCGACAAAGCTGACGCATGGACAACAGGCCTGAAGTACGATGCTAATAACGTCTATCTGGCCGCTATGTATGCTGAAACTCGTAATATGACCCCATATGGTAGCTCTACCAGCCTCAATGGTGGCGGTATTGCAAACAAGACGCAGAACTTTGAAGTTACTGCTCAGTACCAATTTGATTTTGGCCTGCGTCCAGCCATTTCTTATCTGCAGTCTAAAGGTAAAGACTTGGATCTGGTTAATGGCGGAACCACTGATAAAGATCTGGTTAAATACTTAGATCTGGGCGCAACCTATTATTTCAACAAAAACATGTCCACCTACGTTGATTACAAAATCAACCTGCTGAACGATAACGATAACGGAAACTTCTACGCTGACAACGGTATCAACACTGATAACGTTGTTGCGATGGGTCTGGTTTACCAGTTCTAATCCGATAAAAAACCCGCTGGCGACGGCGGGTTTCTTTTTACTGCACAGCCCAAACATCACTGCACCACGCTTTCTCCGTGGATCTCGCCTTTAAACCCGGTTTTGGCAATCGCCGCCAGTAGCTGCTGATTATCAAAATTCTCCGGCACCACGACCTGCGCCTGACGTGTTTTTAAAGACGCTTTCGCCTTAATTACGCCATCGGTAGTCCGTAGAGCCTGGTTAATCGAAATCACGCATAGCGGGCAATTCATCTCGCCAACATCAATGGTTACCAGCTTATCGGCCGCCCAGCCAAACGGCGTTACCATCATTAATGCCAGAATTACGGCCTTTTTCATTCCATCCACTCCCAAATCCACGGCAGAACATACGGATAGGTAATTAATGCCACTACCAGCGGCACCGCCAACCAGTACAGCCACACCAGCACCCGACGGCTGACCACGTTTACGCACACCGGTTTAGCCGATAAATGTAGCCGCCAGAAACCGCGTGCCATCAGCCCTATAGCCACAATCACCATCGGGATCTGTAGCCAGGTCGCGCCGGGAATACCGACCAGCCCTGCCGCAGAGATGCCAAAAAGCAGATACAGTAGCGGCCCAATGCAACACAGGGTTGATGCGCCAGCGGCAATGACCGCCGCCAGCAACGTCAGTAATCCGCCCTTAATGCTGTTCGATGCTGACATAATCGTAGCTAAATGCAGCAGGATCGTAGAAATTCAGCGGATCGCCGTCGACTTCAGCGTATGGATAGCCGAGATTATTGATATCGCCCTGCTCAGCTGCCGGCGACAGCGCAAAGTCGCGACCGTGGTTAAAACCAACCCAGTTCATTTCCCAGTTACCGAACAGGTAATCGTTCACCGCCGTCACCGCCGGATCGCCGTTTTCTTTCTTCTCGGTCAGACGCATTTTCGTCACATCAGCCGGATCGGCTGGCATCCAGCCAAAACCGGCCAGCCAGAACATGGCGCGGCAGTGTTGACCACCACTGACTTTCGCCACGCCCTGCGCATCGGCGCTACCGAACGCTTTTTTGGAGTAGCTATCAAGCTTACGGCTGGCCCCTAAACGAATGCCGAACATTTCACGCGCCGGAATACCCACCGCGCGGCACAGCGCCACGAATACGGAGTTAATGTCGGTGCATTTACCGCCAAGTTTGCCGGTTTTGAGGATTTCGCCGACATCACCAGTACCGCAGCCAATCACCGCATCATCGCGATGCATATGGGTACTGACCCAATCATGAATCAAGCGAGCTTGTTTTAGCGGTGCTTTTTCACTCCCGATAATTTTCAGCGCGGTCTCTTTTACCAGGCCGTCAACGGGAATATGCGGGGTGGCATGCAGGAACGGTTTGATCTCATCTGGGATCACCACACCATCGACCGGCAGTTGCCAGTCGGCCAGGCGATTATCCTTCAGCACTTCCCAATCGCGGGTTTCGATTTCCATCTCAACCTTAATCTCGAGCGGGCCGCTGGATGCGGGCCAGGTGACAAACAGAACTTTTGCACCGTAGCGATTATTGGCGTTAAGCGCCGCAGTCTGGTAATTCCCGCTAAATGAAAGCGCCAACAGTTGCTGGAAGGCTGTCTCTTCCGGGATGGGGATCCACAAATTCACCTTGCCGGAAGAACCCTCTGGCGCTTTCAGGCTATAGGTTTGCGTCATCACAAAACGGCGGTATTTCCCCGAAGACGAAACCGCAGGCTGCGCTTTTGCTTCTGTTTTCGCAAAGACCGGGCTAACCAGACCAAGCGTAGAGAGTGCCGCAGCACCTTTTAGAAAGTGACGCCTTTCCATTGTGTATCCTTCATCACCAGAAAAAGCTGGCGCTTAACCCCGCACCTGCGGAGGTTGGGCGTTATTATGCGACCACGTATGCATCGGAACAATGAATATGAAGGGGTAAAATTAGCAAAATGCGGGCTTTAGGCTATCTCCACGATAAAGAGTGACAGGGTTACCCCTTTTTGCCACAAAACTTTCTGGCATTCGTCGCCGTAATCCGTACCATACACGCCACACATTCGCGGGTTGGCTCTTGTTGACCAGCGCGAGACAGGTCTTTATCGCAAATCAAATGGACGAAAGACGCTGTATTCGGCCTGAATTTTCCATTTCGATTTTTGAGTAACTATTAAATGCAACAAAATCAAGAAGCTAACAAAAAAGAACAATACAACCTGAATAAATTACAGAAGCGTCTGCGTCGCAACGTGGGCTCGGCCATTGCTGACTTCAATATGATTGAAGATGGCGATCGCATTATGGTTTGCCTGTCCGGTGGTAAAGATAGCTACACCATGCTTGAGATCCTGCGTAATTTGCAGCAGAGCGCGCCCATCAGTTTTAGTCTGGTCGCCGTTAACCTCGATCAGAAGCAACCAGGATTCCCTGAGCATATTCTGCCGGAGTATCTGGAAAAACTGGGTGTCGAGTACAAAATTGTCGAAGAAAACACTTACGGCATCGTGAAAGAGAAGATCCCGGAAGGCAAAACCACCTGCTCACTGTGCTCACGTCTGCGTCGTGGCATTCTTTACCGCACGGCGACGGAACTGGGCGCGACCAAAATTGCGCTTGGTCATCATCGCGATGACATTTTGCAGACCCTTTTCCTCAACATGTTCTACGGCGGCAAGATGAAAGGCATGCCACCGAAGCTGATGAGTGACGACGGTAAACACATCGTTATCCGCCCGCTGGCCTACTGCCGCGAAAAAGACATCGAGCGTTTTGCACAGGCCAAAGAATACCCGATTATTCCATGCAACCTGTGCGGTTCACAGCCGAACCTTCAGCGTCAGGTTATTGGCGACATGCTGCGCGACTGGGACAAACGTTATCCGGGTCGTATCGAAACCATGTTCAGCGCCATGCAGAATGTGGTGCCATCGCACCTGAGCGATACCAGTCTGTTTGATTTCAAAGCGCTGACGCACGATTCTGAAGTGGTTGACGGTGGCGATCTGGCGTTTGACCGGGAAGAGTTGCCGTTACAGCCTGTAGGCTGGCAGCCTGAAGAAGAAGACGGTCAGTTAGATGAACTGCGTCTGAATGTCGTTGAAGTGAAGTAAATGTTATCGCGTCTCAGGCACCCGCCTGAGACGCATTTTACAGGATTATTTCAGCAAACGCGCACGACACGCCTTGCCTTTAATCTTGCCTTTCTGTAACAGTTTAAACGCCTGGTGAGCCACGCCTGCACGTACAGCGACGTATACGTGCGCCGGATGGACATCAATCTTACCGATATCAGCCCCCGCCAATCCCATATCGCCGGTTAATGCACCCAACACATCGCCAGCGCGCATTTTGGCTTTTTTACCACCGTCAATGCACAAGGTCGCCATTTCAGGCTCCAGCGGCACGATGCGCGCTTTTGCCGGTTCTGGCATCCAGTTCAGCTTAATATTCAGCATTTCAGCGAGGATATTGGCACGCTGTGCCTCTTCCGGTGCGCAGAAGCTGACCGCCAGACCGCTGTTACCCGCACGAGCAGTACGACCAATACGGTGTACGTGGACTTCCGGATCCCATGCGAGTTCGTAGTTCACGACCATCGCCAGCGATTTAATATCCAGACCACGCGCGGCCACATCGGTTGCCACCAGGATGCGTGCACTGCCGTTGGCAAAACGCACCAGCGTCTGGTCACGGTCGCGCTGCTCAAGATCGCCGTGCAGCGCAATGGTGCTTTGCCCTGCGGCATTCAGCTCTTCATACACGGCCTGGCAATCTTTTTTAGTGTTGCAGAAGACGACGCATGATGCTGGCTGATGCTGACTCAGCAGCTGTTGCAGCAAGGCGATTTTCCCGTGACGTGGAACATCGAAAAACTGTTGCTCAACCGCAGGCAGTGCATCAACAGAGTCGATCTCAATGGTTTCCGGTTCGCGCTGCACGCGTCCGCTGATTGCCGCAATCGCCTCCGGCCAGGTAGCGGAAAACAGTAGCGTCTGACGTGATGCCGGTGCGAAGCGAATAACTTCGTTAATGGCATCACTAAAGCCCATATCCAGCATGCGGTCCGCTTCATCCATCACCAGCGTTTGCAATGCTTCCAGTGACACGGTGCCTTTCTGTAAATGGTCAAGCAGACGGCCTGGCGTGGCGACAATAATGTGCGGCGCATGCTGCAAAGAGTCACGCTGCGCGCCAAACGGCTGGCCGCCGCAAAGCGTCAGAACTTTAATGTTTGGCAGAAAACGCGCCAGACGGCGGATCTCCCCCGCAACCTGGTCGGCCAGTTCACGCGTCGGGCACAGCACCAGCGACTGGGTCTGGAACAGGCTGGCATCGACGTGTTGTAGCAGGCCAAGACCAAACGCAGCCGTTTTACCGCTGCCGGTTTTTGCCTGCACACGCACGTCCTTGCCAGCAAGGATCGCGGGTAGCGCAGCCGCCTGAACCGGGGTCATGGAGAGATAGCCAAGGTCGTTCAGGTTGTCTAGCTGGGCGGCTGGCAGTGCATTGAGGGTGGCAAAAGCGGTCACAATATTTTCTCGCGAATTAGGGGCTGACGTTCAGCAGGCGCGTATCCTCGCAGATCTCGCAGGCTGATGCGACATAATAATCGATAGGAGGTGTAAGGGTAGCGGAAAACAGGCAAAAAAAAAGCCGACTCTATTAAGCCGGCGTCGTACGAATCAATTGTGCTATGCAGTAATTCAAAAAAAGGAAGTAAGACAATATGGAGCGCAACGCCCATCGCTTGACGTTGCATTCACCTGCGGGAATGATATTGCCTCTATTAAGCTGCTGGTTTATTGACCTCGCTCAAATTAAACCTCGATTTCAGGCTTAAGCGGTCATAAAAAGGTGATTTTTTACAACCATTTACTGCGGTGTAACCACCACGTAACACCACCAATGAGTAATACCAGCATAATACAGAAGAGGGAGAAGCCCATGTGCCAGCCACCGCCTGGAATTCCGCCGAGGTTCACGCCAAACAAACCGGTCAGGAATGTGCTCGGCAAAAATACCATTGCCATCAGCGACATGTTATAGGTTCGCCGGGATAGATTCTCTTGCAGCATCTGAGCAATTTCATCGCTCATAACAGCGGTACGCGCAATACAACCGTCAATCTCATCCAGCCCACGTCCCAGACGCTCTGCAATATCCTGCATCCGCCGACGCTGATCGTCGGTCATCCACGAAAGACGTTCACTGGACAGTCGTGCATAAACATCGCGCTGCGGCGCCATATAACGGCGCATCACAATTAACTGTTTACGCAGCAGCGCCAGAAAACCGCGCGGCGGCACTTCCTGCTCCATCAGATTATCTTCCAGATCGATGATCTTATCGTGTAACTGTTCGATAAATTCGCTCGCGTGATCGGTGAGCGCATCACACACATCCACCAGCCAGGAGCCACAGTCGGTTGGGCCGCTCCCCTCTTGCAGATCGCTAATCACATCATCCAACGCCAGCACTTTACGCTGCCGGGTTGAAACAATAATGCGTTCATCAATATACAAGCGCATTGCCACTAATTGATCGGGGCGCTCATCGGTACTGCCGTTGATACAGCGCAGCGTAATCAGCGTCCCTTCGCCTAAACGCGTTACGCGAGGACGAACGCTTTCCCCAGCCAGCGCTTCACGAACTATAGCGGGTAACAAAGGGGTGTTAGCCAGCCACTGCGCGCTATCAGGATGAGTGTAATTCAGGTGCAGCCAGCATGGGTTCTCTTTGCTGACAATCGCAGTATCGGTTAACGGCTTTACGCCGCCCTGCCCATCCAGCAGCCACGCAAATACAGCGTCCGGCACGTTAAGATCTGATCCCTTTATGGCTTCCACATCGCCTCCGGTGATAACTATTTATCCTGATAGTCTAGCCATCTGCTTATGTTAAGCAACCAGCGGCGGTGCCATCGCGCTGAAATTATTCGTAAAAACACATGTCGCAGCATGATGAAGCCTGAAACTTTGGCAGATTTTTTTCAAAAAAAAGCCCGGCAAATATGCCGGGCGATGTGGGATAGACTGTCAGAAGGATTGCCAGAAATGCCGGTCATTGGCTCCGGCTATGGAAGGCTGTAACGGCTGGGCGGCGGACGGTTCGCCAGGATGGCGCGTCTCGTTGCCGATACGGAAGCTTTGCGTCCGTGACTGCAGTTCAATCACCTGACGTTTAAGAATATCGGAGGAACCCGCCAGCTCCTCCACCACACCGATATTGCTTTGCGTCACGGTTTCCAGCTCCGCCAGTGCCATCGTAATCTGGTCGATGCCTTTTTCCTGCTCGGACGTCGATACCGCAATCTGCCCCATCAGGCTATTAAGCTCACCGGAGCCGGTCACAATCTCCTGCATATTTTTTTCAGCCTCAGCGACAATATTAGCTCCCTGCGTCACGTTTTCACTGGTGACGTTGATAAGGCTTTTAATACTCTTCGCCGCTTCCGCACTGCGATGGGCCAGATTACGCACTTCGCCTGCCACCACCGAGAATCCTTTACCGTGATCGCCCGCCCTCGCCGCCTCTACTGCCGCATTCAGCGCCAGAATATTGGTCTGGAAGGCAATACCATCGATCATGGCGATAATTTCCGTCATCTGCCGGGCGCAGTCGGTAATGGATTGCATATTAGTAGCAACGTCGCCCATTAACGCCCCACCTTTGCGCGCGCACTGCGTTGCTTCGCCGGCTCGTTCGCTCGCCAGACGGGTATGATCGGCGTTATTTTTTGTACTTGCCGCAATCTGTTCCATACTGGCCGCCGTTTGCATTAACGTTGCCGATTGCTGCTCGGTTTTCACCGACAATTCTGCGCTACGATTCGCAAGCTGCTCCGATAGCGTCATTGCCGTATCCGATGACGAACGAATTTCCGCCACCAGTGTTGAAATATTATTGGATAAACTGTTGATCCCTGGAATTAAGCGCCCCGCACAGTTATCACCGAAAATGGGAATTCGTACCGCCAGGTTACCGTCGTTAACCTCATCAATACTGCGTTTAACCGCATTGATTGGCGTCACCAGATATTTAGTCATATACAGCCACAGCAATGCTAACGAAGCAACCCATACAATATTAATCGCCAAATGCAAGAATATATTCTTTGATAATATTAAGCAGATCACATCTGCTATAACGAAGACCGATAAAGTAAATATCAGGATAAACGTTCGGACGCTAATGTTTTTAAACATAACTCTTTCCCAATTCCTGGTGTGTATTTTTGTTATATCACCAGAAGTTGTATTTTCCAGACCATTTTAACGATTTTCAATACTTTAACCGTTAGCTGCGCCAGTTTAACTTTCTTCAGACACTTATCTCAACCTAAACCAAATTTATGATGACAAATCCATAAAAGCAACTTAACCACATGGATTGCAAGAATAACATAAACCTTCGCCTCTCTTTGTTTACCCGTATTTCATCTTGATTAAGCATGGCTAAATAAAGGAAGCCAGATTTTTAATCCGTTAAAAAGAATAGATTTATGCCATTATTTATCTGGCTTAAATTCGGATTATACTGATAGATTAATGAGAATCTCTTTATGAAAAGGTATGGATTGCATGATGCTGCACGCCTCGTGGGACCCGATACTCGTCGGTATTTCATTTCTGGTCGCTTTTATCGCGTCTTTTGTCGCACTGGATAGTGCGGCAAAAATTGCTGCATCAAATAAAAAAGCGGCACTATTCTGGCGAATAACAGGCGGCGCCACCCTGGGTATTGGTATTTGGTCAATGCATTTTATCGGCATGCTGGCGATGAAAATGTCGATGCCGATGAGCTATCACCTTGAACTTACCCTTATTTCGTTGCTGGCGGCAATCTTTGCTTCATCACTGGCGATTAATATTGCCGTTTCTGGGAATACGCTTTCGCTAAAACGTCTGTGTCTTGCTACCGCCCTCTTAAGTAGCGGCGTGGTGACAATGCACTACGTGGGAATGGCGGCGTTGATGGCACACGATGAAATTACGTGGAGCATCCCGTTAATTATCGCATCAGTGGTGATTGCTATTGTCGCATCATGGGTTGCCCTGTGGCTGGCATTCAGCCTGCGACTAAACAGCAAGGGCGTCCTGCTGACGCGCATCGGCGCAGCGCTGGCGATGGGTGTGGCGATTGCCGCGATGCACTACACCGGCATGAGCGCCGCGACATTTAACGGTCATGGCCACGCGATGGTTCACCACGCGGCGATGATCAGTGAAGAAGGCTTGTCTATTTGGGTCTCGGTGACCACACTGCTACTGCTCGGACTGATGCTGATGATCTCGATGGTCGACTCCCAGGTTCGCACCACTCGCCTGACGGAGAATCTGCAGCGGCTCAACCAGCAACTTGAACAGCAGGCCCGTTTTGATGGTTTAACTGGCCTGGCAAACCGCAGCCAAATTGATATGCGACTGCTCGCCTGCCTGCACCAATCGCGACTGGCGGGAACTTCATTTGCGCTGGTATTGATGGATCTTGACCGTTTTAAGCTGGTGAATGACGCCTGGGGGCATCACGTTGGCGATAATCTACTGGTTTCGGTAGCCAATCGCATGAGCGCATGCCTGACCGCAAAAATGACGCTTGCGCGTATCGGCGGAGATGAGTTTATTCTGCTGGCACCGGACTGTAGCGAAGCCGAAATTGCCGATATCTGTACCCGTATGGTCGAGAGCATTCGCCGCCCGTTTTATCATTCCGGCCAGATACTGCAAATTTCACTGAGCGTGGGTATCAGCCTTTATCCAAAGCATGGCGAAACGCCGCAAGAACTAAAGTTATCGGCGGATACTGCCATGTATCACGTCAAGCATAGTGGTCGTAACGGCTGGGTTTTTTATCATGAATCAATGCTCGACAGCACCTGGCAAGGCGCGCATTTTCTCCAGGACCTCACTCAGGCACTCGAGCGCGGGCAGTTTGAACTGTGGTATCAGCCTAAGTATCACGTCAAAGAAAAACGTATTTACGGATTTGAAGCACTGCTGCGCTGGCGGCATCCTAAGAAAGGCGTGTTGCTACCTGATTTGTTTTTGCCGACGCTGCAAAATACCGGGCTAATTACCCCAGTCGGTAACTGGATTCTGGAAAAAGGCTGTGAGCAACTGCATAAATGGAGCCTTGCTGGACACGATGACTGGACGCTGTCGCTTAATATTTCCCCCGTGCAGTTTGAGCAACAAAACTTTTACGAACTGGTGTGTGAAGCGCTTGTCCGTCATCGCGTGTCACCGACCCGCTTAATTATCGAGCTAACGGAAACCACCGCGCTGCATGGTTTTGATCGCAGCGCACAGATATTTGATGATTTTTGTCGGATAGGCATTACCTTGTCGATTGATAATTTCGGTGTGGGGTATTCGAATATGCTGGCGCTTCAGGATTTGCCTGCCAGAGAGTTAAAAATTGATAAAAGCTTCATGAAAGATATGCGCGAGAACAGCAAAAATATCAAAATCGTCTCAACCATCATCAACATAGCGCATTCCATGAATATGGACGTAGTGGCAGAAGGCGTTGAAACCTCCGAACAACAGCGGATCCTTTCCGGGCTTGGCTGCGATGCGCTACAGGGGTTCTGGTTCTCTGACCCGGTGCCGGAAGAAGATATTGATATCATGCTCAGTAATTTGCCACTGAGTGGCGACCCCAACGCGCCAGCGGCTATCCGTCGGGATATCTCATCGGGGAAAAAGCGCCAGGCTTAAAAATGACGGTCAACAAGATGTTGACCGCCGCTTCAGACTTACGCCGCTTTATTGCTTGAATAGATAAAGTAGAGTGCAATGCCCAGACATGCCACCGCCGCCAGACGGGTGAATGAGAAGGCGATGGTGGCATTATGCAACCAGCCAAAATGATCAATTAACATACTCATGGCAAGCTGTCCGAAGATGACCGCCACGGTGGCAACACCGGTGCCAATTCGCTGCACGGCGATAACCATAATCACAATATACGGCACACCCAACATGGCGCCTAAAAGCTGCCATTTGGGCACATCCCGTAACGTGATGGCCTGTTTAGGTTCAAAATAGATAATCAATAATGCGGTGACTATCGCCCCCACCGAGAAAGTTAAAAAGGCACATTTCAGCACCCCGACTTGCCCCCCGAGTCGGCCATTGATCGCGGCCTGTACGCTCAACGTTGCGCCACCGATAACGGCCAGTAAGATCATCAATATCGTCATCATTTATCCCTTTGCGACCAGCAATAGCGCGGCCAAAATGAAAACCAGCGCATAGACGCGGCGGACATTAATTTTACGGTGTGGGGTACCAAACAGACCGTAATGGTCAATCAACAGGCTTTTGAAAACCTGTCCTGCAAGGACGCCAATCATGGTCATCGCCACGCCGATAATAGGTGCGGCGACGGTTAACACCACCACATAGATGGGGCCTAGCACGCCACCAAGCAGCGTCCAGCCTGGCTGCGTGAAGTACGACGGCGCACTGCGTGGGCTAAAGAACAGCATCAGTAAAAAGGTCAAGATCGTTCCTATGCCGAAAATGCTGAAGGTCGCCCATAGGTCACCAACTTCACCGCCCAACGGCCCCAAAATCCCCGCCTCCACGGACAGCCCCATTCCTCCGGCTATCGTCAGTAATATCAGTACAAATTGCATCAATCACTCTCCCGTATAAATTGACGAGGAAGATAGGTGATTCGGACTAACTTAAAAATGGTATAAGTGAGGAAACACTTTTTCAGGATCTGCATTAATGCTCGATCTCAGCAGCATCAATATCCGTACACTTTTATTCTTTATCGCCGTTTATGACGCGCAGAGTTTCTCGCGGGTCGCGCGCAAAGATGGCGTTTCCGCGTCGATGATTTCTCGCACCATGCAGCAGTTTGAAGAGGCTGTTGGACAGCAGTTGTTCTATCGCAATACCCGCTCGGTTATCCCGACAGAAGCCGCCCATCAGTTGATTGAGTACGTTAGGGCTGTAGCTGATGAGCTAGCTCGCGCGAAAGAAGTGCTGCAAAACCGCGCAGCCACTCCGTCCGGTACGGTGCGCATCAACGCCCCCGTCTTCTTTGGGCAACGCCACATTGCCCCATGGCTCAGCGGTCTGATTGAACGCTACCCGGCGCTACACGTGGAACTGATCCTGACCGATGATTTTATCGACCCACATCGTGAAGCCGCTGATGTTATCTTTCGCATTGCCGCTCTCTCCGACTCAGGGCTTCACGCCCGTACTCTGGGTTTCCAGCAGTATCATCTGGCGGCCTCACCCGGCTATCTGCAGAAACACGCCATGCCGCAGACGCCTGACGATATTTCACAGCACCAATGCCTTGTGTACAAAGGCTCTTCCGGCGCTAACCGCTGGTTGATAAAACAAGGCGCAGAACCCTGGACGCACTATCCCGTTGCCGCCCGCATGACTTCTAACAACGCGGAGGCGCTGCTGACTGCCGCATTAAGCGATATGGGGCTGGTGCTGTTCCCGGATTGGTTGATTGGCGACTGCCTGAAGAGTGGGACGTTGGTGAAAATTCTCCCGGACTATGAAGTGGCGATACACGCCGAAGCCCAGCAAATATCCGCTATCTACCCGAATGCGCGCCATCCTCCGCTGAATGTACGAGCAGTGATTGATTACTACCTTGAGGTGTTTGGTACGCCACTCTATTGGCAAGTGTCATCGCCGGACTAACACGAGATGCCCCGTCATGTTTAGCGCCCAAATAACGCTAAATTTGTCTTCTATACTCCTTCTGGCAGCGTCAATTGCCGAAACCCAGCGTCGTCTTAGGACACACTTATCAGGAGTATTCTTATGACCCTGTTTCATAACAAATCCGTACTGGTTTTAGGGGGCAGCCGCGGTATTGGCGCAGCCATCGTCAGACGTTTTACTGCTGAAGGGGCTTCGGTGGTGTTCAGCTATGCCGGGTCACGTGAAGCGGCAGAGCAGATTGCCACCGAGACTGGAAGTCAGGCTGTCCATGCCGACAGCGCTGACCGGGATGCCGTCATTAAGCTGGTCAGCGATAGCGGCCCTCTGGATATTCTGGTCGTTAATGCAGGGATCATTTTGTTTGGTGATGCACTAGAGCAAGATCCCGATGACGTAGACCGGCTGTTTCGCATTAACATCCACGCGCCCTACCATGCTGCCGTAGAAGCCGCGCGGAAAATGCGCGACGGTGGGCGGATTATTGTCATCGGTTCGGTCAACGGCGACCGCATGCCATTACCAGGGCTTGCGGCTTATGCCGTAAGTAAATCCGCCTTGCAGGGATTAGCACGCGGGCTGGCGCGTGATTTTGGCCCGCAGGGCATTACGGTGAATGTGGTTCAACCTGGTCCGATAGACACCGATGCCAATCCGGAAGACGGCCCGTTAAAAGAGTTAATGCACAGCTTTATGGCAATAAAACGTCATGGACGAGCAGAAGAAGTGGCGGGAATGGTCGCCTGGCTGGCAGGGCCTGAGGCTTCGTTTGTGACGGGAGCGATGCACACTATCGACGGCGCGTTTGGTGCCTGATGAAATAAATACGCTGGCATGAATTAACGCCAGCGTAAGATTATTTACCGATAAAAATCAGTGTTTCACCAAATACATCGTATGCGTATACGCCACATCTTCCGGGTTGGTTATCGGATATCCTTTCACCCACGGCTTAATTAAGCGCCCGTTGGTATACTGATAAATAGGCGCAATCGGGGCTTTCTCCGCGAGGATTTTTTCCGCTTCGTTGTAATCAGCATTACGTGCCGCAGCGGTATTTTCCTGCGAAGCCTGACGGATAACTTTATCGTAAGCCGGGTCATTAAAGCGTGAGATATTGCCGGTATTGGTTGAGGTCAGCAGCGACAGGAAGGTTGACGGTTCGTTGTAATCACCGACCCACGAGGCGCGGATCACATCGAAATTACCGGTATTACGGCTATCGATGTAGGTTTTCCACTCCTGGTTTTGCAGCTTCACATCGACGCCCAGATTTTTCTTCCACATCGACGCTACCGCAATGGCAATTTTCTGATGGTTTTCTGACGTGTTGTACAACAGCGTCAGGTTCAGAGGACGACCAGGGCCATACCCTGCTGCCTGCAACAGCGTTTTCGCCTGCGCATTGAGCTCAGCCTGGCTGCTTTGTTCCATCGCAGACGGTTGCGGCTTAAAACCCGCCGTCACGTCTGGCGTTAAACGCCACGCCGGTTTTTCACCCGTCCCCAGCACCTTCTCTGCAATAATACGACGGTCGATAGTCATACTGAGCGCCAGGCGCACACGTGCATCGGCGGTCGGCCCTTTCTGGGTATTGAATGCGTAATAGTAAGTGCCCAACTGCGCGGGAGTATACACCTGCCCCGGCAGCTCTTTTTGCAGCTTCTGGTACTGGTTTTTCGGGAACGACTCGGTGATATCGATATCACCGGCGCGATAACGTTTGGTCGCCGCTGACTCCTGGTTAATCGGCACGAAGGTCACTTTCTGGATAATCGTTTTAGCGTTATCCCAATAATGCTTGTTTGGCGTAGCGACCAGTTTTTCGTTAACCACACGATCGACCAACACGTATGCGCCATTCCCCACCAGTTTCCCCGGACGCGTCCAGTTTTTATCACTGTCAACGTTGGCTTTGTTGACCGGGAACAGCGAGAAGTTGGCCGTCAAATTCACAAACCACGGCAGCGGTTTATCAAGCTGGACGCGCAGCGTGTGCACGTCAACTGCGGTCACCCCCAGAGTCTCTGGCTGGGCTTTACCGTCGATGATGTCTTGCGCATTCGTCATACCTGCCAGTGCCGCAAACCAGGCAAAAGGCGACGTTGTTTTTGGGTCAACCAGCCGCTGCCAGCTGTAGACAAAATCCTGCGCGGTCACCGGCGTGCCGTCTGACCATTTCGCATCATTACGCAGTGTAAAAGTCCAGATTTTCTGATCGTTGGTTTGCCAGCGAGTCGCGACACCCGGAATGATATTGCCGTTGGCATCCTGATTGACTAACCCTTCAAACAGGTCGCGGATCACCTGAATTTCAGGCAGGCCCACCGCTTTAGCAGGATCGAGTGAAGCCGGTTCATCTTTAATATGGCGCACCAGCTCCTGCTGTTTAGCCAATACAGTCCCGGCGGGAACGTCGGCCGCCGCAGCGGCAAAACTCAGACCTGACAGTAACGCGGCGCTACAGGCCAGGGTGATAGGATACTTCATGACATCCCCTTAAAAGTAAAAATCCCAGATAACTTAATGAAAATATTATTTGTTTCACTTTCCATAAATGCAAATGTCATATCACAGAAAGTTGATTTGTGCCGTCAATTACTTCTCAGGAAACTATTTGATTCGCGGCGATTTTTGCACAACACTGCACAGTATCTCCGTTTAGCATCAGGAATCGACGCATGTCTGCACTCCGCCCTCGCGCCCAGCGCGGCGCGTTCCCGCAGGGGACACAACATTACGGCCGTTCCATTCTGGGCGCGCCACTCATCTGGTTTCCCGCGCCTGAGGCTAGCCCACAGAGCGGTCTGATTATTGCCGGTACCCACGGGGATGAGAATTCGTCCGTCGTCACCCTCTCCTGCGCCCTGCGTGCGCTGGCCCCTGAACTCCGTCGCCATCACGTCATTCTGGCGGTGAATCCGGATGGCTGTCAGCTTGGCCTGCGGGCAAATGCCAATGGCGTTGATTTGAACCGCAACTTCCCCTCGGCTAACTGGAAGGCTGGCGAAACGGTGTATCGCTGGAACAGTGCTGCACAACAGCGCGACGTGGTACTGACGACCGGCAGCCGCCCAGGCTCCGAACCGGAAAGTCGCGGGTTATGCCAGCTCATCCATCAAATTAACCCGGCATGGGTGGTGTCGTTCCATGATCCGCTGGCCTGTATTGAGGATGCTCGTCGCAGCGAGCTGGGGCAGTGGTTATCCACGGCCTTCGCCCTGCCGCTGGTCAGCAGCGTCGGTTATGAAACGCCGGGATCGTTTGGCAGCTGGTGCGATGATATTGGTCTGCATTGCATCACCGCCGAGTTTCCACCGGTCTCTTCAGACGAGGCCAGCGAGAAATATCTGGCCGCGATGACCGATTTGCTGCACTGGCAACCTGCCGGTCACAAATGAAGCGTTCCGCAGCTAAAACGTAGCGCAGGCTGCGCGTCGGCGGCAAGCCACGTCGGGCCGTCGAGGTCGGCAAACCTGACCAGTGGCGCCAGCGGCAAAGCGGCGGAAATGGCTCTGGATGTACAGAGCATACAGCCCAGCATCAGGCCAAAACCCTGTGCTTTAGCCTCGGCGGCGAGCGCCAGCGCCTCCGTTAATCCGCCCGTTTTGTCCAGTTTGATATTGACCATCTCGTAACGCCCCCGTAGCACCGCAAGGTCTTCGCGGGTATGGCAGCTTTCATCGGCGCAAATAGGCAGCGGATGAATGAAGTTATCCAGCGCCTCATCTTCGCCCACGGGAAGCGGTTGCTCCAGCATGGCAACATTGAGATCGGCCAGCAGTTGGCAGCGTGCCGCCAGACCATCGCCTCGCCACGACTCGTTAGCATCAACAATCAGCGTGGCATCTGGCGCGGCCTTGCGAATGGCAACCATACGTTCGCTGATAAAATGGTTATCCAGTTTGACCTTCAATAACGTCGCCCCGCTGTCAAACAGCGCTTTCGCGCTGGCGGCCATCTGTTCCGGTGTACCAATCACCACCGTCTGCGCGGTGATGACTTTCTTCGGGAGCGTGACGCCTAATTGTGTGACAACGTCACCGTTAACTAATCCACTCTCGAGACTCCACAACGCGCAGTCCACCGCATTGCGCGCGGCACCGGCGGGCAGCAAGTTCGCCAGTTGTTCACGCGTTGCTCCATGCTCAAGCTGTTCGCCAATCACCATAATTTGTGCCATGACGGAGGCAATACTTTCGCCATAACGCGGATAAGGAGTGCATTCACCGATGCCTTTCACCCCGTCCTGCTCCAGCTCAACCACCACCACTTTGGCCTCACTGCGGCTTCCACGTGCAATGACAAACGGCGTGTGTAGTGGCCAGGCTTCTTCGAATACGCGCAGCTTTCTCATTCTCAGTCCTTTTATTGAGGCACAAATAGGGTTTGCCGTGTTAACACCTGATGTCATACACTAGGGCAGACGTTAACTATATGTAAACAGGAAGATAATCATGTCGCAAACCGTACATTTCCAGGGCAACCCTGTTGCCGTTCAAGGTTCTATCCCAAAGGCGGGCGATAAAGCTCAACCGTTTACGCTGGTGGCAAAAGATCTGTCTGACGTCACCCTAGGTCAGTTCGCTGGCAAACGTAAAGTGTTAAACATTTTCCCAAGCATCGATACCGGCGTTTGCGCCGCATCTGTGCGTAAATTCAACCAGCTGGCAAGCGAACTGGAGAACACCGTTGTTCTGTGTATCTCCGCTGACCTGCCGTTTGCCCAGTCCCGCTTCTGCGGCGCTGAAGGCCTGAGCAACGTGGTTACGCTGTCCACCCTGCGCGCCCCTGAGTTCCTGCAGACCTACGGCGTCGGTATCGCTGACGGCGGTCTGAAAGGCCTGGCAGCTCGTGCTGTTGTAGTTGTCGATGAAAACGACAACGTGGTGTACAGCGAGCTGGTGAACGAAATCACCAACGAGCCAGACTACGATGCGGCACTGGCAGCGCTGAAAGCGTAATCGCCTGACCGCCAAACAAAAACAGCCTCTTTTCAGAGGCTGTTTTTTTATCACTCTTCGCCCTTCTTATTGCTCAGGCTATATTCACGTAATTTATTCGCAATCGCGGTATGCGAGACGCCAAGGCGTTTCGCCAATTTACGCGTACTTGGATAACTGTGATAAAGCTGGGCCAACACCGAGCGCTCAAAGCGGCGCGTGATCTCGTCCAGTGAACCTTCCATTGCCTCTTCACCCACCGCGGCACTGGTCACATCGTTATCCGGCAACAGCACGTCCTGCGGACGCAGTTCGTACCCTTCAAGCTGAGTCAGCGCGCGATAGACCGCATTTTTCAATTGGCGCACGTTGCCAGGCCAGCCGTAGCGCGTTAATACGGTGTTGAGATCGCTTGAGAGTTTCGGGCGCGAAATACCTTGCTCATCGGCAAAGCGGGCAACAAACAATTCCGTCAGCGGCATGATGTCCTGTGGACGATCGCGCAGCGGCGGCAGATTGAGCGTCAATACGTTGAGGCGATAGTAGAGGTCTTCACGGAACAACCCTTTTTGCACCAGCTCGACGAGATTTTTTTGCGTCGCGCAGATAACACGGACATCAACATGCACTTCATGATCTTCGCCCACGCGGCGGAAAGTGCCGTCATTGAGGAAGCGCAGCAGTTTAGTCTGCATACGCGGCGACATTTCACCGATTTCATCCAGCAGCACCGAACCGCCGTTAGCCTGCTCAAAGAAGCCTTTCTTGCCTTCTGCTGCATCGCCAAACAGTTCGCTCTCCACCGCATCTTCCGGAATCGAACCACAGTTCAACGCCAGATACGGTTTCGCCGCCCTTGGGCTGGCAAGGTGGCAAGCATGTGCCAGCAGATCTTTCCCGGTCCCCGTTTCACCGACAATCAGTAACGGCGCGGTCAGCAGGGCCAGTTTACGCGACTGTTCCACCACCTGACGCATGCGTGGGCTGACGGCAACAATCTGGCTGAATGCGCTAACGTCCTGCGTCGTCATGGTTTGCAGCTGGCGACCCATTCGTAGCGTCGAGCGCAGCATGATCACCGCCCCGCCAAGAATACGGGTATCATTTTCGCCGTTCAGATAGACCGGCGTGGCTTCCAGCAGGAAATTCTGCCCCTGAATCACCACGTGTTCGGCAATAGATTCAACATCATCACTTTCCAGCCAACGCGGAAAGTTAAACCCGCTTATCAGCTGCGTGACGTTATGATTGCGCATCTTCTCCTGGCTCATGCCAAAAAGCTGGCAACTTGCCGGATTAGCGCGTTCAATTTTACTGCGCGTGTCCAGCGACAGCACCGGCTCCGGCATCGCTTCCAGCAGGGCGCTTAGCGCCAGATGCTCGCGTTCAGAAGGCATCCACGGTACGGTGCGGACATCCGTCACTCCGTCGATACGGCGGATTTCTGCCATCAGGCTGCTGAAGCTGGTGAATTCCAGCTCCGCGAAATTAAGATAGATTCGGCCAACAGGGTCGATATCGATACCGCGCAGGTCAATGCCGCGCAGTACCAGTAAATCGAGCAGTTCACGTGTCAGACCGAGACGGTCTTCACAAAAGACTTCAAGACGCATGGGAGTTTTCACCCTTAAAAGCCAAAGACGTATGAATAATAAGACAGTTCTTCGCTGGCGGGAAGATGACTGTCAACAATTATTGACAGTATGGCGGAAAAACAGCGGGTTTGCTGTAAAGATATACGTTTGAGAGCATAAAATGCGAAGTAGCGACAACGGAGCAGTCCCGGCGGCGCTTCGCTTGGCCGGGCTACTCATTGGTGTAGGCCGGATAAGGCAAAGCCGCCATCCGGCAATCTGCACGATTAATTTATTGCGCCGCTGATTTACCTTTCTGCAGTGTCTCTTTCAACTGCCCAATCAGTTCACGGCGGAAATCGCCTAAACGGGGTTTATCGTTATCCAGCCACGGTAACGGGCGACACAGTTCCATAGCTTTAATCCCCAGGCGCGCCGTGAGCAACCCGGCACCGATGCCTTGTGCCGCACGGGTGGACAGGCGCGCGGCAAGATCCTGCGACATCCAGTCCATACCGATTTCACGCACCAATTCCGTGGCACCGGCAAAGGCGATGTTGATCAACACCAGACGGAACAGGCGCAGTCGGCTGTAATAGCCCAGCTCAATACCGTACAGGTTTGCAATGCGGTTAATCAGGCGCAGGTTACGCCAGGCGATAAAGGCCATGTCCACCAGCGCCAGCGGGCTAACGGCAATCATCAAAGTCGATTCTGCCGCAGAGCGGCTAATTTCTCGCCGCGCCTGGGCGTCCAGCACCGGCTGCACCAGGTGGGCATACAGACTCACCACCTCCCGGTCGCTCTGAGTTTCATGAATCGCCGCGTACCAGCGCTGAAGCGCCGGATGCGATTGATCCAACCCGGCCTGGCGGGCTAATCCCTCACAGAACGCTCGCCCCTGGCCCACGCCATGGCTGTGCATCAAAGTGCGCGCTTCATCACGCTCTTGTGCCCGCTGACGTAAACGCCACAGTCTGCGCCATTCGGTGGCAACCGATCCAACACCGGCCCCAATAATCAGCGCACCCGCCACGCAACCGCCCAGCGACACCCAATCCTGAGTCTGCCAGGCATTTGCCGTCCACTGCACGCCTTGAGCAACGACGCTAAGACCAAACAACCCAAGACCCGCACCGACCATTTTACGCCATAGGCTACGTTTTGGACGCAGCGCAGCTTCAATACTGGCCTCGGCTTGCCCTTCGTTTTCGGCTTCATCAAGGCTCACCGGCGCGAATTTCTCTGCCGCCTCGCCGTCAAACGCCTGCGAGGTTTTAAACTGTTCGAGTTTGGCCTCTTCGAGAGGGCCTGCAAAATCAATCCGTGGTTTAAAAGAATCACTCATCGCAGTTTATCTCCTATCAAAAACTCCAGCGCGGCATCCAGACGGATATGCGGCAACGGCTGGTCAACGTCCATGGATTGCGGACGGAAATTCTCAAACTGAAAGCCCTGCTTATCCCAGAACGCTTGCCCCGGCAGACGTGCCGGTACTTCGCCGGGATAAACGGTCAATGGCTCACCATCGCTTAAACGGTGACCACGCAGTGCCGGGATTTTCTCGCCGTTAACTTCAATCAATCCGCTTTGCGTTGCCTGCACCGACGCGAGTCCCAGACAGTCCATGGTGATGCCTTCAAAAGCCGCATTCTGCCAGGCGTCCTGAATTAACTGCTGCAATAACGACACCATATTGCCATGCTGATCGACCGTCACATGATCGGCCTTGGTGGCAGCAAACAGCAGTTTGTCGATAACCGGGGAAAAGAGTCGACGAAACAGCGTGCGCTGCCCGTAGTGGAAGCTGTGCATCAGTTGCGTCAGCGCCAGGCGCATATCGTTAAACGCCTGTGGGCCGCTGTTGAGCGGCTGTAAACAATCGACCAGCACAATCTGCCGGTCGAAGTGCAGGAAGTGATCTTTATAGAATCCTTTGACCACTTTCTCGCAGTAGTAATTAAACCGTTCGCGCAGCATACCGGCATTGGTGCTTTTGCTCGCCTGCGCCAGCTTAGTTTCGCCGACACCGTCCACGTCCGGCCATGGGAAGAACTGGAGCGCAGGCGCACCGGCAAGCTCGCCGGGCAGCACAAAACGCCCCGGCTGAATAAAATGCAGCCCTTGCTGTTTGCACTGATGTAAATAGTCGGTCCAGGCCTGCGCAATCTCGGCTAGACGGTTTTCGTCGGCGGGCGCCAGCGGATCCAGCCCTTCACAGAGCTGCCGCCATTTTGCCGACCACTCGGCGCGCTGGCCGTTCAACAGCCCGGTCATCTGCCGCGACCAGCTTAAATAATCCTGGGTTAACATCGGCAGGTCGAGCAACCACTCGCCGGGATAATCGACAATCTCCAGGTACAACGTGGAGGTTTCTTTAAAATGGCGTAGCAGAGAGTCGTTGGATTTATAGCGCAACGCGAGGCGGATTTCGCTCACGCCTCGGGTCGGCGTAGGCCACATTGGCGGCTGCCCGTAAAGCTGCACCAGTCCTTCATCGTAGGTAAAACGGGGAACACCGAGATCGCGCTGAGGAATACGTTTCACCCCCAGCAGACGCTCATCTCTGACCGCACTCAGTAGCGGCAAACGCGCACCGGTGTGAATATTCAGCAGTTGATTGACCATACCGGTGATAAAAGCGGTTTTGCCGCTGCGGCTTAAGCCGGTCACGGCAATACGAAGATGCCGGTCAACGCTACGGTTGACCAGCGCATTGAATTCAGTTTTAAGTCGCTTCATTGCTTATTACATACTCCTGTCAACGCCAGAGTTTATTTTGCCATGGGGAAATACCGTTTGGCGAGGCGCGACAACAGCGGTTCCAGCACCACCGCCAGGACCATTTTCAGCGGGCGGCGAGCAACAGACTTAATCGCCCACCCGGCAACGCCTGCCGGGCCGTAGCGTAACGCAGTCAGCAGCGCTAACTTGCCGACGATTTTCAGACCCGGTTTCACTTTCTGCCCTGCTCGCTGCCATTTATTGTTCATCATTAACCTCTTACTCAGAGTTGACGGAACCGGCTGCGCAAGCTGAAAACATCCGATGTCACATAGCGTTCCATCTCGCGCAGACGCTGTTCCCCAGCGGCCAATTCGGCATCTACCGCATCCAGCAAATCACGGTTGGACGGTTGGTGTTCATTATAGTTCGCCCCTTCCGGCATCGGGTCTAAGGCAAACGTCAGAATAATGTAGGCGACCACCACAAAGAAAAAGAGACCAAAGATCATCGCCAGAACGGTAATAATGCGCACCAGCTTCACCGGCACGTCAAGGTACTGCGCAATCCCGGCGCACACCCCTTTCACCATACCTTGCTGCGGAATACGCCAGAGCTTTTTATTGAAATCCCATGCGGCCATTATTTGTCCCTCCAGTTCGGATGCTCTGCATCAAGAATGGCTTCCAGCGCCTGAATACGCTCGCGCATCCGTTTTGCGTCATCGGTTAATTGCATCAACCGCTGCTTTTCACCCTGGGAGAGTTCACCCGAGCGGGAACGGTTGCTGTAATGCAGCCACAGCCAAATCGGCAACACAAACAGCACAAACAACGTCAGGGGAATGCCAAGAAAAAGCGCGCTCATAGATACTCCTTATGATTTATGAGCAGCGGTACTCTACGTACCGCCGGATTTATTATTCGTTGTCTTGCTTCATTTTGGCTTTCAACGCGGCCAGCTGATCGCTAATTTCATCATCAGCTTTCAGTTCGGCAAACTGCTGGTCCAACGACGGTTGTTTACCAAAACCGTGGCTTTCTGCTTCGGCTTCCATATGGTCAATGCGACGCTCAAAGGATTCGAAACGTGCCATCGCTTCATCCAGTTTACCGCTGTCCAGTTGGCGACGCACATCGCGGGAAGAACTCGCCGCTTGATGACGCAGAGCCAATGACTGCTGACGCGCACGGGTTTCGCTGAGTTTATTTTCCAGCTCGCCAATTTCTTTTTTCATGCGAGACAGCGTTTCATCCACCAGCGTCACTTCATGCTCAAGGGTGGCAATAACGTCGGTCAGCTTCTGTTTTTCAATCAGCGCCGCACGCGCCAGATCCTCTTTATCCTTACGCAGCGCCAGTTCAGCTTTCTCCTGCCACTCATGCTGCTGTGCCAGTGCTTTCTCAACGCGACGGCTCAGTTCTTTCTTTTCCGCCAGCGCACGTGCGGAAGTAGAGCGGACTTCAACCAGCGTATCTTCCATTTCCTGGATCATCAGACGCACCAGCTTTTGCGGGTCTTCCGCTTTTTCCAGCAGTGAGTTGATGTTAGCGTTCACGATGTCGGCAAAACGAGAAAAAATACCCATAATTCAATCCTCATAGTTCTGTGTTTCGGGCTAAGCCCTGCGTAGAGACTATTACAAGTTCCATGCCAACTTTTTATCTTATTGATTATCAAAGAAGTGATTGAATTTCACTCGGTTAACACCTACAGTGAAATGGCGAATTACACCAACTAGTGGCGAATTTCATCATGGCAGATTACAAAGATAACCTTCTCGGCGAAGCGAACCGCTTTCTCGAGGTGCTTGAGCAGGTTTCACGGCTGGCCCCTTTGAGTAAACCGGTGTTGATCATCGGTGAGCGCGGTACCGGCAAGGAGCTTATCGCCAACCGTCTGCACTACTTGTCTTCGTGCTGGCAAGGGCCGTTTATCTCGCTTAACTGTGCGGCGCTCAATGAAAATTTGCTCGATACCGAACTGTTCGGCCATGAAGCCGGCGCGTTTACCGGCGCGCAAAAGCGCCATCCGGGACGTTTTGAGCGCGCAGATGGCGGCACCCTCTTTCTTGATGAGCTGGCGACCGCGCCAATGCTGGTGCAGGAAAAGTTGTTACGCGTGATTGAGTACGGTGAACTTGAGCGCGTCGGCGGCAGCCAGCCGTTGCAGGTTAACGTGCGCCTGGTGTGCGCCACCAATGCCGATTTGCCGCAGTTAGTCGACGATGGCACCTTCCGTGCCGATTTACTGGATCGTCTGGCGTTCGATGTCGTGCTGTTGCCGCCGCTGCGCGAGCGCCAAAGCGACATTATGTTGATGGCGGATCACTTTGCCATTCAGATGTGCCGGGAGCTAAAGCTGCCGCTGTTTCCCGGTTTCACCGAGCGCGCCCGCGAGACGCTCTTACATTACCGCTGGCCGGGGAATATTCGTGAACTGAAAAATGTGGTGGAACGTTCGGTGTATCGCCATGGCAGCAGTGAAATCCCGCTCGACGAAATTGTTATCGATCCCTTCCATCGCCAAATCACGCGCGAACCCCAGCCGACAAATGAAAGCGTGGCGCTGCCGCTTGATCTTCGTCAGTTCCAGCTATCACAGGAAAAAGACCTGTTACAGCAAAGTCTGCAACAGGCCAGGTTCAATCAAAAACAGGCGGCGGAACTGCTGGGCCTCACCTATCATCAGCTACGCGCGCTATTGAAAAAGCATCAGCTTTAACGCGTCTTTGGCAGCATAACGGCGCTGACCAGCATCGCTCCCAGACATAAGGCACAGTTAAACCACAGCGCGTACTGTGCCGCCGTCGCCATCCCTTTCGGCAAGAACAGAGCGTATAGCGAGGCGGTAATGGCCAGACCAAACGCACCGCCCAGCGAACTGCCCATCTTATAGACGCCTGAAGCCACTCCCACCTTGTTTTCCGGCGCATTGGTTACGGCGGTATCCGTTGATGGCGTGGCGTAACATCCTAGCCCCAAACCGAACAGCACGTTGCTGAAGAACACCGTGATGATGTAGACACCGGTGTCGAGGAAGGTGCAGGAGATCAGGAATATCCCCACCATCGCAATCAGTGGCCCGCCCATCATCGGCAATCGAGCGCCATAGCGTTGCAGCAACTTTTCACCAACCCGAATCATCAGCAGCACGGTGACCAGATACCCCAGCGTCATCATTCCCGTCTGGAAGGGGCTCAGATGACGTCCTTGCTGAAGCCAGATACTGGTGATCATCATGGTGCCGATTGCGCCATTGAGCATAAAATTAGACAGCACCGCTGCACCATAGGCACGATTTTTAAACAGCGCAAAGTCAATCAGCGCGGCGTCCTTTTTACGCATTTCCGTACGCAGGAAAAGGAGAACCGCGACCACCGCCCCCAGTAACAGGGTCAGTGCTAACGGACTGGTCCATCCCCAATGATGGCCTTTCGAGATAAACAGATTGAACAGCACCAGCGCCACCACCAGACTGAGCAACCCGCTGACGTCCAGTTTATGCTGTCCCGCCGTTTCACTGCGGCTTTCCGGGGTGGTGCGAATCAACATCAGTGCCGCTAACGCAGTCACGATAGAAAAGACAAAAATCCATCGCCATCCCAGCCCGGTCGCAATAGCACCGCCCACAAAGGAGCACAAACCGCTGCCGCCCCATGAGCCAATGACCCAGAAACTGACGGCCCGCTGACGCGCTTTGCCGGCATACCAGGTTTTAATCAAGGCAAGCGTTGCGGGCATAATACAGGCAGCAGAAAGCCCCTGTATCACCCGTCCCGCCAGAAACAGCACCGGACCTTGCGAAACCACCAGCATCGCGCTGCCAACCATGCTTAACATCAGACCAATGGTTGTTAGACGAACGCGGCCAAATTTATCCGCCAACCCGCCGCTCACGACGACAAAACAACCGCTGAACAGCGCGCTCAGACTGACGGCAAGCGTGAGCGTTTCAAGCGAGATATCAATACTGCTTTTGACGACCGGCACGACGTTAATCACCGACTGGGCAAATAGCCAGAAGGTCAGGACGCTTAATACAATTCCCGCTAGCAGGCGGTCGGTGCCGACGTACGGCGCGGCATTTATCGAAACGCTACTCATGGTTCGCCCTCTTTCACATGGCGCTAGGCGCGCAGATAGTGTTCGGTGAGGCCACACCACAACGCGGCACCGGTGAGCAGGATTTTGTCGTTAAAATCGTAACCCGGGTTATGTACCATGCAGCGGTCCGGCTCATCGCCCGCCCCGATGGTGAAGTAGGCGCCTTGTGGATTTTTCTCGAGCATAAAGGCGAAATCTTCGCTGCCCATAAACGGTGAAACGGTACCTACCGCCTCTTCGCCAAATAATGTCGTCGCGACCTGGCGCACCATCGCATTGGCGAGAGGGTCGTTTTTCAACACCGGGCTACCGTTGACATGGGTGAGCGTGGCGCTCGCGTTGAAGCTTTCGGCCTGGGATATCGCGATAGCATGAATGCGTTGTAGTACGGTTTGACGAACCTGCTCATTGAGCGTGCGCACCGTCAACTTCATCAGCACTTTGTCGTTAATGATATTCGGCGCATGACCCGCCTGAATGCTGCCCACGGTGACCACTGCCGGGTCGAACGGGCTGATATTGCGCGAGACAATAGTTTGTAGCGCCAGCGTGATATGACAAGCCACAACGGTTGCATCGACCGTATGCTCCGGTACCGCGCCATGTCCACCTACGCCCTGGACCTCAATGTGTAGCGTGTCCGAAGAGGCCATCATCGCGCCATCACGCAGGCCAATTCGGCCAAGTTTTTGCCCCGGCATATTGTGCAGGCCAAAAATCTGGTCGCAGGGAAATTTATCAAACAAGCCGTCTTCCAGCATCACCCGACCGCCGTACAGCAACTCTTCTGCCGGTTGAAAAATCAGGTGTAGCGTGCCGTTAAACTGTCGGGTTCGCGCCAGATATTCCGCGGCATACAGCAGCGTTGTCGTGTGACCATCATGGCCGCAGCCGTGGAAGCGGCCATCGGTTTGGCTGGCCCACGCTTTACCGCTATTCTCTTGCATCGGCAATGCATCCATATCAGCACGAAGCCCCAACCTTTTCTTGCCGTCGCCCACTTTGAGCGTCGCCACCACACCGGTTCCCGCCAGGCCATAATCGACCTCATATCCCCACTCTTTGAGCAACGTCGCCACCTGCTGACTGGTGCGATGTTCCTCAAAACCGATTTCCGGCTGCTGATGAAACTGGCGACGGAGTGCGGTAAAACGCGCTTCCTGGGTCTGTAATGCTTCAACGATAGGATGTGTCATTTTTGTTATCCCTTTATTGCTTCACAGTGATAACGTCGAGTTTATGTCGCCCACCTGGCTTTAAAATGCAGATTTTTGTTTTATATTGACGAATAATGAAGTGACTATTTTCCATACTGTTTGGTTATGACAAAAATCACCTGTTGTTTTTTGTCTATAGGGGACGTACCACCATGACGCAGCACGCCAACGACTTCGCCATAGAAGTGAGCGATATTCGTCATCTGACGCTGGAGGAACCGCAGCGTCTGACGCTGCTGTGGTTATTGCAGGGGCACGTAGAGTTGCAAACCTCCGAGAGCACGGCGGTTCTGTCGGAAGGTGATGTCGCTATCATTAACCCAGGCCAGCGTGAGCACCTGCACAGCGCGCAGGCCAACACGGTCATGATATTGCGCATTGCGAGTCATTGGTTAACCCGACTGGATGCCCACTTTTTTGCATTTGACTATCGAGTGGCCCCGCCCTCATCTCACGGGCTGGCACATGACGGAAAACTGCGGGCGCTGATGCGTCAACTGCTGGTCACTCACCTGCTAAACCATGAAACGCAGTCACGACTGGAAGCTAACCGCTGGCTCGGTGAAATGGCATTGCTGCTGGCAACACATTTCCAACACCCTTCGACACAGAGCGTGCCGTATAGCGACGCAGATTGGAGTCAGCGGATCCGTCAGGTGGTAACGCGCATCGAGTCCCGGTACCACGAGCGGGTATCGCTTGCGGAAATAGCTCGTGCGGAGCGGGTTTCGGAAGCGTGGCTTTCCCGGCTGTTTCACAAAGAAGTCGGCGTGAGTTTTATGCAATACATTACGGCGCTGCGTTTAAAAAAAGCGGAAGAGCAGTTGCTCGGCAGCACGCATTCCCTGCAACGTATTGCGCAGGAACAGGGCTTTGCCAGCGCACGTGTGATGAGCGATCTATTCAAGCGCCGTCATGGTATGACGCCTCGCCAGTACCGCTTGCGTCCCGCAACCGCAGGAAAACGCACCCGCCATCCTGAACCTATTTCTGATGATCGCCACCCGGTATCCGCTGAAATTCTCTACACGCTGCTTAATCGTGCTGAAAAACTCGATTGGGAGGAACCTTCTCAGCCCCTGCACTGTTCGCCGCTGCGGGAAATCGCCTTGCACCAACCCTTGCGCCGCCGCACCGCGTTGCGTCAAATCCCCGTGGTCATCACCTTGCGTGAAATTGACGATTTGCTGCGCTATGACGTGCGCCGTTCTCTGGAAGCGCTGCATGCGCAGATCCCTATCGACGGAATTGATATTCACGAGCCCTTCTTAAGCAGCCGATTGTTTAGCGAAGGTTGGGATTCTCCACTTACCACTGAGTGCGCCTGTTGGTATCCGCTGCAACAGGTGTTCACCTATCTTGCTCGAATGGGCTGGCGGGTTTTACTGCACACCAGCATGACGACTCGCCCGGATCTGCTGCGGCAATTTTTGCGGCTGAGCGCTCAGCACTTTCCCGCCGCAACGCTCGCAAGCTGGCACTTTGTCTGGCATTGGTCGCCGCAGGCAAGCGTTGCTTCGCGGGAGAAAATCTGGCATCAGCAAAAAGCCATTATTCATGGCGCGTCGCCCGATTCGTTGCTGGGCATCTGGCATCGGTTCTCCGCGTCGCTTGAGGCAACGGCAGACGATCCTATTTTTCAATCTGCACCGCTCAAAGAGGCCGATTTTCTGGCCTGCTCCGCGAATGCCAATGAATGCCTGCAGACGCAGCCGCTTGACCGCGTTCGGCTGGCGGCGACGGAGGATTACCCGGTCGAGAAAGTGGGTCAGATCCAGCGCGCACTGCGTCAACACCATCTTTCACTGCCTGTTTGGTTGCTGTCGTGGAACACCCTGACCGGTAGCACTCGCCGCACTAACGGGGATTTTTTCCGCGGCGCGCTGCTCATCAATACGCTTTTGGGCGTGGCCGATCAGGTTGCGCTGACCGGTTTCTGGTTGAACTCAAGCCTACAGGGCGAGGCCCGCAGTAACGGCACCTTTGATACCACAAGCTTGGCCTTGCTTTACCACCACGAATTGCCCCGGCCAATTTACTGGGTGCTGTGGTTCTGGCAGCGCTTAAAAGGGGACGTGGTGGTCAACGATAAGCAGACCTTACTGCTCCACCATCGCGGACGTTATCAGTTGCTGTTGCGTAATCCGGTGGTATTCAACCCATGGCTTTCCAGCGAAGAGACCTTTATTCAGCGTTTTCGTCAGTCTTGTCCGCTCGAACTTGTCGGGTTACGCGGACGCTGGAAAATAAAACGCCTCCAGTTTGACCAGCATCACGGCGCGATATTTCCCCGTCTGGAGGCGATTGAAAGTAGCAGCGGCCCAGACGAAGAGACCTGGACATGGCTGGCCCACACAACGCGCCCCGCTCTTAGCGTCCGGGAAGTCGATATGACGGAAAACTGGCAGGTACTTGATGCTCTGGAGAGCAATGGACTGGTTTTATATGAGTTAACCCCACTGAATTGATGACTTTTACAGCGGTTGGCCGCAGACATTTGTACCTGATAGCCGTAAGTGCGATACACTTTGCAGATCAATCGAAAATATAACGAAACTATGCGCCTGAACTTGTCATCATTTCTGGCGGCGCTGGGGTTACTTTGCGGTCAGGCCTTTGCCGCACCGCAACCGCTCGCCCCACCCCGTGCCGACATTCGCGACAGCGGCTTTGTCTACTGTGTTAGTGGGCAGGTCAATACTTTTAACCCGCAGAAAGCGGGCAGCGGGCTGATTGTCGATACCCTGGCGGCTCAGCTTTATGACCGCCTGCTCGACGTCGACCCGTATACCTATCGTCTGGTGCCAGAGCTGGCAGAAAGCTGGGAGGTACTGGACAACGGCGCAACCTACCGCTTCCACCTGCGCAATAACGTGAAGTTCCAGACCACCCGCTGGTTTACGCCGACGCGCGCCTTAAATGCTGACGATGTGGTATTCACTTTTGAGCGCATTTTCGACCGCAATCACCCCTGGCACAACGTCAACGGTGGCGCGTTCCCGTATTTTGACAGTCTGCAATTTGCCGATAGCGTTCAGAGCGTACGCAAACTTGATAGCCACACGGTTGAATTTCGTCTGACCCGTCCGGATGCGTCGTTCCTTTGGCATCTGGCAACGCACTATGCTTCAGTAATGTCAGCCGAATATGCCGACAAGCTGGCGAAAGAAGATCACCAGGAATTGCTCGACCGTCAGCCGGTAGGCACCGGGCCGTTCCAGCTTGACGAATACCAGTCCGGGCAGTACATCCGCCTGCAGCGTCACGAGAAATTCTGGCGCGGCACCCCGCTGATGCCACAAGTGGTGGTCGATTTGGGTTCCGGCGGCACCGGGCGTTTATCGAAACTCCTCACCGGTGAATGTGACGTTCTTGCCTGGCCTGCGGCCAGCCAGCTGACTATTCTGCGCGACGATCCGCGTCTGCGTCTGACGCTGCGTCCTGGAATGAACATCGCTTATCTGGCATTTAATACCGATAAGCCGCCGTTAAATAATCCCGAAGTCCGTCATGCGTTGTCTTTGGCTATCAATAACCAACGTCTCATGCAGTCGATTTATTACGGTACTGCGGAGACCGCCGCCTCTATTTTGCCTCGCGCCTCCTGGGCATACGATAACGAAGCTAAAATTACTGAATACAATCCGAAAGAAGCCCGCCGCCGGTTACAGGAACTGGGGCTCAGCAAGCTCACGTTGCGTCTTTGGGTGCCAACCAGTTCTCAAGCCTGGAACCCGAGCCCACTGAAAACCGCCGAGCTTATCCAGGCGGATATGGCGCAGATTGGCGTGAAAGTGATTATTGTGCCGGTCGAAGGTCGCTTCCAGGAAGCGCGGTTAATGGACATGAACCACGATCTGACGCTCTCCGGCTGGGCCACCGACAGTAACGACCCGGACAGCTTCTTCCGGCCATTACTCAGCTGTGCTGCGATTAACTCACAGACCAACTTTGCGCACTGGTGTAATCGCGAATTTGATGACGTATTAAGAAAGGCGCTGGACTCGCAGCAACTGGCCTCACGCATTGATGCCTACGATGAAGCCCAGCAGATCCTGGCACGTGAACTGCCGATCCTGCCGTTGGCCTCTTCGCTGCGTTTGCAGGCATATCGTTACGATATGAAGGGGCTGGTGTTGAGCCCATTTGGCAACACGTCATTCGCCGGGGTATCACGGGAAAAAGAAGAGAACAAGGTGCAGAAGCCATGATTATTTTCACCCTTCGTCGCTTGTTACTGCTGATGGTCACCCTCTTTTTTCTGACGGTGGTGGGTTTTTGCCTAAGCTACTTTACCCCGCACGCGCCGTTACAGGGTGCCTCGCTTTGGAATGCGTGGGCATTCTGGTTTGACAGCGTCATGCACTGGGATTTTGGTGTTTCAAGCATTAATGGTCAGCCGATTTCAGAACAGCTTCGCCAGGTCTTTCCAGCCACCATGGAGCTGTGCATCCTCGCTTTTGGTCTGGCGCTGTTAGTCGGCATTCCGGTCGGTATGCTGGCGGGGATCACCAACAATAAGTGGCAGGATAAGGTCATTAGCTTCTTTGCCCTTCTCGGCTTCTCAATTCCGGTGTTTTGGCTGGCACTGCTGCTGACGCTGTTCTTCTCACTGACGCTCGGCTGGCTCCCGGTTTCCGGGCGCTTTGATTTACTGTATGAAGTCAAAAACGTGACCGGCTTTGCGCTCATTGACGCCTGGCTGTCTGACTCGCCGTGGCGTCATGAGATGATCATAAGCGCCCTGCGCCATATCGTGTTGCCGGTGCTGACGCTGGCCGTCGCGCCAACCACCGAAGTGGTGCGCCTGATGCGTATCAGTACGATCGCCATTTATGACACTAACTACGTAAAAGCCGCCGCCACTCGCGGGGTTTCGCGGCTGACCATATTGCGTCGTCACGTCCTGCACAACGCACTGCCGCCGGTCATCCCTCGCCTTGGGCTGCAATTTTCCACCATGCTGACGCTGGCGATGATCACTGAAATGGTCTTTAACTGGCCGGGGCTGGGGCGTTGGATGATTAACGCCATTCGTCAGCAAGACTACGCCGCAATATCGGCGGGCGTGATGGTGATTGGTGCCCTGGTGATTATTATTAATGTGATCTCCGATATTTTGGGTGCGATGGCTAACCCGCTGAAACATAAGGAATGGTATGCCTTACGATAGCGTCTACCTCGAGAAGCGCCCGCCAGGTGCTCTGCGAACCGTGTGGCGTAAATTCTACGGCGACACCGTCGCAATGGTCGGTTTTTATGGTTGTATCGGGCTGGTGCTGCTGTGCGTGTTCGGTGCATGGTTCTCCCCGTACGGCATCGATCAACAGTTCCTCGGTTATCAACTGCTGCCGCCGTCGTGGTCACGTTACGGTGAAGTCTCCTTCTTCCTCGGTACCGATGATTTAGGACGCGATGTGTTAAGCCGCCTGCTAAGCGGCGCAGCGCCGACCGTCGGTGGCGCATTTGTCGTCACTCTGGCAGCGAGCGTATTTGGTCTGGTGCTGGGTGCATTCGCGGGTTCCACTCGCGGCCTGCGTTCAGCGATGCTCAACCATATCCTCGATACTCTGTTGTCGATTCCGTCACTGCTGCTGGCGATTATCGTGGTGGCGTTTGCCGGACCACATCTGTCTCATGCGATGTTTGCCGTTTGGTTGGCTCTTCTGCCACGTATGGTGCGCTCGATCTACAGCATGGTTCACGATGAGCTTGAGCGGGACTATGTCATTGCCGCCCGTCTCGACGGCGCAACCACCTTAAACATTCTGTGGTTCGCTATTCTGCCTAATATCGCCGCCGGGCTGGTGACTGAGATCACTCGCGCCTTGTCGATGGCCATTCTTGATATCGCTGCGCTGGGTTTTCTCGATTTGGGCGCGCAGTTACCGTCGCCGGAATGGGGAGCAATGCTGGGCGATGCGCTGGAATTAATTTATGTGGCACCGTGGACCGTCATGTTACCGGGCGCGGCCATTATGGTGAGCGTCCTGCTGGTTAACCTGCTGGGCGACGGTATTCGTCGTGCCATTAACGCGGGAGTGGAATAATGCCGTTACTGGATATTCGCAACTTAACCATCGAGTTTAAGACCAGCGAAGGCTGGGTGAAGGCCGTTGACCGCGTTAGCATGACGCTGGCCGAAGGCGAGATTCGTGGTCTGGTCGGTGAATCCGGCTCAGGCAAAAGCCTGATTGCGAAAGCGATTTGTGGCGTCACCAAAGATAACTGGCGCGTCACCGCTGACCGTATGCGTTTTGACGATATCGACCTGCTGCGCCTGTCTAATCGCGAGCGCCGCCGCCTGGTCGGACACAACGTGTCGATGATTTTCCAGGAGCCTCAGTCGTGTCTTGATCCGTCCGAACGTGTCGGTGAACAGCTCATGCAGAACATCCCTGGTTGGACCTTCAAAGGCCGCTGGTGGCAGCGATTTGGCTGGCGTAAGCGTCGGGCCATCGAGCTTTTGCACCGAGTCGGCATTAAAGATCATAAAGACGCGATGCGCAGCTTTCCGTATGAGCTGACCGAGGGTGAGTGTCAGAAAGTGATGATCGCCATCGCCATCGCCAATCAGCCGCGTCTGTTGATAGCCGATGAGCCGACCAACGCCATGGAACCGACCACGCAGGCGCAGATTTTCCGTCTGTTGACCGGTCTTAACCAGAACAACAACACCACCATCCTGCTGATTTCTCATGATTTGCAGATGCTGACCCATTGGGCTGACAAAATTAACGTGATGTATTGTGGGCAGACGGTAGAGAGCGCTCTCAGCGAAGAGCTGGTGTCTGTGCCGCATCATCCATATACCCAGGCATTAATTCGCGCGATCCCTGATTTTGGCCGTTCAATGCCGCATAAAAGTCGCCTGAATACCCTCTCCGGCGCAATCCCGCTGCTGGAGCAACTGCCAATGGGCTGTCGTTTGGGGCCCCGTTGCCCTTACGCCCAGCGAAAATGTATTGAAACCCCGCGCCTGACGGGAGCGAAGAATCACCTGTTCGCCTGTCATTTCCCGCTCAATATGGAGAAAGAGTGACATGGTCGAAACCTTGCTTGAAGTCCGCAATCTGAGTAAGACCTTTCGCTACCGCACCGGATGGTTCCATCGGCAAACATTGCAGGCGGTAAAACCGCTGAGCTTTACCCTGCGCGAAAAACAGACGCTGGCGATTATTGGTGAAAATGGTTCGGGTAAATCTACGCTGGCGAAAATGCTGGCGGGGATGGTGGAACCCACCACCGGCGAGCTGCTGATTGACGACCATCCGCTGGAGTATGGCGATTACTCGTTCCGTAGCCAGCGTATCCGCATGATCTTTCAGGACCCGAGTACCTCGCTAAACCCGCGCCAACGTATTTCGCAGATCCTCGATTTCCCGCTGCGCTTGAATACCGACCTTGAAGCGGAAGACCGGCGCAAACAAATTATCGACACGCTGCGTCTGGTCGGCCTGCTGCCGGATCACGTGAGTTATTATCCGCATATGCTGGCACCGGGGCAGAAACAGCGTCTGGGGCTGGCGCGCGCGCTGATTTTACGCCCTAAAGTGATTATCTGTGATGAGGCTTTGGCCTCGCTGGATATGTCGATGCGTTCGCAACTCGTTAACCTGATGCTGGAGTTACAAGAGAAACAAGGTATCTCGTATATCTATGTCACACAGCATTTAGGGATGATGAAACATATCAGTGACCAGGTGCTGGTGATGCATCAGGGTGAAGTGGTGGAACGCGGCAGTACCGCCGATGTTCTGGCCTCCCCGCTGCACGATTTAACCAAACGTTTGATTGCAGGCCACTTTGGTGAAGCCCTCACCGCCGATGCCTGGCGTAAAGACCGCTGATCAATCACGTTTTACGCAGGCCTGCGTTTTGGCAGGCCGCCATAACCATGACGAGAAGGATGAATAGCGATGGGTTTTCTTTCCGGTAAACGCATTCTGATTACTGGCGTGGCCAGCAAATTGTCTATCGCCTACGGTATCGCTCAGGCGATGCACCGTGAAGGCGCTGAACTGGCGTTCACCTATCAGAACGACAAGTTGAAAGGCCGCGTGGAAGAGTTTGCCGCCGCGCTGGACTCCAGCCTTGTCCTACCATGCGATGTGGCTGAAGATGCTAGCATTGAATCTCTGTTTATCGACTTAGCCAAAGTCTGGCCGAAATTTGACGGTTTCGTGCACTCAATTGGTTTTGCTCCAGCCGATCAGTTAGACGGCGATTATGTGAATGCCGTGACGCGCGAAGGCTTTAAAATCGCCCACGACATTAGCGCCTATAGTTTTGTCGCCATGGCAAAATCCTGTCGCAGTATGCTAAACCCAGACTCTGCCCTGTTGACCCTGTCTTACCTGGGCGCAGAGCGCGCCATCCCTAACTACAACGTCATGGGTCTGGCAAAAGCCTCTTTGGAAGCAAACGTGCGATATATGGCGAATGCGATGGGCCCGGAAGGGATCCGCGTAAACGCCATCTCTGCGGGCCCGATCCGTACGCTGGCCGCCTCCGGTATCAAAGATTTCCGCAAAATGCTCGCGCATTGCGAAGCGGTGACGCCAATCCGTCGCACGGTGACGATTGAAGATGTGGGCAATTCCGCGGCTTTCTTGTGCTCCAATCTGTCCGCCGGTATTACCGGTGAGATTGTGCACGTTGACGGCGGTTTCAGCATTGCGGCGATGAACGAGCTGGAATTAAAGATGCATGGAGCAGAGTGATTCCCGGCGGCGCTGCGCTTGGCCGGGCTACCTAACCTGTAGCCCGGCCAAGGCATTTACGTCGCACCCGGGATACACATCTGTCCTGTAGCCCGTGCGAGGCGTTTACGCCGCCCCCGGGAGTGGCACTTATGCCTCCCCAGTCTCACTCACCTTCCCCCCTTGTTATTCCTGTAAGTTATTAATTATCACCGAACAATATTTTCTCCCTCGTCACGCATGCGCCAGGATACTTACTTATAACGATCCGGCAACATCACTTTTGAAGCGGCTGGCTCGCCACCTTCAAATCAAGGAACACCCATGGAGCCACGCCAGGTTTCCGGCAAAAACCACTGGTATCACGAAACCCAGTCGAGAACTCAACATAGCGATGTGATGCCGCTGGTTCCCGAGGCCGCGTACGTAGACGACCGATTTTTACTGGATCTGACATTGCCTGATGCACTGCTGAGCGCGAGCCAGACGTGGTTGCGTGCCGCGCGACGGCTGGCTAACACGCTGTTCCCTAATACCGTCCCCACCAATCGACTGCACACCTTCAGCGCATATGACAGACTCAGCACGGCGTTAACGGTCGCGCAGGTTTCAGGCGTACAGCGTTTATGTAATCACTATGCTGCTCGACTGGCGCCACTGCCCGGCCCGGACTCTTCGCGCGAGAGCAATCACCGACTGGCACAAATCACCCAGTATGCTCGTCAGTTGGCAAGCTCGCCGTCAATTATCACGCCACGCGCTCGCCAGCAGCTTGATGATGTTGGGCTGACTCTGCACGATATTATTACGATTAATCAGGTCGTTGGCTTTGTCGGTTTTCAGGCGCGTATTATCGCCCTATTCCAGGCACATCTGGGTTTCCCGGTGCGCTGGATCCCCGGTATGCCGGTGCAGGAAGATGCGGACGCGGAGCTCTTTAGCCATGACGGATCGCACTGGCGTACCGATCTCAACGGCATTGAGCCCCATCAGGCGAATACGCCTCAGGGCGAAGCGTTGAATCGCTGGCAACACATCCCTGAACTTGAGGCGCTCGCCCCGGTGCTGGCACAGGAAGACGCGCTGTTAAACGGCCTGGGTGAACTTATCGACACTCTCTCCTTTGCTCACCCACTGCAGCCGCTGTCTTCGCTTATCCCAGCGCGGATAAATGGAAGTGTTAGCTGTTTTAATTACTACAGTACTCAGTGGCAAGGCGCGAGCGGTCTGCCAGAAGCCGTACGCAACGGCGAACGCGCGCTGCAAGCCTGGAGCCATCACTATCCCTGCGAGCGTGTGGTGGCTCAGGCAACACAGCTGCTGACCCGCGCACCAGACCGCTTTAGCGCCGCACAGCTTGCGCCGCTGATGGAGCACGGATTATCAACGCCGGATGCGGTGACTTTACTGGCCTGGAGCGCGTTAAGCGGCTGGCTAAATCGACTGCGCATCGCGCTCGGTTGCGGGCAACAAGTTACGTAAAAGGGTGAAACAGCGCTTGCTGCCACCCCTCGATTCGCGTAACAATGTCAGCCGCTCTTTTGGCCACGAAAATAGAACATTATGCTTCAGGATAACCCGCTGCTCGCGCAGCTAAAACAGCAACTTCATTCCCAAACGCCACGTGCAGAAGGGGTCGTTAAAGCCACGGAAAAAGGTTTCGGTTTCCTCGAAGTCGATGCACAAAAAAGCTACTTTATTCCGCCGCCGCAGATGAAAAAAGTGATGCACGGCGACCGCATTATTGCCGTAATCCATTCTGAAAAAGAAAAAGAGAGCGCTGAGCCAGAAGAACTGGTTGAACCGTTCCTGACCCGTTTTGTTGGCAGAGTCCATCGCAAAGATGACAGGCTGTCTATCGTGCCCGATCATCCTCTGCTTAAGGATGCAATTCCTTGCCGCGCTGACCGCGATGTCACGCACGATTTTAAAGAGGGTGACTGGGCCGTTGCGCAAATGCGCCGTCATCCGCTGAAAGGCGATCGGACGTTCTACGCCGAACTGACCAAATTCATCACCTATGGTGACGATCACTTCGTGCCATGGTGGGTCACCCTCGCCCGTCATAATCTTGAAAAAGAAGCGCCAGACGGCGTGGCGACCGAGATGCAGGACGAAGGCATTGAGCGTCGCGATCTTACCGCGCTTGATTTTGTCACCATCGATAGCGCCAGCACCGAAGATATGGACGATGCGCTGTTTGTTGAAGAATCAACCGACGGCAAACTGCTGCTGACCGTGGCGATTGCGGATCCTACCGCGTGGATCGTCGAAGGCAGCAAGCTCGATGATGCAGCCAAAATTCGTTCCTTCACCAACTATCTGCCGGGCTTCAACATTCCAATGCTGCCGCGCGAACTGTCAGACGACCTGTGCTCTCTGCGTGCCAACGTAGTTCGCCCGGTACTCGCTTGTCGTATGACTCTGTCTGCTGACGGTACGATTGAAGACAATATCGAATTCTTCGCCGCCAACATTGAGTCCAAAGCCAAACTGGCCTACGACGACGTCTCGGGCTGGCTGGAAAACAGCGGCAACTGGCAGCCACCAAGTGACGCAATTGCGCATCAGATTACGCTGCTGGAACGTGTCTGCAAGCTACGTAGCGAATGGCGTAAAACTCATGCGCTGGTGTTTAAAGACCGTCCGGACTACCGCTTCGTGCTGGGCGAGAAAGGCGAAGTGCTGGACATTGTTGCCGAACCACGTCGCATTGCTAACCGCATCGTGGAAGAGTCCATGATCGCCGCCAACATCTGCGCCGCACGCGTGCTGCGTGATAAGCTCGGTTTTGGCATTTATAACGTGCACACGGGCTTCGCGCCAGACAACACCGAAGCGCTGGCTGCGTTACTGAAAAACCATGACGTTCACGTTGATCCGGTTGAAGTCCTGACGCTGGATGGTTTCTGTAAACTTCGTCGCGAACTGGATGCTCAACCAACCGGATTCCTCGACAGTCGTATTCGTCGTTTCCAGTCGTTTGCCGAAATCAGCGTCGAGCCGGGCCCGCACTTTGGCTTAGGTCTGGAAGCTTACGCAACCTGGACCTCGCCTATCCGTAAATACGGTGACATGGTCAACCATCGTCTGCTGAAAGCCATCATCAAAGGCGAAACCGCTGCACGTCCGCAAGATGATATCACCGTACAGATGGCCGAACGTCGTCGTCTGAACCGTATGGCTGAACGCGATGTCGCTGATTGGCTGTACGCACGCTACCTCAGCCCGCAGGCGGGTACTGAGACACGTTTTGCCGCCGAGATTATCGACGTCAGCCGTGGCGGGATGCGCGTACGTCTGGTTGATAACGGCGCGGTTGCCTTTATTCCGGCACCGTTCCTGCACGCCGTGCGTGACGAGATGGTTTGCAGCCAGGAAAACGGCACCGTGCAGATCAAAGGTGAAGTGGCCTATAAAGTTACCGATGTCATTGATGTCACCATCGCGGAAGTCCGTATGGAAACCCGCAGCGTGATCGCACGCCCGGCCGCGTAAGTACAGCGTTTCCCCTGTAACCCGGGCGAGGTATTTTGCGCCGACCCCGGGTGATCAACGCCACATCTCCTCTCTTTTTCCCTGCGAAATTTCGAAAACCGTTCACACTAAATACTGTGATTGGGTTTTCGGGCAAATGCTAACGCGGATGAACCAGGGAGCGTTGATGACAAAATCTTTAGCACAAAACCTTCTTGATCCAAATTCAGGCAAAACCAGTCTTTTCTGGCGCTTATCCCGCGATAATCCAACATTACATTTAAGCGTAGATCCTGACACTCAAGCAGAGTTAACCGTCACTCTCAGTCAGGAAAATACTCAACGCATCCATGCCATGACCGTGACAACATCAAGTGTGGCGGTCAATATTCCACTCAACGGCCACGACGTCCCCGTGCATCTCATCGGTCGCAAAGTTAGCGGTACCGAATGGGCCGGAACCGCCTCCTCCTGGTTTGATACCTCCTCCGTCGCTCGCGATCTCTTGCAAGGGCTGCTTTTTGCTGAGCAGGTGGTATCAGAAGCCAATGCGGTGATTGTTATTCTCGATCGTGACGGCAAGATCCAACGTTTCAATCGGTTATGCGAAGAATATACCGGACTCAAAGAGCAAGACGTGATTGGTAAAACCGCGTTTGAGCTGTTTATGACCGCCCCGGAAGCCGCCGCCGCCCGGCAGAACGTCAGCCGTTTTTTCAGCAACGGTGGCCCCTATGAGGTCGAGCGCTGGATAAAAACGCGTAAAGGCCCGCGCCTGTTTGTATTTCGTAACCGCTTTGTACACAGTGGCAGCGGCAGAAACGAGATTTTCCTGATCTGTTCCGGCACGGACATTACCGAGGAACGGCGCGCCCAGGAACGGCTCAGGGTGTTGGCAAATACTGACACCATTACCGGTCTACCTAACCGTCATGCGATTAATGAGATGATTGGCGAGGCACTTCTCAGTCGTGGGCCCGAGGAACAAATTGGTCTGGTCTATTTCGACCTGGATAATTTTAAGAAGGTTAACGACGCCTACGGTCATGTTTTTGGCGACCAACTCCTGCAATCCGTCGCGCTTTCGATTTTAAGCTGCCTGGAAGAAGATCAGACGCTGGCACGGCTCGGCGGTGACGAGTTTATCGTTTTGGCAACCGACACCTCGCAGAGCGCGCTGGAAGCGATGGCATCACGCGTACTCACGCGTCTGCGTGACCCCTTCCGAATCGGTCTGATTGAAGTCTACAGCGGCTGCTCGTTAGGTATCTCAATTGCGCCGCAGCACGGCGAAGACAGGGAAAGTTTGATCCGCAATGCGGATACGGCGATGTATACAGCCAAAGAAAATGGTCGCGGACGTTTTAGTCTCTTCACACCGGAGATGAATCAGCGGGTGTTTGAGTATTTGTGGCTTGATACCAACCTGCGCAAGGCGCTGCAAAGCGATCAACTGGTGATTTATTATCAGCCCAAGGTCTCGCTGGATGGTGAAGTGCGTAGCCTGGAAGCTTTAGTACGCTGGAACTCCCCCGAGCGAGGGCTTATCCCACCGATGGATTTTATTTCATACGCCGAGGAGTCTGGATTGATTGTGCCGCTCGGACGTTGGGTGATGTTGGATACCATTCGGCAGGTTGCCCTATGGCGGGATAAAGGCATTCACCTGCGCGTGGCGGTTAACGTATCCGCCCGTCAATTGGTCGATCAATCCATCTTTTGTGACCTGCGCCAGGCCCTTAAAGAGCAGGGTTTTGAGCAATGCCCAATCGATATTGAACTGACTGAAAGCTGTTTAATTGATAACGCCGATCAGGCGCTGACGGTTATACAGCAGTTTCGTGAGCTTGGCGCACAGATCCATCTGGATGACTTTGGCACCGGTTACTCCTCGCTATCGCAGCTCACTCGCTTCCCTATCGACACCATCAAGCTCGACCATTTTTTTGTCCAGCGGGTTCACAACCAGTCGGTCTCACAGTCGCTGGTTCTCGCCATTATCGCCGTGGCCAGAGCGCTGAATTTGCATATTGTGGCCGAGGGCGTTGAGGATGCTGACGACGATGCGTTTCTCACCCAACACGGTGTGGATGAACGTCAGGGCTACCTTTTTGCACATCCAATGCCTGCCGCATTGCTTGAACGCTGGCTGGATGCGCGTTCACGGTTATAAGGTAAGCCGTTTTTTTCACTTCTCTTTTGTCAGTAAATTTTGCATCATTGATTTAAATCGAATTTATCAACAGGATCCCACTATGTCCGAGCTCGATGCGCGCCAGGTTGCCCAACGTATTGATACCGTACTCGATATTCTGGTCGGCGGTGACACTCATTCCGCCATCAATAACCTGGAAATACTAAAAGCGGAATTACTGAAGCAGGCTGCCGAAGAACGTGATAATAAAACAGGTCAGCCTAAATCCCCTTGGGAAATCTAACCCTTTCGCCCTGCGAGTGACGCCGCGTCCTCGCACAGAGATATTGATGCATTGATTATGAATTCCCGACAGCAAACCATATTACAATTGGTCATTGATAAAGGCCGAATGAGCGTTACCGAGCTGGCCAAAATGACCGGCGTGTCAGAAGTGACGATTCGTCAGGATTTGAATCTGCTGGAGAAGCAGAGCTACCTGCGCCGTACTCACGGTTTTGCCGTGCCGCTGGACAGCGAAGACGTTGAAACGCGGATGATGAATAATTTCGCCCTTAAGCGTGAGCTGGCGGCGTTTGCCGCTTCGCTGGTGCGTCCCGGTGAAACCGTGTTTATCGAAAACGGCAGCAGCAACGCGCTACTGGCGCGCGAGCTGGCAACCCAGCCGGATGTCACCATTATTACCGTCAGCAGCTATATCGCTCACCTGCTAAAAGAGACGCCAGGGGAAGTTATCCTGCTCGGCGGTATCTATCAAAAGAAAAGCGAAAGCATGGTGGGGCCATTGACCCGCCAGTACATTCAGCAGGTTCATTTTAGCAAAGCGTTTATCGGGATTGATGGCTGGCAGCCGGAGACCGGCTTTACCGGACGTGACATGATGCGTTCCGATATCGTCAATGCGGTGCTGGAAAAAGGGACTGAGGCGATTGTGCTCACCGATAGCTCGAAATTTGGCGCAACTCATCCGTACCCGCTGGGGCCGATGCGCCAATTCAATCGAGTGATTACCGACGACCATCTGGCGACTGAAAAACAACTTCAACTTGAACAAGCCGGGCTGACGGTTAACATCGTCAAACGCCCTTAACGCTTTAGCCCGATGCCCATGCGCATCGGGCCTCTCCTTCCGTTCTCACACAATAACCCGCCTCGCTATGAGAGTTTTCTGACCCCGGATTTAAGACTTTTTACCTGCCGATTACATCACAAAATCGTAAACTTAATGTTAGCGATATAACAGGAAGTAACTATCACTTGCGTGACTTTTAGCAACAAATTTACAACCTGCGCAACAAGCTTCATGGAGAACACTCAGGCCCGAAGACAGCGGCTATAATTAAAGTGCTTTTTCCATGAATAGAGAATTCAGGAGAAATAAAATGACTTCAATGAACAAAAAAATGACTGCTGCTGTTTTAGCTGTAACGCTGGTAATGTCGCTGAGCGCATGTTCGAACTGGTCCAAACGTGACCGTAATACCGCGTTAGGTGCGGGTGCCGGTGCTATCGGTGGTGCGGTGTTAACAGATGGCAGCACGCTGGGTACGCTGGGCGGTGCCGCTGTCGGTGGGATTATTGGCCACCAGGTTGGCAAATAAGTTTTTTGATGAATATAAGGGCTCCGATGCAAATCGGGGCCCTTATATCATTCATGTGTGGTTCCCGGCGTCGCGTTGCTCTGACGAGCTACCGTCGGTAGGCCGGATGAACGCATGTACGACCGGGGAAGCAAGCCGCTTAACCACCCGCTAATTTCACCTTCATGCCCTTCGCCTCAAGCAGGCTTTTCAACAGATCCCGCTTGTCGCCCTGAATCTCAATCACGCCGTCTTTCAGCGAACCGCCGCAGCCACATTTCTTTTTCAGCTCAGCCGCAAGCTTTGCCAGCGCATCATCATCAAGGTCGATTCCGGTAATCAGGCACACGCCTTTACCTTTACGACCACTGGTCTGGCGCTGGATACGAACGACACCGTCGCCCTTTGGTCGCTCTGCGACAATTTTGGGTTCATCAATACGCCCGCTTTCGGTCGAATAGACCAGGCGGCTGTTTGCGTCACTCATTACGCCCCCAGATTCAATGATGTATTAATGTCACGCAGGGTCTGCGCCGGATCGGCAGACTGCGTCACAGGACGGCCAATAACCATATAGTCAACGCCCGCAGCCTGCGCCTGTTCAGGGGTCATGATTCGACGCTGATCGCCGGCTTCACTGCCCGCAGGGCGAATCCCCGGCGTAATCAGTTTAAACGCCTGACCGAGCTCTTGCTTAAAACGCACCGCTTCCTGCGCGGAACACACTACGCCATCCAGGCCACAGTTTTTGGTCAATGCTGCCAATTTCGCTGCATAATCCGCAGGTGACAACGTCACGCCGAGATCGAGTAAATCGCTGGACTCCATACTGGTCAAGACGGTAACCGCAATTAACAGCGGTGCATCCTGACCGAACGGGACCAGCGCTTCGCGTGCCGCCGTCATCATTCTCGCCCCACCAGAAGCATGTACATTTACCATCCAGACGCCTAACTCTGCTGCGGCCGCTACCGCGTGCGCGGTGGTATTCGGAATATCGTGGAATTTCAGATCCAGGAAGATATCAAAGCCGCGCTGCTGCAGGTCACGTACCAGCTGTGGACCAAATAACGTGAACATCTCTTTGCCGACTTTTAAACGGCAGTCACGCGGGTCAATCCGGTCAACGAAAGCCAATGCCTTATCGCGATTATTATAATCGAGAGCGACAACAACGGGCGAGGAAGTAACGACACGAGAAGAAGATGAAGCAACTGACATGACTGGACCTTCTTATTGATGGGCACGCAGGGTGCGGAAAAGGTAAACGGGCAGCATTCTACCTGCGCGACCCGGCAGGCACAATGCCGGTGTCTGCTGCAGGGAAGAAATGAGAGAGGATTATCACTTAGAGTGATGCTTTACACCGATTACTGACCGTCAAGGCCACGAATAGGTTTAATCGTCGACCACGCACGGCAAGACGGGCAATGCCAATACATGGTGTAGGCGGTAAAGCCACATTTCTGGCAACGGTAGCGCGGCTTGCTCCGCACCTGTTCACCCACCATATCACGCAGCACCATCAGGCTCTCTTTCGCGCGTCCTTCTTCCGCTTCGTTCAGGTGGTAATCCATCAGCTTGTGGAACACGCGCATCGTAGGATGGCGCTGAAGTTGACGCGTGACGTAAGTCTGTGCAACGTCGCTGCCTTTGTTTTGCTCCATTACCTGCGCCAGCATTAATTCCGCGGTCGCACCGGTGTTCTCTTCCACGCAGCGTTGCAGGAAATGTTCCCACTCGGCGGTTCTGTCCAACTGCTGATAGCAGGTTTGCAGCATTTCTAGCGTTTCGCTGACCAGTTCTTTATCCTGGTTAATGACTTTTAGCAGGCTATCCATGGCTTTGGCATAATCACCTTTCGCCATCCAGGCGCGCCCCATCATAATCGAGACGCGGGCGCTGGACGGGTCTGCCGACGCGCCGCGTTTTAGCAGCGACAGCGCCTTATCCAGCTCATCATTGCCCATTTGCTGCAACGCCAGCTCACACCAGAAATGAGCGATTTCGCCGCGGTGCTTATCTTTGCCAAGTTTAACCAGGCGCTCTGCGGTATCAATGGCTTTCTGCCAGTCGCTGGTTGCCTGATAGATTTGCAGTAATTGTTGCAGTGCGCTAATGCGGAATTCAGTTTCATCAACCAGTTGGTTGAACATGTCTTCCGCGCGGTCGTACATGCCAGCGGCCATATAGTCGCGACCCAGTTGCTGTACCGCCAGCAAACGCTGGTCATAGGTCAACGAGGCGCTTTCCATGAGCGTCTGGTGAATGCGAATAGCCCGGTCTACCTCGCCACGCGAGCGAAACAGGTTCCCCAGCGTCAGGTGAGCTTCCACGGTACCGGTATCCTCTTTGAGCATGTCGAGGAACAGGTCTACCGCTTTATCCTGCTGGTTGCTTAAAAGAAAGTTAACCCCTGCCACGTAATCACGTGACAAGCGGCTCGCTTCGTCCTGTTTGGACTGTTGTGCACTTCTGCGCCCCATATACCAGCCATAAGCAGCGGCGACGGGTAAGAGCAGAAACAACAACTCCAGCATAAATGATTATTCCTTTGCCATTGGGGTCGCCGGCGTTACCGGTGCAACCGTTTCTGGCGCAATTTGATGTTCCAGTCGTTTAATCTTACGTTCCGCACGCAGCAGCGATACGCGCACGCGCAGCCAGAACAATCCGCAGACCAGCCAGCCAATAGCAAAGCCAACGGCAAACAGCACCGCCAACAACGTCGAAATTCTGAACTCACCCTGCGCCAGTAAATAATTGAAGGTCACAAGCTGATCGTTTTGCGCGCCCAGCGTCACTGAGATGACGAAAATCGCTAACACCAATAAAAAAATAAGTAGGTATTTCACATTACTTCCCTTTATGCGGCTTCAGCAGCGTGTATACAGCACCTAGCCTTATAAAATAACATCTTCACCGCGACGACGAAATGGAAAAGCGTGCCGTAAGACAAGGATCTGAGGGTAAGGACGATGAAAATCAACCCTTTCACCTATTTCACGTCGTCGCGCCCTTTTATTTATGTCTCTTTTTCCAGCGGCCCGCAATAACGGCGAACTATCCATAGCGCCAATGTAGCCAGCACCCACGAGATCGTTGTCGAGACCATAAGATCAAGCGGCCAGTGCATACCCAATAACAGACGGCTGCCCATCACCGTGATGGCCCAAACCATAATCACAGCAACCGTCAACACCCGACGCCTCGACCATAACAACCCCGCCGCCAGGAGTGCCCAGGTAGCAGCAAACATGGTGTGCCCGGATGGAAACGCAAAACCGGTCTCTTTTTGCCAATGATGGCGTAAAAACTTTGGAATATCCTGCTGTTGAGATAACTGTTCTTTCACCAGAGCCGCGCGTTCACTGCGTTTTAGAGCGTAAAAATGAGCAACCGGAATTTGCTGGCTATTTTCCAACCAAACAACAAAAGGCCGGGGTTCCTGCACCTGCGCTTTTATCAGCGATTTAACCCCTTGCCCCCCTACGACGGCAACACTGAGCGCTAACACCAGAATAACCGATGCACGTAAACCGGGCCGTAACAGCCATACACACAAAGCACACAGCAGGATATGCGTGATAATTCCCCACGGTTGCGTCACTGTTTCAGTCACCGCATACAACGCTTTCAACCATGCGCCGCTATGCCCCGGCAACCACTGCCATCCGGTGAGCCAAATCACCAGCGGCATGATAAACAGTATGGCTGCCGCCATGAACGTTCGTCCTGCAATGACGCGCATTTCTCTTCCTTTTTCCATCAATGTCACAACGTTAGCTGAAAATATAATGTCAAAATTGTGCGCTTTACGGGCGGTTGCCCGCGCACCATTAGGTGAAGTAAAGCACGTTGTGGCAAAATAAGGAAAACAGAAAGCGCCGCTGGCGCTGAGATAATCTGGAGAATCACATGCAGCTTAAACGTGTGGCAGAAGCCAAACTGCCAACCCCTTGGGGCGATTTCCTGATGGTGGGCTTTGAAGAACTGGCAACCGGGCACGATCACGTCGCGCTGGTTTTTGGTGATATTACTGGGCAAACGCCCGTGCTGTCTCGTGTTCACTCAGAATGTTTGACCGGTGATGCATTATTTAGCCTGCGCTGCGATTGTGGTTTCCAGCTTGAAGCTGCACTGTCGCATATTGCGGAAGAAGGCCGCGGGATCCTGCTGTATCATCGTCAGGAAGGTCGTAACATCGGCCTGCTGAATAAGATTCGTGCCTATGCGTTACAGGATCAGGGCTACGATACCGTTGAAGCTAACCACCAGCTTGGCTTTGCCGCCGATGAGCGCGACTTCACGCTGTGCGCGGATATGTTCAAACTGCTGGGCGTCGATGCGGTGCGTTTACTGACCAACAACCCGAAAAAGGTCGAGATTCTGACTGAAGCGGGTATCAACATCACCGAGCGCGTGCCGCTGATCGTAGGGCGTAACCCAAAAAATGCCCACTATCTCGACACCAAGGCGGCGAAGATGGGGCATTTGCTGAATAAATAATCCTCAGATCGCCGTTTAACTTTAAACGGCGGTTATCCTCTCTCCGTGGTTTTTAGCGCCATTTCTTCATAGCCTTACTGTTGCGGCTCTCTCAAAGGCGTATCTTCACTGTCAGCACCAATGCTTTTTTTAATGTCCAACGCCCTCTGCTTGCAAAGTGCTTCGGTTTTAGCGTAAACGGCACCAGAAGAAATAATGCTCGTTGAATCACATTTATAGTAATCGGTGCCCAGGGGGTGTATTAAAATGATGAATGATAGAACCGATCCTAATAACATAGCGCAAATACCATATGCAACCAACGGTACACTAAATTTTATAATAATAAACTTAGCCAGATTCATTGGCGGTGTGCCTATGGGGAACAGACCACAAATCAGAACAAAATCAGCGACGACAGCCGTGGGTAAGATTAGAAAAAGGGGGATAGCTTTTGGATCAAACGAAACATAATCGGCACTATGAATAAGATCGCTAACATCTTCAATGACGGTCGTATAAATTAAATAAATCATTCCAGTTACAAAGCAAATAATCAATGAAATCCTCAGAGCATCCGTAATAATTTTTATATTCATCACTGACCTGCATTAATCATTGACCATAAATATGGGTTGCTACGTTTGAGATTCCACGCCTGTATCTTATGATATTCTGCCAGTCCTTTCTTAATACTTTCTATTAATTTTGGCGACAATTGATATGCTTTATCCAAACTATATAAACCATAGGTTATCGCAACCCCTAAAGATACTACAAAAAATATACTTACTGATATGGGAACAATCGAGCTAAAGAACATTGACATTGCCGAACCACCAAATAAATTAACCGCAACCCTGGTTAAAAACAACGAAACAATCGCTTTAGCCACATCCATCGTAATATTACCAATAAACTGCGCAACGTCGTGTACAGAAGAGAAGATCAACTCAGCGATCCGTACCGCGCCAGCAAAATAAATGCAGAATCGTGTACCACTTATCACCCCCTCGGAAATTCCTGCTTTAGTAATACTAAGCTCAAGTATTTTTAGGTTATTTAAGCTGTAACGTGTTCCATTAATAATGCGCCTCAATGATGGATAGCCGGTCACTTTGATATAAATAGCCCCCTTATGGACATACGAGATAGCTTTAATCCCTAAACTCTTCAGTTTGAATACCAGTTTCCCTGAGTCACGATAACTGATAAGCTTGACAACATTTTTAGGTGATGCTGCCAACTTACTGATTTAGTGTATGATGGTGTTTTTGAGGTGCTCCAGTGGCTTCTGTTTCTATCAGCTGTCCCTCCTGTTCAGCTACTGACGGGGTGGTGCGTAACGGCAAAAGCACTGCCGGACATCAGCGCTATCTCTGCTCTCACTGCCGTAAAACATGGCAACTGCAGTTCACTTACACCGCTTCTCAACCCGGTACGCACCAGAAAATCATTGATATGGCCATGAATGGCGTTGGATGCCGGGCAACCGCCCGCATTATGGGCGTTGGCCTCAACACGATTTTCCGCCATTTAAAAAACTCAGGCCGCAGTCGGTAACCTCGCGCATACAGCCGGGCAGTGACGTCATCGTCTGCGCGGAAATGGACGAACAGTGGGGATACGTCGGGGCTAAATCGCGCCAGCGCTGGCTGTTTTACGCGTATGACAGGCTCCGGAAGACGGTTGTTGCGCACGTATTCGGTGAACGCACTATGGCGACGCTGGGGCGTCTTATGAGCCTGCTGTCACCCTTTGACGTGGTGATATGGATGACGGATGGCTGGCCGCTGTATGAATCCCGCCTGAAGGGAAAGCTGCACGTAATCAGCAAGCGATATACGCAGCGAATTGAGCGGCATAACCTGAATCTGAGGCAGCACCTGGCACGGCTGGGACGGAAGTCGCTGTCGTTCTCAAAATCGGTGGAGCTGCATGACAAAGTCATCGGGCATTATCTGAACATAAAACACTATCAATAAGTTGGAGTCATTACCCATTTTTACTTCCAGTAAGAGCATCTTTAATATTTCCCGCATACGTTGTGCCAATATCATAGAAACTATTAACAACTGCATAGGCTTCATCCAAGGTCAGCAATAGAACATGCTCTGTATTTTTGTTGAGAACATCTTCCAGCCCTAACGTATTCAGTAGATAAGGATGTTTGGGTGTTAGCTGGTTAATAGGCACATTGCCACGCAATGAATCACCCAAATATTCATCCCAGGATGAATTTCTTAATTCAGATTTATCAAACTTTCTCATTGGAGAATTACCCCATTCTTGATTGGATTCTTCTTTCCACTAACTGAATCCAGTTGTACCAGCAATACAACAACCTTTTCCAGGCATGAGAATTGTGGTTGAGTAAAGGTTAAACCAGTATCAGGGCAAATATCAGAATCAGGACTCTGCGATAATGCATTAAATTCGAGACAATTTAAGCTTGTCATTATCACTCCGTTAAATGCATTCACATCCTATATGAATATAAAGAATACATTACTAATTATTATTTAAAAAATAAAACTCAACGCGGATGATATTAACTTAATCACGATGGAATCTCAATCATCATTGCCGAAAACACCAATACAATCTGATAAATCGGGTTGGGAATGAAAAAAACAATCAGCAACGATATTAAATCTAGAGTATTTATAAGATTGGAAAATAATTTAAGCTTTCATTTCCCGCGTTAACTTTTATTCGAAACTATTTGTTCGATAGTTACATGTAGACAGATCGGTTAATGACTATTTTTGGTAGAACAACATCGATATATAAAAAATGGGGCCGCGAATACTGATATCCGAGACCCCATCCCATTATGCACTACACCAGCATATTACGAATCACATAATGCAAAATACCGTCATTCTGGTAATAGGTCAGTTCCGTAGCCGTATCAATCCGACAACGGCACGCCAACGTCAGTTGTTGCCCATCAGGTCGCGTTAACACCACCGGAATAGTCGCCCCCGGTTTGATGTGCTGCAGGTCAGCAACATCAATTCGCTCTTCCCCGGTCAATCGCAGCGTTTTACGATCCTCACCGAACGGAAACTCCAGCGGTAAAATCCCCATGCCGATAAGATTAGAACGGTGAATACGTTCAAACGATTCGGCAATAACCACCCGGACGCCCAATAAGCGCGGCCCCTTGGCGGCCCAGTCACGACTGGAGCCCGAGCCATACTCCTTACCCGCTATAACCGCCAACGGCGTTCCCTGAGCCTGATATTGCATCGCGGCATCATAGATAGACATAATCTCCGTGCCCGGCAGTAAACGCGTCATTCCGCCTTCCACGCCGGGGACCATTTCATTACGAATACGAATATTGGCAAAAGTCCCGCGCATCATCACCAGGTGATTACCCCGACGCGAACCGTAGGAGTTAAAGTCGCGAGCTGCAACGCCGTTTTCTTGTAGATAGCGCCCCGCCGGGCTGTCGACCTTGATACTGCCCGCCGGAGAAATGTGGTCGGTGGTGACCGAGTCTCCCAGCATCGCCAGCACGCGTGCGCCATGAATATCCTGCAACGGTTCGGGCGCAGCCCCCATCTCGTCAAAGAACGGTGACAGGCGGATATAGGTAGAATCTTCTTGCCAGTCATAAGTATCCGTCGCGGGAACATTTATTGCCTTCCACTCCGGCGTACCGGCAAACACCGCGGCATACTCTTTATGGAACATGTCGGTGGAAACTTGCTGGACGGCGTGCGCTATTTCTGCGCTGCTCGGCCAGATATCGTGCAAATAAACTGGCTGACCGTTGCCATCTAGCCCAAGCGGATCCCGGGTCAGATTGACATTCATATTACCCGCCAGCGCGTAAGCCACCACCAACGGCGGCGAGGCCAGCCAGTTGGTTTTCACCAGCGGGTGAATACGCCCTTCGAAGTTACGGTTACCAGAGAGCACCGCGCCGACCGTCAGGTCACCCTGCTTAATCGCCGTCTCAATCGGTTCCGGTAACGGACCTGAGTTACCAATACAGGTGGTACATCCATAGCCGACAAGGTTAAAGCCAAGCTTATCCAGATACGGTGTTAGCCCAGCGTGGGCCAGATAGTCAGACACAACCTTTGAGCCCGGAGCCAGAGAGGCTTTAACCCACGGTTTCGGCATCAGACCACGTTCGGCGGCTTTTTTAGCCAGTAGCCCTGCGGCCATCAGCACACTTGGGTTAGAGGTATTGGTACACGAGGTAATAGCCGCTATCACCACCGCCCCTTCAGGCAGTGCATGTTGTTGGCCCTCAAGGGTGAACGCGATGGCCGGTTTAACCTGTTTCACCACGTTAAGTTCAAGCTCTGTGGAAGCATTGAACGCCTGAGGCACATCGCCCAATGCCACGCGATCCTGCGGACGCTTAGGCCCGGCGAGGCTGGCTTCGACGTCAGACATATCGAGCGATAATGTCTGGCTAAAAACCGGTTCATCACCGGTATGACGCCACATTCCCTGCGCTTTGGCGTAGGCTTCCACCAGCGCCACCTGCTCATCGCTGCGCCCACTTAAGCGCATGTAGGAGAGCGTGACATCGTCGAGCGGGAAAAAGCCGCAGGTGGCGCCGTATTCTGGGGCCATGTTGGCGATAGTCGCCCGGTCAGCCAGCGGCAGAGAGTCCAGACCGTCACCATAAAATTCAACAAATTTCCCCACCACACCAAGCTTTCGCAGCATCTGGGTCACGGTGAGGACCAGATCGGTTGCGGTGATCCCTTCGCTCAATTTTCCGGTTAGCTTAAAACCAACCACGTCAGGTATTAGCATAGAGACCGGCTGTCCCAACATTGCGGCTTCAGCTTCAATCCCGCCCACGCCCCATCCCAACACGCCAAGACCGTTAATCATGGTGGTATGCGAATCGGTCCCCACCAGCGTGTCTGGATAGGCGACCCATTCATTGCCCTGCTGTTCACTCCACACCGCTTTCCCCAGATACTCGAGGTTAACCTGGTGACAAATACCTGTGCCCGGTGGCACGACGCGGAACTGACTGAAGGCCTGCTGGCCCCAGCGTAAGAATGTATATCGTTCGTGGTTTCGCGACATCTCCAGACGAACGTTATCGTCAAATGCTTCGTCATCACCAAAACGATCCACAGTGACTGAGTGGTCAATCACCAGATCGACTGGCGAAAGGGGATTCACTTTATGGGTATCTCCCCCGAGCCGTTTGACAGCTTCGCGCATGGCGGCAAGATCCACCACTGCCGGAACGCCGGTAAAATCCTGCATCAAAACGCGCGCCGGGCGATAGGCTATCTCCCGGTCAGCATGGGCATTTTTAAGCCATCCGGCCAACGCCTGAATATCCTCGGCAGTCACCGAGTCACCATCTTGCCAGCGCAGTAGATTTTCGAGCAGAACCTTCAGTGATTTTGGTAGGCGGGAGAGGTCTCCCAGAGTGCGGGTAGCAATTGCGAGGCTGTAATAACGGTAAGTTTTATTATCGACCTGGAGCGTATCCTTGCAGGTCTCTCGTAGGGTTAACGACATAGCTCCTCCTTAAATGGCGGGTACAGCAACTCTCCTTAGAGTATGTATAAAAGATAACACACCCAGCGGATATCGCCGGGAAAGGGCTCAGATTGATAAACGCGATCAACACGTTAATAGAAGTTACTACCGTCTGGAATTAATAGCAGGGGAAGATTATATTTCGTTTGAGGGCGGAAAATGAAAGGCGAATAATAACCATGAGGTTACTGTTTCTTATTCTCATCCTGATTGAACAGGTCAATAAAGTCTTTTTGCTCGGGCGTTAAATTCCACTCGTCAGGAACATCAACTTTTTTATTTTTGACCACCGGCGAATGCTTTTCAGCAGGTTGCTTGGGTTTAGTCGGTTTGATACGTTCAGACGTCAACATACTCAGCCCCAGTACGACCACGCCAGGAAAGCAATAATCACCCAGAACAGCGCCGAACCCAGGAACACGCTCAACCAGGCCTTACGTTTCGCGCGAGTCCCTTTATTTTCTGACGCCATTACCGCCCTCTCGAAATCGATATTACTTATCATTTTCACACCAATCAATTGTTACAACTAATCGTTAATGAGATAAATCCTAAGTAAATTTTAAGCAAAAATCCAGTGGTTTTGCGAATTCCTCGCAGAGATTTATTTATTCTTTTGACGACAGAGGAATATTTGAAGAGAGAAGTTTGCTTAACGTTAAATTTATTTCTACTTTTGCGTCGTTGTTACCAACGGGAACAATTATTAATCAAGAAATTCGCACAATCGAGGGGATTATAGAGGAGATAATTTGCTGGAGATATAAAAGACAAACCGCCTCTGGTGGTAGAGGCGGATAATTCGTAAGGTTATTTTTCTGGCAGCTTAATATCGTTAAACATGGCTTCGATGTCTTCATTTGAGCGCAACGCCACCGCAGTATCGACCACGTCGCGAGTCAGATGTGGGGCGAAGCGTTGAATGAAATCATACATATAGCTGCGCAGGAAGGTACTGCGGCGGAAGCCAATTTTGGTGGTGCTATGGCTGAAAATACCCTCGGCATCCAGTTTTACCAGATCGGGATCGGAGACCGGATCAACCGCCATGCTGGCGATGACCCCTACCCCTAACCCCAGACGAACGTAGGTTTTAATCACATCGGCGTCGGTGGCGGTAAACACGATACGCGGCGTCAGCCCCGCTCGGTTGAAGGCGGTATCAAGCTCAGAACGTCCGGTGAAGCCAAAGGTATAGGTGACCAGCGGATACTGCGCCAGTTCTTCAATAGTGACCGACGTTTTAGATGCCAGCGGGTGCTCAGGCGTCACGACAATGGAACGGTTCCAGTGGTAGCACGGCAGCATCACCAAATCGTCATACAGATGCAGCGCTTCGGTCGCAATGGCGAAGTCGGCATTGCCTTTCGATACCGCTTCAGCAATCTGCGTAGGCGAGCCCTGATGCATATGCAGGGAAACGCGCGGATAGCGCTCGATAAAGCCCTTAATCACGCCAGGAAGCGCATAGCGGGCCTGTGTGTGGGTGGTCGCAACATATAGAGAACCTTTATCCGGCCACGTGTGCTCGCCCGCGACAGATTTAATCGCATCCACTTTGGACAGCACTTCACGGGCAATACGGATAATTTCCTGACCTGCTGGCGTAACCTGCGTCAAATGCTTACCGCTTCGGGCAAAAATCTGGATACCCAGCTCATCCTCCAGCATCCTGACCTGCTTACTGATGCCCGGCTGCGAGGTATACAACCCTTCAGCGGTAGAGGAGACGTTAAGGTTGTGGTTGACCACCTCAACGATATAGCGGAGTTGCTGTAATTTCATGCGGTTGTATCCAGTCTGCACTCGGGAAACGGTTATAAAGACGATTTAATCATAAGAAATGCATCTTCTATAACCACTATATCATTTATAGCAAGTGTGTATAGATGGAAACAAAAAATAATAACCAGGTTATAAAAAAGGGCCGCTTAGCGGCCCTTTGTCAACGTTATCAACGATACGTTATTTTTTAGCTTCAACCCATTTACCGTCAACAAAGAACGCTGACCAGCCCGTTGCTTTACCGTCTTTTTCAGAGGAAACGTACTGTTGTTTGGTTTTACGGCTAAAGCGCACCATCGTTTTATTACCCGCCGGATCCTGCTGTGGCGCGTCGGCCAGATAGCGCAGTTTTTCCGGTAAACGATCGCGGAAGCGGTACAATTCTTCTACCAGCGGCGCACGCGTTTCGCGAGATTTCGGGAAGGTGTTGGCCGCGAGGAAGACCCCAGCCGCACCATCACGCAGAACGAAATACGCGTCAGATTTCTCGCACGGCAACTCTGGCAGTGGTACCGGATCTTCCTTCGGTGGTGCAACTTCACCACTGCGCAAGATTTTACGGGTGTTCTTGCACTCTTCGTTGGTACACGCCATGTACTTACCAAAACGCCCCATTTTCAGGTGCATTTCAGAACCACATTTTTCGCATTCCACGATAGGACCGTCATAACCCTTGATGCGGAACTCACCTTCTTCGATCTCATAACCGTCGCAGGTCGGGTTATTACCACAAACGTGCAGTTTACGTTTTGGATCGATGAGGTAGCTGTCCATTGCCGTGCCACATTTCTGGCAGCGACGTTTGGCACGCAGCGCGTTGGTTTCGGCATCATCGCCTTCCAGCACGTTCAGCACTTCGTTTTCCGGCACCAGGTTAATGGTGGTTTTGCAACGTTCTTTCGGGGTCAGAGCATAGCCGGAGCAACCGAGGAACACGCCGGTGCTGGCGGTACGAATACCCATTTTGCGACCGCAGGTTGGACAGTCGATGCTGGTCAGCACCATCTGATTTGGCTGCATGCCGCCTTCTTCTGGCGCTTTTTCTGCGGTTTCCAGCTGCTTGGTGAAATCACCAAAGAACAGATCCAGAACCTTCTTCCACTCGGCTTCATGATTCGCCACGCGGTCGAGATGATCTTCCATCTGCGCGGTGAAATCGTAGTTCATCAGCTCGCGGAAGTTCTCTTCCAGACGATCGGTTACGATCTCACCCATTTTTTCAGCATAGAAGCGACGGTTTTCCGTACGTACATAGCCCCTGTCCTGAATGGTCGAGATGATCGACGCATAGGTGGACGGACGGCCAATACCGCGTTTTTCCAACTCTTTAACCAAAGAGGCTTCGCTAAAACGCGCAGGCGGTTTGGTAAAGTGCTGTGCTGGCATCAGTTCAACCAGGGTCAAGCTATCGCCCTGTTTAACCACCGGCAGAACACGGTCTTCATCGCCTTTACGCAGCGCTGGCATCACCTTAGTCCAGCCGTCAAAACGCAGGGTACGACCGCGCGCTTTAAGTTTGAAATCGCCGGCTTTGACGGTCAAGGTGGTGGAATCATACTGCGCTGGTGTCATCTGACAGGCGACAAACTGGCGCCAAATCAGCTGATACAGTTTCTGCGCATCCGCTTCCATATCTTTTAACGACTCAGCCACCACATTCACGTCAGAAGGACGAATCGCTTCGTGCGCTTCCTGTGAGTTTTCTTTGCTGGCGTACTGATTAGCGTTTTCCGGCAGATACTTCTTACCGAAGTTGTCGCCAATGTAATCGCGAACCATGTTCACTGCGTCCTGACTCAGGTTAGTGGAGTCGGTACGCATGTAGGTGATGTAGCCCGCTTCATATAAGCGCTGCGCCATCATCATGGTTTTCTTCACCCCAAAGCTTAGACGCGTACTGGCCGCCTGTTGCAAAGTGGAGGTAATAAATGGTGCGCCAGGCTTGCTGCTGGTTGGCTTGTCTTCGCGTTCAAGAACGCTGTAACCGGCTTTTTCCAGCACGCTGACGGCTGCCATGGTTTCATCACGATTAACCGGACGGAACGGCTTGTCAGCTTTATGCGTTACCTGCAACGCCAGGGCGTCACCGCCCGGAGTGGTGGTGTTCGCGTTCACTTCCCAGAACTCTTCTGGAACAAACGCTTTAATTTCGCGCTCACGCTCAACCACCAAACGAACAGCCACAGACTGCACGCGGCCTGCGGATAAACCGCGGGCAATTTTTTTCCACAACAGTGGAGAAACCATGTAACCCACTACGCGGTCCATAAAGCGACGCGCCTGCTGAGCGTTTACACGGTCAATATTCAGTTCACCCGGCTTCTCAAAAGCCTGCTGAATTGCATTCTTGGTTATTTCGTTAAACACCACGCGGCTATAGCGAGACTCATCACCACCGATCACTTCCCGCAGGTGCCATGCAATGGCCTCCCCTTCGCGGTCAAGGTCAGTTGCGAGATAGATGTGGTCGGCTTTTTCCGCCAGCTGTTTAAGTTCCGAAACAACCTTTTCTTTACCCGGCAGCACTTCGTAATGTGCAGTCCAGTCATGCCATGGGTCGATACCCATGCGGTTAACTAGCGCGCCTCGTTCATCCTTTTTAGGCTTTTTGGCCGTTTTGGTGGAGGTAGAGTCAGCGCTCTTTTTGGCAGCTGAGCCACTTGTCGGCAAATCGCGGATATGACCGACGCTGGACTTAACCACGTAGTCATTACCCAGATACTTATTGATCGTTTTGGCTTTTGCCGGGGACTCAACGATAACGAGAGCTTTACCCATAATCACCTTACCTAATTTGATTCTTCCAGGAATACATCGCACATGTTCCACATTCCACTGGCGACAAGTCTTGTATGTTGCGGCAACGCCAAAGGATATCAACCCTTTACTGACCGGCATTTGATACAAGCAACCAGGTGGCTGAGTTTACAGACTTTTTTTCGTCAGATGTTATAGCACGAAGAATATTTGGTCGAATGTCAAGCAAATCTGTTGCCAGATCGCCGAAAGCGTCACACTGTACCTGATAAAATTCGTTACGCAACTTTATTAGCATGCAAACACCAATCATGCCAACTCTGAGGCAAAATCATTGTCCCTGGTAAACGTCGGGAAAATTTGCCCGAAATCAACACCCGGCGTAAACTAGCGGCGAAAATTTGAGGAGTTGAATATGTCAAATAATAGCCAACCTATCGATCGTCAGACACTGCTTGTTGAAGCAAACCGACTCATTCGTGAGCATGAAGATACTTTAGCGGGAATTGAAGCCACTGGCGTAGAACAGCGCAATGGCGTGCTGGTTTTCAGCGGCGAATATTACCTTGATGAACAAGGCCTGCCGACGCCGAAAAGCACGGCGGTATTTAATATGTTCAAGTATCTCGCCCACCAGCTGTCTGAAAAATATCACCTGGTTGACTGAGCGCGAGGCATTTGCCTGACCGCGTAAAAAATGCCCGGTTAACTCTCGTTACCGGGCATTGTTATTGATGGCGGTTCGTTTCTTTACAGCAAAGGTTTTTGCCCACGCTGCCACCAGCGCATCATAAGACGGTCAGCACTTTCCGCGGCGCTACCGGTAAAGCGGTCCATCATTTTCTTACGCTGCATATAGCGCACGCTAATCACATCCCGGTCATCCATCAGCCCCAGCAGTAGTTCATCACTGGTGCCTACTTCATCAACCAGACCTTTTTCTTGTGCCTGAGAACCGTACCAGTGTTCACCGGTAGCCACCTGGTCAATATCCAGCGTCGGGCGCATTTCTTTGACAAAGTCTTTAAACAGCAGATGAGTTTCGTTCAGCTCTTCGCGGAATTTTTGACGCCCTTCCTCTGTGTTCTCCCCCAGTAAGGTCAAGGTACGTTTGTACTGCCCTGCCGTGTGCAGCTCGACGTCGATGTCTTTATTCTTAAGGAAGCGGTTAAGGTTTGGGATCTGCGCCACAACACCGATAGAGCCTAAAATAGCAAATGGGGCAGCAACAATCTTGTTCGCCACACAGGCCATCATATATCCGCCACTGGCCGCGACTTTATCAACCGCTACCGTCAGAGGGATCTTTTTCTCACGGATACGCTGTAGCTGAGAAGCGGCCAGGCCGTAACCATGCACCACACCACCAGGGCTCTCCAGACGCACGACCACCTGATCCTGCGCAGTAGCCACCGTGAGCACGGCGGTTATCTCTTCACGCAACGAGGCGACCTCGTGTGCATCCATACTGCCTTTAAAATCAATGACCCACACGCGGGGTTTATTCGCCGAAGCCATTTCACCGTGCTTCGCCTTTGCTTTCGCCGCTTTGGCGTCCAGCTTCAATTTCTTCTTTTGCGCTTTATGCCAGAGTTTTTGCTGCGGCCCATCAAGGAGGGCGACCGCTAAATCTTCCTGCATCTCTTTGTGCTGCTCGCTAAGATTGGTGATTCGCAACTCACCGCGCTGCCGCTTGCGCTGAGTCAGATTAACGATGAGTACCGCAATAACGGCAATGGCGACGACAACAGTGACGATTTTCGCCAGAAACAGACCATATTGAAAAAGTAATTCCACACATCCACCTTGTACAAAAATCACAAAATCTGTCGCTCAGTGTACAACACCAAACCCGGTACGTCTTGATTGCAGTATCAGGCCACGAGGCGGCTTCCAGTTTACTTTTTTGCTGATGAAATCATTGCAAATTGTTAATTATTCGTTGTCTCTCCTGCTCGCTGATTGAAATAGCGCGAATATTCAGGCATAAAGCCCAAACGCCCTGAAAAGTACATAAAATATGGCATTTCTTATGCCAACAGGAGTCACCGTGCACTATCAACCTCAACTTGACTTGTTGCAGAACCGTATCATTCTGGTGACCGGTGCCAGCGATGGTATTGGTCGCGAGGCCGCTTTGACCTATTCTCGTCACGGCGCCAGCGTCATTTTGCTCGGCCGCAATGACGATAAACTTCGTGCCGTCGCGCAGGAAATTGACCACGCAGGTGGAATTCCCGCCCGCTGGTATACATTAGATCTGCTCACCTGTACGCCACAATCCTGCCAGCAGATTGCTCAACAAATTCGCCTGGACTACCCGCGCCTCGATGGTGTTCTGCACAATGCCGGGTTATTAGGCGACGTCGTATCGATGATGGAGCAGGATCCAGACGTCTGGCAGCAGGTGATGCAGGTTAATGTCAACGGCACCTTTATGCTGACCCAAGCGCTGCTGCCGCTGCTGCTGCAATCCGAATCCGCATCGTTAATTTTCACCTCCTCAAGCGTTGGCCGTGAGGGCCGGGCTAACTGGGGCGCCTATGCGGTATCAAAATTTGCCACTGAAGGCATGATGCAGGTACTGGCTGAAGAGTATAAGAGCCAGCATTTGCGCGTAAACTGCATTAACCCAGGCGGTACGCGCACCGGCATGCGCGCCAGTGCCTTCCCCACAGAAGACCCGCAAAAACTTAAAACTCCCGCCGATATTATGCCGCTGTATTTGTGGCTAATGGGCGATGATAGCCGCCGTAAAACCGGTATGACTTTTGATGCCCAGCCCGGGCGCAAACCAGGAATTGCCCAATGAGTGATGAACGTTATCGTGAGCGCCAGCAGCGCGTAAAAGAGCGCGTTGCCGCCCGTGTCGCCGCAGCCCAGGACACCCGAGGAATTGTGATTGTGTTTACTGGCAACGGTAAAGGCAAAACCACCGCCGCGTTCGGCACCGCCACCCGCGCGGTAGGCCACGGTCATAACGTCGGCGTTATCCAGTTTATTAAAGGTACCTGGCCCAACGGCGAGCGCAATTTGCTGGAGCCGCTGGGCGTCGAATTTCAGGTGATGGCGACCGGTTTTACCTGGGATACTCAAAACCGTGAAAGCGATACCCAGGCGTGCCTGGCGGTGTGGGAACATGCCAAACGCATGCTGGCAGACGAAACGCTCGATATGGTGCTGCTCGACGAGCTGACCTATATGGTGGCCTACGATTATTTACCGCTTGAAGAGGTGTTAACGGCGCTGAAAAACCGTCCAGAGCACCAGACGGTCATCATCACCGGGCGCGGCTGTCACCGGGATATCCTTGACTATGCCGATACGGTCAGCGAACTGCGTCCGGTAAAGCATGCGTTCGAAGCCGGAATTAAGGCGCAGATTGGTATTGATTATTAAGCGTTAGTTTTTTGAGGAGTGTGGCGTTGAGCGGCAGACACAAACAGTCCTCGCCCAGTGCCAGCTCGCTTTCAATCACGTTTTGACGTGAGATAAAGCGCTTACGGTACTCGGTCGGCGTCAGCCCGCAGTACTTATTAAACGCGGCTATCAGATATTTATGTTCCTGAAAGCCGCAGCTGTGGCTGATGTCGGTAATCGGCGTGCGCGTATCACGTAGTAAGGTGCGCGCTTTATTGAGCCGAACCAGCGTTAAGTACTCTTTAAAATTGTGCCGACTCACCTTTTTAAACAATCGCGAAAACCATGAGTAACTCATCCCGGTATGGCTGGCGACGTCACTGAGGGTCAGCGGCTGATCAAAATTCTGGTTAATAAAATCGATGCCTTTTTTGATCATTGCCTCTTCGCGCAACGAATTTTCGGCACGCCATGTCGGCTGTCCGGCACTGACTAGCGCATCCAGCAAGAGATAGATGGCGGCAATACGCTGAAACGGTGCGCGGTTGTCAATAATCTGCTCCAGTAGCACCGTGAGGCGTTGCCAGACCTGATCTTCACCCTCAACCTGTAACCCAGAGTGAGTTTGCCAGGTTAACGACGGTGCCGGATGCAGTTCATCAAATAACCCCGGTGAAAACTGCACCGTTAACAGTTGGCTGCCCGGCTCTTGTGCATTCAGCGAGTGAACCTCCTCGGCGTTGATATAAAGCATTTCCCCACATGATAGTTCAACACTTTGCTGGCCCACCGCGAGAGAAAAACGCCCCATCAGCACCGTAATCAACTCCGGTGCAGGGTGCCAGTGAGGCTCGCAGTAGCGAACCTCAGCGGCAAACACGTTCAGCTTCTGGGCATCAAAAGCAATCAGCTCATAGCCGCCAGTGACCGATGGTGGCACCGACCGTGGATGAGTCACTGAAAAAGGAAACACACGTCATCTCCTGTCGTTTATCATTATTGACGTCCCGCCAGCACCGCATTAAGTTCATCGCGCTCAATGTCCAGCGCCAGAAATTCAGTCAGCGCAATCAGCAAGCCGCAGAACAGATCGGGCGCCAGGCGAATCAATTTCTCACGCACCTGCTCTGCCGGTCGCTGGCTTTTCGCTGCAATCAATTCCACCACCCGGGCGAATGCCTCCGGCTGCTGAATCAGTTGTTGCAGCGAATTATCATCCCGCAACGGGACGTATCGGACCGGGCAATCAACGGTAATGTCCACGCGCAACGGCAGGTCGCGAGAGGAGCTGCCAATATGCATTTTCCAGGTCCCCGGTGTCACCACCCAATCTGCCAGCCCTGGATGATAACAAGCCAGTTCGGCTATCGGCAGTTGCAGGCTAACCCGGCGGGTTTCACCGGCCGCCAGCGCCACCTTGGTGAAAGCTTTAAGCGCACGAACTTCACGAATCAATTCACCGTCCGGCGTACTAACGTACAGTTGGACAATCTCTTTCCCATCCCGGCGACCGGTATTAGTCAGATCAAACGATAGCGTGAGCGTTTCGTCCTCTCTAAGGCGGTCTGCTGAAATGGCCAAGTCTGAATAGGTAAATTGCGTATAGCTTAAGCCAAAACCGAACGGAAATTGCGGCGTCAAACGACGTTTATCATAATAGCGATAGCCTACAAACAGCCCTTCACCATAATGATGACGCAAATTCTCACCCGGGTAGTTCAGCCAGGCAGGCGTCTCTTCGAGCGTATTGGGCACCGTAACCGTGAGTTTGCCGCAAGGGTTACGTTTACCAAACAGAATCTCAGCCACCGCACGCGCCATGCCCTGCCCGGCAAAAAAGGTTTCCAGCAGAGCGTTACATTCACTCAGCCACGGCATCACGACAGCATCACTGTTGGCTAAGACCACAATCACATTCGGCTGTACCGCAGCCACTTCGCGAATCAGACGTTCATGTACCGCCAGGATATTAAGATCCTGACGATCGCCATTTTCACCGTCTTCCCCTACGGCGGTACTGACAAAGATAACGGCAACATCGGCCTCTTGTGCCACAGCACGCGCTTCAGCCAGCGCGTGCTCATCACAGCGAAGATCGTCGGGCGCGCCCACCGCCCAGGTCACGTTAAAGTCATCACCGGCAAGGTCGAATATTTCATCAAGCGGGCGGTCAAGGAGATACGGCACCGTTGTGGCACACCCCGAACCCTGAATCACCGGTTCTTGCGCAGGTTTGCCCAATACGGCAATCCGCCGGTTCTTTTCCGGACGTAGCGGCAGAAGATCCTCTTCATTTTTAAGCAATACGATAGACTCGGCGGCCAGTTGCTGGGCAAGCATATGATGCGCCGGGAAATCGGCCTGTGTCTGCGGGCGACGATGGCGCTGAACTTTATCCAGCAGTTCCAGCATACGATGACAAGCGCGGTCGACGACATCCATCGATACCTCCCCAGCCTCAATGGCGGCGAGTAACGTCAGCTTATCGCGTCGGGTTTCCGGCATGGCCAGATCGTTACCGGCCATCAATGATGCGGGGCGATCTTTAATGCCATACCAGTCGGACATCACCAGCCCATCGTAACCCCACTCCTCTCTTAGCACCTGCGTCAGCAAGAAAGGATCCTGCGACGTTTGCACACCGTTTAGCCGGTTATAAGAAGACATCACCGTCCACGGCTGCGATTTCTTAATTGCCCGGTGAAAACCGGCCAGATAGATTTCGCGCAGCGCGCGCTCTTCAATAATTGAGTCCATTTCGGTGCGGCGGTACTCAGAGTTATTCGCCGCGAAGTGCTTCAGACTGGCGCCAACGCCTTCATCCTGTAAACCGTTGATCAGCGCGGCGGCAATATCTCCGCTCACCACCGGATCCTCGGCGTAATACTCATAGCCACGTCCTGCCAGTGGTGTGCGGCGAATATTAATCCCCGGCCCCAGCAGGATGCCCACGCCCATATGCTGACATTCACGGCCTAGCGCCTGCCCCATTTGATACACCAGCTCGGTGTCCCAGCTACAGGCAAGGCTTGAACCATTCGGGAAACAGGTCGCCGGAAGCGAGGTGCTGAACAGCGCTTCACTGCCCCCTTTCGCCGCTGGTTCCTCGGCGCTCGCCTGGTCTGCCGTTTGCGTAATCACCGAAATGAAGTCATCCATACTCCACTTCTCACTACCGTCAATTTGCGCACTGCTGTAGCGAACTCCATAGGTGCCGTCTGTCATAACAATATCGGTAATGCCATGTTGAGGCAGGCTCGCCGTCCGCCACAGGCCGCTGCCGGTCAACAGAGCCACTTTTTCTTCAGCGTTCATCGCGCTAATAATGCGGTTAAAATCACGATTCATATCTCGACTCCCTGAGGTTAGTGCGCGTTTTGTTTACGCAGGCTGATTTTTTGCACAATATCGCGGTAGGTTTTTTCATCCAGCGAATAGGCTGCGATGAAAATAGCGCTGATAGCAAACATCGCGCCGGGGAATAACGTCATCAGAATATTGATACCGCTCAGCGCACTGGCGCTAATGTCACCAGCATCATAGTGGTAGTAATCCAGCATCCAACCCGCACAACCGCCGCCAATAGCCATCGCCAGTTTGGTAATGAAATTAAAGAAGCCGTAAATCGCACCTTCTGTACGCACCCCATGATGCCATTCAGCATATTCCACCGTATCGGCAATCATCGACCACATAGCCACAAATCCCATCCCTAGCGTAATACTGAACAGACACACGCCGCTCATCACCAGCCAGATATTATCGCCAGCAATAAAGTACTGCATTAATACGCCCAGCACGCCAATCAATAGGGCCACCAGCGCCATTTTCTTCTTGCCCATCAAGGCAATGATTTTCCCTGAAATCACGGTACCGAAAATATAGGCCGCCGATTGAATCATGAAGAATGTCGCGGTAAACCCTTCATTGCCGATAATGTATTTAATGAAGTAAATCGCAATGGCCATCCACACGGTGTAAGCAATATAGAAAAAGACGGTGAACAGCGACAAATTAATCAGCGGCGCATTCCCCATTACCGCACGCAACATTTCACGCAATGTCGGTGCGGGCGTATCCTCTTCTTCACCCACGCGTTCTTTCGTCATACCAAAGCAGGCAAGAAACAGGAAGGTCGCCAGCAATGCAAAGCAGGAAACGGCAAAAACGTAGCCCATCTGCTTATCGTTAAACGGTGAAATAAGTAAATCTGCGGTAGTTGAAACGATAAGATAGCCGACAATCGCCAGGACAAATCGATAAACGGAAAGCGATGAACGTGAGGCTTCATGCTGCGTCAGGCGGTTAGTTAATGCTGAATATGGCGTATTCACTGCCGTATAGGCCAGGCAGTAAATGGTGTATGAGATTAGCGCAAAAAAGAATTTCGCCTCGCCGCCAAAGGGCACAAAACAGAGCACCGTCAGGAAGCCAAGCGGAATAGAACCGTATAATAACCAAGGCCGCAATTTGCCATAACGACTGCGGGTTTTATCAATCGCAAAACCAATCAGGATATTAAAGATAGCATCAATAACACGGGCGATAACAAATATCAAACTAGCCTGCACAGCGCTAATGCCATAAATATTGGTGTAAAAAAACAATAGAAAAAGAGAGACAAAACCAAAGGATAAATTAGAGGCTAAATCACCAAAACCATAACCAATTTTTTCTTTAACGCCGATAACCACATAGCTTGCCGAGAGTTTTTTTGTTGTATCCATTTCGGGCTACCTTTTCAGTATCTGTGGCAACAGTATATGGCGTTGGCTAATTTATCACTTTGCGTTATTTGTCTGGGAAATTCCTGTTTTTTGTCTTTATGTGAAAGTGTGAAATAAATCACAGGAGAGAAAGAAGAGAGAGGGAGAGCAGGTTCCGGCGGGTGGCCGCCGGAACCGACGTCGTTACGCTTTACCGCTGTTGCGGGTGCTGGAACGACGATTAGGATTACTTTTCGGGCTGGCGCTCGTGGTGCCATGACGCTTCACGGCACGACGGATCTGGTTCGCCTTCATGCGACGGCGATCTTTTTCCACCGCGACTTTTGATTCAGTTTCGGCTGGCAGTTCAACCAGCTTACGCAGGTAGTTGGTCTGCGCAAGATCAAGCTCGGTATAGCCGCCACGTGGCAGGCCTTTAGGCAGTTGAATGTCGCCATAGCGAACGCGAATCAGACGGCTAACCTGCACGCCTACGGCTTCCCACAGGCGACGAACTTCACGGTTACGGCCTTCGGTCAGGGTCACGTTGTACCACTGGTTGATACCTTCACCGCCGCTGAATTTGATGGTTTTGAACGCCGCAGGGCCATCTTCAAGCTGTACGCCACGAGACAGCTGACGCACTTTATTGTCATCAACTTCGCCAAACACGCGCACTGCGTATTCACGTTCCACTTCACGGCTTGGGTGCATCAGGCGGTTCGCCAGCTCACCATCGGTCGTGAACAACATCAGACCACAGGTGTTAACGTCCAGACGACCCACGGCAATCCAGCGCGCGCCGCGCAGTTTTGGCAGACGGTCAAAGACGGTCGGACGCCCTTCCGGGTCGTTACGGGTACACAACTCACCTTCCGGCTTGTAGTACGCCAGAACGCGACAGATTTGTTCTACGGATTCTTTAACGGAGATGAGATGTCCGTCGATACGAATTTTGAGGCCTGGGATCACTTCAACACGATCGCCCAGCTTGGCGATTTTGCCGTCCACGCTGACGCGGCCCGCTTCAATAATGGTTTCAATTTCACGGCGGGAACCGTGGCCAGCACGCGCCAGCACTTTTTGCAGTTTTTCGCTTTTATCGCTCATCGAGCTTCCTTCAGGTGTCGCCTTCACAGGCGTCTTACAGACTTTATTAGCAACCGCGGGAATGAGTCACCGGGTTGCATAAGCAGGCGGACAGCGACGTTAAACAGCAACGCAGGCTACCCACCCGGAATTGTGACCGCACATAGTACACGAATTTTAGGATAAAAGGGCAGCTTGTTCCTGCCCTTTTATCTTCATCAGAGCGGAGAAGAACATTAAAGGTGCGTAGATTACGCAAGAAAGCCTGCTCAGAAGGGATACCCGACAGGCAAATACCGCCGGGTCATCAGGCATTACAGGAAAGGTTTAACGTCGCCCACGCCTTCGCGAATCACGACTGGCGCGTCATCAGTCAGATCGACAACCGTGGTTGGCTGCTGGCCCAAATAGCCCCCGTGAATAATTAAGTCCACCTGTTTTTCCAGACGGTCTTTAATCTCTTCCGGGTCGGATTCGGTGAACTCACTACCCGGCAGCATCAACGAGGTAGAAAGCATCGGCTCGCCGAGGGTTTCCAGCAGCGCTTGCGCTATCGGGTTAGACGGGACGCGCATACCGATAGTTTTACGTTTTTCTTGCAGCAGACGACGCGGTACGTCTTTGGTGCCTTTCAGAATGAACGTATAGTTGCCCGGCGTGTTGTTTTTGATTAAACGAAATGCCACGTTATCGACGTAAGAATAGGTCGACAACTCCGACAGGTCGCGACACATGAGGGTGAAGTTGTGACCGTCTGGCAGATGACGGATGCGGCAAATTCGCTCCATCGCGCCCTTATCTTCAATTTTACAACCCAGCGCGTAGCCGGAATCGGTCGGATAAACGATAACGCCGCCCTTACGCACAATTTCAACCGCCTGGTTAATCAGACGCGCCTGTGGGTTATCCGGATGGATATAAAAAAACTGACTCATGCTTCCCTCTCAATTGAATTCTGCGGCTGCTCCCAGCGCTGCCAGACTCCCTCGACGCCTGCGGGTAACCACAGTTTACGGCCCAGTTCAATCCACGGGCAGGGTTGATGGAAATCCGACCCTTGAGATCCCATTAAACCGTATTCGCGAGCATAGGTGGCAAGCTGAGTGCGCTCGTGAGGCGCCTGCTGACACTGGGAGACTTCCATCGCGTCGCCGCCGTGTTCACTAAAGTGTGCCAGCAATCTTTTCAGCCACTTGGCGGACAAATTGTACCGCCCCGGATGGGCGATAACAGCAACCCCACCCGAATGATGAATGACATCAATAGCTTCCTTTATTGTACACCACTGTGGCGGAACGTAACCGGTTTTCCCACGTGCGAGATATTTTTTGAAAACATCGCCAATATTGGAAGCCTTACCTTGCTCAACAAGGAAACGCGCGAAGTGACCACGCGTCACCGCCCCGCCATCGGCCATCTTTAGCGCCGCTTCCCACGCACCGGGGATTTGCGCCTTTTCCAGACGCTCGGCGATCATTTGTCCACGCTGCTGACGACGTTCTATCTGCGCGGCCAAAAATGCGGTTAACGCTGGGTTTTCAATATCAATATTGAGCCCGACAATGTGAATCTCGTGGTTCTCCCACTGGGTTGAGATTTCAACCCCGGTAATCAATTGCAACGCCAGACCGGCGCGCGCAATTTCCGCCTGTGCGCGAGGAATGGCATCGACGGTATCGTGATCGGTAATCGCCAGCGTCCTCACGCGCATTTCACCTGCACGGTGTACCAGCTCTTCCGGCGTCAGATGACCATCAGAGGCGACGGTATGGCTGTGAAGATCGTAAATCACTGCGTAATTGGTGTCGCTCAAAACGGCTCCCGTTGGACTGCTCATTATGTTTCGCGGCCTATCATAACGGTATTGCGCTTATTTCTAAAATCAGGGGTTGACTTTGCTTCGCCGAACCAGTTAACTAGTACGCAAGTTCACTTAGTAAAGGTATCTGAAAATGACACGTAAAATCATTGCTTTGCACGGCGGTTGGTGGCGTACTTCCCAGTAGGGCGGAGTCATCACGTCTGCGTTAAGCAAACAGATACCCAGCCCGCCAATGCGCGGGCTTTTTATTAAGCAAAAATAATACAGAATCAGGCGAGAACAACGATGCAAACACAAAAACCCCTGCTCGAGCTTCTGACCAGTGACGCGATTTATCGTGAGAACCCTACCGCGCTATTTCACCAACTGTGTGGCGCGCGCCCGGCGACTCTGCTGCTTGAGTCCGCAGATATTGATAGTAAAAACGATTTAAAAAGCCTGCTGCTGGTCGATAGCGCGTTGCGCATCACCGCGCTGGGCGATACCGTTACCATTCAGGCTCTGTCTGATAACGGCGCGTCATTACTGCCTCTGCTCGACGCTGCGCTGCCTTCCGGCGTTGAAAATAACCGTCAACCGAATTGTCGCGTGCTGCGCTTCCCGGCGGTCAGCAACCTGTTGGATGAAGATGCCCGCCTGTGCTCATTGTCGGTATTTGATGCTTTTCGTCTGATGCAGGAGCTGGTTGTCGTCCCGCAAGATGAACGCGAAGCGATGTTCTTCGGCGGCTTGTTCGCCTACGACCTGGTCGCCGGTTTTGAAGATTTACCGCAGCTTGAAAGCGATAACGCTTGCCCGGATTACTGCTTCTATCTGGCAGAAACGCTGCTGGTGATTGACCATCAGACCAAAAACACTCGTCTTCAGGCAAGCCTGTTCACGCCGTCCGAAACGGAAAAAGAGCGCCTGCTGCAACGTCTTGCTCAGGTTCGTCAGCAGATGAACGAACCGCCGATGGCACTGCCGGTCCGCGAAATTAAAACCATGCGCTGCGAGTGCAATCAGAGCGATGAAGAGTACGGCGATGTGGTGCGCAAGATGCAAAAAGCGATCCGCGCGGGAGAGATTTTCCAGGTGGTACCATCACGTCGCTTCTCCCTGCCCTGCCCGTCACCGCTGGCAGCCTACGACGTGCTGAAAAAGAGCAACCCAAGCCCGTACATGTTCTTTATGCAGGATAACGATTTCACCCTGTTCGGCGCATCACCTGAGAGTTCATTAAAGTACGACGCCACCAACCGTCAGATTGAAATTTACCCCATTGCCGGGACTCGTCCACGCGGTCGCCGCGCTGACGGCACGCTGGACCGCGATCTCGACAGCCGCATTGAACTTGAAATGCGCACCGATCATAAAGAGCTTTCCGAACATCTTATGTTGGTCGATCTCGCACGTAACGACCTCGCCCGCATCTGTACCCCGGGCAGCCGCTACGTCGCTGACCTGACCAAAGTGGATCGTTATTCCTTCGTCATGCACCTCGTCTCCCGCGTGGTGGGCGAGCTGCGTAAAGACCTTGATGTGCTGCACGCTTACCGTGCCTGCATGAACATGGGCACCTTAAGCGGTGCGCCAAAAGTCCGCGCCATGCAGCTTATCGCCGCAGCAGAAGGCAAGCGACGCGGCAGCTACGGCGGCGCAGTGGGCTACTTCACCGCCCATGGCGACCTCGACACCTGCATCGTTATCCGCTCAGCGTTTGTCGAAAACGGCATTGCTACCGTACAGGCTGGCGCTGGCGTGGTGCTGGACTCCGTACCGCAATCTGAAGCCGATGAAACCCGAAATAAAGCCCGTGCCGTTCTGCGCGCCATTGCTACCGCCCATCATGCACAGGAGATTTTCTGATGGCTGACATTCTGCTGCTCGATAATATCGACTCTTTTACTTACAACCTGGCAGATCAGCTGCGTGCAAACGGTCACAACGTGGTGATTTACCGCAACCATGTTCCAGCGCAAACCTTAATCGAGCGTCTGGGCACCATGGCGAACCCGGTGTTGATGCTGTCTCCCGGCCCCGGCGCGCCGTCTGAAGCGGGCTGCATGCCTGAACTGCTGACACGTATGCGCGGCAAGCTGCCGATTATCGGCATCTGTCTCGGTCATCAGGCAATTGTTGAAGCGTATGGCGGTTATGTGGGTCAGGCCGGTGAAATTCTGCACGGTAAAGCATCGAGCATTGAGCATGACGGTCAGGCGATGTTCGACGGTTTGAGCAACCCGCTGCCGGTCGCGCGTTATCACTCTCTGGTGGGCAGCAATATTCCGGCGGGTTTAACCATTAATGCCCATTTTAACGGCATGGTGATGGCCGTTCGTCACGATGCGGATCGCGTTTGTGGCTTCCAGTTCCACCCGGAGTCCATTCTGACCACTCAGGGCGCACGCCTGCTGGAACAAACTCTGGCATGGGCGCTACAGAAACTGGAGCAGAGCAACACCCTGCAACCGATTCTGGAAAAACTCTACCAGGCCCAGACGCTGACTCAGCAAGAAAGCCACCAGCTATTCTCCGCCGTAGTTCGCGGTGAAGTGAAACCTGAACAACTGGCCGCCGCGCTGGTCAGTATGAAAATTCGTGGCGAAAGCCCGAATGAAATTGCTGGCGCCGCCACCGCGCTGCTGGAAAACGCCGCACCGTTCCCGCGTCCGGACTACCCGTTTGCCGATATCGTGGGTACCGGCGGTGATGGCAGCAACAGTATTAATATTTCCACCGCCAGCGCCTTTGTGGCCGCCGCGTGTGGCCTGAAGGTCGCCAAGCACGGGAACCGTAGCGTCTCCAGTAAGTCTGGCTCTTCTGACCTGCTGGCGGCTTTTGGCATCAATCTGGACATGAACGCCGACAAATCGCGCCAGGCGCTGGATGAGCTGAACGTCTGCTTCCTGTTTGCACCGAAGTATCACACCGGTTTCCGCCACGCGATGCCGGTACGTCAGCAGTTGAAAACCCGGACCCTGTTTAATGTGCTGGGGCCGCTGATTAACCCGGCTCACCCGCCACTGGCGCTGATTGGCGTCTACAGCCCTGAACTGGTACTGCCGATTGCTGAAACCCTGCGCGTTCTCGGTTACGAGCGTGCCGCGGTGGTTCACAGCGGTGGCATGGATGAAGTCTCATTACATGCGCCGACCGTTGTGGCTGAGCTGCATAACGGCGAAATTAAGAGCTATCAGTTAACCGCAGATGACTTCGGCCTCACCCCGTACCATCAGGCCGAGCTGGCAGGTGGTACGCCGGAAGAAAACCGTGACATTCTGACGCGCTTACTACAAGGTAAAGGTGAGACTGCGCACGAGTCCGCCGTCGCGGTAAACGTCGCTATGTTGATGCGCCTTTACGGTCACGAAGACCTGAAAGCCAACGTCCAGCAGGTGCTTGATGTACTGCACAGTGGTGCAGCTTACGACCGCGTGACCGCATTAGCGGCAAGAGGATAAAAAATGCAGACCGTATTAGCGAAAATCGTGGCTGACAAGGCAATTTGGGTAGAATCCCGTAAACAACAACAACCGTTAGCCTCGTTCCAGAATGAGGTGCAGCCAAGCCAGCGTCATTTCTACGATGCACTGCGTGGCACCCGCACCGCCTTTATTCTGGAGTGCAAGAAAGCCTCTCCGTCGAAAGGCGTGATCCGTGAGGATTTCGATCCTGCGCATATTGCCAACGTTTATAAACATTACGCCTCGGCCATTTCCGTTCTGACGGATGAAAAGTACTTCCACGGCAGCTTTGATTTCCTGCCGATCGTTAGCCAAATCGCACCACAGCCGATTTTGTGCAAAGACTTTATTATCGACGCTTACCAGATTTATCTGGCGCGTTACTACCAGGCTGATGCCTGCCTGTTGATGCTGTCGGTGCTTGACGACGAGCAGTATCGCCAGCTTGCCGCCGTGGCGCACAGTCTGAGTATGGGCGTGCTGACCGAAGTCAGTAATGAAGAAGAACTCGAACGCGCGATTGCGTTGAAGGCCAGAGTGGTCGGCATTAATAACCGCGACTTGCGCGATCTTTCCATCGATCTTAACCGTACACGCCAGTTAGCACCGCGTTTGGGTCATGAAGTCACGGTAATCAGTGAGTCAGGCATCAACACCAACGCGCAGGTCCGTGAACTGAGCCACTTCGCCAACGGCTTCCTGATTGGCTCGGCGATGATGTCGCATGACGACCTTAATGCTGCCGTTCGCCGCGTGCTGCTGGGCGAGAACAAAGTCTGCGGCTTGACCCGTCCGCAGGATGCACAGGCCGCTTTCGAAGCCGGTGCCATTTATGGTGGTCTGATTTTCGTCCCAACCTCGCCGCGTGCTGTAAGCGTTGAGCAAGCGCAAGAGGTGATTAAGGCCGCGCCGCTCTCCTACGTCGGCGTATTCCGCAACGCGCCGATCGCGGACATTATCGAACGCGTCACGACGCTACAGCTGAGTGCCGTTCAGCTACACGGCGACGAAAGCCAGGCCGATATCGACGCCCTGCGCGCTGTCTTGCCCGCAGAGGTTCAAATCTGGAAAGCGCTGAGCGTGGCGGACACGTTACCCGAACGTCTACTTAACCACGTCGACAAATACGTCTTCGACAATGGTCAGGGCGGTACGGGTCAGCGTTTTGATTGGTCTTTATTACAAGGTCAGGATCTGAGTAACGTGATTCTGGCCGGTGGATTAAGCGCAGATAACTGTGTGATCGCCGCCAAAAGCGGCTGCGCCGGGCTGGATTTCAACTCAGGCGTAGAATTAGAACCCGGCATTAAAGATGCCAGCAAACTGGCCTCGGCATTTCAAACGCTGCGCGCATATTAAGGAGCAATAATGAGCACTTTACTGAACCCCTATTTTGGTGAATTTGGCGGGATGTACGTTCCGCAGATTCTGATGCCTGCCCTGCGCCAGCTGGAAGAAGCTTTTGTCAGCGCGCAGAAAGACCCTGAATTCCAGGCAGAATTTACCGACCTGTTGAAAAACTACGCCGGGCGTCCAACCGCTCTGACCAAATGCCGCAACCTGACGGCGGGCAGCAAAACCACGCTGTACTTAAAGCGTGAAGACCTGCTGCACGGCGGCGCACACAAAACCAACCAGGTATTGGGCCAGGCATTGCTGGCAAAACGGATGGGCAAAACCGAAATCATCGCTGAAACCGGCGCAGGTCAACATGGTGTCGCGTCAGCGCTTGCCTGTGCTCTTCTGGGCTTGAAGTGTCGCATCTATATGGGTGCAAAAGACATTGAACGTCAGTCACCAAACGTATTCCGTATGCGTCTGATGGGCGCGGAAGTGATTGCAGTACACAGCGGCTCCGCTACGCTTAAAGATGCCTGTAACGAGGCACTGCGTGACTGGTCTGGCAGCTATGAAACCGCGCACTACATGCTCGGCACAGCAGCAGGCCCGCACCCGTTCCCAACCATTGTGCGTGAATTCCAGCGCATGATTGGTGAAGAAACCAAAGTGCAGATTCGCGAAAAAGAAGGCCGTCTGCCGGATGCCGTTATCGCCTGCGTCGGCGGGGGTTCCAACGCCATCGGCATGTTCGCCGACTTTATCGAAGAGACCAGCGTCGGCCTGATTGGCGTTGAGCCTGCTGGCCATGGTATTGAAACCGGCGAGCACGGCGCACCGCTCAAACACGGTCGCGTGGGTATCTATTTCGGCATGAAATCGCCGATGATGCAGACCGATGAAGGCCAGATTGAAGAATCTTACTCAATCTCCGCCGGGCTGGACTTCCCGTCCGTTGGACCGCAGCACGCCTTCCTCAACAGCATCGGCCGCGCGGAATACGTGTCGATTACCGATAACGAAGCGCTGGACGCGTTTAAAGAACTCAGCCGCCATGAAGGAATTATCCCGGCGCTGGAATCTTCTCACGCGCTGGCTCACGCACTGAAAATGATCCGTGAAAACCCGGAAAAAGAGCAACTGCTGGTAGTTAACCTCTCCGGTCGCGGCGACAAAGACATCTTTACCGTACATGATATTCTGAAAGCGCGAGGGGAAATCTGATGGAACGCTATGACAACCTGTTTGCAACACTGAAGGCCCGCAAGGAAGGCGCATTCGTTCCCTTCGTGACCCTTGGCGATCCAAACCCTGGCCAATCGCTGAAAATCATCGACACGCTGATTGAAGCCGGAGCCGATGCGCTTGAGCTGGGCATTCCGTTCTCCGATCCATTGGCTGACGGCCCTACCATCCAGAATGCGACCTTGCGCGCTTTTGCCGCGGGCGTGACGCCAACTCAGTGTTTTGAGATGCTGGCGGCGATTCGTCAAAAACACCCGACCATTCCAATTGGCCTGTTGATGTACGCCAACTTGGTCTTCAGCGGCGGGATTGACGAGTTCTATGCGCAGTGTGAGCGCGTAGGCGTGGATTCCGTTCTGGTCGCCGACGTGCCGGTCGAAGAGTCTGCACCGTTCCGCCAGGCAGCATTGCGTCACAATGTGGCACCGATCTTTATCTGCCCACCGAATGCTGATGACGAGTTGCTGCGTCAGATTGCTGAGCACGGGCGTGGCTATACCTATCTGCTGTCCCGCGCAGGCGTTACGGGTACCGAATCACGTGCCGCGCTGCCGCTGCACCATCTGGTGGAGAAACTGGTCGAGTACAACGCCGCGCCGCCGTTACAGGGTTTTGGTATTTCAGCGCCCGATCAGGTTAGCGCTACCATCGAAGCGGGTGCGGCTGGGGCGATTTCTGGTTCAGCGATTGTTAAAATTATCGAACGTAACGTCGAGAACCCACAGGCAATGCTGGACGAGCTTGCAAGCTTTGTGAAGGGCATGAAAGCGGCCACCCTAACCGCATGATGTTAAGGCCGCCTGATACCCGTCAGGCGGCCTATTTTTGTTGCAGGCTGTCAGCGTACTTACGCGTAAGCGTAAACAGCGCCTCCACTTCTTCCGGCGACCATGCCACCAGCACCTGATTCATCAGCTTCTGCCTTGCTATCGCTATCGCATCAAAAATAGCCCGTCCTTGTTCACTTAGCGTCACTTCGCTTATCCGCCTGTCCTGCGCGTTCGGCTGTTTATGCGCCAGTTCTAACGCCTCTAATTTCTTCACCTGTCGGCTGACAGTGGTGTAGTCACGACCGAGGTTATCCGCCAGCTCAACCACCCCTATCGGCCCTCGGCGTCCAATGGCGACCAGTAACGGGAAGAGGATTTGATCCAACTTTACGCCCGCCGCCTGTAACAACTGTTCGTCACGAACAGGTTGGTTCATCACGCCGATGATATCGAGCAGCGCACCGTGGAATTCGGTGATGTCATAATTATTATGTGCGTATTGCATATATTATCCAGCCGAGTATAGTGCCGTTATCTGATATGTGCATTTTACACATAAATACTTTGTGGAGACAGAACAATGAAAGCAGCCGTGGTTTTTGACCTTGCACAAGGACCGGTATGGGCCGACTTTACCGACCCACAACCTAACGAACATCACACGCTGATACAGGTGCGCGCCGCCGCTATCAGCCACGTGGTGAAAAGCCGGGCTTCCGGCAAGCATTACAGCTTTGACGACACCCTACCATTTGGCGTCGGTATCGATGGCATCGGTACGCTACCTGACGGCCAGCGTGTCTACTTCGCCTTCCCTACCGCTCCGTGGGGTAGCATGGCGCAGTATGCGCCCGTCGCGTTGCAACACTGTTTACCACTGCCTGAGGCGTTAGACGATATTACCGCCGCTGCAATGGCAAACCCGGGAATGTCGGCATGGGCAGCGCTAGTTCAACGTGCAGGATTTAAAGCGGGTGAAACGGTGCTGATTAATGGTGCCACTGGTACCGCCGGGCAGTTGGCTATTCAAATTGCACGCCATCTGGGGGCGAAGAAAGTGATAGCCACCGGGCGTAACCCTCAGGTATTGGCATCTCTCGGGGCTGACGCAAGCGTACTGTTAACTGCCGATGATAGAGCACTTAGCGCGCAGTTTGCCGAGCTGGCAAGCCAGCAGATTGACGTGGTGGTGGATTATTTATGGGGACACAGTGCGGAATTACTGCTCCCGGCGCTGGCAAAACACAGCCCAGGGCGCTCACCTGTTCGCTATGTGCAGGTCGGTTCACTGGCTGGCAGTGACATTACTCTCAACAGTGCGATATTGCGCTCCTCGCCGTTGCAGCTGTTGGGCAGCGGAATCGGCAGTCTGAGCTTACAGCAGCTTTTACAGGCGACAGGTGAAATGTTACAGGCAGCCGTGGTAGGCAGATTTACCATCGCCGCCACACCGGTGTCAGTGCAAGAAGTGGCCACAGCATGGCCTTTAGATAACAGTCAGAAAAGAACCGTTTTTCTCATCAAGTAAAAAAAATCGCTTTCACACAAAAGGTGGGGTTGATATCTTAGATGAGAACTATTATCTTTCTCATTACCGAATGGTTGAGTAAATCACTCAGGTATTCGGTACGACATTGCTCACATTGCTTCCAGTATTTTTGCCCGCATATAATGCGGGCTTTTTTTTGGCGCCAACAATAGCTATTGGCGCAAGCGCGCGCTTTCTTATGCAAAACCTCGTCGTCGGGCACGATCAGACCATCATCAATTCATTCTCTCATCGCTACGTGTCAGGGGCCGTTGATGCGAGTATTATCGCTAACCTCAGGAAATAATATGACGTGCTCTTAATCACTTTTCAGGTGTGAAATGAGAAAAGATATACCGACCACCTTAGCTTTTTTGCTGTTGCTTTCCGCCGGTTCCGCTAAAGCCGCGCCCTCAATCGAAGCAGGATTTTCCCCAGAGGGCAGCGCGCAGAAGCTGGTGCTGGAAACCATCAACAGTGCGCATTCTTCTATCCAGATGGTGGCTTATGCATTCCAGGCTAAAGATATTACAAAAGCCCTGGATGCCGCGCAGCAGCGAGGGGTTAGCGTACAGGTCGTCATTGATAAACATCGTAACAGAGGTCACGCCTCTCTGGCTGCAATGCGGGATGTTGTCAGTCATGGTGTAGCATTACGTATCGACGGGCATTATCACATCCAGCATGACAAGATGATGATAGTGGATGGTTCCACTCTTGAGACGGGGTCATTCAATTACGCTAAGTCTGCGGAATATGATAACAGTGAGAACGTCCTGGTTATCAAAAACATGCCAAAAGTAGTGGCGCAATATCAGCAACATTTTGCTTCTCGCTGGGCGATTTCTCAACCGTTTGATCTTAAGGCGCAGGGGTAGCAACTTCCCCTCCTTCCTGTAGGAAAGCGTGCAAGGCGGGCCAAGTCATGGCTCGCCTTGCAATCAATCAGAAGCGGTAACCGGCTGAGAACATAAACACCCACGGATCCAGACGCGTACTCACACTCTGGTTCACGCCACCCGCTTTAAACTTCACGTTGGTGTCGATATCCATGTACCAGACCGACATATTCAGCAGCCAATCACGGTTAATCAAATAATCCAGCCCCACCTGCCCTGCCGCGCCCCAGGAGTCGTCGAGACTCAGATCGGAAAGTCCTGCTTCTTTGCCCGTGTCGTTAAAATCACTGTCAAAGAACGTAGTGTAGTTAATCCCTGCCCCCACATATGGGCGGAATTTGCTTTGCGCGTCACCGAAATACCACTGCGCCATCAGCGTGGGCGGCAGTTGATGAACAGTGGCGATATTGCCGGTTGGCCCTGTACCGACTTTGTGACGGAATGGGCTGGCAGCCAATAGTTCGATACCGATGTTATCGGTCGCCATATAGGTAAAGGTTAAGCCAAGCTGCGTATTGTTGCTGACGTTAAAGCTACCGAGACTTCCCAGAACGTTATCCGACCCTTCGGTTGGACGCACCGTCGCAGAACCCGCGCGAATGAAAAATTCCCCTGCCTCATGCGCCCAGACGCTTCCGGATAAGGTACTTAACGCTAATGCAACCACTGCTAACTTTTTCATATCCACTTCCTCGTTATGGTTTTTCAAACGCGGCAAATATACCTATAACGAGTTACTTTTGATCATCTATAGATCACACAAAGTCATTAGATTTAACCTTTATTGATCTAGATTAATTTTTACGACTTTGTAACATAACGTGATTAATACTCGGATCAATTTTCCGCAATCGAAAAAGAAACTCTTCGTCGGGTAAATATTGAATGATTAATCGGCAATGAAAACAGGCTATGTTCATCTTATGTACACATCACTGTACTGAGTTGCTCATTAAGGCTTCCTCTTTACAAAGATATACTTAGCGGGTGTCTTGCGAAGAGTGCTACGGCCACGAGATTTGCGGTACAATTGCCGACTAATTAACACCTGCAATACTCAAGGAGAGTGCATGTCTATCACGGCGCAGTCTGTATACCGTGACACGGGTAATTTTTTCCGTAATCAGTTTATAACCATCTTACTGATTTCATTGCTCTGTTCATTTATCACGGTGGTGCTCGGCCATGCCTTCTCTCCCAGCGAAGAGCAGCTTGCTACGCTGACGGTCGGCGAGCATCTCACCGGAAGCACCGGTCTGTTTGATTTGGTTCAGAACATGACGCCGGAACAACAGCAGATCTTGTTACAGTCTTCTGCGGCCTCAACGTTTGCTGGGCTGATTGGTAATGCCATTCTGGCGGGCGGTGTGTTGCTGATGATTCAGTTAATTTCCGCCGGGCAACCGGTAAGCGCTTTGCGCGCCATCGGGGCTAGCGTACCGGTGCTGCCAAAGCTGTTACTGCTTATCTTTATCAGCACCTTCCTGATTCAGATGGGCGTGATGCTGATTGTGGTGCCGGGAATTTTGCTGGCTATCGTGCTGGCCTTCGCGCCGGTGATGATGGTGCAGGATAAACTGGGCGTATTCTCTGCCATGCGCAGCAGTACGCGTCTTGGCTGGGCCAATATGCGCCTTATCGCGCCGGCGGTAGTCGGTTGGATGCTGGCAAAAACGCTACTGCTGTTGTTCGCATCCAGCTTTGCCGTGCTCACGCCATACCTGGGTGCCGTGGTGCTCAATACGCTGAGCAACCTGATTTCAGCATTGTTGCTGATTTATTTATTCCGCATGTATATGCTGATTCGTAACTAATCTGATGCTGCCCGCTCGCGGGCAGTGCTGAACGACGGAATCGAAGTATGAAGCAGTTTCTGGATTTTTTACCGCTGGTGGTTTTCTTCGCCTTTTACAAGATTTATGACATCTACACCGCGACTGCCGCGCTGATTGTCGCCACCGCAGTGGTGCTGATTTACAGTTGGGTCCGCTATCGCAAAGTCGAAAAAATGGCGTTGATCACCTTCGTCCTGGTGGCCGTTTTTGGTGGCCTGACCCTGTTCTTCCATAACGATGAATTCATTAAGTGGAAAGTGACCGTTATTTACGGACTGTTCGCCGGTGCCCTGCTGGTCAGCCAGTGGGTGATGAAAAAACCGCTGATCCAGCGGATGCTGGGGAAAGAGTTAACCCTGCCACAAGCGGTCTGGTCAAAACTTAACGTCGCTTGGGCGGTCTTTTTCATCCTCTGTGGGTTAGCAAATATTTATATCGCCTTCTGGTTACCACAAAACATTTGGGTCAACTTTAAGGTGTTCGGTCTGACGGCGCTGACGCTAGCATTTACCGTGCTAAGCGGGGTTTACATCTATCGCCATATGCCACAAGACGACCATAAGTAAGCACAGAGAATAAGAATGACACTACAAAATGACGCTCCTCAGGGTGAGCTGGTATTACGCACATTAGCGATGCCTGCGGATACCAATGCCAACGGCGATATTTTCGGCGGTTGGATCATGTCACAAATGGATATTGGTGGCGCCATTATGGCGAAAGAAGTGGCGCATGGTCGCGTGGTCACCGTAAGGGTTGATGGCATGACATTTTTGCGGCCTGTGGCGGTTGGCGATGTCGTGTGCTGCTACGCGCGCTGCGTAAAACGCGGTAATACGTCGATAACCATCAACATTGAAGTGTGGGTGAAGAAAGTTTCTTCCGAACCGATTGGACAGCGTTATAAAGCGACCGAGGCACTGTTTATCTACGTCGCGGTCGACCCTCAAGGCAAACCGCGCGCCATTCCCACTGCGTAATCACAAGCCCGGCATCGCCGGGCTTGCTGCATTCAGAGGAAACCCAGAACTTTTAATACGAAGTAGCCGACAACAATCACGATAATCGGCAGAACGTAAAGCGGGAAAAACTGAACGAAAATAGTATGGCGCGGCACTTCGATACGCGCTTCCAGTGCTTCACGGCTTAATCCTTCCGTCCCTTTCGCTTTCTCCAGAATCAGCTGATCGTTCACCCCTTCACGTAAGAACTTCGCCTGGCGCGACATACGCGCTCCAGAATCCTGTAACGCTAATGCCACAAAAATCAGCGCAAAGATAACCCAGAACAGGACGTTCAGACTGTTGCTGAAATCTGGCTGCGGTGAGTTGTACCAGAACACATTCAAAAACGGCGTATTGAATCGCATCATTTCGACCATCACATGGACAAAATCCATCATGACAGCATCGATTCCTGGCTGCTTAGCGCTGTGCTCATACATAAATTTAAGCAGTGAAATCAGTGTCGAAATCAGCGCGGGAATAAAAATAATCCACCCGGCAATGCGCTTAAGTATGGCAATGCGTCCAGCTTGTTGATACGTCATGGGTTCCCCTTGTTGAGACGCTTTATTTCGGGACTCAGCCTCAGTCTATCTGCTGATGGCGACTTTCGCCCGACTTTACCTCCGATATGATATACCATTCCCCTGCATTCGTTATCCTAAAGGAGAGGTTGTTATGTCCGCCGAGCGCCAAATACGTGCTGCGATTTTTGATATGGATGGTTTACTGATCGATTCTGAACCGTTGTGGGATCGTGCTGAGCACGAAGTCCTGGGTGAACTGGGCGTCGATTTTAGCCGTCGTCATGAGCTTCCTGATACCCGTGGTTTACGTATCGACCTGGTAGTGGATTTGTGGTTTGGACAGCAGCCGTGGAGCGGTCCTGACCGCGCGACTGTAGTGAAACGCATCATCGCCAGCGTCATCTCACAGGTAGAAGCCACGCATCCGCTGCTACCTGGGGTACGCGAAGCCGTTGCGTTGTGCAAAGCCTCTGGATTAAAAGTGGGCCTCGCCTCTGCCTCACCGCTGTATATGCTCGAAAAAGTGCTCGCCCTATTTGACCTGCGCGACCAGTTTGACGCGCTGGCCTCCGCCGATACGCTGGCGTACAGTAAACCGCACCCGCTGGTGTACCTTAACTGTGCCGCTGAGCTTGGCGTCGACCCGCTGTGCTGCGTGGCGCTGGAAGATTCCGTCAACGGCATGATTGCCAGCAAAGCCGCGCGTATGCGCTCTATTGTCGTTCCGGAAGCGGCAAGCCAACAGGATCCACGTTTTAGTCTGGCTGATGTAAAACTGCTGTCGCTCGAATCCCTAACCCGCGAAAATCTGTGCGGCTAATCGCTCTGCGGGCACGTATTGTGCCCGCAAATGCTAGCCACATCATAAAAATGAAACGCTGTTTTAAAATTATTTGAATTTTTGCTTTCCCCCTTCTATGCTTCGCCCTGTAGGTCATCCATCAAAACGATAAAAACCGTATACAGGGGTCGACATGATTCTGAATGCTTTCAATTTGCAAGGTAAAGTTGCGCTCGTGACCGGGTGTGATAAAGGTCTGGGCCAGGGAATGGCGCTGGGATTAGCGGAGGCGGGTTGTGATATTGTCAGCGTCAGCCGACGCGTGCCGCAGGAAACGGCAGAAAAAGTGAAGGCCCTTGGGCGTCAACTTTTTGCCATACAGGCCGATCTCAGCCGCCATGACAGCATTGCCGATATCGTCCCTGCTGCTGTGAAAGCCGCAGGACGGATTGATATTCTGGTCAATAATGCTGGCACCATTCGTCGCGAAGATGCACTGACCTTTAGCGAAAAAGATTGGGACGAGGTGATGAACCTGAATCTAAAATCGGTCTTTTTCCTCTCTCAGGCAGTAGCGAAACAGTTCCTGGCGCAGGGTGGCGGCGGCAAAATCATTAATATTGCCTCAATGCTCTCTTTCCAGGGCGGTATACGCGTGCCATCCTACACCGCCTCAAAAAGCGGGGTATTAGGCCTCACCCGTTTGTTAGCCAACGAATGGGCCCAGCATAACGTCAACGTTAACGCGATTGCGCCAGGCTATATGGCAACCGATAATACGCAGCAGCTTCGCGAAGACAGCGAACGAAGTAAGGAAATCCTCGACAGAATCCCCGCCGCACGCTGGGGTACCCCCGAAGATCTCAAAGGCCCGGTGGTCTTCCTGGCCTCCCCAGCTTCTGACTACATCAATGGCTATACGGTCGCCGTCGACGGTGGCTGGTTGGCGCGTTAATTTTTTGACAAAGAGTTACACTGTAACCACTTCCGCCTACTGTACAAAAACCCTATACTGTATGAATTTACAGAACAATGGGTTTTATCATGACGGCGGAAGGTCATCTGCTCTTTTCCATCGCCTGCGCGGTGTTTGCTAAAAATGCCGAACTGACCCCTGTGTTAGCACAGGGTGACTGGTGGCACGTCGTGCCGTCGGCCATTTTGACCTGTCTGCTTCCTGACATCGATCATCCCCGCTCGTTTCTCGGTCAGCGGCTAAGCTGGCTGTCAAAACCCATTGCGCGTATGTTTGGCCATCGGGGCTTTACCCACAGTCTGCTGGCGGTGTTCGGCTTGCTTACCGTGTTCTATCTCAAAGTGCCTGAGAGCTGGATTGTCCCCGCCGACGCGCTGCAAGGGATGGTGCTGGGTTATCTGAGCCATATCCTTGCCGATATGCTCACGCCCGCAGGCGTCCCACTACTGTGGCCCTGCCGCTGGCGCTTTCGTTTTCCTATCCTCGCGCCGCGTAAAGGCAACCAGCTCGAACGCGTGCTGTGTATGGCGTTATTCGCTTACGCGGTGTTTATGCCCCAGTCACTGCCAGAAAATAGCGCTGTTCGCTGGTCATCCTCAGTGATTAATATGTTGCAAACCGACTTCAATCGCTTTATCAACCGGCGGGCTGAACAATAATTCGGCACAAATCGCACTTTTGGCATAATCAATTCCATTTGGATATAAGCGTGTTATTCGAGTTCTGTTAACCTTCTCACATCCAGACAAATCTTTACGGATTTGTTCAAAAAAAAGACTCGCCGCAGCGCGGTTTATCGCTGCCGGACGGCGTGGATAAATTTCAGGAGAACGGGGATGAACTTTCCACTAGTTGCGAACATTATCGTGTTCGTCGTATTGCTGTTTGCGCTGGCCCAGACTCGCCACAAACAGTGGAGTCTGGCCAAGAAAGTGCTGGTCGGCCTGGTTGTCGGCGTGGTCTTTGGCCTTGCCCTGCAGATGATTTATGGCTCCGATAACCCGGTGCTGAAGGATTCTATTCAATGGTTTAACGTGGTCGGAAACGGCTATGTGCAACTGCTGCAAATGATCGTTATGCCGCTGGTATTCGCCTCTATTCTGAGTGCCGTTGCCCGTCTGCATAATGCTTCCCAGTTGGGTAAAATCAGTATTCTGACCATTGGTACCCTGCTGTTCACGACGCTGATTGCCGCACTGGTCGGCGTGCTGGTGACAAACCTGTTTGGTCTAACCGCCGAAGGTCTGGTTCAGGGCACCGCAGAAACGGCGCGCCTGAACGCAATTCAGAGTAACTACGCAGGCAAGGTCGCTGACCTGAGCGTACCGCAGTTGCTGCTGTCGTTTGTACCGAAAAACCCGTTTGCTGATCTGACCGGCGCGAACCCGACGTCAATCATTAGCGTGGTTATTTTCGCCGCCTTCCTGGGTGTGGCTGCACTGAAACTGCTGAAAGACGATGCGCCGAAAGGCCAGCGTGTTCTGACCGCTATCGATACGCTGCAGGGTTGGGTGATGAAGCTGGTACGTCTGGTCATGCAGTTGACCCCGTACGGTGTGCTCGCGCTGATGACCAAAGTGGTCGCGGGTTCGAACCTGCAGGATATTATTAAGTTGGGCAGCTTCGTGGTCGCGTCTTACCTCGGCCTGCTGATTATGTTCGTGGTACACGGCATTCTGCTCGGCGTAAATGGCGTCAGCCCGCTGAAATACTTCCGTAAAGTCTGGCCGGTGCTGACGTTTGCGTTCACCAGCCGCTCCAGTGCTGCGTCTATTCCACTGAACGTCGAAGCGCAAACTCGTCGTCTTGGCGTACCAGAATCTATCGCCAGCTTCTCTGCATCCTTTGGGGCAACCATTGGTCAGAACGGCTGTGCAGGTCTTTATCCTGCGATGCTGGCGGTCATGGTCGCGCCAACCGTGGGAATTAACCCGCTGGATCCCCTGTGGATTGCCACGCTGGTAGGGATGGTGACCGTTAGCTCCGCAGGTGTTGCAGGCGTGGGTGGTGGTGCGACCTTTGCTGCGCTGATTGTACTGCCTGCAATGGGTCTGCCGGTGACGCTGGTTGCTCTGCTGATTTCCGTTGAGCCACTTATTGATATGGGGCGTACCGCGCTGAACGTCAGCGGTTCGATGACGGCCGGTACGCTGACAAGCCAGTGGCTGCGTCAGACCGACAAAGAAATTCTCAATAGTGAAGATGATGCGGAATTAGCACACCGCTAAGCTAATCTCCACAACTTCCATAAAAAAACCGCTGATAAATCAGCGGTTTTTTTATTCCTCAACATCTTATGCGTCAATTTCCCCTTCCTGCCGCATCTGTAGCGCCCAGCGCTGTGCTGCTTCCGGAATAGAGAACGCCTGCGAACGTTGAAACGCGCTGCCCATCAGCACAAACGCCACGTACTTACCACGCAATATCCAGACATCGCGAAAGCCTTCGACTTTAACGGCGTGGTCGGGTGGAGCGGGTTCAAGACGCGGAACATAGCTGACAATCTGTCGGTTTTGTTGGCGAAACGGTTTCATAAGCGGTGAAATTCACAATCAATAATGATGACTCAGGAAAACCCTATGATAGCAGGATTCCCGTATCACCGTCATATACAAAAAAGCCCGGCAGAAAGCTGCCGGGCAAAAGTTGAGGGGGGTAAATCTCTAACACTACACGTCGCGGTAAGTCCCGAGACGATAACCTCGTTCCGCTATCGCATATTTAAGCGTTGCCGAGGTCAGAACATCCAGTTCCGCCAGGCGCGGGTAGCAATATGCGCTACCCATAATCGTGTTATCCACAAACGCCGGGTGGCACATCACTTCCACAGACTGTTCATTATGAGCGGCAGAAGCATCCAGAACCTTCAGGAACAGCTCATCTGAAATCGCCTCTCCATAAAACTCACTGCTGAACGCCTCTGTGCTGCGCAACCCTTCCGGAATGTCAAACGGATAAGGGATAGTGCGATCAATACGCATCGCAATGCCTTTTGATTTCGCAAATGCCGCTACTAACGGGAAGATTTGCGGGATCATGTGTACATGATGGTGACTATCAAAATGCGTCGGCTCTGCGTCAAACAGTTCAACGAAACGGTTGTACTGACATTCCAGTTCACGCGCAATCTCGTCTAGCGGCAACGTACCCTCTTCCGCCATCTGCCAAATCCACTTACCGAGTTTCCCTTCGCGGGTCAGCCCCGGCATTGGCGTTAGCGGTTCGCCCAACGTCAGCACGAAGTGCATCCCCACGGCCAATTCTGGCGTGCGGCGACTCATTTGCGCCGCGTGGTTGATAGCCGCGCCGTTAACCAGCGCGGTAGTGGAGGTGACCACACCATTCTTACAGGCGTCGAGAATGCCGTAGTTCTGGCCTTTACTCAGGCCAAAATCATCCGCGTTCACGATTAACAAACGTTCCATCATGCCTCCTGTCACTTTTTCAGTGTCTCCACGGTGGCAGCGAAATTCGGCAACCATTTTTCATGAGCCAGAATCATTTCTCGCGCCAGAATCTCTGCATCCTTATCAGAGTGGATAAGCGGGCTCAAGTTCAGTGCCAGGAGTACGTCGTTAAACTCACCGCTCAGCGCTGCATTGCTCGCCGCAATCTCAAATCCTTTGATGGTGTGGATAAGGCCCAATACTTTCTCATCGAAATGGGTCACGCGTGGGTGCGGTTTCGCGCCGTCACGTCCGAGGATGGAGGTCACTTCAATGGACCAGTCCGCCGGAATATTGTCGATATGACCGTGGTGCGGAATATTAACGTAGTGTTCAGTCTGCTTATCGTTGTAGATGGCGTTGATGACTTCACAGGCCGCATCCGAGTAATACGCCCCGCCGCGCAGCTCCAGCTCTTTTGGCTTAACGTTCAGATCTGGGTTCTTGTACAGCTCAAACAGCTGCTTCTCGACTTTCTGAACCACCTGAGCGCGCGCGCCGCCTTTGTAGTACTCGCCCATTTCGATAGCCAGCATCTCTTTTTGCTTGAAGTAATACAGCAGATAAGAGCACGGCAACAAGTTCAGAGAGCGGATCAGCCCTTCACTGAACGGCATATCGAAAATGTTCTTCACGGTGTTGGCAGACAGCGTACCAGAGGCCACGCCATCAAGCAGTTCGGCAAAGCGAGATTCACCATTCACCAGCACGTCGCGAATAAAGACCATGTGGTTCAGACCAAACAGGTCGATAGAAAGGTCATCTTTTTCGCTCAGGCGCAGCACGTCGGTAATGAACATTTTCATCCCGATAGGGATGTTACACACGCCGATGAAGCGTTTGAAATTGGTATGGCGGTAAACCGCTTCGGTCACCATGCCGGCCGGGTTGGTGAAGTTAATCACCCACGCATCCGGGCAGATTTCCTGCACATCTTTAATAATGTCGAAAATCACCGGAATAGTACGCAGACCTTTAAACAAGCCGCCAGCACCGTTGGTTTCCTGCCCCAGATAACCGTGGCTCAGCGGAATACGCTCGTCTTTTTCACGCGCCTGCAGCTGGCCTACACGCAGCTGCGTGGTCACGAAATCTGCACCTTCTAGGGCTTCACGGCGATTCAGTGTTTTATAAACTTTCAGCGGTACGCCGGCTTTTTCTACCATGCGCTCGCATAATGCGTGGATAATATCCAGCTTGGCCTGGCCATCCTCTACGTCCACCAGCCACAATTCGCTGACCGGCAATTCGTGATAACGTTTGAGAAAACCTTCCAGTAATTCCGGCGTATAGCTGCTACCACCACCAATAGTAACGACTTTTAATTTCTGGCTCATATCTTTTCTCCCTGGAGATCCACAAGCTAAACGTGGTTGACCCTCCGCAGAATATGCGGCGAGCTAAATAATTCGTGTCAGAACTACGAACTTGATTCGTAGCGCGTTATTTAATAACCGTCAGCTGCTTCCGATAATTACTTGGCGTGAATGAGGTCAGTTTTTTGAATGTTTTAATAAACAAACTCGGGCTGCTGTAACCTGATTCATACGCAATATCAGTAACTGAATAGTTGGTTATTTCAAGCTGTTTTTTGGCAAAATTGATGCGGATGTCATTAATAATCTGCATCGGCGTTTTACCATAATAGCGCTGGGTAGCACGAGTTAAATATTCCTGGGTTTTCCCGGATAACTCGACCATATTTTCCAACGCGCCTTCACCAAATTTTAATTTATCGTGCATGGCTTCTACGGTGGATTTTAACCACTGTGGCATAACATCCTGTGACTGCTCTTCGCGATGATGACGCAGGCGGTTAATGACGTAGAAGGAGACCAGTTCAATAAATTCGTCAAATTCAGTTTCGCGAAAATGCAGTGACGAAATAACCGACTCAATGTAGCTAAGAAAAGTGCTTTTGATCGAATAGACTTGTGAAGCAACCAACGCAAACGGCACCAGTGACTGGTAGTGAGTATCGAAGAAATCTTTGCTGATCCCAACATTGAGAATTCGCGTCGCGCCAAACTCGTAGAAGCTCTGGTGGTGAGAACCCATCGGGATGAAGACAAAATCTCCACGCTCCAGCATCACCCGTTTGCCATTTATCACCTGATAGTAGCGACCGGTCAGTACGATTGTGAACTCGTAATAGTCATGCTGGTGTAACCCACTGATACTTTCCGTTTTATTGTAGATGAAGACATGAAAATTCTTACCGTTGAAGAGCTGTTGTTCTCGGGCGGTGTTGATTTCCATGCTGATCATCTTCGGTTGCCTCATAGGGAAAAGCCTATTATACCTTCTCGTGAAGTTCGATCAATTCAGCAACCAGTTCACGGGCCAACATTGATGTCATTAGATGATCTTGCGCATGAACCAGCACCAGGCTCACCTTTATACGTCCTTCGCCTTCATCGCTTTCGATAAGCTGGGTCTGGACGCGATGCGCTTCACTCAGTGCGACGCGGGACTGTTCCATGGTGGTTTTGGCAGTTTCAAAATCTCCCTGCTTGGCTTGCTTTAACGCGGTGTACGCCAGGCTACGCGCCTGCCCAGAATTGATAATCAGGCCCATCACCACTTCTTCGAGATCGTTTTCCTGCACGTCCTCAGCAACAACATTATCCAGATCGAACATATTTATTCCCTTCTTGTTGAGGGCGGTATGGAGGATGGCTCCATACCGCATTGGCATTAGAATTTCAGTGCGTTAGCGATGTCTTCTTCGCTCTCTTCTTCTTCGATTTTAGCCTGCGCCTTGTTCGAGATAATCACGAATGGCATGTAAACCAGTGTCGCAACACCCAGGTTGAACAGGGCCAAAATCAGTGCAGCGATACTGCCGTTGGTGTTAAAGAACGCACCCAGACCGGTAGGCATTGTCCATGGCGCCACGTTGGTGATTGGCGGGATGATGCCTAAGGTGTACGCGGTCATGGTGATTGCAGCCAGCAGCGGTTGAATCAGAATGAACGGGATGAACATGACTGGGTTCATGATAATTGGCAGGCCAAACAGAATCGGTTCGTTAATCTGGAACAGACCTGATGGCAGAGCCAGTTTTGCTACCTGACGGTGATCTTCGCGGCGTGAAGCGATGAAGATGGCGATGATAAGACCCAGAGTCGCACCGGTACCACCGAGGAAGATGTAGGAATCCAGCATTGGTTTTGCCCACATGTGGAAGCTATGACCTGCTGCCACTGCGGCTTCAACGGAACCGTACTGCTGATAAAGAGAGATGTTTTCCAGCGCCCATGGGGTCATGATGCCGCTATCAAGCGCGGAAAGCGCCAGAGAACCGTGCACACCAAAGAACCACAGCAGCGAAGTAAAGATAACGTAAGCCCAGCCTACAACGTGGCCCATCGATGCCAGCGGCGTAGAGATGGTATCCATGATGATCTGGTGGAAGTTAGTTCCCCAATGGGTCAGAGCCCAGGAGATAACACCCATAATGGTCAGAATGATGAAGCCTGGGATAACCGCCGAGAAGGAACGTGATACCGATTCAGGTACGCTGTCCGGCAGACGAATAACCCAGTTACGACGAACCACAAAGGTAAACAGTTCGGCGACAACCAGACCAATAACAATACCGGAGATAATGTTCGCCCCGCCCAGCCAGTTAGCGCCTACCGCGTAGGCTTCACCGACGCTGTATGGGGTAACGGTCATAAACGCTGCGATAGCAATTAAGCCTGCGGCCATGGAGTCAACTTTGCGTTCTTCCGCAAGCGCTGCGCCAATAAAGAAAGGCGCCATCAGCGACATAATGCCTAAGGTACCGTTATAAACGTTACCGCCGATGGCTTTAAAGCCGTTTAAAGTATCAATGGTGGATGCATCCAGACGAATGCCCATTGAATAGAAGAAGGAACCCTCACCAAAACTCAGAAAAACGTTGTTGATTAATACAAACATGGCCCCCGCAAGGGTCAGTGGCATTAATTTAATAAAACCGTTTTTAATCGCATTAACGTGAGGCTGCTTTCCTATTTTAACAGCAAAAGGAAGGAGTACCTTTTCAAGCGAATCGATCACTTTACTCATATAAAATACCCTTAAAAGGCCGCAATAAATTTGCGGCGATTAAATATGAAATAACTCTTTGACGGGAAAAATAAATAAAATTACTGCGAAGCTGACTTCTTAATAGCAGCAACGGCTGCTTTTAATACACCTAAACCATCTACTTTGCCATATAAGGTTGAGTCAATAACTTCAACCGGCTTATTCGGTAAAATCTTTTTGATATCGTCGAGCATATAGGCGATTTGTGGGCCAAGTAAAACCACGTCAGCCTGTGGGCCTTTTTCTGCTGCAAACGTTTCTGAGAATGCTTCGATAACAACCGGTACTTCGTATTTTTCAGCTTGCGCACGCATTTTGGATACTAACAATGACGTGGACATCCCTGCTGAACAAAATAGGTAGATATGTTTCTTTTCCATTCACGCTTCCTCAACTTGTGAAATCTGCCATCATCGGGCGATGTTCCATGTGCCCACTACCCTCGTATGTAACAGATGAGTTATCTTCTGTTTATGCCTTGAGTATACGGCAACATTTTGGGTACGGATAATTCTCAATGCCCCAAAATTGTCTCTCATTGACCTCCCATCTTGATTGCCCTCACACTTTGGTCAAAATAATTCGCGACAAGAAATAAGCATGATGGCTCATAAAAAAACCCGACACAGTGGTCGGGTTTTCGTAGACATCCGATAAATACACGATTATTTCTTAGCGGCCTGCGGGTCAGTGTCGTACTGCGCACAGGTTTGGTAACCGGAGTTGATCACATGCCCGGTATCATCTAACGCCACAAAGTAGGTTTCTGTTTTACCATCACGTTGACCCAAGATATAGGTCTGGCAAGTGCCTCGAGCGTGAATCATTGATACTTCTGATGATGGTTTACCCGCAACCTGGGCGACCTGCGCACGGCTCATCCCTTTCTTCACATCTTTAACAACCGGTTGGGTGAACTGGTCTGCTGTGCGATCATAAGCGGTACAGCCAGCCAGCATGGTGAATACAGCGGCAGCGCCCAGAAGCCCGATTACATTCTTATTCATCTTCCCTCTCCTTTTTTATGATGTGCATTAAGCCTGGAATAAATATCGCTATTTATCAACTAATACGGCCAAATGAACCCAAACATAGGCTAGATTCGGATTAATTTACATCAGGCAAAACTGTGATCCTTGTCGTTTTAGCGTCAAAGAGGTAGCTTTAACACATTGTTCTGGTGGGTAATCGGTACGGCTGACACACACATTCCGGAGGGGTAAATGGCGTTACAACAAGAAATTATTCAGGCGCTTGGCGCAAAACCGCAGATTGATGCAAAAGAAGAGATCCGCCGCAGCGTAGATTTTCTCAAGGCTTATCTAAAAACCTACCCGTTTATCAAGTCATTAGTACTGGGGATCAGTGGAGGTCAGGACTCGACCCTGACCGGAAAGCTGTGCCAACAGGCAGTCAATGAACTGCGTACTGAAAGCGGTGATAGCGCGCTGCAATTTATTGCCGTTCGCCTGCCCTACGGCGTGCAGTTCGACGAACAAGACTGTCAGGATGCGATTGCTTTTATCGAGCCAGACCGTGTGCTGACAGTGAATATTAAGGGCGCAGTACTGGCCAGCGAGCAGGCGCTGCGCGAAGCGGGTATTGAACTCAGTGACTTTGTTCGCGGCAATGAAAAAGCCCGTGAGCGCATGAAAGCACAGTACAGCATTGCTGGGATGACTCACGGCGTGGTGGTCGGCACCGACCATGCAGCGGAGGCGATTACCGGTTTCTTCACCAAATATGGCGACGGTGGCACCGACATCAACCCGATTTTCCGTCTCAATAAGCGCCAGGGTAAGCAACTACTGGCCGAACTCGGCTGCCCGGAGCATCTTTATAAGAAAGCGCCAACCGCAGATCTCGAAGACGACCGCCCTTCTTTGCCTGACGAAGTGGCATTGGGTGTGAGTTACGACAATATTGATGATTACCTTGAAGGCAAAACGCTGGCACCGGCACTGGCGCAGACGATTGAAGGCTGGTATCTGAAGACCGAGCACAAACGCCGCCCACCGATTACCGTATTTGATGATTTCTGGAAGAAATAAAGAAGAAAACCGCCGGGTCTGCCCATAGCCTGTTGGCGTTTATGAGCAGACCCGGCGGTCTTAAGACTGTGTGCCGTTAAACTTATTCGGCAGGCGCAGATGGCATTTTACCTTCTGGCGCGTGGTGTTCTGTCAGACGCTTCTCAAAATTGGCATTAAATTGCTTTTTCTGTTCCGGCGTTAAGATGTTGTAGATCTTGTTCTGGGTTTCCAGACGAGACAGCGTCATCCCTTTATGCTGCTCTTCCATTTTAGTTACCTGAGCTTCTGCTTTCGCTTTGTCGAAGGTATCGCTAGCAATCAGGTTATGCATCGCACGCATCTCTTCTTGCGGCGGACGTTTCATCTCATCGCGACTCGCTTTACGAATGTCACGAATCTGTTGTTTCTGAGCATCGGTCAGGTTTAAACCCTGGAACATCATGTCGTGGCGTGGGCCCATATGACCTTTGTGATGCTGCATCATTTTACCGTTCGGCTGCGCCGCTTCGGTGGTGGTAGAGGTCGTGGTATCAGCAGCGTGCGCCACACTTGCAGCACCCAGAGCCAGCGTAGAAGCAACGAACAGAGCAGTTAATTTTTTCATTATTGAGTCCTTACTTTCAATTATTCTGACGGCGTAGTGCCGTGTTGACGAGATTAACTTTACGAGGTTTATCGTCAATTAATCAGAGCCTGCGTAAAACAATGAAAGTGTAAAAAACGTTTTCTAACCAATTATGAAGAAATTAAGGATAAACTGTGGAGAGTTGCAAGAGAAATAGACAATTGACTGATTAAGAAGGGATTTTGAAGAAGTATAAAGCACCGAAGATTAATAATAAAGCAATAACCCAGGAATAATCTGTAATAACGTCAGGTGAACAATATATGCCACCTGCTTGCGCCGGTGGCATCGTGAATTAATCCGCTATCAGCAACGCTCCAGCATTAACCCGGCGCGTAATCCAATTGCCACATCGGGGTTGGGGAACAGTACGTATTCACAAGGTGATGTCACCACGTAGCGCGTTTCCCCATCCTCAGCAAGCAATGTGCCTTTAGCAAACGGCGTGAAATTTAACGTTTGCGCCGACATATGCAGTTGGAAATCCTCGCTGCGTCGGGTGATTTGCTGCACGACACGGTAGTAAAGCGGTGTCATCGCCGACCCTCCCCCGAGTTCTCCCGCCAGCAAATTTGCCAGTTGACGCGCCACCAGCGCGAACCGTGAGAGATCGTTTTGCCCAAACGGTCTGGCTTTGCCTAATTCCAGCGTGCAGGCCTGAGCATCAAAAGATTCACAGGTGAAATGGGTAAACGTCCCGCCAGGCGCCTGATGAAATACCAATGCCTCAAGTCCCGCCGAACCTAGCCAGCCCAGAAACTGCGGATCCCACGGCGTTTCACGCGCGGGCATGACCCCAAAACGCATATGATGCGAGCCACGAATCGCGGTATGCAAATCCAGATGCCAGCGAACCTGTGCCGGGCAGCGTTGATAAAAAGCCGCCACGGTTTGTTCGAGGCTGGCCGCTCGCACCGTTTCATCACTTACCGGAAAATGACGCCAGCGGGCGCCAAACATACGGTTGAGATCGCTGTGCAGATAGCGCTTGTTATCACGCAGTGCCGGTGGGTTACCCAATACCACCAGCAGATGCCAGCGCAGTGATTGTTTGCCGCTAAGTAGCGCGGCTAAAACAGTATCAACCATCTCCACCGGTGCCGTTTCGTTGCCGTGGATCCCGGCCGACAGCACCATCGCCTGAGAACACGGTTCATGCGGCGTCAGTTGTAATACGCCCGCCTCGCGCCACTCCCAATGAAAATGGTCGCAATCCCCTTCAGGCTCAGGCGGCAATCGCCCCGCCAGCGTGTACGCCAGGAACTGTTTCATTGCATCTCCTTAGCGCTGAAAAGTGTAAAGTGAGCCCAGTTTCAGGATCTGCGTGAGTCTGTCCAACGCCTCTCGACCTTCCTGCAACAGCTGCGGATCGGCAAGGTCGGCTACGGTCAACCGGTCGCGATAGTAACAATCGACCCAATCATTCAGGGTAGCAAACAACGTATCATTCATCATTACCGCCGGATTAAGCGCCTGACGTTCGGCTTCATTTAACACCACCCGTAAACGTAAACAGGCCGGGCCACCGCCGTTCGCCATGCTCTCACGCAGATCGAAAACCTGAAGCGTATCAATGGGATTATCCTGCGCCACCAGCTCGTTGAGATAGCGCCAGACGCGCGGGTTTTCCCGTGCTTCGCCGGGTAATACCAGCATCATGCTGCCATCCGGCTTGCTCAATAGCTGGCTGTTAAACAGATAGGTGGCAACCGCTTCAGCGACCGTCACTTTTGCCGCAGGCACTTCAATGGGCATAAATTCCGGCACCCGTTCGGCCAGCTGCTGCATCAGTTGCGTTTGATGAACAAACGCCTCGGCATGGCAAAAGAGCACCTGCCGATTACTGACGGCAATCACATCATTATGGAATACGCCTTGATCGATAACCTGCGGATTCTGTTGGGCAAAAATCATCTGCTTCGGATTGAGCTGGTTGAGCCGTGCTACCGCTTCACTGGCGGCACGAGTCTGCCGCGCCGGATAGCGATGTGGACTCGTACCGTTCGCCGTGTCCCGACCATAAATGAACAGTTGCGTACCCGGCAGGCCATAATCGCGTCCTAACCGATTGTGGTTTGCCGCACCTTCATCTCCCCACGCCGCAACCGACGGCAGTGGGCCGTGGACGGCAAAGTGATCGGTATCGTGGAAAATAGCCCGCAATATCGCCTCGGTGGTTGGCGCTTCACTGGCCCGATGCAGCAGACTGCTAAGATTCGCCACGGTCAGGTGTACCTTACCATCCAGCGCATCGGCAGAAGGACATACCGTTGCCGCATTCGCCACCCACATCGCCGACGCCGAGCTTGCGGCACTGAGCAATTCAGGGGTCTGTACGGCGGCTTTGGCGATAACCTGTTCATCGCGCCCGCTAAATCCCAGTTGGCGCAACAACGCCACATTCGGGCGCTCCTGCGGTGGGATCACGCCCTGAGCGAATCCAGCATCCGCCAGCGCCTTCATTTTCAACAGCCCCTGCTTCGCCGCCAGCTGCGGATTCGATACCTGATACTGATGTTTCGTCGAGGCTTCATTACCAAATGATAACCCCGCGTAATGATGCGTCAGCCCGGGTAAACCATCAAAGTTCACCTCCCAGGCGTTCATGATTTCACCTCATGCTGAAAATCAAGCCCAGGACTTAGCGCTGCGGGTAGCGTGAGCGTCGGTGATTCCAGGCTTGCCATCGGCCAGGCGCAGTAATCTGCTGCGTACCACGCGCCAGGACGGTGATTACCGGAAGCGCCGGTTCCACCAAATGGCGCACTGCTTGCAGCACCGGTGAGCGGTTTGTTCCAGTTAACGATCCCTGCACGCGCTTCCACTAACAGACGTTCAAATTTTTCGCGGTCTGGAGAAATCAGCCCACAAGAGAGGCCGTAACGCGTAGCGTTAGCAAGCTCAATCGCCTGGGTAAAATCATCATAGCGCCAGACGCCCAACAGCGGCCCGAAAACCTCTTCATCGGCGATATCATGCGCCTCGGTCAGTTCGACAATTCCAGGCGTCAGTAACGAAGTCCCTGCTTTAAGCAGACGTGGAGCCAATAGCGTGGTGCCGCCCTTTTCCACCTGCATTTGCCAGGCCTGATAGACCCGCTCGGCGGCCTGCGCGGAAATCAGGCCGCCAATAAACGGCTGCGGCTGCGCATTCCACGCATCTGGAACAATGCGCCCGGTCACTTCCACTAATCGTTGTAAGAACGCATCCCCGACGGAACCGCGTTTGACCAACAGGCGACGTGCGCAGGTACAACGTTGTCCGGCGGTGACAAACGCCGACTGAATGGTCAGATGCACGGCAGCGTCAATATCGTCCGGTTCGTCAACAATAAGAGGGTTGTTCCCGCCCATTTCAAGGGCCAGCATTTTTTGCGGCTGACCGGCTAACTGACGATGCAAATGAAAACCGGTGGTTGAACTCCCGGTAAACAACACCCCGTCCAGACCCGATTGACTGCTCAGCGCTTCTCCGGTTTCCCGGCCACCCTGTAGCAAATTCAGAACCCCCGGCGGCAGTCCGGCTTGCTGCCACAGTTTCACCACCGCCTCGGCACAGTTGGGGGTTAATTCGCTGGGTTTAAACACCACCGTATTGCCTGCCAGAAGCGCTGGAACAATATGGCCGTTCGGGAGATGTCCCGGGAAATTATAGGGACCAAAGACGGCGAGCACGCCGTGTGGACGATGATGAAGCGTCGCCGCCCCATCAGCCATCTCGGTATGGCTTTCACCGGTACGGCTGCGGTAGGAGGCCAGTGAAATGGCGATTTTGTTGATCATCGCGCCGACTTCCGTTGCCGCCTCCCATTGTGGTTTACCGGTTTCGCGCGCGATAACCTCCGTTAATTCGGCTTTATGGCTTTCAAGAAATCCGGCGAACGCTTCAACAATATGCCGACGCTCAGCAAAGGGGCGACGCGCCCACGCAGGGAAAGCTGCACGTGCTGCCGCCACAGCCAACTCCACCTGCAAAGATGAAGCATCATGACCCGCCCAGCAGGCTTCGCCGGTCACCGGATTTGCGCTCTGGCGCGCTGCACCGCCGCCAACCTGCCACTCTCCATTAATCCATAGGCTCATGATTTTTTCTCCTCAGGGCACAGGCGCACCAGGCGCACGCTGTCGCCAGGATGGCAGTTCAGCGCATCAAGTTGCTCAGCGTTCAAGATAAGGTTTTCCGTCTGCGGGTCAGCATGAACCAGCATGGCGCGGAAGTGTTGGTATTGTTCGTTTGCGACCACGCACAGCGGTAAATCTGAACCGCGAGTTTCCCCTTCAGACACCGCAACCAGGCGGCTTTTACGCACGGCGCGGACCCGGTCAATTTCGCACTCAAGCGTTGGGCCTCCATCGAAGATGTCGACATAATCGCGATAGCGAAATCCCTCTTTTTCCAGGACCGCGCGCGCCGGTGCCGTTTGCGGGTGCACCTGGCCTATCACCTCACGCGCCTCTTCGCTTAAAAAATCAGTGTAGATAGGATGCTTTGGCATCAGTTCGGCAATAAACGCTTTTTGCCCGGTGCCACACAAATAGTCGGCGCGGGCGAACTCCATTGAGAAGAAACGTTCTCCCAGGCTCTTCCAGAACGGCGAATAACCGTGCTCATCAATCACGCCGCGCATCTCGGCGACCACTTTGTGGTTGAAGCAATCCCGGAAGGCCGCCATAAACAGAAAGCGCGAGCATGACAGCAGATGACCGTTACTTTCTTTACGCCAAGCCGGGTCCAGAAATAGCGTACAGAGTTCACTGCTGCCGGTGTGATCGTTGGTGAGAAACAGTGTCGGCAGCGCGTTATAGACGTTAAGTTCTTTTGAGGCGTGGACCAATGTCCCGACGCGATAGTTATACCAGGGGTCATTGATGCCCACCGCCACCTCAATGGCGCAAACGCCGACAACCGCGCCACTGTGGGTATCTTCCAGCACAAAGACATAGCCTTGATCGCCGCGCGGCAGCGCCCCCTGCCAGGTGGCTTGTGAACGGGCAATTCGTGCCGCCAGGGTTTGTTCGTCAGCAGGTAGTGAGGTCAACCCGCCGCCCGTTCCCCCGGCAAGCGTAAGCAAACCAGGGAGATCTCCACTGGCGATTGGACGGATAATCATCATGATGACTCTCCTTTGATAAAGCGTGTGCAGGCGGCCTCGAAGCGGTTGAGGCCCAGCGTGACATCCTCTTCGTTGATAATCAGCGCGGGGGCAAAGCGCACAACACTCGCTCCGGCTATTAGCACCATCAGACCTTCTTGTGCCGCCAGCAGGCTTATCTGTTTGGCTTTCCCGGCATATTCATCACGCAGCGCGCAGCCAATCAATAACCCCACGCCGCGAATCTCGCTGAATAACCCAAGTTTCTCGTTAATGGCCTGCAAGCGTTCTCTGAACCATTGCTCACGCTGCTTCACACCGTTCAGAACCTGAGGCGTATTAATCAACGACAGCACCTCTCCTGCCACCGCGCAGGCCAGTGGATTCCCACCGTAGGTCGTGCCGTGAGTGCCAACGGTCATGACGCTGGCCATTTTTTCACAGGCCAGCAGCGCGCCAATCGGGAAGCCACCGCCGAGTGCTTTTGCGGTAGAGAGCAAATCTGGGGTGATGCCATAGTGCTGATAGGCGTACAGTTCACCGGTACGCCCTACGCCGGTTTGCACTTCATCAAAAATCAACGCCGCATGATGACGATCGCAGAGTTCACGCAGCTCTCGCAGAAATTCCACGGTCGCCGGGATCACCCCGCCTTCCCCCTGGATAGGTTCAACAATCACGGCGCAGGTGTCGTCATCAATCAGCACGCGGGCCGATTCGATATCGTTATAAATGCCATGGTGAATATCCGGCGGCAGCGGCGCAAAATCCTGAGAATAAGCCGGTTGCCCACCGGCGGTGACGGTAAACAGCGTGCGCCCATGAAACGCGTTTTTAAAAGCGACAATACCGGTTTTATGTTCACCAAAATGGTCATGCGCATATTTACGCGCAGTTTTCAGTGCCGCTTCATTTGCCTCCGCCCCGGAGTTACAGAAAAAAATGCGGTCAGCAAAGGTGGCGTCAATTAACTGCTTCGCCAGTCGCAGCGCCGGTTCGTTGGTATAGCCGTTACCGGTATGCCAGAACTGGCTCGCCTGCTCGGTGAGCGCACGGATCATCGCAGGGTGCGCGTGTCCCAGTGCATTTACCGCAATACCACCGGCAAAGTCGATATACCCTTTCCCTTCCTGGTCCCACAACCACGCCCCCTCACCGCGTACAGGAATAAACGTTGCCGGTGCATAAACCGGCATCATCCATTGATCAAAGTTTTGACGGCTGATTGACTGAGACATAGCGACCTCGATAAGTAAACGAATAGTTTATTTTATGTTAATGATTTTGGTGTTTTCCCTATTAATGTAGATTGCACAGTTCGTGCCAGCGAGAGAAGAAAATGCATAAACGGGGAGTGAGAACGGAATATCAATGAGTTATGAACACCAGTTATTCATACAAATTGCATACAAAGTGAATATCAATGACATTTCACGACCTTGCAGAGTAAAATTTAGAAAATTTATGCAGCAACAAAATATCATTCTGGATTTGTGATCGACTGCGAAATTTATCGTACATTTACGCCTCATGACGGCGCAGATTGCCCAAACCTGGTGCAATTCTTGCTCGGCAATACGGCAGCAGCGATAAAAGAAATTGGCAATACCGCCGTCTCAGAGCAGCGGGCAGGGTTAAATTCTGCTACTATCCCGTCACAATTCATCCTGCAAAGTGGCAACGACTATGAAATTTGTCTCCTTTAATATCAACGGCCTGCGTGCCCGCCCTCATCAACTGCAAGCCATCGTTGAAAAACATCAGCCTGATGTGATTGGTCTGCAGGAGACAAAGGTGCACGACGATATGTTTCCGCTTGAAGAGGTCGCAAAGCTCGGTTACCACATTTTCTACCACGGGCAGAAAGGCCACTACGGTGTCGCCATCCTGACCAAGGCCGAGCCGATTGCGGTGCATCGCGGTTTCCCGACCGATGCCGAAGACGCCCAGCGCCGCATTATCATTGCCGAAGTGCCGTCCGAGTTTGGTAACGTCACGGTGATTAATGGTTACTTCCCGCAGGGAGAAAGCCGCGATCACGAAACGAAATTCCCTGCAAAAACCAAGTTCTATCAGGACTTGCAGGATTATCTGGAAACCCGTCTGAATAAAGACAATCCGGTGCTTATCATGGGTGATATGAACATCAGCCCAACTGATTTAGACATCGGTATCGGTGAAGACAACCGCAAACGCTGGCTGCGCACCGGTAAGTGTTCATTCCTGCCGGAAGAGCGCGAGTGGATGCAGCGCCTCTTGGGCTGGGGTCTGGTGGATACCTTCCGCAATGCCAACCCGGAAACCAACGACCGTTTCTCGTGGTTTGACTACCGCTCTAAAGGTTTTGACGATAACCGCGGTCTGCGTATCGACCTGCTGCTGGCAAGCCAGGGTTTGGCAGCGCACTGTGTTGAGACCGGGATTGATTACGAAATCCGCAGTATGGAAAAGCCGTCAGATCACGCGCCGGTATGGGCGACGTTTAAATAGGCTGAAAAATCGGTGTGCAATCCCGGCGGCGCTGCGCTTGGCCGGGCTACGACACTACGATACTAGTAGCCCGGCCAAGCGCAGCGCCGCCGGGGGCATTTCGGTGATCGGAAGGAAATCCTGAGCAAAATCAATAAACCGGCGCTAAGCTCTTGCTGTAGTGGCTAATCTGTAATACCGTCGCGCGCACTTTTTCTTCCCGGCAGGAGGACCCCCATGCAAAAGAAGTCGGTATTACGCAGCCTCTAAGCTCCTGCTCATTGTGGCTGTTATCTACGCACTTTATCTCCTTATTCACCATTTTGGTCTGCTCGATCTGGTGACCCATTTTCGCCACCTTCAACACCTCATTTTGCAAAGCGGCACGCTCGGCTATGGTCTTTACATCGCTCTGTTTATTGTCGCCACGGTGTGTTTGATGCCGGGTAGCATACTGGTATTAGTCGGCGGTATTGTCTTTGGCCCGTGGGTCGGCACGCTGCTGTCGCTGGTTGCCGTCACCCTTGCTTCCGCGCTGTCGTTTCTACTCGCACGCCTGCTCGGCCGCACGCTCTTGCTGAATTATGTCGGGCATACTGCAACCTTCCAGGCCATTGAGCGCGGCATTGCCAGAAACGGAGTCGACTTCCTGATCCTAACCCGGCTAATTCCACTATTTCCCTATAATATTCAGAACTATGCTTACGGCTTAACCGCCATCCCGTTCTGGCCTTATACCCTGATATCCGCACTGACAACTTTGCCCGGTATCTTTATTTATACGTTTATGGCCAGCACGCTTGCTGTTGACGGAATCACCCTTTTCTTTGTTCTGAAGCTCAGTCTCGCCGGGCTGGCACTGTTTGCACTGGTGCAGGCAGCAAAGTGGTACGCCCGACGTAAACGCGTGGAATTACCGCAAGAGTCTCACCAATGACGCCCCAAAATCGCACGGTCTGGTACATTCGCGGACTGATTGCCGGCGCTTTCGTCGCCCTGTTGCTGGCATGGCTGTTCGTGCCCGCCGTCAACAGCTTTATTGACCACAGCCTGAGCGCATTTTTAGCCCTCGACCCACGCGAGATTGAACGCTTTATTTACTCCTACGGTTCACTGGCAGCGGTTGTTTCATTCCTGCTGATGATTTTCCAGGCCATTGCTGCGCCGCTTCCGGCATTTGTTATCACCTTTGCCAATGCCTCACTGTTTGGCGCCTTCTGGGGGGCGCTGCTGTCATGGAGCAGTGCGATGGTCGGTGCCGGATTATGCTTTTATATCGCGCGCATGATGGGCCGCGAGGCGGTTGAAAAGCTCACCGGCAAAGCGGTGCTTAACAGCGTCGACGGTTTTTTTGACCGGTATGGCAAACATACCATCTTAGTGTGTCGGCTACTGCCCTTTGTCCCATTCGATCCGGTAAGCTATGCCGCTGGGTTAACCTCAATACGTTTTCGCCAGTTTATGCTCGCCACCGGCCTCGGTCAGCTTCCCGCTACGCTTGTGTATTCTTGGGTCGGCAGTCTGCTGACCGGAGGAACCTTCTGGTTTGTTAGCGGACTGTTTATCTTGTTCGCACTGACTATCGTTATCATCGCGGCGAAAGCCTTTTACCAAGAACGACTAAAGAGGAATTCCTGATGCGTTTTCATGGAGAGATCCTGCGCCATGCCCTGCTGGGGCTGGCGATACTGTCTCCGTTCGCCGCAAGCGCCAGTAGCTGGCAGCAAATACAGAATGACGCCAAAGGCCAGACCGTATGGTTTAACGCCTGGGGCGGCGATGAAGCAGTGAACCACTATCTCGATTGGGTGAGCGGTGAAGTGAAGCGAGATTACGCCATCGATCTGCGCATTGTGCATATTGCTGATGCCGCCGATACGGTGAAACGTATTCAGACCGAAGCGCGCGCCGGGCGCAAAACGAAGGGTTCAGTCGATCTGTTGTGGGTTAACGGCGAGAACTTCCGAGCCTTAAAAGAGGCCAACCTGCTGCAAACCGGCTGGGCGGAGCAACTGCCAAACTGGCGCTATGTTGATACCAGCAAACCCGTGCGTGAAGACTTCTCCGTACCGGTTGACGGTGCGGAATCACCGTGGGGCAGCGCGCAGTTAACCTTTATCGCCCGCCAGCAGCAAACGCCTGAACCACCGGCATCCCCGCAGGCGCTTCTGGACTATGCCAAATCCCACCCCGGCACGGTCACCTACCCTCGTCCGCCAGATTTCACCGGTACGGCACTGCTTGAGCAGTTGCTGATAAACGTCACGTCACAGCCTGACGCGTTAAAACAACCACCGAATGCGCAAAATTTCGCCGCCGTCACCGCGCCGCTGTGGGCCTACCTCGACATACTGCACCCGCTGCTGTGGCGTCAGGGTAAAGACTTCCCCCCTTCCACCGCGCGAATGGACAGCCTGTTCAGCCATGGCTCGTTGCGCCTGTCGCTGACATTCAACCCGATGCACGCCAAGCAAAAAGTAGCGAAAGGTGAGTTGCCGAAAGACAGTTACAGCTTCGGCTTTGCGCAGGGAATGATTGGCAATGTCCACTTTGTCACCATTCCCGCAAACGCTGCCGCCAGCGCGGGAGCACAGGTTGTCGCGAATTTCCTGCTTTCTCCAACCGCTCAGTTGCGCAAGGCAGACCCGGCAATCTGGGGCGATCCGAGCGTTCTTGATGCACACACATTAGAGCCTGAACAGCAAAATGCGTTACAAGCGCTTATCCCGGAAAATTCACCGCCGGTACTGGCGGAGCCCCATGCCGCCTGGGTTAATGCACTGGAGCAGGAATGGCTGCGCCGTTACGGTACGCATTAATCACCCTGTGCTGGGGCATGATGCTGATTATCTATCTGCCCCTGCTGCCCGCCGCAGGTATCTTACTGACGCCTGCGTTTTCGCTATTCCACTGGCAACAGTTGCTCGGCGACCCGCAGCTCGCCCAGGCGCTTATTGCCACCCTGATTTCCACAATCATTGCCGTTAGCGGCGCATTGTTGCTGACACTGCTGGTCATTGCCACCCTTTGGCCGTCACCCGGCTGGCAGCGGCTAGCGTCACGATTGCCCTGGCTGCTGGCACTTCCGCACGTAGCATTCGCGACCTGCGCCCTGCTGCTGTTTGCCGAAGGTGGCGAGTTATATCGTCTGCTGCCTATATTAAGCCCCGTGCAAGACAGCTACGGTATCGGTCTTGGTCTGGTGCTGGCTATCAAGGAAAGTGGCTTTTTAATGTGGGTGTGCTGGGCAATCCTCGGCGAACGCCAGTTAGCCGAACAAACGGTGGTATTTAAAAGCCTGGGATTTGGACGAGGGCAATGTCTTAAACACGTGATTCTCCCGGCCCTTATGCCTTCGCTCAGCATCGCCCTGCTGGCGACGACGGCCTGGACGCTATCGGTGGTTGATGTCGCGATAATAATCGGCCCCGGGAATCCCCCCACGCTCGCCGTGCTGGCATGGCAGTGGCTCAATTCAGGCTCCCCCGATGACCAGACCAAAGGCGCTTTGGCCTGTCTGTTACTGCTTGCTATCCTCGCCGCGCTGGCTGGGATTGCACGTAAACTGTGGTGCGGATGGCGGGCACATTCCGCCCACCCGGACGGGTGTCGCAAGCCCGATTTCCCCACCGTTCCGGGGAAATGTGTTGCCCTGATGCTACCGTTAAGCGGCCTGATATGTACCGCCTTTCTGGCATATCTGGCGCACGTTTCGCTGCCCGCGACAAATACCGTTAACCACAGTCTGTGGCTGGCGCTGCTGTCGGCAGGGTTAGGTGCTGCCGTGTGTTTAATGTGGCTGGAATGGGGGCCTGTGACACATCAACGTTGGGTCGATTTCCCCTTGTTACTGCCCGCGCTCCCACTGGCTGCCGGGCAGTATCAACTGGCGCTTTACGGCTGGTTTGATGGGCTCTTTAGTACCGTACTGTGGGGCCATTTGCTGTGGGTGGTGCCGTGGATGTTGTTTGTGCTGCGCCCCGCCTGGCGGCGGATAGACTCGCGCCAGGTCGTACTGGCGCAAACCCTGGGCTGGACGCGGGGGCGCATTTTTCTGCGGCTGAAATGCCCGCTCATTATCCGTCCGCTGCTGTCAGCGCTGGCGGTGGGATTTTCGGTGAGCATTGCGCAATACCTGCCCACCCAATGGCTGGGGGGCGGTCGTGTACCGACACTGACCACCGAGGCCGTCGCGTTAAGTAGCGGGGGCGCAACCGCCACTCTCGCAGCTCAGGCGCTATGGCAACTGATTCTGCCGATGACCTTCTTCTTGTTGACCGCGCTAATCGCGCGTTGGATAGGTCATCTCCGCCGAGGATTACGCTGATGTTACAAGTCCAGGACCTGACGCTAACGCTGGGCGACACCCCGCTACTCCGCCGCGTCAACTTTACCGTGCAACCAGGCGAGATCCTCACGCTAATGGGTCCCTCCGGCAGCGGCAAATCCACCCTTTTTGCCTGGATGATCGGCGCGCTGGGCGGTGAGTTTCGCGCCAGCGGCGAGCTATGGCTGAACGAACGTCGCTGCGACCTGCTGCCTACGGAAAAGCGGCGCATTGGCATTCTGTTTCAGGATGCACTGCTGTTTGACCACCTGAGCGTTGGCGAGAATCTGAAGCTGGCGCTCCCGGTCACTGTGGGTCGTCATGAACGTCAGACGCAGGTGTTACAGGCGTTAGACCACGCGGGGCTGACCGACTTTTACGCTCGCGATCCTGCTACCCTTTCCGGCGGTCAGCGTGCCCGCGTGGCGTTGTTACGTGCGCTGCTTGCACAACCAGACGCTCTGCTGCTGGATGAACCGTTTAGCCGACTTGACCAGCAGCTTCGCAACAGCTTTCGTCAGTGGGTATTCAATGAATTGCAACACAGACAGATTCCGGTCGTTCAGGTCACGCACGATGCCGATGATGTTCCGTCTGGCGCCCGCTGTTTGCAGCTTGAAAACTGGCGGTGACGCGGGAAAGAATGCGTTACCGCAAGGTAATTACCCTACTTGAGGTGCAGAATAATGCTCCAATTTTCTTCGTCGGATGATTTGATGAAACGTGTTTCTCAACTGACCGCGCTGGCTCTTGCGCTCGGTCTAGCCTCTTCTGTATCTGCTGCACAAACAGCGAAAACCTTAACCTTTACGCATCTGTTACAGCAAAAAGGCACTGCTATTGATACGCGTGTCAGCGCATTTTATAACGGCTGGCCACAGCAGATTAACGGTACGCAAGGTCACGAACCGGGCGCGCTGAATCTTTCCGCCAGCTGGCTGTCTGCAATGAATAACGAGCAGTTGAGCACGTGGGCGCAGCAGCATCAGTTACAGAAAAATACCGACATCGCACTCTACGGCGACAGCAAAGATAACGACGCAGTCGCCAAGCGGCTGAAGGAAGCAGGTTATACCAATCTCTCTACCCTGAGTGACGCACTGCAACAGCCTGACCGCCTGCAAAAGCTACCGCACTTTGAGCAGCTGGTTTACCCGCAGTGGCTGCACGATCTCCAGCAAGGTAAAGATGTTCCGGCGAAACCCGCAGGTGATGTCAAAGTGATTGAAGCCGCCTGGGGCGCGCCGAAACTGTACCTGGTCAGCCATATCCCTAATGCTGGTTATATCGACACTAACGAGGTCGAAAGCGAACCACTGTGGAACAAAGTCTCCGATGCACAGCTAAAAGCCCTCCTGGCGAAACACGGTATTCGCCATGACACCACCGTCGTGCTTTATGGCCGTGACGTATATGCGGCAGCGCGCGTGGCGCAGATTATGCTGTATGCGGGTGTCAAAGACGTGCGTATCCTCGATGGCGGCTGGAAAACCTGGTCTGACGCAGACCTGCCGGTCGAACGTGGTTTACCTAAGAACGTCGAGCCCGCGCCTGATTTTGGCGTCACTATCCCCGCTCAACCGCAGCTGATGCTGGATATGGAACAGGCTCGCGGACTGTTGCATCGCAAAGATGCCTCACTGGTGAGTATTCGTTCCTGGCCAGAATTTATCGGCACCACCAGCGGCTATAGCTACATCAAGCCAAAAGGTGAAATCGCAGGCGCACGCTGGGGCCATGCGGGCAGCGACTCAACCCACATGGAAGACTTCCACAACCCGGACGGCACCATGCGCAGCGCCGACGATATCGCGGCTATGTGGAAAGCGTGGAATATCCTGCCGACTCAACAGGTATCCTTCTACTGCGGTACCGGCTGGCGCGCGTCAGAGACCTTTATGTACGCCCGCGCGATGGGCTGGCAGAACGTCAGCGTGTATGACGGCGGCTGGTATGAGTGGAGCGCCGACCCGAAAAATCCCATTGTGACGGGTGAGCATAAAGTGGATAGCACGCTTTAATCCGTCTGTTAATGACGCCGTTTTTTAATTCCAGCTACATCTGAAAAGATTATTTTAAATGGGGAAATTCGTTTCCCCATTTAACTCACTAACCTAAACGCAGATGATCGCCCACTAACCTCTTTTAAGCCCAGAGGACCTTCCCACATAAACATAAAAACGATGATGGTGATTGCAGTTCAAAATTTACAGGATATCTGATCTGTTAATGAATATATCCTCAAACAATTCGCCGTCGCTGGTCTTAAGCTTAAATTCAACTTCCCAATCATGCTCAAAAAGCATTTTCACATCCTTATCGCTTTTATACTCAAAAATCATATGTTCTTTACCATCTTTCTCAGCGTCCGCAAGTTCAGAAACTTTTAGTTTACCTAAAGAGTCCTTGGTGACATCCGGGGCTGTCGTGTTAATAATTAGCCTCTTTCTATCCTCGTCAACAAGCATTGAGTCCATTCGCACATAAGCATTTAACATCTCACCGCCATGTTTCTGGCTGTAATATGCAGCTTCCGTTTTCATATGGTCGATAGATGTTTCATATGCCGTTTTTGCATAACTAGCACCGCCAAATGCCCCACCAAAAATTGCACCAATGAACGCAGTCTTTGCAACAAGCTTCACAACCAGAATAGCCCCAACAGCCATACCGCCAGCAGCCATTTTACTATTTTTCATTATATTACCCTTAGCGAAAAAACCCGCGCATGATGCGCGGGTTCAGGTGCTAATTTGTGAGTAATGGTGCTATTTGGGGAGGACTAGGCCAAATGCCGTGGCGGCTGTCTTAAGTGACTCTATTACTTGAGAATTTCTATCTGAATGTCTAACACAGAATTTATTTACCTGACGAGTTAAACCCTTTCAGCGTCACATACCCACCCCACACCCGGTTAAACGTCGTCAACCAGCACAGCGAGCCAAACACCCACGCCATCCACGCGAACCACGCCGGAAACAGGCAGCCCAGAACAAACAACAGGATAGTCTCAGTGCCTTCGGTTAGCCCGCCCAGATAGTAAAACGATTTATGCGCATAACCGGGGTTATCAATTTGATGCTTCGCCTCCAGGGCGGCAAACGCCAGAAAACTGCTGCCGGTGCCCATAAAAGCAAATAACAGCCAACCTCCCGCTACCGCATTTGCCGCAGGGTCAGCCAGAATAAAACCGAACGGCACCAGCGCGTAAAACAAAAAGTCGAGAGCGATATCGAGAAAACCGCCCGCATCCGTGAGCCCTCGTCGTCGGGCAAGCGCACCATCGAGGCCATCAAACAGTCGGTTTACCACAATCGCCACCAGCGCTGCGCCGTACCAGCCTAGCGCCAGAAAAGGCAGTGCCAGTACGCCAATGGCAAATCCCACAAGGGTAATACCATCTGCCGAGATGCCGGGACTGTCCAGCGCATCAGCCGCCCGATTCAACCACGGTTTCAGACGGGGGTGCAGGTGTTTATCAAGCATCAGTTTTGTCCCCAACCGGACACAGGCCCTGCGATGGGATCTCCAGCGCACTGTTAAAACGTGCGGATAAATTCTGAAACGCCACCAGCGCGGTCATTTCGGTTATCTGCGCATCGTTAAAGTGACAGTGTAACTCATTTTTAAGGGTTTCTGTGATGTGTGGCGGCGTCGCGGTCATGCCATCCGCGTAAGCAAGCGCGGCACGTTCAGCCGGGGTAAACACCGTGGCAGCCTGCCAATCGCTAAGCGCCAGCACCTTATCCATGGCGCCACTGCGCTGTGCCAGACGCAGACTATTGGCATCGATGCAAAACGCATAGTCGCATTGCTGTGACACCCGAGTCAGCAGTAATGCCCGCAGCGTAGGCTCAAGCCGGGCCTTCTTACGTTCGAGGTATCCCACGAACAGCGCCACCAGCCAGAAAAGCCGCGGCATTCGCCCCCACCAGCGGGTAGGGTTGAGCACGCTGCCATAATGTTTTTGCTGCATCGCAACGAGAGGTTTCAAACTAAGCGGTAACTTATCGAGCGGCTGCACCCAGGGTTGTTGATTTTTCACCCGCAGACTCCTGCAAAACTTGGGTAAACGACAAAGCAGAGATAATATTGCATTCCATTCATCACGTCTTTGACCACTATGCTGAAAACTATTGATGTTGTTGCCGCCATTATCGAACAAGACGGCAAAATTCTCCTCGCCCAGCGCCCTACCCATGCCGATCAGGCGGGGCTTTGGGAATTTGCAGGAGGCAAAGTTGAGGCTGGTGAAAGCCAGCCAGAAGCGCTCGTGCGCGAGCTACATGAAGAACTGGCGATCCACGCTTATCCCGGTTGCTACATTGCCAGCCACCAGCGCGAAGTTTCCGGACGAATGATTCATCTGCACGCCTGGCATGTGCCGCGCTTTGACGGCGAAATTATCGCGCGTGAGCATAGTGCGCTGGCATGGTGTACGCCGCTAGAGGCGCTCAATTATGAGCTTGCTCCGGCCGATATCCCGCTTCTTCATGCGTTTATGGCTTTACCCGCCGCCACACAAGCGGATTCGTGCTAATGGCGCGTTCGTCACGCTGGCATTGTAAGAGCACACCATCGGTTTTAATGACTGCGCCTTCCGAATAGTTCTGATCCTGATAAATGCAGCACTGTGCGCATGGCTGCGCGCGCTGGGTATTGCCATTGCTGCTAAAGACTTCAGGCGGAACGTTAACTTCCACCTGCGGCCTCGCCTGCACGGTCTGGCAAAACAGCACCATTACCCCCACAATCCATAACATTTTCATTCGCTATCTCCTTAAAAAATCTCTTCTTATAACTATCGACCAAATGGGTAGTGAACTTAACTTTTTTCCACCATCGCTTTTAGTTATGACCCTACCCTGAATATTAATTTTATTACGCCTGGGGAAATTCCTTGTCATCCGTTAGCAGGGTAGTGATATAGTCGAAATAACGCACTGTATTAAACACAACCATAACAACTACATACATCCACAATCATAAGAGGTACTTATACTTATGGACAAGGTTTGCTCCCTGGACTCCTTCCTGGCTCATGTTCAACAACGCGACCCACACCAGACCGAATTTGCTCAGGCTGTACGCGAAGTCATGACAACGCTCTGGCCGTTCCTCGAACAGAACCCGCACTATCGCCAGCTTTCTTTGCTGGAGCGATTGGTTGAACCTGAGCGTGTTATTCAGTTCCGCGTCGTGTGGGTAGACGACCGCAACCAGGTTCAGGTTAACCGCGCATGGCGCGTGCAGTTCAGTTCGGCTATCGGGCCGTACAAAGGCGGGATGCGTTTCCACCCTTCCGTTAACTTGTCCATTCTGAAATTCCTCGGCTTCGAACAGACCTTTAAAAACGCGCTCACCACCTTGCCTATGGGCGGCGGTAAAGGCGGTTCTGATTTCGATCCGAAAGGTAAAAGCGAAGGCGAAGTCATGCGCTTCTGCCAGTCGCTGATGACCGAACTGTATCGTCATCTGGGTGCGGATACCGACGTGCCTGCCGGTGATATCGGCGTAGGGGGTCGTGAAGTCGGCTTTATGGCCGGGATGATGAAAAAACTCTCCAACAACACGGCCTGTGTTTTTACCGGCAAAGGGCTTTCTTTCGGCGGCAGTCTGATTCGTCCGGAAGCAACGGGTTACGGTCTGGTCTATTTCACCGAAGCGATGCTCAAACGCCATGGCCTTGGTTTTGAAGGTATGCGCGTGGCCGTTTCCGGTTCCGGCAACGTGGCACAGTACGCTATCGAAAAAGCGATGGAGCTGGGCGCGCGCGTCATTACAGCCTCCGACTCCAGCGGTACCGTGGTAGATGAAGCAGGCTTCACCACAGAAAAACTGGCCCGTCTGTGCGCAATCAAAGCCAGCCGCGACGGTCGCGTCGCCGACTATGCGCGTGAGTTTGGTCTGGTGTATCTGGAAGGCCAGCAGCCGTGGAGCGTGCCGGTCGATATCGCCCTGCCATGCGCAACCCAGAACGAGCTAGATGTTGAAGCTGCCCGGGTGCTTATCGCCAACGGCGTGAAAGCTGTAGCCGAAGGTGCCAACATGCCAACCACCATTGAAGCAACCGATTTGTTCCTCGATGCAGGCGTGCTGTTCGCACCGGGTAAAGCGGCGAATGCCGGCGGTGTTGCCACATCCGGTCTGGAAATGGCGCAAAACGCCGCGCGTATGGGCTGGAAAGCGGAGAAGGTTGATGCGCGTCTGCATCACATCATGCTGGATATCCACCACGCCTGCGTTGAGCACGGTGGTGAAGCGAAACAAACCAACTATGTTCGCGGCGCGAATATCGCCGGATTTGTGAAAGTGGCCGATGCGATGTTGGGACAAGGCGTAATTTAATCACGGTCAGGGGTGCCTGATGGCGCTACGCTTATCAGGCCTACAGGTTGTGAACGATGTAGGCCGGAAAAGGCATCGCCGCCATCCGGCACCACAGCGCAACGACCTCACCTTATACGGCCTATGCGTCAGGCGCCGGGCTTGCTGCCCGCTTCTTCCCTTTGCCTTTGCTGAACGTTTTCTTCGCCCCTCCTGCCGGGGCCGCTAATCCTCTGAATTGTCTTACCGGCGTACTTCGCGCTTGGTCAATCAACTGGAACAACGTCCCCACCAGCGGCTGCATAAAGTCCTGGTAGCGGCACTGCTTTTCGCTGATTTGCGTCAGGGTCGATTCCCAATGTGCAGTCATATCCGGGCGGGTGGCCATCTCAGGTAGGGAATGGAACAGCGCGCGACCGGGATCGGTTGAGATAATATAGCGCCCTTTCTTACTCAGAAAACCGCGCTTAAACAACAACTCGATAATCCCTGCTCGGGTGGCTTCGGTGCCTAAACCGTCGGTGGCACGCAGGATCTTCTTCAGATCCTTATCCTGCACAAACCTGGCGATACCGGTCATCGCTGACAGCAGCGTTGCATCGGTAAAATGGCGCGGCGGCTGGGTTTGACGTTCAACCACTTCACCGTTTTCACACAGCAGTTCATCGGCTTTTGCTACCACCGGCAACGGTGTGCCATCGTTCTCTTCATCGCGTTCTTTTGCCCCCAGCAGCCCGCGCCAGCCGGCTTCGGCCAGGAAACGGGCTTTAGCGACAAACTTACCGTTGGCAATGTCCAGATCGATCTGGCACTTGCGGTACACCGCGTCAGGGCAAAACTGCATCAGATACTGAGTGGCGACCAGACGATAAACCTTGGCTTCGTTTTCCGTAAGATTCACATTACTGGCTCGCGCGGTGGGAATGATCGCGTGGTGAGCATCGACCTTTTTGTCATCCCAGCAGCGGTTGCGGATATCAGGATCGACCACCGGTTGCGGCAACAGATCCGCTGCATGTACGCTGATGGCATTCATCACCGCCTGTCGCCCGGCGAAATGCTCTTCCGGCAGGTAACGGCTATCGGAACGGGGATAGGTAATCAACTTGTGGGTTTCATACAGCTTCTGGCAGATATCCAACACATTCTGCGCACTAAAGCCAAAGCGCTTAGCGGCCTCAATCTGCAAGGCCGACAGCGAGAATGGCAGCGGGGCCGGTTCTGAATCCCGTTTATCGTTATAAGCAGTAACCAACGCAGGCTGGCCGCTAATGCGCTTCACGACGTGCTCCGCCAGCGTTCGGTTAAGCAAGCGTCCTTCTTCATCCTGATGCGGTTCGCAGGCTTCGCTCGGCTGCCAGGTAGCGGTAAAGCGCTCGTCTTTAGGCGTCACGATATGCGCCTTCACTTCAAAGAAGTCTTTCGAGACGAAGTTTTCAATCTCTTCATCACGGCGCACCACCAGCCCAAGCACCGGCGTCTGCACGCGGCCCACGGAAAGTACGCCCTGATAGCCCGCGTTACGCCCCAGAATGGTGTAAGCGCGGGTCATGTTGATGCCGTACAACCAGTCGGCGCGAGCACGAGCCAGCGCTGATACGCACAGCGGGATAAATTCGCTGTTAGCGCGCAGGCGAGAAATCGCCCGCTCAACCGCCTGAGGATTAAGGTCGTTTATCAAACAACGCTGTACCTGACGGCGTTTGTCGGCCGCCAGATCCAGGTAGTCCAGCACTTCATCCACCAACAGTTGCCCTTCGCGGTCGGGGTCACCGGCATGGACGACTTCACTGGCCTCATGAATAAAACGCTTAATGACGTTAAGCTGCTTGGTCACCGACGCGCGCGGCTGAAGCTGCCATTTTTCCGGAACAATCGGCAAATCCTGAAGGTTCCAGCGCGCGTAGCGGCTGTCATAGGCGTCCGGCTGCGCCTGCTCCAGCAGGTGACCAATACACCAGGTCACCACCTGACCATTACCACATTCAATAAAACCGTCGCCTTTGCGATGAGGCTTAGGCAGGACGTCGGCAATGGCGCGTGCCAGGCTCGGTTTTTCCGCGATAAACAGGCGCATCGGTTTAGCGCAGCTCGATCATCGGACGGCCACCGCGCGCGGTCACCAGTTCGCCGATGGCGGTCAGGTTAATACCAAATTCAGCCGCCGCTGCGTGAACAGCGTCCTCAGCATCAGGCGTCACCGCGATAAGCAGGCCGCCGGAGGTTTGCGGATCGCACAGCAGCGCACGTTGGTCATCGCTCATGGCACCCATCATGTGACCGTAGCTGGCAAAGTTACGTTCGGTACCGCCAGGCACTGCGCCCAGCGCGATATACTCTTCCACACCCGGCAGTTTCGGCACGGCATTAAAGTCAATTTGCGCCTGCACACCAGCACCCTGACACATTTCGCTCAGGTGACCCAACAGACCAAAGCCGGTGACATCGGTCATCGCCTTCACGCCGTCGATGTTAGCAAAAGCAGAACCGACCAGGTTCATCTGGCACATCACTTCTGTCGCCAGCCCCTGATGTTCAGGTTTTAGCAGCGATTTTTTCTCAGCGGTGGTCAACACACCGATACCCAGCGGCTTGGTCAGGAACAGTTTACAACCGGCCTGGGCGGTGCTGTTTTTCTTCACCCGTTCCGTCGGTACGATACCGGTGACCGCGAGACCGAAAATCGGCTCAGGCGCATCGATAGAGTGACCGCCCGCCAGCGCAATACCGGCCTGTTTGCAGGCAAAACGCCCGCCTTCGGTGACTTCACGGGCAATTTCGGGTGCCAGTTTATTGATTGGCCAGCCGAGGATGGCAATCGCCATAATCGGTTTACCGCCCATCGCGAAGATGTCGCTGATGGCGTTCGTGGCGGCGATACGGCCAAAGTCGAACGGATTGTCGACAATCGGCATAAAGAAATCGGTGGTGCTGATAACGGAGGTGCCGTTACCCAGGTCATAGACAGCAGCATCATCGCTTGTTTCGTTGCCAACAAGCAGGTTCGGGTCGATAAACTTCGTTTGATCGCTGTGCAGGATGGTCTGCAACACCTTTGGTGAAATTTTACAACCGCAACCCGCTCCGTGGCTGTACTGGGTTAAACGAATGGCCTGCTCGCTCATGGACAACTCCTGTCATTGCTCTGGCATATGCGTAAGGGCTGTATGTTAACGCCAGAACCGGGCGGTGATAAGTACGACTGTCTGAATTCGAGGGTATTTGCCTGGAATCCAGACAATCGTCGCGGATTTTCAGAGATAACGGACAAATGGGGCAGTATCCGGCGCGACAATCGTGGTCGACGCTTTCAACTGTGGCGTTCCCAGATACAGGAAACCGACGATTTTATCCTGTGCACCGCAGTCAAGGCCTTCACGCACGACTGGACTCTCCGTCAGCGCGCCGCTGCGCCAGATGCCGTTAAAGCCCTGCGCCACCGCCGCCATTTGCATCGCCATCACCGCGCAACCCGCCGACATTTCTTGTTCCCAGACAGGTACTTTGGGGTGATCCTGGCATTTCGCGATAACCGCAATAATCATCGGCGCACGAAACGGTGCGTTGCGCGCTTTTTCAATCGCCTTCTCATCACTTTGCGCCGCAATCGCGCCCTGCTCCAGCAAGTTGCTAAAACGTGCACGCCCTTCGCCTTCAATGATAACGAACTGCCACGGCTGCAAGGTGCCGTGATCCGGTGCACGCATGCCGGCGCGTAGAATATTTTGCAGCGGCTCACCGGCCGGTGCGGGTTCCGCCAGACGCGAAGCGCTACGGCGATTTACCAGTAATTCCAGGGCATCCATTAGGTCACTCCTCTCACGTTATTTTTCATAAAATTAACATGCGCGAGGAATTTGTTACAGCGCAGAAGGCGATTCCTGCTGACAACGGGCAACGGTCTATTTAGGATAGCCAAACGTTTTACCGTTTCGGTGAACCTTTTTCGTTATTGCAGGGAGAATACATGCGAACCGTATGGCGCTTTATTGCCGGATTCTTTAAATGGATGTGGCGATTACTTAATTTCGTCCGTGAACTGGTGTTTAACCTGGTCTTTATTTTACTGGTGCTGGTGTGTGTCGGTATCTGGATGCAGGTTAGCTCCAGCAGCACCGCAGAACGTAGCAGCCGGGGTGCATTGCTGATGGACATCAGCGGCGTGGTGGTGGATAAACCGTCTACCAGCAGCAAGCTTAGCGTTATCGGCAAACAGATTTTTGGCGCTTCCTCAGATCGCCTGCAGGAAAACTCCCTGTTTGATATTGTGCAAACTATTCGCCAGGCGAAGGATGACCGCAATATCACCGGTATCGTGCTGGATCTGAAGAACTTTGCCGGTGGCGATCAGCCGTCTATGCAGTACATCGGTAAAGCGCTGCGCGAGTTCCGCGACAGCGGCAAGCCGGTCTACGCAATTGGTGACAGCTACAGTCAGGGTCAGTACTACCTTGCCAGCTTCGCCAATAAAATCTGGTTATCGCCACAGGGCGTGGTGGATCTACATGGTTTCGCGACCAACGGTCTGTACTACAAAACGTTGCTGGATAAGCTGAAAGTCTCCACCCACGTGTTCCGCGTCGGCACCTACAAGTCCGCCGTTGAGCCGTTTATTCGCGACGATATGTCCCCGGCCGCGCGTGAAGCGGACAGCCGCTGGATTGGCGAGCTGTGGCAGAACTACCTTAATACTGTAGCGGCTAACCGTCAGATCACCGCGCAACAGGTCTTCCCTGGCGCGCAGGCGATGCTTGATGGCTTACGTCAGGCTGACGGCGATACGGCAAAATACGCACTGGATAACAAACTGGTCGATACGCTGGCCTCCAGCGCCGATATCGAAAAAGCGATGACCAAGGCGTTTGGCTGGAGTAAAGCGGAAAATAACTTCCGCGCCATCAGCATGTACGACTACGCGGTGAAAACCCCGGCAGATACCGGCTCAAGCATTGCGGTCGTCTTCGCAAACGGTGCCATCATGGACGGCGAAGAAACTCCGGGTAACGTCGGCGGCGATACCACGGCAGCGCAGATTCGCGATGCGCGTCTGGATCCAAAAGTGAAAGCCATCGTGCTGCGTGTTAACAGCCCAGGTGGCAGCGTCAGCGCCTCTGAAGTGATTCGTGCGGAACTGGCTGCGGCGAAAGCGGCAGGTAAACCGGTGGTCGTTTCAATGGGTGGCATGGCGGCCTCTGGCGGTTACTGGATTTCAACACCTGCAGATTACATTGTGGCTAGCCCAAGCACGTTGACTGGTTCTATCGGCATCTTTGGGGTGATTAACACCGTAGAAAACACGCTCGATTCAATCGGCGTGCACACCGACGGTGTTGCTACCTCTCCGCTGGCAGATATGGCGGTGACCAAAGCATTGACACCTGAAGTTCAGCAGATGATGCAGCTCACCATCGAGAATGGCTACAAACGCTTTATTACCCTTGTCGCACAGTCGCGTAAGAGCACGCCGGAAGCTATCGATAAGATTGCTCAAGGCCATGTGTGGACAGGACAGGACGCTAAAGCCAACGGGCTGGTCGACAGTCTGGGTGATTTCGATGATGCGGTGGCAAAAGCCGCGGAACTGGCGAAGGTGAAAACCTGGCACATTGACTATTATCAGAGCGAACCGACGTTCTTCGATATGGTGATGGACAGCATGTCCGGTTCGGTACGCGCGGCCCTGCCGCAGGCATTGCAGGCGTATCTGCCGGCCCCGCTGGCCTCTGCTGCCAGTGCGGTCAAAGCCGAAAGCGATAAGCTCGCCGTGTTTAATGACCCGCAAAATCGCTATGCAATTTGCCTAACCTGCGCCAATATTCGCTAATCGCAATCCCCTCCTTAACGGAGGGGATTTTCTTTAGATTAATCATTCGACGACCTCATGCAAAAAAAATCCATTTACGTCGCCTACACCGGCGGGACCATCGGGATGCAGCGCTCAGAACACGGCTACATTCCGGTTTCCGGTCATCTTCAACGCCAGCTGGCGCTGATGCCTGAATTCCATCGGCCAGAAATGCCGGATTTCACCATCCATGAGTACGACCCGCTGATGGACTCTTCCGATATGACGCCGGAAGACTGGCAGCATATTGCCGATGATATTAAGGCCCATTACGACGAGTACGATGGTTTTGTCATTCTGCACGGCACCGATACCATGGCTTTCACCGCCTCGGCGCTGTCGTTTATGCTGGAGAATCTGGGTAAGCCGGTTATCGTTACCGGGTCGCAGATCCCGCTGGCCGAACTGCGTTCCGACGGACAAATCAACCTGCTGAACGCGCTGTATGTTGCGGCGAATTATCCGATTAACGAAGTGACTCTGTTCTTCAATAATCGCCTGTATCGCGGTAACCGCACCACCAAAGCGCATGCCGACGGTTTTGATGCGTTTGCTTCGCCGAACATGGCGCCGCTGCTGGAAGCCGGGATTCATATTCGTAAACTAGGGACACCGCCCGCACCGCACGGTGAAGGCGAACTGATTGTGCATCCCATCACCCCGCAGCCCATTGGCGTGGTGACGATTTACCCGGGTATTTCCGCCGATGTGGTGCGCAACTTCCTGTTGCAGCCGGTGAAAGCGCTGATCCTGCGTTCCTATGGCGTCGGTAATGCGCCGCAGAACGGCAATTTTATTAAAGAGCTGACCGAAGCCAGCCACCGTGGGATCCTGGTGATTAACCTGACCCAGTGCATGTCCGGCAAGGTGAATATGGGCGGTTATGCCACCGGCAATGCGCTGGCGCAGGCGGGGGTAATTAGCGGTTCCGATATGACGGTAGAAGCGACGCTGACCAAGCTGCACTACCTGCTGAGTCAGGGGCTGGATACTGAGACCATCCGTCAGGCGATGCAGCAGAACCTGCGCGGCGAACTGACGCCGGACGACTAAGGAGAAATCATGACGCAACGTGCTCTGTTATTGGTGGATCTACAAAACGATTTTTGCGCCGGCGGCGCGCTCGCTGTCGCCGAGGGTGACAGCACCATCGATGTGGCGAATCTGATGATCCGCGCCAGTAAAATCCTCGGTGATGTGGTAGTGGCAAGCCAGGACTGGCACCCCGCCAACCACGGCAGTTTCGCCAGTCAGCACGGCGTTGCCCCCTTCACCCAGGGGACGCTGGAAGGATTACCGCAAACTTTTTGGCCGGATCACTGCGTGCAGAACAGCGACGGTGCCGCATTCCATCCGCTGCTGACAACGCAGGATATTGATGCCGTGTTCCATAAAGGTGAAAGCGCCAATATCGACAGCTACAGCGCCTTCTTTGACAACGGTCACCGACAGAAAACCGGGCTCGATGCGTGGCTTCGTGAGCACGATATCAACGAATTAATCGTGCTGGGACTGGCGACCGACTATTGCGTGAAGTTCACCGTCCTTGATGCATTGCAGTTGGGATACACGGTTAACGTGATAACCGACGGCTGCCGCGGCGTAAATATACAGCCGCACGACAGCGCCAACGCTTTTATGGACATGGCCGCAGAAGGTGCGACGCTCTATACGCTGGATGACTGGCTCGAAACACAAAGTTAATACCTTACCGTAGCCCGGACGAGGTGCGCCAGCGCCGACTCCGGGGATGCACCAGCGTCCCCCCTTGATTTAACCTTCCATTCACGTGAACCCCCTCTCAGATTTAACCCAGCGGCAATGCTATGTTCAAACGGTTGTTTTTTCGCCACGCCTTGCTGTGGCGTGTTGGTTTTTTTAATGTCAAAGAGGACCGTGTATGAAAATTTTGCCTTTGCTGGCAGCATTACCCCTGCTCTGCGCGTCGGTTGTTTCCGCTAATTCCCTGATGTCCGTTGGCTATTTCAACGGTGGTGGTGATGTCACTGCAGGCCCTGGCGGCGATATTGATAAGCTCGATGTCCGCCAGATAACCCACCTGAACTATTCGTTTGGTCTTATCTATAACGATGAGAAAGATGAAACCAATGACGCGTTGAAAGACGCCACAAAACTGCACCAGATTTGGTTATCGCCGAAGGTGCAGGCCGATTTAGCAAAAATCCCCGTCTTGCGTAAACAGAACCCGAATCTGAAGGTATTGCTTTCCGTCGGCGGCTGGGGCGCGCGCGGCTTCTCAGGTGTCGCGGCAACACCTGAAGCGCGAGCGGTATTTATTCGCTCCGCGCAGGAGGTGGTGGCGAAATATGGTCTCGATGGGATCGACCTTGACTGGGAGTATCCGGTCAACGGCGCATGGGGTTTGGTTGCCAGCCAGCCTGCGGATAAAGATAACTTCACCACGCTGCTGAAAGAGCTTCGCACCGCGTTTGGTCACAACAAACTGGTGACGATCGCCGTCGGCGCCAACGCCGAAAGCCCGAAAAGCTGGGTGGATGTGAAGGCGATTGCCCCACTGCTGGATTACATCAACCTGATGACCTACGACATGGCGTATGGCACCCAATATTTCAACTCCAATCTGTATGATTCAACCCAGTGGCCCACCGTCGCCGAGGCGGATAAATACAGCGCTGATTTTGTAGTGAATAACTATTTAGCTGCCGGTTTGAAACCAAGCCAAATGAATCTGGGTATCGGTTTTTATGGACGCGTGCCGAAACGTAGCGTTGAACCTGGCATTGACTGGACTAAGCCGGATGCGCAGAACAATCCGGTAACGAAACCGTATTTTGGTCCACAGCAGGTAGACTTGTTTAAATCGCTGGGCGTCGATTTGAGCAAGGATACCTATCTGAAATATAACGATATTGTCGCAAAACTGCTCAATGACCCGCAGAAGCGTTTCACCGAGCACTGGGATGACCAGGCGAAGGTGCCGTATTTGTCGGTGAAGTCGAGCGATGACAAGTCGTTGTTTGCGCTCTCCTATGAGAACCCGCGTTCGGTCAGTATCAAAGCTGATTACATCAAGAGCAAAGGGCTCGGGGGCGCGATGTTCTGGGAGTATGGCGCAGATGACAACAACCAACTGGCAAAACAGTTGGCGGAGTCGCTCGGGATTAAACACTAGCGCTCGTCCCGGCGGCGCTGCGCTTGGCCGGGCTACCATATTGTGCCCGGCCGACGGATATTGCGGCGGGTAGCCCGGACGAGGCGGTTACGCCGACGCCGGGGAGGCTCGGTGCAAAGGACTATACCGGCGTCAAAATCCCACTGTTAGTGTGAATACGATAACCGGCCCCCGGATGCGGGGCCTGCAAACGCGCACTGCCGCCAAACAGCTTCTCACGTAAGGTTCCCTCACGGTATTCCTGCTTGTAGACGCCGCGTTTTTGCAATTCCGGGATCAGCAATTCCACCACGTCGGTAAAGGTTTCATGTGTCACCGCATAGGCGAGGTTAAAACCATCGACATCCGTCTCTTCAACCCACGACTGTAGCTCATCGGCAACGGTTTCGGCGCTGCCGACGGTCAGCGGGCCAAAACCACCAATACCCACCCAATCGGCCATCGCTTTCACCGACCACTGCCTGTCAGGGTCAACCGTGGAGAAGGTATCCACCACCGACTGAATGGCGTTGGTTTTCGAATAGGTAAATACTTCATCCGGTTGATACTGGCTAAAATCAATCCCCGTCCAGCCAGAAATCAGCGCCAGCGCACCTTCGTAGCTGGTCCAGTTTTTATATTCCTGCCATTTGGTCTGCGCCGCTTTGTCGGTTTCCCCCACAATCGTGGTCTGCATATTAAATATCAGAATACTGTGCGGATCGCGTCCGGCCTCTTGTGCGCGGCGGCGAATATCCGCCACCGTTTTTTTCAAGGCGCTTTTCGACGGTGATGCGACAAAAACACACTCAGCGTGGCTCGCAGCAAACTGCTTACCACGGCTGGAGGCCCCGGCCTGATACAACACCGGCGTACGCTGAGGTGATGGTTCGCACAAATGATGGCCCGGGACATCGAAGAATTTACCATGATGATTAATCGCGTGGATCTTACTCGGATCGCTAAAAATACGACGTTCACGGTCGCGTAGAATCGCCCCCTCCTCCCAACTGCCTTCCAGCAGTTTGTACACCACTTCGAGATATTCATCGGCGTAGTCATAGCGCGCATCGTGCGCCGTTTGCGCTTGCTGGCCGATATTGCGCGCGCCGCTTTCCAGATAGGAGGTGACGATATTCCAGCCCACGCGCCCTTTGGTTAAATGGTCGAGCGTCGACAAGCGACGAGCAAACGGATACGGATGCTCAAACGACAACGATGCGGTGAGACCAAAACCCAGATGCTCAGTCACCAGCGCCATTGGTGTCACCAACGCCAGCGGATCGTTGACCGGCACCTGCGCCGCCTGGCGAATCGCCGCGTCGCCATTACCGTTAAAGACGTCATACACGCCAAGCACATCGGCAATAAACAGGCCGTCAAACTTTCCACGTTCCAGTAACCGTGCCAGATCGACCCAATACTCCAGATCTTTATACTGCCAGGAACGATCGCGTGGGTGCGCCCACAGGCCTGGCGATTGATGGCCGACACAGTTCATATCAAAAGCGTTCAGACGAATTTCACGTTGTGATGGCATAACGGTCTCCCGATGCACCCGGCATATGACCCGGCGCAAACAATAGTGATGATGGATTTACGATAAGACGAGCTGACGGCAGCCCAGCGTTTCCAGGACGTTTCGCGCAACCTGTTGCGCATGGTCGGCGACCTGCGGCAACCCCATTAGCTCGCCAAAACGTCCGCGTGCGGCGGGCCCGGCCACCCAAACATTCGCTGAAGCCTGTGACACTGTATTCACGTCAATGCCCATTCCTAGCGGGTCGGGGCGAATCAAACTGGCCTGCTGTAAAGCCTGTAAGAAGGGCTGACTGGCAATCAGATCCGTATGATCGGGGCCAGTGGTCAGCACCAGGTAATCCACCGTTTCCTGCAGCGGCTTTCCACCACGTAGCGTCAGGTTGAGACAAAAACCCTGCGCAAGTACGTCGAGGGTGTGTAGACGTGCGGCAAGCGGACGAAACATTCCCGCACGGCGCTTGTCGGCAATCGACTGGGCGACCTGCGGGGCAATACGGTAGCGATGAACATCCCAGAAACGCCGAAGATGACGTAAGAATTGGCGCTTCTCCACCTCACTGAACTGTTGCCAGATAGCCTGTCCCTGCTGACGTACGGCATCCAGCACCACCTGCCACGGCAAACCAGCCGCGCTGGCGCGTTGGATGTCAGCGCGGACCTGGCGTAAACGCTGGCGTAAGGTGCCGGATTGATAATCTCCCGACCACTTCGGCAGATTTGTCGGGGCATTGGGTCGAGACAGTAAGCCGTGGCGTGAAAATGCCACTATCTCGCCCTGATGACCAAGACGTACCAGCGATGCCACGACGTCCGCCATACTAAGCGCGGTTCCCATAATGGCCACCTTCGCGTGAGTCGGGATCGCCGCCAGCGCCTCTGCCCGCCACGGATTGGCAATCAAACGCGGGTGATGGGCTAACGCGCGCATCGCAGCTGGTAAACGTGGCGGTGGATGGCTGATGGCAAGGACAACGCTATCGGCCCGCAGGCGTCGTCCTGTGCTGGTCACGACGTAGCCTGCTTGCCAATCCACTGCACGTTCCTGAAGATGCGCCACACGATTGCTCTGCGCTTTTGCCGCGTGGACGAACGCGGCCTCTACGTAGCGACCAAACGCCCCACGCTGTGGGTACACGCTACCGTCAGCCTGCTGCGCGAGCGGATCCTGTGGAAAATCACCGTGTCGGCGATACCAGCGGTCGAAGGCGCCGTCATCGTCTCCGGCCAGTTGCATCCGCGCGGCGGGAACGTTAATCCTATGGGCAGGGTCGGTTGCCGAGTAGGCCACGCCCTCTCCCAGATGTTCACGCGGTTCAATCACGCTGATACGCACCGGGCGTGTGGCCTCACGCATTAAATGAATCGCCACCGCCGTACCGCTAAAACCGCCGCCGACAATCACAATATGGGGCTCTGACATATGCCCTCCCTCAGCTCGCGCTGACGTGTTTGGCAGGGCGCGTCGCCCCACCGATGGTTTCACCAAACGGCCCGGTGTTCACCTGGCCTTTCGCCGAACGCGGCTGCGTGCTGACCGGCAGCAGCGGCATCACCAGTTCCGCAAATCGATGCGCTTCTTCCAGATGTGGGTAGCCGGAGAAGATAAAGTTCGTCACGCCCAGCGCCTGATATTCACGGATGCGATCCGCCACCTGCTGTGGGCTTCCCACCAGCGCAGTTCCAGCACCGCCGCGTACCAGGCCAACGCCCGCCCATAGATTAGGGGCGATACGCAGTTTGTCGCGGTTACCGTTATGCAATGCACTCATTCGCGCCTGACCGGTAGAATCCATCCGGGCAAAAATCTGCTGCGCCTGGGCGATGGTGTCATCATCCAGATGGGCAATCAGCTTGTCTGCCGCAGCCCAGGCCTCTTCTTCCGTTTCACGCACAATCACGTGCAGACGGATACCGTATTCCAGTTCACGCCCTTTTTCTTCGGCACGGGCTTTCACCACCGCCAGCTTTTCGGCAACCTGCGCTGGCGGCTCGCCCCAGGTCAGGTAGGCATCAATATGGTCAGCTGCCACGTCAATAGCCTGTTCAGAGGAACCACCGAAATACAACGGTGGCCCATTTTTTTGTACCGTGGGGAACAGCACTTCGGCACCTTCGACCTGTAGGTGCTTTCCGTGATAGTCGACCTTTTCACCCGCCAGCAGGCGGCGATAGACCTCAAGAAATTCGTGCGTCACTTCGTAACGCTCACCGTGGCTTAGGAAAATACCGTCACCTTTGTTCTCCACCGGATCGCCACCGGTGACAACGTTTATCAGCAGTCGGCCTTCAGAAAGACGATCCAGCGTTGCAGCCATCCGTGCCGCCAGCGTCGGAGGCTGAAGACCTGGTCGAACCGCCACCAGATAACGCAGATTACGAGTAATAGGTGCCAGGGCGGCAGCCACAAGCCAGGAATCTTCACAGCTTTTCCCCGTGGGGATCAAAACGCCGTAGTAGCCGAGGCTGTCAGCCGCCAGCGCAACCTGCTGGAGATACGGTAAATCTACCGGACGACCGCCCTCGGTGGTGCCCAGATAGCGCCCATCGCCATGGGTAGGTAGAAACCAGAAGACCTTAATTTTCTCGGCGGCTTGTACTGTCATTATCCATTTCCTTTATAACTATATTTGGTATTTATAGAAGCGGTTATTTAAGTCAGTTATAAAGACAATAGCGAAATACGTGCCAGTTTTTAAAAATTAAAATAGTGTTATTTTTCATTGCATTACTTTCATTCCACAATGCTAGAACCTGTTGCAAACGCAACACATTGACGGCGGCAACTGCCGCAATGGCAACAATCTGCGCCTTTCCCCCTCTGGCAAAGAGCGACGGCAAAAGATACCGTCCTGAAAGGAATTCGCTGGAGACGACTCATGCTCAATACAGAACTCACCTCAACCGGCCCGGCGCTGGTTGACCCCGCTTCACAGGCCTTTCAAAAGGTGTTGGCTCGTCTTGCTCCCACCGATGCGACAGTACTGATCATCGGCGAAACAGGCACCGGTAAAGAGGTCGTTGCCCGCTATCTTCATCACCACAGTCCACGCGCCAATGCGCCGTTTCTGGCGGTGAACTGCGGAGCATTAACTGAATCACTGGCTGAGTCCGAACTGTTCGGTCATGAGAAAGGCGCTTTCAGCGGGGCAACGCATACGCATCAGGGATGGTTTGAGGCCGCAGACGGCGGTACGCTGCTGTTGGACGAGATTGGCGAATTGAGCCTGGCGTTGCAGGTCAAGCTGCTACGTGTACTGCAGGAACGCGAAATCACTCGTGTCGGTTCCCATAAGCCTATCCGCATCAACGTCCGGGTTATTGCCGCCACGCACGTCGACCTGGCACAGGCGATCCAGGCACGACGCTTTCGCGAGGATCTGTTCTATCGCCTCAATATTGCCGCTGTCACCTTGCCGCCGCTGCGTCAGCGTCAACAAGATATCCCCGTGCTGGCCCAGCACTTTGTCGAGCTGTATGCCACGCGCTTAGGGCGTCCGGTGCCGCAGTTGGGTCCAGGTACGCTTGAGCGGTTGCTCAGCTATCCGTGGCCGGGCAATATCCGCGAACTGGAGAACGCCTTGCATAATGCGGTGTTGCTTAATCTGGACGAGGTGATTAGCCCTGAGCATCTGCGCTTAACATCCGTCATGTCAGCCCCCTCCTCATCAATCGATGAAGGCGATGAACTCGCCAGCTTTATGCGCCGCCAGATACAAATCCATAGCGGTGCGCTATACGACCGCCTGCTGCGCACCATGATCCACACCGCAATGAGCCACAGCGATAACAACCAAAGTCAGGCCGCCTCTTTACTGGGTATAAGCCGCCACACCTTGCGTACACAGCTTGCTCATCTGGGGGTGATTAAACAACGTCGGAAATCCACGGAATTGCCCCTGCCCGCGCCACGCGAGCGGGAACTGCGAATTGGCTACCAGCGCTTTGGTAATCTGGGCGTGCTGAAAGCGCGTCAGCTGCTGGAGCAATCTTTCGAGACGCTGGGGGTAAACGTGCTGTGGAGCGAGTATCCGGCAGGCCCGCAGCTGCTTCAGGCGCTGAGCAACGATGAAATTGATTTTGGTACCACCGGCGAGGCGCCACCCATTTTCGCTCAAGCTAAAGATAATGCGCTGTTGTACGTCGCCTGGGAGCCACCGGCTCCGCGCAGCGTGGCAATGGTGGTTCCTAACGCCAGCGATATCCGCACGCCAGAACAGCTACGCGGTAAGCGGATTGCGCTAAACAAAGGATCAAACGTTCACTGGCTGTTAGTGCAAATCCTGGAAGAGGCCGGGCTGGGGCTTGATGACGTAAAAGTGGTGTATGCGCCACCCAAGTATCCGCTAACCGCCAGTGACTACCTGGCTGCCGACGCCTGGATGATGTGGGATCCGGTACTGAGCGCCGCCGAGCGCAGTGGCACGCTGCGGGTGCTTGCTACTGGCGAAGGTCGCGTTAACAACCATCAGTTTTACATTACCCGCCGTGAGTATGCGCAGCACAATGAGGAGATCATTGCCGGAATTGTGGCCGCGCTGGTCAAAACCGGCAAGTTTATCGACCGCCACCGCCATGAAGCGGCGCAGCTACTGGCAAGCGAGCTGGGGTTAGATGTGGCTTCGCTGACCTGCGCACTGGCGCGACGAAGCCATCAGACACGGGAGATGGACATGCAAGCGCTGCGAGCGCAACAAACCATCGCCGACCGTTTCTACGCGCTGGGCCTGCTGAACAGGCCCGTCGCGGTCAGAGAGGCGATGTGGTACGCCCGGGAGCGGTTAATTGAGCCGTGGGCCGCCGCTTAATGCTGCTTGAAGGTGGCAATCGGCTTCGGTGAAATGCCGAAGTCTTCTTTGAGTTGCTGCTTGCTCTTCATCACCATCTGACCCTGGGTATCGATAGTCATGTGCTGCGCATCATCGTTATTTCGCGATTGCCAAAGCATGACGAGTTGCAGGCAGTTTTCTTTTTGCTCGGCGGTCAGTGCGACACCATCAGGCCATTTTCCCAGTTCAACGGCGGTGACTAAACGCTGGTAAATTTCCGGCGTCATATTGTCGATCATTTGCTCAATACTCATGTCCAGCTCCTTCTCCTCAGGAATAATTTGCTGAATCGTTTTTTCAACCTTTTGTTGAGGTACCGCTTTCGTCATCCGTGAAGTTCAGCGAGGCGGAATTGACGCAAAAACGTTCGCCGGTTGGCTGTGGGCCATCTGGGAAAACATGCCCCAGGTGCGCATCACAATTTCCACACCGGATTTCAGTACGTTGCATGCCGTGCGAGTAATCGTTGAGATAACGAATGGCCGTGTCGCTGACCGGCTCAAAAAAACTCGGCCAGCCGCAACCGGAATCAAATTTACTTTGGGAATGGAAAAGCGGCGCATCACACACCAGGCAGTGGTAAATCCCGTCACGCTTGTTGTGCAGCAAACGCCCGGTGAATGGGGGTTCCGTGCCATGTTTCTGCGTGACATAGAACTGCATTTCACTGAGGGTATTTTTCAGATCATCTGGGGTGGGTTTGTTCACCATTTTGCTCACATCTCACTATGAAAAATACAATTAACAGTCGATTCTAACAAAACATTAACAATGAAGTGCGAACTTTTGTTCTAAACTTAATCGGCGTGAAAAGGCAGCTGGTTAATTGTGACGAACATCACATTTTTATCTTCTCCGCCCTTTAAAATTCCCGACGCCGCCCTCATGTGGTTTCAAGCTCATAGGAAGAGTGAGACAGGTCAGTCGTGCAAAGCTTAGGCAGAGGATTGATTTGTCGCAATGATTGACACGATTCCGCTTGACGCTGCGTAAGGTTTTTGTAATTTTACAGGCAACCTTTTATTCACTAACAAATAGCTGGTGGAATATATGACTATCAAAGTAGGTATCAACGGTTTTGGCCGTATCGGTCGCATTGTTTTCCGTGCTGCTCAGGAACGTTCTGACATCGAGATCGTTGCAATCAACGATCTGTTAGACGCAGAGTACATGGCATACATGCTGAAATATGACTCCACTCACGGCCGTTTCAACGGTACCGTTGAAGTGAAAGACGGTCATCTGGTCGTTAACGGTAAAAAAATCCGTGTTACCGCTGAGCGTGATCCAGCTAACCTGAAGTGGAACGAAGTCGGCGTTGACGTTGTTGCTGAAGCAACTGGTCTGTTCCTGACTGACGAAACTGCTCGTAAGCACATCGCTGCTGGCGCTAAAAAAGTTGTTCTGACTGGTCCTTCCAAAGACAACACCCCTATGTTTGTTAAAGGCGCTAACTTTGACAAATACGAAGGCCAGGACATCGTTTCTAACGCGTCTTGCACCACTAACTGCCTGGCACCGCTGGCTAAAGTTATCAACGACAACTTCGGCATCGTCGAAGGTCTGATGACCACCGTTCACGCGACCACCGCAACTCAGAAAACCGTTGATGGCCCGTCTCACAAAGACTGGCGTGGCGGTCGTGGCGCATCCCAGAACATCATCCCATCTTCTACCGGTGCTGCTAAAGCAGTAGGTAAAGTACTGCCAGAACTGAATGGCAAACTGACTGGTATGGCGTTCCGCGTTCCAACTCCTAACGTGTCTGTTGTTGACCTGACCGTTCGTCTGGAAAAAGCTGCTTCTTATGAAGAAATTAAGAAAGCACTGAAAGCTGCTTCCGAAGGCGCAATGAAAGGCGTTCTGGGCTACACCGAAGACGACGTTGTATCTACCGATTTCAACGGTGAAGTTTGCACTTCCGTGTTCGATGCTAAAGCTGGTATCGCACTGAACGACAACTTCGTGAAACTGGTTTCCTGGTACGACAACGAAACTGGTTACTCTCACAAAGTTCTGGACCTGATCGCTCACATCTCCAAATAAGTTGAGATGAGAATCTGATCCAAAAAGGCGACTTCGGTCGCCTTTTTTTATGACCAAAAAAATAAAACACCAAGGATTGCATCATGATTAACAAAATTTTCGCTCTCCCGGTCATTGAACAGCTTACCCCTGTCCTCTCTCGTCGCCAGCTTGATGAGCTTGAGCTTATCGTTGTCGACCATCCAAAAGTCAAAGCCTCTGTCTCTTTCCAGGGCGCACATCTGCTGTCCTGGAAACCCGCTGGCGAAGACGAAGTGCTGTGGCTGAGCGACAACACGCCATTTAAAAACGGCGTGGCGATTCGTGGCGGTGTGCCTATTTGCTGGCCGTGGTTTGGCCCAGCTGCGCAGCAGGGCTTCCCGGCGCACGGTTTTGCCCGTAACCTGCCGTGGGAGCTGAAAGCCCACAATGAAGACGATAACGGCGTAACGCTGACCTTTGAGCTGAAAAGCAGCGACGTGACTCGTCAGTATTGGCCGCATGAGTTCAGCCTGCTGGCTCGCTTCAAGCTGGGTAAAACCTGTGAAATGGAACTGGAAGCGCACGGTGAGTTCGAAACCACCACCGCGTTGCACACCTATTTCAACGTGGGTGATATCCATGCGGTGAAAGTCAGCGGTCTTGGCGATCGTTATATCGATAAAGTGCAGAATGCTGAAATTGGCGTACTGACCGACGGTATCCAGACCTTCCCGGATCGTACTGACCGCGTCTACCTGAACCCAGAAGCGTGCAGCGTGATCCACGATGCATCCTTAAACCGCGCGATTGATGTGGTGCATCATCATCACGTAAACGTCGTAGGCTGGAACCCTGGCCCGGCGCTGTCAGTCAGCATGGGCGATATGCCTGATGACGGTTACAAGACGTTCGTTTGCGTAGAAACAGCCTGTGCAAGTAGTACGCAAAAAGCAACGGAAGAAAAACCGGCACGTCTGGCGCAGACGATTAAAGTCGCCAAACGTTAAGTTTCATGCCGTTAGCCGGATGAGGGTTTACACCGCCATCCGGCTACATACCAGCCTTACACGACATCCAGCGCCACTTTTCTGCCTGGTGCAGGAAACGCCTTATCCAGTCGGGATAAATCCTCTGCCGTTAAAGCAATATTGAGCGCCGCGGCATTTTCTTCAACATGCGCCACCGTCGCCGCTTTCGGGATAGCCATCACCCCTTGATGGTGAATCACCCATGCCAACAGGATCTGCGCCGCAGTCGCCCGATGAGCGCTGGCAATATCCAGCACTGTCGAATCTGCCAGTAAGCCGCTGCGTAAACGTCCTGCCTGAGCCAATGGACAGTAAGCCATCACCGGTATCGCGTGGGACTGGCACCATGGCAGCAGGTCATATTCAATGCCGCGAGAGGCCAGATGATACAGCACCTGATTCGCGGCACACGCTGCACTTCCATCGACCTGGAAAAGTTCGTGCATATCTGCCAGGTCAAGATTCGATACGCCCCAATGACGAATTTTGCCCTGTGCCACCAGCGCCTGCATCCCCTCCACCGTCTCCGCAAGCTCAAAACCACCGCGCCAGTGTAATAGATAGAGGTCAATAGTTTCCGTGCCTAGCCGACGCAGGCTGGCCTCACAAGCCGTGACTATTTTCTGCCCTCCGGCATTCCAGGGATAAACCTTAGACACCAGGAACACTTCATCACGTTGGCCGCGTATGGCCTCGCCCACCACCTCTTCTGCGCCGCCTTCAGCATACATTTCGGCGGTATCAATCAGCGTCAGCCCCTGCGCAATCCCGGCGCTCAATGCCGCAACTTCCTGACGGCGATTGGCGGCATTTTCCCCCATATACCAGGTTCCCTGCCCTATCGCCGGTAAACGCATGCCACAAAATTGAATATTACTGTCGGTCATCGCTTCCTCCTGTTAGCTGCCCCTACCGTAAAGGATAACCCACTGCCGATACGTTGTTACACTGCACAAATCTCACGCACCGTTACTGGGCATTGCACTAACGTTGCATGATTACAGGGCACAAAAAAAGCCCGCCAGGCTGGCGAGCTTCAGGTACAGAAATATGACTGCGATTTAGAAGGTGTAGGTCACGCCGGTTGAGAGCAGACCTGTCCAGCTTTTGTCGACCATTGGGCTGTCGGTAATCTCGTCGGAAAGGCGAGTGTAACGTGCGGTACCGTACACGCTCCAACTGCCGGCAAAGCGGTAGTTCGCGGTCATTTCCAGATACGGGTTAAAGCTGCTGTTTGGATCGTAGCTGCGCAGGCCGCTGCGTGACGATTCACGATGCGACACGCCGTAATAGTACTGGTTCTGGTTTTCGCTGTTCCATTCTACACCGATACCCGGCGTTAAGGTCAGACCGCCGTTGGTGTAACGGTAAACCCATCCCAGATCGCCCACGATGCCGTTACTTTTGTCCAGCGTATCGCCTGCCAGGGTGGCTCGCAGAGAACCATACTGGGTATGGTGGAACCAGGATAGCCCAGCCATCATCGTCGACTGGCGACGATCGAGTTTGCGAAGTTGGCTGTTATCGCTGTCACCCGGTTTGAAGAACATCGGTGACCAGTATGCGGTCAGGGAAAGCTGGTCTGAGCCATCGTTCCACAAATAGTAGCCGCCACCTAAACCATGGAACCAGAAGTTATCCCCTTCATAGCTGATAACCGGAACAGGGTAGATATCGTGGTCATACTGTTTGTATGGGTGTTCAACAATCCCCACGCCAGCACCCAGCGTGAATTTGTTTTCGGCCTGAGCCGCCGTGGCAGAAGCGGCGATCAGTACCCCCAGGGTTAGAAGTTTGATTCGATTCACAATCCTTAATTCCTTTTTATTCAACATATCAGCGGCAGAAGTTTACCTCCCGTACTGGCTTATCACAAATTTTTTACCTGTGATGACAAAATATGACCGGCCATTATCTTGCTGGCTTATGGCAACACTTTTGCAAATTCGTGACGGCTATATGAAAGCGCAAAAAAGTTTAAATAAATGAATGCCGGTAAATTTTGATGAGTTGTTGATATGTCATTGAAATTCGATTTTATCGCCATGCAAGTTTTGCAAATGCCATCTACGCTTATTTTTAGAAGGTGTCATTGCCACGCACGATAGCGTTAATTATCCAACAATCTGGCACGCGGGTTGCTGGATTAGAGAGCGAGCGTCGTTCGGCTTACCCCTTCCGGGAGCCCCTACTACTCATACCAATGGCTCTTAACCTGTGCTAAAAAAATGAAAGGACGGCATGCCATGAATATATTCGATCACTATCGCCAGCGCTATGAAGCTGCCAAGGACGAAGAGTTCACACTGCAGGAGTTTCTTGCTGTCTGTAAGCAAGATCGCAGTGCCTATGCTAACGCAGCAGAACGGCTATTAACGGCTATTGGCGAGCCGATAATGGTTGATACTGCTCAGGAACCCCGGCTTTCCCGTCTCTTTTCTAACCGCGTTATTGGGCGCTATCCTGCGTTTGAAGAGTTTTATGGCATGGAAGAAGCCATCGAACAGATTGTTTCCTACCTGAAACACGCAGCCCAGGGACTCGAAGAGAAGAAACAAATCCTCTATTTACTCGGGCCCGTCGGCGGTGGTAAATCCTCTCTTGCCGAGCGCCTGAAAGCGCTGATGCAGCGTGTTCCCATTTATGTGCTGAGCGCCAATGGCGAGCGCAGCCCGGTCAATGACCATCCTTTGTGCCTGTTTAATCCGCAGGAAGACGCGCAGATTCTGGAAAAAGAGTACGGCGTCCCAACCCGCTATCTTGGCACTATCATGTCGCCGTGGGCAGCAAAACGTCTGCATGAGTTTGGCGGTGACATCACCAAATTCCGCGTGGTCAAAGTGTGGCCATCCATCCTGCAACAAATTGCCATTGCCAAAACCGAACCGGGTGATGAAAACAACCAGGATATTTCGGCGCTGGTCGGTAAAGTCGATATCCGTAAACTGGAACATTTTGCGCAAAACGACCCGGATGCCTACGGCTATTCCGGCGCGCTGTGCCGCGCAAACCAAGGGGTGATGGAATTCGTCGAGATGTTTAAAGCGCCTATCAAGGTGCTGCATCCGCTGCTGACCGCCACTCAGGAAGGTAACTACAACGGTACCGAGGGGATCTCCGCCCTGCCGTTTAACGGTATTATTCTGGCGCACTCCAACGAATCTGAGTGGGTGACCTTCCGTAATAACAAAAATAACGAGGCGTTCCTTGACCGTGTTTACATCGTCAAAGTGCCTTACTGCTTACGGATCTCCGAAGAGATCAAAATTTACGAAAAACTGCTGAATAACAGTGAGCTGACTCATGCACCATGCGCGCCGGGTACGCTGGAAACGCTATCTCGTTTCTCAATTCTTTCGCGTTTGAAAGAACCTGAGAACTCCAGCATCTATTCGAAAATGCGCGTCTACGACGGTGAAAGCCTGAAAGATACCGATCCGAAAGCCAAGTCGTACCAGGAATATCGTGATTACGCCGGTGTCGATGAGGGGATGAACGGCCTTTCCACTCGTTTCGCTTTTAAAATTCTCTCTCGCGTCTTTAACTTCGATCACGCCGAAGTGGCGGCAAACCCAGTGCATCTGTTCTACGTGCTGGAACAGCAGATTGAGCGCGAGCAGTTCCCACAAGAGCAGTCAGAACGCTACCTTGAGTTCCTCAAAGGCTATCTGATCCCGAAATATGCTGAGTTTATCGGTAAAGAGATCCAGACGGCGTATCTCGAATCCTATTCAGAGTATGGTCAGAACATTTTTGATCGTTACGTGACCTATGCTGATTTCTGGATTCAGGATCAGGAGTATCGCGACCCGGATACCGGTCAGCTGTTCGACCGTGAATCGCTGAACGCAGAACTGGAAAAAATCGAGAAACCTGCCGGGATCAGTAACCCGAAAGATTTCCGTAATGAGATTGTCAACTTTGTGCTGCGCGCCCGCGCCCATAATAACGGTCGCAACCCGAACTGGACTAGCTACGAGAAGCTGCGCACGGTTATCGAGAAGAAAATGTTCTCCAATACCGAGGAGCTGCTGCCGGTGATTTCGTTTAACGCGAAGACCTCAACCGATGAGCAGAAAAAACACGATGATTTTGTCGATCGGATGATGGAAAAAGGCTATACCCGCAAACAGGTTCGCCTGCTGTGTGAATGGTATCTGCGTGTGCGTAAATCATCATAACACCGCGCCCGGTAGCGTTACGCTTACCGGGCCGACAATAATGTCCCGTAGGCCGGATTGGCGGCAGCCCGTCCGGCACTTACAGGCGCTGTAAGTTGGCGTAAAGCAGTTCAGGAGGGGCTTATGACCTGGTTCATTGACCGGCGTCTGAACGGCAAAAACAAAAGCGCGGTGAACCGCCAGCGCTTCTTGCGTCGTTATAAAGCGCAAATAAAGCAGTCGATCTCCGAAGCCATTAATAAACGTTCGGTGACCGACGTTGACAGCGGTGAGTCTGTCTCGATTTCGACGGATGATATCAGCGAACCGATGTTCCATCAGGGACGCGGCGGATTACGTCATCGGGTGCATCCCGGTAATGACCATTTCGTGCAAAACGACCGTATCGAACGCCCTCAGGGTGGCGGCGGTGGTGGCGGTAGCGGACAGGGACAAGCCAGCGCCGATGGCGAAGGCCAGGATGAGTTCGTTTTTCAGATTTCCAAAGATGAGTATCTGGATCTGCTGTTTGAAGATCTGGCGCTCCCCAATCTTAAACGTAACCAACAGCGGCAGTTGAACGAGTATAAGACGCACCGCGCCGGCTATACGGCCAACGGCGTTCCCGCCAATATCAGCGTTGTACGTTCGCTGCAAAATTCGCTCGCCCGCCGCACCGCCATGACTGCGGGCAAGCGCCGCGAGCTTCACGCGCTGGAAGAGACGCTGGATGAGGTGGCGAAAAGCGAGCCTGCCCAGTTGCTGGAAGAAGAACGGTTACGTAAAGAGATTGCTGAATTGCGGGCAAAAATCGATCGTGTGCCGTTTATCGATACCTTCGATCTTCGCTTTCGAAACTACGAAAAACGCCCGGAGCCTTCCAGCCAGGCTGTGATGTTTTGCCTGATGGACGTTTCCGGTTCGATGGATCAGTCCACCAAGGACATGGCTAAACGCTTTTATATCCTGCTCTATCTGTTCCTGAGCCGGACGTATAAAAACGTCGAGGTGGTCTATATCCGCCACCATACCCAGGCCAAAGAAGTCGACGAACACGAGTTCTTCTACTCCCAGGAAACGGGCGGTACGATTGTCTCCAGCGCGTTGAAACTGATGGATGAGGTGGTGAAAGCCCGCTATGACCCATCGCAATGGAATATTTACGCGGCCCAGGCTTCGGATGGGGATAACTGGGCAGATGACTCACCGCTGTGCCACGAAATTCTGGCGAAAAAAATTCTGCCCGTGGTGCGTTATTACAGCTATATCGAAATTACCCGCCGGGCGCATCAGACTCTGTGGCGCGAGTATGAACATCTGCAAGCGTCATTTGATAACTTCGCCATCCAGCATATCCGCGATCAGGAGGATATCTACCCGGTGTTCCGAGAACTGTTCCACAAACAAGGTTCTTCAATTAAGGACTAGGTAAGAGAAATCAGCCAGTTAAATTCCAATGCTGGCTGATTTTCTTTCAGCCCTTCCGTGGCAATGATTTCATTCCTTTCTTTTATCCGTATGTTGACGATATACTGTTTAAATAAACAGCAATCGGAGGCAGTTTGTCTAAACGCCCATCTCATCGCCCTGAGTTCACCCCTTCAGCCATTTACGAATATCCGGAACATCTTCGCCAATGGTTAAAGGAAATACCGGCACTACCCGGCGTCTATGTTTTTCATGGTGAAAGTGAAACGCTGCCGCTTTATATTGGCAAGAGCGTGAATTTGCGCAGCCGTGTGCTGTCGCACCTGCGCACCCCGGATGAAGCCTCAATGCTCTACCAGTCAAAGCGTATAAGCTGGACGCGGACAGCAGGCGAAGTGGGCGCACTGTTGCTGGAAGCCAAAATGATCAAGGAACACCAACCGCTTTTTAATAAGCGCCTGCGTCGCAGTCGCCAGCTTTGTTCGTTGCTTTTAACGGACAATAAGCCAGAAGTGGTCTATGCACGGGAAATTGATTTTGCCCATCAACCCGGTTTGTATGGTCTGTTTGCAAACCGTCGCGCAGCGCTTGAAACCTTAAAATCTATCGCCGATGAACATCAGCTCTGCTACGGATTACTTGGCCTTGAGTCACTCACCCGAGGACGCGGCTGTTTTCGTTCCGCACTGCATCGTTGCGCAGGCGCCTGTTGTGGGAAAGAGAGCCTAGAGTCCCATCAGCATCGACTAATTACCGCTCTTGAACGACTGCAACTTGTCTGCTGGCCGTGGGAAGGAGCCATTGCATTGAAAGAGGAAAGTGCGGATTTGACACAGTACCATATCATCCGCAACTGGATGTGGCTGGGTTCTGTGACGTCACTGGAGGACGCAGGATCGTTGTCACGACAACAGGCCGGATTTGATCACGACGGCTATAAAATCTTATGTAAGCCACTTTTATCGAATTCAACAGAGATTATCGCACTCTGAATCCAGCGGGTGTTTGATAGCGCTTAGTGCAACATATCACTATCGCTCATTTAACAAAATTTGCTTATTCGCCACGGTAACGTGCAATATTTATGAAAACTCGCCTTGCGAGTTCATTACAAAACATTTCCATTGCTAATGCATAGCTAGAGATGTAGCGCCCCCCATGTTAATATTCCGGCTGACATGGAAGAACAATTAATTTCATTATGAAACTGAAAAGTAACTTACTACGCTTCGTCATTTCCGCTGGCGTAGTCGTCCTCACCTCCTCATTCCTGATATATGAATTGGTGGTCAGTCATCAGGATATGTCTGATTATATGCGTTATATTGTCGATAAAGGTGAATCTGCCTTTCTCTATGAGAAATACGAGAACCAACTGATTATCTCCCAAATATCGCGATTCCAGGACGATACGCCATCGGCCGAGACCGCTGAGCGGGCTTGCGCCAATCTGCAACACCGTGGAAAGGTCAGCGGGCTCAATATTGACGGGGAATTCTATCCCGCGCTTCAAGGTTCGCTCACCGTTCGCAGAACACCCTGTACACAATGGGTTAACGACCTTCCAACACTTGAAGCCTTTGACACAGCGATTGCCAGTAATAATATCTGGAAGCCTATGCTTCCCCATGAACCCAAAAACACTCAACGCTTTCGCTATTATATTGATCTAATGAATCAATATATCTATTTTAATTCTCGCGTGGTTATTACCGACCCGACATTAACCAGCTGGAATTTTCTCTACGGCAAACGTCTGGGTATTTCTCCCGGCAGCCTGGAAAATTTATTTCTGGGCCGCACGGTGGTATCGAGTATTTATACCGACACCTTTACGCATAAGAATATCTTAACGTTTCTGACACCTGTTTATCATGATGAGCAGCTAAAGGGCATCGTCATGGTTGACCTTTTCCATCAGGATTTGCGTGATATTTTCTTTACCCGCGATCGCCCGCTGGTTTGGCGATATCTCGATATATCGTTTACCGACTCGGATAATAATGCCCGTATCGTTGTTCATCGCAGTGCCGCGCATCTGTTCAAGTACGTCAATTACCATCGCCCTATGGCAGAAAACATGCATGTGGAGGTGTCACTTGATGTGATGTACTTCCTGCTAAGTTCGTGGAAGCTGTTCCTTTTCTATCTGGTCACCACCATTGCCCTGTTGCAATTGGTGCGTACCCATTTTCGGATGTACCGAACGGTTAGTCAGGAGAACATCAGTGATTCACTGACCGGACTGTACAACCGTAAAATTCTCTCTGAAGTGCAGAACATGCGCCTTCAACGACTCACGGAACAAGGTGTTGGCATTGTCGTGATTGCGCTGGACTGTAATAAACTCAAGCACATTAACGATACCTGGGGCCACGATGAGGGTGACCGGGCCATTGTGCTACTGGCTGATGCCATCTCCGCCTCCATCCGTAAAAGTGATTACGGGGTCAGGCTGGGTGGCGATGAGTTCTCCATTATTCTCATCGATTATGATGAAGCGGAGGCTCGCGTGATTATCGAGCGGATCCAGGCGTATCTGACGCTCACTGATACGCATAAACGCGTGAGCTTCTCGTGGGGTGCTTATAAAATGCAAGCAGGTGACACGCTTGGTAGCGCGATGAAGATTGCCGACGAACGCCTGTATCAGGATAAAAAGCGGGGAGCAAACCGGAGAAAATCATGATTGAACCGATAACATTTAACATTCATCAACGCCTGTTGGCGTTGCTCGACGCACAACTTGCACGCTATCGCGTCATGGAACACGAGGCGGTTGGGAAATGCGAAGCCGTTTCCGAGATTCGGGGTACAGCGTTGGGTCAGGGCGCAAAAGCGCTGGTGTGTAAAGTGAAAGGCAATGGTGTGAACCAGCACGTGCTTGCCATCCTGCCTGCCGATCAGCAAGCGGATCTTGCCAGGCTCGCGCGGCATATTGGGGGATTAAAGGCGTCACTGGCAAGCCCGGCTGAGGTCGACGCCCTCACCGCATGCGTCTTCGGCGCAATCCCACCGTTCAGTTTCCACAACGCGCTGCGTCTGGTTGCCGATCCTTTACTGTTCGAGCGTTTTGACGAGATAGCCTTTAACGCCGGCAGCCTGGATAAATCAGTCATCCTGAATACGCAAGATTACCTGCGCATTGCCCAACCTGAGCTTGCGGCTTTCCACCGCGAAAGCTAACCCACCTTAAACTTAGCCTAATACATTCATTTGCCTGGTTAATTCAGGCAAATGAATTGTTGCTTTAACGTTGCGCATTTTTGTTACCGGTATCACGTAAAGCATTTTACGTAAGCCTGATACCGAATATCGCAATTGTTAACCTCCCTTCCTCATTCACACTATATGGCGTTTTCCCCTACTCTCGTACCTTAACGACGCCAGGTGACATGATGAATACAAAAGTTACCCGTAAAGAAAAGATCAGCTATGGATTAGGCGATATGGCCAGCCATATTGGGCTGGATAACGTCATTATTTTTCTCACATTTTACTATACCGATGTGGTCGGCCTGCCAGCTGCTTTCGTCGGCACCATGTTCCTGCTCGCCCGCACGGCGGATGCGATTATCGATCCGGCGATGGGTTATATGGCTGACCGAACCCGCTCACGCTGGGGCAAATTCCGCCCGTGGATGCTGTGGCTGGCGCTGCCATTCGGCGCAAGTTGTCTGCTCACCTATGCCGTACCTGAATCCCTGGATATGACGGGGAAAATGATTTTCGCCAGCGTCAGCTATACCTTCATGATGCTGATGTACACCGCCATCAACATTCCCTATTGCTCAATGGGGGCGGTCATAACGCCCGATAACAATGAACGAATCTCCTTGCAGTCGTGGCGTTTTTTCCTTGCCACGCTAGGCGGCGCGTTATCGACATTCTTTATGATGCCGCTGGCGGAGTTCCTGGGCGGTGCCGATAAACTGGCCGGATATCGCTGGGCGATGGCCATTATGTCCTGCGTGGCGGTGGCGATGTTCTGGATCTGCTTTGCCAATACTCGCGAGCGTATTAAAGCCCCGGCGACGCACAATAATTACCTCGCCGAATTACGCGATCTACTGCGTAACGATCAATGGCGCGTGGTGGCGGTTCTGGTGATGACCAACATTGGCTTTGGCGTGATTCGTCTGGGCGCAATGATGTACTTCGTCACTTACTATCTCGGCAGCGCTGCCTATTTTATGTGGATGCTGGCCGCACATATTATCGGCAAAGCAGCTGGTAGCGTGCTGGCGAAACGCCTGACGCGCGATGCCAACAAAGTACAGATGTTTGGCTATTGCGCCGTACTGGCGGGCCTGCTCAGCATCGGCCTGTTCTTCGCGCCGAAATCCGTATACGTCCTGGTACCGCTGACGTTTATTGTCTCCACGCTTTATCAATCTACCACCACTCTGATGTGGGTCATGATGGCCGACGTTGCCGATTACGCCGAATGGCGTCAGGGCAAACGGATGGACGGGGTAATTTTCTCAACCTTCCTTGCCGTGCTTAAGCTGGGTATGGCGCTTAGCGGCGCGATCGTCGGCTGGACGCTGGGCTTTAGTGGTTATGTGGCCAATGCGCCGGATCAAACATCGCTGGCGATGCACAGCATCGTGGCCCTCTTTACGATTGTACCGGGGCTATTGTCGCTGGGCGCCTTCGTGACGCTGCGCTGGTACAAGTTAGATGATCAGACAATGCACACCATTAATCTCGCGAAAAACCAATCTCTCGTAAAAGGATGAGCCCACAATGAGCGAACTAATTCAGCACGCTAACGCCATCGAATGGCGATTTGAACGACAGATTCTGCGCATCGAGCCCTGGGGTGAACATAGCCTGCGCGTTCGTGCTACCTGCGCGCCGCGCTTTAATGATGAAGCCCATGCGCTACTGTCATCCGTGAACGGCCAAACCACCATTGTGCAAGATGCGGAAACGCTGACCTTAACTCACGGCAATATCAGTGCGGTGCTAAACCTGAAAGGCCAACTGGCATTCTACAACCAGCGTGGCGAGTTGTTGCTGGAAGAAATGTGGCGTCAGCGTTCGACCGTTGGCATTGGCGCCAGCGAAAAAAGTCAGGACAAGTACGTCAGCGCATTGAAGCTTGATGGACGGGAATTCAAACCGCTCCCCGGTGGAAAATATCAGCTCACGGTACGTTTTGAAGCTCGCGACGGTGAACGATTTTATGGCATGGGCCAGTACCAACAGCCGTGGCTGGATCTTAAAGGCTGTTCACTGGAGCTGGCGCAACGCAATTCACAAGCCAGCGTGCCGTTCCTGCAATCGAATCTTGGCTACGGCCTGTTATGGAACAACCCAGCCATTGGTGAAGCGGTACTGGCGAAAAACCACACCGTATGGACCGCACGGGTGACTGAAGAGATGGATTACTGGATAACGGCAGGCGACAGCGTCGCGCAGGTGACCCGTCAGTACGCCAGTGCGACCGGGACTCCCCCGCCCGCCCCTGAATTCATCAGCGGATTGTGGCAGTGCAAATTGCGCTACCGCAACCAACAGGAGGTGCTGGAGGTGGCGCGCGAGTATCACCGCCGACATCTGCCGTTGTCCGTGATGGTTATTGATTTCTTCCACTGGCCGAATCAGGGCACCTGGTGTTTTGATCCGGTTGACTGGCCAGACCCAAAAGCCATGGTTGAAGAACTGGAATCTCTCGGCATTAAACTGATGGTGTCCGTCTGGCCGACGGTAGAAGCCCGCAGCCCACTCTTCCCACAGATGAAGGCGAAAGGCTGGCTGGTCACCAGCGACCGTGGCGTACAGGTCAACCTCGATTTTATGGGTAACACCACCTTCTATGATGCCACTCATCCGCAAGCACGGCAGTTTGTTTGGGAAACCGTTAAAAAGAACTACTACGACCTTGGCATTAAGCTGTTCTGGTTGGATGAAGCGGAGCCGGAATATCGCGCGTACGATTTTGATAACTACCGCTATCACGCAGGTCCGGTGCTGGAGGTCGGCAACCGCTATCCGCGTGATTTCGCCCAGGGGTTCTACGACGGTCTGCACGATGCAGGGGAAAAGGAGATTGTTAACCTGGTGCGCTGTAGCTGGGCGGGAAGTCAGCGCTATGGCGTGCTCGCCTGGTCAGGCGACGTACACTCGTCTTTCCATGCTTTTCGCAATCAGCTTGCCGCAGGTCTCAATATGGGACTGGCGGGGATCCCTTGGTGGACCACCGATATCGGCGGATTCCAGGGCGGCAACATTCACGACCCAGCATTCCATGAACTGCTGATCCGCTGGTTCCAGTGGGCAGTATTCTGCCCGGTATTGCGGATGCACGGTTACCGCGAACCTCGCGTTCAGCCCGCAGAAAGCTACCGCAACGGTATTCCACAATGTGATAGCGGCTCACCCAACGAGCTGTGGAGCTACGGCGAAGAAAACTACGCCATCATGCAGCACTGGCTTGGCGTGCGCGAAACGCTACGCCCGTATATCGATAAGTTGTATGAGAACGCACACAATCATGGTGATCCGCTGATGCGTCCGATGTTCTGGCACTACCCGGACGAACCTCAAAGCTGGCAGACAGAAGATCAATATCTGTTTGGTGAGGATTTACTGGTTGCACCGGTGATGCAGGCAGGCCAGCGCCAACGCGAAGTCTGGTTACCAGGGGGGCACTGCTGGGTCAGCCTGGACGGTGAACGCTATCAGGGCGGGCAACGAGTGACCGTCGCCGCCACACTGGAGACGATTCCCCTGTTTATTCGCGAAGGCAGCCCGTTAGTCACGAAATTAGTAAGATAATCAGGCAAATGCCTGAAATCCACGGCGAAAGTTGAAAAAGACCTGTTTACTGTGCGCAACTTGCGTACAGTAAACGGATTGAAGCACACGGCCTTAAGAGCATGGCGCCCCGGCGTCACGCTCTTAAGGCCGCGATAGCATTCAAACAGGCATTTTCTCTTTTTGGCAAGGATTACCTCTCTATGCTCGATACCACCCTGATTATTCTGCTGGGTTTGGCGGCACTTGGCTTTGTCAGCCATAACACCACCGTCGCCGTTTCTATCCTGGTTTTGATTATTATTCGAGTCACACCGCTCAGCACTTTTTTCCCTTGGGTCGAAAAACAGGGGCTGAGCATCGGGATTATTATTCTGACCATCAGCGTGATGGCACCTATTGCCAGCGGTACGCTGCCTGCCACCACGCTGCTGCACTCATTTGCCAACTGGAAATCACTGGTGGCTATCGCCGTCGGCGTGTTTGTTTCGTGGCTGGGTGGGCGTGGCGTTACGCTGATGGGAAGCCAGCCACATCTAGTGGCCGGGCTACTCATTGGTACCGTACTGGGCGTGGCCTTATTCCGGGGGGTGCCCGTCGGGCCACTGATTGCCGCCGGGCTGGTATCGCTGCTTATTGGGAAGTCGTAGTGAGTGAGGCCAGATAACGCCCAGGCGTCTGGCCGAGACCTTTGCGGAACATGGTGATAAAGGCGGTGGTCGAATCGTAACCCAGCGACAATGCCGCCTGCTGCACGCTCATCCCACGCACCAGCATTTGTAACGCAAGGATGAGTTGCAGCTGATGCCGCCAGCGGCGGAAGTTCAGGCCAGTCTCCTTGACCACCAGCCGCGCCAGGTTGCGTTCACTCATCGCAAAACGTCCGGCCCACTGCGTCAGCGTCTGCCAATGCGCAGGCTCACGCTCCATCATCTCGACCATCTGGCGAATTTTGGGATGCGCCGATACCGGTAACTGTAGCTGCTGCTCCGGCTGCTGGGGAAGCTCATCAAACAATACCTGCACAAGGCGCTCGGTTTCAGGCGTTTGACGTGACGCTTCATCTCGCAGCGCCAACGCCAGAATTAGCTCACGTACCAACGGCGAAATTTTTAACGTACAGCAATGTTCGGGCATGCGCGCGCAACCCGGCTCAATAAATAAAAAGCACAGCTCCGCTTGTGGCGTAGCACGATTACTGTGCGGCACTTCACCTGGAACCCATACCGCAAATTGCGGTGGTACCATCCACAGCGCATTTTCCACTTCGCAGGTTATTGCGCCATGCAACGCCAGGATCAGCTGTCCTTTACGATGCTGATGCACTGGAATATGCTGCTCACTTTCCATGACCTGAATACCAAAGGCCACGGCGGCATCCTGATGGCTATCCGGGTGATAACCGTCTAAACCTAATCCCAACATGATTTTGTCCGAACTTAGCGATAATCTGTCATTTTAGCTTGATTTCAACAAAGGCAAAAACAGGTATCGTTGTCTTCCCATTTCTTTGTTGAGTAAATGATGTCTTACTTATCCTCTTCTTCCAGCCAACGCGGGTTGTTGATTGTTGGGATCTTGCTGATTGCCTCCACGCTACGCGTGACCTTTACGGGCGCAGCACCTCTGCTTGATGCCATCCGTGCCGACTATGGTTTAACGACCGCCCAGACCGGGCTGCTAACCACCCTGCCGTTATTAGCCTTCGGGCTGGTGTCCCCTCTGGCGGCGGGCATTGCCCGCCGACTTGGGATGGAGCGAAGTCTGTTTATCGCCATGGGGCTGATTTGTGCCGGGATCGCCATTCGCTCCCTCCCCTCAGTTGCGCTGATGTTTATCGGTACGGCGGTCATTGGTTGCGGGATAGCGCTCGGCAACGTCCTGCTGCCGGGCTTGATAAAACGTGATTTTTCCACCCAGGTTGCCAAATTTACCGGCGCGTATTCGGTAACCATGGGGGCCGCCGCCGCGCTCGGTTCCGCCCTGGTCGTACCGATCGCCCTGAGCGGATTTGGCTGGCGCGGTGCACTGCTGACGTTGATGGTCTTCCCACTGCTAGCAATGCTGTTCTGGTTACCTCAGTGGCGAGCAACGCAGGCCACCACGGTTTCCAGTAGCGGTGCGGCGCACAATCGCGGGATCTGGCGTTCCGCGCTGGCCTGGCAGGTCACGTTGTTCCTCGGCCTGAACTCGCTGGTTTATTATGTGATTATTGGCTGGCTGCCGGCCATTCTGATAAGCCAGGGCTACAGTGAAGCACAGGCCGGTTCGTTGCACGGCTTACTCCAGCTGGCGACAGCCGCACCGGGCTTTGTGGTGCCGCTGATTCTGCATCGCTTAAAAGATCAGCGCGGAATTGCCATTCTTGCAGCGCTAATGTGTGCCGTCAGCGCGCTAGGCTATACGCTGTTTCCATCACAAGCGGTGGTCTGGACCATTGTCTTTGGTTTTGGCTCCGGCGCAACGATGATTCTGGGTCTGACTTTTATTGGGCTGCGCGCCAGCTCGGCGCATCAGGCCGCCGCGCTCTCCGGTATGGCTCAGGCTGTGGGGTATTTGCTGGCAGCCTGCGGGCCACCGCTGATGGGGAAAATTCACGATGCCAGCGGTGCATGGCATATTTCGCTGATTGGCGTGGCGGTGATTGCACTCGCGATGGCAGTATTTGGCGGGTTAGCGGGACGTGATAGAGAGATGCCCCGTTAAATTCTTTCCTAACGTGGTATTACACCGAACCCTTCGTGATATTCCCGGCATCGCTGCCGGGAATTGCATTTATTACTGTGCCGCGGTGTGCAGGAAAGCCTGAACTAACGGCGCTGGGCGACCGGCCAGGGCATTACGCTCGTGTTGGAACAGCGTCGCGACAAAGAAAGGATGCGTCACCAACTCGACTGCGCGGATATCGCCATTATCATCCCAACCGGTCACTCGCAGCGGTTGAACATCCAGTTCGGCAGCAAACTCAGGGGAAATACCGTAGTTACAGTGGTAACCCTCTTCAATACTGTCACGTCCGTAAGCGCGAGCAATCAGGGTATTGGCACGCAGTTCGATGGTGTCGGTTTTCTCCACCAGCGAACAGGTTAGCGGCGCAATCACCATACGCCCCTCGGTATCTGTTTCAGCGTGTGCGGCATCTTGCCAGCCCATCACATTACGCGCGTACTCCACAATCGCATGTTGAAAACCACCACAGGTTCCGAGGAACGGCACGCTATTTTCGCGGGCGTAACGTACTGCCGTCAGCGCGCCTTCCATATTCTGATAAGGGCTGGCTGGCACCAACCAGATGGCATTATAGTCGGCCAAATCCTCAGCGCTTTTAATATCCTGAGTGGGCAACCAATGGTATTCGACGGTCAGTTCCAGTACCGCAGCCGCGTCATCAATAGCCAAAGGAATCGCCTGATGCGCAATCACATCGGCATTATAGTCGCCCACCAGAGCGATACGAAGAGAGGGGGTCACAGCTGCGTTTTCCATGGAGGTCCTTATGTACAGACGATTACGAACGGCATAAGGAGCCTCACATTAGCGATCTGTGGACCGAATAGCAACACCCTGATAGCGAACCCGACGATTCTTTGTGGTATGGTCAAAAAAGGATAAAGGGAGGAAGGATATGATCCAGTGTAAACGCGTTTATGACGCCGCCGCATCCGATGACGGCTACCGTATTCTGGTTGATAGACTTTGGCCGCGTGGCATTAAAAAGGAGGCGCTTATCTTCGATGAGTGGTGCAAAGACCTCACCCCGTCAGCCGAGCTTCGCAAAGCCTACCACGGTGAAGTTATCGACTTTGCCACCTTTTGCCAGCACTATCGCGAAGAGCTTTCACACCATCGTGAAGAGGGCCAGCGCCTGGCTAAAATTGCGCAAGATAAGGGGCTGACGCTGATTTACGCCGCCACTAACACCACGCAAAATCACGCACGGGTGCTCGCCGACTGGCTGAAGAATCTGTAACTCACTACGACGCGACGTCATCTGTCGTCGCGTTACCCTATCAGCGCAACGCGTTCTTTTGCCGGTAGCACATCGGGCGTTAACGGTAGCAAATATTCCGCTCGCACAAACGCAAAACCATACTGGTTTTCACTCGCACTGACATCCCCGGTAACCAACCACAGCGAGCGAGGTGCGTCAGCAGCCAGCTCTGTCATCACGCCATTAACCGGATTCAAACAGCGTTCGCCTGGATTAATCAGTGCAAACAGTTCCACGCTCTTACCAATATTAGCGCGGCCGACAGGAGTGCGGGCACCGATGATGATGGCGGTGGTGCCCGGTTTAAGCGAATACATACATCTCTCGTTAATCAGAATTATCTTAGAGGCGTAGTGTACTGGAAGGATAATTTACTGTCATTTATTCTGTGGGTGATCGCGACGCCATAGCGCCCATTCCTCAATGGTTTCACCATTGGGCAGCTTACAAAGGCTTGATTCACCCTGCGCATTGACCTGGCGGAGGCTTTCTCCGCCCTTCTGCTGGCAGTAAACAGCAGCAGGATTGGCCATACCGATCTGTGGTGGTTTAGGCGCCTCTGGTTCGGCATGTGTTGCGCAGCCGATCAGGAATAACGGGAAGAGTAAGCACACACGATTCAACATTTTATCTCCATAGTTTCTGGCGAGAGTTTAGCTTTAAACTCCATAATTTCTTCAATTTAACTACACTTTTGCGACGTATTATCTGTCTCGTTCTCTACTGACCAGAGAACAGAACATTCCATAATCAATGAGTTATTTTTGCCCCATCGCCCCCGATGGGGCTTTTTTTTATCTGCTACAACAAGCCACCAACCTACGATATGCCACCTTTTGGTCACACAACGCTTACCTTCTCGATACATAATGTATAAAATTTAGTGAATCCAGTTTCGTTTAGGATCATACACTATCAAACACATTATCGTTGAGGGCCTTCGTTTTCATGTCAGATATCATTCTTGCACGAGTGTCGCAAACACTTGCCACTGAACAGTCGCTGGAAGGCCTTGTTCGACAACTGCTTGAGATGCTGGGATTGGTCACCAATATGGAATCAACCTATCTGACGAAAATTGATACCGAGGCTCAACTGCAGCATATTGTTTATTCGCGTAACAGCGGTGAGATGACCATCCCGGAGAATTTATCCGTACCGTGGGGCGATACGCTGTGCAAGCGTGCGATGGACGATCATTGCTTCTACAGCGACCACGTTCCAGATCAGTGGAGTGATTGCGATGCGGCAAAAGCGTTAGGGATCACCACCTTCCTCAGCACGCCAATTCATCTGACCGATGGTTCATTGTACGGAACGCTTTGTGCCACCAGCACTGCGCAAAAACCACTGAGCTTTAACAGTGAACATGTGCTTGCGCTGTTCGCGAGTATCATCGCGCGCTACATCGAAAAAGAATCTTTGGTGGCGCAACTGCAGGAAGCGAACGCGGCGCTTATTTACCACTCTTACACCGACGTGTTGACCGGCTTACCAAACCGTCGCGCCGTATTTGAGAATCTGGAAGTCTTATTCTCGCTGGCACGTCATTTAAACCATTCGGTACTGCTCGCCTTTATCGATCTCGATAAATTTAAGATGATCAACGATTGTTATGGGCACCAGGCGGGCGATGCATTTTTACAGCAGGTTGGGCAGCGGCTGAAATTAGGCATTACTGCTGAGGACCAGTTGGGTCGATTAGGGGGTGATGAGTTTATGGTCGCAACACTCTCACGTACGACTGAACAGCTTGAACAGTTTAGTCAAACGCTGCGCAAGCTCCTGATTGGTGATTATCTGTTGGGCGACACAATTATTCATTATCCTGGCGCCAGTATTGGCACGGTGGTGGTAGATCCCAATGAAATGAATCCAGACGCTGCGCTGCGTGCTGCCGATAGCGAGATGTATCAGGACAAAAAATTTCGCCATCGCCCGGAAATTAGCGCACAGCGACTGGGGTAATTACAGTATTATACGCGCTGTCTATTGATAACAATCAGGATGTCACCATGAGATTGGGTATCGCCTTCCCTATCGTTATTTTCTTTATCGCGGTTGTCTTTCTGGGTTGGTTCTTTATTGGCGGCTATGCGCTGCCAGGAGGAGCACAATGAGAAAGACCACGATAATCATGTTAGCCATCGCCATCATTACCGTAGTGGGTGTGGAGTTTGGTTGGTGGTAATGCAATGATAAGCCGGATATTTACCGGCTTATCGCCCTTCTCCGTGTTTTTTCTTCATCTCATACATCTGCGCATCAGCCTGCCCAATAGCATCATCCAGTGAGTCCACGCACGGCGCAACGCCCCAGGATACCGATAAGGGTACCGGATGCCCTTGCGGGCTAAAGGGATAAACGGCAATCCTGGCCGCAATTCGTTCAGCAATCATGTGCGTATGCGCAATATCCGTGCGGTTTAGCAGGATAATAAATTCATCACCGCCGCTGCGGATAACCCAATCAGCATTGGCGCGAACGTCTGTCAGCATACACTCTGAGATGGCTTGTAGCGCTTTGTCTCCAGCCGTATGCCCATAGTTATCGTTAATGGCTTTAAACTTGTTACAGTCGAAAAGGATCACCGTACTAAACGGCAATGAACGCTGCTGGACAAGGGCAAAAATATTCCTCGTAAAGCAGCCTGTCAGCGGGTCACGGTAGAAACGTAAGTCCGCTCGATTTAAGTGAAAACGGAAAAACAGGAACAGCAGAACCAATAGCACGGGGGCCAGAACCAACATCATTAATGCCCAGAAATCCTGAGTCACAAAAAGCCAGACAGGCTGCGCGTATTTGATTTCGTAGCGTAAAGATATTTGATGAATTCGATAGTTATCAAACCAATCGCAATTACCGACAATACACAGCAATTCCCCGGTCTGACGGCTCTGGAGTCCAAGAATTAATCCTTCAGGTATCTGGTGATTAAATGCCGACATGAGCATTCGTCGAATTTCGGCACGCGAAAGATCGTAGACAAGATAAGCCACAATATTATTGCTTGGCTCGCCTGCTGAAAGATCGTAGATGTAGCTGACGATACTATATCCCAGGTCACCGGTAATTTTATCACCGTAAAATTGAGTCGCACTCTGCGACTTTTTACGTAAGCTTTTTTGCAAGACACGGTCATAAAACATTTCCGGCTCGCTAAAAAAATGACGAGGGTTTTTCGCCATTTGCGAAGTCTCAAAATTAAATGGCGCGGAATCGGCTGGGTTAAACCAGTAAAACCAGCGGCCATCATTGGCGATAAGATAGCGATGAATATCGTGCTGTTCGGGGTTCAACGCCCGGACTTTGCTTCGTATGTATTCGGCAGCAGTGTAGATACAGCGAGCGCTGTCATCAGGTTTCCTGGTGATTAATGTGCCGTGTTCGGTATCAAAAGCGTTGGGATCGGCATTTATCCCCCATGCATCTCCTCGGGGAATAAACAACGAGTCATCACCGCACAAGCGATGACGGCTGATCTGCTGATAGCGCACGCCCGTCGCCTCTGCCATCAACTCATTGTCATTAAACATTGACACCATTTGGCTTTGTAGCGCGTTTATACCTTCGTTAACTCGCGCGACAGAGCGCTGGTAGAAGAAAAAAATGGCTGTACAAACAAGCAGACAGGTCACCGCTGCCGATGCAACGAGAGATTGTTTTTTGCGTAGACTATCCTGAATAATTCTCACTGATACCCCGTACCGATGGGTTAAATCCTTGAAACGCCACCTACGTGACTCATCGAGGCGTCACGGTACGTTTTCATTTCGTATCTGAATCATTATGGGTGATTAATACCGCAAGCGGGGATTTGATCGTGTCAGGCTTTGTTCACAATGGCAATAGGATTTCAGGAAGGCGAGCAGGATACTCGCCTGTCAGAATTAACGCTGGATTTCAGAGCCTAAAAATAAAAAGGCGAGCGGGATCGAAAAGAGCACCGTAAAAATCGAACTGTAAACCATGACCATGGCACCTTGCAGTACAAACATGCTCGTCGTCCATTGCGAATACGGTAAATTATATTCGCTGACTACACCACCAAAGGTCGCCCGTCCCACCACTATGACGGCAATAACAAATACCACTAAAGCGGAAAGCAGAAATTTTTTGCCATTCGGCGTCCGCAGTTTCTCAAGAATCATCGTATCCTCCCGACGCTGTTCTCACAATATTTCGCTGTATTTGTAACATTAATGAAGCATAAATTGAATGTTTTTTGTTGCCGGACTTTCACAAAGCCGCTGGTAAAAAGATCATAAATTTAACCCTAACCGTAAGTTGTATTTAAAATGCATTTTCCGATAAACAGCTCACTAAATTTGTGATTTAATACATTCAACGTATAGGGGGAAAACATGCTACGCATTCCGCAAAGTTGTATTCATACCCGTTCCACGCCGTTCTGGAACAAGGACACGGCGCCAGCCGGTATTTTCCAGCGTCACCTCGATAAAGGGACGCGCCAGGGAGTTTATCCACGACTCTCCGTTCATCAAGGGTCGATTCGCTATCTGGGTTTCGCGTCTGAAACGTCACCCGAACCGGAAAGTGAACTGATTATAGAAGCCGGTCACTTTGGCGTTTTTCCGCCAGAGAAATGGCATTACATCGAAACGATGACCGACGACACCGTATTTAACATCGACTTCTTCGTCGAAGCTGATGTGCTGAAATCTCTATAGGCCTGTAAAGCCATGTAGTAAGGAGCCATCTATGTTACGCATTCCTGAAAATTTTGTTCATTCGCGTTCGACACCGTTCTGGACCAAAGATACCGCGCCGAAAGCCCTCTTCACTCATCACAACACCAAGGCCCATGTTTATGGTCGTCTTTCTGTGATGCAGGGAGCCGTCCGCTATTTCGGTTTTCCTGACGGCGATGCAACCGAGCCGGATGTCGAAGTGGTCATTGAAGCCGGCTCCTTTGGTATCTCTCCACCGCAAAAATGGCACCGTATCGAAATACTGACCGATGATACTTACTTTAATATCGATTTCTTTGCCGATCCGGACGCGACGCTTGAGGGAAAAGGTCTGGGCAAAGTCGTTAATTCGCACAAGGGGCAATAAAATGGGCAAGGCAACCTACACGGTGACCATCACCAACAACAGCAACGGTATTTCTGTTGATTACGAAACTGAAACACCGATGGAACTGCTGATCCCTGATGTTGCGGCTGACGTTGTTAAAGATTTGATCAATACCGTTCGTGCTTACGATACCGAAAACGAACACGACGTGTGCGGGTGGTAGTGAGTTAAGCACAAAAAAACGGGAGTCTGAGACTCCCGTTTTTATTTTGGCAATCGCGAGAATGCCTGAAGGATATCAGACAGTTTCATACTTTTGTTGGAGTGCCCGGCCGGCCCGTTTTGCCATGTTTAATACATCGCTAACGGGAGATATTGCTATGGCCTGGCGTCCATTTCTCTATGTGATTACCAATAACACTGCGCAACGTACACCACGACGCGGAGTGCTAAAGTTGATTAAGAAAGGCTAGCCTACTCGAAGAAAACGCTCGGGTTTTCTGCCAGCGAGACGAATGATTTGCTGTTCTTATCCAGCGCGCGAATCGCTCCGCTCTCAATATCGTAGACCCAACCGTGCAAACGGATTGCCCCGTCACGCAGACCTACCGCTACGGATGGGTGAGTTTTGATATTGTTCAATTGAGCAATAACGTTCTCTTCGACCATCGCGTTAACTTTATCCGTTTCATTCTCAAAGGTTTTCTTCTCAACGACCGCTTTTGCGGCGTCCGAGTAACGCAACCAATGCGAAACGGCAGGCATCGGATCCAGGCACTGGCAGGTGGCGATAGCTTTCATCGCGCCACAGTTGGAGTGGCCGCAGATGACAATATCCGTCACCCCTAATGCAACCACCGCGTACTCAATCGTCGCCGACACGCCGCCGGGTTCGGGGCCGAAAGAAGGCACGATGTTACCCGCGTTGCGGATTACAAACAGCTGGCCCGGCTCTTGCTGTGTGACCAGTTCCGGCACCAGACGGCTATCTGAACAGGAGATGAAAAGTGCTTTTGGATTCTGACTGGAAGCCAGACTGCGGAAGAGTTCCTTACGCTCTGGAAAAACATCTTTCTGGAAGTTGAGGAATCCTTCAATGATATGTTGCATAGCAGTATCTCTTTTTTGTTTTTACGCAGGTCATGATTGAAATCACATTTTTAGTGTACCACTTGAGAGCAGAAGAGAAAGCGATCAATCCTGGTAACGCATTTGTTACTCGTTTGATAACTGCAATAGCGGGGGTAGATTCGGGCAGGCCTTAAGCGCTAAGGCCCTTGATATGCGTTTTTTCGGAGAAGTAAATATTAGCTTCCCTTATAGGTGGAGTACCCATACTGACTAAGTAAGAGCGGGATATGAAGCTTCTCATTCATCTTTGTCACCGTAAATAACACCGGCACTTCCGGGAAGAATGAAGACAGCTTCTCACTCTTAAAATAATCTCCCGTTTTGAATGTGACTTTGTACACCCCAGGTTGCATGTCCTGATTATCAGGATACAGAGACTTGATGCGGCCATCATTATCGGTTTTACCTTTCGCAAGCATATCCCAGCCAGCCGGGTTCTGCTTTTCCAACGTAACAGTAACCGCTTTTGAAGGAATCCCCGTTTGTTGGTTCAGAATATGAACGCTAAGTGTGCCAGCAGGAGCGCTAAATGCAGCAGGTGCAAAGACAGAGGATGATAACAATGTCAGGGTAACGAATTTGTTCATTTATTTCTTCCTGTAGTTGAAGGTACAGGTAAATCTTAATCATCTTTTATATAAATAATATTCAACTTTTCGTTATCAGGTGTGCAAAAAACAATCATGTAATTTTGGGTTCAGGCCAGGAGCGCCGGGGTTAATATGCATGTCACCGCGAAGGTTTGTCGAGGTGGTTATACCGCGAGAATAGGGTTCAAACTTAAATCCTGATGGGTTATAGCTGATTTTTTATAGCCAGTTTGGCAGGGCCTCGCTTTGCAGAGGAGATAAAAAGACTGCTGATTTTTTTATGAAAATTATTTGACTGATCGTTCCATAATCAATACTATGCCGCATCAACTCATTTCAAGCCCCCCATCTCTATGAGTGCTGAAAAACCAACCTTTCCAGGTCGTCCACGAAAGTTCGAAGATCAGGATGTCATTGATGCTGCCGTCGCTGTTTTCAGCGCCAATGGTTATGCAGGCACCTCTGCGCAAGATTTATGCAATGGTACGGGATTAGGGCGGGGAAGCTTATATAATGCCTTTGGTAGCAAGCAAGCTCTTTACGAGCAAGCGTTGTTGCGCAGCCATGAACAAACTATGTCAGCACAGTTAACAATACTCACACAATCAGGCCTGGTAAAAGAGCGACTGCATACCCTTCTGCTTTGGGGTATTGCCGAAGATCTTTCTCAGCCAGAGCAGCATGATGCGATGGTCTTATTTTCAGCCCTGGAGATGGGCAGTAAAGATGAAGCCGTTGCTAGCCTGAATAATGAATATCGTCAGCATTTAGAACAAACGCTGGTAGCGGTATTTATTGAAGGTCAACGAAGCGGTGAACTAAACAGTAAAGCATCAGCCGTCGAAATGGCGAGAGGCTTTATGGCAGGCTACTACGGTTTACGTGTACTGAATAAAAATATTTCAGATAGAAAAATCCTCGAAGATGTTGTCGCTGGTCTGTTAATCAACTTATAAATTCAAACGTAAAAATGCAATAATTACTTACATCCATTTTTGTAACGATCATTCCAATACAAGGGGAAAATAAAAAGCCATGCCATTAGTCGTGTATATTTTAGGGTTAGCTATTTTTTCATTAGGTACAGCAGAGTTAATGGTGGCGGGTATGATGACCACGCTATCTGAAGCATTTGGTGTTACAGTCGGTGAAGTCGGACATTTGATTTCATATTATGCATTCGGTGTAATGCTAGGTGGCCCGGTATTAACCTACGCCTTTCTTAAGTTTAAAGCCCCCTATCGCGCAACGTTATTATGGCTGTTAGGGTTATATGTTATCGTACAAGGATTTAGCGTCTTTGTTTCTGATTACAATGTGTTAGTTGCCATTCGAATCGTGACAGGTATTTTGTGTGCAGGATGTTTAAGTCTTTCACTCGCGACAAGCATGGCTCTTGTATCTGTAGAAAATCGCCCTCGTGCCGCATCAATAGTGATCGCAGGTTTTATGGTATCCAATGTCTTTGGTGTACCTATCGCGACCATCATAGACCAGTACTGGGGCTGGAAAATGAGTTTTGGTCTGGTCGCGGTCCTGGTTCTCATATGCCTGTTAGCATTAGTACGCTTATTGCCACAAATGAGCGGCGGCAGTGCTATCAAGATGGCTGAAGAGATTAAGGCATTTAGAAATAAAGCCTATTGGAAAGCCTGTGCAACCAGTTGTTTGATTTTGGGCGCAAGTTTTGCGGCATTCAGTTATTTTGTTCCCGTACTGACTGATGTCAGTGGATTTACAATGCAGACAGTGCCCTTCATTCTGATGCTTTATGGGTTAGCCAATATTATCGGAAATATGGTAACGGGACGTCTTGCATATCGTCATAGTTTAGCTGTTATGGTTGTCGGCTTAACAATATTAACTATTTCCTTGCTCGGCATGGCACTATTTGTGCAATATCAGGTTATTGCTATTCTGGCTGTCATACTCATCGGCCTATCAGGCGTACCGATGAATCCGGCAATGATGGCAAGAATTGTCAGCGTGGCGCATCCAGGCCCAATGGTCAATGCCGTTCATACTTCCGTTATCAATATTGGATTAGGTGGTGGTTCTTATTTAGGTGGAATGGCCATTTCGTCAGGATTTGGTTTACGTTCAGCTTTATGGATTGGAATGGTATTAGCGGTTCTGGCTTTATTATCCGTACTACCTTATACCCGTCGCAGTAAACAAGGCTGGAGTTAATAGGCTCTGAAGATAAAACGCCCTGATTATAAAAAATCACGGGGCATCGATTTAGCCGATAAACATCATTCAAAACTGACAGGCCTTTACCATCGAGTGGGAGCTGCATGCCGGGGGCTTTTTCCTTTCGGGATTTGCCCTGCTGAATCGCCGATGCGGTAAGTCACGTCGTAACCGATCATCTTCTCTGATTTATCATAAATCGATTCGCGGGGAAAAGATTGGAGAAGTTGGTTGTTTTATATCCAGCTTTGCAAAGAGGGAAAAATGGAGATAGCCGCCCGAAGGCGGCAACGGTAATTACTCACCGATTTCCAGCGCATCCTGGATAGCATCGGCCAGCGCCGCAACTTCCTGCGAAACGTTGCGCAGGTCCATCTGGGAGCGGATCCCAGAGTTTGCGGTGGAGGCTGAAACCGACGCTTTAGATATCTCTAACGCGGCTTGAACAGCCAGCAAGCGCTTACGGTTTTCAGAGGCGTCAGCGCCAGTGGCGTTGTCTAGATCGAAGTACCCTTCTAACATTGCTATCTCCTTATGTTAATCCCACCAGTTTAGGATGTTCATCGCTTGCAAGCCATCAAAATCATCGCCACAATAGAAACATTAAGTAACAATCTAAGCATTATTCCTATTGATCCCTTCCCTTAAAAACGGAATGGTGACGATATTTTTATTCTATTTTGTAATTGGCGACTATCTAATCATTCATTTCAGTAAAAAATATCAGGCGTAATACAACATTCATATTCAGGGAACGAAAATGGAATTTAATGAAATGCTCAACGGATTTTTTGAGCAAGTCAGATGTGAGTCAGACTTTCTTCAATTTTTGACAAAATTAAAACAAAACGATATTTCCTACTACATATACTTTGTCGCAACAGGGAACGTGCAAATTGTGACGACGGCAGACACCTATCTATCATTAAAAAGTGAGCGACGATTAATTAAAGTCACTCAGCACGCCAGTGAATCTTTAACACGCATTGCCGCCAGGCGCCATTTCAGCGGAGTTACTCTTTTTGATCAGTATTGTCGAGAGCTGGCCAACGCGGGAGTATTTAAATGGGTGGTCGATGTCGGCGAGGTAAACCGTCGTTATTGGTCGAAAGATAATCGGTTATTGCACTCGGAAAATTTTATCAACCCCACGGAATAATCATGATGAATTAAAAACGGGAACCCATAGGTTCCCGTTTTTAAATCCAGATTCTGGATTACATGTTTTTGATGATCGCGTCACTAAACTCTGAACATTTCAGCAGTTTAGCGCCTTCCATCAGACGTTCGAAGTCATAGGTCACGGTCTTAGCGGCGATTGCGCATTCGGTGCCTTTGACGATCAGGTCAGCGGCTTCGAACCATTCCATATGGCGCAGCATTACATTAAAGAAGCGTCACTAATATCATGAATAGATTGATAAAATAGCTGTTTTAAACTTGATAAACAACCACTCCTTCCCTTTCATAACTTACTGATTATCAATAGCTTGATTTTTGTTTTGGGGAAAGGGTTAGGCCCGATAAAAACGGGTTTTAAACGCACGTATTTTCTATAAAGATCATGCATATACGTTTGATTTTACTCACATACAATTTCTTACGCTGGATGTAAGCTCGTGGCTGCCCAGAGAAAACGTCCGCTTTGAGCGTGAAGCGGACATTGGCATTTCAGCTCATTAATCGGCAAAGTGATTAAGATGCCCTCATAACAGCGAATATTTTGATTAAACGTTCATACTCTGAACTGTTATTTCCCGCAATCGCGCAATATCTCGTGCTGGCGGTTCGCCATACTGGCGCTTGTAATCGCGACTGAAATGGGACTGGTCTTCATAACCAACACGATATGCAGCTTGCCCTGCATCGAAGCCTTCACTCAGCATAAGTCGTTGGGCCTCCTGCAATCGAAGCTGTTTCTGGAACTGAACTGGGGACATATTGGTTGCGGCTTTGAAATGAGCATGAAATCCTGAAATGCTCATCCCAAGCTGGTGAGCAATTGTTTCGATGCGAAGCGGCTGGGTATATTGATCTGATAATATCTTGACTGCTCTTACCATGCGGTGGTCCTGACCACCGAAACGAGCTAGTTGATTTAATCGGGTGGTCTGGGAACTTGTCAGAAGGCGATAAACGAGCTCACGGAAAATTAAGGGACTTAAAACCCGATACTCATCAGCCGATTTAGACGCCCTTACCAGCCGTAATGCTGCATCCAGCATGTCCACACCCAAGACGCCTACATCAACGGCTTTTGCACCTCCTGAGGATTTACCATGCTGGCGAATAATTCCTGAATCCAGAATGACTGAGGTGACTATAGCCGGGTCGAGAAGAAAGCGCATACTCAGATAGGGTTTCTCTGGGCTGGCGTTTACGATCCGGGCAAATGCCGGTACACCCATCGTGGCAATCAGGTAGTGAGCCGCGCCATAGTGAAATGATTCCCCTCCCAGTATCACCTCTTTGCTTCCTTCGGCCACCACGCAACAGGATGGTTCCAGAATACCGTGAACGGCATAATGAGGAGATGAGATACGATTAAGATATAAGCCAGGGCGGACTTCAACTTGTCCTTCATCAGGTTGTGCCTGCGCAATAAGTTCAACCAGCTCCGCCCGACAGGCCTCTAAACGACCTGGTTCCCAACTATTCATATTCCCCCCTCTCATACTTAAAATTCTAGAATTAAAGGCAACATCAAGTCCACATTTCTTCTGTAGATCTGGAGAATTAGACAAATATTTTAAAGGATCCTACTACTGCAATTTAAGCGATAACGGCTAGATTATTAGTCAAAATTCATGACAGTAGATAACTAACTTCCTGTTTTATCCGGAGCAACAATTCTCCAGAGGCTCTGGAATTAGCCACCCAAGTTACCTCTCCGCCGGGGTTCACCATAGACATACGTTAAACCTAAGTTCCAGAAGGGAATATACGCAATGACAACTCCTGACATTCCAGAAATCACATTAAACGATGGTGTAATGATTCCACAGATTGGTTTTGGCACCATGGATCTTGCTCCTCGTGACAATAGCCTACAAAGCCATGAAGTTACGGCCCAGGGCGTGCTGGCTGCAATCGAAGCTGGATACCGGCATTTCGATACGGCCCAGATGTATGCAAATGAAAAAGGTGTGGGCCTGGGTATTGCTAGAGCGGGCCTGCATCATGGCGATTTTTTCCTGACCAGTAAACTCGGTAACGGGAACCACCGCCCTGAGGATGTCCGGCGTTCATTTGAGGATACACTGACTTCACTGGGCGTCGATAAGCTCGATTTGTTCCTTATGCACTGGCCTGTGCCAACCCTTTACGACGGAGATTATGTCTCTACGTGGCGCGCTATGATCCAGCTTATCGATGAAGGAATGCTGCGTTCAGCTGGAGTATCAAACTTCCAGCCTGAGCACCTTCAGCGGATCATCGACGAGACCGGACACATCCCCTCAGTAAACCAGATTCAGGTTCATCCCTATTATGGGAAGCGGGAGCTTTTCACCGTATGCGCCGAAAAAGGTATCGCTATTGAGGCCTGGAGTCCACTGGGCCAGGCTGCGGTCCTGAACGACACAACACTCGCCGGAGTTTCAGAAAATCATGGACGCACGCCTGCCGAGATCGTTTTACGCTGGCATTTGCAGCAGGGTCGCATCGTGATCCCGAAAACAGCATCCCCTGCACGCATGGCGCAAAACATATCAGTCTTCGACTTCACTCTCTCGGCTGAAGAACTTTTGGTAATCGATAAGCTTAACAAGGACGAAGCTGGCCGACGTGGGCCGGACCCATACACCTTCGACTGGATACCAGCTGAAGAAAACGCAACTCCAGGACGGTAAAAACGATGTCCGGAACATACTTTTTCATTAGCTCAGGCAATAATTATTTCTAAGGTAAAGATATGAATATCAGATTTGATGGGAAGACTGCATTGGTGACGGGAGCGGCATCCGGAATTGGTCTGGCGACTGCCGTCGCTTTTGCGCAATCAGGTGCATCTGTTGTGCTCGCAGATCTGGATTTAAAGGCTGCTGAGTCTGAAGCGCAAAAACTGGTAGATGCTGGCTACAAAGCCGTCGCTGTACGTTGTGATGTCACCAGTGAAAGTGATGCAGCAAACGCGGTTGAAATGTGTGTGGCGACATTCGGCAGCCTGGATTTGGCATTCAATAATGCTGGATTACATGTTCCTGTGGAAAACACTGCCGATGCACAAGCAGCGGATTTCGATTTAGCTATAGCGGTAAACTTGCGCGGCGTCTGGAACTGTCTCAAGCACGAACTGAAACAAATGCGTAAGCAAGGAAGTGGTGCGATCGTAAACTGCTCTTCCAACAGCGGGTTAGCCGGCATTGCCAATCTGGGCGCTTATACCGCATCGAAGCATGGTGTCATCGGCCTAACTAAAAGTGCAGCTCTTGAGTATGCCCCAATAGGGATTAATGTGAATGCGGTATGCCCTGGACCAGTCGAGACCCCGATGGTGCAGAGGGCTCTCTCAACTGCGCCGGAACATATGGCCGCGGTAATAAAAGAGATCCCCGCAGGACGCCTTGGCCGTTCAGATGAAATTGCCAGTGCAGTACTTTGGTTATGTAGCGAACAGGCAGGATTTGTGGTTGGTCAGGCCATCGCCGTTGATGGTGGCTTCACTACCAAGTAAACCGGCAAAGCTGGATGTCAGGGCTGCTGTTGCAGCCCTCAAAAGTTAGGCCTCAATCGACTCTGAAATCCATGGTAAGTCTCAACCCATGGATAGTCTTACGCTTCTGGTGCAAGAAAACTGTCAGTACTTTGATAGTTCTTGGCGTATAAATGCACATCAGTTTAAAGGTTCAATATTTTATACAGCTCATCTGCTTCAGTACAAATTGACCCGCTTCGGTCGAAAAATCGGGTTCCATTAGCGCAGCCAAAGTAGACAGGGAAATGATTTCTACTCCAGCTGATTCAAGCTGTCTTAAAGCTACCGATTCAGTGCGCAGCGAACGACTTCCTATGCAGTCAACAGGTATGATGACTCTGAAGCCTGAGTGTACTGCGCTTATGGCTGTGAAATACACCCCTACCTCAGCGGAAAAACCACAGATAATAAGCGTCCTGCGGACGTTAACCCGGAGGCGAGATTCAAAGTCCGGAGTTAAGAATGGATCGGCGACATAGCGATAGTGCGTGTTGCTTTCCGTCTGGAAACGTAATAACTCGTCGATTAATTTTCCTGGCTTGCCTTGTACAGGTACTGTCAAAAAGTGATGAGGTAATCCGAAATGGCGACCAAGATGGTGCAGAATTTCAATGTTGGTTCGCAGCGCTGATAGTGAGACAGTCTGACTTTGAGCCAGCAATGCTTCATGTATATCGCAAAAAAGGATCTGAAAGTCCTCCCTGCGATGTTTCATATTGAAAGATTTCTCTTTCACTGGACCTCCGGGAGTCATTTTTGCATTTATCGAAGGCTCATGGAGCCTCCGGCCGATAAAAGAATCGAATTGATGGTGAGTTAAGTGCGAAAAATACGTGTACCTATAAACTTCACCCGCTCCGGGTCATCATGATTCACTATTAAGGGTTCGGCCTTATCCAGCGTCGTAATCTGCTCCATGCTTGTTTCATCTAGTGAGAAATCAAACACAGCAAAGTTTTGCTTAATTCGCTCCGGATTGGCAGATTTAGGTATGACAACCACTCCCCGTTGTAACAGCCAGCGCAGAATGACCTGTGCTACACTTTTTCCATATCTGCCAGCAATCGCAGACAAAACAGGGTTGTTGAATATGTCATTTTTTCCCTCCGCGAATGGCGCCCATGCTTCAATCTGAACACCATGCGCCTTCATAAATTCAGCGGGGATGATTTGCTGGCAAAAAGGATGTGTTTCAATCTGATTGACGGCAGGAGGGTAACGGTTAAATGTAATGAGGTCTGCCAGCCTGGCAGGTGAAAAGTTACTTACACCGATAGCTTTGATAAGTCCTTCCTCATAGAGGTCTTCCATGGCCCGCCAGGAACCATGCACGTCAGAATAGGGCTGATGAATCAGGTAGAGATCAAGGTAGTCCATCTTGAGTCTGTCAAGAGAACGATAAAAGGCTGCTTTGGTTTTCTCATAGCCTGTATCCTGAACCCACAATTTGGTGGTAATAAAAATTTCCGATCGTGGGATGCCGCTGTTCCGGACTGCGCTACCCACCGCCTCTTCGTTCTCGTAAGCAGACGCCGTATCCAGCAGGCGATACCCGGTCTCCAGAGCACTGGATACCGCCGCCTCACAAACTCCTGAATCGCTCATCTGGAAGACACCGAACCCCAGACGGGGGATTTCAACACCATTGTTCAGTTTATTTTTGAGCATGCGTCACCTGTTCAACATCGTCAGCGTTTTGCTTAATCGCTGTGTTAAAGTTTTCTGCAATGAACTTAGGCGTGAATTCACGCACGTCATACCGTGCAAACCCTGGATAATAGCAGTCTTCCTCAAGGATAGACTGCAACTCATCCCTGTTGCTGGTCTGTGCAAAAATAACACCCGCATGAGCGGGTGTGTCAATATAGGGACCAAACATCAGAAATTTGCCATTAGTAAAATACTTTTCCAGCCATTTTACGTGAGCTGGAAACATTTCACTTTGAGTTTGTTCGGTTACTTCAGAATTTACCGTGATATTAATTATAAACATTATTCACCCTTATAAACTGACAGTGCAGAATTTGTTGACCTACATCAGGCGGCGTTGCTTCTGATAGCATCAATCAAGCGAGCAGCATGTTCACGAGCGGAATATTTTTGCGCAGACCTTTTTTCCTCGCCATCCCGACTGGCGTAACTTACGCCATGAGTATAAATGGCGCCCACATACTCCAGATTGCACAAGGCTGCCGTAGTCTTAAACTGGGTCAGATATTCTTCAATTGTGTGGCCAAAGAACCCAGACGTGGTGTAGGCCACTTCCGGTGCTCCGGTTGTGAAAGAAAGCAGAAGCTTTTTACCACCAAGTTTTGCCATTGATCCGTGTGAAAATCCGTGAACAAATACTTCATCTACCCATAATTTCATAATGCCAGGCAGCGAATACCATGAAAAAGGGAACTGCCAGACAATCAGATCAGCCTCTAATAACGCCTGCTGTTCGGCATTAATATCAAACTGGTAAGTCGGATAAAGTTCATCAAGACGACGAATATTCACTTCCGGTAATTCTTTGGCCACTTCATCAAGAATAGTGGCATTTGCCAAAGAGTCGTTGAGATTCGGATGACCTGAAATAATAAGAACATTTTTCATTTAAATTATACCTGTAGTTTGATGATTAAATACTGAAACCACCGTCCACGGCGATGTCGGAACCCGTGATGAAGCAAGTATCATCTGATGCCAGATAGGCCACTGCGGAGGCAATATCCTGCGGGATTCCGAAGCGCCCGAGCGGCACCAGTTGTGTGACACGATCCTTGTGGGCCTGTGCGGCATCGTCTGAAAGTTCGGTTTTATCATATATCGATGTTTCAACCGGCCCTACCGCAACTGAATTAACCCGTATTCCGTCCTTTGCCAGTTCTTTTGCCCAGACAAACGTCAGACTCCTGAGGGCTGCCTTACTGGCGCAGTAAACAGACATCCCTGGAAGCGGGCGGCTGGCAACGGCAGAAGATATGTTGATGATGCAGCCCTTGCTTGATTTCAGAAGTGGCAGTGCACGAGAGCTGAGATCTACTACTGCCCGCACGTTTATATTGAACACATCATCGAATTCAGTCAGGGTCTGATCGGTGAGCGCTGTTACAGGTGCCATGCCAGCATTATTGATGAGGATATCAAGGCGGCCAAAATCCTTGCTGATGAGCTCCATAATACGAACCACATCAGGTGATTTGCCTACGTCAGCCACAATCGTGGTGATATTATTATGTGCGGATGTGGCACCGGCCAGGCTTGAATCAGACCGACCTGTGACGATGACATCTGCCCCCTCCAGGGCAAGAGTTAAGGCGATGCTAAGGCCTATTCCGGCTCCGCCACCAGTAACCAGAGCAGTTTTTCCAGTGAAGCGACTCATGCAATGACTCTCTATTACAGGGTTGATGAGCCCAATATAGATAATATTGGAAAGGGCGAGTAGACTGCATGCGTCACCTAAACTATTAACCAGAAGTTAATAATGGACAACTCAACTTACGGTCAGCTCACTATCTTCCATGTCATCGCCCGCGAGGGGAGCATTTCTGCTGCAGCACGTAAACTGAGCGTGACGACACCTTCAATCAGTAAATCACTGAGGCTTCTTGAGGCTAAAACCGGAGTTCCGTTATTTACGCGCACCACACGGAGAATCAGTCTTACTGAAGCAGGAAAGAATCTGTTACTGAAAACAGAAGATGCGATCGCTACGTTAAATTTGGCGATGGAAGACATACAGAGTCTGGGTGAAGTTCCCTCCGGACCGGTACGGATCACGCTTTCTCGCTTTGCATATCAGCTCATCGTAAAACCCCGTCTTGCCGAATTCAATTTGGCCTATCCGGACATTCAACTGGAGTTATCCATTAACGACGGAGCGGTCAGTCTTGTTGAAGAGGGCTTCGATCTGGGGGTTCGTTTCGGGGATACGGTCAGTGAAGGAATGGTCGTAAAAAAAATTCATCCCTCATTCAAAATGGGCCTTTACGCTTCAGAAGCCTACATCAGACGATATGGCCTGCCTGAACAGCCTGGCGATCTCTCTGCCCATCGGCTCATCACCTACAGGTTTACCACTTCGAATCGTCTTTCACCCTTAGTACTTATTGAAGAAGGTCTGTCAATAACACCCGCGATCACGCCAGTGATGATTTGTAACGATATTGATGCCGTATGCGATGCAGTTAGGGCTGGAATAGGTATAGGCCGTATATTTGAACCCCTGCATGCTGGTATGGTCAATTCCCGGGATTTAAAACCCATACTGCATGAATACTGGCCCATGTATCCGGCTGTTTATATTTACTATACGCAGAACTCGCAACGAGTAAAACGAGTACAGGCAGTTATCGGCTTCTTTACCTGTGCTGTAAAAAACTGAGTAGGTATTTTATCGCCCAGCGATCAAATCTCGTCGGCTGAGTGAACGTGACATTCACTACTGAAGTGGTTTACTGAATTGGGCCGCCTGAATAGAGAGACAAAATGTCCGCTTCTGGCACATAGCTGCCCTCTTAACTCAGATAAAATTTCCGTTAGTTCTATGCTGCCGGGGGTTCAAATCCCCCCAGCTCCACCAATCATGATTGGACAGTGATAGGACATCACTTGCAACAACAGTAAGTTAGCAGTCTCAGCAGGACACCGACCAGACGGTGAGGAGACAATAAAGGATACGTTAAGGAGCCGTGGCTCCTGAGTGTCATGACGGCCCGCTGATGCGGGCTTTTTTGTTCACTTCACCTGCAATAAATCGCTGAATCTCGTCGTATAGCAGGGTGACAACATTTCCCTCTTCATCTGTCATGGCAGTCTGTATTCCCTGCCCTGCAAAATACAATATTCCCTTTCCGTCCTTGGCATTGAGGCGATCCAGAACTTCCATCAACTTTTAGCTATTTTTCTGTGGCGCGCAATCATCAAAAAGGTTTAGCTGCGCTACACCCTGACTATAGAAATCACCAAGCATTACTCCAGCCTTTTGATAACGATGCCCATCCTGTCATATGACGTCGAGACAGCGTACAGCCGCCGTTATGATATCCCTGCTATCTTGCGTTGGTGTCAGTAGCTTTACCGAAACGCAATTACCGTAATAACGTTCATTAAGCGCAAACGGCGACGTTTTGACGAACACTGAAATATGACGGCAGTATTGATGCTCGCCGCGAAGCTTTTCCGCTGCACGACTTGCATAGGAGCAAATCGCCTGCCTCATTGCCTCATACTCGGTAATATGGCTACCAAGACTTATTTTTCATTTGAGCTGCCTAATGTCTCCCTTCAATTCACTATAATATTAAAACAAATCTGTGAATAAATGGGATACAACCCCTTCATGAGGTTTTGAAATTAACTATAGGGACGAGGAGCATACATTATGCAATCTCTTCCCGCTTTCTTAGCTCGATAAAGTGCATCATCAGCTGCGGAGATGACATCAGAAGATGTGTCGTTATGCTGTTTTATGGCTACACCAATACTTAAAGTAACACTAAGACTTCCGTTGCATCCATTTGAAACTGAAGTTTTTATATTTCTAACAATTTCGTCAGCATTGGTTTCGTCGAAAATAACAATTGCAAATTCCTCACCACCAGATCTAGAGATAAAAATACTATCACTCATAATATTTTTCAACCTCAAACCTATGTTTTTCAAAATGTTATCTCCAACCTCATGACCGTACGTATCATTTATTTTCTTGAAGTAGTCAATATCGGCAATGCAAATTACTCCAGATCTATCTTCTATCTCTCTGAGTTTGACATTCAGATGTCGTCTATTTGGTAATCCCGTCAGTTCATCTGTTAATGACAAACGAACCGCGGAATTATAATTAACATTCACATATGATATGAATTTTTTAAAAGAGTAAATAATCATGAGCATGGCGGGAACATAAAGAAGAGATGCCAGTACAGATGCTGTATCCCTCTCAATCAAGTTTAGACCTCCGGCCATAGAAGCCAGAGAGGAATTCAGGAGCAGGAATAAACTAATCCTGAACACCAATAAGTGCGTATCTCTTGAATTAATATTAAATGACTTTCTAATAAACCATGCCATTACTATTACTGTACAAGAGTTTATGAAAAAATAAAAATTCAATTTTGATGTATCACCTACAGCCAAAAATAGACCAATAATAAGCATGGACATACAACAGGTGTAAATGATTACCATTCGATAAAGCAGACCGTCAGGTGATTCGACTTCATGAATGAGTTTGTCATGCATCTTAAAATTCATCACATAATCCTGAGTTGGTTTAGGACGCGATAATACCACGAGATTGATACCAATGGTACATTTGTTATATTTAAGATAATAATTTGGTTTATAAATTAGAGATTTAGATGCAGACTGCTATGATACACCTACCGTTGTTAAATTAATCTCCTGTTAGTAATTTAGTATTTTCAGCGGAAACTCTCTCCTCTGATAAAATCGTGTGAGAGAAGCACAAACAAAATTGATGCAACCAAATTCAGGTGATATCTGAAGAAACTTAATACTGGCGATTGATAGATAATTGATAATACGATTATCTTCTTCCCAAAGACATTGGGACTATTTCAAACCACGTTTCAACAACGGAATAAAAAACCGCAATTGGATAGGTTTGATTATTTCATTACTATACATCAAGTGCTTACCACCCTCTTCAATGACTTAGCCCCTTTTCCCCATGCAATATACTAACAAAATTACATCAGCAATTGTCATCAGTCTCTGAAGGCAATTGCTGTTCGGCCCTGCTCTCCAGCAAACTCAGGTTATAAACAGAGTCGGTAGGCATCTCAACGCGCACCGAGATAAATACATCATCCAGGATATCTACTGGCTCACCATTCAACACTATTTCAGTAAAGTTCCCGGCATCGTCTTTCGTACCAATCAGGTTGCGGGCAAACGTGGGTGCATCTGAGTGAGTCCGGTGATAGGTGCGAAGGATGATAGAACCATCGGAATCGATATCATAATCAACCCACACTCGCGGCTGGCCGTTGATATCTTTCGGCACCTCAACGCCACCACCATTACCGCCCCAGGAGCGGTCGGAGTTCATACCCAGAACGCCGCTTATACGATATACCCCGATATCCTCACGGGTAACTGTTACTCCGTCAGACTCAGCATTAGTTTGCGATGCGCCGCCACCATAAAACTGCACGATTGGTGAAGCACGCTTAATAAAACCGTTTGAGTCGACTGTTGTGTTCTTATCACTTAATAATGCACACCAAGGCCGATAGGCTGCTGTACCATAGCGAATACGCAAATAGGCGTTACAACTGGCCTCATCTCCAACGTATAACTGGACGTTTGTTTCACTACCAGCTGCATATCTCGCCACAAATAAAGCGCCCCATCCGTATGCTTTATTTATAGTGCTCCAGGCCGCCATAGGCCAGTTTACAATACCGTGCATATTTGTAGCTCCAACAGTATAACATTCACCCGCTGTTCCCAGCGTTCCCTGATAATCATCCATAGATGCCGCGGTAGACCAAACGGATGCGTTGTTCATCAACAAAGTTCCCAATCCTGCAGCAGCAGCTGTTTTGGTTGTTCCTCCCGCCCCCCTGATTTACAGGAACTGCACCGCCTGATTTGGTGTCCATGTTATCGGAAAGATATTTCCATGATGGTCCTGTGAAAGTTGAGCCATCAGGAAGTCTTACTGTAATAGTGCCAATGGCGGTGAAAACCACCTGCCAGTTTTGTTTATCATAGTTCAGCCCACGCAGCGCCTCCGCGCTCTGAGTAACGAGTGCTGCGGTAACGAGGTTCATCGCAATGCGCGGCATGGCATACCACGCAGCCCCTCACTGACTCAGGCCAGTGAAATTACTCACCAGCATTAGTGATGTATTGCTGTTAACGCTTTTCACCGGGAGCGAGTAAGGAATACCACCTACAGTAACAACGGCGAAATCACCAGCCGCCAGTTCGGTTGTGAACGCCGTGCCGGAACCGGTAACAGCGGCTGATTTATTGGTCAGGGTTAATGTTCCTGCTAACATAGTGACTCCAGAATTTAGGAAATAAAAAACCCCGCCAGAGCGAGGTTTGCTGTATCAAGGATTGAAATCAGTGGCGGGTTGTTCGGATAACGTTATTTTAATCTAACCATTGCCAGTTTGAGGGTTAACTAGTTTTGTATTGAATCTCCCCTGCTACATTCCTGACGTTGTAGATTTCAATGTTTTCCCTGGCCCCCTTTAAGGGTAATTATAGTTAATTATTGTTTCTGTACCAGGGTATGAAGAGTCTTAGGGTTCCCCCCCAGAATACGCCATCAATAAGCCCTGTAACATAGCCAAACAACATAGTAAAACCTGCGGATGAACTTAATACTGGATGCAGGTATAGGGTTGATGTAAGGATAAATTTAGCACAAAAAGCAATTACAATTAGCGCTAGGGTCAAGGGTGTCCCAGCCCTAATAATCATGCCTGGATTATCAGAATTTTTAAGCGGTGGCAGTGAGCGCCACAATGTGAATCCAAGAGCAGTTCCTGTTAAAAGTCCTATTGCCATCATTGTAAGGCTTATGCCAGTCAATTCAGTCTCAACGATAACACCATATGCTCCCCATACAAGAAAAAGTATCGGGAGAAAAAAAAGCCTCCCGATTTTCATTTCCCGGTCATAAAGAGCAGCAAAACCACGTCGAATTAAAAAAGCCAGTAGAATCCATACCCATACGGGTGTACCTCTGAGAAAGAGTTCTACATCCATAAATCATCTCAATTAAAATGTTAATTTTTTTCGTACAGGGATACAAATACAAAATCATTTCTCAGTTTTTTTTGTTTTCCGCTCTCTTATTTCCTGACCGAAGAAGTTTCTGCAATCTACGTTTTTGCCATACGACTATTTTCCCGCGCATAACGAAAACTCTTACTCCCCTAAATATGACGAGCCCTCCCCATATAACTGCTACTACAACGGACCAGTAACTTTGGGGTGTGAATAGATAGTTGATAATCATTAAAGCGGTGCATATCAAAATTGCAGTAACTAGAATCCTATAAAACCGGGTTTCCTGCTCTACCTGAATTTTGGCTTCGCATATACGTTCATCAAGAGCCTGGTTGGTAACATAAGTATGTTCCGAGAGTTCAGAAACATTTACCTCAAAGGCTGAAGCAATCGCACTGAGTGTTTCCAGACTCGGTTTCTGGCCTTTCTCAGTCCTCTGCACAGTCCTTACAGAAAGAGAGGCGACTTCAGCCAGTTGTTCCTGTGACCAGGCTTTTCTCAGACGGTATATTTTCACTTTTTCAGCGACAGTCATCATTTTTTCCGTTATCTGCAATGTCTGAGTAATCCTTGCATATCAGCTCGGCTGCCGTATATGACACCACCGTGACAGCAAGGCGACACAGCTGCGACATCACACCGGAACCCAGCATGTCACGTACATAGTTAAGGTTCAGAATATACATTTTTATCTGATGCTGACAATGAGAATTGGATTCGAATGAGAGAGAAAACATTAACTCCCCTGCTGTGAGGATAGATGCTTCATCCAACCTACGCCGCTAAGGTGCATGATCGAATGCTGGAAATTGTTCTGCCGAGATGGTGTTGTCTATTTGAAATCATTGTACTCCCGGTAGGAGGTATAACAATTGCAAATCCCTATAGTTAGTAATCTTATGACAATCACCTGCATCAGGATAATTAGAAAAATAGCGATTAAAAACAGAATAGATGATTAATCTACTAACTCGGTTACATCATACTGAACGTTTGAAATCGAGCGGTTAGTCGTACATATCAACGCGCGTAATGATTACATTGCCATGCCCATCGGTAAATCCTAAATTCTCGACCCCGGTTGGAGAGCCTCCATCACCATAGGCGATAACCCGTGAACCACTATTTTCCGCATGCACGATTGCCCGATAATTAGATTGCCATGGCCTCGCCCCCCTGAATGTATAATCCCTACAGCAATTCCCATATATTGAGGTATGCATGCCCATTTTCCAGAATAACAGGCGTTAGTCCCTATTCCATTGTCCGATGCGATGCCACTCCCCCCTACTCGCACGAGATCGGCCAGAGTCTTTGTTTCATTTTTCAGAATGCAGGTGCCGTTTTTGTTGCCAGTAATGTAAGCGGGATACTCTCAGGCGACACGCACACATCACCCGTATCCGTCGTCAACAGAACACCGTATGACATAATTATTTCTCTATTGTGATAATCAGAAATGCACGCCCGGCCTGAAAGGTATCGGCCGCATATTCAGTATCTCCTGCAGCGGATACTGTCAGAGTATTTCCTGAAACCTTCACACGCCTGCGCCCACTTCCCATCCCACCAGAAAGGGTGTCTGAGTTATTCAGTACATGATAGAAGTTAAGGCGCAGGCCGGAAGGCACAGGTATTGTCCATGTCCCTGACTTTTGCCCATCAGTCAGTAACTGGCTCCCATATACTGACACGGGCTTGATACCGTAGTTATTAGGATTGCCATTCGCATCCCAAGTCTGGACTCCCCAGGCCATCAGAATACCCCTGTTATTTTACCAATCTGAACACGCAGTACGTTGTTTCCGTCTTTAACACTCTGGGTAGTGTTGGTGATTTTCATAGCCCCATCACCAGAAGTGCCTCCATTAATTTCAAACGTTCCGTCTGCTTTCATGATGGTGCCCGTTTTCCCTGGAACATAATTCGATGAACGAAGTTCACCAATTTTCGCAAGGGTAATACTGGCATACTGAATAAACGCATCACTGATAAATACCTGCCCATTAACCACGGCAAAAGGTGAATATTGCGTGGTTCCGCTGCCGCTCATCAGGACAAACTGGTTAGCATTAAACCCAATGCGGGTAACTACTGGCTTTCCGGCCTCTGCCAGCACCGCAATCGACATCCCGGCGTTATACATTATCCCGTTGATGCGAACCCCGGTTTTAAGGGTGTAAATCGCTGAGGCTCCGGTGGCGTCAACGGCGGCGGTCAACTTATCTTCCAGCGCCGCAGTTACGCCATTAAACTGCGCCTGCACCTACGTGGACATTTCCGCCATGGCCTTATCCACATCAGCGATAGTTGTCTTCACCACTAGGATATCGGCGCGAACCTCACCTAACTGAGCAAACTGATGCTCGACAGTTTCCGTGGTTCGCCAGCGCGTTCTGCATAATGCCTTCAAGGTTCGTATCAATGTCGCTCGTCAGGCGGTCGCCATCTTCTGAATTCAGGAAGTCATCTGCAATATCCCTGAAAGGTTGTACAGAGATCAAGGCATAGACACTCAAAAATTGTTGGGTCATAAAACAAGTAAAATGACTGATAAGTACAACGATGATAGAGGTAAAAATTGGGTTGTTATTGATTCTAAAACAGGATGATCAGGGTAGTTTTTTGGGGAGAGTTTTGGGGAAAATTTTTAGCGCACCTAAAATAACGGGAACCTACTGGCTCCCGTTATTTTCTAACCCAGAATCTGGATTACATGTTTTTGATGATCGCGTCACCAAACTCTGAACATTTCAGCAGCTTAGCGCCTTCCATTAGACGTTCGAAGTCATAGGTCACGGTCTTCGCGGCGATTGCGCCTTCGGTGCCTTTGACAATCAGGTCAGCGGCTTCGAACCATTCCATATGGCGGAGCATCATCTCTGCGGACAGGATGATAGAACCTGGGTTCACTTTATCCTGACCTGCGTACTTAGGTGCCGTACCGTGGGTCGCTTCAAACAGTGCACATTCGTCACCGATGTTCGCGCCTGGGGCGATACCGATACCACCAACCTGAGCAGCCAGCGCATCAGAAATGTAGTCGCCATTGAGGTTCATACAGGCGATAACGTCGTACTCAGCAGGACGCAGCAGGATTTGCTGCAAGAACGCATCGGCGATCACATCTTTAATGATGATCTCTTTACCGGTGTTCGGGTTCTTAATTTTCTGCCATGGGCCGCCATCAATCAGCTCGCCACCGAATTCGTCGCGAATCAACTGGTAACCCCAGTCTTTGAACGCGCCTTCGGTGAACTTCATGATGTTGCCTTTGTGAACCAGAGTCAGAGAATCGCGGTCATTGGTGATGACATATTCGATTGCCGCACGTACCAGACGTTTGGTCCCTTCTTCTGAACACGGCTTGATGCCGATACCGCAATGCTCTGGGAAGCGAATTTTCTTCACGCCCATTTCATCACGTAGGAATTTGATCACTTTCTCAGCTTCAGCAGAGTCTGCTTTCCACTCGATGCCCGCATAGATATCTTCTGAGTTCTCACGGAAGATAACCATATCGGTCAGTTCTGGGTGTTTAACTGGGCTTGGGGTGCCCTGATAGTAACGAACCGGGCGCAGGCAAACATACAGATCCAGTTCCTGACGCAGTGCAACGTTCAGGGAACGGATACCGCCGCCAACTGGCGTGGTCAGAGGGCCTTTGATTGCAACGCGGTAATCGCGGATGAGATCCAGCGTTTCGGCTGGCAGCCAGACGTCCTGGCCGTAGAGTTGGGTAGATTTTTCCCCGGTGTAAATTTCCATCCAGGAAATTTTACGCTCGCCTTTGTAGGCTTTTTCAACAGCGGCATCAACCACTTTAAGCATTGCCGGAGTCACGTCAATGCCGATACCGTCGCCTTCAATAAATGGGATAATCGGATTGTGTGGCACGTTCAGCTTGCCGTCTTTCAGGGTGATTTTTTGACCTTCCGCCGGAACAACTACTTTGCTTTCCATTCACCTCTCCTTCGAGCGCTACTGGTGTGCTCGTCATCCTTTACGCCACAGGTTGTTGCCGCTACTACGCCCACTCCATAAGCCTGGAGATGCACTGTCTTACCGTCTTCCTGCAACACAAAGAGTTAGAGCATTTTTGTTAATGTTTTGTAATAAGCCTGTCAATACTACCTGATTGTTTGGCGCCATGAAAGACTCTCGTTATTAGGCTATAATGCGCGAATCTATAAAGCCTGAAAATACTATGATTAAGACTTCATTTAGAAAAAACCAGCTTGAGCGATTCAGCTCACGACAAGCAACCAAACAACGTAAAGATAACCAACCAAAACGCGTTATCTTGTTCAATAAACCCTATGATGTTTTGCCGCAATTTACTGATGAAGCGGGTCGAAGCACCCTAAAAGATTTTATTCCCGTACAGAATGTATACGCTGCCGGACGCCTTGACCGAGATAGCGAAGGTCTGTTGGTGTTAACAAATGACGGTGCGTTACAAGCCAGGCTCACTCAGCCAGGTAAGCGTACGGGAAAAATCTATTATGTGCAGGTTGAGGGGCAACCGACGGATGACGCGATGGAAGCACTTCGCCTCGGTGTAACGCTAAACGATGGTCCTACATTACCCGCCGGTATTGAGTGTGTTGATGAACCGGAATGGTTATGGCCGCGTAATCCACCGATTCGCGAGCGAAAAGCCATCCCAACCGCCTGGCTAAAAGTGACTTTATATGAGGGGCGAAACCGGCAAGTCAGAAGGATGACCGCGCATGTTGGCTATCCGACGCTACGGTTAATCCGTTACTCAATGGGGGATTACACGCTAGATAATCTGCCAAATGGACAATGGCGAGATGCCTGAACATCAACAGATGAGTGCGGAACATGCTCCGCACTCATCCGCCGCTGCGGGTTAAGAGATATCTGGGACAATGATGCTCTTATATTTTTCCAGTACCGGTGAGTTGACGTCGGAGGCGTTTTTAAGCTGCCACAGATTGCGCGAGATCCCATCGTTTACCAGGTAGATAACGCCGGTTTCAATAGCCGACATCAGGCACAGCATCACCGGTTCATTCACCGTGTAGCCAATTTCCCCTTCCAGCAGGCGCTGGTAATCAATGTAGCGGAATACCCCTGCCTGGAATTCATAAGAGAGAATCGTTTTGCTGGTATTAACCGAGGATAGCACTTCACCGGTGCTAACATTGACCACACGTAAGTTAACCGCAATCTGATCGAGTTGGTATTGCGTGCTGGCCCCGATACCAAAGTACCGCGCCCCTGCCCCACCGGATTTCACATTGCTCTCATAACCGATTATCGACCCTTCAATCAGAATATTCGCCGCGACAAGTGAAGGGAGCGGCCCACGGTTATTGTCCGAGACCGTGCCATTTTCCTGCGCGGCGCGGATAATTTTGCGTTCGTTAAGCAGATTTTGCAGACCCTGGCGTTCTAACGGCGTGAACCAGTTTGAATCTTTCAAAGCGGAAACCAACATAGCCGTGGCACTTTGCGGTACTGACGTTGAAAAGTTACTGGCAGGATAGGGCTTGAACTGCCCGGTTTCATCCTGAATGTTGTAGACCGAGACAAACAGTTTCCCCACCGGTGGTGGCAGATGCGTTAGATCCTGATAGCTCTGCGAACGCGGCAACAACGTTGGTTTTGCCGCTTCTTTGGGTGCAGAGGTAATGCAACCTGTCAGCATGAACAGGCTAATAAGAATAGCCACTACGCCAGTTATCTTTTTCATGTCAGTATCTCGCCACGCTTTAATTCGATGAAATACTACTGAGTCCATCCACCTGGATGGTCGACGATTTCCCTGTGGTGCGGTCAAGAATATTCATCATGAGCTGCCCATCAGTATTTTTGATATCCACAATAAAATCTTTGGTAACGAGACGCCCTGGTTTCCCGGTTGAGATATTCCCCATTAAGTTTCCAAGTAGTTGGGATTGAATAGCAGAGGTAAAGTTATCCAGCGCCGAGGGTGTCGAAGACGTACTATTCCAGTCATAAGCATCTGGGTCTTTATAGGAATTTTGCGCATTAGCCTGCGACAGTAAAAAAGAACCGTTATTGGGGTTGCCGCCAAAGTTAGGGTTAACAAACTGGAAGGTCATGTTCCCTGCCTGGGCAGCGGTAGACAACAAACTCATACCAAGAATCAAAGAAAGCACTTTCATCGTACACTCCTAGAATTCGTCGTGGGTTAAATCACCAGTATTTAATAACGCTTTGTTGATGGCTCTTTTTTGCAAAGATTCATACACTGAGGCCAAAGCGATATTCACTTGTTTATCGAAGTCCCTTTTATTGGGGTATAAAAAAGTCTGATACAATAAATCCTGATCAACCTTTATAATGATCCAACTACCCCAACGGGCGCTGGGACGTTCATTAATCGTAATTGAGCCAGGGTACTCTTCTTCCCAATGGTCAGTAAATTCACGATAGAAATCATGACCAATACGGGTAATCGTGTTATCCGTCACGAGTCCTGGCACTTCAATTTCAGCAGAAATACTGGTGTGCGAAACCAATAGCATCATGACTGAAACTATTATACAGAGGTGATGTTTCATATTTATCGCCTGAGGTTTTCGTTAGCCCAGGTAACGGCCTGCGTCCTGTTTTTTACTTCTATCTTTCTAAAAAGATTATATAAATGGGTTTTAACGGTGTTTTCGCTAATAAATAGCAAACGCGCTATTTCAACATTCGATGCACCAATCCTGAGTTTATTGAGAATATCTTTCTCTCTTTGCGTCAGGCCGCTGGTATCATCATGATAGCGGTAATTTCCAGACTGATTAATAAGATAGCTAGTAAGATCATGAGGGAAGTGGCAGCCACCTTTTAATACATTTCGAATCCCTTCGATTAATGTGTGCTCGTCAACCGAAAGGTTGAATACGGCACTAATATCAGTCCAAAGTTCTACTTCGCGGAAAGAGTAGTCTTCAGGAACATTAAACAGCAGAACCTTCACTTTACCATGAAGACGGCGTAGTTCATTTTGCCACTGCAGGGTTCTTTTCTTCTCAAACTCACTTAAATCAACCAATGCCAGTATGCGTTCGGATTCCACTGGCTCCAGCATTTTTTGAATATTCTGTATCTTAACGTTAATCGCGAGTGCATTTTTTAGTTGATGAACAAGCGCGGTCGCTTGTAACGAAGGCCTTGTTATTAACAGTAAAATATCATTATTTACCGGATCTTTATCTGTCGGCATTATGTAAACCCCATCCACTTGCTGCTGGGAATGCGGCCCCTTTCTGGCACATATTAATAATACATATCAGAAAGGGCTGCTGTTCTGTGTAGTTGCTGATTAATAAGTATGACAATAAGGGGAGCGAATCCTATTCAATAAGATTTCGACTTCCAAAGTGCTGCAATACTGTTCAATCTAGACTTTGATATTTTTAGCGCAAGGGTTATTTGTGTGTCAAAATGTAACAGAGTGATGTCATTTTATTACAGAGGGCGATGTATTTCTCTTTGTTTTATATCTACTTTTTATTTTTAAATTATGTATTACTCATTTTCGTATGTGCTTATGCCACCTACGAAATCCAGGTTATATCTCCCTTTCGTAGCAAAAAAACAACAAGCGTAAATTTTCCCTTCCAACCATGGAGTGATGGATAGTGGCCTGCAGGGTAGGTGTAAACTTTTCCAGTAAAAAATCTGCTGTAAAAATAATATCAACCAAAAATGAATCCTAATCCTTAACATTCAATGATCATCACCCGCTAAAACTCATACTTTTCCCCGAGTCCTAAATTCAAAATACATCATCTGGGTGAAAAACATCATCGCTCTGGGCAGACATACTCAATCCAGAAATCAGATTCATCCAATATTAACCTTGTAGTTATGGCATGGCTGATTTAACTCCTGACTTTAACCGCAGGTTAAATCAAGGTGAAATTATGAAACGTTGTTATTTATTAATAGCCATATTGGGATATTCATGTCTTGCTTCGGCAGGTAGTGATTTAGCCGGTTCTGAATTTTCAGTCCTGGATAGATTATCACGAGGCTACGATATGACCGCAATCACAGGTCAGCAGGGCAATAATAATATTGCCGCTATTAACCAGTCTGGGGGTCATAGCGTTGCTGCAATATCACAAAACGGCGAGCATAACTCGGCCTTATTAAATCAGAATGGATTTAATAACCGTGCAGCGCTTGCTCAATATGGCCGCGGCAATAACGCCTCGGTGAACCAGTCAGGAACGAACAACACGGTTTATCTCGTTCAGGCTGGTATCGCTAACGACGCGGATATTACGCAAACCGGTTTTGATAATACTGCGGTAGTTATTGATAAAGGTAGAAATAACCTCACGCAGATTAATCAAACGGGCACAAACCGCAACGCGGGAGTTGTGCAGAACTCAGCTGGCATGGCAATTCGTATTACCCAAAATTAGTGTTTTTACTGGTTATCAATCTCTAAACCTATGGGGTATCTTCATGAAAACGTGGAAAATTGTTATTTTGTCATCGTTGTTAACGTCTGGTGTAGCCCTGGCAACCGGAGGGGGCGGCGGTCACTCTCCTGGCGGTGGTGGCGGTTATCCTCCAGGTGGTGGAGGCGGTGGTTCTGGCGTCACGATCCCGCATCTACCAACCATTACAGCCAAAACCCCCGTCGTACCGCAGAGCGGAAGATGGGATGAGGTTATCCATGTTTATCAACCAGGCACAGGCAACGGTTCTTACGTCAACCAGAACAACTCATCGTTGTCTGTGATTGATGTACACCAGACAGGCAACTATGGCAGCTCAACGGTCACTCAGAATGCGACCAGAAGCTCCATTACGCTTGATCAAAGCGGCTGGGGTAACCAATCAAACGCAACGCAGAGCGGAACCACCAGCTCAATTGGCGTGACTCAGAGCGGGATCGGTAATGCATCCGGTGTCAATCAATCCGGCTCGGGTAATGCTGTAGTCGTCGCACAAAGCGGCAATTACAACACCTCAGGCGTAACACAATCCGGCACCAAGAACTCAACCAACGTATCTCAGAGTGGCGGTTCTAACCTTTCCAGCGTCAGTCAGGCAGGTTCAAACAACATTGTTGATGTCGCGCAATCCGATCTCGGCAACAAATCTTACGTTAATCAGCAATATGGGGATGGCTCAGCTATTCTGGTTTCCCAGGTTGGCGGCTTTAACTACAGCAGCGTAGAACAAGGCCATGACCGTGCTCTGGCCGTTGTTCAGCAAGGCTACGGCACCGGTAACAGCTCGACTATCGTCCAGCATTAATAGGTACAGCCGGATGAATTCTCATCCGGCTGATTTTCCTTCTCGCACGAGGAATAGCGATGCACCTTCTGCTTATTGCCGCGGCGCTTAGCAACCAGCTCTGGTTTGAAACCGAACAGCACGCAAGCACCCTTGTAGTCAGCCCGATGGCAACGCTTCTTGATGACTGCCACTGTCGGTTGACGATTAACGTCGTGCATCAAGGCCAATCCGGGCAGAGCAATAGTAGCCAGAGCGGCGAAATCATGATCAAAGGAAAGCAACCGCTGCAACTGGCCAGCATGACGCTGGATATCCCCCACGGCGAATGGACACAAATTACCGTGACGCTAAGTGACAGCAAAGGCATTATTTTGCAGCAGAGCTGGCAAACATCGACACCAGTTTGATTTCGCCCTCCTCTTCTTTATATCCTTATCATCTATTCATTTATTCACCTGATAAGGATGCCGCATGTTCAAACCCCATGTCACCGTCGCCTGCCTGGTTCACGCACAAGGCAAATTCCTGGTTGTTGAAGAGACCATTAACAATAAAGCACTGTGGAACCAGCCTGCGGGCCATCTGGAGGCTGATGAAACGCTTGTGCAAGCCGCTCGTCGTGAACTGTGGGAAGAGACCGGAATTCACGCAACGCCACAGCATTTTCTCCGACTCCATCAGTGGATTGCTCCAGACAAAACCCCTTTCCTGCGCTTTCTGTTTGTTATTGAGCTTAGCGAAATGTGCGCCACTGAGCCGCACGACAGCGATATAGACCGCTGCTTGTGGGTCACCGCTGAGGAAATTCTCAACGCGAAGAATCTGCGTTCTGCGCTGGTTGCCGAAAGCATTCGCAGCTATCAGCAAGATGCCCGTTACCCACTGTCGCTTATCGGCGAATTTAACTGGCCGTTTACAGAGGGTGTCAAGTAAAAGGCTGCGTGATAGAATATGCCGCCTTGAAGTCCAATGTCGTGAGTATTCCAATGTCAGAAAGCCAGAAAAAAGTGATCGTCGGCATGTCCGGCGGTGTTGATTCCTCCGTTTCCGCCTACTTGTTGCTGCAACAAGGCTATAAGGTAGAGGGCCTGTTCATGAAGAACTGGGAGGAAGACGATGGCGAGGAATACTGCACTGCTGCGGCCGATCTTGCTGATGCACAAGCGGTATGCGATAAGCTCGGTATTGAGCTGCATACGGTGAACTTCGCCGCTGAATACTGGGATAACGTGTTTGAGCTCTTCTTAGAAGAGTACAAAGCCGGCCGTACGCCGAACCCGGATATCCTGTGCAACAAAGAGATCAAATTTAAAGCCTTCCTTGAGTTTGCTGCCGAAGACCTCGGCGCCGATTATATCGCCACCGGGCACTATGTGCGTCGCGCCGATGTTAACGGTAAGAGCCAGCTCCTGCGTGGTCTCGACGGGAATAAAGATCAGAGTTATTTCCTTTATACGTTGGGTCACGATCAGGTCGCTCAAAGCCTGTTCCCGGTGGGTGAGCTTGAGAAGCCGCAGGTGCGTAAAATCGCCGAAGAGCTGGATCTCATCACCGCGAAGAAAAAAGACTCCACCGGTATCTGTTTTATCGGCGAGCGAAAATTCCGTGAATTCCTTGGCCGTTATCTGCCTGCACAGCCGGGCAAAATCATCACCGTTGACGGTGATGAAATCGGCACCCATCAGGGGTTGATGTACCACACTCTGGGTCAGCGCAAAGGTCTTGGCATCGGCGGTGTCAAAGAAGGAAGTGAAGATCCATGGTACGTGGTGGATAAAGATGTTGAGAACAACATTCTGGTTGTGGCTCAAGGTCACGATCACCCGCGCCTGATGTCGGTTGGGCTGATTGCTCAGCAGTTGCATTGGGTTGACCGCGTACCGGTGACCGGCACTTTCCGCTGCACCGTCAAAACCCGCTATCGCCAGACGGATATCCCTTGCACGGTGACCGCACTGGACGCAGAACGTATTGAGGTTCGCTTTGATGAACCTGTTGCCGCCGTAACCCCAGGGCAGTCCGCCGTATTCTATAACGGTGAAATTTGCCTGGGCGGCGGCGTCATTGAGCAGCGCTTGCCGCTGCCGGTAGCCTAACCATAATTAGCAACGTGACCCCGCCGCGGCGGAGGTTTAACGTAGCCTGTCAGACGTTGCGACGTTTGTCAGGCGCCAACAAGGAGTGAGCGTGGCGAAGAATTATTATGACATCACCCTGGCGCTGGCTGGCATCTGCCAGTCCGCCCGTCTGGTGCAGCAACTGGCCCATCAAGGCCACTGTGACAGCGACGCGTTACACGTTTCGCTAAACAGCGTTATCGATCTCAACCCAGACTCTGCGCTGGGCGTTTTCGGTGGCAGTGAAGCCAATCTTCGTCTCGGCCTTGAAACTTTGCTTGCCGTGTTGAATGCCAGCAGCCGTCAGGGTCTGAATGCTGAACTCACTCGCTACACGCTGAGTTTAATGGTGCTTCAACGTAAACTTGCCGCCGCCAAAGGGGCGATGGATACGCTCGGGAACCAAATTAATGGCTTACAGCGTCAGCTCGATCATTTTGATTTGCAGTCAGAAACGCTGCTCAGCGCCATGGCGGGAATTTACGTTGATGTAATTAGCCCGCTCGGCCCACGCATTCAGGTCACCGGCTCCCCGGCCGTGCTGCAAAGCCCACAGGTGCAAGCGAAAGTTCGCGCCTCGTTACTGGCAGGTATCCGCGCGGCGGTACTGTGGCACCAGGTGGGTGGTGGTCGTCTGCAGCTGATGTTCTCTCGTAATCGCCTGACCACTCAGGCAAAACAAATTCTTGCTCATTTAACCCCGGAGTTATGATCTATGGAATTATCCTCACTGACCGCCGTTTCCCCTGTCGATGGACGCTACGGCGATAAAGTCAGCGCGCTGCGCGGGATTTTCAGCGAATATGGTTTGCTGAAATTCCGTGTACAAGTCGAAGTACGCTGGCTGCAAAAGCTGGCCGCACACGCAGCCGTCAAGGAAGTTCCTGCTTTTGCTGCCGACGCAAACGGTTACCTTGATAGCATCGTGGCTAACTTCAATGAAGAAGATGCTGCCCGAATCAAAACTATCGAGCGCACCACTAACCACGATGTGAAGGCTGTTGAGTATTTCCTGAAAGAAAAAGTCGCATCAGTGCCAGAGCTGCACGCCGTGTCCGAGTTTATCCACTTCGCCTGTACTTCAGAGGACATCAATAACTTGTCCCACGCGCTGATGCTGAAAACCGCTCGCGAGGAAGTGGTACTGCCATACTGGCGTAAAGTTATCGATGCGATTAAAGATTTGGCAGTGCAGTATCGCGATATCCCACTGCTCTCCCGTACCCATGGTCAACCGGCTACGCCGTCAACCATCGGTAAAGAGATGGCAAACGTCGCCTACCGTATGGAACGCCAGTTCCGTCAGTTAGAGCAGGTTGAAATTCTGGGTAAAATCAACGGTGCGGTCGGTAACTATAACGCCCACATCGCCGCTTACCCGGATGTTGACTGGCACCAGTTCAGCGAAGAATTCGTCACCTCTTTGGGCATTCAGTGGAACCCGTACACCACGCAGATCGAGCCGCACGATTATATCGCCGAACTGTTTGACTGCATCGCCCGCTTCAACACCATTCTTATCGACTTCGATCGCGATGTCTGGGGTTATGTTGCACTGAACCACTTCAAACAGAAAACCATTGCCGGTGAAATTGGTTCTTCCACCATGCCGCATAAAGTTAACCCAATCGACTTCGAAAACTCCGAAGGCAACCTGGGACTGTCCAACGCACTTCTGCAGCATCTGGCCAGCAAACTGCCGGTTTCCCGCTGGCAGCGCGACCTGACCGATTCTACCGTCTTGCGTAACCTGGGTGTAGGTATCGGCTATGCGTTGATCGCTTATCAGTCCACCCTGAAAGGTGTGAGTAAACTGGAAGTGAACCGCGATCGTCTACTGGATGAGCTGGACCATAACTGGGAAGTTCTGGCTGAGCCGATTCAAACCGTGATGCGTCGATACGGCATTGAGAAGCCATACGAAAAACTCAAAGAACTGACCCGTGGCAAGCGCGTTGACGCTGAAGGGATGAAGCAGTTTATCGATGGTCTGGCGCTGCCAGAAGACGAGAAAACCCGTCTTAAAGCCATGACGCCAGCTAACTATATTGGTCGTGCTATCACTATGGTTGATGAGTTGAAATAACCTGCACTTCCCCCTCCTTCGTCCTGAAGGAGGGGAAACTCCCGGCAATTTAATTAATGTTTATCTCCACAAAGCCATAATCGGCGTTAATATATTCATGTTATTAATCAAATGGAGATACAGTATGCGCGTACTCGTCGTAGAGGATAACGCTCTGTTACGTCATCACCTGAAAGTACAGCTCCAGGATATGGGCCATCAGGTAGATGCCGCAGAAGATGCGAAGGAAGCGGATTATTACCTCGGAGAACACGTTCCCGATATCGCTATCGTTGACTTAGGCCTGCCGGATGAAGACGGCTCATCGCTGATTCGTCGCTGGCGTAGCCATGATATTTCACTGCCTATTCTCGTGCTTACCGCACGGGAAGGCTGGCAGGATAAAGTCGAAGTGCTGAGCGCAGGCGCCGACGACTACGTCACCAAACCATTCCATATTGAAGAAGTTTCTGCGCGAATGCAGGCACTGATGCGCCGTAATAGCGGACACGCCTCGCAAATTATCTCCTTACCGCCATTCCAGGTTGACCTCTCACGCCGCGAGCTTTCCATTAATGACGAGGTGATAAAACTCACCGCGTTTGAATACACCATTATGGAAACATTGATTCGTAACAACGGTAAAGTTGTCAGTAAAGATGCGCTGATGTTGCAGTTGTACCCTGATGCCGAATTACGCGAAAGCCATACTATTGATGTTCTGATGGGGCGATTGCGTAAAAAAATTCAGGCTCAATATCCTCACGACGTGATCATTACCGTGCGTGGCCAGGGTTATTTATTTGAATTGCGCGCATGAAAAATCTTCGTCGGCATATTTTTCCGCTGTCGCTGCGGGTGCGTTTTCTGTTGGCGACAGCCGCCGTGGTTATCGTCCTGTCCCTCTCCTACGGGATGGTGGCGCTGGTCGGGTATAGCGTTAGCTTCGATAAAACGACATTTCGCCTGCTGCGCGGCGAAAGTAACCTCTTCTATACCTTATCAAAATGGGAAAACAATAAGCTTAGCGTTGAAATTCCCGACAACCTGAGCATGCAAAGCCCGACGGTGGCGCTGATTTATGACGCTCAAGGTAAGCTGTTATGGCAGCAAAAAGATCTGCCCTGGCTCGTTAAGCGCATCAGCCCAGACTGGCTTAAAGGCAACGGTTTTTATGAAATCGAGGCCGACGTTGACTCGACCAGTTCGCTATTGGAAACCGATCATGAGATCCAAAAAGAGCTCACGGAAATGCGTAACCAGGGCGATGATTCAGAGATGACACATTCGGTCGCCGTCAACAGTTATCCAGCTACCCGTCTGATGCCCGCCATGGTCATTGTGGTCGTCGATACCATCCCCATTGAGCTCAAACGTTCCTATATGGTCTGGAACTGGTTCTCTTATGTGCTGGTCGCCAATCTATTGCTCGTCATCCCGCTGCTTTGGGTCGCCGCGCACTGGAGTCTTCGCCCCATCGCCGCGCTCACGCGTGAGGTGCGGGAGTTGGAGGAACATCATCGCGAGCATTTGAATCCAGAGACAACGCGCGAACTGACGAGCCTGGTACGTAACCTGAATCGGTTGCTCAAAAGTGAACGTGAACGCTACGACAAATACCGGACGACGCTGACCGATCTGACACACAGCCTTAAAACGCCGTTGGCGGTTTTACAAAGTTCACTGCGCTCGCTGCGTAGCGAACAAATTACCGTTAGCGAGGCCGAGCCGGTGATGCTTGAGCAGATTAGTCGTATCTCGCAGCAGATTGGCTACTATCTGCACCGCGCCAGTATGCGCACTGATAGCACATTACTGAGCCGTGAATTGCATCCGGTAGCCCCGCTGCTGGACAGTCTGATCTCCGCGCTCAACAAGGTCTATCAGCTTAAAGGGGTCAATATCACGCTGGATATCTCACCAGAGATCGTTTTCGTCGGCGAGAAAAACGATTTTATGGAAGTCATGGGCAATCTTCTGGACAACGCTTGTAAGTATTGTCTTGAATTTGTGGAGGTTTCCGCCCGCCAGAATGGCAATGACCTGCATATCATCGTCGAAGATGACGGCCCCGGGATTCCGCAGGGTAAGCGCGATATCGTCTTTGATAGGGGCCAGCGCATCGATACGCTGCGTCCAGGTCAAGGCGTAGGGCTTGCCGTCGTGCGCGATATCGTTGAGCAGTACGACGGACGAATTGTTACCCATGATAGCCTGCTCGGCGGGGCAAAAATGGAGGTTATCTTTAGTCACCAGGATCTGGATGGTCACGAAGGGTAAATAGTGTTGCCGCAGCAGGGTAGTTTTGTGAATAAGAAGGTATAATCCGGTCATACACCTGCTGCGGAAATATTAATATGGAATATCACTTAACGCTGAACTGGCCCGATTTTATGGCGCGCTACTGGCAAAAACGTCCGGTCGTGCTAAAACGCGGGTTTGCCAACTTTATTGACCCGATTTCACCGGATGAACTGGCCGGTCTGGCGATGGAAAATGAGGTGGATAGCCGACTGGTGAGCCACCTTGACGGGGCATGGCAGGTCAAACATGGCCCATTTGAAAGTTACGACCATCTGGGCGAAAGCAACTGGTCGCTGCTGGTTCAGGCCGTGGACCATTGGCACGAACCTTCCAGCGCGCTGATGCGCCCCTTCCGCTCCCTGCCCGACTGGCGTCTGGACGATCTGATGATCTCCTTCTCTGTTCCCGGTGGCGGCGTAGGCCCGCATCTTGATCAGTATGACGTCTTTATTATTCAGGGCACCGGTCGTCGTCGCTGGCGTGTCGGTGAGAAGACCGCGCTCAAGCAGCACTGTCCACATCCCGACTTGTTACAGGTCGCCCCGTTCGAAGCCATCATCGACGAAGAGATGGAACCCGGCGATATCCTCTATATCCCACCAGGTTTCCCGCACGAAGGCTATGCGCTGGAAAACTCGCTGAACTATTCTGTCGGTTTCCGTTCACCGAATAGCCGCGAATTGATTAGCGGTTTCGCTGACTATGTGTTGCAGCGAGATCTGGGAAACCAGCACTATAGTGACCCGGATGTCCCGTCGCGTGATCATCCAGCGGATTTGCTGCCTGAAGAGGTGGAGCGTCTGCGGGGGATGATGCTGGAGTTAATTGGGCAACCGGAGCATTTCCAGCAGTGGTTGGGCGAGTTTATCAGTCAATCTCGACATGAGCTGGATATAGCGCCACCAGAGCCACCGTATCAGCCTGATGAAATTTACGATGCGCTGCAACAAGGTGACATGCTGCAACGCCTTGGCGGCCTGCGAGTGATTCGTATCGGTGATGATTTCTTTGTCAACGGCGAGAAAGTTGACTCTCCGCACCGTCAGGCGCTCGATGCGATGGCGGGAAGCATCATGTTAGAAAGCCAGCACTTTGGTGAAGCTCTTGACGATCCGTCGTTCCTGGCGATGTTGGCGGCACTGGTGAACAGTGGGTACTGGTTCTTCGCTGAGTAAACATCGAGGTTTCCCGGCGGCGCTGCGCTTGGCCGGGCTACAAATATGCACAATGTAGCCCGGCCACGCTCGCGGCGCTGGTGAACAGCGGGTATTGGTTCTTCGCCGAATAAACATCGAGGTTTCCCGGCGGCGCTGCGCTTGGCCGGGCTTGTATGATGACTCCATCAGAAAGAACCGGCCAGTTCTCTCTGATGGCAGTCCGGATGCCGTGGCCGGGCTTAGGCTTTTGCGCCTGTTCCGTGGATCTTTGCACCGGACTGCCGTTCTTTCTTATGTGACAAACCGGACAGTATCATGGACCGGCTTTCACCGGTAACCCGCATTCGCAAGGTTGGTTTCACTATGGAAAATGAACTCTACTTCATCGGCATTGATGTTGCCAAAGCTAAGCTCGATGTTGATATCCTGCGCCCCGATGGCCGACATCGCGGTAAAAAATTCGACAATACGTCCCCCGGGCATGAAGAACTTGTCCGCTGGCTTCGCAGCCATGATGTGAACCATGCTCATGTCTGCATGGAGTCCACCAGTACCTACATGGAAAATGCTGCCGCGTATCTGAGTGATGCCGGCTTCACCGTCTCCATTATCAACCCCGCCCTGAGTGCCGCCTTTGCCCGTAGTGAAGGGTTGCGCAGTAAAACCGACAAAGTCGATGCCCGTATGCTGGCGCATTTCTGCCGGGAGAAACGCCCGTCGGCATGGGAGGCTCCGCACCCGACAGAGCGGGCGCTGAAAGCGCTGGTATTACGGCATCAGGCGCTGACAGAGATGCAGACGCAGGAGAAAAACCGTCAGGAAACCGCCCCTGAGGTCCAGCTGGCAAGCATTGATGTGCTCCAGGAATGCCTGAGCGCTGAACTGAAGCGTATCGAAAAACAGATAAAAGAGCTGACGGATAATGACCCGGATATGAAGCAAAGGCGGAAGCTGCTGAACAGTATCCCGGGCATCGGTGAGAAAACGGCGGCGGTTCTGCTGGCGTACACGGGGCTGAAGCTGAAGTTCGACACGGCGAGACAGTTCGCCGCGTATGCCGGGCTGACGCTGAAACAGCATGAATCGGGGAGCAGCGTGATGCGGACGAGCCGGATGAGTAAAGCGGGTCCGGTTCAGTTGCGCAGAGCATTATATATGCCCGCGATGTCAGCGCTGTATCACACGACGTGGGGAAAAGCGTTCGGAAAGAGACTGGAAGGTAATGGAAAGCGCCCGAAAGTGATAATAGGGGCGATGATGCGCAAGCTGGCGCAGGTGGCGTATGGCGTGTTGAAGTCAGGGAAGCCGTTCGATGCGTCACAACATGGAATAGCGGTAGCGTAGGGAGGTAATGGCCCCGGGAAGAAAAAGACAGCACCAGAAGGTGCTGTCTTAGGTGTGCCTGTCATCCGGCCACTGGAAAGAATAACGGTAAGTAAAAATGGTTGCCGATGCTCACAGTATCTACAAATATGCACAATGTGGCCCGGCGATGCTTACGGTGCTGGTGAGCTGTGGGTATTGGTTCTTCGCCGAGTAAACATCGAGGTTTCCCGGCGGCGCTGCGCTTGGCCGGGCTACAAATATGCACAATGTAGCCCGGCCAAGCGCAGCGCCGCCGGGGTTATATCTGATCTTACCGCTCTCGTTTCGCCGTCAATTCGGCAATTCGCACAATCACCTGCACCGCCTTCTCCATTCCTTCCAGGGTCACAAACTCGTGCTTGCCGTGGTAGTTATAGCCGCCAGTGAAAATGTTCGGGCATGGCAGTCCCATAAATGACAACTGCGCACCATCGGTGCCGCCGCGAATCGGCTTCAGCTCAGGTTCGATATGACAGTCACGCATCGCCTGCTGGGCGATATCCAGAATATAAGGATGATCGGCCACCTTTTCCCGCATGTTGTAGTAGCTGTCTTCAATAATCAGCTCAATATAACAATCCGGGTGTAGCCCCTTGCCGACCTTCTTGGCGATTTCCATCATTTTGCGCTTACGCGCTTCAAACTGCTTACGGTCAAAATCACGCACGATGTAGTGCATTTCTGCACGATCCACCGAGCCTTTCATGCTGGTCAGATGATAAAAACCTTCATAACCTTCGGTTTTTTCCGGACTTTCATCTGCAGGCACTTCCGCATGAATACGCGCGGCCAGCGATAGCGCATTGACCATCACTCCTTTCGCCGTACCAGGGTGTACGTTATTGCCGACAATCTTGATAGTGACGGAAGCGGCGTTGAAGTTTTCATATTCCAGCTCGCCCACGCCACCACCGTCGATGGTGTAGGCCCACTGCGCGTTAAAGGCAGCAACATCAAAATGTTTCGCGCCCTTACCGACCTCTTCATCCGGCGTAAAGGCCACTCGAATATCACCATGCGGCACATCTTTTTCTTTCATCACCGCCAGTGCGGTCATGATTTCAGCAATCCCCGCTTTGTCATCGGCACCCAACAGCGTTTTGCCGTCGGTGGTGATTAGCGTCTGACCGAGCAGTTGATGCAATACCGGGAACATGACCGGTGACAGCACTTCGTCGCCAATACCCAGCGCAATATCGCCACCGCGGTAGTTTTCAACAATTTGTGGGTTGACGTTTTTACCGCTGAAATCAGGCGCGGTATCCACATGGGAAATAAATCCAATCGCCGGGATATCGCCGCTGACGTTGGCAGGCAATGTACCCATCAACGTACCCTTCTCGCTCAGAGTCACGTTGACCAGTCCCATTGTTTCTAACTGTTCTTTGAGCAGGTTCAACAGCTTCCATTGTCCCTCGGTACTCGGTACCTGGCGCACACCAGACTTCGATTGCGTGTCCAGAGAAACGTACTGCAAAAAACGTTCGAGCAATTTATCCATGTAGCCACCCTCTCTTTTTGTGACAACATTATCAATAAGCGAGAAAAGACAAATATTGCGTCAGGTCACTTTTAGCCCGGCAAAGGTGACTTTTTTTCGTGATACGGTATCTAATAGCATGAGATACATACACGTAGCTTAGACAACGATTGGCGATTAGGTATCGTTTGCCGTAGAATGCCAGCCCTTATTAATACATTTCAGACCTCTAAACGTCTAAAGGTGGTTGACCACAAACCCCGCATCGACACGCTTTCCGATGCGTTTACATGGGACAGAGTAATAAATTGAATACAAAATCGCGTTCGCTGTCACCGCTGGTGCAACTAGTGGGGATTCGCAAGGACTTCGATGGAAAAACGGTCATTTCGGATCTGGATTTGACCATTAACAACGGCGAGTTTCTTACGCTGCTTGGCCCCTCCGGTTGCGGTAAAACAACCGTTCTTCGCCTTATTGCCGGTCTGGAAAGTGTCGACGCCGGACATATTCATCTGGAAAATCAGGACATCACTCAGGTGCCTGCTGAAAATCGCCACGTCAACACGGTCTTCCAGAGCTACGCGCTGTTCCCCCATATGACGGTTTTTGACAACGTTGCCTTCGGCCTGCGTATGCAAAAAACGCCCGCCAGCGACATCACCCCGCGCGTCAACGATGCGCTGCGCATGGTGCAATTAGAAGAGTTTGCCCAACGTAAACCGCACCAGCTCTCCGGCGGTCAACAACAGCGCGTGGCGATTGCGCGTGCGGTGGTCAATAAACCCAGTCTGCTACTGTTAGATGAGTCCCTCTCCGCGCTCGACTATAAGCTGCGAAAGCAGATGCAAAACGAGTTAAAAGCGTTGCAGCGTAAGCTGGGGATCACTTTCGTGTTCGTTACGCACGATCAGGAAGAGGCACTGACCATGTCTGATCGCATTGTGGTGATGCGCGATGGCAAAATCGAGCAAGACGGCACGCCGCGTGAGATCTACGAAGAGCCGAAGAATTTGTTTGTCGCAAGCTTTATCGGCGAGATCAATATCTTCAGCGCCACGGTCATTGAACGACTCGACAACCTGCGCGTCCGCGCCCATGTTGAAGGCCGCGAATGCAATATCGACGTCACCTTCCCGGTCACGCCAGGCCAGAAACTCAACGTACTTTTACGCCCTGAAGATCTGCGCGTAGATGAAATTCACGATGGCGTTGAAGTCGAAGGGCTGATTGGTTACGTACGCGAACGTAACTATAAAGGAATGACCCTTGAGTCGGTGGTTGAGCTGGAAAACGGCAAAATGGTCATCGTCAGCGAATTTTTCAATGAAGATGACCCGGATTTTGACCATTCTCTTGACCAGAAGATGGCCATTAATTGGGTTGAAAGCTGGGAGGTCGTACTGGCTGATGAAGAGCACAAGTAAGTTCCAGAACATGGTGATTGCCACCATCGTCGGTTGGCTTGTGTTGTTTGTATTCCTGCCCAACCTGATGATCATCGTCACCAGTTTCCTGACGCGCGACGATGCCAATTTTGTCCAGATGGTCTTTACCCTGGATAACTACGCCCGGCTGCTCGACCCGCTGTACGCCGAGGTGTTACTGCACTCGCTGAATATGGCGATTATCGCCACCCTGGCGTGTCTTGTTCTGGGCTATCCGTTTGCCTGGTTTCTCGCACGCCTGCCGCAAAAGGTGCGTCCGCTCCTGCTGTTTTTGTTGATTGTGCCTTTCTGGACGAACTCTCTGATTCGCATCTATGGGTTGAAAATTTTCCTCAGCACCAAAGGTTATCTCAATGAGTTTTTGCTGTGGTTGGGCGTGATTGATACGCCAATCCGCATCATGTTTACCCCGAGCGCGGTGATCATCGGTCTGGTGTATATCCTGCTGCCGTTTATGGTGATGCCACTGTATTCCAGCATTGAGAAGCTCGATAAACCGTTGCTTGAGGCGGCAAAAGATCTTGGGGCGAACAAATTCCAGACCTTTATCCGCATTATTCTTCCATTGACCATGCCGGGAATTATCGCCGGATGTCTGCTGGTGATGCTTCCCGCCATGGGTCTTTTCTACGTTTCTGACCTGATGGGCGGCGCGAAAAACCTGCTGATTGGTAACGTGATTAAGAGCCAGTTCCTGAATATCCGCGATTGGCCATTCGGTGCGGCCACCAGCATTACGCTGACGGTGGTGATGGGGCTAATGCTGCTGGTGTACTGGCGAGCTTCGCGACTGCTGAATAAAAAGGTGGAACTGGAATGATAGGCAAACTGCTGCGCGGCGGGTTTATGTCCGCCATTTATGCGTATCTCTATATTCCGATTATCATTTTAATCGTGAACTCGTTTAACAGCTCACGCTTTGGCATCAACTGGCAAGGCTTCACCACTAAGTGGTACAGCCTGCTGATGAATAACGACAGCCTGCTACAAGCGGCCCAGCACTCGCTGACGATGGCCATTTTCTCAGCCACTGCCGCGACATTGATTGGCTCACTGACCGCCGTGGCCCTTTACCGCTACCGTTTTCGTGGCAAACCGTTCGTTAGCGGCATGCTGTTTGTGGTGATGATGTCGCCGGATATTGTGATGGCGATTTCCTTGTTGGTGCTGTTTATGTTGCTGGGTATTGAACTTGGCTTCTGGTCGCTGCTGTTTTCGCACATCACCTTCTGCCTGCCGTTTGTGGTGGTCACCGTCTACTCGCGGCTAAAAGGCTTTGATGTGCGGATGCTGGAAGCAGCAAAAGATCTCGGCGCCAGTGAGTTCACCATTTTGCGTAAAATCATTCTGCCTCTGGCGATGCCCGCTGTGGCTGCCGGTTGGTTGTTGAGCTTTACGCTGTCGATGGATGATGTCGTGGTCTCCTCTTTTGTGACCGGCCCTGGCTATGAAATTTTACCGCTTAAAATCTACTCAATGGTGAAAGTCGGCGTATCACCTGAAGTGAATGCGCTTGCCACAATTTTACTGGTACTGTCACTGTTGATGGTCGTTATCAGCCAATTAATTGCACGTGATAAAACAAAGAGCCTGAACGTCAGGCACTAACCTCAGGGGACGTAAAATGATGAAATGGTCACGCCACCTGCTCGCGGCAGGCGCTTTAGCACTCACCATGGGTGCCGCCCACGCGGACGACAGCAAGACGCTCTACTTCTACAACTGGACAGAGTATGTGCCGCCGGGGCTGCTTGAACAGTTCACCAAAGAGACGGGGATCAAGGTTATCTATTCGACTTACGAGTCGAATGAAACCATGTATGCCAAGCTCAAAACCTATAAAACCGGGGCTTACGATCTGGTCGTGCCATCCACTTACTTTGTCGACAAAATGCGCAAAGAAGGGATGATCCAGAAAATTGATAAAACTCAGTTGACCAATTTTGGCAACCTCGACCCTGAGATGCTGAATAAGCCCTTTGATCCCAACAATGACTACTCTATTCCGTATATCTGGGGTGCGACGGCCATTGGCGTAAACAGCGACGTCATTGACCCGAAAACGGTGACGAGCTGGGCCGATTTATGGAAACCGGAATACAAAGGCAGCCTGTTATTAACCGATGATGCGCGCGAAGTGTTCCAGATTGCTTTACGCAAACTGGGATATTCTGGTAACACCACCGATCCAAAAGAGATTGAGGCGGCTTATCAGGAATTGCGAAAACTGATGCCAAACGTCGCGGCATTCAACTCTGATAACCCAGCCAACCCGTATCTGGAAGGTGAAGTCAATCTGGGGATGGTGTGGAACGGTTCGGCGTTCGTTGCCCGTCAGGCCGGTGCGCCGCTGCAAGTGGTATGGCCGAAAGAAGGTGGTATTTTCTGGATGGACAGCCTTTCAATTCCGGCAAACGCCAAAAACAAAGAAGGTGCGCTGAAGTTGATTAACTTCTTACTGCGTCCAGACGTAGCAAAAGAGGTGGCGGAAACCGTCGGTTACCCAACGCCAAACCTTGCCGCACGTAAGCTGTTAAGCCCGGATGTCGCTAACGATAAATCGCTCTACCCTGACGCCGAAACGATTAAAAATGGTGAATGGCAGAATGATGTGGGCAGCACCAGCACGCTGTATGAAGAGTATTATCAGAAGCTAAAAGCCGGGCGATAAGTTGGTTGCAGTTCAATAAACGGTAGGCCGGATAAGGCATTTACGCCGCCATCAGGCCTACCGTTCATAAATCACTTCAGATCGTTCAAGAGATTTTCAACAAAAGCAGGCACCACTTCACTGGCCAGACCGTAATGTTTCTCTTCGAACTCGCTGCCAACCTGGCTGGGTTCGAGATTCAGCTCAACGGTATGCGCACCGTGCAGTTTAGCTTCGTGGACGAAACCGGCCGCCGGATAGACGTGCCCGGAGGTGCCAATGGCGATAAAAATATCCGCCATCGACAGCGCCAGATAGATGTTGTCCATCTCAAACGGCATTTCACCAAACCAGACGATATGCGGTCGCAACGGCGCCGGGAACTGACAGCAGTGGCAGCGTTCGTCGACGGACAGTTCACCGGGCCAGTCAAACACCTGACCACTTTGGGTACAGCGCACCTTCAGCAGCTCACCGTGCATATGCAGCACGTTGTTATTGCCCGCGCGCTCGTGCAGGTTATCGATATTCTGCGTCACCAGCATAAAGTGGTCGCCAAGCGCCTCTTCAAGCCTGGCGAGCGCAAGATGCGCTGCATTGGGCGCAATCTCCGGCTGCTGCAACTGACGACGGCGCTCGTTATAGAAGTTTTGCACCAACACCGGATCGCGTGCGTAGCCTTCCGGCGTCGCAACGTCCTCAACTTTGTGCTCTTCCCATAACCCATCGGCCGCACGGAAAGTCCGGATCCCTGACTCAGCCGAAATGCCGGCCCCGGTAAGTACCAGTACCCTCGGTTTTTCTGTCTTATCTGACATAGCTCTGTCCGCGAAAAATGTACGCTGGCGAAGACGCTGGCGCAGCTGACGTTTATTCCGACGAAAACGGCTCAATCGATGTAAGCGGCGCGACTGCATATCGACTCCATGTTAGTTGGTGAGATGAAGGAACGCCGCGCCGCGCATTCCCCCTGCATCACCGTGCCGCGCGCGTTCAATACGCGGTGGTCGGGCTACAGGTAACAAGTGGCGCGGCAAGCGGTGCGCTAGTCCATCGGCGATCGCTGAAAAATTAGATAACCCACCGCCGAGCACCACCAAATCTGGGTCGACAATGGTCAGAATATTGCCCAGGCACACGGCCAGCAGATCAAGGTAACGCTCGACATGTTCAAGGGCGTTAGCGTCTCCCTGCTGCCAAAGGGCAACGATTTCCGGCGAGGTAAGCGACTGCTGGTAAAAATGGTTATACAGCCAGGCAAACCCACGACCGGACAAATAGTTTTCGATACAGCCGAGCTGACCGCAGCCGCAGCGGGTGAGCGGGAAATCGCGCCCCACCACTTCCAGCGCATCAACCGGCAGGCGAATATGACCAAACTCGCCGGTAATATAACTGTGACCGGTAATTGATTTACCGTTTTGCACAATACCGCCACCGACGCCGGTGCCCAGAATGAGCCCCATCACCAGCGGATATTGGGTGAATTCGTCATCCCACGCTTCGGAGATGGCAAAACAGTTGGCGTCGTTATCCAGACGCACATTCCTATCCAGCAGGCGGCTTAAATCTGCACGCAGCGGTTTGCCAGACGCCGCTGGGACGTTCGCGGCATACAACAAACCGCCCTGTGTTTCCGGCATACCAGGGATGCCGATACCTACCGTACCCCGACACTGAAAACGCTCGTCGGCTTCCACCACCAGCCCGATAACCGCTTCCAGAAAGGCGTCATAACTCTCTTTCGGGGTCGGGATCCGCTTTTCCCACTGAAGCTGGCGCGATGTATCAAATACGCCCAGCGCGATTTTGCTGCCGCCAATGTCAAATCCATAATGCATCATTGTTCATTCCTCTAACTGACACGCGCAGCAGCAAAGCCCCGCGGTCAGGACGTCAAATTACTGGCCACTCAGCACCCTCGCAGGGTCAATTCGGCTGGCGCGGCGGGCGGGATACCAGCTTGCCAGCAGACTCAGCAACAGTGCCGTGACCAGCACGTAAACGACATCCAGCCAGTGCAATTCAGACGGCAAGAAGTCGATAAAATAAATGTCGCCAGATAAGAACTGGTGACCAATAAGTTTTTCAATCCAATTGATAATGTGGGTCAGATACAGGGAACCCAACACACCGATAACCGCACCACACAGGCTGCCAAACAGACCGGCCAATAAACCATACCATACGAAAATGGCGCGTATCAGCCCGTCTTTTGCACCCAATGTGCGCAGCACCGCAATATCGCTACTTTTGTCTTTAACCGCCATCACCAGCGTCGAAACGATATTAAAACAGGCCACGCCGATAACCAGCACCATCGCCAGATACATGATGGCGCGAATCATCTGAATGTCGCGGTACATATAGCCGTAGGTACCAATCCAGCTCTTGATGTACACGTAATTATTGGTCACCTCACCGGCGTCACGCACCAGCTTGTTGGCGTTAAATACGTCGTTCACTTTGATGGCAATACCGGAGATGCTCTCCCCCATATCCAGATATTGCTGGGCATCCGTCATCGGGATCATGGCAAAGCTGTGGTCGAGCTGACCGCTCAACTGCAAAATACCGACCACGTGCAGACGCACGCGCTTAGGCTGCAACAGCTTATGTTCCGGGTTGGAATTCGGGATCATAATCGATACCCAACCGCCGGCTTTCACCTTCAGCGCATCCGCCACGCCTTTACCCAGGATGATCTGCTGCTCGCCCGCCTTAAAATTGGCCCATGCATCACCCTGCACAAAGCCTGGCAGCGCACTGAGTTTCATTTCCTGCTTAGGATCGACGCCTTTCACCTGGATGGCCCGCAGATTACTGCCGCTCTCCACCAGACCGGTAAAGTTGATGTACGGGGCTGCGGCTTCAATGCCCTTCACCGCTTCGACTTTGGGTAATATTGTGCGCCAGTTATTCCACGGTTGATTAACCGCTTCGATTTCGCCGTGAGGAACGACCGCCAGAATACGGTTATTGAGCTCGCGCTCGAAACCGTTCATGGCGCTGAGGCCTATGATCAGTACCGCCACGCCCAGCGCGATACCCACCGTGGAAATAATCGAAATCAGCGACACCATGCCGCCGCGCCGACGCCCGCGACTAAAACGCAGGCCAATCAGTAACGAAAGCGACGGGGCCATTACTGCGCTCCCATCAGGGTCAGTTCAGCGCTCAAATGACCGTCGCGCATTTCCAGCTGGCGTCCCATCCGTTTGGCGAGTTGCAGGTCGTGAGTGACCACTAAAAACGCCGTCCCCTGAGATTGGTTCAGCTCACCGAGCAACTTGAAGATGCTGTCGGCATTTTTGGCATCAAGGTTACCGGTCGGTTCATCCGCCAGCACCAGACGCGGGTTATTGACCAGCGCACGGGCGATTGCCACGCGCTGACGTTCGCCGCCTGAAAGCTCCGACGGGCGATGTTTTGCACGGTGATCAAGTCCCACGGCTTTGAGCATTGCCAGCGCCCGCTCGTTGATTTCAGCGGTTTTCTTTTTGCCAATCAGCAGCGGCATTGCCACGTTTTCCAGCGCGGTAAAATCCGGCAGCAGATGGTGGAACTGATAAATAAAGCCGAGTTTCTGATTACGCAGCTCGGCTTTCGCCGCTGAGGAGAGTTTGCTCATCGGCTGACCGCTAAAAATTACGTCGCCGGAAGTTGGCGTGTCCAGCCCACCCAGCAGGTGTAACAGCGTACTTTTACCGGAGCCGGATGTGCCAACAATCGCCATGGTCTCGCCTTCGCCAATGCTGAAGCTGACATCATGCAAAACATCAGTTTGCACATTGCCTTCCTGATAGCGTTTGCACAGGTTGTCGCATTGCAACAGGATCTTATTCATAACGTAAAGCCTCAGCGGGTTGGGTGGCGGCAGCGCGCCAGGAAGGGTACAGCGTTGACAGCAGCGCCAGGGCCATCGCCACCAGCGCAATCACGATAACCTGCAGCGGCTCGATAGCGACCGGTAATGCCGCACCGTCGAGGAACGCGCCGATAATCGGCATTAAATTATTGAGCTGGCTGGCGAGCAATACGCCAAGTACCGCGCCCAGCAGCGCCCCAATCACCCCGGCGCTGGCCCCTTGCACCATAAAGACGGTGAGGATTTGGCGCGGCGTCAGCCCCTGGGTTTGCAAAATGGCGACTTCGCCCTGCTTCTCCATCACCATCAGCCCCAGCGAGGTGATGATGTTAAACGCCGCCACGGCGACGATCAGGCTCAGCAACAGGCCCATCATGTTCTTTTCCATGCGCACGGCCTGGAACAGCTCGCCTTTACGCTCGCGCCAGTCCTGCCATTTCGTCCCTTCGGGAAGGGTTTGCTGGCTGAGCGTATCGACCTGCAACGGCTTATCCAGCCACAGACGCCAGCCGGTAATGTTGCCCAGCGGGTAGAGCATCAGGCGCGACGCGTCCTGAATATTCGCCAGCATCTGGTAGCCGTCGACTTCACTGCTCGCTGCAAAGGTGCCAATGACCGTAAACAAGCGCTGGCTAGGCAGACGCCCCATCGGGGTGAACTGGCTGGCGGACGGGACCATCACGCGAATTTGATCGCCGCGATTGACGCCAAGCTGCCCGGCTAACTGCTCGCCGAGGATAACGTTATACTTTCCGGCCACGAGGTCCGTTTGTTTAACGTTAACGAGGTACGGCGTCAGCGGATCCTTTTGCGCAGGGTCAATCCCCAGCATCACGCCGACCGAGACGCTGCGCGCGCTTTGCAGCACCACATCGCCGGTAGTCAGCGGCGCAACGCGCGTCACGCCTTGCAATTTAACGCTCTGTTCCGGGAATTTTTGTGGGTTCAGCGAGCCTTGATCGGCGCTAAGAATGGCCTGCGGCATCAGCCCCAGGATGTTGTTTTGCAGCTCGCGTTCAAAGCCGTTCATCACCGAAAGGACGGTAACCAGCGCCATTACGCCAAGCGTAATGCCGATAGTCGACAGCCAGGAAACAAAGCGACCGAAACGGTCCGCTGCTCGCCCACGCATATAACGCAGGCCAATAAATAATGCGACAGGTTGGTACATGTAATCCGTCTGGTTGCTGATAGCAGAAGCACGAGTATATAAGCGAATGCGGGATGGGTAAATGACTGAACCGTAAGCGCAAGCCTGACATTGGCTGACAATACAACACGGACATTGAATTTTTCGCCACAACGGGCAATAGTGATGTTTTCCCTTTATTTGCGAATTCATGATGATCCGCACGTTAAACCCTCTGCTCTTACCCGCTGGCGCGCTGCTGCTCGCGCTGTTCCTGGTTTATACCGGCGTTAATGCCGCCGAGAAAGTCACCTGGCTTATGGAAGTGACGCCAGTCATTATCCTTATTCCCCTGCTGCTGTTAACGGCCAAACGTTATCCACTGACGCCTTTGCTCTACACACTGATTTTCTTCCACGCCATCATTTTGATGGTCGGTGGACAGTACACCTACGCGAAGGTGCCGATTGGCTTTGATGTGCAAGCGTGGCTGGATTTAAGCCGTAACCCGTATGACAAGCTGGGGCACTTCTTCCAGGGGCTCGTACCGGCACTGGCTGCGCGTGAAATTCTGGTACGTGGGCAGTTCGTCCGTGGACGTAAAATGCTGGCGTTTCTGGTGTGCTGCGTGGCGCTGGCGATTAGCGCAACCTATGAGCTTATCGAATGGTGGGCGGCACTGGCGATGGGGCAAGGCGCGGATGATTTTCTCGGCACACAGGGGGACCCGTGGGATACCCAATCGGATATGTTCTGCGCCCTGCTGGGTGCGCTGACAACGGTTATTGTGCTGGCCCGTTGGCACTGCCGACAGCTAAAAGCTGCCGGATGGCGCTAACGCTTATCCGGCCTACTGGACAGTCGTCGTAGGCTGGACAAGGCGCTTGCGACGCTATCCGGCAATCTTCGGAATACTCCCTATCCCCGGCGTAATTTGATAATCAGGATCGGCAAGGCGAACAGTAAGGTTAAAAAGTTCGCCATGCTGACCGCAGTATCTTCAATCATCACCCCGTAAATCAGCCACATCACCAGTCCGCAAACAAACATCACGTACATCAATCCGGATATCCCCTGGGTATTGCGAGTGCTAATCACCTTAATCGCCTGAGGTAAAAACGAGAGCGTGGTCAGGCTTGCCGCCAGAAAGCCAATCAGCGAAATCCACTCCATGGTTAAACCTTCACTTCGCTGACTGCCGCAACAGGTATCGCGGGAGTGTCCGAAAGCGGAGCTGGCTGTGGCACTTTGCGATATTTGTCTAACAGGTGGATCTGAATTTTACGCAACATATCGCCATTCAAGCGGTAATAGCGGAAGTAGAGCACCAGCGTTATCGCGAAGAACAGCGTCGGCAGCGCAATCATAATGAACTGCATTCCAAGGATAGTTTCAGCAGTCTGCGCGACGTTCGGAATATAGCCAATTACCCCCAGTACCACCGCGATAAAGAAGGCGGAAAACGCTGAACCGCCCTTCACCACCATCGTTTGTACCGCGTAGGCAATACTTTCGCAGCGCACATTAAACTTGTATTCGCCGTAATCGACAGTATCCGCCACCATGATCACCTGAAGCACCCAGAACAGCGCGGTACCGATATTGAGGAACACGCCCGCAAGGCAGATAAGGAAGAGGTTGTGATATCCCGCCAGCGCCATAAAAAGCAACACACCGCCGCTTAATATCGGCATCAACGATGCTCCGGCCCACAATATACGTCGCGACATCGCTCTCGCAAGCCTTGGGAACAGCACCAGCGTCAGCAGGTTTGCCGCCCCGGCATACGACAGGTAGTACGGGAACAGCGCTGCATCACCCACCACGTAGGTGAAATAGTAAATCGCAAAACCGGTGATAATGTTGGAAGCAACGTTATAAGACAGCGCCATGCCCAGCAGGCAGGTCAGCTGATCGTTTTTGTAAATCAGGGCGAGTATAGATTTTAGCGACAGCCGAGAGCTGTCTGCCGTCGCGTCACTGTCTGAGGAGAAGACCTCCTGTACGTTTCGCAGTGTCACGATGGTTGAAGCAATAAAGAATGCAATCAGGATAAGCGTGAACATCTGAAAACCAAACCCACGATCCGCACCGCCAACCCAATTCACAAACGGCAGCGTGATGCCCGCGGTGACAAACCCGGCAAGGCTTGCAAAAAAGCGCGGGAAAGGTACCAACTGTTCGCGTTCTTGCTTATCGAGGGTAATGGTGGGCACCAGCGACCAGAAGGGAATATCCATCAAGGTATAGGTCGTACCCCACAAGATGTAGGTGATGCAGACGAATACCACCTGCGTGGTGCCTTCAAATAGATGGGCACTGAACAGTAAAAACAGCACCAGCGAGTTCAACAGCGTGCCGAGCAGGATCCACGGTTTAAATTTACCCCATCGCGTTCGCGTAGCGTTCACCACCCAGCCCATGATCGGGTCGTTGAACGCGTTCCAGATTTTCGCCACCAGAAACAGCGACCCCACCACACCGACCGACAAGCCCACAACATCGGTGTAGTAATACATCAGATACATGTAGACGATGCCGATGGCGAAATCCTTACCAAATGCACCGAACCCGTAACTTAGCTTTGTTTTCAGAGAGATGCTCATAGGGTACCGGGTCGCTGTTACCAGCGCCCGCCTTTATGTTATTTGAGAGGTAAAACGCCGGATTCACCGCCCGGCGTCGCCGTTATTAACGGTGCAGCCAGGCCGGTAGCCAGTTGCCGTGGGAGGCAATCAGGTCATCCACCAGCGCATAAATCTCCTCGATGCCTAATACGGCAGCGGTATGCGGATCCATCATCGCGGCGTGATACACCCTATCGCGGTTTTCCGTCAAAATGGCTTCGGTGAGCAGCGTCTGTACGTTGATATTGGTCTGCATCATCGCCGCCAGATGCGATGGGATCGTGCCCACTTTCGTCGGCTGAATACCGTTGGCATCCACCAGGCAAGCAACCTCTACACAACTTCCCTGCGGCAGGTTGTCGATCAACGCATCGTTACGCACGTTGCCGTAAATCACGCTCGGTTCACCGGTCCAGATAGCGTTCATAATCGTGCTGGCGTATTCCCGCGACGGTTTAATATCAATGCGATCGGCCGTTTTGTACTCCTCCAGCTCTTTATGCCAGTTTGCCAGTTGCTCCACGCAGCGTTTCGGATACTCATCCAGAGGCACCTTATAACGCTCAATCAGATCTTCGCGACCCGGCTTGATAAACCACGGGGTATATTCCGCGAAGTGTTCTGACGACTCGGTGACAAAATAGCCCAGCTTCTTAAACATTTCGTAGCGCACGATATTCTGGCAGCGATCATTGCCGTGTAAATTCGGTTTTGGCGCCTTACCTTCAGTAAACGCCGCCAGCAGTTCCGGGTAGAGATCGACGTAGTGACCCTCTGCTGTTTTCCGCTCCAGCTCCAGATAGAACGCCATATGGTTAATCCCGGCACTGCGGTAGCGCAACGTAGCAGGATCGATATCCAGATCGCGCGCCAGTTCTTCCGCTGTTCCCTGCACCGAGTGGCACAGTCCCACCTGTTTGATATGCGGATAGCGGGCGTACATCGCCCAGGTATTCATCGCCATCGGGTTGACGTAGTTAAGCATGGTGGCATTCGGACAGACTTCGGTCATATCGTCGCATATCTGCCACAGATGCGGGATGGTGCGCAGCGCGCGCATAATGCCGCCAGGGCCCAGCGTATCGGCGATGGTTTGCTCCAGACCATGGCGCTTACAGACGTCAAAATCGGTCACCGTACACGGTTCATAGCCACCAATCTGGAAGGCAACAACCACAAAATCGGCATTCTGCAATGCCGCACGCTGATCGGTATGGCAGGTGATATGGCCGGAAGCCCCGGCGGAATCCATCAGTTTACGCACCACAATGTGCGACTCTTCCAACCGCGTTTCGTCGATATCCATCAAGGCGATATGCGCCGACTTCAGCGCCTCACGGTGGAAAACATCGCCGAGAATATTTTTAACAAAAATAGTCGAACCCGCGCCGATAAAGGTAATTTTTGGTGCTGTCATCGTGACTCTCCAGAACAGTAGTTAACGTCTTCATCGTGGCACGCGCGGTCGGGGAAAACCTCCAGCTTCCCGGATGAGCGCTCCCATAAACTCAGATCGTCTGCGGACAGCGCGTAAATCTGAGGTTATGGGACAAGTTCACCGGAAAAGCAGAGTATCCGGCCTGTAAATATGTCTACCATTAAATAAAAGTATGACTTATGTGTCGGCATTCTCGGTCGCGGCAGCGAAAACCTGCCATGATTCTGATAATTCAGGAAATGGAGTCATCATGAGTATCGATCCGATAACCCTCCTGCCACCCGACCCACATATGTGCAACGGTGATGAAAAGCAGACCCGCAGCCCGCTGTCGCTTTATTCGGAATATCAACGGATGGACATTGAGCTACGTCGCCCGCACGTCATGCCCAGCAGCCACTGGCATGGTCAGGTTGAAGTGAACGTGCCGTTTGACGGCGACGTTGAATATTTAATCAATAACGAAGTGGTGCAGATAGAACAAGGCCATATCACCCTATTTTGGGCCTGTACCCCGCACCAACTTACGCGCATAGGCCATTGCCAGCAGATGGCGATTTTCAGCCTGCCGATGCACCTTTTTCTCTCCTGGCCTCTCGACCGGGAGTTGATTAACCACGTCACCCACGGCATGGTGATTAAATCACTGGCCACCCAGCAGCTCAGCACCTTTGAAGTTCTGCGCTGGCAGCAGGAAGTGCGCAGCCCGAACGAACAGATTCGGCAATTGGCAATCGATGAAATCGGCCTGATGCTCAAACGCTTTAGCCTCTCCGGCTGGCAGCCTATTTTGCTCAACAAAACCTCGCGCACGCATAAAAATAGCGTGTCACGCCACGCACAGTTTTACGTCAGCCAGATGCTGGGATTTATTGCTGATAATTACGATCAGGCCTTAACCATCAACGATGTTGCCGAGCACGTGAAACTCAACGCCAACTACGCGATGGGCATTTTCCAGCGCGTCATGCAGTTAACGCTGAAGCAGTACATTACCGCCATGCGCATTAATCACGTGCGGGCGCTCTTGAGCGACACCGACAAAACGATTCTCGATATCGCCATGACCGCCGGATTTCGCTCCAGCAGCCGTTTTTACAGCACATTCAGCAAGCTGGTCGGCATGTCGCCACAACAATACCGCAAGCTAAGCCAGCAGCGCCGACAGCTCATATGACACGATATCGCCATTTTCAACGGTTGCACTCCCGCCGCCATCACGGATAATAAGCGTATAAGATTGATATGATTACCGTGTCGAACACGGCTTTTATTCTGGAGAACGTGCGCGACTATGCCTGAACATGCCCGTTATGCCCTACCGACGAAACCCGGCGAGCAACGCCTACTTGGCGAACTGACCGGTGCTGCCTGTGCGACCCTGGTCGCCGACATCGCCGAACAACATGCCGGGCCAGTGGTGTTAATCGCCCCGGATATGCAAAACGCCCTGCGTCTGCACGATGAAATTGGCCAGTTCACTGACGCTCTGGTGATGAACCTCGCCGACTGGGAGACGCTACCTTACGACAGCTTCTCGCCGCATCAGGATATTATCTCCTCGCGCCTGTCGACGCTTTATCAGTTGCCAACCATGCAGCGCGGCGTGTTAATTGTACCGGTCAGCACCTTAATGCAGCGCGTGTGCCCGCATAGCTTCCTGCACGGTCATGCACTGGTGATGAAAAAAGGTCAGCGCCTGTCGCGTGATGCGCTGCGCAATCAGCTTGATACCGCCGGATATCGCCACGTTGATCAGGTCATGGAACACGGTGAATATGCCATCCGTGGCGCTCTGCTCGATCTCTACCCGATGGGCAGTGAACAGCCTTACCGCCTTGATTTCTTTGATGATGAAATCGACAGCCTACGCGTCTTTGACGTCGACAGTCAGCGCACACTCGACGAAGTCGACGCCATCAACCTGCTGCCCGCGCACGAATTCCCGACCGACAAAGCCGCCATTGAGCTATTCCGCAGCCAGTGGCGCGACCAGTTTGACGTCAAGCGCGATGCTGAACATATCTATCAACAAGTCAGTAAAGGCACCCTCCCGGCAGGGATTGAATACTGGCAGCCGCTATTCTTTAGCGAGCCGCTACCGCCACTCTTTAGCTACTTCCCAGCCAATACGCTGCTGGTGAACACCGGCGATATTGACGCCAGCGCAAACCGTTTTCAGACCGACGCCCAGGCGCGTTTTGAAAACCGTGGCGTTGACCCGATGCGTCCACTGCTGGCCCCTGCGCAACTGTGGCTTCGTACCGACGAGCTTAATAGCGAGCTGAAAAAATGGCCGCGCGTACAGCTCAAAATGGAACATCTGGCGAAAAAGGCGGCCCACGTCAATATGGGCTTCCAGCCGCTGCCCGACCTTTCGGTGCAGGCGCAGAATAAAGCCCCGCTGGATAACCTGCGCAAATTTATTGAGTCCTTTAGCGGGCCGGTGATTTTCTCGGTCGAGAGTGAAGGTCGTCGCGAAGCGTTAGGCGAACTGCTGGCGCGTATCAAGCTTGCGCCAAAACGCATCCAGCGCCTCGGCGACGCAGAGGGTAACCAGCGTTACCTGATGATTGGGGCCGCTGAACATGGCTTTATCGACACCCAGAATAACCGCGCGCTTATCTGCGAAAGCGATCTTCTGGGCGAGCGCGTGGCGCGTCGTCGCCAGGACTCTCGCCGAACGATCAATCCGGATACCTTAATTCGCAACCTGGCGGAGCTGCATATCGGACAACCGGTGGTGCATCTTGAACACGGGGTTGGACGTTATGCCGGCATGACAACGCTGGAAACCGGCGGCATCACTGCCGAATATCTGATGCTTGTCTACGCCAACGACGCCAAGCTGTACGTGCCGGTATCGTCGCTGCACCTCATCAGCCGCTACGCAGGCGGGGCAGATGAGAGTGCGCCGCTGCATAAACTGGGCAGTGATGCCTGGTCACGCGCGCGGCAGAAAGCGGCCGAGAAGGTGCGTGACGTGGCGGCTGAGTTGCTGGATATCTACGCTCAGCGCGCAGCGAAAACGGGCTTTGCCTTTAAGCACGACAAGGAACAGTATCAGCTATTTTGCGACAGCTTCCCGTTCGAAACCACACCAGATCAGGCGCAGGCCATCAACGCTGTACTTAGCGATATGTGCCAGCCGCTGGCGATGGATCGCCTGGTGTGTGGTGATGTGGGATTTGGGAAAACCGAAGTGGCGATGCGGGCGGCCTTCCTCGCCGTCGAAAACCACAAGCAAGTCGCGGTACTGGTGCCGACCACCCTGCTCGCTCAGCAGCACTACGATAACTTCCGCGACCGCTTTGCCAACTGGCCGGTGCGCATTGAAATGCTGTCACGTTTTCGTAGCGCCAAAGAGCAAACGCAGATCCTGGCTGAAGCCGCCGAGGGTAAAATCGATATTCTGATTGGCACGCATAAGCTGCTGCAAAGCGACGTTAAGATGCGCGATCTGGGGCTATTGATTGTCGATGAAGAGCACCGTTTCGGCGTTCGCCACAAAGAACGTATTAAAGCGATGCGTGCCGATGTCGATATTCTGACGCTTACCGCAACGCCTATTCCGCGAACCTTGAATATGGCCATGAGCGGTATGCGCGATCTGTCGATCATCGCCACGCCGCCGGCCCGTCGCCTGGCGGTGAAAACCTTCGTGCGCGAGTACGATAGTCTGGTGGTACGCGAAGCCATTCTGCGTGAAACCTTGCGCGGTGGTCAGGTGTACTATCTGTTCAACGACGTTGAAAACATTCAGAAAACCGCGGATAAACTTGCGGAATTGGTGCCGGAGGCGCGTATCGCTATCGGCCACGGTCAGATGCGCGAGCGTGAGCTGGAACGAGTGATGAATGATTTCCACCACCAGCGTTTCAACGTGCTGGTGTGTACCACCATCATCGAGACCGGGATCGATATCCCGACCGCGAACACCATCATCATCGAACGAGCCGATCACTTCGGTCTGGCGCAGCTTCACCAGCTGCGCGGGCGCGTGGGTCGTTCCCACCACCAGGCCTATGCCTGGCTGTTAACGCCGCACACGAAAGCGATGACGACCGATGCGCAAAAGCGTCTGGAAGCCATTGCCTCGCTGGAAGATTTAGGTGCAGGATTTGCGCTGGCGACCCACGACCTTGAAATTCGTGGCGCAGGCGAGCTGCTGGGTGAAGGCCAGAGTGGGCAAATGGAATCTATCGGCTTCTCGCTGTATATGGAGATGCTGGAGAACGCTGTCGATGCGCTCAAGGAAGGGCGCGAGCCGTCGCTTGAAGATCTCACCAGCCAGCAGACAGAAGTCGAGCTGCGGATGCCGTCATTGCTGCCGGATGACTATATCCCGGATGTGAATACCCGCCTGTCATTCTACAAGCGTATCGCCAGCGCTAAGGGCGAGCATGAGCTTGACGAGATCAAGGTTGAATTGATTGACCGCTTCGGTCTGTTACCGGACGCCGCACGCAATCTGCTGGATATTGCCCGTTTGCGTCAGCAAGCGCAGAAGCTTGGGATTCGCAAACTGGAAGGCAATGAGAAAGGCGGCGTGATCGAGTTTGCCGAGAAAAATCACGTGAATCCATCGTGGCTTATCGGTCTGCTGCAAAAACAACCGCAGCACTACCGTCTGGACGGCCCAACGCGTCTCAGGTTCTTCCAGGAGCTCGCCGAGCGTAAAACCCGCATGGACTGGGTTCGCCAGTTTATGCAGCAACTCGAAGAAAACGCCCTCGCCTAAGGGTCATAGCAGCGGGTACGTCAACGTACCCGCTTGACTCGACAGACTCGCATCCTTTTTGTGTTATCCCTCTCTCCCCCCTTTCAAACCAGCATCACCACCGGTGATATAAATCTTTCTCCTGCACATTAATTTACTAAAAAGCCATTTCATTACGTCTCAACTCTGATGCTTACTTCTGTTTACATTTTAATAAAAATGCGTATATTTCTCATTTGCATTCACCACAACGTATGCGCGTGGCAACTATTGACCGTAGCCGTAGAGCTCCGGAGAAAAATAAATATCATTTGATTAAGGACTTACCATGTCTTTCACTTCCAACACCCGGGATGGTCGTACCGCACCGTCTCTGATTGCTATCGGCGTCGCACTGGCGCTCTATCCTCAACTGGGCATGACCGCTGATAAAACTGAAGACACGATTGTTGTCGAAGGTTCATCAACCGATTCCAGTACCGATACGCAAAAACAGGACTACAGCGTTAAGACGACTACGGCTGGCACGAAAATGCAGATGGTCCAGCGTGATATCCCGCAGTCGGTCAGCATCATCAGCGAGCAACGCATGCAGGATCAGCAGTTGCAAACCCTTGGCGATGTCATGGACAGTACAACCGGCATCAGCCGCAGTCAGGCGGATTCTGACCGCAACAGTTATTACTCCCGCGGCTTTGAAATCGATAACTATATGGTCGATGGTATTCCGACCTATTTTGAATCACGCTGGAATTTGGGTGATGCCCTGTCCGATACCGCACTCTATGAGCGCATTGAAGTGGTACGCGGTGCCAACGGCCTGATGACCGGGACAGGTAACCCTTCTGCCTCCATCAATATGATCCGCAAGCACGCCACCAGCCGCGAGTTTACCGGCAATGTCTCCGCTGAATATGGTAGCTGGAATAAGCAGCGTTATGTCACCGACCTGCAAAGCCCACTGACCGAAGATGGCAATGTGCGCGCACGTATTGTGGCGGGCTACCAGAATAATGATTCATGGCTCGATCGCTACAACAGCGACAAGACGTTCTTCTCAGGCATTCTGGATGCAGATTTAGGTACAGCCACCAGCCTCTCCGTGGGCTATGAGTACCAGCGCATCAACGTCGACAGTCCAACCTGGGGCGGCCTGCCGCGCTGGAATACTGACGGCAGCACTCGCCACTACGACCGCGCGCACAGCACCGCGCCGGATTGGGCCTATAACGATAAAGAAAGCAACAAAGTCTTTATGACGCTAAAACAGCGCTTTGCCGACACCTGGCAGGCTACGCTGAATGCGACCCATACTGAGATCAAATTCGACAGTAAAACCATGTATCTCGACTCCTATGTCGACAAGACGACCGGTATGCTGGTTGGCCCTTATGCAAACTACGGCGAGGGTTATGACTACATTGGCGGTACGGGCTGGAACAGCGGCAAACGTAAAGTCGATGCGCTGGATCTGTTTGCAGATGGCAGCTATGAGTTGTTCGGTCGTCAACATAACATGATGGTGGGCGGGAGCTACAGCAAGCAAAACAACCGCTATTTCAGCTCGTGGGCTAACGTATTCCCGGATGAAGTCGGCAACTTTAACAACTTCGACAGTGCGAGCTTCCCGCAAACTAACTGGAAGCCTCAGAGTCTGGCGCAGGACGATACCACGCGGATGAAGTCTCTGTATGCCGCCACGCGCGTGACCCTGGCTGACCCGCTGCACCTGATTCTTGGCGCACGTTACACCAACTGGAGCCTGGATACGCTCAGCTACTCGATGGAGAAAAATCACACTACACCGTACGCTGGTCTTATTTATGACATCAATGATAACTGGTCAACTTACGCCAGCTATACCTCCATTTTCCAGCCGCAGAACGTCCGCGATAGCAGCGGGAAATACCTGACGCCGATTACCGGGAATAACTACGAGCTGGGTCTGAAATCTGACTGGATGGACAGCCGTCTGACCACGACCCTGGCAGTTTTCCGTATTGAGCAGGATAACCTTGGGCAATCAACCGGCAGACCAATTCCGGGAAGCGCGAATGAGACGGCCTATACCACGGCTGACGGCACTGTAAGTAAGGGCGTAGAGTTTGAGATAAACGGCGCGCTAACCGATAACTGGCAGATGACCTTCGGTGCAACGCGTTTTGTCGCGGATGATAACGAAGGCAATGCGGTCAACCCTAACCTGCCGCGTACCAGCATCAAGTTGTTCACCAGCTATCGTCTGCCAGCAGTGCCTGAGCTAACCGTGGGCGGTGGCGTTAACTGGCTGAATCGTGTCTATAAAGATACCGTGACGCCATACGGTACTTTCCGTGCAGAACAAGGCAGTTATGCGCTGGTTGATTTGTTCACGCGCTACCAGGTTACGAAGAACTTTTCCGTACAGGGCAACCTTAACAACCTGTTCGATAAAACCTACGATACAAACATCGATGGTTCTGTTGTTTATGGGGAACCGCGTAACGTGAGCGTAACTGCAAGCTACCAGTTCTAATGCTAATTTGAACGACACCCGGGGAGCCATCAGGCTCCCTTTTTATCGTCGGAACCTTCCCGGGGGCGGCTAGCGCCTTGCCCGGGCTACATAAGCCAGGCAACGCGACGCCTGGATATCTACCCAACCCACAAACGTAAAAAAGCCTCCCTTTCAGCGCTCCGACCTCCCCGGGCTACATTTACGCATGCAATTGTAGCCCGGCCAAGCGCAGCGCCGCCGGGATGTCTGCCCAACCCACAAACGTAAAAAAGGCAGCCATTCGGCTGCCTTAGTCTCCCCAAATCTACGACTTCGAATAACTTAGTTATTGCGAATATAGTCGTCCATCTCGGTTTTCAGGTTATCGGATTTAGTCCCGAAAATCGCCTGAACGCCGGAACCTGCGACAACCACACCTGCTGCACCCAGTTTCTTCAGCCCTGGCTGATCCACTTTCGCAACGTCGGCTACGCTCACGCGCAGACGGGTGATACAAGCATCGAGGTTAGTGATGTTTTCTTTACCGCCGAAGGCCGCAATCAGCGCCGGAGCCATTTCGCTGGTCGCCGTTGCTTTCGTGTCTTCAGTGTTGTCTTCACGACCTGGTGTTTTCAGGTCCAGTGCTTTAATCAGCACGCGGAAAACAACATAGTAAACGATCGCATAGCAGATACCGACAATCGGGAACAGCCACAGTTTGCTGCTGTTACCAGATAGAACGATAAAGTCGATCAGGCCGTGAGAGAACGAAGTTCCGTCGCGCATACCCAGCAGAATACAGATCGGGAATGCCAGACCTGCCAGTACTGCGTGAATGATGTACAGGATTGGCGCCACGAACATGAAGGAGAATTCAATAGGTTCGGTGATACCGGTCAGGAACGAAGTCAGCGCAGCGGAGATCATGATGCCGCCGACTTTTGCACGGTTTTCTGGTTTAGCAGAGTGCCAGATTGCGATAGCCGCAGCCGGCAGGCCGTACATTTTGAACAGGAAGCCGCCAGACAGTTTGCCAGCAGTTGGGTCGCCTGCCATGTAGCGAGGGATGTCACCGTGGAATACCTGACCTGCTGCGTTGGTGTATTCACCAATCTGCATCTGGAAAGGAACGTTCCAGATGTGGTGCAGACCAAACGGCACCAGGCAGCGTTCAATGAAGCCGTAGATACCAAACGCAACAACCGGGTTCTGGTAAGCAGCCCACTGAGAGAAGGTCTGAATAGCAGTACCGATCGGTGGCCAGATGAAGGACAGCACGATGCCCATAAAGATCGCGGTCAGACCAGAAATGATCGGCACGAAACGTTTACCGGCGAAGAAGCCCAGATACTCAGGCAGCTTGATGCGGTAGAAGCGGTTGAACATGTAAGCCGCGATCGAGCCTGCAATGATACCGCCCAATACACCGGTATCGGCAAGGTGTTTCGCTGCAATCTCTTCAGCTGGCAAATGCAGCACCAGAGGCGCAACCACTGCCATGGTTTTCACCATGATGCCGTAGGCCACAACGGAAGCCAGTGCGGATACACCGTCGTTATTGGTAAAGCCTAAGGCAACACCGATAGCGAAGATAAGTGGCATGTTAGCAAAAACGGAACCGCCCGCTTCAGCCATAACATGAGAGACGACGGCTGGCAGCCAGCTGAAGTTTGCGGAACCGACGCCCAGCAGGATACCTGCGATAGGCAATACGGAGACCGGCAGCATCAGCGATTTACCGACCTTCTGCAGGTTAGCAAATGCATTCTTAAACATAATTAGGAGTGCTCCTGAGTATTTGTACTTTTATCTACGTTTTCACGCATTAGTGAGTGGGGAGAGACTCACCAGGGACAGGGCATCTAAAGCACCCTTTATTTATTACACAGAGTAAAATAATTCACCTGAGTTTTGTTTGACCGCTATCACATTTCAAATAGCTATGACTTAGAATTTTAATCTTCTTTACATTAAACAGGCCCGTTTATTGCAAGATTAACATTCACCGCCACTTTTACGGCGGTGAACTCTACTCGCTTTAAGCATTAATTACGAGCATTAAAATAAGTCACGAAATCAGGCAGATTGTAGGCGGGTAGGATCGATATGGAAGAGGTTTGCGAAGTTGTCCGTCGTCGTCTGCGCCAGTTGTTCCACGCTAACGCCCTTCAGTACGGCCATGTATTCCGCGACATCACGCACCATTGCCGGCTGGTTCTCTTTACCGCGATGCGGCACCGGTGCCAGATACGGAGAGTCCGTTTCAACCAGCAGCCTATCCAAAGGAACATAACGTGCGGCTTCACGTAACTGCTCCGCATTGCGGAAAGTCACGATCCCGGAAAACGAAATATAGAACCCCATATCCAGCAGCTTACCCGCAGTCTCTGTGTCTTCAGTGAAACAGTGTAGTACACCGCCACAATCCATCACGTTTTCTTCACGCAGGATAGCCAGCGTATCGGCACGTGCATCACGGGTATGCACAATCACCGGCTTATTCAGCTCACGGCCAATCTGGATATGCTGACGAAACGACAGCTGTTGTTGTGCTTTAGTTTCCGGGGTATAAAAGTAATCAAGCCCCGTCTCCCCCATCGCCACAACGCCCTCTTCTGCTGCCATGCGACGCAAATCTTCGACATCGTAAGCTTCATCCTGGTTAAGTGGATGAACCCCGCAGGAGAAGACCACTTCCGGACGCTCCCCGACCAGTTCGCGCATCTGGCGATAGCCTGGCAACGTGGTCGCGACGGCAAGAGCAAAACGGACATCACGTGCGGCGGCTTTCGCCATCACATCGTCAACGTCTTTGTGCAGGGATTGATAATCAAGGCCATCAAGATGGCAGTGCGAGTCGACTAAAAACATAATGTCTCTCTTAGAGGTGGGATACTGGCAGTACCGCACCAGGTTGCAAATACTGTTCCCAGCGCAATAAGCGCTCGGTGAGGATAAGTTCGCGGTTCAACCCCGTGACGCTTAGCAGCTGTTCGCGGCAAACGCAGGCGTCGGCGGCAATGGCCTGTAACCGGGAAGCAGATAAAAGATTAGCCAGTTGATTCACAAGCGTCGTGTTGTCGACATTCGTCAAACGGACGATCCGCTGCTGATGTTTCAGCGCATCCAGCAGTAACGTTGACAACCAGTGTAGCCGTTGCACGACGCCATCGTGGTTCAGCGCTGGCAAAAGCGCCAGCCAGTCACCGCTATTTAAGCTGCTACCAAGCGCCTGACACAGCTTTTCGCGCGCCCCCCACGTATCGGCGGCCAACAGTTCCTGTGCGGCGGCAGGAGCATTATCGCAAAGGCGTAACGCCGTCAGCAGCGTTTCGCGCGGCGCGGTCATTTCACGCTCCAGCCAGGCTAGCGCATACTGTTCGCTGGGCGGGGCCAGATGGTAGAGCCGGCAGCGGCTGCGCATCGTTGCCAGCAAGCGTGCGGGTTCTTCACAGGCGAGAAAGAACCAGGTATTTTTTGGCGGCTCTTCCAGCGTTTTTAATAGCGCATTCGCGGCAGCTTCGGTAAACAAGGCCGCATCGGCTATCCAGACAACTTTTGCACCACCCAAACGAGCATGTTCGTAGAGTTTTTCGCTCACGCCACGCACCGCATCGATACCCAGCGTACTTTTACCTTTTTCCGGCTGTAGCACGTAGTAATCGGGGTGCGTTCCGGCCTGCATCAATTGGCAGCTATGGCACTGACCGCAGCTCTTATGACCATCAGGGTGGTGACACATCAGAAAGCGGGTAATGGCATAGGCCAGCGAATCAGCCCCCATGCCAGCGCGCGCCTGAATCAACAGCGCATGGTGACCCCTTCCCACTTGATAGCTTGCGACAAGCTGCTCAAACGGCGGGCGTAACCACGGATACCATTTCATGCCTGCTGCTCCGCTACCCACGCGGTGACCGTCGCGCGAATATCACTCATCACCTTTTCAAGTGGTTGAGTCGCGTCGATAGTGCGAATGCTGGAGTCCGCAGCCGCCAGTTCCAGATAACGCGCCCGCGTACGGTTGAAGAAGTTCAGGGATTCTTGCTCGATACGGTCAAGATCGCCGCGCGCTCGCGCACGTTTGAGGCCGACTTCCGGCGTTACATCAAGATAGATAGTCAGATTCGGACGGAAGTCACCCAGTACAGCATCACGCAGCGTCGCCAGCATCTCACGGTCGATACCACGTCCACCGCCCTGATAGGCCTGGGTAGAGAGATCGTGGCGGTCACCAATAACCCATTGGCCTTGTGCCAGAGCGGGTTTGATGACGGAATCGACAAGCTGTACACGAGCGGCGTAAAACATCAGCACTTCCGCTTTATCGGTAATCACTTCATCGCCAACCGATTTAATGTCCAGCACCAGGCTGCGCAGCTTTTCTGCCAATACGGTGCCGCCCGGTTCACGGGTGAACAGCAGGTCGTTGATGCCAAGGTCTCTTAGCGTCTCAACGATAACGTCCCGCGCGGTGGTTTTACCCGCCCCTTCCAGTCCTTCAATGACGATGTAATTACTGCGCATTTTTATCCTTTAGCACTTTCAGGTAATCCTGCACCGACCGGTTATGGCTTGCAAGATTGGTATTAAATGTATGCCCGCCTTTACCGTCGGCAACAAAATAGAGATATGGCGTTTTCGCCGGATGCGCGGCAGCCCTCAGCGAGGCTTCGCCCGGATTAGCAATCGCTCCCGGCGGCATACCGGCAATAGTGTAGGTATTATACGCGGTTGGCGTCTCAAGGTCTTTACGTGAGAGCTTTCCATTGTAGCTTTCACCCATGCCGTAGATCACGGTCGGGTCAGTTTGCAGCCGCATCCCGATACGCATACGGTTAATAAATACCGACGCTACACGATCACGTTCTTCCGCCACCGCCGTCTCTTTTTCAATAATGGAGGCCATGGTAACCAGCTGATTTTTATCATGGTATGGCAGATTATCCACCCGCCCATCCCATATTTTATCCACCTGGGTTACCATTTTTTGATGTGCACGCTTGAGGATAGCCACATCGCTGGTATTCGCGGTATACATCCAGGTATCCGGCCAGAACCATCCTTCAACCCATTCAGGGTTTTCCAGTTTTAACGCTGCCGCCACCGTCGCATACTTATCATCACTCAAAGTATGTTCGATATACGGTGACTCACGGAGCTGCTTGAGGTAATCACTCAGACGCATTCCTTCAACAAAACGCAGCGGGAACTGTGCTTCTTTACCACTGGCTATCAGTCGCAACATTTCGCGGACGGTCATTTGCGGCGTAAACCGGTAAGTCCCGGCCTTAAAGTGTGAAAGCTCAGGCTCCAGGCGCAGCAGCCACTGGAATACGCGAGGGCGATTGAGCACTTTCTCAGCGTAAAGCTGCTCCCCCAGCGCCAGACGCCCGGTGCCCGGTTTAAGGGTAAAGATGGTTTCGTCTTTAATGAGCAGCGTGCTGTCCGCCAACTGACGCACCTTCCACATGCCCACACCGGCAGCAATGCCGAGGACAACCAATATCAACAAAACAAAACGTAACATTTTCTTCATGTTAATCAGACGACTCACAAAGTGGGGCTAAAAATTGGTAAAGTTCGCGGGCAGGCCACTGTTGGTCTGCATAGCGCTGCACGGGAATAACCGGCATCAGCGCGTTACAAATAAGCACTTCATCCGCTTGCGCCAGCACGCCTGGCTTCGCATTAACTTCGACAACGCGATACGGTGAGTGTGCCAGCTGCGCAATAATAAACTGGCGCATAATGCCGTCCACCCCAGCCTGATCGAGGCGCGGTGTGTACACATCTCGTCCACAGCGCCAGAATAAATTCGCGGCACAGCATTCCGTAAGCCACCCATCGCTGTCAAGAACAAGGGCCTCATCGGCGTCCGTCTGCTCAAGATGAGAACGAATCAACACCTGTTCAAGACGGTTAAGATGTTTGAGACCGGCCAGATAAGGATTACGACCAAGCGGCACCGGGCTGAGTGCAAGGGTGACACCGGTCTGTTTCCAGCGATCATAATGGGCAGGCGTCGCCGAGGTTGAAACAATGCGCGTGGGCAATGCGCAGGCGCTGCCGCTATACCCTCGCCCACCCGCGCCACGGCTGATAATGACTTTCAGCACGCCGTCACGCTGCCGTGCGGCCAGTGCCGACATTTCTTGTGCCAGTAAAGACCAATCACTAAAGGGAATAGACAGGCGCTCACACGCCTGTTGCAGGCGTCCGATATGCGCGGCCATCAGCGGTACTCGCCCCTCAGTGATGCGCGCGGTCGTGAAGCTACCGTCACCAAACTGTGTTGCGCGATCGTTTGCCGCAAGCGTGTTTTGTTCGCTGCCATTTATCAAGAACATTGTGGCTCCTTAACAAGGGGCAATAGTTTCGCAGGATGATGTTGCCTGAACAAGCGGAGAAAGCTGAATAAAAAAAGGCCCGCCAGGCGGGCCTTCATCAATGCGTTATCTGACAGCTTCAAGCCGTCAGATAATCAGGCTCAGACCTTTTTGAAGATCAGTGAGCCGTTGGTACCACCGAAGCCGAAGGAGTTACACAGGGTGTACTCCATGCCGCTAACCTGACGGGCTTCGTGAGGCACGAAGTCCAGGTCACAACCTTCATCCGGGTTATCCAGGTTGATGGTTGGCGGAACGGCCTGGTCGCGCAGCGCGAGGATGGAGTAGATAGACTCTACTGCACCCGCAGCACCCAGCAGGTGACCGGTCATTGACTTGGTGGAGCTGACCATCACGCGGCTTGCAGCGTCGCCGAAAACAGACTTAACAGCCTGAGTTTCTGCTTTATCGCCAGCAGGGGTCGAGGTTCCGTGGGCGTTAACGTAGCCAATCTGACCCGCATCAATACCCGCGTCGCGAAGCGCGTTAACCATCGCCAGCGCTGCACCTGCACCGTTTTCCGGTGGTGAAGTCATGTGATACGCATCGCTACTCATACCGAAGCCTACGACTTCCGCATAGATTTTTGCACCACGTTTTTTGGCGTGTTCGTACTCTTCGAGTACAACCATGCCCGCGCCGTCACCCAGCACAAAGCCATCACGCTCTTTATCCCACGGACGGCTCGCCGCCTGAGGGTTGTCATTACGCGTAGACAACGCGCGTGCCGCGCCAAAGCCACCCACGCCAAGCGGGGTACTGGCTTTTTCTGCGCCGCCAGCAACCATTGCATCTGCATCGCCATAGGCGATGATACGCGCTGCCTGACCGATGTTATGCACACCAGAAGTACATGCAGTCGCGATGGAGATGCTCGGGCCACGTAAACCAAACATAATGGTCAGATGACCTGCCACCATGTTAACAATCGTTGACGGAACAAAGAATGGGCTAATCTTACGCGGTCCACCGTTTACCAGTGAGGTATGGTTTTCTTCGATAAGACCAAGACCGCCGATACCAGAGCCGATAGCGGCGCCAATACGATGGGCGTTCTCATCCGTAATTTCGAGGCCAGAATCCTGCATGGCCTGGGCGCCAGCGACAATTCCATATTGAATGAAGGCATCCATCTTGCGCTGTTCTTTGCGCGAGATAATGTCATCACAGTTAAAATCCTTTACTAAGCCAGCAAATTTCGTTGCATAGGCGCTAGTATCGAAATGGTCGATCAGGCTGATGCCACTCTGACCGGCAAGGAGAGCTTTCCAGGTAGACTCTACGGTATTGCCGACAGGAGACAACATGCCCAGTCCGGTCACAACTACACGACGCTTAGACACGTTTGTCCTCCAGGGAGGGATTAAAATAGATGCTTGTGGGACAAAAAGATAAAACTCAGGCGGTCGAATGACCGCCTGGAGATGTTCACTTACGCCTGGTGACCGTTGATGTAATCAATGGCAGCCTGAACGGTGGTGATTTTCTCAGCTTCTTCGTCCGGAATCTCAGTATCAAACTCTTCTTCCAGAGCCATTACCAGCTCAACGGTGTCAAGAGAATCTGCGCCCAGGTCTTCAACGAAGGAAGCATTGTTGGTCACTTCTTCCTGCTTAACGCCCAGCTGTTCGCCGATGATTTTCTTAACGCGTTCTTCGATAGTGCTCATACTCTTAAATTTCCTATCAAAACTCGCTTTCGCGATGGTTTTCGTAGTGTATAAAATGTTGAAAAATTTGCAACTAAATCCCGGCAGGTCGTACCACGATTTTGCGCTATTTTGCGGGTGTTTGCCCTCATAACGCAAATGATTTTGCACTAATCATACTCAGATATACGTAGATTGCCCGTTGTCTGAGCACTTTGTGCAAAACACGGTCAGACCATATACATCCCGCCGTTAACGTGCAACGTTTCACCCGTGATGTAACTTGCTTCGTCGGAAGCCAAAAATGCAACCGCACTGGCGATTTCATTTGGAGAGCCGAGGCGCCCCGCAGGAACAGCCGCCAAAGTACCCGCACGCTGCTCATCAGTCAGCGCACGCGTCATGTCCGTTTCAATAAAACCCGGAGCAACTACGTTTACAGTAATACCGCGTGACGCAATTTCACGCGCCAGTGATTTACTGAAGCCGATCAGACCCGCTTTCGCCGCAGCGTAGTTAGCCTGACCTGCATTTCCCATGGTACCAACCACAGAACCAACAGTGATAATACGTCCATGACGCTTTTTCATCATAGCGCGCATTACCGCTTTTGACAGACGGAAAACAGATGACAGATTGGTTTCGATGATATCGTTCCACTCGTCATCTTTCATGCGCATTAACAGGTTATCACGAGTAATCCCAGCATTATTGACCAGAATGTCGACTTCACCAAATTCCGCACGAATTTTTTCCAGAACAGATTCAATAGATGCCGGGTCAGTCACATTCAACATCAGACCTTTACCGTTTGCACCCAGATAATCACTAATTGCCTGCGCACCATTTTCGCTTGTCGCAGTGCCGATAACTTTCGCGCCGCGTGCGGCGAGTGTTTCAGCGATTGCGCGGCCAATACCGCGGCTTGCACCTGTTACCAGGGCAATTTTACCTTCAAAGCTCATGCTTTCCTCTTTTATTGCGCAAGTGCCGCTGACAGCGCAGTCGGCTCATTAATCGCCGATGCAGTCAGGGTATCTACAATACGTTTGGTCAGACCGGTGAGGACTTTACCCGGACCAACTTCATACAGGTGCTCTACGCCCTGGGACGCCATAAACTCAACGGTTTTGGTCCACTGTACTGGGCTATAAAGCTGACGAACTAACGCATCGCGAATCGCATTTGCATCAGTTTCGCACTTCACGTCGACGTTGTTCACAACCGGAACAGTCGGCGCGTTAAAGGTGATTTTTTGCAGCTCAACGGCCAGTTTTTCCGCCGCGGGCTTCATCAGCGCACAGTGGGAAGGGACGCTGACAGGCAGTGGCAGTGCGCGTTTTGCGCCCGCTGCTTTACAGGCCGCACCTGCACGTTCAACCGCTTCTTTATGACCAGCAATAACCACCTGGCCTGGCGAGTTGAAATTAACCGGGGAGACGACCTGCCCTTCGGCTGATTCTTCGCAAGCTTTAGCGATAGAAGCATCATCAAGACCAATGATAGCGGACATGCCGCCAGTGCCTTCTGGTACCGCTTCTTGCATGAACTTACCGCGCATCTCAACCAGACGAACCGCATCGGCAAACGCGATAACGCCCGCGCAAACCAGCGCAGAATATTCGCCCAGGCTGTGACCGGCCAGCATGGCTGGTGCTTTACCGCCCTGCTGCTGCCACAAACGGTACAGCGCAACGGACGCGGTCAGCAGTGCCGGTTGAGTCTGCCAGGTTTTGTTTAACTCTTCCGCCGGGCCCTGTTGGGTCAGCGCCCAAAGATCATAGCCCAGTGCCGCAGAGGCTTCATGAAAAGTTTCTTCAATTACCGGATAGGTTGCTGCCAGTTCAGACAACATCCCTACCGTCTGGGAACCCTGTCCAGGGAACACAAATGCGAATTGCGTCATGTTTTTTATCCTTGTACTTAGAAACGAACCAGCGCAGAGCCCCAGGTGAAACCACCACCGAATGCTTCTAACAGCACCAGTTGGCCGCGTTTAATACGGCCATCGCGGACGGCTTCGTCAAACGCACACGGCACGGAAGCGGCTGAAGTGTTACCGTGACGGTCAAGCGTCACCACTACGTTGTCCATAGACATGCCAAGCTTCTTCGCCGTTGCGCTAATAATACGTAAATTCGCCTGATGCGGAACCAGCCAATCCAGCTGTGAACGGTCGAGGTTGTTGGCCTCAAGCGTTTCATCAACGATATGTGCCAATTCGGTCACGGCAACTTTGAAAACTTCGTTACCGGCCATCGTCAGGTAGATTGAGTTATCTGGGTTCACGCGATCAGCATTCGGCAGCGTCAACAGCTTGCCATAGCTACCGTCGGCATGCAGGTGGGTAGAAATGATCCCCTGCTCTTCAGATGCACCCAACACCACAGCACCTGCACCGTCACCAAAGATAATGATCGTGCCACGATCGGTTGGATCGCAGGTACGGGCCAGCGTGTCAGCACCGACCACCAAAGCATATTTCACCGCACCAGACTTCACGTACTGGTCAGCGACGCTTAGCGCATAAGTAAAACCTGCACAGGCTGCGGCGATATCAAACGCTGGTGCGCCTTTCACGCCCAACATATTTTGAATCTGGCATGCCGCACTTGGGAAAGCATGGGTCGCAGAGGTGGTCGCGACCACGATCAAGCCCAGTTCACTGGCTTCAATGCCCGCCATTTCCAGCGCGCGCTTAGCCGCTTCGTAACCCAGCGTAGACACGGATTCGTCAGGGCCAGCGATACGGCGCTCACGGATACCTGTACGGGTGACAATCCACTCGTCGGTGGTATCAACCATTTTTTCCAGATCGGCATTAGTCCGCACCTGCTCAGGCAGGTAGCTGCCGGTACCAATAATCTTCGTATGCATGTACGCTCAGTCACTTTTCGCTAATATAGCCGCCCAACTCAACCCCCTGAAACTGGCCTTACTTGCTAGCTTCAGGAGTGTCAAATCCTGCGGGGTATACGGATTCCAGGCGAGCGGCAATTCTCTTTGGAACTTGTCGCTGCACTGCCTGCACTGCCTGTTCTATGGCGACCGTAAAGGCTCGCTGATTGGCCGCACCATGACTCTTAATCACCGTGCCGCGCAATCCTAACAGACAGGCGCCATTATACTGGTCGGGGTTGAGGTGACTAAATCGCCTGGTGAGACTTTTTTGTAACCAACGCTTTAATAAAATCAGCCACCACGACCGTTTTTTCCCCTCGCTCTGTGATTTCAGCAGCGAAAGGAAGACTCTGACAACCCCTTCCATCGTCTTTAAGGTGACGTTACCTGTGAAGCCATCGCAAACCAGAACATCGGTTTTCCCCGTCAACAGTTCGTTGGCTTCAAGATAGCCGATATAGTTGAGAGAGGAGATTGTTTTTAGCACTAAAGAGGCATCACGGATACTGTCGTGCCCCTTAATTTCTTCTTCGCCAATGTTAAGCAGCGCGACGCGTGGGTTCACGATCTCCAGCACCTCTTCTGCCATCACGGACCCCATGACGGCAAACTGCACCAGCATGGTACTGTCACAATCCACGTTAGCACCGAGATCCAGCACCACCGTTTTGCCCTTTTGTTGATGCGGTAAAACCGTCACCAGCGCCGGGCGCTCAATCCCCTGAAGAGGTTTGAGCAATAATTTAGCCAGCCCCATCAGCGCGCCGGTATTTCCCGCGCTGACACAAGCTTCGGCTCGCCCTTCTTTCACCATTTCTAGCGCCACACGCATTGAGCTTCCGCGACTATGGCGAATAGCATGCGAGGGCCGTTCATCACTGGCAATAACCGACTGGGCAGGAATTATCTGCAAACGTGAACGTTGTTCAAAGTCAGCTTTGGCGAGTAATGGCGTAATGTCGTCGGGATTGCCGACTAAAAGAAGTGAGAGTTGCGAATTAGAACCCAGTGCCTGCAATGCTGCAGGCACTGTCACAGAAGGGCCAAAATCGCCCCCCATGACATCTAACGCCAGGGTTAGACGTGTCAAGGTATCGTCGCCGCTTGGTTTGGTGTTTCCCCAGTTACCCGGGGAAATGCCTCACTAAGCTTCACCACGCTAAGGCTCGGGTCTTTCACATACGAGATGTGATTGACGAGAGCATCGCGTGATTACTTAGCGATAACCTTACGGCCACGGTAGAAACCGTCGGCAGTGATGTGGTGACGCAGGTGCTTCTCGCCAGAAGTTTTGTCTACAGACAAGTTGACTGCGGTCAGAGCGTCATGGGAACGACGCATGCCACGTTTGGAACGGGTTGGTTTATTCTGTTGTACGGCCATGGACCTTACTCCTCAATTACTTTTGCTTTAAGCTGGCTAATACGGCAAATGGATTTGGCTTCTGTGCCTCTTCAGGCAATTCACCAAAGACCATGTCCGCCTCGGACACTTCACAGTGTTCAGAATCATGCACCGGAACTACCGGCAAGGCGAGGATGATTTCATCTTCGACCAACGCCAGCAGATCGATTTCACCGAATTCGTTAACCTGAATTGGTTCATACGCTTCCGGGAGTGCTTCAACCTGGTCATCATTTTTGACCGGACTGAAACAATACGTTGTGTGTACATGATGGGTAAACGATTTCCCGCAACGCTGACATTCCAGCGACACCGTCACCTTCGCATCGCCGGTAATGACCGCAAGGCGTTGGTTATCGATGGCGAAAGAAATTTCGCATTCCACATCAGTGTCCACACTGACTACGAACTCGGCAACACGCTCTACCTGATCGCGGGAATACATACCCGTATAATCAAGGCGTTTTTGAGCCGTGCGAACCGGATCGAGAGTCAGGGGTAATTTTACGTTTTGCATAGGGCGCGCATATTAACTTTGTAACGTCATAGAGTCAAAGAAAAAGGCAGCCTCAGGTTGCCTTTTGCCAATTATTCGCACACATTGCGGCCTATAGTTTAAAATGTCGGAATCTAATTCGCTACACTCTATTTGAAAAATTATGCCTGAATTGATCCTTGCCTCCACATCCCCCTATCGCAAACTGCTGTTAGAGAAGCTTGAGCTGCCTTTTGAGTGCGCCGCACCAGAGGTTGATGAGCTACCGCTGCCGGGCGAAACACCGCGCAGTCTTGTGCTACGTCTGGCTCAGGCGAAAGCACAGGCGCTAGCCGAACGCTATCCACACCATCTCATTATTGGTTCCGATCAAGTTTGCGTACTGGATGGTGAAATAACCGGCAAACCCCACACCGAAGAGAATGCGCGTCTGCAATTAAGAAAGGCCAGTGGTAACGTGGTGACCTTTTATACCGGGCTGGCACTGTATAATTCCGCAAACGGGCAACTGCAAACAGAATGTGAGCCGTTTGATGTCCATTTTCGCCATCTAAGCGAGCAAGAGATTAACGTCTACATCCGCAAAGAGAGCCCGTTGAACTGCGCGGGGAGCTTTAAAAGCGAGGGATTGGGCATCGCGCTGTTTGACCGCCTAGAGGGGCGTGACCCTAACACGCTGGTAGGATTGCCATTAATTGCACTGAGCAAAATGCTACGCCGTGAGAACCTCAATCCGCTATTAGATTAATATTTTCCCGGCCTCGGCCGGGAAGTTCGGCCCATGATGTTGTTTATTCCTTCCGCGATCACAGTTTATTTTTCCACCATCATTAAAATCCTCAAACCAATATTGAAACAATGTTTTGATTTAAGGAGCGAGGATGCGTGGCAAAGGTAAAATATTCTTTATGCTGGCAATGTTAACCGCAATGCAGGCAAATGCCGATGATAGCTGGCAGCATCAGGGGGTAGTTGAAGGTAATCTGCCCGCCAGTTGGCAACAGATGAAAACGCAGATGACCTATCCGGATTCATGGCTCTCCGGGCACTATTCCAACTTTACGCGCTGGCAGCAGCATGCCCGCAAGGAATTCCGCCAATCCCTGCTGACGCCGGAATCAACCAAACCTTTCGCTGCAACGCAAATTTCCACGCAAGATCGCGGCAGCTATATTGCCGAAAAACTCGCACTCAACATCACCGATGATAACCGCATCGCCGCCCTGATGCTGACGCCGAAGACGCCTGGACCACACCCTGCGATCGTTCTTCTCCATGACCATGGTTCAAAATTTGATATTGGCAAAGAGAAGCTGATTCGTCCGTGGGGTGACGCTTCGCAACTTGCCAGCGCCGAGGCCTGGGCAGACAAATTCTTTACCGGAAAGTTTATCGGTGACGAACTGGCAAAACGCGGTTACGTGGTTATCGTCATCGACAGTCCCGGCTGGGGTGACCGTGGGCCGATGGTCTATGAGCAGCAACAGGCGCTCGCCAGTAACTACTTCAATCTCGGGCGTTCGCTGGCAGGAGAAGTAGCGTATGAAGATATGCGTACCGTCGATTTTATGGCGTCGCTGGAAAGCGTCGATAGCCAACATATTGGCGTACTGGGTTTCTCAATGGGCGGATTCCGTGCCTGGCAGTTGGCCGCACTCTCAGAGAAGGTCGCGGCTACGGCGGTCATTTCGTGGTTTGGCACTTATGAAGGGCTGATGAAGCCGGGTAACAACGTGCTGCGGGGGCAGTCGGCGTTTTACATGCTACACCCCGGTATGCCTGCCAAAATGGATATCCCCGATATCGCCAGCATTGCCGCACCGAAACCGATGCTGATTTTCAGCGGCGGGCAGGACAAACTGTTTCCGGCAAAAGCAGTCGATGACGCTTTTACCAAAGTACATCAAGTCTGGACGTCACAGAATGCAGATGAAAAACTCCTGACAAAGAGTTGGCCTGAGCTGGGCCACGTTTTTTATCAACAGCAGCAAGATGAAGTCTTTCCGTGGCTGGATAAGTGGTTAAAGCCGTAAAGATTGTAGCCCAGCCAAGCGCAGCACCACCGGGAATTTACGATGTCGCATTTGACACCGTATCTCCCCGGATTCAGCGTAACCGCCCTCGTCCGGGCTACCGGTCATTGCAGGTTGTGATAGTTTACTTCTGGTTGCGCAGCGCTTGCAAGCAACGTTTGAGCACGTTATCCATTGGAGCCTCAACGCGCATCACTTCTCCGGTGCCCGGGTGGGTGAACTTCAGCGCAGCGGCATGCAGGAAGAGGCGATTTAGTCCCGTGCCAGCCAGTTGCTTATCGAACTCGCGATCGCCGTAACGATCGTCAAAAGCAATCGGATGGCCCGCATGCAGCGTATGCACACGAATCTGGTGTGTACGCCCCGTCACCGGGCTACAGCGAACCAGCGTCGCATGCGTATAACGCTCTTCTACCTTAAAGCGGGTTTCAGACGGTTTGCCTTCCTGATTAACACGCACGATACGTTCGCCGCTCTGCAGAATGTTCTTCAGCAAGGGAGCCTGCACGCTTTTCACATGCGACTGCCACTGTCCACGCACCAGCGCCAGGTAATCTTTTTGCATCCCCTTCTCGCGCAACTGCTCGTGCAGCGAACGTAGCGCCGAGCGTTTTTTCGCCACCAGCAGGACACCCGAAGTATCACGGTCGAGACGGTGAACCAGCTCAAGGAAGCGGGCTTCCGGGCGTAACGCACGAAGACCTTCAATCACACCAAAGCTTAATCCGCTACCACCGTGAACCGCAGTTCCCGACGGTTTGTTGAGCACCAGGATATGATCGTCTTCATAGAGAATCACATCATTCAACGCGGCCACTTTTTGCAGATGCGGCGACAGCGCGTCTTCTTCTCGCTCGGCGACACGCACCGGCGGCACGCGAACTTGATCGCCATCTTCCAGTTTATACTCTGGCTTGACGCGTTTTTTGTTCACCCGCACTTCGCCTTTACGCAGGATGCGGTAAATCATACTCTTCGGCACGCCCTTAAGCTGGGTGCGCAAAAAGTTGTCAATTCGTTGCCCGGCTTCATCAGCGCTGATGGCAATCATTTTTACGGTCGGAGTCTCAGTTTTCATGGTGCGCGATTCTAATTACCCCCGCTCAATAGCGCCACTCATTTTTATATGCTTATATTTAGCATAATCGGTTTTCTGCTGGTGCTTTGCTCCCCGAGTTGTTTGTTATTAGAACAATCTCACAGGGCAGGTGAAGAAACTGTGAGTAACCGGGTGATAAAAGGTGAAAGTCATCTTGCTATAACCGGGTTAGCAAGGAATAATGAAGCTGTTTTCCGTGTTGAACCTGGAATAACAAGGGCATTTACGGAAAGACCCATTTTGTTTGTTTGATCATCCACGCAGCAATGGCGTAAGACGTATTGATCGCTCAAACAGTTAGCGGGCTGCGGGTTGCAGTCCTTACCGGTACGTATACTGTACGAATTTTAGTGGATAGACAGAAAGCGAAGCGGGAAATACCCGTGCTTACGTAAGTAAGACGCCAAGACCTCTGTTCTCTAAAAGATGACAAGTATAAATGGAATCTTCTCTGGAGAGTTATCCCAGGTTGTTCCCCAAATAATTGCACTGTGGTTCCGTTTGAAACACAGGCTACCGACACTCTGCGCCTCTTAAACGAGCGACAACCGTGAGGTTGGCGACGTGAATAGTCACGAGGCCATCGGTTTACCCCGGAAAGGCATTACTCTGCTCGCAGCTTAGTCGTCAATGTAAGAATAATGAGTAAGTTACGATGAAAAGAATGTTAATCAACGCAACTCAGCAGGAAGAGTTGCGTGTCGCCCTCGTTGATGGGCAGCGTCTGTACGATCTGGATATTGAAAGCCCAGGACACGAACAGAAAAAAGCGAACATCTACAAAGGCAAAATTACCCGTATTGAACCGAGTCTCGAAGCCGCATTTGTTGACTACGGCGCCGAACGTCATGGTTTCCTCCCCCTTAAAGAAATTGCTCGCGAATACTTCCCAGCCCATTACAACTCACACGGCCGTCCTAATATCAAAGACGTGCTGCGTGAAGGTCAGGAAGTTATCGTACAGATTGATAAAGAAGAGCGCGGCAATAAAGGCGCTGCGCTGACCACCTTTATCAGCCTGGCAGGCAGCTATCTGGTTCTGATGCCAAACAACCCACGTGCTGGCGGTATTTCTCGTCGCATCGAAGGTGACGATCGCACTGAACTTAAAGAAGCGCTGGCAAGTCTTGAACTGCCAGATGGCATGGGCTTAATCGTCCGTACCGCAGGCGTAGGTAAATCTGCCGAAGCGTTACAGTGGGATTTAAGCTTCCGCATGAAGCACTGGGAAGCTATCCAGAAAGCTGCTGAAAGCCGCCCTGCTCCGTTCCTGATTCACCAGGAAAGCAACGTTATCGTGCGTGCTTTCCGCGATTATCTGCGCCAGGACATTGGTGAAATCCTGATCGACAACCCGAAAGTTATGGAAATGGCGCGTCAGCACATTTCTGCGCTGGGCCGTCCAGATTTCAGCAGCAAAATTAAACTGTACACCGGTGAAATCCCGCTGTTCAGCCACTACCAGATTGAATCGCAGATCGAATCCGCTTTCCAGCGTGAAGTTCGTCTGCCATCCGGTGGCTCTATCGTTATCGATAGCACCGAAGCACTGACCGCAATTGATATCAACTCCGCACGAGCAACGCGCGGCGGCGATATCGAAGAAACCGCGTTCAATACCAACCTTGAAGCGGCCGATGAAATCGCTCGCCAGCTGCGTCTTCGTGACCTCGGCGGCCTGATTGTTATCGACTTCATCGATATGACCCCGGTACGCCACCAGCGCGCGGTAGAAAACCGTCTGCGTGAAGCGGTACGCCAGGACCGTGCACGTATCCAGATTAGCCATATCTCTCGCTTTGGTCTGCTGGAGATGTCTCGTCAGCGTCTTAGCCCATCACTGGGTGAATCCAGTCATCACGTCTGCCCGCGTTGCTCCGGCACTGGCACCGTACGTGATAACGAATCGCTGTCACTCTCTATCCTGCGTCTGATTGAAGAAGAAGCGCTGAAAGAGAACACCAAAGAAGTTCACGCGATTGTCCCTGTGCCGATTGCCTCTTACCTGCTGAACGAAAAACGTGCTGCAGTTACCGCCATTGAAGCTCGCCAGCCCGATGTGCGCTGCATCATCGTGCCAAACGATCAGATGGAAACGCCACACTACTCCGTACTGCGCGTGCGCAAAGGTGAAGAGACAACCACTCTGAGCTATCTGCTGCCGAAGCTGCACGAAGAAGAGATGGCGCTGGCAGTCGAAGATGAAGTTGCAGAGCGTAAAATCCCTGAACAGCCAGCACTGGCGACCTTCATCATGCCAGAAGTGCCACCGACGCCAACGGCAGAAAGTGCACCGGTTGCAGCACCGAAGGCGAAAGCTGCCGATGTAGCATCGACTGAACCGGGCCTTGTCTCCCGCTTCTTTGCTGCGCTGAAAAACCTGTTTGCGGGTGCTCCGGAGAAACCGGTTGAAGCCGAACCTGTGAAGCAGCCAGAAGCCAAACCAGAGCGTCAGCAAGACCGTCGTAAACCGCGTCAGAACAACCGTCGCGATCGTAATGACCGCAACGACCGTCGTAATGACCGTGGCGATCGTAATGACCGCAACGAGCGTAACGAGCGTAACGAGAATGCTGAAGGTCGCGAACCGCGTGATAACCGCGAAGGTCGTGAAGACAACCGCCGTAACCGCCGTGAGAAACCACAGCAGTCTTCTGAGGTGCGCGAAAACCGCCAACAGAGCGCAGCCGTCGTTGATGACAGCGAAAAAGTGAAGTCTCGTGACGATCAGCAGCAGTCTCGTCGCGAACGTAACCGTCGTCGCAGTGATGACAAGCGTCAGGCTCCACAGGACGCTAAACCACAGAACAGCGAAGTAGAAGTTGTTGTCGCAGCTCCGGAAGCGGCCCCAGAAGATCGTGTACAGAATATGCCGCGTCGCAAGCCGCGTCAGCTGTCACAGAAAGTGCGTATTGAAACCGCAGAGCAGACCGCCGCTCGCGAATTCGCACCAGAAGAACCTGTGTCCGAAGCACCGCGTACTGCACTGGCTAAAGTTGATTTGCCAGCCGTCGTAGAAGCACCGGTTCAGGCCGAGCACGATGATAACGGTGAAGCACGCGATAACAACGGTATGCCGCGTCGTTCCCGTCGCTCTCCGCGCCACCTGCGCGTGAGCGGTCAGCGCCGCCGTCGTTACCGTGACGAGCGTTACCCGACTCAGTCTCCTATGCCGTTGACCGTCGCATGCGCTTCACCAGAGATGGCTTCTGGCAAAGTGTGGATCCAGTACCCGGTCACCCAGGTTCAGGATCAGGCCGTTGTTGATGCACCAGTTGAGCAGGAAGTGATTGAACAACCTGTTGTTGCTGAGACCATCGAGCAGACCGTTGCACCGATTGCTGCCGCTGAGCCGGTCGCCGTTGAAGCACCGGCAGAGCCTGAAGCGATCGTTGAACCAACCACTGAAGACGTTGCACCAGTACAGGAAGAGACCCCTGCTCCGGTGATGGCCGAAACACCTGCAGTTGAAGCACAAACTTCACAGCCGGTAGAAGAAGCCGTACAGCCTGTCGAAGACGTGAAAGAGGAAACTCCAGTCGTCGCCGAACCGGTTGTTGAGCCAACGCCAGTAGTTGAAGCGCCTGTGGAAACAGCGCCGGTGGAAGAAACACCTGTGGTAGAAACCCCGGTTGCGCCAAAACCGGTCACTGTTGCCACAGCGGCGGTAAGTCACTCTACGGCGCCGATGACTCGCGCACCGGCACCTGACTATGTACCGGAAGCACCACGTCACAGCGATTGGGTTCGCCCATCCTTCGATTTTGAAGGTAAAGGCTCTGCTGGCGGTCATAGCGCAACGCATACCGCTACGGCCGGTCCTACGCGTCCGCAGTCGGCTGAATAATCCGACATAAGCGACATAAAAAATCGGCCCTGGTGGCCGATTTTTTTATTGCTGATATTTGCCTTTTACGCCTCAGCTATCCTGACGATTTATCCGATATGTCTTTTTCCGGTTGCCGCATTCCGGCTATTTGCGGCATCACTTCCCGCATCAGGTCGAGAAATTTACGTAATCGCGTCGGGTAATAACGCGCCCACGGATAGACCAAATGCACCGGCAATGGCGTAACCTGCCAGGCTGGCAACAGCTCAACCAGTTGCCCGCTCGCCAACTCCTCTTCCACTATCCAGCTTGAGACTACCGCAGCCCCCACGCCTGCCAGCGCGGCATTTTTCGCCACATACAGGCTATCTGTGCTCAAACGCGCCGCAATAGCAACATTGGCCGTTTGCTGGTCACCGTGATGATGCAGCACCACTTCATGCTGATAGAAGGTACTGATGGCAACCCACGGCAGCATCGAAAGTTGTTGCGGTTCTGTCACCGTGGCATAGCCGCTGAGCAACGCGGGCGCCGCGACAATACAACGCGGAACTTCCGCCAGCAGCACCGATACGGTTGCCGGATCGACATCGGCGCCGACGCGGATCGCACAATCAACGTTATCACTGATAAAGTCCACCGCCCTGTCATGCAGCATCCACTCAACCGACAGTTGTGGGAAGCGTGCCAGAAACCCCACTAGCGGCATCAAAAGCTGCTGCTGACCAAAGGCATGCGGAGCGCGTACCCGGAGCGTACCCACCGGTTGTTCATCTGTAATTTGCAGCGCATCCTCCAGCGCCAGCCATGAATCGACCACCTGACGCGCATGCTGATAGCAACGCTCGCCATCATCGGTCAACTTCATTGCATGGGTAGAGCGCAGCAGCAGCTTAGCTCCAAGCATCTCCTCCAGCGACTGTAACCGTCGGCTGATGGTCGCTTGAGTGGTTTCCATCTGCCGGGCGGCGGCTGACAATGAACCCGATTCCACAATTCGGATGAACGTGCGCATTAACTCAACGCGATCTATACGCTCATTTCTCTTCATAAACTTCCTGCCTATACGCCAAACGTATAACTGTTTTACCACTGCAACGGCTACCGCACCAGCCGTAAGAGGCGGAAAATGCGCTCCATACACCGTTGAGGACCAAACAATGAACAGTCAAAACACACATACTCCAACGTCCAGTCTGATGATTTTTATCCTGGCACTTGGCGCCGGATTCAGCGTCGCCGCTATTTACTACGCCCAACCGCTGCTGCCGCTAATGGGCAGCACCTTACATCTGAGCGTGGAAGGAATGGGGCTTATCCCAACGCTAACTCAAGCAGGCTATGCGCTGGGCATTTTGTTCCTCTTGCCGCTGGGCGACCGCTACGACCGCCGGACGCTGATCCTCGTAAAAAGTCTGGCTCTCGCCGTCTTGCTGCTGGTTTACAGCCTGACTCAACAGTTCCATTCGCTGCTGGCGGTGAGTTTGCTGATTGGGATGGCCGCCACCATGGCGCAGGATATCGTCCCCGCAGCCGCCATTCTGGCCCCCGCCGGAAAACAGGGAAAAATGGTGGGTACGGTGATGACCGGCCTTCTGCTGGGGATCCTGCTGTCGCGTACCGTCAGTGGCGTTGTTGGTGAGCTGTTTGGCTGGCGCGTTATGTATCAGGCCGCCGCGGTAAGTATCGCGTTGATAGGCGCAGTGATGTGGCGCGTGCTGCCTCACTTTGTAGCCCACTCTGAGTTACGCTATCCCGCATTGATGGTATCAATGGCGCACCTGTGGCGTCGTTATCCTACGCTGCGTCGTGCTGCGATAGCACAGGGTTTTCTGTCCATCGCCTTTAGCGCCTTCTGGTCGACTCTGGCGGTAATGCTGGCTGAGCACTATCACATGGGCAGCGCCGTTGCCGGTGGTTTCGGTATCGCAGGTGCGGCCGGTGCGCTGGCAGGCGGTCTGGCGGATAAAGTCGGTGCAGAGAAAGTTACGCAGTTAGGCGCTGCGCTAGTCAGTGTGTCGTTCGCGCTGATGTTTCTGTTACCCGCCCTGCCGCCAATGGCACAGTTGGTATTGATTGCAGCCTCCGCTATCGGCTTTGACCTGGGTCTGCAGTCAAGCCTGGTTGCGCACCAGAATCTGGTTTATAGCCTCGAACCGCAGGCTCGTGGCCGCCTGAATGCGCTGCTGTTTACTGGGGTATTTATCGGGATGTCGTTAGGATCGGTATTGGGTACCCAGATTTATGCCCTGGCAGGCTGGGAAGGTGTCGTCGCGCTGGCGACGGTGGCGGGTCTTATCGCACTGGCGATTCGGGTCAGTGAAACCTACCGCCTACGCAGCACGCAGGTCAGTACGCAGTAAAGAATAAAAAAAGCCCGCGACGGGGTGGTGCGCGGGCGATAAAAACACATCCAGCTTCCAGATATGTTCTGACCTGCTTTATTATTTATTCAGTTGAAACAGCGACATGCCTTGCATATCGGTAAACGCTTTGTACGCCGCCTGCAAGGCGGTTTGCTGCATGGTGTAGTTGGAAATGGTTTCATTCCAGTCCACATCCACCAGGTTACTCATCTGCTGAGATTGCGCGAGCTTGCGGTCATCGCCCAGCGCATCCAGATTTTCCAGTTCTTTAAGCTGGGTTCCGAGTTCAGCGCGAACGGTCAGCACGTTGTTGAGCGAGTTGCTCAGGCTACGGTTAGTCCGATCAATGTCGGCGGTCACCTTATCTTTCGTTGCATCATCAGCATCCGCTACGGGTATATTCAACGCGGCGATCGCCGAGTCGAGTGCGGTAAAGATATTATCGTCCGCATCCGGTTTGGCATTACTGGTTGAGTGATCGAAGATCAAATTACCCGTATGACCAATCACCATTGAACGCGATGAATCCACCTGTTGTTCGACGTTAATATCACCGCCGACATATTTGCCGGTGTCATCAAAAGGCGGCGTATCCGTTTTGTAACCGGCAAAAATATAGCGCCCGTTACCATCGGTGCTGTTGGCCAGGTTCAGGATCTGATCGCGGATCCCCTGCAGGTCTGTCGCCAGCGAGGCACGGTCGTCATCGCTGAGCGTGCCGTTACCGGCATAAACGATCTTCTCCTGCGCTGCCTGAATCGCGGTCGTCACCTGTTTTAAAGTGCTCTCTTCGGTCGACACGCGTTGTGTCGCAAAGGTACGCGCGGTGGCATACTGAGCCGTCTGCGCCTGAGCCTGAGACAACACAACAGCCTGCGAAGCCGCCACCGGATCGTCCGACGCACGGTTAACCCGTTTACCGGTCGACATCTGCTCACCGTACTTCAACCATTCAGACTGGGAGTTGGTAATCCCCCCCATATTCTGCTGGTACATCATTAAGGTACTGACGCGCATGATTTACCCTCTCCTTAACGGATATTAATTAATGCGTCGAAGAGGGTGCTTGCGGTTTGCAGCACCTGCGCATTGGCCAGATAGTACTGTTGGAAGAGCTGCAGGTTGCCGTACTCTTCATCAAGGTTTACTCCGGAGATAGACTGCTGCTGCTTGTTAAGCTGCGTCACCACGTTCGCCTGGGTGGTACTGCTACTTTTCAGCGTCGCCGTTTGGGTACCAATAGAACTCACCATCGCGGCATAGGCGTCGTTAAAGCTTTTTGAACCACCAACAACTTTGCTGGTTTGCAGATCCAGCAGCGCCTGGCCGTTACGGTTATCACTTTCACCACCGCTGGTACCGGTCGTATCCGCCAGCCCCATCGCGATTTGCGATTCGCTGCTGATTGCCACATTCATATTGACGATGGTGTCGCTTACCGGTTTGACAATAAAGCTATCGCTACTCTGTGCCGGGTCGGTACCGCCGGTTTTAATCTGCGCCGTAACCGTCAACCCATCAAACTTCAGCACGCCATTGGCAGGATCGCTATCGGTATCCAGTTTGACACTGGTGTTGTCAGACAGGCGCGTAACGTCCCAACCGCTGTCGGTTTTGATGATTTTGTAGTCTGTTGCCTGGACGGCAGAAGACTTATCGATTGTCACTTTCAGATCAACATCGCCAGTGTTTTTACTGTTCGACACCGAAGATGGCTTACCTAAATTAAAGAAATCAACGCCCGTTTTACCGTCGGCATCAATCCCCTGCTTATGCACCGTATTAAAAGCATCACCAAACGCCAGCGCCATCTGATTGAGGCTATTACGCGTTTGATCAAGGTCCTGAGAGCGGAATGTCAGCAGACCGCCCAGCGAACCGGAAGTCAGCATTTTTTCCGGGATTTCGACGTTACCCGCAACGTTATCAACGTAGGCTATGGTCGTACGATTAGGATCTGCGCTACTTGGTACCGCCGCCAGTTGGCTGGCTTTACTGCCGGCCACGAGGGTATAACCATTGGCCATGGTGATGTTATAGGTGCTGCCATCCTGGACGTTAACTTCGACGCCCACCAGCTTATTCAGCTCGCTCACCAGTTGATCACGCTGGTCGAGCAGATCGTTTGGTGATGCCCCTGCTCCCACGCCACTGAGGCGAGAGATTTTGTCGTTCAGACTGGCAATTTGCGAGGAGTAGTTGTTGACCAGGTTGACCGTTGAGCTGATAGACAGGTTCACCTGCTTATCCTGATCGCGCAGATACTGATCGACAACTTTAAACTGGTTTACCACCCCATCCGCTTTACCCAGCACGGTCTGACGCGCTGCCGGGTCTTCGGCATTGCTGACCAGCGTTTGCAGGCTGCTGAAAAAGTCCTGTAAGGTCGTCGACAAGTTATTGGTCGAGCTGGAGATCATGCTGTCGATTTTCGACACCTGCTCGTAGCGGGTGGTTAAGCCACTGCTCTGATTCTGTGCCGCACGAAGCTGGTTGGTAATAAATGCGTTGTACTCTCGCTGCACGCCAGTCACGTTAACGCCATTACCCACCCAACCGCCCGCGCCCATCGTGCTGTTGGCTGCCGCCAGCACGGTCGTCTGGCGGGTGTATCCGGCGACGTTGTAGCTCGCAATGTTATTACTGGTGGTGTTCAGCGCTGACTGCGCGGCGCTGAGCCCGCTCATCGCGCTGTTAATTAAACTGGACATGAACGCTCCTTCTTAAGGCCATGGTATTACTTATCGGATGGCGGACTGCAAACTTGAGGCTAATCAGAACAGATTTTCGATATCGTTGCGGTAGGTGTTACTGACCTTCTCGCTCATCGATTTCAACTGCTGGATCATGCCGGTTAATTTACGTGCGTACTGCGGATCGGTTGCGTATCCGGCATTCTGTAACGCTTGCGCGCCCTGCTCTGCGGTCGATGCTGAAGTCACCGCCGCATAGCGTGGATTACGGGTCAACAGGCCGACGTAATCTGACAGCGCTTCGAGGTAAGAACTGTAAACGCGGAATTTGGCCTTCACCTTCTTAGCCTCACCGTTTTCAAACTCAGTGGTCGTAATCTCGGTCACTTTGCCCTTCCAGTTCCCCGAGGCTTTGACACCAAACAGGTTGAAGCTCGGCTCGCCGTTTTGCTGGCGGATTTGCCGCTGGCCCCAGCCTGATTCCAGCGCGGCCTGCGCCAGAATCAGGTGGTGTGGAATACCGCTTTGCTCACTCGCCAAACGCGCAGGCAAAGAGAGCTGGGCCAAGAAGTCCTTCGAGTCGCCAGACAGCGGAACATCGCTATTGTCCGGCGCTTTCGGCAGCGCTTTACGCACCATTTGCGTCAGCGCGGCATTCTGATAGCTGGTGACGGTCTGCATATCAAACTTCATCGGCACCTGGCCTGCATTTTCCGCAGGTGCTTGCTGCTGTGCTGACAGCTGTTTAACCATCTCTTCCGCAAGTCCCAGCCCTTTACCCGCGGTCATCTGCTGGGCGATTTGCTGGTCATACATACTGGTATAGAGCCGGGTCTGGTCGCTGCTGAACATGCCATCTTTCGGCAGCGTCTCGCGCATACTCTTGAGCATCATCTGCACGAACATCCCCTCCACCTGACGCGCCACCGGCCGAAGGTTGGCCTGCGGATCTTGTCCGGCTTTGGTTTTCAGTTCGTTTAATGACTGCGCATCCCAGGCGGCGCTGGACAGTAATTTGCTGTCAGTCAGCATTAGACAATCTCCACCTTCGCGCGCAGGCAGCCCGCGCTCTGCATCGCTTGAATGATGGACATCAGTTCCATTGGCGTTGCCCCCAGCGCATTCAGTGCACGCACGACGTTGTTGAGGTTGGCACTGGCGCGAACGCTCTGCAACGAACCGCCGCTCTGGCGTAAATCAATCTGCGTTTGTGGCGTCACCACCGTTTGACCACCGCCAAATGGCGTATCCGGCTGGCTAACCTGCGCGGAACGGTTGACGGATACCGACAGGTTCCCCTGCGCGACAGCACAGGTATCCAGCGTCACTTCGCGGTTCATAACCACCGATCCGGTACGCGAGTTGATAATGATTTTCGCGTCCTGTGGCGGCATGCCCACTTCAAGATTCTGGATATCCGCCAGCAAGCGGACCTGGCCGCTGCCGCCGCTTGGCGCACGGATCTGCACGGTACGGGCATCCAGCGCGGTAGCGTTCCCCATGCTGCTGCGACGGTTGATGGTATCGGCAATCTGCTGCGCCATCGTGAAATCATCGTCATTGAGCTGCAAGTTGATGGTATTCCCCGAGCCAAACTGGGTAGGCAGTTCACGTTCAATGGTCGCACCAGCGGTAATTCGACCGCCGTTCAGCTGGTTTACCTGTACGCTGCTGCCGCCCGCCGAGGCGCCTGCCCCGCCGACCAGAATATTGCCCTGCGCCAGCGCGTAGACCTGGCTGTCGACGCCTTTCATTGGCGTCATCAGCAGCGTGCCGCCACGCAGACTTTTGGCGTTACCCATTGAGGACACGACTACATCAATGGTTTGCCCCTGACGGCCAAAGGCCGGAAGCTGCGCGGTCACCATCACCGCCGCCACGTTTTTCAACTGCATATTGGTGCCCGCAGGAACGGTAATCCCCAACTGCGACAACATATTGTTCAGACTCTGGGTGGTAAACGGCGTTTGCGTCGTCTGGTCACCCGTACCGTCAAGCCCCACCACCAGACCGTAGCCAATAAGCGAGTTTTCCCTGACCCCTTGCACACTTGTCAGATCGCGAATGCGTTCGGCGTGCGCCAGCCCGGTGACCAGCACCAGCGCCAGAGTTAGCAGAGTTTTAAACATGATTCACCTCGTTACATCGGCGATAAGTTAAGGAAGAAACGCTGCAGCCAGCCCATATTCTGCGCTTCATTGATGTAGCCGTTGCCCACGTATTCGATACGCGCATCTGCCACCTGCGTCGACGGCACGGTATTGCTGCCGCTGATAGTGCGCGGGTTAACCACCCCGGAGAAGCGGATAAATTCGGTACCCTGATTAATGGCAATTTGTTTTTCGCCGACGACATGCAGGTTGCCGTTTGCCAGCACCTGATCGACGGTCACGGTCAGCGTGCCGCTAAAGGTATTGCTGGCATTGGCCCCACCCTTACCATTAAAGCTATTGCCACCGGAAGCTTCGACGTCAGCACGTTCGTTGCCAAACAGTCCCTGCAAGTAACGCGGTACGGTGTCGAAACCAAAACTTGTTTTGCCATCGCGACTGGCGTTAGCCGACGAGCTTTTGCTCGCACTGACGTTTTCCTGCAATACGATAGTCAGCGTATCGCCAATATTGCGCGGACGGCGATCCTCAAACAGCGGTTGATAGCCGTAGTTAATCGGCTGCGCGGTCTGGAAAATAGAGCCATTTACCACAGGCACCGGGCCGGGGGTCGGCTGCGCGGTGGTCGCCCCTTCCACCAGCGGTTTGCTTGGAATCAAGGCACACCCCGCCACGCTAATGGCGACGACGGTTAAAAGCGGAAAACGGAACGCTGCGGATTTTTGCATTGCTTTCTTCTTCTGAATTTCAGGGACATCCCGGCGGCGCTTCGCTTGGCCGGGCTACAATAGAACGAGTAGCCCGGCTTCGCGCCGCGCCGCCGGATCATCCCTTTACAGTTGCGTCAGTTTTTGCAGCATCTGGTCGGTCGTTGATACCGCTTTACTGTTGATTTCGTACGCGCGCTGCACCTGAATCATGTTGACCAACTCTTCCGCCACGTTGACGTTCGAGGTCTCAACATATCCTTGATACAGCAGACCCGCGCCGTTCAAGCCTGGCGTGGTATCGTTCGGCGCACCCGACGCCTGTGTTTCGATGTACAGGTTTTCACCAATACTCTCGAGACCGGTATCGTTCATAAAGGTCGACAGATTCAGTTGCCCTACCTGTACCGGGTTCGCTTGCCCCTGCTGGGTCACGCTGACAATACCGTCGCGGCCAATCGTGATACTGATAGCGTTCGCCGGAATGGTGATGGCAGGCTGCACCTGATAACCGCTGGCGGTCACCAGTTGACCGTTTTGATCGACCTGGAACGAACCATCACGGGTATAGCCGGATGAACCGTCTGGCAGCAGGATCTGGAAGAATCCGTCACCTTTGATCGCCACGTCTTTACTGTTGTTGGTCTGTGACAGGTTGCCCTGGCTATGCAAACGTTCGGTTGCTACGGGACGCACCCCGGTACCAATTTGCAGGCCTGAAGGCAGCGTCGTTTGTTCGGATGATTGCGCACCCGGCTGGCGAACGGTTTGATAGAGCAAGTCTTCAAAGACCGCGCGCTGGCGCTTAAAACCATTGGTACTGACGTTCGCCAGGTTGTTGGCGATAACGTCCATATTGGTTTGCTGCGCATCAAGACCGGTTTTGGCGATCCATAATGAACTGATCATAATTTTCCTTAGCTCATTGACAGCAACTGGTTAGCTTTCTGCGTGTTTTCATCCACGCTGCTGATAACCTTCATTTGCATTTCAAAACGGCGGGAGCTGGCGATCATCTCTGCCATCGCCGCCACGGGTTTCACGTTACTGCCTTCCAGCACGCCGGACTGCAGGCGCAGCGTCGGATCGGCCTGTAGGGTCTGTCCACGCGTCGCCACGGCCTGCGGCGTCAGGTGGAAAAGCCCATCGTCACCGCGCGTGACTTCCGTTGCATTGGCTTTGACCACTTTCAGTTTGCCGACCGGTGACACCGTGTTAGCCGGGTCTCCAGGCGTCAATGCCGAAATCGTACCGTCCGCAGCAATGGTCACCTGCGAACCTTCCGGCACGCTCAGTGGACCGGCATCGCCGATAACCGGATGACCCTGAATGGTCAGTTGACCGGTCGAGTCGACCTGGATATTACCGTTGCGGGTATAGCCTTCACTGCCATCCGCCGACTGCACCGCCAGCCAACCATCCTGCTGAACCGCCACATCCAGCGGGCGCGCGGTATAGTCCAGTTGTCCCGGAGTCATATCGGCTCCCGGCGTGGTGGCGGCGACCAGCGTACGGGTCTCCACGGACGGCCCCATTACCGGCATCGCGCGCATAGCATTGAGCTGCGCGCGAAAGCCCGGCGTTGACGTGTTCGCAAGGTTGCTCGCCGTGACCGCTTGCTGTTGCATGGTCTGGCTGGCGGCGCCCATTGCCGTATATATCGCGTGATCCATAAGGTCACCCTGTTAGAGGATTAACGTAGGTTAACCAAAGTGTTAAGGATCTGATCCTGGGTTTTGATAGTCTGCGCATTCGACTGATAGTTACGCTGCGCGACGATCATATTCACCAGCTCCTTACTCAGATCGACGTTGGATGCTTCCAGCGCGCCATTGGTCAGCGAGCCGAAGTTGCCCGTCCCCGCCGTACCCAGTAGCGCCACGCCGGAAGATTGTGTCGCTGACCAGACGTTATCGCCTTCAGATTGCAGGCCACCGGTGTTTGAGAAGTTGGCGAGCACAATCTGCCCCAGCAACTGGCTTTGACGGTTGGAGTAGTTACCGACCACCGAGCCATCATCGTTGACCTGATAGCTCACCAGGCTGCCCGGCTCATAGCCGTTCTGCGTGGTGGCAACAACATCACTTGAACCGGTGTTTTGCTGCATGGAATTCAGGAAGCTCAGGGAGAAGTTGCTCGCCTGTGAGCCATTGAGAGAAGCCAGCGCGATATTGATTTCAGGGTTGGCGTTAGCCGGGCCGAGAATTAACGTCCCTGGGTTAGCAGTATCGTCAATATAGTTAGATACTGATGTCAGCGTACCGTTGTCATTAAAGCCCATCTGCGCCGCTTTCACGGCTGCTGCACCGCTGACGCTGGTATCTTGCGTGTAGACATCCCACTTATTCGCCGCTGTTTTCACGTAGTAAACGTTCAAATCGTGGGAGTTACCCAGACTGTCGTAAACGGTGACGGTACCTTTTTTGTTGTAGGTGTCCGGGTCGCTGACATTGAACGTTTTAGTGATAGTGCTATCCGTGGAATTCAGGTTCATCTGCATGGTGCCGGTCGTTGAGGCTTTAGCCGACATCAGTGAGTTCGGAATCGACAGTCCTACCGGGTTTGCCCCCTGCTGAATAGTTGGAGGCGTACCACTTGCCGGGTAGCCGGTCAGCTTCAAGCCCTGAGAATTCACCAGGTTACGGTCTTCATCGAGTGAGAATTGACCGTTGCGGCTGTAGTACACCGTGCCGCTGTTATCGACCAGACGGAAGAAACCGTTCTGACTGATAGCAACATCCAGCGCACGTCCGGTACTGGTCGTGGTGCCGTCGGTGAAATCCTGAGTGATCCCTGCCACTTTAACGCCAAGACCCACTTTGGAGCCGGCAAACATATCGGCAAAAGACGCCGACCCGGATTTAAACCCGTAGGTGGCGGAGTTAGCGATGTTGTTGCCGATAACATCGAGGTTAGTGGCAGCCGCGTTTAAACCGCTGACCGCTTGTGAAAAAGCCATAACGTCTCTCCTGAAATAGTGATGCACGAAATCATTCAAGTCGCTTTACAGCTGCCTGAATAATGACGTGTAGAAAGGCTTAGATAATCTGGCGAACCTCATCCAGCGTGGTGGTACCGTAAGTGCCTAAATCCAGCTTATTGCCGTCTTTGCCAAGCGTAACGCCCTGCACCAACGCGAACTGCAACGGCTGAGCGACCAACTGTGTCGTCCCCTGACTTGCCGCAAAGTTGATGGTGTAAGCACCATCCGGCACCGCAGCGCCGTCATCCATCAAACCGTCCCAGGTAAAGGTGTGTACGCCTGCGGTCTGCGCGCCCATATTCAGCGTGCGGACAACTTTGCCGTTACCGTCGGTGATGGTGGCCGTCACTTTCTCTGCCGCCTGAGACAGCTCAATGCCAAACGGCGTGGTGTCTACGCTGTCACTGCTACTGCTTTTACCAGCCAGTATCGAGGTTCCCGGAATCATGACCCCGCGACCGACCAGTGAGCTGGCCTGCAACGATTGGCTGTTATCGATTTGCCCGGAAATAGACCCGAGGGTAGTGTTGAGCTTCTCAATGCCGCTCAGGGTGCTGATCTGTGCCAGCTGTGAGGTTAATTCATTGTTTTGCAGCGGGTTGGTGGGATCCTGGTTTTTCAGCTGCGCCACCAAAAGCGTCAGAAAACTGCTTTGAAGATCCGAGGAACTGTTGGTTCCCGTACTGCTCACCGACGACGATGAAGATGTCGCGGTACTGCTGGCGGTATCATTAATATTGGATACGATGGACATTGTTATCTCCTTATTGCCCAAGCGTCAGTGTTTTAAGCATCATGCTTTTTACGGTGTTCAACACCTCGACGTTCGCCTGATAGCTGCGCGATGCCGACATGGTGTTCACCATTTCCCCTACGACGTCCACATTAGGCATGCGGACATACCCTTTGGCATCCGCCAGCGGGTTACCCGGCTGATACACCATCTTGTCAGGCTCCTGACTCTCCACGACATCCGCCACTTTGACACCGCCGGTCGCGGCACCGATTGGCGCATCAACCTGGAAAACGACCTGCTTTGCGCGATACGGCTGTCCGTCGGGACCGGCGACACTGTCAGCGTTCGCCAGGTTACTGGCGGCGACGTTCAGACGCTTAGACTGCGCGGTTAACGCAGACCCGGCGACGTCGAAGATATTGAGTAATGCCATGGGTTAGTTCCCCTGCTGCAGGACACTCATCATGCCCTTGATTTGTCCGCCCAGAACCGTAAGCCCGGTCTGGTACTGGAGGCTGTTATCGGCAAACTGCGTGCGTTCCCGGTCCATATCGACGGTGTTACCGTCCATAGCGGGTTGGTCAGGAATGCGGTACAGCAAATCGGCTTCAGGCGTCGAAATGGTCTGGGCGGGAATATGGCGTGAAGAGGTCAGCGTCAGCGCAACTCCGCTGTTTTCCGCCCGCCCGCGCGCCATCACTTTTTTAAGTTCACTGGAAAAATCAATATCGCGCGCCTGATACCCAGGGGTATCCGCGTTCGCGATATTGGCGGCCAGAATTTCCTGACGCTCCGCGCGCAGGTTTAGAGCTTCTTGCTGAAAACGTAATGCGGCGTCGAGTTTATCGAGCATGTCTCCTCCGCTAATGGCAAAGTTTCAGCTCACAGCTTAATTCCCCTTACACGCGCGTTATCGCCGGAATAAGCGCAATATGCGTCGCTATTTATTGCGTTGATGTCACCGACATATGGGTAAAATGCATACATTCGCCATCCACTGGAGCGTTCAATGCGTCAGCTCATTGCCCCGTTAACCGCAGCGATACTGGCTTTTAGCCCGCTGGCTCAGGCCGCCGATATTCAGACGCAACTGCGCGATTTTTTTAGTGCGCGGCTGACCGGTTTTAGTGATGAGGTCAACGTCAGTCTGCGAAATACGCAGAATTTGAAACTGGCCTGTGAGAATCCGACGTTCAGTACACCAGGCAATTCACGCCTTTGGGGAAACCTGACGGTGTTGGCGCAGTGTGGGAATGCGAAACAATATTTGCAGGTGAGCGTGCAGGCTGTCGGTGATTACGTCGTCGCTGCCACCCCTATCGTGCGTGGCGCGCCGATTGAAGCACAGAGCGTGACCTTAATGCGTGGACGATTAGATCAGTTGCCACCGCGCACAATGCTGACGCTTGCGCAAACCGAGGACGCTATCAGCCTGCGCGACGTGGCGATTGGTCAGCCGATTCAACTGTCGATGGTGCGTCAATCATGGCGCGTCAAGGCCGGGCAGAAAGTTCAGGTGATTGCGCAGGGTGAGGGATTCAGTATTAACGGTGAAGGCCAGGCATTAAATAATGCGGGTGTTTCGCAAAACGCTCGCGTGCGAATGTCGTCAGGACAGGTTGTGAGCGGACAGGTGAATACTGATGGGAATATTCTGATTAATCTATAAACGTCATAAAGAAACCGTGTCGCTTGCCGATAGATAATTAACAATTAATGAGAGTCGGCGCCTGCGCCCATACCAGAGCCTCCATGAGGAAAGAACCATGAGCATCGATCGTACATCACCTCTGAAAGCTGTCACCAGCGTACAACCGCGCGAAACGCCAGAAACCAGCGCGCAAAAGGCCCGTACGGAACAAACCACCACCGCCACCAGCGCGAGCGTCACCCTGAGCAATGCACAGACGGCATTAACGCGCTCTGGCAGCAGCGATATTAATATGGCGCGTGTTGAAGAACTCAAAACGGCAATCCGCAACGGTGAATTGAAGATGGACACCGGCAAAATTGCTGACGCATTGATTCAGGACACGCAAGACTATTTGCAGAGTAAATAAGCACATGAGCGGTTTGTCAGCAATTCTCGACCAAATGACCAGCATCCTGACCTCGTTAAATGAGGTGATGGATGCTGAGCAACATCAGCTCTCCGCAGGCAACGTTAACGGCCTGCAACTTGCCAGCATCACCGAAGAGAAAAGCTCTTTGCTGGCAACCTTAGACTATCTGGAGAAGCAGCGTCGCGTCGAGCAAAATGCCCAGCGCAATGCAGAAGAAGGAATAAGCGAACGCTGGCAGGCAATCACCGACTCAACGCAAGAATTACGCCGTAAAAACCAGCATAACGGCTGGCTGCTCGAAGGACAGATTGTGCGTAATCAGCAGGCGATCGATGTGCTCAAGCCGTACCAGGAAACCGGCCTTTACGGTAAAGATGGTCAGACTGCCAGCAATGGTGTGGCGCGCAGCGCGAAGAAGTTTTCAGTTTGAAGGTATGCGGGGCCACGGAATGAGCCCCGCCAGATTTATTTTGCTTACGCCGTGCGGCGGGCAAACTCTTTGATTTTGAACCCCAGCACCGCCAGTGTCGCAAAGTAAGCCACCACACCCACTACCACTACGCTAATCAGGCGCAGCAAGCGATACAGCATCGTTCCTTGTGACCATTCCGGCATCACATGCATCATCCCCAGTAACGCCGCGGCCATGACCAGCACAGACACTACCAGACGGACTAAGAACAGACGCCACCCTGGCTGCGGGGTGAAGATTTTTTGTTTGCGTAGTTGCCAGTACAGCAGCGCCGCGTTAAGGCAAGCCGCCAGACCAATCGACAACGATAACCCGGCATGCTTGAGTGGACCAATAAATGCCAGGTTCATCACCTGGGTCAAAATCAGCGTCACAATCGCAATTTTTACCGGCGTTTTGATGTCCTGACGCGAATAGAAGCCCGGCGCCAGGACTTTCACCACAATCAATCCCATCAGGCCCACAGAGTACGCGACCAGCGCGCGCTGGGTCATCGCCGCGTCAAATGCGGTGAATTTTCCGTACTGGAACAGGGCTACGGTCAACGGTTTCGCCAGAATACCCAACGCCACGGCACTCGGTAGCGCCAGCAGGAAACACAGACGTAATCCCCAATCCATCAGGCGCTGATATTCATCATGGTTGCCGCTGGCAAAGCTTTTTGACAGCGATGGCAGCAGAATTGTCCCCAGCGCGACACCCAGCACGCCGGACGGAAACTCCATCAAGCGGTCGGCGTAGTACATCCAGGAGACGGAGCCTGATACCAGGAATGATGCAAAAATGGTGTTGATAATCAGTGAGATTTGGCTCACCGACACGCCCAAAATAGCTGGGCCCATCTGTTTTATCACACGCACCGCGCCCGCATCTTTAAAGCTGACTCGCGGCAGCACCAGCATACCGATCTTTTTCAGGTGCGGCAGCTGATAGGCAAGCTGCAATACGCCGCCCACGGTGACGGCCCACGCCAGTGCCAGCACCGGCGGATTGAAGTACGGTGCAGCAAACAGCGCAAAGCCAATCATGCTGACGTTCAGGAAGGTTGGCGCAAAGGCTGGAACGGAGAAACGGTTCCACGTATTGAGGATAGCCCCCACCAGCGAGGCCAGCGAGATCAGCAGAATGTAGGGGAAGGTGATACGCAGCAGTTGGGTTGTCAGCGTAAACTTCTCTGCGGTATTGGCAAATCCAGGGGCGGTGATGGTTATCACCCACGGAGCGGCAATCATCCCCAGCACGGTAATCACCGCCAGCGCTAAGGTCAGAAGGCCTGAGACATACGAAACAAATACGCGAGTCGCATCCTCGCCCTGCTTACTTTTGTATTCAGCAAGAATAGGCACGAACGCCTGAGAGAATGCCCCTTCAGCAAAAATACGGCGTAGCAGGTTCGGCAGCTTAAACGCCACGAAAAAGGCATCCGTTGCCATCCCGGCACCGAAAATCCTCGCCACAATCGCGTCGCGCGCAAATCCCAATACGCGCGAAAACATGGTCATCGAGCTGACAGCTGCCAGCGATTTAAGTAGGTTCATTAATCTGTGATTCCACAACCCGGAACAAAACGCCCCATCAGCGGGCGCTGAAAAAGTGGCGTTAGTCTACCGGGTTCGGGGTGAATTGCTACTCTCAGATGTTACAGCGGGTTAGAGTCTGTCTCACTAGCGGAGAGTGGCACCGGGGGCTCCCCGGAGTCGGCGCTGTCGCGTCTCGTCCGGGCTACCGGTTATACGCTGTCTGTAGCCCGGTCGAACGCAGTGACACCGGGATCGTCTCAGGATCTGCGCTTATTCGCGAATGGCTTCGCGCCATAACCCTTCTACAATGCGCTGGGCGAAAATCGCCTGCTCACCGGCCGTTTCCGGAACCGTCTGATTTTGCACGCATTCAATAAAATGTCGCGCGCAACCGACGAAACCGCGTTGTTCGAGGGTCGTTTGCCAGCCAGGTATTGGTCGGGTGACAATACCGGCACCGCGCTCTTCCCGCCATTCACGCATATCCGTGACTTCGTACAGTCCACCGTCGGCCACTGCCTGCACCCATTCCCGCTGGCTACCTGCCCGCCGGTGCATACTGGTGGTTATCTGCAAGCCCGGTTGGCTGAAATGGTGTTCGGCATAGAACATACAGCCTTCATCGGTGGTACTTAACACGCCACCGCTCAGCTTCGCCTTCCCGTCTGCCAGCCATAGCGCGGTATCCACCACGTGCAAATAATCATCCAACAGCGTAAAACGCAAATCATGCGGGCCAACGCTATCGGCGCGATGTTTATCCATACGCAGCGACGACATCTCCCCGGCACGTGTTTTCAGCTCCTGATACAGCGGAGAGAATCGACGATTAAAACCGACCATCAGCGTCAGATGCTTACGCGCCGCCAGGGCGACCAACCGTTCGGCATCGTCCAGTTTGTCAGCCAACGGTTTATCGACGCAGACATGAACGCCGGCATTGAGTAGCTCGCTCACCACCGCATAATGCGACGCTGTTGAACTGTGAACAAACACGGCATCGCACTGAGCGGCCAGAGTCGCCAGCGAGTCGGCGTAAGGCAGGCGGTAAGTTTCACACACCCGCAGCGCTTTTTCTTTCCCCGGCGACCAGGCGGCCTGTAGTGTCCAGTCGGTCGCGGCGCTTAACACCGGCAGCCATGCTTTCTGCGCGATACCGCCAAGACCGACGACACCAATGCGTAATTTAGCCATGCTGATTACTCCCCGAGATGTGCCAGCAGTGAGTCCAGACGCTGTTTTAACTCGGCAACCTCGCCTTCAAGCGCAAGAACGCGGTCGCGTAAATCATCATTAGCACCCGATGCATCAGGCTGGCTTGTCGCCATCGTGTCAACGTCAACCTCACCGCTGAACAGATGCATATAGCGACTCTCGCGTTTTCCTGGCTCACGCGGCAGACGCACGACAAACGGGCCATCTTCGCGATTAGCCAGACGTTCAAGCGTATTTTCAACCTCAGCCATATCGCCAAATTCGTGCATGCGCTGCGCACGTCCACGCAATTCGCCCGGCGTTTGAGCGCCGCGTAACAGCAGCGTGGTCACCAGTGCAACCTCAGCGCTCGACAGTTTAAGGTCGCCAAATTCCGAATTACAAAAACGTTGTTCATACTTGGTGACGCGGTTGCCAAAACCGCTGACCGTACGCAGATAGTGGCGCTTAACCAGCATATCCAGTTGATCCTGTACCTCGGCATCGCTTAGTGTCATCACCGGTTCACGGTTGGTTTTCTGGTTGCAGGCGGTGGCGACACCGTTAATTGACAGCGGATACTGCTCCGGCGTAGTCACCTGTTTTTCCAGCAAACAGCCGATAACACGCGCTTCCAGCGGGCTTAATTGATATTTCATCTTTGTCTCCTTATCGACCGGCAGTCCATTGTGGGGTGGTTAACGCGGTAAGCACATGGTCACGCCACTCGCCATCAATCAGTAAATAGTCTTTTGCATACCCTTCTTTTTCAAATCCCAGACGTGCCAGCAGTCCGCCGCTGCGCTGGTTATGGGGCATGTAATTGGCCATGATACGGTGGATATGTTTCGTACGCTGCATATAACGAATGGCGCTGGTCAGCGCCTCATACATCATCCCCTGTCCCTGCCATTTTTGCGAAATGGAGTAACCGAGGTAACAGGCGTGGAACGAACCGCGCACGACGTTGGAAAAATTAGCCACGCCGATAATCTCTTTCTCTTCAGGATCGAGCAGCGCGAAGTAATAGGCCGTTCCCTGTTTATGAAATTCATTAATCATCGACAGCCGCGCCTGCCAGCCCGAGGGATAACAATGGCTGTCATCACGGATCGGTTCCCAGGGTTTTAAAAACTGCCGATTCTCTGCATAGTAATCAGCCAGACGCCAGGCGTCCCTCTCATGAACCAATCGCACAACAAGTCGGTCGGTGGTCAACCGTACTTTCGGTACACTACTGCGATAGCCAAACATCTCACTACTCCCGTACCCAACGTATACCCTGGTCATTTCACTATACCTGCCCGAAGGCGGCCAATGAAAAAACAATCTGTTATTTTGCATTGTGATAAAAAAGTGGTGTCGCTGGCAATACGTCAAAAGGTGAGATAACCCGGCAAAATCAATATGTTTCTCGTCAATGCTAACCGCTTGAGAAGTCGAGAGAATTCGGAGTGGTTATTTCTTCGACGTATTTCCGTTTTTTATGCCATTTTCAGACAAATAAAATCCCCCACGCTTTGCGAAAATCCCCCATCAGAAAATCTCGTGCCGTGAGTCATTGGCAAATCGGCGGCACTCTTCTTTATCTGCAAAAAAGGTTCATGATGGGTGAAATTAGTATTACCAAACTGCTGGTGATTGCCGTGCTGGTTATTTTATTGTTCGGCACCAAAAAACTGGCCACGCTTGGCACCGATGTTGGTGCAGCATTGAAAGGCTTTAAAAAAGCGGTGAATGACGATAAAGCGGGAGATGACGCCGACTTTTTGAATCCACATAAGGCGACAGACGAGTCATCAAAAGTCGACAATACGTCAAAGCGTTAGCCGTTATTGTCCAGCCTGTTATCAGCATCAGAATTTACGTAAGTCAGAAGAATATCCCGATTGCAGACAATTGATTTTGCCCTCCGGCGGCACTTTCAGTATTTTCCGCTGTCGGAAACATACTGGCATCGTATGCTGCTGTCTGTCAGGATGAACACGATGCTTCACGCTGAGGAACCCCATGAAAAAATTGTTAGTCATTGCCGCTTTGATCATAAGCGGTCTGGTTGTCGGCTGTAATCAGCTTACGCAGTACTCCGTGAGCGAACAGGAGATTAATCAGGCGCTGCAAAAGCGCAATAATTTCTCCAAAGATATCGGGGTACCTGGCGTTGCCGACGCCCATATTGTTTTAAACAATCTGACCAGCTCGATTGGCCGTACCGAGCCGAACAAAGTCACGCTTAGCGGTGATGCAAAACTGGATCTGAACTCACTGTTCGGCAGCCAGAAAGCCAATATCGCCCTGACCCTGAAAGCGTTACCGGTGTTTAATCAGCAAGAAGGCGCAATTTATCTTCAGGAAATGGAAGTGGTCGATGCCAAAGTCTCACCGGAAAAAATGCAGTCGGTGGTGCAGACACTCATCCCTTATCTTAATCAGTCACTACGCACCTACTTTAACAAGCAGCCTGCCTACGTGCTGAAAGAGGACGCCAGCCAGGGTGAAGCGCTGGCGAAGAAATATGCTAAAGGAATCGAAGTTAAACCGGGTGAAATTATTATCCCATTCACTAACTAATTCGATCCCTCACTGCCCGGTATTACCGGGCAGTTTTTTACTTAAAAAGGATGCAAAGGAAAACGTTTACGCTTATCCTTAGTGCCCGGCAAAAAGCAGCCATTATGACTGATCTCTCACCAGCCGGAGTCTCCCATGACCGCATTACCTCAAGTTCTGAAAATCCGCCGCCCTGATGACTGGCATATTCACCTTCGCGATGGCGAGATGCTGAACACGGTTGTTCCGTATACCAGTGAACTGTATGGTCGCGCGATTATCATGCCGAATCTGGCGCCACCCATTACCACCGTGGATGCGGCAATGGCTTACCGCCAGCGTATTCTCGACGCGGTTCCGGCAGGCCATAACTTTACGCCGCTGATGACCTGCTATTTGACCGACACGCTGGATGCCAACGAGCTTGAGCGTGGCTTCAATGAAGGCGTTTTTACCGCTGCCAAACTCTACCCTGCGAATGCCACCACCAATTCCAGCCATGGTGTTACCAGTACTGATGCCATTATGCCGGTGCTTGAGCGTATGGAGGAACTGGGGATGCCGCTGCTGGTTCACGGGGAAGTGACCCACGCCGATATCGACATTTTCGACCGCGAAGCGCGCTTTATCGATACCGTCATGGAGCCACTGCGCAAGCGGCTGCCGGGCCTGAAGGTCGTGTTTGAACATATCACCACCAAAGACGCGGCGGAATACGTGCGCGATGGCAATGACCTTATTGCCGCCACGATTACACCACAGCACCTGATGTTTAACCGCAATCATATGCTGGTTGGCGGCGTACGCCCTCACCTTTACTGCCTGCCAATTCTTAAGCGTAACGTCCACCAGCAGGCGCTGCGTGAACTGGTTGCCAGCGGTTTTACCCGTGCTTTCCTCGGCACTGACTCCGCGCCTCATGCTCGCCATCGTAAAGAGGCGAGCTGCGGCTGTGCTGGCTGCTTCAATGCCCCGACCGCACTGGGTAGCTATGCCACTGTGTTCGAAGAGATGAATGCCCTTGAGCACTTTGAGGCCTTCTGTTCGCTGAACGGACCACGCTTCTACGGCTTGCCGGTCAATGAAGATTTTGTTGAACTGGTGCGTGAAGAAAGTATTGTCGCCGAAAGTATCGCGCTCAGCGACGACACGCTGGTGCCATTCCTCGCCGGTGAAACTCTGCGCTGGACTGTAAAAAAATAAATTCGCGCTCCCTGTTGTAAATTCACGAAGGTGACTGTATAAATATACAGTATATTACACAGGGGGCAATTATGCGTATTGAAGTCACCGTAGCAAAAACTACCACGCTACCCGCCGGCGCCTTAGACGCACTGGCAGACGAACTTTCCCGCCGTATTAATGACCAATTTCCTGACCGTGGAGGTAGCGTCAGCGTGCGCTATGCCGCGAACAATAACCTCTCCGTCATCGGTGGCATCAAAGAAGATAAAGACCGTATCACCGAAATACTCCAGGAAACCTGGGAGAGTGCTGACGACTGGTTCATCACTGATTAACCTTTGTCACAACATTGTGTTTTTGCCGGGTCGCCCCGGCTTTTTTTAATCTTTATCTGGTTGTTATTCCTGCCATCCATCCCCATTATTTAATATCAGACGCAAAAACAATGCGCTACATGCTTGTTTATTGTGCAAACAACACGCTACTCAGGAATTTATGTTGCTTTTGACCTCAATTTTCGAGTATTGCTTAAATTGTTGTATACTGATAAAGCTTCACTAAAAATCGCATTAAACCTCGAGAGTTGTTGTTGCCTTTAACGCATAAATAAGGGGTTATGATGGAAAAGAATAATGAAGTCATCCAGACCCATCCCCTCGTCGGATGGGACATCAGCACCGTAGACAGCTACGACGCGCTGATGTTGCGCCTGCACTACCAAGACCCCAATGAATCGAGCAACAAAGAAGCAGAAGTTGGCCAGACGCTGTGGCTAACGACGGACGTCGCACGTCAATTTATTTCTATTCTGGAAGCTGGGATTGCCAAAATTGAATCTGGCGATTATCAGGCCAACGAGTATCGCAGGCATTAATAGCGATACTTTCCTCGAATTAAGCGCAAACAGGCACCTTCGGGTGCCTTAATTATTTCCACACTTGTATAACAACTGTAGGTTAATTACTCTACCAGACACTGTTTCACGCCTTATCATCGCGTCAGGAAAGACTATGCAATACGATCTCATCATTATTGGCAGCGGCTCAGTAGGTGCTGCGGCGGGTTATTATGCCCGTAAAGCGGGCTTAAATGTCCTGATGACTGACGCCCATATGCCTCCCCACCAGCACGGTAGTCATCACGGCGATACCCGTTTGATGCGTCACGCCTATGGCGAAGGCGAGAAGTACGTGCCGCTGGTGCTGCGCGCTCAGACGCTGTGGGATGAATTAGCCGCAGCTAGCGGTGAAGATATTTTTGAACGCAGCGGCGTGGTCAATCTTGGCCCTGCTGACTCCACTTTTCTCAATACCGTTGCCCAAAGTGCCGCCCAATTTTCACTACCGATAGAGCATCTTGATGCGGCTGCGGTCATGAAACGCTGGCCGGAAATTACCGTGCCACAGGATTATCAGGCTATTTTCGAACCTGACTCTGGGGTGTTGAAAAGCGAACTGGCAGTCAAGACGCTGATCGCCATGGCAAAAGATGCGGGTTGCGCACAGCTCTTCAATTGCCCGGTCACCGCCATTAAAAGCGACGCTAGCGGCGTAACGATTGAGACATCTGAAGGAAGTTGGCAGGGTAAAAAGCTGTTATTGACTGCGGGAACCTGGGTCAAGCAACTCTATCCAGAGCTGCCAATTCAGCCGGTGCGCAAGGTGTTCTCCTGGTTCCAGGCCGACGGCCGCTACAGTCAAAAGAATAACTTCCCGGCGTTTACCGGTGAGTTACCTAATGGTGACCAGTTCTACGGTTTCCCGGCGGTGGATGATGCACTAAAAATTGGTAAGCATAATGGTGGACAGATAATCAACAGCCCGGAAGAGCGTAAAGCTTTCGGCGCGGTAGCCACTGACGGTTCTGAAGCGTTCAGTTTCCTGCGACAAATCCTGCCGGGTATCGGTGGCTGTCTACACGGGGCAGCCTGCACCTACGATAATTCACCGGATGAAGACTTTATTATCGACACGCTACCGGGCCAACCGGATGTGCTGTTTATCGGCGGTCTGAGCGGTCACGGTTTTAAATTTGCAACGGTACTGGGGGAAATTGCCGCCCAGTTTGCTCAACAACAAACGCCTGAGTTTGATCTGAGCGCCTTTGCGCTAGACCGTTTTAACCATTAATAACAAAACGGCCCCGTATTACCGGGGCCGTTCATTAGAGAATACTATGCGTCGCCTGCTCGACTTCCTTATCAACAACATCCGCGAACACCTGATGCTCTATCTGTTGCTTTCGCTCCTGCTGGCCCTGCTCGACGTCGCGTATCTCTATTTTAGCTAGTTGCTGCTGGTTTCCGGGTCAGGAATACCCAGTTGGGTATTTAAACGGCCACGCGATTTATTAAAGATCTTATTGCCATTTTCACGCCCAGCCCGGCGCAGTCGCTGCTCTTCTTCCGGCAGTTTATGCTCTTCCTGACAGGCTTCGCTGCAGCAACCCTCATATTTTACGGCGCAAACCGGGCACTGGATAAACAGCAGGTGGCATCCATCATTCAAGCAATTGGTATGGCTATCACACGATGAACCACACTGGTGACAATGGGAAATCACTTCATCAGAAATACGCTCGCCCATACGTTCGTCAAAGACAAAATTCTTACCGATAAAACGCACCGGCAGACCTTGTTCGCGAGCGCGGCGCGCGTACTCAATGATACCGCCTTCTATATGCCATACCTGTTTAAAGCCGTTATGCTTCATAAAAGCGCTGGCTTTTTCACAGCGGATGCCACCGGTGCAGTACATCACAATTTTTTTATCTTTGTTTTCCTGCATCATCTCAACCGCTTTTGGCAGCTGTTCGCGGAAGGTATCCGCAGGAATTTCTAGCGCATTATCAAAATGGCCGACTTCGTATTCATAATGGTTACGCATATCGATAAACACCGCATCAGGGTCATCGAGCATGGCGTTAACTTCCGCCGCCTTCAAATACTTACCCACATTGCTGGCATCAAAAGTCGGATCCTCAATGCCATCGGCCACAATGCGATCGCGCACTTTCATGCGTAGCACCCAGAAAGATTTGCCGTCATCGTCAAGCGCAATATTTAGGCGCAAATTCTTCAGGGCCGGGTCGAAGCTGTCCAGGCATGCACGCAGTGCATCAACATTGCTCGCAGGAACGCTAATCTGCGCATTGATCCCTTCACGTGCAAGATAGACGCGGCCAAAGACATTCAACGCTGACAACGCCACGTAGAGAGCATCACGGGTCGCTTTTGGGTCGACGATGGTGAAATATTTATAGAATGAGATAGTGGTGCGTGGCTCAGTTTCAGCCAGCATCTGCGCTTTCAGCGTCTCATTCGATATGCGGTTATGTAACACTGGCATGGTGTTCTTATCCTGCAAAATTGAATTGATGGGTTTAGTAATAAACGCCGCGCATAATATAGCAATCACTGTTAATTTACATCCCTGCATTTTGCGCTACATTATCATCATCAATCATCACCTAAGAAAAACAATTGTTTGAATTAGCGTCAGTCGAGAGCTGGTCGTTTTGGATGACAGGAAAAAAGTGCAACAATAGCGTCAGTTGCTCATGACAACAGGATAGACATGACCCAGTTACCCAAATTTACCGCCGCACTATTACATCCCCGATACTGGCCATACTGGTTAGGTGTGGGTTTTTTGTGGTTAATCGTGCAGTTACCGTATCCGGTTCTTTACCGATTGGGGAATAGCCTGGGCAGGCTGTCTTTGCGCTTTATGAAGCGCCGCGCGAAAATTGCTTACCGCAATCTTGAACTGTGTTTCCCCGAGAAGACGGATGCAGAACGTCATCAGATGGTCGTCAAAAACTTTGAGTCGGTCGGCATGGGCGTCATCGAAACCGGGATTGCCTGGTTTTGGCCAACACGCCGGGTCAATCGTTGGATGGACGCCAGTGGCCTTGAACACATTCGCGCCGTACAGGATTCCGGGCGTGGTGTTTTGCTGATCGGTATTCATTTCCTGACGCTAGAGATGGGCGCACGCATGTTCGGCATTCACAATCCCGGGATTGGTGTCTATCGTCCAAACGACAACCCGGTTATTGACTTGATGCAAACCTGGGGTCGTATGCGCTCCAATAAAGATATGATTGACCGCAAAGATCTTAAAGGCATGGTACGCGCCCTTAAAAATGGTGAAATCATCTGGTATGCACCGGATCACGATTACGGCCCACGCGCCAGCGTATTTGCCCCGCTGTTTGCCGTTAAGGATGCTGCAACAACCTCCGGCACCTGGATGCTGGCAAAGATGTCCAAAGCCTGCGTTGTCCCGTTCGTTCCGCGCCGTAAACCTGATGGTAAAGGTTACGAACTGATTATTCTGCCGCCAGAGTGCAATCCGCCACTCGATGATGCGCAGACCACCGCGACATGGATGAACAAGATCATCGAAGAATGCATCATGATGGCGCCTGAGCAATATATGTGGCTCCACCGCCGCTTCAAAACCCGGCCTGAAGGCGTTCCCTCTCGCTACTAACCATCAAAACGCGCAGCCCCGGCTGCGCGTTTTAGCTTTAAAAGCTTCTCGCATTGCGACGGTATGAACACAGGTGCATAATTAGCAGGCTTATAAACACACCCTTTTGGCGTGATACCGCCCGCGGAATCTTATGCAACCCTCAGATGTGCCCATTAACTGGAAGCGTAATCTCGCTGTCGTCTGGCTAGGCTGTTTTCTAACCGGCGCCGCATTCAGTCTGGTAATGCCCTTTCTCCCCCTCTACGTCGAACAACTTGGCATCACCGGCCATAGCCAGCTCAACATGTGGTCTGGGTTAGTATTCAGTATCACCTTCCTGTTCTCCGCCATTGCATCACCGTTGTGGGGCGGGCTGGCTGACCGTAAGGGGCGTAAAATTATGCTGCTGCGTTCAGCCCTCGGGATGGCTATCGTGATGCTGCTGATGGGGCTGGCGCAGAATATCTGGCAGTTTCTGATTCTGCGGGCGCTACTTGGGCTTCTGGGCGGTTTTATTCCCAATGCGAATGCGTTAATCGCCACGCAAATTCCGCGTCATAAAAGCGGTTGGGCACTGGGTACGCTCTCGACAGGTGCGGTCAGCGGCGCATTGCTAGGGCCGCTCGCTGGAGGTTTTCTGGCAGATAACTACGGCCTGAGGCCTGTATTCTTTATGACTGCCACCGTGCTGCTAATCTGCTTTGTTCTGACGCTGTGTTTTATTCGTGAACAGTTCACGCCAGTGTCTAAAAAAGAGATGCTGCACGTCAAAGAGGTGTTTGGCTCGTTAAAGAACCGCGAACTGGTGCTGAGCCTGTTTGTGACCACATTGATTATTCAGGTCGCCACCGGTTCAATTGCGCCGATTCTGACGCTGTATGTGCGCGACTTAGCGGGGAATATCAGCAATATTGCGTTTATCAGCGGCATGATAGCCTCGGTGCCCGGCGTTGCAGCGCTGCTGTGCGCGCCGCGTCTGGGTAAGTTAGGCGACCGTATCGGCCCGGAGAAAATCCTGATTGTGGCCTTAGTGGTATCGGTGCTGCTGCTAATCCCCATGTCGTTTGTTCAGACGCCGTGGCAACTGGGTATCTTACGTTTTCTGCTGGGTGCCGCAGATGGTGCGCTGCTGCCTGCCGTACAAACGTTACTGGTGTACAACTCAAGTAACCAAATTGCCGGACGTATTTTCAGCTATAACCAATCATTTCGCGATATCGGGAACGTCACCGGGCCGTTGATCGGTGCCGCAGTCTCGGCACAGTACGGCTTCAGAGCCGTATTTTGCGTCACCGCTATGGTGGTGTTGATTAACGCCATTTACACCGGAATCAGCCTACGCCGCCGCGCATCCCCTTCCCGCCCTTAATACACTTGCCCGGTGGTTTGTATAAATTAAAAGCGCCGGGCGTGTACAAGTAAAAACTTAAGCTATTATTTCCCTGAATACCCATCAAATTGCAGGGAGTTGAGATGACTTTATACGCCACACTCGAAGAAGCTATTGATGCGGCTCGCGAAACGTTCCTCGCCGATAATCCTGGCCTTGAGGAAGGTGACGCGAATGTACAGCAATTCAATATGCAGAAGTACATTCAGCAAGACGGCGACATTATGTGGCAGGTCGAGTTCTTTGCCGACGATGACGAACAAGGTGAATGCTTGCCGATGCTCAGCGGCGAAGCCGCTCAGAGCGTGTTCGACGGCGATTTCGATGAAGTGGAACTGCGCCAGGAGTGGATCGAAGAAAATACGCTGCACGAATGGGATGAAGGCGAGTACCAGCTTGAACCCTCACAGGATACCGAAGAGGGTCAGGCCGCGGCTGACGAATGGGATGAACGCTAGTTACTCGTAAGGACCATGGCTGGCGTCAATGGGCAACAGTAAAGTATCAAAGACCAGCGAGAACGGCAGATCGAGGATAGTCACGTAACGCCACGCTGAATCACGCAAGTCCCATTGTACCCCTGGATAATACTGATTCCCGTGGCCCTGCCCCGGGATTGTCCGGCTGATAATACTGCCGCAACCACTCAGCACTAGCGCCATAGCAGAGACCAGGATAATTCGTATCACGTCGTCATTCCTCATTAAACAGGCAAAAAAATACCGGCACAGTATGCCGGTATTTTCTGTCGGTGAATATGTCTTCCACGCATCCCCGGAGTCGGTGTAACCACCTCGTCCGGGCTACCGGTCGGAAGCCTATCACCCTTATTTCGTTTTTAATGCCAACGGGTTCAGCTTCAGCTTATCGTACTCACTCACCCAGGACGTATATCTCTCAGGCGAAGCCCAGACACGATAGTGCAAACGCGCCAGCGTCACCGGGTCGCTCAGCAGCACCAGACGACGGTCGCGATTGAGTTTTTCCGGCGTTTCGTTCAGTGCCTGCTCAACATGACGATCGCGAGCGATCTCCAGCACATGGCTGGCACGGTGACGCGCTGTCGCCATGGCTGTCGCCAGGGCATTAAACGACGGGTTAAACACCGCATGCATAAAGCCATCATCGAGGATGCGTTCGCGGTTAAGCTTCAGATACGCTTCGGTATCGGCCAGCACTTTCGGCGTGTTGTATTCCTCTGGGATCAAGAACAATTTCCAGCGCTTGGAGCGCAGTCCGTTGGTTGCCCTGCTGGACACCACCGACACAAACGGCGACAGAATCAGCGAGAAGACAATCGGCGCCAGCCAGAACAGGAAGCGCAGATCCAGCCACGCCATGCCAACGGCCCAGACCAGGCCCAGCAGCATCTGCGAGCCATGACGCATAAAGGCTTCACCCCACGGCGTAGAGTCATCATCACGCTGCGGCGAGTTCCAGACCACTTCCCAACCGAGGAATGCGCTGACCACGAACACGGTGTGGAACAGCATACGCACCGGCGCCAGCAGTACTGAGAACAGCACTTCCAGCAGCAGAGAAATCGTGACGCGAACGAAACCACCGTACTCTTTAGAGCCTTTGCACCACACCAGAATAATGCTCAGCAATTTCGGTAGGAACAGCAGCACCATCGTGGAAGCAAACAGCGCAATCGCCAGCTCAGGACGCCACTGCGGCCACACCGGGAACAGCTGGCGTGGTTGCAGGAAGTACTGTGGCTCAGTCAGCGCATGGACAACCTGTAACGCGGTCGACAAGGCCAGGAACATAAACCACAGCGGCGCGGAGAGGTAAGACATAACCCCCGTCAGGAACACCGCACGGTGTACCGGGTGCATACCTTTGACCAGGAACAGACGGAAGTTCATCAGGTTACCCTGACACCATCGACGGTCACGCTTGAGTTCATCCAGCAGATTCGGCGGCAGTTCTTCATAGGAGCCCGGCAGGTCATAGGCAATCCACACGCCCCACCCTGCACGACGCATCAGCGCAGCTTCAACGAAGTCATGCGACAAAATGGAGCCAGCAAAGTTACCGTCACCCGGCAACGGTGCCAGCGCACAGTGCTCGATAAACGGTTTCACGCGGATAATAGCGTTGTGGCCCCAGTAGTGCGATTCCCCCAACTGCCAGAAGTGCAGGCCCGCGGTAAACAGCGGTCCGTAGACACGAGTCGCAAACTGCTGACAACGTGCATACAGCGTGTCCATTCCGGAGGCGCGCGGTGAAGACTGGATGATCCCCGCATTCGGGTTCGCTTCCATCAGGCGCACCAGGTTGGTCAGACAGTCGCCGGACATTACGGAGTCGGCGTCCAGCACCACCATGTAGCTATACTGATTGCCCCAGCGACGACAGAAGTCATCAATGTTGCCACTTTTACGTTTCACACGACGACGACGACGACGGTAGAAGATCTGCCCTTCGCCCTGCACCTCTGCGATAAGCTCCATCCAGGCCTTTTGTTCTGCAACGCAGATGTCCGGATTGTAGCTGTCACTTAAGATGTAGACGTCAAAGTGTTTCTCCTGCCCGGTTGCTTTAACAGACTCCCAGGTCGCACGCAGACCCGCAAATACGCGGGACACGTCCTCATTACAGATAGGCATAATCAGCGCCGTCCGGTGTTCCGGATTCAGCGGCTCATCGCCTACCGTCGAGGCAGAAATACTGTATTTATCGCGACCTATCAGCAGTTGCAGGAAGCCCATCAGCGCGGTCCAGAAACCGGCAGAAACCCAGCAGAACAGCACCGCGAACAGGATAAGGATCCCCGTTTGCAGCAAATACGGCAGCAGCTGCATAAAGGAGACCCAGACGTTTTGTCCAACCATATCGGCAGGATTGATCAACGCCCATCCTTGATACGGAAGAATGGTCTTCATGTACCAGGTAGCCACTACGGTCTGCGCCAGCGTCAGGATGAGCAGCGTATAGCGGCGTAAAGAACCCACCGTACGCCATTTTGCCTCATGCTCCTGCTCTTCTTTGGTCAGGCGGGAAAGATAGCGTGGCGTAACATCACGTCCACGAAGGCGATCCCAAAAACGCCCCACCGGGTTTGTCCGCCAAGGATCGGGGAACATAGAAGAACGCGTTGCCTTCGGCATCGCCTTAAGCTGAGCACGTCCTTCATCATCTTTGGTGAGCTGATCGCCCGCCAGAGAGTCAGGCCAGCTCTGTTCGAGCCGGGCCTTAACGGATGCCAGGGGCGTGTCATCATCACGGGAAAAAGTCTGATGTTCGCCATCAAGCGCTTCATGAACAGCACGAATACTCGTGCTGGGAAGCGCTGCTTTTTCGGTATCCGTAAGCGACAGTGCGTCGATGTACTTCGTTGTGTTATTCATTTGCAGGCAGCTGATAGCTCCAGGTTTCACTCAGCGGCTGATCGGCGTTGACCAGTGCGGCGCGCATTTCAGTGGTTTTCTTCGGATCTTTCACTTTCACGCGCAGCGTTAAGCGCCAACCTTTGGTGACCGGGTTGTAGCGAACGCTGTTTTCGACGATTTCACCGTTGTCGCCAATGCTGGCCTGCGCCGTTACCGGCGTATCCTGCGGCATTTTGCGCATATCTGCGCCGGTGAAGTCGACCACGAAGGCCACCGTACCGTCTGGCTGACGAATCAGATTAGACTGTTTCACATCACCGGTAGAACGACGGGTCTGCATAACATAAGCGCTGTCAGCGTCGTGCAGTTTTTCTTCGTCACGGGTGAAGGTGATGGTGTACTTGTAGTTCATCTCTTTACCGGCTTCCGGCAACTTGTCCGGCGTCCAGTAAGCGACGATGTTATCGTTGGTTTCGTCGTTGGTCGGAATTTCTACCAGTTCAACGGTCCCTTTACCCCAGTCACCTTTTGGGGTGATCCAGGCGCTTGGACGCAGATCATAGCGGTCGTCAAGATCTTCAAAGTGCGAGAACTGACGGCCACGCTGCAGCAAACCAAAGCCCTGTGGGTTTTCGGTAGCAAAGCTGCTTACGGCCAAGTGTTTAGGGTTGTTCAGCGGACGCCAAATCCACTCATCGTTACCCGCATGAATCGACAAACCGTTTGAATCATGCAGTTCTGGACGATAGTTGGTCGCCTGCGACGGCTGATTTGGCCCAAACAGGAACATACTGGTTAACGGTGCGACACCCAATTTGCCGACTTTATCGCGAAGATAGATTTTGGTCTGTACGTCAACCACGGTATCGCGACCAGGCATAACCACGAAACGGTAAGCACCGGTTGCACGTGGAGAGTCCAGCAGCGCATAGATAGTCAGGCGTTTATCATTGGCTTTCGGACGCTCAATCCAGTATTCACGGAAGCGAGGGAACTCTTCACCGGATGGCAAAGCGGTGTCGATAGCCAGACCACGCGCGGACAGACCATATACCTGGCCCTGACCGAGCACGCGGAAATAGCTAGCACCCAGCATGCTCACGATTTCGTCGTTTTTATCTTTGCTGTTGACAGGGTAAAGCACTTTAAAACCGGCGAAACCAAGGTCTTTCACCGTGTCTTTATCGTGTTTAACGTCACCAAAAGTAAAATAGTCCGGGCTGTATTTAATTTTACGCACGGAAGTCGCCGTGACTTCATTAATGGTCACCGGCGTGTCGAAGTACATACCCTGGTGGTAGAATTCGAGCTTAAATGGGGTCTTTATTTTGTTCCAGTAGGCCTTATCGTGGTTGAACTGGATTTGCTGGTAGTCCGCATATTTCATATCGCGGAACACGGATGGCAGGTTGCTTTTCGGCGCTTCGTAGCTTTTATCCGCCAGCGACTTAGCCTGCTTCGCAACGTCATCAATAGTGAATGCCCATGCAGATGAAGTACACAGGGACAACATTACGGCTGCGCCTAACCAACGCAGTTTCATCATCTGTGGTGTATGTTTCATATAACTAAGCACTTCCCCCTTTGTGTGCTTAAATCGATCCGATCCATTTTACTGGAAATTCAAGCAATCCGACAACATAATCCCCATATTGTTCAGTGCAGTGGCTTATGGAGTAAGCAACTGGTCACTGCACTTTGCACTTTGCGTGCTTATCCTGGAGACAGGTAACCAGAGTTAGTGTAGGGTTGCCAACGAATGTAATCTTTATCGTCTGGCTACGTAAGGCGATTAGTCTGAGAATCTTGCCTAACCCTATGAATAACAAACCCGCACAGCGTGAATACTTCCTCGACTCCATTCGGGCCTGGTTGATGCTACTGGGAATACCCTTTCACATCTCATTACTTTACTCCAGCCATACCTGGCATATGAACAGCGAAACACCCTCATGGTGGCTGACGCTGTTTAACGATTTTATTCACGCTTTTCGCATGCAGGTGTTCTTTGTTATCTCCGGCTACTTTTCCTATATGCTTTTTTTGCGTTATCCACTTAAAAAGTGGTGGAAAGTCCGCGTAGAGCGCGTTGGCATCCCATTGCTGACCGCGATCCCACTGCTCACGTTGCCGCAATTTCTGATGTTGCAATATGTAAAGGGTAAGACGGAAAGCTGGCACACGCTCAGTTTCTATCAAAAATATAATACGTTGGCCTGGGAACTGGTATCACACCTGTGGTTCTTGCTGGTGCTCGTCGTATTGACCACGATTGGGATTGCCGCATTCCGCCTGATGCGCCGTCGCCAGATGCGCAGACGAGCCGATCTTTTCGATAATATGTCGATGGCAAAACTGACGCTGATATTTCTACTGCTGGGCGTGGTTTACGCCGCCGTTCGCCGTACGCTTTTCCTGCTCTATCCGCCGATCTTAAGTGATGGCTTGTTTAACTTCGTCGTGATGCAAACGCTTTTTTACGTACCGTTCTTTATTCTGGGCGCACTGGCCTTTATCCACCCTCGGCTAAAAGCGCTCTTTACCACCCCTTCTCCCTGGTGCATTTTTGCGGCATTACTCGGGTTTGTCGCTTATCTCATGAACCAGCGTTATGGGTCGGGTGATGCGTGGATGTATGAAACAGAATACGTGATTACAATGGTGCTGGGGCTGTGGATGGTCAACGTGGTGTTCTCGTTTGGCTATCGTCTTCTGAATTTCCAGTCATCGCGAGTGACCTATTTCGTCAATGCCTCTTTGTTCATCTATCTGGTCCATCATCCCTTAACGCTGTTCTATGGCGCGTGGATTATGCCAAATATCAGCTCAAATTTGCTGGGCTTTACCACCGGTCTTATCTTCGTTGTCGGCTGCGCAATCGTGCTCTATGAAATTCATCTGCGCATTCCGCTGCTGCGTTTCCTGTTCTCCGGAAAACCGCAGCAAAAGGTCGAAAAAGCGCAGACGGCTAGCCGTTAAGTATTGGCGTCATTAGCCAGACTCGGAATGCGGGTCTGGCTCAGTTGATGTTGATATAACGCCAACATCTCTTCATCAAAACAAACAAAATAGACAACCTCAGGCAGGCTTCGGCGAGTCAAAAAAGCGGCAACCGTATTAACGGCGATTTCTACGGCTGCTTCATGAGGATACCCATACGCACCGGTCGAAATAGCTGGAAACGCCAGTGTGTGGTAACCGTTATCCAGCGCCAACTGCAAACTATTGCGGTAGGCCTGCTCTAACAGCGACGCTTCGTGCTCCCCTCCCCCCTGCCACACCGGCCCGACGGTATGAATCACTGCTTTCGCTTTGAGATTTCCCGCATGGGTAATCACCGCATGCCCAGGTGGGCAGGTGCCCTGCTGCTGACGCACAACGGCGCAAGCTTCCTGCAATGCAGGTCCAGCGGCTCGGTGAATAGCACCATCGACACCGCCGCCGCCCATTAGCGACGGGTTGGCGGCATTGACAATAACATCCACCTCGAGGCGAGTGATATCGCCCTGCAGCACCTGAATTCTTTCGGTCATGCTCACAATCCTCTGACTAAGACTGCCCTATTGTCTACCATAGACAACGCAGACCGCAATTTCGTTTCCGACTATTTATACTCAACCTGCAAGATGGCCATATTTTGTTCTTTGCTTATCCACTTTAACTGCGCAGTGCTTCTGTCATTGACTACAGGCCGCCCTTCCAGCAAAGCATTGAGTGGGATAACGTGTTCCGTATGGCGTTGGTTTTCATAGCAGTTCAAGCTGAGATTTTGCTGAGATGGCTGGTTATAAACACACGGTGACTCAACAATTTGCCCACGAAAATGGATAATACCGTCAGCGACGGCAAGCGTATCAGCGCTATACAGTACCAGTAACGAAGAAAGATAGAGCGGAAGGCGAGATAATGTTTGCATGGCAACTCCCCGTTTAGCCGGGGCCTCTCCTTATTTAAGGGAGGGCCTGTATGTTGAACCCATAATGAGTATACATTTCGTAAACATTTTGATTACATTAGTGCGTAAAAATACTTTCCGCAAAACCTTTTTATAGAGTAATTTCAGATAATTAGCATCAATTTATTATCTTGAATACATATATTTTTCATATCAATACGACACCAAAAAGCCATCGCGCTCGGGTTACAGCCATAAAGAATGTGTCAGCCTGTTATTCAGACATGATTTTCTCAATAGAAAGTATGATTAATTTCCCACTACTCAGACTTAAGTATTAAAATTTAGGTTAGTGAGAAACGTCTGCGAGGTAGTAACAGAAGGACCAATTATTGGTAGGGGAATTCAGCCATGGTGTGCCTTCTCCTTAACATCTCCCAACACCATCATTCAAAAAAACTGATATGCTCCTAAAAAACAAAACATAATATCTTGTTATTAATGACATTATATTTAAACAAATATATGTATGATAATTGGGTGATGCTGCCAACTTACTGATTTAGTGTATGATGGTGTTTTTGAGGTGCTCCAGTGGCTTCTGTTTCTATCAGCTGTCCCTCCTGTTCAGCTACTGACGGGGTGGTGCGTAACGGCAAAAGCACTGCCGGACATCAGCGCTATCTCTGCTCTCACTGCCGTAAAACATGGCAACTGCAGTTCACTTACACCGCTTCTCAACCCGGTACGCACCAGAAAATCATTGATATGGCCATGAATGGCGTTGGATGCCGGGCAACCGCCCGCATTATGGGCGTTGGCCTCAACACGATTTTCCGCCATTTAAAAAACTCAGGCCGCAGTCGGTAACCTCGCGCATACAGCCGGGCAGTGACGTCATCGTCTGCGCGGAAATGGACGAACAGTGGGGATACGTCGGGGCTAAATCGCGCCAGCGCTGGCTGTTTTACGCGTATGACAGGCTCCGGAAGACGGTTGTTGCGCACGTATTCGGTGAACGCACTATGGCGACGCTGGGGCGTCTTATGAGACTGCTGTCACCCTTTGACGTGGTGATATGGATGACGGATGGCTGGCCGCTGTATGAATCCCGCCTGAAGGGAAAGCTGCACGTAATCAGCAAGCGATATACGCAGCGAATTGAGCGGCATAACCTGAATCTGAGGCAGCACCTGGCACGGCTGGGACGGAAGTCGCTGTCGTTCTCAAAATCGGTGGAGCTGCATGACAAAGTCATCGGGCATTATCTGAACATAAAACACTATCAATAAGTTGGAGTCATTACCTGATAATTGACGCCTTGCATTTTAACTTCTAGAAATTTACAACTTTTACAACTTGTAATTTATTTTTACATCCAGTTTCGCGATTATTTCTTGCTTTAAAAGCCCGAACGACTAAATTTTAAATTAAGTGTAACTTGTTATTATTCCTATATTGGTAACCTTTTAACAACACCGCAACCACTTTTCAGCCGCGCTTAACCTGATGATTTTATGCTATTTGCTGCTGTTAAAAAAATGGGGTCTCATCATGCCAAAAGAGCTCAACCTTTCGAACCAGACTCTTTTCCTCATCACCCGGCCTTCGCTTCAATCCAGCGCACTGTCTCAAAATCTAAAAAAACAGCTAAAAATGGATGTTAAAATTATTAATATTCATCAATTTAACCTTGAGACCATAGCGAGTGGAATTATTCTTTTCGATATGATTGAAACTGACCGGCGGCTGGTTAAGGGATGGCAGGAAGAATTGTGCAAAATAAAAAGCGGCGTGAAGGTGCTACTTTTCAATACCCCGGCAGATTATGCCTTTTCAGAAATTAAATCCTGGCCGCATATCTGCGGCATTTTCCATGTACACGATGAAGAACACTTCCTGATCAAAGGGCTGGAAAAAGTAATGGAAGGAGAATGCTACTTTTCCCGCAAGTTGGCCAGCTATCTGATTATGCATTCAGGGAACTATCGTTATGACAACTCTGAAAGCACCATTTTGACCTATCGCGAGAAAGAGATTCTGAATAAGCTACGCATTGGCGCCTCCAACATTGAAATTGCCCAATCTTTGTTTATCAGTGAAAGCACGGTGAAAACCCATCTGTACCATCTTTTCAAGAAGATTGCGGTGAAAAACCGTACCCAAGCCGTATCATGGGCAAATGATAATTTTAAGCGCTAGCCGTGAACGATAAAAAAAGGCGGCAGGTTCTTAACCTACCGCCTTTTTTTAACTAATCGGCTTTACAACGCTGACTCATCCACAAGCTGACTTTTCGCTTTGCGATTCGCCAGCCATAAGCCGCTATTCTTCATCGCATAACCAAACACAAGCCCCACCAGCAATGATGGCACCACCAGCTTCCAGTCTCCCTGCCCGGCAAACGTCGCGCACGCACCGATGAAGGTACCAGGAACAAAGGCCAGCAGTCGTTGACGTGCCTGAATACACATTAAAAATGCCACGATGCCCGTCATAACGTAGCTGACGATTTCCAGATGTGGCGCTAAGGCGCTGCCGTAGATAATCACCAGTGCCCAGATAACACCGCTCAGCGTTGTGCTGCCAGAAATTGCCAGGCCTTTAAGACCACCAGTCGGACAGGCGAAATAAGCCGTGCAGCCTAAAAATCCAGCCCAGCTCAATAAACCAAGAGAGACAGCGACCCATCCCCAAATGCCGGAGAGGAGACCTGTTGTGATTGCGATAGCTAAGATAACGTTCATGGCGGGCATCTTAGCAGATGCCCGCCAATTTGATGAGATCACGAGCACATTATGCTCATCAAATACATTTCAGTTACATTGATTTTGTGACTTGCATCACTCTTCGTCAGTTTCCTGTAACTCATCGTACATCGCGGAGAGCGCTTCGCGCGTCAGCGTCGCCATGGTACGCCAGAAAGTGGTCGTGGCATGCGCTTCGAGTTTGCCAAGGAAAGTTCCCACCCAAGGCAGAATATACTCATCAAACAGCACTTCCAGCGCGTCATCATCTTCAACAGCATTGTCCTCAAGCCAGGAGGCAGCCAGCAGCAGTGTCCCTATCTGATCCGCTGGATTCTCGCCCAATGGCATACCGCATTCGGTCAGGAAGGCGCGAACCTCAGCTTCCGTTGCCCCCTCAACCCACGCGCTGCGCACCGGTGGCACGCTGCATTCCGCACCGACAAACAGGGCATTATAGTCAGCGGCAATTTGCCCAATATCACAGCTTTTTTGCAGACGGACCAGCAGTTCATCCTGCTCCAGAGGCCAGTTAGCCGCCAGCTTGCCTTCGCGGATCAGGGTAAACAGCGGAACCAGCAGCGGGTCTTGCGGTTGACGATAATACAGCGAGCCAAGCGCACGACAGATGATTGAAAACTCGTTCATGGGTTAATCCAGTTAGTCATTAAAGTTCAGCAAATTCACGAATCGGCGGCATTCCGCGCGACTCGAGGAAATTAAGAAAACGACGCGGCGTGACGTTTAAGATCCGCTCCTGCGGGAAGTCCACCGCATCAAGGATCTTTTGGCACTCGGTAAATTCACCCAGTGTGAAGGCGGTATGAGAATCCGAGCCCAGCGCCAGCCAGCCGCCAGCATCGCGGACAGCGGCAGCAATCGCCTGGCAGTTATGTTCACTGCCAATGCGCGAGCTGACAAAAGAGGAATTATTGATTTCCAGCGCCACATGATATTTCGCCGCTGCTGCGGCTATAGCCGGGATATCAACCGGGAATTTAGGGTTACCGGGATGGCTTATCATATGCACGTTTCCGCTTGCCATCGCCGCAATCATGGCCTGCGTGTGGGTCTCTTTGTCCTGTGGCGCAAAGACCGGCTCATGGAAGCCCGCAATGATAAAATCGAGCGAGGTGAGCATCGGCCCGGTGCAGTCAATTTCACCGTCGATATTTTTAATGTTCGACTCAATCCCGCGCAGGATCCCCACCCCATCGACCATTCGCGGCCAGATACGCATATTCACAAAATGCCAGTAATGCGGGGCATCGGCCATATCCGGGCCGTGATCGGTTATCGCGAAAAGCTTTATTCCTTTATGCTTTGCCGCGGCAATATAGTCATGCAACGTGCTGTAAGCATGCGTGCTAGCAACAGTGTGCATATGTAAGTCAACAGGATACATCACATTCTCCTCTCTCGTGATATGCCAAGAATAGCAGGAAAGCCTCGTTTTTATTAGCCAGGTGTATCAATAGCCGCGCTCGCGATCGACCTGACCGCCCGGCTTTTCGCCGCGCTCAAGCTGCATAATGCTCTGCGAAATATAGGCGATAGCTTCCTGTGGGCGAGTGACTGCAGCGACATGCGGCGTGATAGTCACGCGCGGATGACGCCACAGCGGGCTTGCCTCTGGCAGCGGTTCGCGGCTAAAGACATCCAACATTGCGCCTTTCAGTTTGCCGCTATCGAGTGCCGCCAGCAGAGAATCCTCGACCACGTGAACACCGCGCGCCAGATTCAGCACATAGCTATTATCCGGCAATTGCGCCAACAGCGACTGATTGATAATCCCAACGGTTTCAGCGGTATTCGGCAGCAGATTAATCAACACCCGGGTGTGTTGCAGGAAATCGGCCAACTCCCCTTCCCCGGCAAAGCTTTTCACCTGCGGCCACTCTTTACGACTACGGCTCCAGCACCTGACCGGGAATCCCCACGCCAGCAAGCTTTGCGCCACTTTCGAACCGAGCACGCCTGCTCCCATGATGCCAATAGTGAATGTGTCGTGCGGGTAGTCTGGCAGCGGCTCCCAACGGCCTTCGCGCTGCAACGCCTGGTAATCATCGAATCGACGGAACCAATGAAGCACCTGGCTCACGGCATATTCCTGCATCTGGCTTCCCATCCCGGTATCCTCAAGGCGATACAGCGGAATGGACTGTGCCAGCATTTCAGGATGTGCTTTGAGTTTACTGAGAATGGAGTCCACGCCCGCACCTAATGCAAAAACAGCCTTCAGGTCACGGCCCTGTAGCATTTCAACAGGAGGATGCCACACCAGGGCGTAGTCAGCGGGGGCATTATCACCACGTTGCCATGCGCGTATTTTTGCCCCCGGCAGTTTTTTGCCAAGCTCAGCTATCCAGTACGGGGTATCAAACGTAGGATGGTAAAAGATGATCTCCATAATGACTCCTGATTTAAAGCGCCTTGCCAGTTAACCCGCGGCACATTTTTTGATTTTTTGTGATTGAACAGCATAGCAAATTTCGTTTCGCTGTCCCGGCAAATGCGAGAGCGATCGCAAAAAAGACGATTTATGCGTGTTTAAGAAGCAAGTTGCGCGAAGTTTGTCTAAATGCACGTTTTTTTTAAAAAGTTTATTGACGGTGACAGGCCTTTTCCCTACATTATCGCTCGTCCCAGCAATGCTGGTGATGACAATACGGTGAGGTGTCCGAGTGGCTGAAGGAGCACGCCTGGAAAGTGTGTATACGGCAACGTATCGAGGGTTCGAACCCCTCTCTCACCGCCACATTTAAGAAAGAGCTCGTACGCAAGTACGGGCTTTTTTTTTTCGTCTGTAGACCGCCAACATCCAGCCAATATTTCCCGAGGTCTTGTACGCTCACCCGGGCTACTTCTCCCGTTCGTCCATCGGTAACTGCACGACAATCTCTTCTGCAATACCAAACCGTTCAATCAACAGCGCTTGCTGCTGACGATGCGTTAGCGACGTGAAGATCTCTTTACCTGCAACATCCCGTACGACTTTCTCCCCCTTAACAATCCCGGTGATGGACTCCCGTCCCGCTAAACGAATCAGCATTGCGCCATCAAAACGGCTATTACCCCGACTCTGTTCATGGCGCTTTGGATACTCATACCCTGCCGCATCCATCTCCAGTAGCTGGCAATCCACCCGCGACCGCCCAAGCGGTTTCCAGTTAACGCACCAGACGCCCTCATCTCTGTGAACCCGGGTTCCCCAGACCGGATGAGGTGAGTACCACGCTTGCAGCGGGAGAGGCTGATCGTGCAGCATCGTGGCATCAACGATAAACATCGTCTCGCCCAGACGGACAAAAAGCGTGCCGTGTCCTGGGGAATCGGCGCTAACCGGGCGTGGAGAACGCATGGTCGTGAGACCAAACTGCACGCTAAACCCTAGCGCGTTTAACAACGCATACAGCGCACCATGCCCAGCCCAGCAGGTGCCGCCGGTACCATAACGTAGCCAGCTGGCGAAGAAATGATCGGGGATAAAACCAGGAAGTTCAGCGTGTGCGCCTTTTGCCACCTGGATGCGCCGAAGGAGATTGTCGAAAGGCACGGTACGACACCATGCCTGATAGAGCTGGGTTAGCCCATGTTCAGTGAGCGCAGGCGGCTGACCAAAGCCCAGTTTTTCCAGAACCTGCTCGGTACGTGCCCGGCTGATTGCCATTTGAATATCTCGCGTATTCATTACTTGCTGCTGGCTCATGAACCCTATCCACAAAGAAACCGAGCTATGAGAGATAGCATATTTAGCGCGTAATTGTAAATAAAGTGTAAAATTACTCTTCAACTATCTGAGCATACTCTTCACTCAAAAAATCCACTAAGGCCCTTACCGCAGGCAGTAATCCCCGGCGTGACGGGAATACCGCGTGGATCACCTCCCGCTTCGGTTCCCACTCTTCGAGCACGCGTACCAGCGTCCCGTCCGCCAGTTGTTCACGCGCCATCAACAGAGGTAATTGCACCACGCCCACACCTGCCACCGCAGCTTCACGCAGCGCGAGCATATCGTTAGTGATAAACCGCGGAGTAAAATGCACCTCTGCTTTGGCCTTATTTGGGCCAGAGAGTCGCCATTGATGGGTATGCTTCCCCGCCGCCATGCTTAGCCCCGGCCAGCGACTCAGTTCATCGGGTGTCTGTGGCTTACCCAATGAAGCCACAAGCTCCGGACTGGCCACCAGACAGTGCCCCCGGTCAGCCAACACGCGCATCACCAGATCGCTATCATCGAACGGGCGAGGCCTGACGCGAATCGCAATATCAACCCCTTCAGCCACCAGATCGACTCGCCGGTTGGTGGCTTCCAGCTGAATTTGTACACCAGGATATCGCAGCATAAAACGTGCCAGCATCGGCCCTACATGAACGTGTAACAGCGTGACTGGACAGGTGATCCTGACGCTACCACGCGGTTCGGCTTGCAGCATGGCAATCGCTTCCTGCGCCGCCTCCGCTTCAATCAGCATCGCCTTACAGTGCTGATAAAAGGTTTGTCCCACCTCGGTGACCGTGAACTGGCGTGTCGTCCGATAAATGAGTCGCACGCCAAGCTGTTCCTCCAGTTGGGCGATACGTCGACTGAGTTTTGACTTCGGAATATCCAGCGCTCTCCCCGCTGCCGCAAAGCCACCGTTATCCACCACCCGTACAAACCAGGCGAAATCATTAAGATCCTGCATCCCTACCCCATCGTTCTATTTTTGCAACAGTGAGTACCAATTTCGCTATCTACCGAAACATTAACCACAAATATAAGCTAATAAACATCAAAGCTCACTACGCAGGAGGAAACAAATGAAACAGATTACGGGTGTTTATACCGCGCCACGTCCGCATTGGGTGGGCGATGGCTTCCCGGTTCGTTCGTTATTTTCTTATCAATCGCACGGTGAAAGCCTAAGCCCTTTCCTGCTGCTGGATTACGCCGGACCGCATCACTTCCCTGCGGACGGCGCAAAGCGCGGTGTGGGTGAACATCCCCATCGTGGATTTGAGACCGTCACTATCGTCTACGCCGGTGAAGTGGAACATCGTGATTCTACCGGTAAAGGCGGCGTGATTGGCCCAGGCGACGTGCAGTGGATGACGGCGGGTGCGGGCATTCTCCATGAGGAGTTTCACTCGGCGGAATTTGCCCGTCGGGGCGGCGAGCTGAAGATGATCCAGCTTTGGGTCAATCTTCCAGCCAAAAACAAAATGACCGCACCGGGTTACCAAAGCATTGAGGCGGCAGCCATTCCAACGGTACGTCTGCCCGAGAGCAACGGTTCGCAGCGGGTTATCGCAGGCCGTTATCAGGACGCAGTCGGCCCGGCGAGCACCTTCTCACCGCTGAACGTCTGGGATGTGCAGCTCGCACAGGACAACGAGTTTTCCTTTGAACAACCAGCGGGCTGGAGCACTGCGCTGGTAGTGCTGGAAGGCAGCGTGACGGTAAACGGTAGCGCAACGGCTCAGGAGGCGCAGCTCGTGGTGTTGAGCCAGCAGGGTCAACGCGTGCATCTGCATGCCAGCAGCGACGCCAAAGTACTGGTACTCGCCGGTGCGCCTATTGATGAACCGATTGTCGGCTACGGCCCTTTCGTGATGAACAGTAAAACTGAAATCGATGCAGCTATTCGCGATTTTAACTCCGGCCGTTTTGGTCAAATTGACGCTTAAAGAGGTGAAGAATATGTCTACTCCCGCTAATTTCAACGGTGCACGCCCGGTCATTAATGTCGACGACGCGGTGATGTTGCTCATCGATCACCAAAGCGGCCTGTTCCAGACCGTGGGTGATATGCCGATGCCTGAACTGCGTGCTCGTGCCGCAGCGCTGGCAAAAATGGCAACGCTTGCCGGTTTACCGGTGATCACCACCGCATCGGTGCCACAAGGCCCGAACGGTCCGTTGATCCCTGAGATCCACGCCAATGCACCGCATGCGCACTATATTGCACGTAAAGGCGAAATTAACGCCTGGGACAACCCGGAGTTTGTGGCTGCCGTGAAGGCAACCGGGCGTAAAACGTTAATTATTGCCGGGACGATCACCAGCGTGTGCATGGCATTTCCGGCGATTGCCGCCGTCGCTGATGGCTATAAAGTTTTCGCGGTGATAGATGCCTCCGGGACTTACAGCAAAATGGCTCAGGAGATTACGCTGGCGCGTGTAACGCAAGCAGGCGTGGTACCTATGGACACCGCCGCAGTCGCGTCTGAATTGCAGCGTACCTGGAATCGTCCGGACGCCGCGGAATGGGCCGAGGTGTACACCCACGTATTCCCGGCCTACCAGTTGTTGATTGAGAGCTATGCTCGCGCCCAGGATGTGGTGAAGAATAACGAGCAGTTGGATTCCCAGCGATAAATCACCCGCCCCGGTCATCAAGGCCGGGGCAGTGTTCATTGCTTAACCAAACAAGACGAAACGCATAAATTATGCTTGACCGTTTTAGCGCGACTCCCTATAGTAGCGCCCCGTTGCCCACCTAAGGTGAGCAGCGAGACAATACGGTGAGGTGTCCGAGTGGCTGAAGGAGCACGCCTGGAAAGTGTGTATACGGCAACGTATCGAGGGTTCGAACCCCTCTCTCACCGCCACATTTAAGAAAGAGCTCGTACGCAAGTACGGGCTTTTTTTTCGTCTGTAGATCGCCAACATCCAGCCAATATTTCCCGGCGGCGCTTCGCTTGGCCTGGCTACATTCGTGCATAGTTATAGATACGGTGAACACCTACACCCACTGTACACGAATGTATCCCAGCCAAGGCGTTTACGCCGCCCCCGGGAAGGGCATCGCACTAACCCGCCTGCACCGCAATCCTGTCTGCCACCCCCGCCGCTAGTCTCAACGTTTCCGCCGTTAGCGGCGTATCCACGCGGATTTTTAACTGCCCCACCACGCGTCCCTGAATAGGTTCACAGCTGCTATAAATCAACTGGCTACCGCTGCCCAACACGCGAGAAATCTCCCGTAAATCCGGCCGAATGCCATTCATACCATTAAAATGCAACGTGACAAACTGCTGCCCAACGGCCAACTGCTCACCGTATTCCGCGCGACCATGATGTAACGTCCCCAGCATCCCACGGGTTATCTCGTGCTGTGGATCGCCAAACACACGCCAGACATCGCCTTGTTCAATCACCCGTCCGCTCTCCAGCACCGCCACCCGATCGCACAACGTCCGGATAACGTCCATTTCATGGGTGATGAGAATGATCGTCAGCCCCAATCGCTGGTTAATTTCTTTAAGCAGGCTCAACACCGCCAGCGTATTTTCCGGGTCGAGTGCAGAGGTTGCCTCATCACACAGCAGAATCTCCGGCTGGGTGACCAACGCGCGGGCAATCCCGGCACGCTGTTTTTGTCCACCGGAGAGTTGTGATGGCCAGCTCTCTCGCAGCGACTCAAGCCCTACCAGCCGTAAAATATCGTCCACCCGGCGTTGCCGTTCACCGCGAGGAATGCCCGCCATCCGCAGCGGCAGCGCCACGTTCTCGGCTACCGTTTTTGTCGACAGTAAATTAAAGTGCTGGAAGATCATCGCCACCCGACGGCGCAAATCCCGCAGTTGCCGACGCCCCCCACCGCTTATCGATGTGCCGTTAATGTGAATATCGCCACTGTCAGCACCCTCCAGACGGTTAAACAAGCGCAGCAGGGTTGATTTCCCGGCCCCACTACGGCCGATAATGCCGAAAATCTCCCCGCTCTGAATCTCCAGATTGATAGCCTTTAACGCCTGCACCCCGTTCGGATAGGCCTTGCTAATATCGCGAAGCTGGATATGAGAATGTTGCGTCATACCGTACTCTCCTAAAACCCCGGGGCGATTTTTCCCTGATATCGTGTCAGGATGAACTGGCGTACCGCATCAGAATTCAGCGCTTTCGCCAGCTTTTGAATGCCTGGATCGTTAATGTTATCCGGCCTCGCTACCAGATATTCGACGTACAAACTCTTACCTTTTTCAACAATCAGCGCCTTGTCGGTATCTATTCCCGCTTCCAGCGCATAGTTGGCGAAAATAAACGACAGATCCACCTGGCTCACCGCGCGCGCTAACATTGCCCCTTCCAGCGGGCGAATCTTAAAGTGATGTGGATTCCCGGTAATATCCTTCTGGGTCGATTGCGGATCTTGCGGGTTTTTCAGCGTAATCAGCCCCGCCTCAGCCAGCAACACCAGCGCCCGTCCGGTATTCACCGGATCGTTTGGGATCGCAACGGTTGCTCCATCAGGCAGTTCTTTAAGACTTTTATATTTGGTCGAGTAAGCGCCGAACGGTTCGATATGCACCCCGACGACCGGCACCAGATCGGTGTGGCGGGTCTTGTTATAATCATCCAGGAACGGGCGATACTGGTAATAGTTGGCATCGAGATTCTTTTCGGCCAGTTGCTGATTAGGCTGAATAAAATCGTTGAAGACCTTTATTTTGAGGTCGATCCCCCTCTTTTGCCAGTGTCGGTTTTACAAACTCGAGGATCTCAGCATGCGGAACCGGTGTCGCCCCCACGACGAGCGTTTCATTGGCAACAGCCGCGGCACTCAACAGTGCCAGTAACCCAGCAATTATGGTTTTTTTCATTATCGTATCCTTATTTACGGCTCATTCGGCGCACCAGACGGTCACCGCTCATTTGTAAAATCTGTACCAGAGCAATAAGCAGTACCACCGTCACTGCCATCACATCGGTTTGAAAACGCTGATAGCCAAAACGGATCGCCAGATCCCCTAGCCCACCGCCGCCAATCACGCCCGCCATCGAGGTGTAGTCCACCAGCACAATCGCCGTGACGGTCACCGCCGCAATCAATCCTGAACGCGACTCCGGCAGTAAGGTGTACCAGATCAATTGCCAGGTGCTGCCGCCCATCGCCCAACTGGCCTCTACCAGCCCATGATCGACTTCACGCAGCGATGTCTCCACCAGACGCGCAAAGAAAGGTGCGCAGCCCGCCACCAGCGGCGGGATCGTGCCCTCAACGCCCAGTGACGTACCGGTAATCAGCGTGGTAAGAGGGATCATCACAATCAACAAAATGATGAAAGGCAGCGAACGCATTACGTTAACCAACAGCGAAAGTACCCGATGCAGCAACGGCGCATACAGCAGGCGCGGCTGACCTGTCAGGTACAGAATGACGCCGAGCGGGAGTCCAATCAGCACCGTAAACCCCAGCGCCCAGCCCAACATGGTCAGGGTATCCCCTACCGCTTCCGCTACATCACCCCAGTCAATACCGGCAAGAAACGCGAACATACTCACTCCTTAGTTCCAGTCGTGACGCGCGGGTGCTTTGCCGTTCAATACCCAGTTGCCCAGCAGGTGGTATTTCCAGCGCACCGGATCATGCAGGGTGTGAACCCGGCCATTACGCCAGTGACGATCGAAGTTATAGCGTGGATGCGTCGAGCGGGTTCCACCCAGTTCAAACAGCCGTGAGGCGGCTTCAAGCGCGGCTTCGGTGGTGAAAATTTTGGCGCGCGCGACGGCCAGGGATGCCAGCGCTACGGTCTCTTCGGTCAGGTGATATTTATAACGATCCAGCACCTTTCCGGCCTGTTCTAATAACGCATCAGCGGCGGCAATTCGGCTATCGAGTACGCCAATTTGATGGATAGTGAGAGGATCATCCCCGGCTCGCTCCACGCCCGCATCAATCCACGGACGCGCAAACTGGTTCACGAAGCTGACGGTGTCATTCAGGGCTGCGCGAGCAATCCCCGCGTCTATTGCGGCAGTGGTCAACTGAGCAAAGGGCCCGGCGAGCGTCGGCGTATCATAGGATTTCCAGCTAGGGATCAGATTGAATGGCTCCACCAGCAGATTATCCACCAGCACCGTACCACTGGAGGTTGTGCGCTGTCCCAGGCAGACCCAGTCGTTCACCACCGTCAACCCGGTCGCATGACGCGGGACAAACGCCAGTTGCGCCCGTCCCTCTTCGTCAAGCGCCAGCACGCCCAGCCAGTGCGCGTACAAAGAGCCGGTGCAGTAGCCTTTACGCCCATTAATCCGCAGACCCTCTGAGGTTTGTGTCAACCGGGTCTGGATATCCTGTACCGTCTTGCCGCCGGTTTCTGACAGCGCATTAGCAAAGCGATGACCGCTCAACGCCAGTTCAAAGAAGAAACGGCGCTGCTCGTCGCTGCCCTGCAAGCGGATATCTTCGAGCAGACAGTAGTGATTCTGCGGGATTTGCCCCAGCGCCGGGTCAGCCGCGGAAATGATCGCAATAACTGCTGCCAACGTAGCAGCCGAAACCTCTGCGCCGCCAAACTCATGCGGCACGGTTATTCCCCATAGGCCGCTGTTCGAGAAGGCATTTACCACCTCCGCAGGAACAACACCCGATAGATCGCGCTCCGATGCGCCCGGTTGCAGATAAGCGGCAATTTCATGGGCAATGCTGAGGGCCTCTTCATCGCTGGTAATACGATAAGCATGGGGAGTGTGTTGGGTATAATCTGGCGTGTCCTGGGTCACTGGCATAGCGTCATCTCTTAGGTTTTATCAGTACGTCCAGACACAATCATCCGATTGATATTTATACATATCCATTTATGGGATTAATTATTGTGTCTTTACGCCGTTAGGTTATATGTGTTGATAGCAAAGTCTATGCCAGGATGAGAGGTGATATCTTTCAATGAGTTATATTTATTGATGCGGGTGACGCGGTGTGAAATGCAACACGCTTTCGCTGAGGCTGTTGGATTTGCAACAGCCAGAAATAACAAAGCCCGGTTTCCCGGGCTTTGCAGAGGTGATAACGATCAGTCGTAGGCTTTCAGCGTCCGCTGGCAAAGCGCCGAGCGGACGCAATCGTCTTTGGTGAAACGGACAATGCCTATCATTTCATCTTCTTCGAAACGGGCCATGGCATCACTGAGGCCAGATTGAACGCCGCGAGGTAAATCACACTGGGTGATATCCCCGTTCACGATAACCGTGACGTTCTCCCCGAGGCGGGTTAAAAACATCTTCATTTGCGCGGCGGTGACATTCTGAGCCTCATCAAGAATGACCACGGCATTTTCAAATGTACGTCCGCGCATATAGGCGAACGGCGCGATCTCTACCTTACCGATTTCCGGACGCAGGCAATATTGCATAAAGGAGGAGCCAAGCCGCTTCACCAGCACGTCATAGACGGGGCGGAAATACGGGGCGAACTTCTCCGAGATGTCGCCTGGCAGGAATCCCAAATCTTCATCAGCCTGAAGGACGGGACGCGTGACGATGATTTTATTCACATCCTTATGAATCAGCGCCTCGGCCGCTTTTGCGGCAGAAAGCCAGGTTTTGCCACAGCCCGCTTCGCCAGTCGCGAAGATCAGCTGCTTACTCTCGATAGCATTCAAATAATGGGCCTGAGCTTCATTGCGGGGGGCAATGGCAGAGCCGTCGCGACTGTCGCGAGCCATGCCAATAGCTTCCACACCACTCATATGCACAAGCGAGGTGACCGATTCTTCTTCACGTTGTTTGTGGCTGCGTGAATCCCGTCTGAGCACACGTTTTGCTTCGCGATGAGCTTTGATCACTGCTTTCTGTCTTCCCATGGATAGCACCTTGAGTTGTTGGTATACATCACACGCGCTAATAACAGCGCGATTATGCGCACGAACGTCTGAGGTTTGGCTTCCTTGTAAGCCATAGCAATTGCCTGTCGAAATGAAGCCAATACGCGGCTACGCGCACCGCGCATGACATCGTTTACTTCAAGTTGAATTCTGCATGGGGGAAAAATTAAGGTGACGAAATCGCTGCCGGAGGAGAGGCCTCCGCGCTGGATGGTGCGGGTTTTGATGCTGCTAAGTCCAGTCAAGGACGCTACCATTCGCGATCTCCATAGTGAAACTGCATCACTGCCGGGAACTACCGCTCTACTTTATGTTTACATCATAAAACATAAATTATGCAACATAATATTTACATAATTATAACGATGGTCACTGAAGATAGCATCTGACACTTATGTGACAGTTTTATATCAATCGGGGGAGAAATGAAAAAAAGTGCTGATTTTTGGCGATATTCTGAGTATGTGCAGATAAACCCGGCGGCGCTGCGCTTGGCCGGGCTACCAATATGCACTCGCCGGTATATAAATATGTACAAATGTAGCCCGGCCAAGCGCAGCGCCGCCGGGAATGCTCAAGCTTCCAGCAACGTGCTGCCTAAATAAGCCTGCTGTGAAACCACACCCGGCAACACAAAGAAATACCCGCCGCCAATCGGCTTCACGTACTCCTCAAGCGCCTCACCGTTGAGTCGTTTCTGCACTGCCAGGAACCCTTTTTCAAGGTCGTGCTGATAGCACACAAACAACAGCCCCATATCCAACTGGCCGGAGTTGGTCACCCCCAGTGAGTAGCTATAACCCCGGCGCATCATCAGGCTCGACTGCGTCTCTTTGGTGCGGGGGTTAGCCAGACGAATATGGCTATCCAGCGCAATCACCTCACCGTCCGGGTCGCGGCTGTAGTCCGGCACATCGTGCTCGAGCTTCATGCCAAGCGGCGCACCGCTGTGCTTGTCGCGGCCAAAAATCGTCTGCTGCTCTTTCAGCGGCGTACGATCCCAGAACTCGACGTGGAACTGAATAATCCGCACCGCCTGATACGAACCGCCCTTCGCCCACGCCGGTTCACCCTGCTCGCCTGTCACCCACACCACTTCGTCCATCAGCGAGGTATTGCTGCCGTCGGGGTTAGCAGTACCGTCTTTAAAGCCCAGCAGATTGACCGGTGTCTCTTTACCTTTGCTGCGCGCCGCGTGGTCAGAGATAAACCCTTCGCGCTTCCAGCGCACGCTGAGCAGGTCAGGCGTGTGCTTGATAATATCGCGCAGTGCATGGATAACCGTGTCCTGAGTATTGGCGCAAATCTGCAGCAACAGATCGCCATGACACAGCGCGGCATCCAGCGAATCGTTGGGAAAGCGCGTCATCTTCTGCAACTTTCTCGGCGCTTTATCCGCCAGCCCAAAGCGCATATCAAACAACGACTCGCCGACTGATAGCGTCATCGTCAGGTTATCCGGCGCGATGTACGCCCCCAGAATACCCGAGTCCATCGGCGGCAAGCGCGGATTTGGCGTATCCGGTGCCGGGCCGCCTGTGGTCAGAAACGCGATACGCTGCGTCAGCAGACGGAACAGACGCTCAAGGTCGGTTTTATCGGCCGCCAGCACGTCAAACGCCACCAGCATCATCGATGCCTGCTGCGGCGTTAACACGCCAGCCTGGTGCTCACCGTAAAACGGCTGCGTCTCCATCCGGCTATTCGAGGCGACCGCGCCGCCAGGCTTTGCCGCATGCGCCACCGGACAACCACCCGCAATAGCCAGCGCGCCTCCCAGCGCGCCGATCCCTTTTAATAAACGACGACGTGACGGTTCATTCAGGTCATCAGTGTGCTGCTTTTCCATGGTGCTTAGTCCAGACCCAGGATCCCACGCAGTTGCGCCAGATCTTCCGCCAGTGTGGTGATCGGCCCTTTCAGCGCATTGCGGTCAGCGTCGGTCAGTTTGTCATAGGTTTCATAACCGTCTTTGGTACGGTATTTCGCCAGAATCGCATCTACTTTTTTGAAGTTAGCGTCAACTTTAGCCAGCAGTGCACTGTTCTCTTTTTGTAACTGCGGACGCAGCAAGTTAACGATTTTCTGCGCGCCATCGATATTGGCCTGGAAGTCCCACAGGTCAGTATGGCTGTAGCGATCTTCTTCACCGCTGATTTTGCTCGCCGCCACTTCTTCAATCAGACCCGCCGCGCCGCCGACCACTTTTGATGGCGGGAAGGCCAGTTCGTCGATGCGTTTTTGCAATTCCAGCACGTCACTGTTCAACTGGTCAGCATAGTGTTCCATGCCTTTAACGCTGTTGTCGCCAAACAGGGCTTTTTCAAGACGGTGGAAACCGGTGAACTTCGGATCGGCCGCTTTCTGCTCGTAGTCATCTTCGCGGGCATCAATGCTGCCGTCGAGGTCAGAGAACAACTCGGCAATCGGTTCGATACGCTCATAGTGCTGACGCGTTGGCGCGTACAGGGCTTTCGCTTTTTCGATATCGCCCGCTTTCACCGCGTCGGTAAAGGCTTTGGTGCCTTTGACCAGTTCGGCAGTTTCTGCCACCACATAAGCTTTATAAGCGGTGATTGCCGTGCTGAGATCCAACAGAGCATTGGCTTTCGCTGCATCGGCTGTGGCTTCGCCTTTGACAATCAGCTTACCTTTCGGGTTAGTCAGCAGACCGCAGGTCATGTCATATTCGCCCGGTTGCAGATTAGCAGTCATCTTCTGGGTGAAGCCCGGCGCAATGTTCTCACGCTCTTCAACCACCATCACCCCTTTGAGGATCTCCCACTCCAGCGCTTTCTGGCTATGGTTCTGGATGATGAACTGGGTTTTACCCGCGTTCACGGTGAGGGACATCGGTTCACACTGTTTGTCGTTCACCGTCACTTTAACCTGAGGAATATCAGCGGCGTGTGCCATAAACGCGGTCGAGAAGAGTGCGACGATACCGGTCTGCAACGCGCTGCGGCGGAAGTTCTTGGTCATGTTCCATCCCTTTTAAAGAAAGTTTGTTGTCACTAAGCAACCGTTATCAGCCTTACGGGGCGATACGTGATGTTGATGTCGTTGCGCGCGGCGGCCAGAAAAACAGCACCAGTGCGGGAATCAAATACAGGAAATAGACCGCCACTTCGCTAACGCTTGGCGCTTCCTGGTAACCAAAAATGCCTTCCAGCAGCGTGCCAAAAAGCGAATGTGTCGTCAGGGTGCCGCTTAAATCAAAGGCCACATCCTGGAAAGCGTTCCACAAGCCGGCTTCGTGGAAGGCACGAATCGCGCCCGCTGCCAGACCGGCCGCAACCAGCAAAATAAACAGACTGGTCCAGCGGAAGAACACACCGAGATTCAGGCGGATCCCGCCCCAATACAGCATGAAGCCCAGCACAATTGCCGTTGCCAGCCCAAGTAATGCGCCTATCGGCGGCCAGATGCCGACATCCTGCTGGAACGCCGCTAACAGGAAGAACACCGACTCCAGCCCTTCACGCGCCACGGCGAAGAAAACCATCATCACCAGCGCCCAACCGTGGTTATTGCCTTTTTGCAGCGCGTTATCCACCGCCTGCTCCAGCTGCTGTTTGACGTTGCGGGAAACTTTACGCATCCAGAACACCATCCAGGTGAGGATCACCACGGCAATCACCGCCACCAATCCTTCAAACAGTTCCTGTTCTTTTTGCGGGAACTCGCCGGTAGTTTCGTTGATAAAAATTCCTAAGCCCAAGCACAGCGCGGCGGCAAGGATCACGCCAATCCACATCACGCCAATCCAGCGTCCGCGTTGTGTACGTTTTAGATAGCTGGCAATCAGGCTAACAATCAGCGCCGCTTCCAGCCCTTCCCGCAACATAATGAGAAACGGAACAAACATGCAGACATCCTTAAATGTGAAACGCCGTCAACTTTTGCAAAGACAGGTAAATGTGAGTGATAGTGATTATCATTAAGCCAAACGGAAACACAAGGGAAATATGTGGGAAATAATGACGAGATGTAAAAGAATAGCGGCGGAATAGTTGCGTGATTTATCGGTAGCAAACTAATACTGTGCGCGTAAAAAAGCCTGCAATATGCAGGCTTAGAATTGTGCGTCCGGGCTACAACCTCAACAGCCGTGTAGCCCGGCCAAGCGCAGCGCCGCCGGGATGTACTCCAGACTTCGCAGAGTCGGCGCTAGCGCACCTCGTCCGGGCTACCGGTACGGGGTACTGGCGCCGTATGATAATACGCATCCGCGTCAGCAAAGCGTTTTTGTATGCTGGCAGATGGCGCTTTACCAAGCAGGCTGAACAGCACAATGCCGATGCTGCCAAAGATAAAGCCTGGGATAATTTCATACAGCCCCAACCACGCAAACTGTTTCCAGATAATCACGGTGAGCGCACCGATAACCATCCCCGCCAGCGCGCCGTTGCGGGTCATGCGTGACCACATAACGGAGAACAGTACTACCGGGCCAAACGCGGCACCAAAACCTGCCCATGCATAGCTCACCAGACCCAACACGCGGTTTTCCGGGTTTGCCGCCAGCGCAATCGCCACCAACGCCACCACCAGCACCATAAAGCGCCCTACCCACACCAGCTCTTTCTGGCTGGCGTTTTTACGCAGAAACGCTTTGTACAGATCTTCAGTAATCGCACTGGAACAAACCAGCAACTGACAGCTTAACGTCGACATCACTGCCGCCAGAATCGCCGACAGCAGGATGCCCGCAATCCACGGGTTAAACAGAATTTGCGCCAGCTCGATAAACACGCGCTCAGCATTCTGGCTCACCGGGCCTGCTAACGCAGGGTTATTCTGGAAGTAAGCAATACCAAAGAAACCGACGGCAACCGCACCGGCAAGACACAGGATCATCCAGGTCATACTGATACGACGAGCATGCACGATACTGTGGTGAGAATCTGCCGCCATAAAGCGCGCCAGAATATGCGGCTGCCCGAAGTAGCCCAGACCCCAACCCATCAGCGAGACAATCGCCACAAAGTTAAGCCCTTTGAGCATATCCACGTTTTCAATGCTCTTTTGCTTAATCACTTCCAGTGAATCACCCAGACCGCCAACGGCAAATATAACGATAACCGGTGTCAGGATCAGAGCGAATATCATCAGGCTCGCCTGTACGGTATCCGTCCAACTTACCGCCAGGAATCCACCGATAAAGGTATACAGAATTGTCGCTGCCGCACCGGCCCACAGCGCCGTTTCGTAGCTCATGCCGAAGGTGCTTTCAAACAGACGCGCCCCGGCAACAATCCCGGAGGCACAGTAAATAGTGAAGAACAGCAAAATAACCAGCGCTGAAATAATTCGCAGCACGCGGCTATTATCTTCAAAGCGGCCGGTGAAATAATCCGGCAACGTTAAGGCGTTATTATTGGCCTCAGTGTGAACGCGCAAGCGTCCGGCCACCAGTTTCCAGTTAATCCATGCGCCAAGTGTCAGGCCAATGGCAATCCAGCTTTCAGAAATACCGGCGATAAAAATCGCCCCCGGCAGGCCCATCAACAGCCAGCCGCTCATATCAGATGCACCGGCAGACAGCGCGGTAACAAACGGCCCTAAGCTACGCCCACCCAAAATATAATCATCGAAGTTTTTGGTGTTGCGCCAGGCAAAAAAGCCAATGAGGATCATGCCAAAAATATAAACAAGAAAAGTCACCAACATCGGTGTGCTAATAGTCATTACAGTCTCCAGAATTATTTGTCGGCAATATCCCAATTTGCCGTTTTTTACCATTGCCGGAACGGGACAATGATTTGAGGCGACCGTATCCTGACGGAAGCTGAATTTTTTCACAAACGATTTAACACTGCATTTACATCAAATGCATCCCTGCATTAAGAGCATTTTTCTATAGGTTGCACTCTCTCACGCTTTTTCAGGTTGCACCACGAATAACTGTTAAGTCGCTCATGAAATAACGCTTTATCGCCTATTGCCAGGCACACTTATCATAAGTTTTACCATTAACATTTAATTCATTTTCAAGCCTGCAACGGACATCACATTTAACACGGTTGCACAAAGTTGCAACATGGTGGATATTCCTGTCACGCACATAAAAATCAAAGTCAAGCAACAGGAGTAGACAGCATGGGCACCACCACCATGGGGGTTAAGCTGGATGATGCAACGCGTGAGCGGATTAAGAGCGCGGCGACACGGATCGACCGCACCCCTCACTGGCTCATCAAGCAGGCAATTTTTAACTATCTGGAAAAACTGGAAAACAACGAAACTCTACCGGAGCTGCCTGCATTGCTGTCCGGTGCCGCCAATGAAAGCGATGAAACTGCGCCTGCGGTTGAAGAAAATCACCAGCCTTTCCTGGAGTTTGCTGAGCAGATCCTGCCGCAGTCGGTGACTCGTGCCGCGATCACCGCCGCCTGGCGCCGCAGTGAAACCGATGCCGTCCCGATGCTGATGGAGCAGGCCCGCTTGCCGCAGCCGATTTCTGAAAAGTCTTATCAGCTCGCCTGGACGCTGGCAGAAAAGCTGCGCAATCAGAAAACCGCCAGCGGCCGTGCCGGCATGGTGCAGAGTCTGCTGCAAGAATTTTCCCTCTCCTCTCAGGAAGGCGTGGCGCTAATGTGTCTGGCGGAAGCGCTGCTGCGTATTCCTGATAAAGCCACTCGCGATGCCTTAATCCGCGACAAAATCAGCAACGGTAACTGGCAGTCTCACATTGGCCGCAGCCCGTCGCTGTTCGTCAACGCCGCCACCTGGGGGCTGCTGTTTACCGGTAAGTTAGTGTCCACCCATAACGAAACCAGCCTGTCTCGTTCGCTGAACCGAATTATCGGCAAGAGCGGCGAGCCGCTGGTACGTAAAGGCGTCGACATGGCGATGCGCTTGATGGGCGAGCAGTTCGTCACCGGTGAAACCATCGCTGAAGCGCTGGCCAACGCCCGCAAGCTGGAAGATAAAGGTTTCCGCTACTCCTACGACATGTTGGGTGAAGCAGCGTTAACCGCCGCCGATGCCCAGGCTTACATGGTCTCGTATCAGCAGGCCATCCACGCCATTGGTAAAGCCTCCAATGGTCGCGGTATTTATGAAGGCCCGGGGATTTCCATCAAACTCTCCGCCCTGCACCCGCGCTACAGTCGTGCGCAATACGACCGCGTCATGGATGAGCTGTATCCACGTCTGAAATCACTGACGCTGCTGGCACGCCAGTACGATATTGGCATTAATATCGACGCCGAAGAGGCTGACCGTCTGGAGATCTCCCTCGACCTGCTGGAAAAACTCTGCTTTGAGCCTGAGCTGGCGGGCTGGAACGGAATTGGTTTCGTGATTCAGGCCTACATGAAACGCTGCCCGTTCGTCATTGATTACCTGATTGACCTTGCGACCCGCAGCCGTCGCCGCCTGATGATTCGTCTGGTGAAAGGCGCGTATTGGGACAGCGAAATCAAACGCGCACAGATGGATGGCCTGGAAGGCTATCCGGTTTACACCCGTAAGGTCTACACCGATGTCTCCTATCTGGCGTGTGCCAAAAAACTGCTCGCGGCACCTAATCTGATTTACCCACAGTTTGCCACGCACAACGCCCATACGCTGGCAGCAATTTATCAGTTGGCCGGTCAGAACTACTATCCAGGTCAGTACGAATTCCAGTGCCTGCACGGGATGGGTGAGCCACTGTATGAGCAGGTAGTGGGCAAAGTTGCTGACGGAAAACTGAACCGTCCATGCCGTATTTATGCGCCAGTAGGCACCCACGAAACGCTGCTGGCTTACCTGGTGCGCCGCCTGCTGGAAAACGGGGCCAACACGTCCTTTGTCAACCGTATCGCCGACAGCACTCTGCCACTGGAAGAGTTGGTTGCCGACCCGGTACTGGCGGTCGAGAAAATGGCGTTGCAGGAAGGTACCGCGGGTCTGCCACATCCGAAAATTCCTCTGCCGCGCGAGCTGTACGGTAAAGGCCGCGTCAACTCTGCCGGTCTGGATTTGGCTAACGAACATCGTCTGGCGTCACTCTCTTCTTCCCTGCTAAACAGCGCCTTGCAGAAATGGTCGGCAAAACCGATGCTCGAATCCGCCGTCACCGAGGGCAATATGACGCCGGTGATGAACCCGGCAGAGCCGAAAGACGTGGTGGGCTATGTGCGTGAAGCCACGGAAAGCGAAGTGGAACAGGCGCTGGAAAGTGCCGTCAACAATGCGCCAATCTGGTTCGCAACCCCGCCAGAAGAACGCGCCGCCATTCTCGAACGTGCTGCGGTGTTAATGGAAGATCAGATGCAATTACTGATGGGTATTCTGGTGCGCGAAGCCGGGAAAACCTTCAGCAATGCTATCGCTGAAGTGCGCGAGGCCGTCGACTTCCTGCACTACTACGCCGGTCAGGTACGCGATGATTTTGATAATGAAACTCACCGTCCATTAGGTCCGGTAGTGTGTATCAGCCCGTGGAACTTCCCGCTGGCCATCTTTATGGGACAGATCGCCGCAGCGCTTGCCGCAGGGAATAGCGTGCTGGCAAAACCCGCCGAGCAAACACCACTTATCGCCGCGCAGGGTGTCGCCCTGTTGCTGGAAGCGGGTGTTCCGCCAGGCGTGGTGCAGTTGCTTCCAGGCCGTGGTGAAACCGTTGGCGCACAGTTAACCAGTGATGCCCGCGTTCGTGGGGTGATGTTCACCGGTTCGACCAACGTCGCGACGCTCTTGCAACGCAATATCGCCACGCGACTGGATGCACAAGGTCGCCCAACGCCGCTTATCGCCGAAACCGGCGGGATGAATGCGATGATTGTCGACTCTTCCGCACTGACCGAGCAGGTAGTAGTGGATGTGGTCGCATCAGCCTTCGACAGCGCCGGACAGCGCTGCTCGGCGCTGCGCATTCTCTGTTTACAAGATGACATCGCCGACCACACCCTGACCATGTTACGCGGCGCCATGGCCGAGTGCCGGATGGGCAACCCGGGTCGCCTGACAACCGATATTGGTCCGGTGATTGATGCCGAAGCGAAAGCGGGTATTGAGGATCATATCCAGGCAATGCGCGCCAAAGGACGCACTGTGTTCCAGGCGGCGCGTGAAAACGCGCAAGACAGCCAGGAATGGCAGAGCGGCACCTTTATTCCACCAACGCTGATTGAACTGGAAAGCTTCGATGAGCTGACAAAAGAGGTCTTCGGCCCGGTACTGCACGTAGTGCGCTACAACCGCAGCCAGCTTGATGCGTTAATCGGTCAGATTAATGCTTCCGGCTATGGTCTGACCCTCGGGGTGCATACCCGTATTGATGAAACCATTGCCCAGGTCACCGGCAGCGCCAAAGTCGGCAACCTGTATGTGAACCGCAATATGGTGGGTGCTGTGGTTGGCGTGCAGCCATTCGGCGGCGAAGGTCTTTCCGGTACCGGCCCGAAAGCCGGTGGTCCGATGTACCTGTATCGCCTGCTGGCAAGTCGTCCGGAAACGGCGCTGAAGACAACGCTGGCGCGTCAAGATGCAGGCCAGGTGGTGGATACTCAGTTGAAAACGCTGCTGGAAAAACCGCTCATCGAGCTGCAAACCTGGCTGGCGAATCGCCCAGAACTGCTGGCGCTGAGCCAACAGTACAGCGAACTGGCGCAGGCCGGTACTCAGCGCGTACTGCCGGGGCCAACCGGCGAGCGCAATACCTGGACGCTGGTGCCTCGCGAACGCGTGTTGTGCCTTGCCGATAATGAAAACGACCTGCTGACGCAGTTGGCTGCGGTTCTGGCAGTAGGCAGTGAAGTTCTGTGGGCCGATGCGCCATTACAACGCGAACTGGCAAAATCATTGCCAAAAGCGGTGACTGAGCGCCTGCACTTTGCGAAGCCGGATGTGCTGATGACCCAATTCTTCGATGCGGTTATCTACCACGGTGATTCCGACCAGTTGCGCGAATTGTGCGAACAGGTGGCGGCACGTGATGGCGCGATTGTGTCGGTACAGGGCTTTGCACGCGGGGAAACCAATCTGCTGCTTGAGCGTTTGTACCATGAACGTTCGCTCAGCGTGAATACCGCAGCGGCTGGCGGCAACGCCAGTTTGATGACCATCGGTTAATCGTTCAATCCCGGCGGCGCTACGCTTGGCCGGGCTACATTTGTGCATATTTGTAGCCCGGCCAAGCGTAGCGCCGCCGGGAATCCACCAAACCAAAACGTAGCCCGGACGAGCGTAAAGCGCCCCCGGAAACCCACCACACCAATATGTAGCCCGGCCAAGCGCAGCGCCGCCGGGAACCCACCAAACCAAAACGTAGCCCGGACGAGCGTAAAGCGCCCCCGGGAACCCACCACACCAATATGTAGCCCGGCCAAGCGCAGCGCCGCCGGGAACCTCCCGAACTAAAACATCGACTTTGTCGTCCACACCCTGCTGCGCCAGCGGCGGAACATCAGCACCGCACGTAACCCCTCATCAATAATGTACGCCAGCCACACCCCAACCAGCCCCAGCCCGGCATAAACCCCGAGCAGATACGAGAAGGGCAGACTGACAATCCACATCACGATAATCCCGCAAATAAATGGAAAACGCACATCTCCGGTAGCATTCAAACTGCTTATCACAATGATATTGGTCGCGCGACCCAGCTCCAGCAAAATGGAGAATAAAAACAGCCGCTTGGTCAGAGCAATAATCTCCTGATTCCCGGTGAAAAGCTGCATAATCGGCTCGGCGAACAGGTAAATCACCACGCTTATCGACAACGCCACCAGCATCCCCAGCCGCCAGCTTTTCACCCCTTGCCGATATGCTGCATCAATTTCCCTCGCCCCCACCGCGCGACCGATAATAATCTGCGATGCCTGCCCAATCGACATGGCAAACAGCGCGACAAATTGGCTAATGGTTGATGCGTAAACTTTGGTGGTCAGCGCTTCGGTGCCGAGAAACGCAATAATCGCCGTCACCACTAACTGTGAGCCTGCATAGGAAAGATTTTCCCCCGCCGACGGCAGGCCATAACGTAAAATAGCCCCGAGCATTTTGCGTGAGCATTGCTGCAACTTCTGCCAGCGGAAAACATAGCCAATGTATTTTTTCAGCATCCAAGCCGACATCAGCATACCAATCACATTCGCAATACCGACCGCGATACCCACGCCGGTCACGCCAAGGCCAAGAAAACTCAGCTTCCCGTAGAGAAACAGATAATTGAGCACCACGTTAACCACGCTCACGGTAATCGGTACCAGCATGGCCTGACGCACGAAGCCGTGGGTGCGGAGAATCGGCAGAATGGAAGAGTAAAGCGCAATCACCACCGAGATACCGCCGATGATACGAATAAACGGCGAGCCCACCGCAACCAGTTGCTGGCTCAGACCAAGCATGCGTAAGAAGCTGTCGCCAAAAAGCACGAATACCAGACTCATGATGACACCAATTAAGAATGCCACCACCAGCCCGTTGGTGATCACCCGCTCTACGCGTTTAAAGCGTTTTGCCCCAATAAGCTGCGACACCACAATTTGCACGCCGACGGTGAGAAAACCATAAAATATCACCGAGATAGCAAGAATTTGATTGGCAACGCCGGTAGCGGCAACCGCTTCATCTGAATAGTGTCCGAGCATAAAAACGCTGACATAGCCCAGCATCAGCCGTAGCAGCTGTTCCACAAAAATGGGCCAGGCAAGGGTATAAAGTCCTAACCGTCCCTGAGTTTCCACACCCGACATCGCTGATAATCTCCCTTTGCCCCAACACACGCATCCTGCGACGGATCATCAACCTTCTACACCTGAGCGTCTAGGTGAACGTTGCGCCACCTTCAAAATTAAGAAAAACGCACGCTGGTTGGACGAGATTCCACGGTAAAATCGTGTTATATCCTGAACGAATTGGCTTTATCTGAACATCTGGGGAGTAAATCAATGAAACGTGTTTTACCGGCTCTTGCCCTGCTGCTGGCAAGCGGCTACACGCTGGCGGACGACTGTACCAACGCCAGCACGCAAGCTGACATCAATACCTGTACCGCTAACGAATACCAGGCGGCGGATAAGAAGCTAAACCTTACCTGGCAGGACGTGATGAAACGGGCAGCGCCCGCGCAGCGTGATTTACTCAAGAAAGCGCAAAGCGCATGGATTGCCCTGCGCGATGCCGACTGTGCATTTATCAGTTCCGCCACCGAAGGCGGCAGTATTCAGCCGATGGTTCACAGCCAGTGTCTGACGGATAAAACCGTCGACCGGGAAGCGTACCTCGCCTCGCTGATGCAGTGTGAAGAAGGCGACCTGAGTTGCCCGCTTCCACCGGCTAACTAACGCACGCGAATCCCGTCGATAATGATCTGCTGAACATTTTCTACGGTTTGCTGGAAGAAGGTTTCATCACGCAGCGTTTTGTCGGTCACCGCCTCCACCTGGGTGGCGAAATCGGCATAATGCTGCGTAGTTGCCCAAATCATAAAAATCAGATGATGCGGGTCTATGGGCGCGAGCTTGCCGCTATCCACCCATGCCGCAATGATCGCTGACTTATCAGCCACCAGCGTTTTCAGATCCCCCGTCAACTCGTTCATCACCAGCGGCGCGCCCTGTAGCATCTCCAGACAGAACAACTTTGAGGCCTGCGGATAGTCGCGCGACACTTCGAGTTTAAGCCGGATGTACTCTTTGACGGCCACTAATGGCGCCAGATCCTCACGGAATGCCTTCAGCGGCGCCAGCCAGATATCGAGAATCTGCTGCATCACGGCAACATACAGTGCTTCTTTTGAGGGGAAATAGTAGAGCAGATTTGTTTTGGAGACCCCGGCAAGTTCTGCAACCTGTTCCAGGCGCGTCCCGTGGATCCCATACTGCGAAAAGGTATTCAGCGCGGCGCTGAGAATGGCCTGTTTTTTGGCGCTCACCGCCTGCGAACGTTTGCCACTCTTTTTTACTGCATCCTGAGCCATCCGCCCTCTCCTTGTTATTTACAGCATCAATACCTATTTTGCGGGTTGGCGCCATAAAAAGAAACCGCCGGGTCAACCGGCGGTCTGGTGAGGGACAGATAATTTACGCATTACTGGCTTTCGCGATGCGTACCATGGCTGTTTTTCCCGCCTTTTTTACCCGCCTCAGAGGCGCGCTGGGGATCGTTTTTAAAGTTCCCGCCGCTATGCTGGCCTCCTTTACGACCTGCTTCTGATGCTCTTTCACGGTCTTCGGCAAAGTTGCCTGAACCGCCACGATGGTTTGCCATTACTGACCTCCAGTTGTGAGAACGCATAATGCATGATGTCGATGAAAAGCGTCATCACCCGTACCGTTGCACGGGTACTTTAAAGCATAGCTGTCGTAAAGGGCGTCTCCGGGTCTTGGTCATATTTTGTCATATTTCACCCCCGCTATTTTCCGCCGCCGCCAGGGTTTCGCCTTAATTCACTCTTATCGCTAAAGAAAAACAGGCCCGCAAAAATGTGTCATTGTGCGTCAATGTACAGCACCGGTGGCAGCGCTGCGTGCCACCCTTGCCCGTTTTTATTGCGGGCGCGATACGGCACGCTTTTGAAGAGCGACTATGCTTAATGAGGCTTGTTGTATCACCAACCAATTTGACACAGGAGAGTTAAGATGAGTGGAAATGCAAGTATTCTGGTGCTCTATTATTCCATGTATGGACACATTGAGACGATGGCAAAGGCCGTCGCGGAAGGCGCAAACAAGGTGGATGGCGTCGATGTTGTCATTAAGCGCGTACCAGAAACCATGCAAGCAGAAGCGTTCGCTAAAGCGGGCGGTAAAGCTCAAGCTATCCCTGTCGCAACCCCACAAGAGCTGGCGGATTACGATGCGATTATCTTTGGTACGCCAACCCGTTTCGGCAATATGGCCGGGCAAATGCGTACCTTCCTCGATCAGACCGGCGGCCTTTGGGCATCCGGCGCGCTGTACGGCAAGCTGGCGAGCGTATTTAGCTCAACAGGCACCGGCGGCGGTCAGGAGCAAACCATTACCTCCACCTGGACGACGCTTGCCCACCACGGCATGGTGATTGTGCCGATTGGCTACGCCGCTCAGGAACTGTTTGATATTTCAGAAGTTCGCGGCGGGACACCGTACGGTGCTACCACCATTGCCGGCCCGGACGGTTCGCGTCAACCGAGCCCTGAGGAGCTGTCTATTGCTCGCTATCAGGGTGAGTACGTGGCGGGGCTGGCGGTTAAATTAAAAGGCTAATTATTGAGGGAGTCAGATATGCCCACAAAAGAAGACAAAGCACATCACGTTGGTGAATGGGCGAGCTTACGTAACACCTCGCCAGAAATAGCCGAAGCGATTTTTGAGCTCGCAAAATACGATGAGAAAGTCGCGGAAAAAATCTGGGAAGAAGGCAACGATGCCGTTCTCGAACTGGCCTTTAGCAAAACAGATAAAGATGCGCTGTTTTGGGGAGAGCAAACCATCGAACGTAAAAATGTCTGATTAGCGTTCGGATTCCCCCGGCGGCGCTTCGCTTGGCCGGGCTACAGATTGGGTAGCCCGACCGAGCGAAGTGCCGCCGGGAAATCAGATTGGGTAGCCCGGCCAAGCGAAGCGCCGCCGGGAAATAAGATTTAGTAGCCCGGCCAAGCAAAGCGCCGCCGGGAAATCAGATTGGGTAGCCCGGCCAAGCGAAGCGCCGCCGGGAAATAAGATTTAGTAGCCCGGCCAAGCAAAGCGCCGCCGGGAAATCAGATTGGGTAGCCCGCCCGAGCGAAGCGCCGCCGGGAAATAAGATTTAGTAGCCCGGCCAAGCAAAGCGCCGCCGGGAAGTAAGATTGGGTAGCCCGGCCAAGCGAAGCGCCGCCGGGAAATAAGATTGGGTAGCCCGGCCAAGCAAAGCGCCGCCGGGAAATAAGATTGGGTAGCCCGGCCAAGCGAAGCGCCGCCGGGAAATCCGTTACCCCGCAACCCGTCTTTGCCAGCGTTTTGCCACTCTTTCCAGCCCAAAACAAAGCACGTAGTAAACCACACCGATAAACACGAAGATCGCCGTCGGGTAAATCTGTACACGGTTATTCACCTGCCCCGCCACGGTGGTTAGCTCTGGCACGTTGACGATAAACGCCAGCGACGTATCCTTGAGTAAACCAATAAAGATCCCCACCAGCGACGGCAACACGTTACGCAACGTCTGCGGCAACAAAATTAAGCGCAAGCTCTGCCCGGCACTCAATCCCTGCGTCAGCGCCGCCTCATATTGCCCACCCGGCAATGCCTGAAGCCCCGCCAGCACAGAGTGCATCACCATTGCCGCCGTAAACCAGGCCAGCGCCAGAGTGACCGTCACCGCACCGGGCAAATCGCTACCGGTCAGCATTGGCAGCAGGTACCACAGCCAGAAGATGACAAAAATCAGCGGGATCCCGCGAATGATTTCGGCCCACAAATACAGCAACCGCCGCACCGTACCGGGAAAGCGCCAGGCCACACAGGCCAGTAGAATCCCGCCGGGTAACGCCAGCACGCCCGCCCCCACAGCCATCATCAGCGTTAACGCCACGCCACCCGGCTCACCGACCGCCAGCCGTCCCCACAACAGGTAATCCAGGTTGTCGTAAATGACCGCCAGATTAGCGTTCATACTCAATACCTCCCTGTACATTCGTCGCCTGACGTTTGCGCGTAGACTGCCCCACCGGTTTTGGCCCCAGGCGAGTCAGCAGCAGCCCCAGCACCACGCCGGTGAACAGATAAAGCACTGTGCCAACAGCAAATGCCTCCAGCGCATGCGCGTTGTAACTTTCAATTTGCCGCACTTGATAGGTCAATTCGGCAAAGCCAATACCGCTTGCCAGCGATGAGAGCTTCATCAAATTGAGATACTGCCCGACCACCGGCTGCCAGGCGTTTGCCAGCCCCTGCGGCAGCAGTACATGTCGCAACAAACCGGCGGTGGAAAATCCCTGCGCTAATGCAGCTTCACGCTGCCCGTCAGGGACGCTTCGCAGTCCAGACGCGACCTCTTCAATCAAAAACGCCGAGGTAAATACGCCTAATCCCCAGGCAGAACAGATAAACTCCGGCGTCAGCCACCAGACGTTACCCGGCAGAATCGACCACTCGTGCGGATCGTTGATGAAGTTGCGCAGTTCTGATGGCAGAAAATTCCACGCGGCAAAGTACCAGAACAGCAGTTGTACCAGTAGCGGCGTATTGCGAAAAATAGACACCCAACAGGCGGTAATGCCCTGCCCAAATCTTCCACCCGCCAGACGCAGCAGCAAAAACAGCGTCGCCAGCAGACTGGCCAGCACCATTCCCGCGAGCGTCACCCACAGCGTGGCCAGAAAACCCGAGATTATCCATTGCAGAGGTTGTCCACTTAGGACTCCCTGCCAGTCAAAATGCATCATGACGTTGCTCGCTCCTGATGCAATGGATCGAGCACTTTTTGCAGGAAACGTACCGCACGTGGATGGCGTGGACGCATAAAGAACTCATCCGGCGATGCCACTTCCAGCACATCCCCACCGTCGATAAAGACCACCCGGTCAGCGATTTCGCGCGCGAACTGCATCTCGTGAGTGACCACAATCATGGTGATACCGCTATGCGCGAGCGACTGCATAACCTGTAGTACCTCGCCGATCATCTCCGGATCCAGCGCCGATGTGGGTTCATCGAAGAGAATGATTTGCGGCGATGAGGCCAGCGCCCGGGCTATCGCCACGCGCTGCTGTTGACCGCCGGAAAGCTGGGAAGGCATGGCGTCTGCTTTTTCAGCAAGCCCAACCCTGGCCAGTAATTCCAGCGCCCGTTTATGCGCATCATCACGCTTCCAGCCGTGTACCGACTCCAGCGCCAGCATGATGTTCTGCGATGCCGTCAGATGGGCGTAGAGGTTGAACTGCTGGAAAACAAATCCAATCCGGCTGCGCAACTGGCGTAATGCTTTGCCGCCGAGTTGCCTTGTCGGTTTGCCATCCACCAGAATCTCTCCGCCGCTGAGGGTTTCAAGTTGGTTAATCAGACGAATCAACGTTGATTTCCCCGAGCCGGAAGGCCCGAGGATCGCCACCACTTCGCCGGGGTTAATCGTCAAATTGATACCATTGAGTACCCGATGACTGCCATATTCTTTCACACTCTGACGGAACTCCACGCTGGCATTCTCTAGATGTGAAAAATCCGCGGCCTTTGCCGCGGAGTGTGAGCGTAAAGCCGACAACATATTATTTTGCTTCTATGGTAAAAGAACGGGGTTGTGGGGCTTTGGTGGATGGACCAAACCAGACGTCGTAAATCTTCGCCGCGTCACCGGATTTTTCCAGCGCCACCAGCTCATCATTGACCGCTTTCAACAGCGAAGCTTCGCCTTTCTTCACGCCCACACCGATCTCTTCTTTACTCAGCAATTCCGGCAGGATTTTGAATTTGGCTTTGTCCGGTGCTTCGCCCAGCAGACCCGCAAGAATGGTGCTGTCCTGAGTGATTGCCTGCACATTACCGTTACGCAGCGCAGTCAGCGCCAGCGGAATATCATCATAAGAGAGCACGCGCGATTGCGGGAAACGCTGGTGTAGCGTCTGCTCGCCGGTGGTGCCTTTCACCGCGCCAATACGGGCTTTGCTGTAGTCATCCAGCTTGTCGCCGCTTGCAACCGGCACCAGGAATTGCTGTCCGGTCACAAAATACGGCGTTGAGAAATCAATCACCTGCGCGCGTTCTGGGGTGATGGTGATATCCGCCACAATCAAATCAGCCTTGCCGGACTGTAATAAGGGGATACGGTTTGCCGGATTCGTCGCCACCAGTTCCAGCTTCACGCCCAGTGATTTCGCCAGCGCTTTGGCAAAATCGACGTCGTAGCCCACCAGTTCATGGGTTTTAGCATCGACGGAGCCAAACGGAGGATTCGCGTCAAAGGTCGCGACTTTCACCACGCCTTTAGCTTTAATATCCGCCAGTTGGTCGGCCTGTGCTGAGAAGGTGGTCAGACCGGTAGCCGTCAGGCCAACGATCAGTGCAATTTTTGTGAGTGTGCGTTGCGTCTTTGCCATAAGTTTTCTCGATACCCTGTTTTTGTATTGTCCTTTTACGCTCCCACACCGCCCTCACCGGTACAAATAACAATTCGTTATTCCTTATATCTAAAAAGGTTATAGGTAAAGTGATTGTTATTTAAAGGTAAAATAGAATCAAAACTGGCTACGCATGTGCAAAAATCGCATTTGCTTTGGCGTATTTTGCATTTCCACTGAGGCTATTTGACTGCTTAAATAAGGCAAGGAAGAGGTCAATAAATATGATTCCGGAGGGTGCTTGTTTCTCATCGTTACCCGCTGACACAACAATCTGCGAGCATCCATCACCACAGGCAACCTATTATAAATCCGACAATAAACGTAGGGTTTACCCTGTAACTTGACCGCTTTATGGATGACTATAATGATTAAATTTACCCGCACTGCTTTGCTTATCGCCACATTGGCTGGCACCACCTTTGCCGCCCAGGCCGCCACCACGACAACTCCTGCACCCGCACAAGATCCGATTGTTCAACACCTGAAGCTCAGCGATGCCCAGGTGTCAAAAATAAAAACGCTGCACCAGCAGCTGGAAAAGAACGTTGAAGGCATCTCAATGAAAGAGGTGAAAGACGGGATGATTATCGATATGTTCCAGTCCGGAAAATGGAATGAGGCAGGCGTCCAGAAACAGCTTTCTGCATTCAGCAAAGTTGACCAGCAGGTACGTTATTACAAAGTGAAATACTACTTTGACCTGAGCCAGGTTCTGACCGCTGAGCAACGTCAGCAGGTGCAGAAAGATTTGGCGCAGGCTGCGTCAGAGTAAGATTAAGTATGGCGCGGTGGAACCCTCCACCGCGTTCATTGGTCAGGCGATACCAGCGTGTAGGGATACAGGTGAACGAGGTTACCCGCCAAAGGGAAAAAGCCTAAGCTTTCCGTCCTTTTCTTTAATTCATCAAGCGCAAGACCGGCAACCGGTTCACGTCCACCCCAAACCAGCAGGCCGTTGTGTTGGTAATCTTCCATCACCTCAAGGGTTTTTCCATTGCTTAAGGCAATGACGAGTCTTTTCTCATTAACCGGTTGCAGATGCTGTTCGTCCTCTGCAATAAAGAGGTTCATCCCACCTGATTCGGCACTCTTTTTATCCCGTGGCGAAATAATCACGCCATTCGATGCCACCGGGGTAATCGTTAATTGCGCGGATTGGGGTTCAACCAATGTATGCGATGGCACTCTACCGCCCCAGACATGGAGGCCGTCTGGGATACCCGGCGGCAGCGGATTGGGGCTTTCCGCCAGTTCGAGCGTTTTGCCATTAGCGAACTTAGCGACAATGCGGTCGGCTTTTTGCAATAACACATCGCCATTCTTATCCACGGTATAGATTTTCATGCTCTCTCCCAAAATAGTCGCTAGGCAATGACCAGGATCCCAAGACGTTCCATAAGTAAGGATGCCTGATGGCTATCAAGCTTAACGCCTTCTAAATCAACACCACGTATATCCAAATCACCTATTTCGGAATTTGTTAGATCACAGTGGGTCACGTTAGCCGCACGCCAATCGAAGGAGGTAAATTCACCACCGGAGAGATCGGAACCACTGAAGGTGGCCCCGAGAACCTGCGTACCTATCCAGCGGTTTTCCCACAACTCGCACTTTTCGAGCACCACCTTCGAAAAGTTGGCATAGCTTAAATTGCTATTGGTGATATAGGCGCTGCAAAACCAGGTGCGGGTGGTAATCATATTCATGAAACTTGCCCCGCGAAAATCCGCGCCCTGAGCACGGCAGCCGCGAATTTCGATGCCCAGCGCGCTGGCGTTTCTGAAGTCTGCCATCGATAAATCACAATTTTTGAAAATGGCGTCTTTCAGCGTTGCCCGGCTAAAAGTGCATCCTCTCTGGCTTTCACGGTCATAAAACTGACAGTCGATAAATTCCGTTTCACTGAGATCTGCCGCAGAGAAATCACAGTGGTAGAACGTACTGTTCTCAATTTTTGCCCCGGTAAAACGGTTTTTCTCAATCTTTTCGCCAGTGAGCGCTAGAGCTGTCATAACACACCTGTTTTTTTATACAGTCAATTTATCCATGTTATGCGGTCTCGCAGGCAAGCGTCAAACGGTTCGTCCGCTATTAGGTATTTATTTAGAACCTATTTTCTGGTCAATCCGTTTAATCATATACGGGAAGAATGGGTTGGATGAGACACGCATTAATGTATCGAGATCAACCACCAGCACAGAGCGCTCCCCCCGGGCGGCAAAGGTGCCCAGACTGATGCCATATTGATTGCGGGGCTCGGGATAGCGTCCGTATAAGGAATCATTTAGCGGGAAAGGTAACGCAATATGAGAAAGAGAAAAAATATCGGCTGGATAATCGATCCCTAACGGCTCAACGTTCTCATTCACCCCACGTGCAGGAACGGTTCGAGCTTCCGTCCTCGTCGTTTCTGCCGTGATATTCGATACCACCGTCACACTGTAATTTCGCGGTGCAGGCGATAACATCTTTGGCAGCGCAACGGATGCCGACGCCCGGATTAACGGCGTCACGGTCGCCGCCTGGTTCAGGTCGAATAACACGACTTCACTGCCATTTGCCGGGAGCTTATCGTATAAGGCGGTGATCACCGCACGGCTGCTGACCGTAGAATCCACTACCGATTGGAAGGTCAGAACGGGCGGCAGTGCATCCAGCTTATGACGCTGGGAATCAGTCTGAATCTGCTTTTGCAGCGCCTGCGTTAATGCATAAGACTGACGCGCGGCATTCACCGGGAAAGAGTTGTATTTAAACGGATTAAACTCGGGAACAATACCGAGCCATGCGGCTTTGGCAAAAGCGGGAAATATCGCAGGCCATCCGGCAATACCGGTAAATCGCGCAAAGGACGTGATACCAATCATTGGCGAAATTAAAATGACGCGCTGAGGTTTTTCTAAAGCAGGATTATCCAGCGCATCCAGCGCGTATTTCAGTGCCAGCGCACCACCGTTGGAAAACCCCACAATATGTAACGGCAGATTCTTCTGCGTCAGCACTTTGGCTTCGCGTACCGCAAGGCGTGCCGCCGCCAACCAGTCTTGCCATTCCACATCCGTTAACGCGCCGGGTACCGTGCCGTGCGCAGGTAAACGAATACCGATCGCAACATAGCCATGTTGTTGATAATTTTCTGCAATATTATGCAGGCTGTATGGCCCGTCGGTAAGGCCATGAAGTAAAACAACGGCACCTTTCGGTTTCCCCTGCGGTTTCAGAATAAAGGAGCGATTCCAGTTTACTGAAAAATGGTCGGGATAGAGCGGGCTTTTGGCGTAATAACGATTAAGCGGCGTTTGTTGGCTGGGGTCTAACTTATCGGTGACATTCAGGCGAACAGCGTCAAAAATGCGGTCTTCAGCCGCGATATAGTCATTCCAGGTGGCTTTATCTATCTCACTCGTCTGCATTTCCTGCGGAACAAAGGTATGCCAGGGCTCCAGGTCCGGCTTGCGCTGGATATCATAAATCCGCGTCGCCACCACGCCAAGCAGGATGAAAATTGCGAAGTAAAAACACCGTTTAGCCCATTTTTTCAACATCAGTCTTTCTCCGCCCTTTCCGTTTTTCCATGTTAGCGTGCAAGGGAAGCCATGTAATAAACTCCCCCTAGCGCAATCACATTCAATATCACACTGATTATAAAATAGGTTTTAAACGGCTGCTTTTGGGTTTTATGGCGAAAGAGTTGTTGGCCGACAATCGCACCGGGCCAGCCTCCGACAATACCAAACACCAGTAAGGTGGATTCAGGCACTCTGCGCCAGGCCTTGCGCGCCGCCATCTTATCAGCGCCATAAATGATCAGAGTCAGGAGGTTGGCGAGCAGGAACCACATCAACGTGGAATGTAATGTCAACAGGCTGCTAATGGCCGCCAAAGCCAGAAGCAGATAACAAAAACGATTAAGATTCATACCCATAACCACAATTTTTTAGCGCACGTGAAAAACAAATTATACCCATGAAAAGCGACAATTACCCCAGATGCCCTTTGATGGCATCAAGAAACAGGCCAAGCGCGGCATGCTGATGATCGCGTGACTGATAAAGCCCATAAATACCGATCGGTTCAGGTTCGAGTTGCGGCAATACCCGTACTAGTCTGCCGCTGGCTAAAGCAACTCGCGCCTCGATTTCAGGCACCATCGCCAGACCAACATCCGCCTCAGCCATATCGCATAGCAGTGACGATATTCCAGCGCTGAAATTGCCGCGCACGGCCACCGATATCGCCCCTTTATCTTTATCGCGAAAAGACCACGACTGCCCGGAAAAACGGCTGTAATGCAAGCAATTATGCAATGTGAGATCTTCCACGGTGGTAGGCACTCCCGCACGTCGAAGATAGTCCGGTGACGCGCATAACACCGATTGGCATGTTCCGAGATAACGTGCAATTGCGCCCGGTTCTGGATCATTGGTGATACGAATCGCCAGATCGATTCGCTCCCCAACAAGGCTAACCGGATGATTATTAATATCAACCTCGATACGCAATGCCGGATATTGCGCCAGAAAAGAAGGGATAACCGGCCCAAGCAAGTGCGAGGCCGTAAAGTGTGCGCTGGCGATACGTAATGTCCCTGACGGCGTGATTCTGGTGGTATCCCCTTCTATGCCCTGTGATAACAAGGCCAGTTGCCGGGTTTTTTCCAGCGTTTTCTCGCCCGCTGGCGTGATGGTTAATCGCCGGGTTGACCGGTGAATTAGCCGCGCCCCGGCCCACTTTTCCATCTCATCAAGATAGCGGCTCACCATAGGGCGGGAGATACCCAGCGCACGCGCTGCTGCACTCAGGCTGCCAAGTTCACAGATACGATTGTACGTGATTGCCGCCATAATCCTGTCCATTGCATCCCCATCTGATCGTTTTACGAAACTCAGCATGTATTGTTTCAGGAATTCTAGCAGAAGCGCAAATCGGTAGAATACTGATGACACGAAACACACAAAACATTCAGGATTTCCCATGAACATAAAATCTCTCTCACTGGTCTTATCCCTGGCCGCCGCACCGGTATTTGCTGCCCCGCTCCACCTTGAGGTTTACAACCCTCAGGAAAAGGGGATTTTCCCGGTATCATCCACGCTGGTTTCCGGGCCTAAAGAGGCCGTCTTGTTCGATGCCCAGTTCAGCGTCAAAGATGGCGAGAAGCTGGTGCAGATGGTTAAAGCCAGCGGTAAAACGCTCAAAGAGATTGTGATAACCTCCGGCGATCCCGATTTTTATTTCGGTCTTGAGCCGCTGGTGAAAGCTTTCCCGCAGGCAAAAGTCGTAGCATCCCAGGCCGTGGTTGATCATATTAAGGCGACAAAAGACGCCAAGCTGGCCTTCTGGGGGCCGCAAATGAAAGACGGCGCACCGAGTAAAATCATCGTGCCGCAGGCGACAACTGCCACACGCTTTACCGTCGATGGTGAGCCGCTGGAGCTAAAACACGCGGGGGAATATGCCGCGTATGTGTGGATCCCAGCAAACAAAGCGATTCTGGGCGGTACCGGTATTGCGTCCGGTATCCATGTCTGGACGGCAGATACGCAAACGCCGGCGATTCGTCAGGGCTGGATGACGGTGCTGGGCGAAATGCAGTCTCTGAAACCGCAGCAGGTCATTCCGGGTCATTATTTAGGTGAGCGCCCAGCGCAGGATGAGGCTATCACCTTTACTCATCGCTATCTGCAAACGTTTGAGCAGGCACTCAAGAGCACCAAAGGGTCGGCAGGCGTTATCCAGACCATGAAAAAGGCCTACCCGGATCTTGCGGATGAGAGTTCGCTGGAATTGAGCGCAAAGGTCAATACCGGCGAGATGAAGTGGTAAAGCGGGGGCTGTCCTTTTAGTCAGCTTAGCTAAACAATAAGGGGAGATAATCCCCTTATTGATGCGTAAAGGACGAATTCCCAGAGAATTCCTCTCTTAACTTGCAACCTGAAACTGATGCTGAAAAGGGGTTTGACTAACCGCGCAAATCAAAGCGAGATTTTTGAAAGTCGCGGTATACCTCCTGATTAGTGAAGGCTGGAAATGTGGCTTTTTGGGCTGCTGATTTTACCGCTTCGCAATAAACTTTATTACCGTCGCTAGTTGAAATGTTTAAAAGCGTGCCATTCTGCGCAAATTCTAAATGCAACCTACACTTCTTCCCTTTCCAGTTTTGTGGCTCAGTAAGTTGTGCATTTATCGCTGCTCTTATCGCCCGCGCTTGAGTACCCCACTCATCCTGATCATCCCAGTTACCAGAACCGCAACTCCCCCTTGCAGTGGTCTTATGGCATGCGGATGGTTGTAACGGCGCGCACCCCGTTGCCAGAGTAGCCACAAATATCAGCATAAAAATTTTCGTTACCATTTCATTCGCACTCATTCCTTGCACTCTAATCACATTAAATTTGTCATAATAAGTGGCATATTATTCTACCATGACGGGTGCATTTTCAACTGTCTGCCTATAGCAAAGACGACAGTGAACAATCTTAGCGCAGATTTGAGCAAGAAATGGATGTCTTACGGTGTTTTATTGATAGGAAAGCCCTTATAGGTTGTACAATCTATTTTTATTATCTAATAGGTTAATTCCCCTCCTTTCCTCCCGTATAAAGATGCGCTACTCTGATAAAAACGTTCGCGACCAAAATAGTTTGCATCCTATCTGTTTTCTTACTTAATAAAAAACGCGGACCAACATCTAACGTGTAATTTATAACCAAAGGTTAAAAAATGAAAGAAACGCCCCTGGAATATACACCTGTTGACTTATCTCGTTGGGCAAGGAAAGAGCATTTTGAAGTATTTCAGTCATTTGCCCAATGCACATTTAACCAAACTGTCCTGTTAGATATTACCACACTGCAAAAACATATTAAGGAAGTTGGCTGGAAATTTTATCCTACAATTATTTCCCTGATTTCTAAAGCCATAAACAATCATGCGGAATTCCGCATGGCGATAAAAGACGATGAACTTGTCACATGGAATGAAGTTCACCCAAGTTATACAATTTTCCATAATGAAACGGAGACATTTTCATCATTATGGAGTCACTTCGATGGCAATATTCATCACTTCCAGGATGTTTATTCAGAAGACGTTGCACGCTATGGTCATAACCTGTCTTATTGGCCTAAGGGACAGTCTCCGGGAAATATATTTTTTATATCGGCTATTCCCTGGGTAAGTTTTACCAGTTTTAATATCAACGTTGCTAACATGCAGAATTTTTTTGCCCCCATGTTCACAATGGGTAAATACTACAATCAGGATGGAAAAATCTTATTGCCTCTCGCCGTTCAGGTACATCATTCCGTGTGCGATGGTTTCCATGTGGCAAGACTGATCAATGAGTTACAAGAGATGAGTGATGACATACAGCGTCTTTCAGAGGAGGAGTATAGATAAGGGGAAATGTTTCGGTGTATGCCCCTTCAGAATACACCGCAACGCTTAACTCGCGGGCAGGAGGATTACTTTCCTTTTAACCGTATCTGATTTTCCCATCAATATAAGGCTGAGGTTTACCAAAAAGATAACCTTGAATGAAATCACAACCCAGCATCTGAAGATTTTCCAACTGCTCCTGTGTTTCAACACCTTCCGCAATGGCCTTCATATTGAGGGATTTTGCCATGCCGGTAATGAGCTTGATGATATTAAGCGCGTCTTCCTGTGTTGATATCGAATGCACGAAGGACTTGTCGATTTTGATTTTATCGAAGGCAAGTCTGCTGAGGCGCGAAAGCGAAGAATAACCGGTACCAAAATCATCAATGGAGATTTTCACCCCCAAAGCCCGCAGCCTGTTAAGGGTATTCATCGGCGTATCATTCTCATTAAAGAGAGAGGACTCCGTCACTTCCAGTTCAAGACGCTCAGCGGGAAGTCCCGTTTCGTGCAGAATGGACAGCACGATTTCGGCAAAGGCATTGCTGCTAAGCTGCACAGGAGAGACATTGACTGAAATTTTTGCCGGAATCACCCATGAAGCGGCTTCCCGACAGGCAATTTCAAGCACCGATTTCCCCATCTCGTTAATCATTCCTGTTTTTTCAGCCACGGATATAAAGCTGTCTGGCGACAGAAGCCCCTTCAGAGGATGTATCCAACGAATGAGGGCTTCATAGCTGTAAATTTCCTGGCTGAATGAATCGACAATAGGCTGATAATAAACCACAAATTCTTTATTCACTAACGCCTGAGCCATATCATGCTCAAGCGTTCGGCTTTCCTGCAACTTTTCTAACATCCATTGCCGGAACACTTTTATCTTACCCGCACCTTCATTTTTGGCTTCATAAAGGGCCAGATCGGCAAATTTATAGAGATAGTCGGAGCGGCGTTCAGTGTCTGAGATGACGATGCCGACACTGGTGGTGATATGGATAATCGTATTATAAATCGTGTAGGGCTGGTTAATCGCATCGCATATATTTTGAGCTCGCAAAACGGCACAGTTCTCCGTCAGGCCACTTGAGAGAAACGCAAACTCATCCCCGCCTAAACGATAAAGGGTATCGTAAATCAGGCCCATCGAAATCAGACGCTGTGATATCTGGCGTAATAACATATCACCGGCATCATGACCGTACGTATCATTGACCTCCTTGAATCGATCTAAATCAAATAACATCACAGTCACAGCAGAATTGTTTTTTGCTGCGTCTTCGATGGTTTCGTTTAAATTACCCCAAAAAAAATGGCGGTTATTCATCTCTGTCAGAGAGTCATGATAAACGTCATACTCCAGCTTTGCATTCTGGTCTTGCAGCTGTTCTTTAGATTCCTGCAGCGCTTCAGCAAGGCTTTTTACCTGAAGGTGTGCCTTCAAAATATTCCTGTTTTGAAAAAATATCAGCACCCCAAGTATCGCACTCATGATGATCAGCAAAACAGACGTTGCTGAATAAATATAAAACAAGGTTTTAATTTTGAGGTTGGCGTCATTAATCGAGTTGATATCCCTATCCAAAGCACCGGACGACAAACGTCCCAGTTGAGCATCAAGCGCCTGCATTTCTTTCAGATATGACTGAAGTTGTGAGCGGTTCATTTTCTCAAGATGAACATCCAGATACTCAAGTGTCTTTGCAAGCTGTTGAGCCAGTGCGTGGTGGGTTTTACTACTTTCAATGAAATTCTTCAGATCACCTTCTTTCATGAGATCGCTCTGGCTGAGCATAATGTCGAGACGCATGCGTACATCATCCAGCGTGATCGTCTCATCAATAGTGTAAAGACCCAGTAACGCTTCAAACCGGTAATATTCTGAGACCATCTGTGCAGCTGACCACGAAGCAGTGTAGTGAGTCAGTTTCTGTAACTCTTGTTGCCTTTCATGCACGAGGAAAGAGATATATGCGGTAGATATAAAAAGAGAAAAAATGATGCCAGCCAGAATTCTGTTCATGTTGGTCTTGTGACCCCTTACTCAATATTCATTCTGCTGACCTGCCAGGCTGACCTTGAATAATAAATCTGGTTATTCAACTCCGGCAGGCTGTCATAGGGGTAAACAACAAACAATGGGCCTTTATCACGGATACGCATATATTCTCCGTTGATTTTTAAAGCAAGGATAACGTTGTATTTCTTAAAATCACTGAGAGGGATTTCGGTGGTGTAGTCATTGAGCGCAGTAACCTTAACAACAGAACCTTTTGCCCCAACATAATCCATCAGTTTTTGCAGTGGAACCCCCGTAAAAGTCGTGCGCCCGTCATACCAGGGAGAGGTGGTCTGAAAGCTAACCATACCGAGTTTCTCAAGGCTCGCGACATCAAAAACGGCTTTACCACCACCATTTGTATTTTCGATATTACCCGACAGCGTTAAAAGGACTTTACCGGCAGGTCTTGAAAGTTCACCCGCACAGACCAGTGTGGAGAGCGTAAAGCTTAACAGCATGACAATTAACCGCATTCTGACCTCGTATATCAACCGGATGTTAAAGAATTATAATTTAGTTACTGTGCTATTTACATATGCGTCAGAATTATTGTTGACCCCATCATTCCACAACTCAGGAACCCATTTAAAATCAATAAGTTAAAAAATTATTTTCTTTTAATATTGGCGAGATAAAGTCGATAACGATATTTGATATCTACAAAATAACGTTGCATCTGTGCAAAAATAAAGCCATAGATTGCCTCGACTAAAATAAACACACAGTAATATAAAGGTTTATTTTTTCGTAACCCAGCTGGAATTTACGCAAGCAAAGTCTGCTTCTGATACGAAGCAAACCATCTTAGTCTGTTATGATAGAACTGCACATATGCTGAGGATAGAGAACGCTCTTTGCATATGGGCTGTTGATTTCCCATATCATTTATTAGTTTCTCAGCAACAGTTTTGTTAACCTTCCATGCTTATCATCAGAATGGATATCAGGAAATGAGCGAACAGATAAAGATAGATATTCCTCCGCAAGAAGGTGGCGGCTTTTGGGTGGCAAAAGGGCAAACGTTCAGTGTTATTGATCCTGAAGGGCAGCAGGTTGCGGACTTATGGGCAATTTCTATCAATGCCGATGAGATTGACTGGCTAAGCACATCACAGACGAGAGACATAACAGAGCGGTTATTCCCTACAATAGGTGAGTCTTTTTACAGTGAGAATGCCAAACCCTTACTCACATTAGTGCAGGATAACTCACCCTGCCCGCATGATATGCTTTTCCCAGCCTGTAACCGTGGGCTTTACGAACGAGCAGGACTGCCTGACCATCCAAACTGTCGCGACAACATGCTTGGGGCACTTTTGAAAGCAGACATAACTCTTCCCATCGTTCCTGATCCGGTTAATTTTTTCCAACGCTCGGAACCGCAGGCTGACGGTAAGCTTGAGGTATTAGCCTCAAATAATCCACCCGGCGGGAATGTCGTATTACTGGCTGAAACAGACCTCTACGTGGTGGTTACAGCGTGTTCCGTTGACTTCCATCCGACCAATGGAGGCCATTGTACTGGCATCCAGATCATTATCGGCTGACATTTTGACGGTTCGGTGTGGAGTATTCGCCTGCTTACAGGGTAATAGAGAATGGCGGGCGAAATAGAATTATCCTCATCGCCTGCCTATCTTGCTAGATATATTTTATAACAAATATATAATTTGAAAAATCTGCCATAACGACAGATTCTTTTAATTTATAATTAGAGATTCGCAACGTTATGATATACTTTTTGAACATCATCGTCATCTTCAAGGGCATCAACAAGACCTTCAAAGATTTCTAAATCTTCTGGCGAAAGTTCAATTTCCGCTTGCGCAATCATTTCTAATTCTGTGGTTGAGAACTCAGTAATTCCAGCTGCTTTTAACGCTGCAATTCCTTTATGAAGATCGGTTGATTCAGTATAAATAATGATGCTTCCTTCTTCTTCGGTAACATCACGAACATCAACTTCAGCCTCAAGCAAAGTTTCGAAAACCTGGTCAGGGTCAGTACCTTTAAATACAATCACACCGGTATTGTCAAACATATAGCTGACAGAACCTGCCGCACCGATATTCCCGCCTTTTTTATTGAAAATCATGCGGACGTTAGCAATCGTACGGTTAACATTGGATGTCAATGTTTCAGCGATAAGCATTGAGCCATTTGGACCAAATCCTTCATAACGCCCCTGTACGAACGTTTCATCGCCGCCGCCTTTGGCTTTATCAATGGCTTTATCAATAACGTGCTTTGGAACCTGTGCTTGTTTCGCACGTTCAATAACGAATTTTAAAGCTGAGTTTGATTCTGGGTCTGGTTCGCCTTGTTTAGCCGCAGCATAGATCTCTACACCGAACTTTGCATAAACATTAGACGTTGCACCGTCTTTAGCCGTTTTTTTAGCAACAATATTGGCCCATTTACGTCCCACTGGAATGTTCTCCTGGCAAATTCATTTACATTAATGGCAGATGAATAATCCGCACAATTTTCCGCCATATTATATCATGGTATATAAAATCTCGTCTATGAAAATAAAAATCAACCTTTTTATAAAATGTTACTTTAATTTTACCAACAGTTAATATTTTGGATATGTTATCTAAGGTATTTATTCTGATTCTTTTATTTCTATTGTTAATAATTGAACGACAGTAACAATCAGGGTATCGCCTTTCCGCGATACCCGGTGCCCTTTAAATTAACGGCGCATTATGCAAGTACACCCCAGCATGGTGTACTTTTTCGCGGTGAATGGGTTATCAATAGGGTATTCACTCCCGCTAAGCATAAAAATACGTGGGATATCCATTATCCTTTCCTCAACGGTTATCACACTGAGCGCGGACATTGTTCAACCCTGTGGTGTTAATACGGTAGGGCTGCCCGTTAACGGACTTAATCAGTTTTTTAGTTTTGAGTTTTTTAAACACGGCGAGCGTGCAATCGGAAAGTAACAACCCTTCGCGGCTGAAGCATTCAACGGAAGTGACGCGGCCTGAAGTATCGCGAACGTGCGCAATACGTCCACCTTTGGCGAGAACGTGTAAGGTACGTTGTTCCTGACGGGATAAATTCATACTGGAAAACCTGTGTAATCATCATGAGCAAAACGTGCAAACACACAGCGGTGTCCGCATTCGATTTCGGCGCATTGATAATCAGTCCGGCCTGAAAAGGTCGGTAAGCTGATTATCGGATGATTACATTCTCCAGCATCAAAGCCTCGGGTTGAGTTGAAAGGTATTTATGAGGTGGATAGTAACACACAGTTTTTACCTGTGTATTTGAGAGGGAAAAAATGTGACCGGCCTCCAGAATTTGTTCCTGACCGTACGCCGCCTACACCGATGCCCGTTTGTCCCACAGAGGGCCACGCGTCATCAAATTGTCTGCTTATCACAGTATCGCTCGCTGCTCTAAGCAGACATCATCTGAAATCGTCTAGCGCAACAGCACTTTGCCAATAAGATAGGTTGTCGCCTGCCCGCCGATACGCACCCGATCACCCACTAGCTGACAGCGCAAATCACCGCCACGAGCGGACACCTGACGCGCCAGCATCTGCGTTTTATTCAGTTTATCCGCCCAATAGGGAATGAGCATACTGTGTGCAGAACCGGTAACCGGGTCTTCCGCAACCGCTTCGCCTGGACAGAAGAAACGGCTCACAAAGTCGTACTCCCCTTCCCCCGGCGCCGTAACACAGACCATTTTACCCAAAGGGATCATGGCATGAATGTCCGGGCGTAAGGCTTCAACCTGCTGCTGACTTTCCAGAACAACCATATAATCACGCGCCACCCGGACTTGCTGATAGTCGCTGATGCCCAGCCCCTCAAGGAGCAACGGCGGCGGCAAGACGGGTTCGCTATCCCAGCCGGGGAAATCCAGCGTTAGCCAATCACCGCTGCGTGTCACCGCCAGCGGCCCTACGAAACGGGTCTCGAAGCGGATGGTCGTATCCGGATAATCAAGGTATTCAAAAATGACGTGTGCGGCTGCAAGCGTTGCGTGGCCACAGAGATTAATTTCACCCTGCGTGGTAAACCAACGTAGTTCAAAGCCGCTATCAGTCGTGACAAAAAACGCGGTTTCTGACTGATTATGCTGCTGAGACATTTTCAATAAAGTCTCGTCGGGCAACCATTCGATGAGGGGACAAACCGCAGCGGCGTTCCCGCCAAAAGTCTCGGTGCTAAAAGCATCCACCATGTAAAAATCAATTTCTTTCATCACATAACCTTCGCATTTTTCTCGGGATAGCCCTCGCTCTACCATGACATGACAACGCGCAAAGTCGAATGCTTTTATGCACGAATTCCCCACACTCATTCCAAAAACCCTCGAACAGACTTCGTACTGCCGTCTCCATCGTCCATCCCACTCTCCTATTCATACGACGAATTGTGACCCCACACGCATTACCCACATTCACTTTGCGGACATCCCGTCCCATTTGATCGCTATCAAAAATGAACATACCGTCTGGTCGGTATGATCCCCTTATGAACATGGAAGCCCAACACCGCAAAAAAGATCCGGTTCGGTTGCATCAGCAACTGCTGGAGTCGGCCGCAATGATTGCCGGTCGGGATGGTATTGCCGCCCTGTCGCTGAACGCCGTGGCCCGTGAGGCGGGCGTCAGTAAAGGAGGGTTGATACACCACTTCCCCAATAAGCAGGCGCTTATCTTCGCGCTGTTTGCTCGCTTGCTGGCGATTATGGAAGAAGCCATCACCGCATTGATGCGAGATGACGGCGTCAGTTACGGTCGATTTACCCGCGCTTATCTGAACTATCTTGCCGACCTGACGGATACACATGAAAGCCGTCAACTGATGGTGTTGTCGCTGGCGATGCCCGATGAACCGGTGTTACGCCAATGCTGGCGCGACTGGATGCTGGACCATCTGGCGCGGGGAGATGCGCTGGACAACAGCCCAACCGGTACGCTGGTGCGCTATACCGCGGACGGTATCTGGCTATCTGAGTTGACGGAAGGGATAACCATGAGCGCCGAACATCGACAAGCGTTGGTGGTCTCCCTTAATAAGATGACGCTTCCCGCGTGAAGCACACAGGCTGAGGCCGCGATGCGCTACAACATCAATGCCCGTTTTATTTATGACGCCACCGATGGCACGCTGACGCTCCCGGAAAGCACCGAGCCGGATAGCCAACTGTCCATCACCGCCAGCACCCTGCTCTACTTCTTCCTGCGCAATACGGGCATCATCAGCCGGGAGGAAGTATTAAAAAAAGTCTGGGATGACAACGGATTAACATCATCCAACAGCAACCTGAATCAGTATCTGAGCATGCTGCGTAAGACCTTCCGACATTACGGCATCGATAATATTATCGTCACCGTTTCACGCGGTTATTTACAGCTTAACCCAGACGTAAGTATTGAGGCGGTTGATGAATCCCCGCTGCCGGAATCCCCGGAGCCCACGCCCGTGGAGACCATTACCAAACCGCTGCCGGTAGAGGAGAAACAACGCCTCCCGCACACGGCGCATGCTCGCGGTATGTGCTGGTACATTGCCGGTGCCTGTTTGCTCACCATCTCGCTGCTGTTGGTCGCTTTCAGTGTGGTGGGTATTAGCGAATCACACCCAATTGCGCTCACCCAGATAACACACAGCCAGTGTGAACTGCTGGCAAGTGACGACATGCTGCGTTCGGTTAACGCCAGCGCCTACGGTAAAAACTTCGACGAGGTACGCCAACGGTTAAACGTCGCCTGTAAACCGGGCGAACGCTTCCTGTTCTTCTACGGCGATAAGCTGGAAACCAACGGGCTGGGGCGCGTGTTCCTCGCTCACTGCGCGATGCATGAGGACAATCCGTTTAGCTACTGCGACAACTACTTTTACTACTCCTGGAAGCCGTAATGAGACTCGCACCGCGTCCGTTTTTTGCCCTTTGCGTTCTGGTATTCATTGCTGCCGTCGGATTCTGCGCCTGGCATTTGCTGCCAGCGGAAAATGACGGCGTGATGAGTTGCTCGACCAAAGGCATCATGCGTTTTGAAAACATGGATAAAGAGAACGTCAACGGCACCATCCACTTTACCTTTGGTAGCCAGGGTAAAGGGTCGATGGTAGTTGAAGGCTACACCGACTCCGCCGCTGGCTGGCTGTATCTCCAACGCTACGTCAAATTCACCTACAACAGCAAACGCATCTCTGCCACCGAACGCCACTACCTCATCAATAAATGGGAGTCGAGCGCCTCATCCATTGATGAGTCGCCGAACGTCATTTTCGATTACTTTATGCGTGAGATGTCCGATAGCCACGACGGACTGTTCTTAAACGCCCAGAAGCTTAACGAAAAAGCGATCTTACTCAGCTCAATCAATTCGCCGCTGTGGATCTGTACGCTGAAGTCCGGCAGCAAGCTGGATTGACCCATCACCCATCCTAAAAAATACATCCCTGGATAAGGCCGCTCTCGACGGGCGGCTAACCGCTGGGCAAACCTGCCCGCGTGCAGTTCGATGTGATGACCGCACCACGCACGGTGCTGGTTCGCCGATGACAAAGTAAGATGATTGAGTCCGTTAACCTTTCAACGTCAGAAGCTAACGCTCCAGAGTGTGATCTCCCACACACCACCTTTTCCCTCTCCACAAACCCCGCTCAAAAACCGCATCTTTTGCGTTTAGCCTTCACGACAAAACCTGCGCTTGCCCACAGTTAGCGCATCCTCTTGTTACCCGCATTTTGTAATATTTTAGCAATTAAGCAACATTTCAAACCTGCACTGACATCGCCAGAAAAACCACCTTATACAAGTCAAAATCACGCCCGCCACCTCAGCATAAAGAGATAAAAACCAAGTTAAAAAAGGCTAAATCACAGAGTAATAATCTAATTAAGCATCTCTTTCAGATTTAAATTCCACTCAAATTACCACGTCTTATAGTGACCTTCGAACGCCGCTGCCGTGGGTTAACGCCGTGACGCGGACGGTTTTCCTCAAATCCCACAACCTGTCCAAAGGAGAGAACCATGGGTGATGCATTAGGACTTATCGAAACCAAAGGTCTGGTGGCCTGTATTGAAGCCGCGGATGCGATGTGTAAATCCGCCAACGTCGAGCTTATCAGCTACGAGAACATCGGCTCCGGCCTCGTCACCGTGATGGTGAAAGGTGACGTCGGTGCGGTGAAGGCGGCGGTCGATTCCGGCGTTGAATCCGCGCAGCGCATCGGGGAAGTAGTGACGTCGCTGGTGATTGCACGTCCACATAACGACATCAACAAAATCGTCATTAAACACAAGGCGTAAAGGCCAGGAGAACGCAAATGGGTGATGCATTAGGTCTGATTGAAACCAAAGGTCTGGTGGCCTGTATCGAAGCGGCAGATGCGATGTGTAAAGCCGCCAACGTCGAGCTTATCGGTTATGAAAACGTCGGTTCTGGCCTTGTGACCGCAATGGTTAAGGGTGATGTCGGCGCGGTAAAAGCGGCGGTCGATTCCGGCGTCGAATCTGCGCAGCGCATTGGTGAAGTGGTGACGTCGCTGGTGATTGCGCGTCCGCATAACGACATCAGCAAGATTATCTCGCACTACAAAATTATCGAATAACCGGAGAGAACATGATGAAAGAAGCGCTTGGTCTGATTGAAACCAAAGGTCTGGTGGCCTGTATCGAAGCGGCAGATGCGATGTGCAAAGCGGCAAACGTCGAGCTGATTGGCTATGAAAACGTCGGTTCTGGCCTCGTAACCGCGATGGTTAAGGGCGATGTCGGCGCAGTGAATGCGGCGGTGGACTCCGGCGTGGAAGCGGCAAAACGTATCGGTGAAGTGGTGACCTCTCGCGTGATTGCGCGTCCACATAACGACATCGAAAAAATCGCGTCGCAGCACAAAGCATGACTGACCGGGTACGCCCCGTCTGCACTCTTTTAGTCTGATGAAGGATAGACTCATGATTGAACTGGATACCGATTTGCTCTCCCGCCAGAACGCGAGAGAACGGGTGCGCAACGCCAAAAAGGCGCAGGCAATTTTCGCCACCTTTTCGCAGCAGCAAATCGACGCCATCGTGAAGAACGTGGCCCAGGAAGCGGCGCACCACGCCGAATCGCTGGCGAAAATGGCCGCGGAAGAAACCGGCTTTGGCAACTGGCAGGATAAAGTCCTGAAAAACCGTTTTGCCTCGCTGCGCGTTTACGACGCCATCAAAGATATGAAGACCGTCGGCATCATTCATGACGATCAGGAAAAAAAAGTGATGGACGTGGGCGTGCCGCTGGGCGTGATTTGCGCACTGGTACCGTCAACTAACCCGACCTCAACCGTCATCTACAAAACGCTGATTGCGCTAAAAGCCGGTAATGCCATTATCTTCTCCCCGCATCCGGGCGCCCGTCAGTGCAGCTGGAAAGCGATTGAGATTGTTAAACGTGCGGCTGAAGCCGCGGGCGCACCGGCAGGGATTGTCGATGGCCTTACCGAACTGACGCTGGAAGCCACCTCTGAACTGATGCACAGCAAAGATGTGTCGCTGATTCTGGCGACTGGCGGTGAAGGTATGGTGCGCGCAGCCTATGCCTCCGGTACGCCAACCATCAGCGGCGGCCCGGGTAACGGCCCGGCGTTTATTGAACGCAGTGCTGATATCCACCACGCGGTGAAAGACATCATCACCAGCAAAACCTTCGATAATGGCGTCATTTGCGCATCTGAACAGTCGATCATCGTCGAACGTTGCATTTACGATGAAGTCTATCGCGAGCTCGAAGCCCAGGGCGCGCACTTTATGAGTGAAGGTGAAGCGGCGAAGATGGCGGCGTTGTTGCTGCGTCCAAACGGCACCATCAACCCAAAAGTGGTGGGCAAAAACGCGCTTTATTTAAGTCAGATGGCAGGTTTTTGTGTCCCAGCCAGCACCCGTGTGCTGATTGCGGAGCAGACCACCGTGTCATCGAAAAACCCCTACTCCCGCGAAAAACTGTGTCCAATCCTTGGCCTGTATGTCGAGGAAGACTGGAAAGCCGCCTGCCACCGCGTGGTGGAGCTGCTGACCAACGAAGGCCTTGGCCATACGCTGGTGATCCACACCCGTAACCAGGACGTTATCCGCCAGTTTTGCCTCGAAAAACCAGTTAACCGCATTCTGATTAATACCCCCGCAGCCCTTGGCGGCATTGGTGCCACCACCAATATCACGCCTGCGTTAACGCTCGGTTGCGGCGCGGTGGGCGGCGGTTCTAGCTCCGATAACGTCGGGCCGATGAACCTGCTGAATATCCGCAAGGTGGGTTACGGCGTGCGTTCCATTGACGAACTGCGGGCGCCAGGCAGCCGCGTAGAGCCGCAGCCTGTTATCACCGAACCCGCCGCCGATCCGCATCGCAGCATTCTTGAAGATGCCCGTTTCAACTCCCCAACACCGGCAAGCCACGCTGACGACCGCTTTGCAGCAACCGCCGAGGCCTGCGCAGAAGGTGAGATAAGCGAGCAGAACGTGGAGCGCGTCATCCGTCAGGTGCTGGAACGTCTTGGTAAGTAACACATTGATATAAGGCGATAAAAACAATGATTCTCGCAAAGGTAGTCGGACATGTCGTCGCCACGCAAAAGTGCGATGAGCTACGCGGAAGCAACCTGCTGCTTATCTGCAAGTTAGATGATAACCAGCAGCCGATGCAAAACCAGACCTGGGTCGCCGTCGATAGCGTGGGTGCGGGCATGCACGACATCGTCCTGGCCGAGGAGTATCTGGCGCTCAACAAAGACCGCTACAAGGCGATGTCGGTGGTTGCCATTGTCGAGAACGTGTTTCGGGACGCTTAGGAGTGAATAACCCAATGAGTGAATTTTTACTAAAACCGCGGATCCGCTTTGGTCAGGATGCCCTGTCAGTGCTTGCCGAGGTGCCCGCTCAAAACGTACTGCTGGTGACCGATCAGGCGATGGTCAAATTCGGCCTCGCCTCTCGTGTCACGCAGATCCTGCGCCAGCGCGGTGTCGCTTTTCAGGTCTGGGACGATGTGGTTGCTGACCCGGATATCGCCACCGTGGTGCGCGGAATGAAGCAGATGGATAGCCACTATCCCGATCTGGTGATCGCACTCGGCGGCGGTTCGGTGATTGATGCCGCCAAAGCAGTTATTTTCGCCCTGGCGCAAACCCGTCCGGACGATAGCCGCAAGCGCCCTTGCTTTGTGGCTATTCCGACCACCAGCGGCACCGGTTCCGAAGTGACCAGTTTCTCAGTGGTGAAAGCCCACGCCGAAAAACTGGTGCTGGTTGACCCGTCGCTGCTGCCGGATATCGCCATTCTCGACCCTACGCTGGTGGCCTCTGTGCCACCCGCGATTACCGCAGACACCGGGATGGATGTGCTGTGCCATGCGCTGGAAGCCTACGTTTCCCGTGCCGCCAGCGATTTTTCCGATGCGCTGGCTGAAAAGGTGGTGCAGCAGGTATTTCGCTATCTGCCGACCTGCTGGCGCGACGGTCAGGATCTGCTGGCGCGCGAAAAAATGCACAACGCATCCTGTATGGCGGGCATGGCCTTCACCAACGCGTCACTCGGTATCACCCATAGTCTGGCGCATGCGCTTGGCGGCGTGTTCCGCGTACCGCACGGTCGCGCTAACGCCCTGCTGATGGCGGAAGTGGTGGCGTGGAATGCGGATTATCAAGGGCTGTGCGATACCGACGCGGCACGCAAATATGCCCGCTTAGCCCATCTGCTGGATTTGCCGGCGCACACCCCGCGTGAAGGCGTCGCTAGCCTGCTGGTCGCCATTGTGACGTTAAAAGATGAAATGCAGATGCCTGGGGGAATTATCGATACCGGCGTAGACGCCGCCGATTTTGACCGCCGACTGCCGGAAATGGTGGGCCAGGCGCTACGTGACGGCTGTACCCCAACCAACCCACGCACACCGGACGCACAGTCATTAACCGAACTCTATCGCCAGGCATGGAGCGGCAGCGCCGCACACCGCCACGGATAACAAGAACTGGAGAAACCTTACCTATGGCACACTACAGCTTAACGCCGCGCGTCAAAGTGTTGGCAGAACGTTTACTCTCACAAAAAAGCACCCTGTGTACTGAACACGCGACGGTATTGAGCGCCCTTGATGGCGATATCGCGGGCATTCCCGCCGCCGTCAAACCGGCGCGCCGTTTCTATGAGCTGATGCGCCAGTTGCCGCTGACCATCAGCGCTGACGAACTGATCGTCGGCAACCAGACCCGCAAACCACACGGGGCGATTTTCCACGACGAAAGCGCCGCCCTGCGTCCGTCCGCATTCCAGTTCCTTAACCTCAATAGCGCTCTCGATTCACCGGACTACAAACTGGTGGTCGAAAAAGGCGTGCTGGCGATTAAACACCAGCTTGAAGAGAAAACCCGCGCTCTGGGCAGCGCCGTCAGCCGCAGCGGCATGGACGAAGTCAACGGCTGCCGCGCCGCCATTTACGCCTGCGACGCGCTGATGGCGCTGGCGCAAAATCTGGCAAACAGTGCCGAAACGCTTGCCGCTGCTGAAACCAATGCTTACCGCAAAAGCGAACTGCTAGACAGTGCAGCGATCTTACACCACGTTCCAGCGCACCCGGCGCGCAGCTTTAAAGAAGCCTGCCAGGCATTCTACCTGTTCCAGCTGGCACTCCAGTTGGATAACGGCAGCTACGCGGTGAACCCGGAAGGGGCAGATAAAGCGCTGCTGCCTTACTACCAGCACGATATCGCCAACGGCACATTGACCGATGCACAGGCCTATGAAATCGTCGAGTGCCTGTGGTTCAAACTGGCAGAACTGAGCGAAGTCCGCGCCGCCTGCACCATCGACGGCTACCCGATGTTCGATGCCCTGCTCCACGGTACAAGCCTTGAGAACGCCCGCATCAACGAACTCTCTGACATGTTCCTCTGCGCCCAGCAAAATCTCAGCGCCCTGCACCTGCCAGTCCGTCTGTTCAGCGGGGCAAAACCCGTATCTGTCGCGCCGTTTGCCGCCTGTAGCGAAACGCCAACCGCCGAGGGGTTAACCCCGCGTATGCAGCGCCTGCGCAACCACTACCTGACCGTGCGCCCAAGCGTTTCTATTTACCGTGCGCTGGCCTTTACCGAAGTAGTGAAAGCCAACCCAGGCATGCCAACCATTCTGCTGCGCGCCAAAGCGTTCCGTCACGCCTGCGAAACCGCACCAATTCTGATTCAGGATGATGAGCTGATCGTCGGCCATCCATGCGGCAAACCGCGTGCGGGTGCGTTCTCACCGGATATCGCCTGGCGCTGGGTCCGCGACGAACTCGACACCATGAGCACCCGTCCACAGGATCCGTTTGAAATCAGCGAAGCCGATAAAAAAACCATCCGCGAAGAGATCGTGCCGTTCTGGGAAGGCCGCTCGCTGGATGAGATCTGTGAAGCGCAGTACCGTGAAGCAGGCGTGTGGGCTTTTAGCGGCGAAACCTTCGTCAGCGACCTCTCCTATCACCAGATCAACGGCGGCGGCGACACCTGCCCGGGCTACGACGTGTTGCTGTTCACCAAAGGGATGAATGGGATTAAGGCCGACGCCGAGGCGCATCTCGCCAGCCTGAGCATGGAAAACCCGGAAGATATCGACCGCATTTACTACTACAAAGCGGCGATTGAAACCTGCGAAGGGGTGGTGAGCTACGCCCACCGCATCGCCGCGCGCGCCCGTGAACTGGCAGCTACTGAGCAGAATGCCCAGCGTCGCGCCGAGCTGCTGACCATCGCCGAAGTGAACCAAAACGTTCCAGCGAACCCACCGAAGACTTTGCAGGAAGCACTGCAAAGTATCTGGACCGTCGAATCGCTGTTTGAAATTGAAGAGAACCAGACCGGTCTGTCGCTGGGTCGCGTTGACCAGTACTGCTACCCGATGTTTGAAGCCGATATCCGCGAAGGCCGTCTGACGCACGACGCCGCGCTGGAGATGATGCAGGCCTTTATCATCAAATGTGCCGAACTGATGTGGATGTCCAGCGAACTGGGCGCGAAATATTTCGCTGGTTATCAGCCATTTATCAACCTGACCGTCGGCGGTCAGAAGCGTTCCGGCGGCGATGCCTGTAACGATCTGACCTACCTGATTATGGACGCCGTGCGCTTTGTGAAGGTTTACCAGCCGTCGCTGGCCTGCCGTATTCACAACCAGTCGCCGCAGAAGTACATGGAAAAAATCGTCGATGTGGTGAAAGCGGGCATGGGCTTCCCGGCCTGTCACTTCGATGACTCGCATATCAAGATGATGCTGCGCAAAGGCTTTGATTTTGAAGACGCGCGCGACTACTGCCTGATGGGCTGCGTGGAGCCACAGAAATCCGGCCGCATCTACCAGTGGACTTCTACCGGTTATACCCAGTGGCCGATTGCCATCGAGTTCGTCTTAAACCGTGGTCGCATGGTGCTGTTTGACAGCTATCAGGGGCTGGATACCGGCGACCTGCGCGACCTGCATACCTTCGAAGAGTTCGATGCGGCGGTGAAAAAGCAAATTGCCCATATTGTTCGCCTGTCGGCTATCGGTACGGTGATAAGCCAACGCGTGCATCGCGACGTCGCGCCAAAACCGCTGATGTCGCTGCTGGTGGAAGGCTGTATGGAGCAAGGTAAAGACGTCGCTGCCGGTGGCGCGATGGTCAACCACGGGCCGGGGCTGATCTTCTCCGGGCTGGCAACCTACGTCGACTCCCTGGCTGCCATCCGTAAACTGGTGTTTGAAGATAAAAAATACACCCTTGAGCAGATGCGCGATGCGATGCTGGCCAACTTCGAAGGCTTTGAAGGTCTGCGTCGCGACTGCCTGAACGCGCCGAAATACGGTAACGATGATAACTACGTTGACCAGTACGCGCTGGATATCACCGAGTGGACCGAGCGCGAGTGCCGCAAGTACAAGATGCTCTACTCCACCTTAAGCCACGGCACCCTGTCTATCTCCAACAACACGCCAATCGGTGAGCTGACCAACGCCACGCCGAACGGTCGTCTGGCGTGGATGCCGCTTTCTGACGGTATCAGCCCAACCCAGGGCGCAGATAAACAAGGCCCAACCGCCATCATCAAGTCGGTGAGCAAGATGAACGTGGAGACCATGAACATCGGCATGGTGCACAACTTCAAGTTCCTCAAAGGGCTGCTGGATACCCCGGAAGGACGCTACGGCCTGATTACCTTACTGCGCACCGCCTCGATTCTCGGCAACGGCCAGATGCAGTTCAGCTATGTCGATAACGAAGTGCTGAAAAAAGCCCAGCAGGAGCCGGAAAAATACCGCGACCTGATCGTTCGCGTCGCGGGCTACAGCGCCTACTTCGTGGAACTGTGCAAAGAAGTTCAGGACGAAATCATCAGCCGTACGGTGATTGAGAAGTTCTGATAGACGGACCGCAATGGGACAAGGACGTCCGCAGTTTTCAGGAGGCAAGCGTGATAAGCAACACACAAGAATTAACCGGACGCATTTTCAATATTCAGAAGTACTCGATCTACGACGGTGATGGCATTCGCACGCTGGTATTTTTCAAAGGCTGCAATATTCGCTGCCCGTGGTGCGCCAACCCGGAAGGGCTAAATAGCCAGTTTCAGGTGATGTTCTCGCAGGATAAATGCATTAACTGTGGCGATTGCGTCAACGTCTGTCCGGCGGGTATTCATTATCGCGCAGAAGAAAACGGCGAAATGAAGCACTTCGTTAACCGCAATAAAGACTGCATTGGCTGCCGCAAGTGCGAAGAAATCTGTACCCAGAGCGCCCTGGATATTATGGGTAAAGACGTCACCGTCAGCGAGCTGATGGAGATCATCATGCAGGATTATGATTTTTACATTTCCTCCGGCGGCGGCGTGACCATCGGCGGCGGCGAAATGAGCCTGCAAACCGATTTTGCCGTCGCGTTATTTAGTGAATGCAAAAAGATGATGCTCAACACCGCCGTGGAAACTCAGGGCACCACCCCACTGGCGAACTACCAGAAGCTGGCGCCGGTCACCGACACCTTCTTATTCGATATCAAACAGATCGACAGCGACCACCATAAAGCACTGTTTGGTATCGGTAATGAAGGCGTTCGCCGCAATCTGGAATGGCTGGTGGATTCAGGCGCTAACGTGATTGTGCGTATGCCGCTGGTACGCGGTTACAACGATTCGTGGGAAGCCATTACCGGAGCCATTGACTACGTCCAGAAGCTGGCGAAGCGCGGCAATATTCGCCGCATCGACATGCTGCCGTACCACCAGCTAGGGCGTAAGAAATATGAGCGACTGGAAATGCCTTATCCGATCTTAAAAGACCCGACCTACAGCGTGGAAGAGCTGGACAAGCTGGAAACCTTTTTCACGCAATTTGATTTTGATATTCGCTTAGTTCGTCACTAAAGGAGCCGATTATGAAAAGTTTAGGCGTCATTGAAACGCGAGGGTTAGTCGCCGCCATTCAGGCCGTGGATGCAGCTTGTAAAGCCGCGGGCGTCACCTGCATCGGCTATCGTAAGGTCGGTTCGGGGCTGGTCAGCGTCTGTTTTGAAGGGGAAATTAGCGCCATTCACACCGCCATTGAACGCGGTGTTGCGGTCGCCTCAGCTACCGACACGCAGGTTCACTCGCTGGTGATTGCCCGCCCGGAACGCTGCATCGTCGATGCACTCAGTAATCTGAAGGGGCATCCACCACGGGCAAAAGCGCCGGTCGACGTCGCGTTGGAGACCGTTGTCGACGCACCGATTGTCGAACCCGCTCTCGCACCGCTGCCCCCCGCCCCGGTCAGCGATGACAAAAACGCCACGCACAAAAAAGGGAAAAAGGCATGATTGACACCCTGCTACAGGAAAAAATCACCGCCCGACTGAGCGAAGCGGCACCGGCGATCCCGGTCGGCATCTCTAACCGCCACGTACATCTGGCACAGCAGGACGTGGAAGCGCTGTTTGGCAAAGGCTACACCTTAACGCCGCTGAAGCCGTTGCGTCAGCCGGGGCAGTTTGCCGCCGAGGAGTGCGTGACCATCGTCGGGCCCAAAGGCTCGCTGAAAAACGTCCGCGTACTGGGGCCAACCCGGCCTGTTACGCAGCTTGAGGTGTCGCGCGCCGACTGCTTTACGCTGGGGATCAAGGCACCGGTTCGCGAATCAGGACAGTTAGAAAAAGCCGGCGATGCGCTACTGGTCGGCCCGAAAGGTCATGTCGATTTGCATTCGCAGGTGATCTGCGCCTGGCGGCATATTCATCTGTCGCCGCAGGACGCCCGCCGGTTAAACGTAATCAATGGGCAAAAGGTGAGCGTTCGCAGCACCGGCGAGCGTCAGCTCACCTTTGATGAAGTGGTGGTGCGGGTTCGCGATGATTTCGCCCTCGAGTTCCATATCGATACCGAAGAAGCAAACGCCGCCGGGCTGAAAAATGGCGCGCAGGTGACGCTCGTTCGCTAAGGGAGGCCAGCATGACCGATGCACAGACAGACCGCCTGGTCACATTGATTCTTGCACGTTTACAGCCGCCGGTATTGGTGATGGTGACGCCCGCAAAGGGGTATCGCCATGCCATTCGCCAACGGCTAGCAGGCTGCGGCGAGCGGCTGCATCTGGCGCTGGATAGCGGTATTGATGACGGTGAACAGTGGCAAGCTCTCGGTGATACGCAGCCTGACTGGCAGCACGCGCTACCGCAAGCACCCTATAAAGCGCTGCTGCTGCCGTTTCTTGATTACCCGCTGGCGGCAGAGGTGGTGAACGGTACGCTGCAAAGCCCGGTGGCATGTCGGCTACACGATGCGCTGCTGGCCGGTATTCCGGTACTGGCTTTGCGCTATCACGCTGACCCGCACAGCGAGTTAAACCAGCTGTGCGGTACAGTTGGCGACAGCCAGTATGCTGCGCATGTTAAGGCCACGCTTGTGCGGCTTGCGGATCTGGGCGTAACACTTTGCACCATGAATGAAATGCTGGAAAAACTGGCGCTGGGCGCAGGCATAAGTCCCCCGCACGCCTCCATGACGTCTCGTCGTTATCTGACTGTCACAGATATCGTCAATAATCCGTCGCTGGCCGGGGCGCCCGACGCCGTATTGACCGATGCCGCCGTCGATTTTATCAAAGCACAGAAAAAGAACTGACCTCGATAATTAACCCTGGAGTTTAGATTATGTCTTCTAAAACAAAATGCTGGCTATGGATGCTGCTGGTTATCGTCTCTGAAACCTCTGCGACGTCCACTCTCAAGATGTTTGGTAGCAGTGAGGGAATGACCAAAATGCTGCTGTTGGCGTTGTTGGTTGTCCTGTATTGCACTTGCTACTACTCGCTTTCACGCGCGGTAAAAGATATTCCGGTCGGTCTGGCGTACGCCACATGGTCTGGTACCGGTATTCTGGTTGTCTCGACGTTAGGTATGGCCTTTTACGATCAACATCCTGACACCGCCGCCGTTATCGGCATGGTCATTATTGCCAGCGGCATCGTCATCATGAATCTGTTCTCAAAAATGGGCAGCGAAGAAGCGGAAGAAACCCCGCCGACGCCGGTTTCCACCCTCGATAAAAAAATCGCCAACTAACGGACAAGGAATAGCATATGTTTAATCTCGGATTTTTATGGCTGGCGCTGTCTATCGGTTCCGAAATCACCGGCACCTCAATGATTAAAAAAACCAACGGTTTTAGCCGACTGTGGCCATCGGTGCTGGTGGTGTGCGCCTATTCGCTGTGCTACTTCGCGCTAACCCGTGCAATGAGCACCATTCCGGTGGGCGTCGCCTACTCGCTGTGGTGCGGCTTTGGCATCGTTGGCGTGACGATCTGTTCAATGATCCTCTACAAGCAAAAGCCAGACTTACCGGCTATTTTCGCGATGGTTTTGATTATTAGCGGCGGCATTATCATGAACGTCTTCTCAGGGATGTAAGCCTGGCGCCCCCTTTCTCATCGTTCAAGGGAGAGGGGGTAATTAGCATGAATACACTGTTTTAAAAGACCATTTCCTCACTTCATTCCCCCGTCAACTTCCATCACCAACATTTATATTAACGTTACTAATAAATATTATGATTAATGCATAACTGATTATTTTTGTTTTATTTTTAATGAAACAAAAATAAGTGACACCACTCACATCACCGACCATTCCATTTGCTTTTTTTTATCAAAAACCCGAACCCAGCAACACTTTTGAAACACCGTACCATTTTTAAAGTTATCATTTCGTTTTTTGTGAAGAACATCATCGCAATAACTTGTTACACCTATTAACCTAGCCCGGTAACATCGTTAAAGTCACTGTTCACCGTCTTCTCACCCGGGCGGTTATTACTCTGAATATGATTTTCATTAATGGATATTAATAAGTGTCTGGAGACGGAAAAATGAAATTGACGAAGACCCTGTTAAGCTTGTGTATTGGTACCACCCTATTACTGAGTGCCCAGGCAACCGTGGCACAAACGCTTCGCGCCGCCGACGTCCATCCTGCTGATTACCCTAACGTTGTCGCCGTCAAACATATGGGTGAAAAACTCAACACCGCCACCGAAGGTCGCCTGGATATCAAAACCTTCCCCGGGGGCGTGCTGGGTGATGAAAAACAGATGATCGAGCAGGCCCAGCTTGGCGCCATCGATATCATTCGCGTTTCAATGGCCCCGGTGGCGGCGATTTTGCCGGAGATCAACATCTTTACCCTGCCCTATATCTTCCGCGATGAAACGCATATGCACCACGTACTGGACGGTATGATTGGCCAGGAAATCGGTGACCGACTGACCGGTAACAGCAAGTCCCGCTTGGTCTTCCTCGGCTGGATGGATGCCGGTACCCGTAACCTCATTACCAAACAACCGGTGATAAAACCTGAAGACCTGAAGGGCATGAAAATTCGTGTCCAGACCAGCCCGGTTGCGCTAGATACCCTAAAAGCAATGGGCGCAAATGCTATCGCCATGGGCACCAGTGAAGTGTTCAGCGGCATGCAAACCGGCGTCATTGACGGCACCGAAAATAACCCGCCAACCTTTGTTGCCCACAACTATTTACCGGTGGCAAAAAACTTTACCTGGAGTAAACACTTCATCATGCCTGAACTGTTCCTGTTTTCTAAACCAAAATGGGACAAGCTGAAAAAAGAAGATCAGCAGTTAATTCTAAAACTGGCTAAAGAAGCACAGGTTGAACAGCGTACATTATGGGAAGCCTATAATGCTAAAGCCCTCGAAACCATGAAGGCCAACGGCGTTCAGTTCCATGATATCGATACCAAACCTTATTATAATGCCACCCAATCCGTGCGTGATAAATACGGCAAAGACCACCAGGACTTAATTAAAAAAATTCAGGATGTGAAGTAATACTTTAGTTGGGCGAATTAATTCGCCCAACCAAGTCTTCGTATTAATTCGAGGTCATTATTATGGATGAACGCTATTCGTCAGTCATGGATATTATCTACCGGATCTCCATGTGGATTGCCGGAATTGCATTGTTAGTGATGGTGGCGGTTATTCCCGTCGGTATTTTCGCCCGTTATGTGATGAACAGCGCGCTCTCCTGGCCCGAGCCGGTGGCTATTTTATGTATGGTGACATTCACCTTTATCGGCGCCGCCGTAAGCTACCGTGCGGGTTCCCATATCGCGGTCAGCATGGTGACCGACCGCCTAAGCGAAGGTTCTCGCCGCCTTTGTTTAATTCTGGCTGACATCACGATGATGGCCATCAGCCTGTTTATTCTCTGGTACGGCAGTCTGCTGTGCTATGAGCTGTGGGAGCAACCGGTCGCCGAATTTCCGCTGTTAACCGCCGGAGAAAACTACCTTCCGCTGCCTATCGGTTCTGCTATCACCGTACTTTTCATCATCGAAAAGCTCTGGCGTGGTCCGCAGTACCAACGTCCTGTCGTGATGCTGGGTTCCACCAGTTAACCCCCTATTTTTGAGAAAAGGAAAGCAGATGGACGCATTTATTCTCGTCTTTACGCTGGCAATTATGCTGGCGATTGGGGTGCCGGTGGCCTTCGCGGTCGGCATTAGCGCCATTGTCGGTGCCTGGTATATTGATATCCCGCTGGAAGCAGTCATGATCCAACTCACCAACGGGGTCAACAAATTCTCACTGCTCGCTATTCCGTTCTTTATTCTGGCTGGGGCAATTATGGCGGAGGGCGGTATTGCCCGCAGATTGGTGAACTTTGCCTATATCTTTGTCGGGTTTATTCGCGGCGGGCTATCACTGGTCAATATCGTGGCCTCCACCTTCTTTGGCGCCATTTCCGGGTCGTCGGTCGCCGATACCGCGTCCATTGGCTCGGTGATGATCCCGGAGATGGATAAAAAAGGCTATCCACGCGACTTTGCCGCCGCCGTCACCGCCAGCGGTTCCGTCCAGGCCATCCTCACCCCACCTAGCCATAACTCGGTGATTTACTCGCTAGCGACGGGCGGTACGGTTTCCATCGCCGCGCTGTTTATTGCCGGAATTCTGCCAGGATTGCTGCTGAGTTTTTCACTGATGGTGATGTGCGTATGTTTCGCCCACAAACGCGGCTATCCGAAAGGTGAACGCGTGCCATTCCGTCAGGCGCTGAAGATTTTCGTCGATACCCTGTGGGGGCTGATGACCGTGGTCATCATCATGGGCGGGATCTTATCCGGCATCTTTACCGCCACCGAATCGGCTGCCATCGCCTGTCTGTGGTCGTTCTTTGTCACCATGTTTATCTATCGCGATTACAAATGGTCTGAACTGCCGAAACTGATGTACCGCACGGTAAAAACCGTCACCATCGTGATGATTCTGATCGGCTTTGCCGCCGCGTTTGGCGCCATCATGACCTACATGCAGTTGCCGATGCGTATCACCGAAGCCTTCACCAGCATCTCTGATAATAAGTATGTGATCCTGATGTGCATTAACATCATGCTGCTGCTTATCGGCACGCTGATGGACATGGCGCCGCTTATCCTGATCCTCACCCCGGTACTGCTGCCCGTCACCAACGCGTTGGGTATCGACCCGGTACACTTCGGCATGATTATGCTGGTTAACCTCGGCATTGGTTTGATTACCCCGCCGGTCGGTTCCGTGCTGTTTGTCGCCAGTGCCGTCAGTAAGCAGAAAATTGAGCAGGTGGTGAAGGCGATGCTGCCGTTCTACGCCGTGCTGTTCCTGGTATTGTTGCTGGTTACCTATATCCCTGCTATCTCGCTGTTCCTGCCGAAATTCTTCGGCGTGCTCTGACAGCCCTCATCGCCCCTTTAGTTAATTCTGAAGGGGCGTTTTTTGCACAATGACAATTCGAAAAGTCTGATAATAGGTATAATCTTTATGTTGATATAGCCTGAGGGTTTACTCAGGGATATAATTTGTTTCCCAGTTTTTCCCACCCTGCTCAATGCTTTTGTTAAGGATTATTGATGACGACACAGCGCCTGGTGAGACTTATCACATGCGTGCTGATTGTCTCGATCCTTCTGCCTATTCTTCTCAGCCTGTGGCTGGCTCACCGCCAGGCCAATCAGCTCTTCAATCAGGAAATGGACGGCTATGCCGAACGGGTGCTGGCACGCACGCAGCGTGTCAAAGATCAAACCCGTACCGCGCTTGACGAGGTAAACCGTTTTAACGGGGAACCCTGTAGTGTGGAACATCTGCGGCAGATCCAGAAAGTGTCTTATATTCACCCGTATATTCAGGGCATCTTTTATCTGGATAACGCCAACACGTCCTGCGACTTGTTAAGAAATACGCTATCGAAGAAAGTCCCTGACTCAGAATTCGTCACCCCCGGCGGCTACCGCGTGTGGTTAACATCACGCTACGATCTCCAGACCGATGACAATAAGATTGCCGTAAGCCACGGTAATTATATGGTGATGATTGATCCAGACTCGATGATTGACGTGCTCCCCCACCCCGCTTACCCCATTTATGCGGCCATTATCAGCACCCGTAGCTATCAGGTGATTGCCACTAATCATGACATTGACCGGGACATCTGGCACAACGTCCTGCAAACCTTCAAGCCCACTCTGGAGCGTGATGGCGTGGTGTATAAACAGCAGCTTTTGCCACCGGTTGGCGGCATCCTGTTAACCTGGTCTACGACGAAACCGATTGATGACAGTTGGTTTCACCAATTGCTCATTTGGCTACCGGTAGGACTGGCTCTTAGCGTACTGGCGACGTTCCTGATGCTACGGATTTTGCGCCAGCTCCGGTCGTCCCACTACCGTATTCTGGACGCAATAAAGGCCGGTGAAATTACCGTTCACTATCAACCTATCGTGACGCTGGAAAATGGTCGAATTATCGGTGCCGAGGCGCTGGCCCGCTGGCAACAACCCGATGGACACTGGCTGCCACCAGATATTTTCATCCCTCTCGCGGAACAGACAGGGGTTATTACCCAACTTACCGAATATATTGTCAGAAGCGTCTTTGATGAGATGGGGCGCTGGCTGGCGCAAAATCCAGAGCAACATATTTCCATTAATATTGCCGCAAGCGACCTTTATTCACCTACATTGCCGACATTAATTAAACAGCAGTGCGCACACTGGGGAGTGGAACCCAAACAAATTGCTATTGAGTTAACCGAACGCGTTCTGGTCGCCCCCGAAAAAGCGATGCCGGTACTCCAGGCTTACCGCCAATTAGGTCATTCCATTTATATTGATGACTTTGGTGTCGGTTATTCCAGCCTGAGTTACCTGCAAGAGCTGGAGGTGGATACGCTCAAAATCGACAAATCCTTCGTTGATTCACTGGCGTGTAATCCGGTGACCGCCCATATTATTGAGATTGCCAAATCGCTTAATTTGTCGATGGTGGCTGAAGGCATTGAAACCGAGTGCCAGCGCGACTGGCTGCTCGCGCACGGCGTGCAATCGGGGCAAGGCTGGCTGTTTAGCCAGTCATTGCCGAAAAAAGCGTTTATTGCCTGGGCCCAGGATAATTTGCGTCAGACAGAGGTCGAACGATAGTAAGGTATGGACCGCACATTGACCGGGTTTTCCGACAGTTTTTGGCAGTGCCGTAGGTTTTTCTCACCAACATAACGGAACAGAAACTCATCGGAACTGCTTTGATGAATAAGCAGATCGCCGTTAATAAATTTCACCAGTTCCATGCCATTATGTGAGCGATGTCCAGCGCCCACTTCAAAGTGACCGTTCCACAACTCAGAAACATGGCCATAGACATGCAGGGTGATTTCCACGATGCCCCGCGATGGGCAATTTAAGCGCAAATACGTTGAGGTAAAGTTCAATGCCCAACCGGGCGCAGAAAGAAAAGCTAGCAGGAGTAGTGCGTATTTCATTATTTCAGGTAAATCCGTCATTCAACTTTGACGATGACTATACCAGATTGAGACATATTTTTTTTGCGTCAACACAATAATAATAAATGATGTTCAGATAGTGTACTCTCAACCCGGAATAACAACTTCCGCATCGAAGCGCCAGCAAGGTAAATAAGGGAAACGATACTCCCCTCCTGTCAACTTATAAGGCGCTGCGCTACCGCTATAATGTCGCGACACGTCAGGAAAATCGCAGTTTCATTTATCGTATATTTTTTCCGCCAGCCAAATGGTATGACCGGCACACTCAGGGTCTTCTGGCTTCATCTCTACCACCGCAAAACCGTGTGTCGCCAGTAACGCCCGGTACTCCTGCGGCGCAAGGCTTGCGTGAAACAGCGGTTCGCCTTCAAACTGCCCCATGGCAATGCCATCTGCGGGACCACTGGTGAACATCAACGCACTGCCGACTTTACTGTGGCGAGCAAAAATCCCAAACATGCTGCGCTGGTCGTCCTGAGTAAGGTGAAAAAAACTGTCCCAGGCAATCAGGCCCTCAAAGGTTTCGTCCAGCGCCAGTTGGCGCATGTCCTGTTGGATCCAGCGCTGATCTGGCAAATGCGCCCGGGCATGCTCGAGCATCGCAGGCGTGCCATCCACACCCGTCACCTGAAGCCCCTGGTCAATAAAATACGCCGCTATTGGCTGACCGGTACCGCAGCCGATATCCAGAATATGTCCCGGTTTGCCGGCGATTCGTATGAATTTGTCGAGCCACGCTTTTTCGAATAATGAGCAGGAGCGCAGGCGGGCAAAAGCCTCGGTATGACGCTGGTAGAGCGACAAAATCTGCTGGGCAGCTGGGTTATCCATAGGGCCTCACGATTGCTTACTTATCTCAGTGAATGAAAAGGTTAGGGTAATTTAGCCCCCGCACCACTCTGCGAAAATTGTATGTTTTCTGTCACGGCGGGCGACCCGTCACTGTAGGCCGGATAAGGCGCAACCGCCATCCGGCAATCAGCACCGTTGTGCCTGACGCGCGCAGCGTTAAGGCCTACACGTAAAAGCGTCTACGCCAATGTCTCACTTAAACAATCAATCAATGGAACGCTAATAGTTTCAGTATTGAATTGATAAGCATTATCACTTTTTATATCGTCGCCAGCTCTCTCCAGGATATTGGATATCTTGCAGTTTTCGCCACGGAACGGGCGGGAGGTCTTTTGACTTTACCGTGTTCCATAAGGTTATCCAATGAATTCCAGCCTTGACTCCAGCGTGCAATCTGATGCGCTGACTATTACGAGTCGCTATCGCCAGATAGTCGTGCAGCGTTATCTGCTGGCCGCTGCGGTGCTGTTTTGCATTCTCTGCTCGCTGCTGCTCGATTTTACCCTCGGCCCCTCTGGTCTTTCCGTCCAGACGCTATGGCATACCCTGTTCCACGCGGCCTCAGCGGATGCAGGCACTCGGGTGATCGTCTGGGATCTGCGCCTGCCCTTTGCCCTGATGGCTATCATGGTCGGTATGGCGCTGGGACTGGCGGGAGCAGAAATGCAAACAATCCTCAATAACCCGCTCGCCAGCCCGTTTACGCTGGGTGTTTCGTCTGCCGCATCAGTTGGTGCTGCGCTGGCGATTATCCTCGGGTTAGGCATCCCCGGCGTGCCAGACCAATGGTTTATCTCGGTCAACGCCTTCGTCTTTGCCCTGATGGCCTGTTTTGTTCTCGACGGTATCAGCCGCTGGACGCGCGTCGCCACCTCCGGGGTGGTGCTGTTTGGCATCGCACTGGTCTTCACGTTCAACGCGCTGATTTCCATTTTGCAGTTTGTCGCCAGCGAAGACACCTTGCAGGGGCTGGTATTCTGGACCATGGGCAGCCTGGCGCGCGCATCGTGGGACAAGCTGGCTATTCTGGCGGTGGCGCTGCTGATTATCGTGCCGCTCTCGCTAAAAAATGCCTGGAAACTCACCGCCTTGCGTCTGGGTGAAGACCGCGCCGTTAGCTTCGGTATTAACGTGCGCAAGCTGAGGCTGGCATCTCTGTTGCGGATTAGCATTATCTCGGCGCTGACCGTGGCGTTCGTCGGCCCTATCGGCTTTATCGGTCTTGTGGCCCCCCATATTTCACGCATGATGTTTGGCGAAGATCACCGCTTTTACCTGCCGGGCAGTATGTTGATTGGCGCGTTGGTGCTGTCACTGGCTTCGGTGGTCTCCAAAAATATCGTTCCCGGCGTCATCATTCCGGTGGGCATTGTCACCTCGCTGGTCGGTGTGCCGTTCTTCCTGAGCATTATTATTCGCCATCGAGGGACGCTGTAATGGACGGGCTTGTCATTCGCGATCTCCACACCGGTTATCGCCACAAGAAGATCATTGACGGCTTAACCACGCCTCAGCTGCCTCGCGGCCAAATTACCGCCCTGCTCGGGCCAAACGGTTCGGGAAAATCCACGCTGCTACGCGCGTTGGCAGACCTTAACCCCGCGCAGGGTTCCATCAGGTTAAACGGTGAAGAACTGACGACCCTGCCCTCAGTCAAGCGCGCGCAAAAGGTGGTTTATCTGCCGCAGTCACTGCCTGCTGGTGTCCATTTACATGCGCTGGAATCGGTGATTGTTGCCCGCCGCGCCAGCGGTAACAGCCACGGTGATGCCCAGACAGAGGCTTTGGCGATACTTGAAAAACTCGGCGTCGGCCATCTGGCGATGCACTACCTCGATCAGCTCTCCGGCGGCCAGAAACAGCTGATTGGCCTCGCCCAGTCTCTGATTCGCCAGCCTGACCTGCTGCTGCTCGATGAACCGCTAAGCGCCCTCGACCTCAACTACCAGTTCCACGTGATGGATATCGTCGCCCGCGAAACCCGGCTGCGCAATATCGTCACCGTGGTGGTGATCCACGATATCAACATCGCCCTGCGCCATGCGCAGTACGCCGTCATGTTAAAAACAGGCGCGCTGATTGCCAGCGGTATACCTGACGAGGTGGTAACCCCGCCAAATCTGGCGACGGTCTACGGCGTGCGCGGGCGTGTCGAGCGCTGTTCACAAGGGCTGCCCCACGTGGTGGTCGATGGTTTAACAACATAACGATAAAAGGTAAGACGGGGAAAAATGACGATGAAGAAGGCAATACTGGGCGCGGCTTTGCTGCTGTCACCGCTGCTGGCGCTGGCGCAGAACTGGCCGGTGACGGTGAAAGATCTGGATAATCGCACCATCACCATTGAACAAGAGCCACAGCGCATTATCTTGCAGGACGGGCGCGATATTCTCACTCTGGCGGTGCTGGAACGCGAAAATCCGTTCGCCAAAGTGGTGGCGTGGAATAACCTGCCGAAGAGACAGGACACGCAAACCTGGAACGTGTTGAAAAAGAAATGGCCCGAGGCGGATAAGATCCTCGACATGAAGTTTTCCGACCAGGGTAATGTCGACCTGGAGACGGTGCTCTCACGCCATCCCGATTTAATGATAGCCCAACTGCGTGCCAAACCTTCTTTGGTGCAAAGTGGCGTACTCGCACAGCTTGAAGCATTGCATATCCCGGTGGTTTTTGTTGATTACGAACTGCATCCGGTAGAAAACACGCGGCCAAGCATCGCCCTGTTGGGCAAAGTACTGGGCCAAAACCAACGCGCGCAGGCTTACCTCGACTTTTATCAACAGCGCCTGGATACCCTCCACCAGCGCCTGGCAGACGAGAAGAAAAAACCGTTAGTGTTTATTGAACCCATTGCCGGGGTCGCCGGTCTGGATAACGGTTGCTGCTTTACCCATGCGCGAAACGGTTGGGGTGGGCTGGTGGAAGCCGCAGGCGGCGTGAATATCGGTTCACAACTGCTGCCGGGCGCCACCGGGAATATTGCGGTCGAGAAGATAATCTCGATGAACCCGGATTACTACCTGATGACCGGCTCAAAACGTCCGGGCAAAGGCACGGCGATCATTCCGTTTGGCTATAACGTTGAGGAACATGAGGTGGCGAGCGCCTTTAATGCCTTACTGGGCCGCCAGGGTGTGAGCAGTATTCCGGCAGTGGTCGCGGGACATACAGGCGCGCTCTACCACCACTTTTACAATAATCCGTATAATATTATCGCGATTGAAACGTTGAGTAAGATGTTCTATCCAAACGCATTTAAAGACGTTAATCCATTGGCGGATTACCATACTTTAATTACCCGCTTTACCGATATTCCGGATGATAAGGTGATTCTTAGCTATACCCCATCCAAGTAGAGTCTGACACTCGCCGGGTCATGCTTTGACCCGGCAAATCCACGTAATTTCTCCTGCTATTCGCCAGCCCCTTCACAAAAAGGTATGATGTCCGGAAAATATCGGATAACAGGCGATAGATAGCCCTGGGCATCACGCTAGAATGATGACCATGCTCTACTTTTGTTTTATGAAATTAATATTGAACTTACCATGGCAACATTGTTGAGTCGCTCCCTGACCAATGTCAGGGATATACACATTATGGCTAATATGCCGTGCGTATTTAATTCATATATCATTATAAAAAAGACGCCATAACACGCCATGGCTTTCACCAGTAGATGACAGACCTTCGTTGATGAAATTTACAATTAACATTATCGACTGGCAGGCGATGGCCCCAGGATTGAGCGATACAACCCAATGGCTGGCATGGGCCCAGCAACCGTATGCTATCGATCCTACCGCTCCACAGGCGAAGCTTACCGAGCTTCCAATGATGACCGCTCGCCGTTTGAGTTCCGGCAGTAAACTGGCCGTCGAATGCGGGCTAGCGTTGTTGCGTCGCCATGAGATTGATGCCGTCCTCTACACCAGCCGCCACGGTGAGCTGGAGCGTAATTTCCGTATTTTGCAGGCGCTGGCAACCGAGCAAGCCGTTTCGCCCACCGATTTTGCTTTATCCGTACATAATGCCGCCGTCGGGAACCTGACCATCGCCGCCAAACAGCCGATAGTCTCCTCCTCCTTGTCCGCTGGCAGAGATAGCTTCCAGCAGGGTTTATGTGAAGTGATGGGTATGCTGCAAGCAGGTTTTCAGCGGGTGTTAATGGTGGATTTCGACGGCGCACTGCCTGCGTTTTATCATCCGCACCTTCCCCCTGAAATGCCGGTCTGGCCCTATGCTGTCGCGCTGGTGATTGAGCGCGGCTTTACGTTGTGCTGCGAAACCCAGCCGCTGCCCTCCCAACAGGAAACCGCACTGCCGCAAAGCCTGCTGTTTTTACAGCACTACCTGCAAGGTGCCGCGACGTTTACCCTGCCCGGTGAGCGCGTTGCATGGCAGTGGAGCCAGCCATGAATACCGTATTCTCAAAGCTGAACCGCTTATGGCGAGGGGCCATGACCGGTTTTTGCTTCTCCCTGTTTGGCTTAGGCGGACTCTTTCTGTCGGTTGTCTGGTTTAACCTGTTACTTTTGGTGATACGCGATAAACCCCGTCGCCGTCGCATGGCACGCCGCTCGATTTCGGCCAGTTTTCGTCTTTTTCTGAGCGTAGTAAGACGCGTCGGTGTGCTCGATTACCATATTGATAATCAAGATATTTTACGTCAGGAACGCGGATGTCTGGTGGTCGCCAATCATCCCAGCCTGATTGATTACGTGATGCTGGCTTCGGTGATGCCTGAAACCGACTGCATGGTGAAAAGCACACTGCTGAAAAATCCTTTTCTCAGCGGTGTTATCCGCGCCGCTGACTACTTAATAAACGACAGTGCCGATGCCCTGCTCTCAACCTGTCGGCAACGTTTACAACAAGGTGACACCGTCTTGATTTTCCCCGAGGGCACCCGTAGTGTTCCCGGCGAAAAAATGACGCTTCAGCGCGGCGCAGCCAATATTGCGGTGCGCTGCGGCAGCGATTTGCGGATCGTGGTGATTCGCTGTACCGAACATATGCTGGGTAAACACAGCCAATGGTACAACCCGCCCCTCACCAAACCTCATTTCACCGTCACGGTGGGTGAACGGGTCAAAATAGCCCCCTTTTACGATGCAAAGACACAAGAACCGGCGCTGGCTGCACGCCAATTAAACCGGCATCTTTTACATCAATTACAATCAGGTTCTACCCCTGGCACAGGAATTAATGATGCAAGCGCTCTGCCTTGAAATAAAAAATCTCATCATCTCGACATTGAATCTGGATGAACTGTCTGCGGATGATATTGATACCGACGCGCCGCTGTTTGGCGACGGTTTAGGACTGGACTCCATTGATGCGCTGGAACTTGGGCTGGCGGTAAAAAATCAGTACGGCATTGTGCTGTCGGCTGAAAGCGAAGAGATGCGCCAGCACTTCTTTTCCGTCGCCACATTAGCCGCCTATATCCAATCTCAGCGCGCCTGAGGGAGTCCGTTATGACCGATCAAAACGCCATTTATCAAGAAGTCTCTGCCCTGCTGGTGAAGTTGTTTGAACTCGACCCGCAGGATATTCATCCCCAGGCGCGTCTGTATGAAGACCTGGAGCTGGACAGCATCGATGCCATCGACATGATTGTGCATCTGCAAAAGAAAACCGGCACCAAGATAAAGCCTGAGGAATTTAAAGCCGTGCGCACCGTGCAGGATGTCGTTGATGCCGTTGAACGCCTGATCAAAGAGGCCTGATTCGGCGTGTCGGGCATTCGCTCACGATCCTTAATCCCCCTGTTAACAGGGCTGTTACTGCTGACCTGGCCGATTCTGATTTGGTTTGGTCTGCGGCATAACGGCTTGCAGGTGTTGTTACCGCTGCTGGCTCTGGTGCTGTTGCTGCGCTTACAGCAGACCCGGCGACTGGCAGGGCCGCTGCGTGGCGTGACCCAAGTGGTGGCGGCGGTAGGCATCACGCTATGTACTGCCAGCTACTTGCTTAAAACGCATCAACTGCTGCTATTTTATCCGGTGGTGATTAACATCGTGATGCTGGCCGTGTTTGGCGGTTCGCTGTGGTCAGCGATGCCGATTGTCGAACGTCTGGCACGTTTGCAAGAACCCGATCTCAACGACGCCGCCATACGCTACACCCGACGGGTGACGCAGATCTGGTGCGCCTTTTTCATCGTCAACGGCAGCATTGCGTTATTGACCGCACTGTATGGCGACATGGCGCTTTGGACACTGTGGAACGGAATGGTGGCTTATCTGCTGATGGGCACATTAATGGCCGTCGAATGGCTGGTACGCCAACGGGTAAAGAGACAACATAACCGATGACTCCACCGCTCACGCTCGCCAGGTGGCTAACTGCCCCGCGCCCCGCCTCTACGCCCATTGCGTGGCAGGATGACTGCATCTGGACACTGGGCCATCTGCGCCATGATGTCGCCCGGTTGATTCCTCAGTTACAGCAGCACGAAGGCTCGCGCTGGGCGCTGTGTCTTGAGAACAGCTATCTGTTTCTCGTCGCGCTGCTGGCAACGCTGCATGCGGGCAAAACGCCGGTGTTGCCGGGACACAGCCGTCAATCCTTGCTCAGTGAGCAGCGTGCGCTGTTCGACGGAGTCATCAGCGATAGCGCACTAGACGGGTCATGGCCGCAGCTGATTATCACCTCCGCCATGACGATAGCCCCACACACTCCCCCGCTGCTTGCACTTCGCGATGATGCAACGATTGAACTCTACACCTCCGGCACCACCGGTCAGCCTAAGCGGGTGATAAAAACCGTGCGCCATCTGGACTGCGAAGCCGCCCTGTTGGCCGACCGTTTTGCCACGCGGCTGGCAGGAACGCGCGTGGTGAGTTCCGTGACACATCAGCATTTATATGGTCTGACGTTTCGCATCATTCTGCCCATGGCGCTAGGGTTACCGCTGCATGCGGGGATGCTCTGGTACAGCGAACAGTTGGCGGCGTTAGCGGCTGAGGAACGTTATACCTTTGTCAGCAGCCCGGCGTTTTTAAAACGCCTCGATCTACAGTTGCCTGCCCCGCCGATGGCGATGATCGTCTCCACCGGTGGCGAGTTAAGCTTGCAGAGCGCGGCGCAAACTGCCGCATGGCTGAAAGTCTGGCCGGATGAGATCTATGGCAGCAGCGAAACCGGCATTGTCGCTTGGCGACAGCGGCAGTCTGAAGAGACTCACTGGCAACCGTTTCCCGGGATCTCATTTCGTGAGGAAGAGGCGGAAGTTCGCGTCTTTTCTCCGCTGTTCGCCGATGATCTTGGCCTGGTGCTTGATGACAGGCTCGAGTTTGACGCCAACGGTCACTTCCGTTTGCGAGGACGCCGTGACCGGGTGGTCAAAATTGAAGAGAAGCGAATTTCACTGCACGAAGTCGAACAGCGTCTGCTGGCGCTCACCGGCGTTCGCGAGGCCGCCGCCGTGCCGCTGTTACGCGGCGACAGGACGGCAATAGGCGTGCTACTGGTTCTCGACGACGCAGCGCGTGCCAGTTGGGGGAAAAACCAGGAGCGGACGTGGCGACGGACGCTGCGTGCATGGCTTGAACCCGTTGCTATTCCTCGCCACTGGCGCGTGGTGGATGCCATCCCGGTCAACAGCATGAACAAGCGTATTGATGCACAATTACAGGAGTTGTTCGATGAAACCCCGCGAAACTGAGCGCCGGCATACCGAGTCTCAGCAGCTTGACGTGGTGCTCTGCCTGGATCCTGACTTGTTGTGGTTTCGCGGACATTTTGCCGTGCAACCCCTGCTGCCCGGCGTCGCGCAGATCGATTGGGTGATGCACTATGCCACCACCATCCTGCTCCCCGGCTGGCGTTTTCAGCAGCTTCAGAACGTAAAATTTCAGTCGCCGCTGTTGCCCGGCGCCACGGTTACGCTGACGCTGAACTGGCACGCAGAACGTCAGATACTCAGCTTCAGCTATCATCGCCACGACGGCGATGCCCGGCATATTGCCAGCAGTGGAAAAATCCGTCTATGTAGCTGACCTTTGCCCCTTGCGTACTGATCCCCTGCTACAACCACGGTGCAATGATGGCGGGCGTGCTGGCACGCCTCCAGCCGTTTGGCCTGCCCTGTATTGTGGTGGACGATGGCAGCGACACCGCCACGCGAGCGGCGCTGGCCTCTCTGGCCGCAGAACATTCGCATCTGACCTTAATTCGCCTGCCGGAGAATATGGGCAAAGGGGCGGCGGTGATCGCGGGTTTACAGGCCGCAGCAGAGGCCGGTTTTAGTCATGCCGTACAGGTGGATGCCGACGGGCAGCACGCCATTGAAGATATCCCGGCGCTGCTTGCGCTTTCGCAAAAACATCCGGATGCGCTGATTTCCGGACAGCCGATTTATGATGACTCCATTCCCCGTTCGCGTCTTTACGGACGCTGGGTCACTCACGTCTGGGTATGGATTGAAACGCTTTCACTACAGCTTAAAGACAGCATGTGCGGTTTTCGCGTCTATCCCGTTGAGCCCACGCGACAACTGGCGGAGCGCGTGGCGCTTGGCAAACGGATGGATTTTGATACCGAAGTGATGGTGCGCCTCTACTGGCAGGGCAATAACAGCTATTTTGTGCCAACCCGCGTCACCTATCCGCCCGACGGACTCTCGCACTTTGATGCGCTAAAAGACAATCTGCGAATTTCATGGATGCACACACGGCTATTTATGGGAATGCTGCCACGCATTCCGTCGCTGCTGTTGCGCCGTACCTCATCGCACTGGGCACGTCAGCGGGAAGTCAAAGGGTTGTGGGGGATGCGTCTGATGCTGTGGGTGTGGCGGTTACTTGGCCGCCGGGCCTTTTCCCTGCTGCTCTACCCCGTGGTGGGCGTTTACTGGCTGACGGCGGCTACCGCCCGCAAGGCTTCGCAAAACTGGATTGTCCGGGTACGTGCGCAACTCAACGCCCGCCATCAGCCAGTGCCGGAAAACCTGACCAGCTATCAGCACTTCCTGCGTTTTGGTCATGCCATGCTGGATAAAATCGCCGGTTGGCGCGGTGAGCTACGCTTAGGTCGCGATGTGATGTTTGCCCCTGGTGCTGAGGCAGCGCTTAACGTCAACTCGCCACGCGGCAAGCTGCTGCTGGCCTCACACCTGGGCGATGTTGAAACCTGCCGGGCGCTGGCTCAGTTGCAAGGCAGTAAAACCATCAACGCGCTGGTGTTTAGCGACAATGCCCAGCGCTTTAAACAAATTATGCAGGAGATGGCTCCGCAGGCGGGATTAAACCTGCTGCCGGTGACCGATATCGGCCCGGATACTGCCATCTTACTAAAAGAGAAACTGGATCGCGGCGAGTGGATCGCTATCGTCGGCGACCGAATTGCCGTGAATCCGCAGCGCGGCGGCGAATGGCGCGTCTGCTGGAGCCGCTTTATGGGGCAACCCGCGCCGTTCCCACAGGGGCCGTTTATTCTCGCCTCAATTTTACGCTGCCCGGTGGATCTCCTTTTCGCCCTGCGCCAACAGGGAAAGCTGCATATTCACTGCGAGCCGTTCGCAGAAGTGCTGCTGTTGCCACGCGCTGAGCGGCAACAAGCGTTACAGCAAACCATCGACCGTTATGCCGAACGTCTGGAGCACTACGCGCTACAGTCACCGCTCGACTGGTTTAATTTTTTCGATTTCTGGCAACTGCCGGATACCAAAGACAAGGAGTAAGGGTGCTTAACGATCCCCGCTTTACGGCTGAAGTCGAGCTAACCATTGCGTTCCACGACGTCGATATGATGGGCGTGGTGTGGCACGGAAACTACTTCCGCTATTTCGAGATTGCGCGTGAAGCGCTGTTGAATCAGTTTGACTACGGTTATCGCCAGATGAAGGAATCCGGCTATCTGTGGCCGGTGGTCGATACCCGCGTGAAGTACCGTCACGCCCTGACTTTTGAGCAGCGTATTCGCGTGCGCGCCCGCATTGAGGAGTTCTAAAATCGCCTGCGTATAGGCTACGAAATCTTCGACGCGGAAAGCGGCAAGCGCGCCACCACCGGCTATACCATCCAGGTGGCGGTGGAAGAAAAAAGCCGCGAAATGTGCTTTGTCAGCCCGGATATTTTGTTTGCCCGCATGGGGGTGACGCCATGAGATGGCTGCCGCTCCTGATGCTGCTGTTAAGCCCACTGGTCAGCGCGCTAACGCTTGACGACGTCCAGCAGCGTTTTACCGAACAACCGGTGGTTCGCGCCCACTTCGCGCAAAGCCGCACGATCAAGGATCTGCCGCAGCCGCTGCTGTCTCAGGGCAACATGTTGATCGCCCGCGATCGAGGTTTGCTGTGGGATCAAACCGCCCCTTTCCCGATGCAGTTACTGCTCGACGACAAGCGGATGGTACAGGCCGTCAATGGTCAGCCACCGCAAACCATCACCGCGGATAACAATCCGCAGATGTTCCAGTTTAATCATTTGCTGCGCGCGCTCTTTCAGGCTGACCGTAAAGTGCTGGAACAGAACTTCCGCGTGGAGTTTGCCGACAAAGGCGAAGGTCGCTGGACGCTGCGTCTGACGCCGACCACCACGCCGCTGGATAAAATTTTTGCCACCATTGATCTGGCGGGAAAAACCTATCTGGAGACGATTCAACTCAACGATAAACAGGGCGACCGCACCGATATCACCCTTTCCCAACACCAATTGACGCCCGCACAGCTGACCGATGACGAACGCCAACGTTTTGCCGCCCAGTAAGCGCCCCGCGCTGTTATGGGCTATTGCCTGCCTGCTGATGCTGGGCGTGTTGCTGACGCTGCTGCCACAGGCGCGGCTGAACAGTAGCGTGCTGGCGATGCTGCCTAAACAAACGTTGGGCGCCATTCCGCCGAGCCTTAACGACGGATTTATGCAGCGCCTCGACCGTCAGATGGTCTGGCTGGTCAGCCCCGGGAAACAGCCGGATCCGACGGTCGCCCGCGACTGGCTGACGCTACTGCAAAAATCGCAGGCGCTGGCAGAAGTGAAAGGCCCAATGGATGCGGAAAGCCAACAGGCCTGGGGCACTTTCTTCTGGCAGCACCGCAACGGGTTAGTTGACGATGTCACCCGCACCCGTCTGCAAAACGGCGGCGAGGCACAGGCGCAGTGGATCCTCTCCCAGCTTTATTCTGCCTTCTCCGGGGTCAGCGGCAAGGAGTTGCAAAACGATCCGCTGATGCTGATGCGGGGATCGCAGTTGGCGATGGCGAAAAATGGTCAGCGCCTGCGCTTGATGGACGGCTGGCTGGTGACCCAGGACCAGCAGGGTAACTACTGGTATCTGCTGCACGGCGAGCTAGCCGGTTCGTCGTTTGATATGCAGCAAACGCACACGCTGGTGACCACCCTCGGCACCCTTGAAAAGACGCTCAAATCGCACCATCCGCACGCTCAGCTACTCTCTCGCGGTACGGCGTTCTATAGCGATTACGCCAGCCAGCAGGCCAAACGGGATATCTCCACCCTCGGCGTTGCCACCCTGCTGGGGGTGATTTTGCTGATTGTGGCAGTGTTCCGCTCACTGCGCCCGCTGCTGCTGTGCGTGCTGTCGATTGGCACCGGCGCGCTGGCGGGTACGGTGGTGACGCTGTTGGTATTTGGCGAACTGCATCTGATGACGCTGGTGATGAGCATGAGCATTATCGGCATTTCCGCCGACTATACGCTCTACTATCTGACGGAACGAATGGTGCATGGCGAGGCAACATCACCATGGCAAAGCCTGACTAAAGTGCGCAACGCCCTACTGCTGGCGCTGCTCACCACCGTGGCTGCGTACCTGATTTTGATGCTCGCGCCCTTCCCCAGCATCCGCCAAATGGCGCTGTTCGCCGCCGTTGGCCTGAGCGCCTCCTGCCTGACGGTGATTTTCTGGCATCCGTGGCTGTGTCGTGGCCTGCCGGTGCGCCCGGTTCCGGCGATGGTGCTGATGCTGCGCTGGCTTGCCGCCTGGCGACGCAATAAAAAGCTTTCCGTGGGCCTACCGGTGGCGCTGGCGCTGTTCTCACTGGCGGGGCTTGCTACGCTGCGGGTGGACGATGATATTTCGCAGCTCCAGGCACTGCCTCAGCACATTCTGGCGCAGGAAAAAGCGATTACTGCATTGACCGGGCAAAGCGTCGATCAGAAGTGGTTTGTGGTATACGGCAAGTCTGCACAGCAAACGCTGGCGCGGCTGGAACGGTTTACCCCCGCGCTGGAACAGGCGAAAAAAGAGGGATGGCTCGGCGGGTATCGCACCATTCCATTGAATTCACTCGCCCGCCAGCAGCAAGATTTAGCGTTACTGAAAAATGCTGCTCCTGCGGTGGCTAAAGCGTTACAAAACGCCGGAATAACAACGATAAATCCTGACCTCAGCGCCATGCCGGTGACGGTCGATGACTGGCTTGCCAGCCCGGCCAGCGAAGGCTGGCGGCTGCTGTGGCTCACCCTGGCCGATGGCGAAAGCGGCGTGCTGGTACCGGCTGAAGCGGTGAAAAACAGTGCTGCATTAAACGCGCTCAGCACGAAATACACCGGCGTCGCGTGGGTGGATCGTAAGAGCAGCTTCGACGAACTGTTCGCGCTGTATCGCCATATCCTCACCGGCCTGCTGTTGGTAGCGCTGGCGGTGATTGCCTGCGGCGCAGTCGTGCGTCTGGGCTGGCGCAAAGGATTAATCAGCCTGGTTCCTTCAGTGTTATCGCTAGGCTGCGGGCTGGCGGTACTGTCACTTGGCGGTCATACGGTCAACCTGTTCTCGCTGCTGGCGCTGGTGCTGGTGCTTGGGATTGGCATTAACTACACGCTATTTTTCAGCAATCCGCGCGGGACGCCATTAACCTCATTTTTAGCGATTACGCTGGCAATGCTGACCACCTTGTTGACCCTCGGCATGCTGGTTTTCAGCGCCACCCAGGCCATCAGCAGTTTTGGCATTGTGCTGGTCAGCGGCATTTTCACCGCCTTCCTGCTGTCACCGCTGGCGATGCCCGGTAAAAAGAGAAAAAAACGATGAGTAAATCGATACTTCGTGGGTTGAGTAGCCTTTTGCCGGATGGCGGCGTTGCCTTATCCGGCCTACGCCAGCACATCAATTGTAGGCCGGATAAGCGCAGCGCCATCCGGCGGTGTCTGCTGGTTGCCACGTTGCTGCTAGCCGGTTGTAGCCATTCGCAGCCGGAACAAAAAGGTCGCCCACAGGCGTGGCTGGAGCCAGGCGCACGGGTCACGCTACCGGCGCCGGGCATCTCTCCGACGGTCAGTTCCCAGCAGCTTCTTACCGGCAGTTTTAACGGCAAAACGCAGTCGCTGCTGGTGATGCTCAATGCCGACGATAAGAAACTCACCCTGGCCGGGCTGTCATCCGTCGGTATCCGCCTGTTCCTTGTGACCTACGATGAAAAAGGGCTGCACGCCGAACAATCGATCGTGGTGCCGCAACTGCCGCCAGCCAGCCAGGTGCTGGCAGACGTGATGCTCAGCCACTGGCCGATTAGCGCCTGGCAGCCACAGTTACCGAAGGACTGGGCGCTCACCGACCGTGGCGACAAGCGCGAACTGCGCAATGCCCGCGGCAAACTGGTCACCGAAATCACCTATCTGAACCGTAAAGGCAAGCGCGAGCCCATCAGCATCGAACAGCACGTGTTTAAATACCACATCACCATTCAATATCTGGGTGACTGAGATGATCTACATTTCTGCCGTTGGCATGATTAACGCGCTGGGCAACAACCAGGATGAGATTGCCGCCAACCTGACGCGCGGCGAAGCCCCCGGAATGCGTCCGCGCACCGGCTGGCTTCAGGGCCACCCGCACGCAGTATTAGCCGGTGTGGATGGCGAACTGCCGACGATCCCCGATGAATTTAGCGCCCACCGTTCACGCAATAATCAACTGCTGCTGGCGGCACTGGCGCAAATCCAGCCGCAGGTGGATGACGCTATTGCACAATTTGGTCGCGATCGCGTTGCGATCGTGCTCGGCACCAGCACCTCCGGGCTGGACGAAGGTGACGCGCATGTTGATCTCACGCTTAACGGCAATACGAGCAGCGCCTGGCAGTATCCGCAACAGGAGCTGGGCGACCCGTCGCGCTTTCTCAGCCACTGGCTGGCATTAGATGGCCCAGCATTTACGCTCTCTACTGCCTGCTCCTCCAGCGCTCGCGCGATCATGAGCGGACGCCGCCTGATTGAATCCGGGCTGGCGGACGTAGCGATTGTCGGCGGGGCGGACACGCTCAGCCGGATGCCCATCAACGGCTTTCACAGCCTGGAGTCGCTCTCGCTGACGCGCTGCCAGCCATTCGGCCGCGACCGCTGCGGCATTACCATCGGCGAAGGGGCTGCGCTGATGCTGCTGACCCGCGAGCCGCAGCCAATTGCGCTGCTGGGCGTCGGTGAATCCAGCGATGCATACCATATTTCGGCCCCGCATCCGCAGGGTGAAGGGGCGATTCGCGCCATTCAGCAGGCGCTGAACGACGCAGGAGTCACCCCGGATCAGGTGGGCTATATCAATCTGCACGGCACCGCCACGCCGCTGAATGACCAGATCGAATCCCATGTGGTGAGCGAGCTGTTTGGCGAGCGCGTGCCATGCAGCTCTACCAAGCACTTGACCGGACACACGCTGGGTGCCGCGGGGATTACTGAAGCCGCCATCAGCATGCTGATTTTGCAGCGAAACCTGCCGCTGCCGCCGCAGGATTTTAGCACCTCGCCGCGCGATGAAACGCTGCCCGCCTGCGGGATCATCGCGTGCACGCAGCCGTTGGCGCGCCCGGTTATCCTGTCCAACTCATTTGCCTTTGGCGGCAATAACGCCAGCATCCTGCTCGGGAGAATGTCATGAGCTGTTATTTAACACCCGGTGATTATCTGCCGCACGATGCACCGATGCTGCTGCTGGAAGAGGTAATAAGCGTGACGGACGACACCGCCACCTGTCGCGTCACGGTATCGCCCGATGGCGTATTGGCTCCGTTTCTCGATGCCCAGGGCAATCTGCCCGCTTGGTTCGCCCTTGAACTGATGGCGCAAACCGTGGGCGTATGGTCAGGCTGGCACCGCGTTGCACATCAACAAGAGAGCCTTTCCCTAGGCATGGTGCTAGGTGCGCGTGAATTAGTCTGCGCGACAGGCAGGCTGGCTGGCGGGCTGACGCTATCGATTACCGTCACATTGCTGATGCAGGACGCACGCTTCGGCAGCTTTGAATGCATCATCGAGGCCAACGGCGAGACGGTATCAAGCGGTCGCATAAACACTTTCCAACCCACATCGGAAGAACTTAACACCCTATTTCAACAAGGAGCGTCTGCATGAGTCGTTCAGTTTTAGTGACCGGCGCCAGTAAGGGCATCGGTCGTGCCATCGCCTGCCAGCTGGCAGCGGATGGTTTTGTGGTCGGCGTCCATTATCACCAGGATGCCCAAGGGGCACAGCAGACGTTAGATTCCATCGTTGCCGCAGGCGGCGCGGGACGTTTACTGACGTTTGACGTCGGCAACCGCGAGCAATGCCGTGAGGTGCTGGCGCAAGATAACGATGCACACGGCGCGTGGTACGGTATCGTCAGCAACGCCGGGATCACCCGCGACGCGGCCTTTCCGGCACTCAGCGACAACGACTGGGATGCGGTGATCCACACCAATCTCGACAGCTTCTACAATGTGATTCAGCCCTGCATGATGCCGATGATTAGCGCCCGCCAGGGTGGGCGAATTATCACCTTATCATCGGTTTCCGGCGTGATGGGTAATCGTGGCCAGGTCAATTACAGCGCCGCCAAGGCGGGCATTATCGGTGCCACCAAAGCGCTGGCAATTGAGCTGGCAAAACGCAAAATCACCGTCAACTGTATCGCACCGGGGCTTATCGACACCGGGATGATTGAGATGGAAGAGACTGCGCTCAAAGAAGCGATGTCGATAATCCCGATGAAACGAATGGGCCAGGCCGAGGAAGTGGCCGGGCTTGCCAGCTATTTGATGTCTGATATTGCAGGCTATGTCACCCGTCAGGTGATTTCTATCAATGGGGGAATGCTATGACTCGCCGCGTAGTCATCACCGGCATGGGCGGCGTGACCGCTTTTGGTGAAAATTGGCAGGCGGTGTCTGCTCGGCTTCTGGCGTATGAAAATGCGGTGCGCCAGATGCCAGAATGGCAGGTTTATGCGGGGCTGCACACGCTGCTCGGGGCTCCCATCGACGATTTCACCCTCCCGGAACACTATACCCGCAAGCGTATTCGCGCCATGGGCCGCGTCTCACGGCTGTCGACCCGCGCCACCGAACTGGCGCTGGAACAGGCCGGGCTTATCGGCGATGCGGTGCTGACCAACGGGGAAACCGGTATTGCCTACGGTTCGTCAACCGGCAGCACCGATTCGGTGAGCGAGTTCGCCACCATGCTGACCGAAAAGCACACCAATAATATTACCGGCACCACTTATGTGCAGATGATGCCGCACACTGCCGCCGTCAATACTGGCCTGTTCTTTGGTCTGCGGGGGCGAGTTATCCCTACCTCCAGCGCCTGCACCTCAGGCAGCCAGGCGATCGGTTACGCGTGGGAAGCCATTCGCCATGGTTATCAAACGGTGATGGTCGCAGGTGGTGCAGAAGAACTCTGCCCATCGGAGGCAGCGGTGTTTGATACCCTGTTCGCCACCAGCCAACGTAACGATGCTCCCAAAACCACCCCTGCCCCGTTCGATGTCAATCGTGACGGTTTGGTGATTGGTGAAGGTGCAGGCACGTTGATTCTGGAAGAGCTTGAGCACGCGAAAGCGCGCGGCGCGACCATTTACGGTGAGATTGTCGGTTTTGCGACCAACTGCGATGCGGCCCATATCACCCAACCACAGCGCGAGACGATGCAAATTTGCATGGAACAGTCGCTGAAAATGGCGGGAATAAGCGCGCGGGACATCAGCTATATCTCCGCCCACGGCACGGCGACCGAGCGCGGTGATATTGCGGAAAGTCAGGCTACCGCAGCGATTTACGGCGAAAGCGTGCCGATCTCCTCGCTGAAAAGTTATTTTGGTCACACGCTCGGTGCCTGCGGTGCGCTGGAAGCGTGGATGAGTTTGCAGATGATGCGCGAAGGCTGGTTTGCCCCGACGCTAAACCTGCAACAGCCGGATGGCAACTGCGGCGCACTGGATTACATCATGGGTGAAGCGCGCAAAATTGAGGGTGAGTTCCTGCAAAGCAATAACTTTGCTTTTGGCGGAATCAACACCTCAATAATCATTAAGCGCTGGCCGTAGCATGTATCGGCTGCTTTTGGGGAAAGTGTCGGAATTAAGCGCGCAGTCGCTGCCCTGCGCCTTAATCAAGCACGCCCCAGAGGGTGCCCGACGCGCACGCTGGCTGGCCGGTCGCGTGCTGCTTTCTTATGCCCTGTCACCGCTGCCGGAGATCGTCTACAGCGCACAGGGCAAACCGGCTTTCGCCGCTGGCCTGTCGCTTTGGTTCAACCTAAGCCATAGCGGTGACCATATTGCGCTCCTGCTGAGTGACGAAGGTGAAGTGGGATGTGATATTGAAGTCATACGCCCGCGTAAAAACTGGCCCGCTTTGGTAGACAAGATTTTCAGCATGGGCGAACAGGCAGAAATCACCTGTGTCGGGGAAGAACAAAAGCTAACAAGCTTTTGGCAAATCTGGACACGTAAAGAGGCTATCATCAAGCAACGTGGGGGTAACGTCTGGGAAATGGCCTCGGTTGATAGCACACACTTTACCGACGGTTTTATCGCCCATTACCAGCGCGGTGCGCTGAGTCTTTCCCTCTGCACGCCTACGCCTTCTCCCCATATCGAGATTATTTTTGCGGCGGTAAACAATCAGGGCGAGTTGATGTTCACCCGCTCGCCCGATTAGCCCCCTTTCCGCACGCTACGGCCGTGGGCCAAACATGTCTATTAGCTGTTTCTCATCCGGCATGCCCACCACCTGCTGTAGCTCATTACGTTCGTTCATGTAATAGATAGCTGGCGTGGCATTCGCCCCAAGAGAGTCCATCAGCGTTTGGTGATGTTGCAGGAGATTAAAGGTTTCCCGCGGCGTTGCACCATCAAAGCGCGGCAGTTTTTTCCCGCCCGATAACTCATATTCACGCCAGGCACTTACCGGATCAGGCGCATTAAGGATCGCCGTGGCATTGCGCCCACTTTTCGGGTTTAAAAATGCCACCATCAGAGTATTAAGCTGCACCTTACCCGCAGCGACCCACGGCTGTGCCTCCGACCAGAATGCTTTACAGTACGGGCAGAACGGGTCGGCGAAGACGAACACTTTGCGCGGTGCAGTATCAGCGCCCTCTTTAAGCGGTTTGGTCTTGTTGAGGGTCTGCCACATTTCCCGGCCAAGGGGGATGTAAATCTGTTGGGTGAAATAGCCTTCGCTGAGGTTTTTCCCCTTATCGTCATATAAATAGCCCGAGATTACGTGTTTACCGTCTGGGGTTAAAAACAGATTTACCCCCATATCCTGGTACTGACCGACCCAGCTTTTCACGCCGCCGGGCGCCTCAACGGGTTTCAGATTGGTGATATTTTGCTGCTCGCCAAAGCGTTTAACGATATCGGGAATGGTGTCCTGAGCGGAGGCCAGAACGGGTACCATCAATAGAGCAGATAAAAGAATACGTTTCATCGTCGCCTCTTGTTAGACGGGGGATCGCTCCCCCGAATGCCGGTTTACTGTTTTTTCAGCGCGTCGCTGACCATAGCATCAAATTGTTCGAAGGGGACCCAGCCGGAAAGCATTTCGTTGCCGATAAGCGTTGCTGGAGTGCCCTGAATTCCTAGCTCTTGCGCCAGCGCGAGGCTCTTCTTCAGCGTCTGCATGCTCTGGTCATCCGGCTTGTTTACCGTCACTCCGGCTTTCTTTTTCGCCTCTGCAATGCTGGCATCATCGTGATAGCCCTTTTTTGCCATCAGGATATCGTTAAATTTCATAAATTGTTCCGGGTGTTCCCGCCAGATGGTCAGCGCGTCACGTGCGGACGTCACCGAACTTTCCGAACGGTACGGCAGGAATTTGAACTGCACCGCCACATCAGGATATTTGGCGACGATCTTTTCCAGGTACGGATCAAATTTCTTGCAGTACGGACAGTTGTAGTCGGTAAACACCACCAGCGTCAGCCGCGGATGTGTTGCGCCAATACGCGGGGAGTTGGGATCGCGAAACAGAAAATCGGCGTTTTGTGCAATCACTTTGTCCAGCTGTTGCTGGTTGGCTTGCGCATCCTGTTGATCAAGTTTTTCAGCTGCCGCCGCCAGGATTTCCGGGTGCTTTAGCAACGTCTCTTGTACCAATTCCTGCACGCGGGCTTCCTGTGCCGCCGTAAGGGCGGGCGCGGCTAACACCGGGGTACAAAGTGAAAACAAAATCAGGGTGAGTAGTGTCTTTTTCATAGTGAGTTAACCTTTAGCATTCTTTAGGGCAGTCAGGACGGTGTGCTGAGTCAGTAGCGGCGGTAATATTTCGCCGTCAGTCAGTGCGGGGCCATAAACCTGATTAAAAGGGATCGCGTAGCTGTGACGTTTTTGCAAAAACGCGGTGATAAGATCGGACGGTTTACTCCAGTCGCCGCGCAGGGCGACAACGTCAGGCTGGTTAAGCGCCGCAATGATCTCTGGTTGATTTAACACCCGGTGCTCGTTCACCTTGCAGGTCACACACCAGTCGGCAGAGATATCAACGAACACCCGTTTGCCGTCCGCCAGCGCACGCGTGATGGCCTCTTCGCTGAGCGGTTGCCAGGCAATGTGCTGGCCGCTCTCGACGGTTGATGCCGCGGTATCATCATCCTGCACAACGCCGCGTATTTGGTATCCACCAAAGGCCGCAAGCGTAATCACCACCAGCCAGAATGCAGTTCCTGTGCGCTTTCCGGTACGGATAAACGCGATCAGCGCGATGACCGTCAACACCAGCGTCACCAGACTACTGAGCATGTTACCAAGGTGCTGATTAAGCAGTGTCGCCAACCATAGGCTGGAGGCCAGCATCATCAGGGCCAGAATCACTTTTAAGGTATTCATCCAGCGGCCGGGACGCGGCAGCAGCTGCGCTGTTTTCGGGATCAGCGCGACAAACAGCCAGGGTAGCGCCATACCCAGTCCTAATAGCATGAAGATGAGCCACAATTCCCCAAGCGGAGCCGCCAGCGCGAAGGCCACGGCGGTGCCGAGGAACGGCGCGGAGCACGGGGTCGCTAATAGCGTGGCAAACACACCTTCGCAGAAGCTCCCCACCAGCCCATTTCCGCCAGCCGTTGCCATACGTCCGGTCATTGATGACGGCAACAACATCTCAAAAGCGCCGAACAGATTGAGGGCGAAGATAAAGGTGACGACAACCATCAGGCCGATAAACCACGGATTTTGGAACTGAATTCCCCATCCTAAGGATGCGCCGGTCAGTTTCAGTACGGTTATCATCGCCGCTAACAGAGCAAACGAGGTCAGAATACCGGCGCTGGTGGCCAGAAAACGTAGCCGGATACGGGCACTGTCGGTACCGCAATGCAGCACCGAATTAAGCTTCATCCCCATCACCGGCAGGACGCACGGCATCAGGTTTAAGATAAGCCCGCCCAGCAGGGCAAACAGCAGCATTTGACCGACGTTGACCGGCGAGGTATCAGGCACGGGTGATGCCGTTTTATCAGCGCCAACCGTGAGCGTCGTTTGCTGCGCTTTACCGTGATTGGTGAGGACAAAGGAGAGTGTTTTCCCCGCCAGACTTGCAGGTTTTTCACCCCACTCATCGGTGACTGGCGCGGTGATAACCACCGTTTCCCCACGACTTTTGATCTGCGGATCGCCGGGGATGATGCCGCCTTCCAGCGGATCAAAGTAAATCTGCGCGTCGCGCCACTCGCCCGCCGTGGTGCCGGTCAGCACCAGATTACTGCCGACAAGGTGCGCCGACAGATCGTCGGAAATGCCGCTATCAGCCGGGATGGCACGCATTGCCTGCTCAAACGCATCCTGGAAACCGCTATCCACCGGCTGATTGAAATCCAGATGCAGCGGGTAATCCGTCAACAGACAGACGTTGCTACAGGTGGACAGCGTCAACGTCCCTTCAAGGACATCGCCCGGGTTCCCGGTGATAATCATCGGGATGACCACTTTTTTATGGTAGCCCTGAGTGGTCAGCCCTGAAATCTCAAACCGCGAGGGAACCGGCCAGTACCACTGCGCCTTCTCACCATTTTTCCAGGTAATTTCCGGCGCAACACCGCCTTCTCCCGGCGAGCGCCAGTAGGTTTTCCATCCCGATTGCAGCTCAACGGTGAGTAGCCCATAGAGATGATTCTGACTCTTTTCCGCCTGGAAGCGTATCCGGGCGTGATCGTTTTGCGGGGCGGTCAGCCACTCGCTATCTGCCGCATGAGCCACGCTCATGCACGACAGCAACAGGAGGACGAATCCCCTGAAGATTTTCAACATTTGTTTTCTCCGTAAATTGAATAATAAATCGTACTAACGACGATTATTCATTCACGGAAGACGCAGTTTTTGAGATGGATGCGAAGCGTGGGTGGCCTGACGGGGGTATCCCGAAAGACGAAAGTACGTACCGCCGTCAGCAGTTGCAGCAGAGCCAGAAAGAGAATAACGGCGGGCAGCGCGCCATCAAAGAAGACGGGTTGCGCACAGAGCAGTGAATTGGCGCTGAGCTGACACGGTGACGGGCCAACCGGCGCGTCATCGGGTGCTGGGGAAGAGAGAATCTGAACCGGGCTGGCAGCTTCTTGTAAAAAATGGTGCAGATAGACCGTCCGCTGAGCCAGGCAGATAACCATAGCAAAGCAGGCCAGTATCAAAAACCATTTCGCGAGAAGCTGACGATTACGCATAATTTACCAGACGATTCAGAACAGCCGAATCATAAACAATACAAATCATTGTGCAAGTCTTTGCATGTAATGATTTGTCTGCACGCATCGTGTGGAGAGAGCGTCGGCTTGAATCTATAGTTAGAGCATCTCCCACTTTGAGGCTGCACCTCCGATGATTGCAGCAATGCCCCGCCTCACCTGTCTGATTGCCGCCGCGTTAACGTTCAGCCTTGATGCCTGGGCGGCGGACGGCCATCGCATTAAACAACGCGCAGATGCCGTAATGACATTGATGAGCTTTATGATTGTGCCGGATATTACCGCCAGCGATCTGAATATTGGCTCCGGTACGGATGATAAAAGCGAGCTGGCGATCACCCAGTTTGGCGGCGGCGCGACAATGGGCGAATCCTTCCCGCTGTATCTGGAGGGGGCGTTGGGGTATAGCCGCTACGATCCGCAATTTGTGATAAGCGATGGTGACCAGAGCCGACGTATTCCGACCAAGTGGAACAGCCTGACGACCACCGGCGGTATTGGTTGGGACTTTAGCCTTCACCGTGACCGCTGGGGCGGTAATCTGGTGCTGCGGCCTATCGCTAACGTCATGCTGGGTACGATGGCCAGCGACCTACGCATCGGGGCATGGGCGCTGGAACGGCATAAGAATGCCGACTACGACTTTCTTGATGGCGGTAGACTCAACGCCTATGGGCTGGGAGGGTCGTTGATGCTCGATTATGAGCTGCTGTCTAAAAGTCAGGATATTGATATTGAGCTACGGTATACCGGCATGAGCCTGCAAACCTTCGGCAATACCTCAAGCGCCGTGGCCGGTAGCGCGACCGCGCAAAACCTGGGGCTGTATCTGCGCCGCCGAGCGCCAATTTTTGACTGGACGCTCTTAAAAAGCCCGGTGCGCTATGTGCTGGAGGGCGCGCATACCGAATATCTTGGCGATCAGCGCGGTAAACTCGGCTTCGACAGTCTGAGCTCGGTGGGCATGGGGATTGAAATGGACAGCAGCAAGTATCCGGTGTTTATCACTCGTACACGCCTGGTGGCGCGCTATATGTTTGGCAACAGCACCAGCGGGTATGGCGTGGGGTTAGCGATGAGCTTTTGAAATACCGGCAGCGAGGTGGGTTGCCGGATGGCGGCGTAAACGCCTTATCCGGCCTACGTCTACGACAATTTTATGTAGCCCGGGCAAGGCGCTAGCCGCCCCCGGGGAAGTTCGGTGCGAACCCCGGCGGCGCTGCGCTTGGCCGGGCTACAGGGTTTACGGCGCGGTGCTCTGAATTTCGGCGACGCGTTTACGTACGCCATACCAGCCAGCCACCAGCAGGATGGCAATCAGCGGTAACGAACCGATGGTGAAGGTGCCGTTCGGGTAATCAAAGGCCATCAGCACCAGCACGCTCAGTAAGAACAGCAGCGTCAGCCACGAAGTAAACGGCGCGCCCGGCAGCTTGAAGCTGACGTCGGCAGCCTGTCCGGCTTTGATAGCCTTGCGCAAACGCAGCTGGCAAACCATGATAAATGCCCAGGATGCAATAATCCCCAGCGACGCAAAGTTGAGAACAATTTCAAACACCTGCGCAGGCACCAGATAGTTGAGGAACACCCCAACCACATACACCACCAGCGTCGCCATGATCCCCGCGTACGGGACGTGCTGACGGCTCATCTTACTCATGAATTTCGGTGCGGAACCGCCCATCGCCATGGATCGTAAAATACGGCCAGTGCAATAGAGCCCCGAGTTCAGGCTGGAGAGCGCCGCAGTCAGTACCACGATATTCATAATGCTACCGATATACGGCATGCCCAGCTTCGAGAAGAAGGTGACAAACGGGCTCTGCCCTGCCTGGTAAGCATTCCACGGCAGCAGCAGTACCAGCAGTACCACGGAGCCCACGTAGAACAGGCCAATACGCCAGATAACGCTATTAATCGCTTTTGGCACCATAGTCTGCGGATCTTTACATTCCCCCGCCGCCGTGCCGACCAGTTCGATAGAAGCAAAAGCAAAGACCACGCCCTGAACCAGCACCAGCGCAGGCAGCAGGCCGTGCGGGAAGAAACCGCCGTTATCGGTGATCAGGTGAAAACCGGTGGCGTTACCATCCAGCGGTTTGCCGCTGCCCAGATAGACCGTCCCGACCACGAGGAAGACAACAATCGCCAGCACCTTGATAAGCGCAAACCAGAACTCCATTTCGGCAAACCATTTCACGCCGATCATGTTCATGGTGCCGACAATCGCCAGCGCCCCTAGCGCAAACACCCACTGTGGTACATCGCCAAAGGCGCCCCAGTAGTGCATATACAGCGCCACGGCGGTGATATCCACGATCCCGGTCATCGCCCAGTTGATGAAATACATCCAGCCCGCCACGTAGGCGGCTTTTTCACCGAGGAATTCACGTGCATAGGAGACAAAGCTGCCGCTGGAAGGCCGGTGTAAAACCAGCTCGCCAAGCGCGCGGAGGATAAAGAAGGAGAAGATACCGCAGACCAGATAGACCAGCGCCAGCGCCGGACCCGCCATCTGTAAGCGCGCACCGGCGCCTAAGAACAGCCCGGTACCAATAGCGCCACCAATGGCAATCATCTGTACCTGTCTGTTGCCCATCGCTTTGTGGTAACCCGATTCATGAGAGTTAAGCCAGCGTCGTTTAGCCGCGTGTTGCTCCGAGGCTTGTGTGTTTTGTGTTTCCATCGTTTCCCTGTTACCTGTCTGTTTAAAGGAAGACTTCCGGTTTCGCGAATCGAACGACGGTCCGCGACAACGTAGGCCATTTTTCCCGTCATTCTATGTAGGGATAAAATCGCCGCGAAGCATCCTACCTGCAATTAATAAACGGTGCAAAACATACGCTGATGATGCCGGGGTAACGCACGGAAAACGCATCACAAAAGGCCACCTGCTACCCCGGTTTCGGGGAAGGACAACAGGCATAAAAAAACGGCGCCCGAATGGACGCCGCTAAAATAATCTTATACTGCTGGTGTTTACCGCTATGTATTAACAAAAAGGGCTATATTGCCTGGGGAAATTAATTTCCTGTTCAGGCCGTTTGTTTGACGTGTAATAAATTGACCGTCGCGGCGAGGCACAGGATATAACCAAACAGCTCGACGCCCTCTTCCACCATATTTTTGACAACCCGGACGTAGCCATCCTGCAAAATATCGTGCCACAGAACAGACATGCCAAACAGTCGAGAGAAAATAAGTACCGTCGCAAGACCCGCAACCATCAGGCCATAGGAAGGCGTGCGGGCATAATCCGCCAATTGTTTAGCGACCAATGCGGGGTTTCGGAGCGCGTAAACGATCGTCACAATACTGCTCAGCAGCGCGAACCATACCCAACTACCGTGATGAAGCAGGTCGAAAACACCGTCTAACTCGCGAATAAGCATGGCGAGGAAAAACCCAGCAATCAATACGTTACATTGTCTTTGAACACTGTTTTTTCGTGCCCGGATCAGGTGGATCAGCACGATAAGCAAGAGGATAGATTCTTGTACAATCTCAGTCAGTGAGACTTCAGACAAACCATTTTTGATGATATTGACATCAACATGCAGACAAAGCACAGCAGCAACGACCGCCAGAACCAAAAATATGATGCGCAAAAGAAGCTTAATTAATAGCATAAATATCACTAGTTTTTATTAAAAGAGTATTTTACATCACCACAACTTATTAAACTTATCGTTATGTGCCGCAATGCTTTTAATAACCGTCGTTTTCGTGCCAGGCGTTGAGCTAATTTTCGGGATGGGGATTGTCGACGAAATACACAGATTTGGCGGTGAGAAAGGCAATAAAAACGGGGATTACAGCAGGTTAAGTCTAGCATTTGGGGGCACTGCGAGAGTGCCCCCGCGCACTATTATTTCAGTTCTGGTAATTCAGCGTGAGCCGTTTGCTGCACTTCTACCGGCTGAGCCGCAGACGGTGCCTGAATGTTAAGCTGCTTTAACAAATCACCGATCCGTGCGTTGATGCGGTAAGTGGTAAACATCTCCGTAAACTGCATTTCGACATAACGGCGCTGGGCATTGAATACTTCGTTTTCGCTGTCCAGCATATCCAGCAGGCTACGCTCGCCAATGCTGAACTGCTCCTGGTATGCGGTGCGTACCACGGCGCTGCGATCGGCGTAATCTTTGGCAATAGGAACCTGCTGTTTGGCGTTCTGCCAGGCGTTCCACGACAGACGCAGCTCTTCATCCAGTTGGCGAAGGGCGTTGCGTTTCACATCCTGCGCTTCCTGCATTTTATAGGCATAGGATGACAACTGGGCTTTATCACTGCCGCCGTTGAACAGGTTGTAGTTCATTCTCACCATGGCCTGCCATTCCTGATCGTGCCCACGGGTGCCATCGACGTTGTTATCCATTCGGCGTCCCAGGTCGAGATCGACGCTCGGATAGAAGCGTGATTTGGCCGCTTCATACTGCTGTCGAGTGGCTTCAACGTCGAAGTCTGCCTGTTTAAGCAGCGGGCTGTTTTCCAGCATCTGCTTACGCGCGTCGCCCACCGACGCCGGAATATGAGTAGTCAGCGGCATTGACAGGCCGTCCGCCTCTTTTCCCACCACGCTGTAGTAGTTCGCCTGGGCATCCTGCAAGTTAGTTTGTTCGGTCAGCAGATTGTTTCTGGCCTGAGCCAGGCGCGCCTGCGCTTGTTCATAATCCGCTTTACGTCCTACGCCCTGTTCGGTACGCAGGCGAATCTGGTCGAATACTCGCTCATGGCTTTTCAGGTTATCTTCCGCCAACTTCACCATCCGCTGGCGCATCAGCACATCCAGGTAACTCTGAATCGCATTGAGCGCGGTCACTTCACTGGTATTTAACACCGAGTATGCGCGGGAGTTAACCGTCGCCTTTTGGCGGGACACCTCACTGGTGGTGGCAAATCCATTGAAGACATTTTGACGCAGGTTGATGGAAGATTCGCTGCGGTGCAGATTACGACGGTGATCGTCAGCTGCACGCGTGCTGGCGTTGTCGGTCTGTTCCCAGCCGGTACCGGCCGACAAATCTAAGGTCGGTAAATAGCCCCCTTTCGCCGCACGCAGATCTTCATCAGCGGAATAGCGACTGTTGACTGAAGCACTGACCTGCGGGTGCCATAGCAAACTGTCTTTGACGGCTTGTTCAAGCGACGCGGCATTTGCCGCCTGAGAGAACAGTAATGGTAATGAAATGCCGGTCAGTGCCAGAATATGTTTGCTCATAATTTCGTCCTTTAATTAATTTCCCTAACTGCCTGGTGTTAGCTTTGCGCCCTGAATAGAGAGAAAAACTAAATCTTTATTTTTTCGGGTGCCTGATTTAAAAATCCGGGTGATTAGCCCTACGATTTTTACCGCTCGCGAAGTGCTTCCGCTTTAGCTCGTAAGATCGGTTTTAACAGATAACTGAGAACGGTCTTTTGCCCGGTCATAATATCGACAGAAACCGTCATCCCAGGGATAATCAACAGCGGTTTATCTTCACTGCCTAAATAATTACGATCCGTTCTTAAGCGAATTTGGTAAAAGCTGCGGCCTTCTTTATCGGTGATCGTATCAGCACTAAGGTGATGCTGCCAACTTACTGATTTAGTGTATGATGGTGTTTTTGAGGTGCTCCAGTGGCTTCTGTTTCTATCAGCTGTCCCTCCTGTTCAGCTACTGACGGGGTGGTGCGTAACGGCAAAAGCACTGCCGGACATCAGCGCTATCTCTGCTCTCACTGCCGTAAAACATGGCAACTGCAGTTCACTTACACCGCTTCTCAACCCGGTACGCACCAGAAAATCATTGATATGGCCATGAATGGCGTTGGATGCCGGGCAACCGCCCGCATTATGGGCGTTGGCCTCAACACGATTTTCCGCCATTTAAAAAACTCAGGCCGCAGTCGGTAACCTCGCGCATACAGCCGGGCAGTGACGTCATCGTCTGCGCGGAAATGGACGAACAGTGGGGATACGTCGGGGCTAAATCGCGCCAGCGCTGGCTGTTTTACGCGTATGACAGGCTCCGGAAGACGGTTGTTGCGCACGTATTCGGTGAACGCACTATGGCGACGCTGGGGCGTCTTATGAGACTGCTGTCACCCTTTGACGTGGTGATATGGATGACGGATGGCTGGCCGCTGTATGAATCCCGCCTGAAGGGAAAGCTGCACGTAATCAGCAAGCGATATACGCAGCGAATTGAGCGGCATAACCTGAATCTGAGGCAGCACCTGGCACGGCTGGGACGGAAGTCGCTGTCGTTCTCAAAATCGGTGGAGCTGCATGACAAAGTCATCGGGCATTATCTGAACATAAAACACTATCAATAAGTTGGAGTCATTACCTGCCGTATCGACCGTTATCATTGATAGTGACCTGCATATTATTAATTTCAACGGCGGCCGGTTTTTGAGATGTTCCGTCGGTAGTGAAGCCTTCAATGGCAACACCGGCATCGTAGGTATCGAAGTTGGTGGATTTATTGCCCTTGATATCCAGCTTTTGCGAACCATCGCCGGTGATGCTAATAACACCGCCATCACGCGCGTAGAGACCGTAAACACCATTATCATTAGCTTCAATATGCATATTTTTGATGATAATCGCGGCTTGTTTGTCCGGTGTATTGGCAGAAACGCCGTGAGCCAGCAGCCCTGCACCGTACGACCATTGATTCGGCGTTGCCGCCGCATACTGCCGATTGGCGTTGGCGATTAAGGTGTTCTTTCCAGATTGGCTCTCAATATGGATGACGCCGCTGTCGGCCACCACCACCCCCTCAAGCTCATTATTATTGGCAATGATATCCATATCTTTAATCACCAGAGTGGAAACCTCACCTGATGGGCTATCGGCCCCTTTCGCATGCAGGCCTTTACCTAAATCTTGCCCGTAATCGTTCGCCATTCTGGTGTTATACACTTCAAGCAAGTGCTTACCGCTGGTGCTACTGATATTGATGATCCCCCCGTCGCGGGCGGCAATACCCTGATAGGCCTGATCGGCCACCCGGAGGTTCATATCCTGAATATAGATAGCCGAACGATCGCCATTTGACGCTGCATGGTCGGCAATAATGCCATCGCCCATATTGCCATCGGCGCTATTATTGGCAGCAACGTCGATGTTATTGTCTCCGCCCCCAACGATATTCAGCACGCCACCTTCCGTTGCGCGGATGCCGTAACGACCATTACCGTTTGCTTGCACATCCATATTTTGCACAACGAGTTGGGAAGCCACCCCCTGAACCGCCAGCCCCGCGCCTTCAGTCCATGCGGTGGCATGGTTTTTATTGCCATTTGCCGAGAGCGTGTTTTTGATATTATCAGCGCTGATAATATTGGCGGTGCTGCCTTCTGCAACCTGTAAACCATAGGTGCCATTGTCTTTTATCAAGACATCCATGCCCGTGATATTCAGTAATGAATTTCCTCTTACAATCATTCCGCCATCATTATTCAGGCCATTTTCGATGACATGTAAATATTGACGCCCATCCCCGAGGAAATCTACCCGGCCCCCCGATCTGGTCATAATCCCCGCTAATCCGTTCCCCTTAACCTCGGTGTTCATATTGGTAATGCTGACCAGAGCCTGATCCTCTGACCAGATACCACCACCCCACCCTGCTGTGGCGTTATTGTCATTCACAAAAAGGAATGAGCTGTGGTTATCTTTTCCACTAATGCTGACCACGCTATCAGCAGCAAAGGCGAAAATCCCTTTACCCGCGTTATTGTTGAATTCCACTTTATCAGCCCCTTCAATTGAGAGTTGACCTGCGGCATTGGCGCGGATGCCGTTATCTTTATTGCCATTTGAACTGACGTTCATCCCGCTTATGGTAAAATCAGCTTTCGATTCCACCAGAATCCCTTCCCAGCGGTTATTGTTAGACTGAAATTGATTGTCAGGTACGGAGCTGATTAAGGTTATCGAAGCGCCATCGGAAAAGAATACACCGGCATGGTTATTACTGACATCAACACCTTTAGCGGTTTTGATTATGGATGATATCGAATCTTCAGCGCGCAGCGCGCTGACATAACCATCAGATAAGTTATTAAGCGTCAGACCATCATTCCATGTCAGGTTGTTCTCCGTTATATGATATGTCCCCTGTGCCCAGGCTCCCTGCCCAGCCACAGCCATAAATAGCATATGCGTGATGATAATATTTTTATATTTCATTGCTTACGTCTCCGTACGTATACAATTTAAAAGTATTAGAGGTTATTAATAAACTCTGCATGAGATATAATGTAAAAATCACATTATCATTCTGGGGATAAGAGAATTAATTGAGGAGTTCTTAGGGGCTTTTATTATTTACCAGCCTCAATCATTCAATTCATTTAAGAATTAGATATTTAACCAATTGTTTCCAATCGTTTTTTAAACACCAAACCACCTCATTGATAGATTTAAGCTATCAATAAAGTCAATGTAATTGCCCAAGGGAACCACTAGCAAACGTAATTAAAAAGATTGGTTAACGTTTTTCGCAGAAAAAACATATAACTCATTGTTTTTGATTTGAAATTCAGACCATGATAAAAATATAGCTTATAAATTAGCTTGCTAAATATTAATTTAATATTTTTGCTTAAAATAAAAATATTCATTTCTCTACACTTCAAGATGTTTAAAATGTAAAAAATTTGAGTCTTCCTTGATCAATATCAATAAGAAAGATCGCAGCAAATATAAGAACATTACCATTCTGCCCCGGTTATTTATCACCTTTTCTTCGGAGATAACCCTGAGACAAATAAATCCGATGTTACGCATACATCATTTTTTCACCCAACGATAATACGGCACACGTCGGGTCGTTTCGGTCAACGTATCCGAAACATCAGCCTCAGCAGTGCTAATGCTCATCCCCGTTTTACGTAATTGCTGTACCTCTGCGGCAAGTCGCTGGATCCCAAACCAGAACAGAGCATCCAGCGCTGTGACGTCAAGCCCGGCCTCCAGCGCCAGCTTAAGACGCTCTCGCGGCACTCGCGTCTGCTTGGCTATCTCCTGATAAGGTGCTGCCGTCGATTGCCCATTTTCCATTCGTCGGATACGGCTGGCTAGGCTGTACACAAAGGTATCAGGGATAGCATCCATGCTGGTTTTCAGACTGTATACGCAACCAAAGCGCTTGCCGTTAAACATCACGTTTTTCTGATTGAGCGCCAGTTCCTCACGCACGCTGGCTATAAATTGTGGCGCTCTGACTAACAGTAAGCGAAAAGGCAACTCGAAGCTTGTAACGTAGTCAACGTTCAGCAACGCAATGCGCAGGCGATCTTCTGCGCCCATCCGGCGGCACTCTTCCATCACCTCAGCCCACTGGCTAGTCAGTCGCGCAGGTTCCGAAGCTTCTTTAAAGCTGTATTTTTCAATCTGATAATCAATGATCCCAGCCACTGTGAGTTCCTTTCAATTGCTATCAGTGGGTTACTTTAGCAACAGCCAGGCATTTTCGAAACGGTGGCCTTTAAAAAACGTCGTCACTCCTGATGTCGATGCTTAAACTGGCTCACATCAATATCAAACTGCTTAAGTTTACGCCACAGGGTGGTGCGACCAATGTTGAGCAAACTGGACATCTCCTGCACCCGGCCACTGGTCACTCTGGCGGCATGAATAATCGCTTCTTTTTCCATCGCCGAAATACTCAGGCTGGCGGGGATTAACCCACTGTTTACGCCGACAGCAGGATGATCGTGGAATAACCAACCAGGCAGATTGCTCAACCGGATATGCCCGTGTTCGCTGCTGATAGCGATATTTTCAACAATACTGTTCAGCTCAAAATCATTCCCCGGCCAGGAGTAAGCCACCAACTGTGCAAGGGCATCGTCATCCACCTTCAGCCGTGATGAAAAACGCCGTTCCAGGGTGCGTAACCGGCTGTGAACCAACGAAGGGATGCTGTTACGTCGCTCGCGCAGCGGGGGAATGCTGATCTCAAAAGAGTGCAGCGCATAGTAGAGCTGCCGACTAAAGCGGTTTTGTTCAACCAGATTTTCTAAATCCGTGGTGGTGGTCGCAATCACTTTTACATCCACCGGAACCAGCCTGCGCGCATCAAGGCGGGTGACGACACCCTGCTTTATCACCTGAAGCAAAATGGACTGTAGCTCGGGCGCCAGATACTCAACCTTCTCAAGAAAGAGTGTCCCACCGGAGGCCAGTTCAAGACGACTGAGGCGTCCGTTATCGTCTTCCGTCGCCGTGCTCCCCATAAAATCCAGCCCGAGGGCATTATCGGCATACAATTGGCAGTTGACGGCGATAAATGGCCCCGCGGCCCGCTCGCTTTCATTATGAATCGCTTGTGCAATCAGCTCCTTACCTACACCCTCTTCACCGCACATCAATACCGGGAAGCTGCCGCGCGACGCCTGGCGGCCAAAATGAATCACCCGCCGGGTTTCTGCATCGTCCGCCGACATCTGCGCAAAGGTGTGGCTAACTTTTCCCAGTTGGCTGGTCATCAATTGACGCATCTGCTCTACGGGGTGAAGCAGCAGAATAAAGCTGGTGCCCTGAGCTTCCACTATCGGTTTAAGGGTGATCACCGCATCGACAAACTGATGCTGGCTTTCAAAAGTCACTTCCGCATGGCTCAGCGGTCTGGCGTGTTTAATGGCTCGCCGGAGCAGCGCCGGGAGCGTCACCAAATCAGCAATGTTTTTACCCTGGCAGGCTTGAGCATCGAGGTGTAGAAGTCGTGCCGCCTGAGGGTTGAGAAACTGCAATATGCCCGCTTCATTCCACGCCATCACGCCGTCATCCATACTTTCGAGCAGACCGTACATCTGGTTAAGGTGGCGGTTAGACTCCGCCAGCAAACTGTCGGTCAGCAGCGAATTCCCCACTTCCCTGGCCATGGCTAGCGTCAACGACAGATCGGCGCTCCCGGATTCTGGCGCCAGGCAAACCAGGGCGATGGAGCCCGAGAGCCGACCGTGGTTATCAAATATTGGCGTAGAACAGAAAGCCCATGGGAACAGCGCTTGTTTAAAATGCTGTTCGCCCAGCGTTTTTACCGGTTGCCCCACCAGCGAGGCCAGCGAGAGAGCACAGGTGCCGATGATACTTTCTGCGCAGTAACTCCCGGCGTGGAAGCCTAGTTTATCCAGCTGTTCAAGCGTCTGAGGGTGGCCGCAGCGGGTGAGAATACAGGCGGACTCATCGAGAATGAACAGCGCACACGGGCGACCATCCATATACTCCCACGCATCTTCGAGTGCGGCTTGCCCAATGGTCAACAGCGCGGTCTTACGACGGCTGATAGACGCAAACGTCAGACCCTGTGCCTGATGCGGAGTGCTCCAGGTTTCGCGCTGCATCATCTTGCCGCAGCGGTGCCAGGATTGGGCAATAAATGTCACCTGAGCCTGTTCGGTCTGTTCATTCGGCGTGGTCATCTGTGTCATTCCTTCTTTCTGTGCATCCCGTATAAAAACAATAACCCCCGGCATCGTCTACGAGGACGCCGGGGGAAAACAACAACACGGTGGAGCGCAGATTACAGGAACGGTCAGCGCAAAAATTTAGTGTGTTGCCATCCACTGAGCGCCCAGACGGTCAGCGGCAAGAATCGCGCCATACACGCTTTGTGCCGTCACCGGGAACTGCATGTTGTGGATGGTTTCCCCTTCTGCGCAGGTGGCCTTCGCCACGGCGAGAATTTTCTCTTCAATGCCGTCCTTCACGCCCATCTGAGAAAGCGTCATTGGCAGCCCGACTTTTTGACAGAAGCCAAGAACCGTTTCAATTTCTTCCATCGGGCTGTTTTGCAGCACCAGTTGGGACAGCGTACCGAAAGCGACTTTTTCGCCGTGGTATAAGTGGTGACACTCTTCGAGGATAGTGAAACCGTTATGGATAGCGTGCGCCGCCGCCAGGCCACTGCTTTCAAAGCCGATGCCGCTCAGATAGGTATTGGCTTCCACAATACGCTCCAGTGCCATGGTGACCACTCCGGCCTCGGCGGCCAGACGGGCTTTCTCCCCTTCCGCCAGCAAGGTGTCATAGCACAGGCGCGCCAGACTCAGCGCTGCCGCCGTAGACTGTCCACCCGCCATGCTGACGGCACGCGCATCGAAACAGGCTTTTGCTTCAAACCAGGTGGAAAGCGCATCCCCCATCCCGGCAACCAGTAAGCGAACCGGCGCTTTGGCGATAATCGCCGTATCCATCACCACCATGTCGGGGTTTTTCGGATAGACCAGATACTCTTCAAACTCACCGGCTTCGGTATAAATGACCGACAGCGCGCTGGTTGGCGCATCAGTTGAGGCGATGGTTGGGATCACCACCACCGGCAGATGCTGGTAATAACCAATAGCCTTCGCGGTATCGAGGGTTTTCCCCCCACCAATACCGACGACGCCTTTGCAGCCCTTTTGTTTCGCTATCGCGCCGAGGCGGTTAATCTCCGCATGGCTGCATTCACCATTAAAGCGTTCAGCATGACTGCTGATGCCATTTTCATGCAGGCCGTTCAACACTTTGTCACCGGCCAGTTTCATCACAAAATCGTCGGCAATCACAAAATAGTTATCCGCCAGGTTTTTGGCATACTGACCGAATAAGGCTGATGCATCAGGACCCTGAAGATATTTTGCTGGAGATTGAATAACTTGTAGCATTCTCTACACCCTCACATTGAACTCGTTTCCATGATGGCGTCGGGTATGTTTGACATGGCCGACGCGGTGACAATCACTTTAGAGCGGGTGCAGAACAAAAAAATTCTTCGTTATTTGGTTCCACTTCGGAACAGCATCATAAAAATTTCGTTCCATAACGAAACGCATTAGAGAGCAGCGAGTCAGGATTGCGATCCAGATCCGCAGCCCATTCACACTATTCATCAGTTTAATTAATCTGGATTTCGCTATTCTGAACTTGAATGACTAAAAATAATAGCGTCACCCCGCCTGGCCGATGAATCCTGGCTCACCTGCACGGTAATTAAGCTTGCACCAGCTCTCACTTTCATCATTGGCCGACAAATAACGTTCCATTGTGAAACATAAACGCGGGAATACGTTTCGGGATGAAACCTCCAACAGCGGGGATTTTCTTTTTTCTCTACCAGGCGAGAATCACTTCATCGGTCACGGTATCGGAATTTACCTTATCGCCACCGGAACCCTACTCAGGAGGCAACCTTACCGTCGCCTCTTAAAACATCCAGCGGAGTACACAACATGAAAAAATTGATTAACCGTGTGGAAGATGTCCTGGCTGAACAGCTGGCCGGGCTGGCAAAGGCTCACCCGGAACTGAAACTTTTCCAGGACCCGGTTTACGTCACTCGTGCCGATGCGCCGGTCGCCGGTAAGGTTGCACTGCTCTCCGGCGGCGGTAGCGGGCATGAGCCGATGCACTGCGGATTTATTGGCACCGGGATGCTCAGCGGCGCCTGCCCGGGAGAGATTTTCACCTCACCCACGCCGGATAAAATTTTCGAGTGCGCCATGCATGTTGACGGTGGCGAAGGGGTGGTGCTGATTATCAAAAACTACACCGGCGATATTCTGAATTTCGAAACGGCGACCGAACTGCTGCATGAAAGCGGCATAAAAGTCACCACCGTGGTGGTCGACGATGATGTCGCCGTCAAAGATAGTTTGTACACCGCCGGGCGACGCGGCGTCGCCAATACGGTACTGATAGAAAAATTGATGGGCGCTGCCGCAGAGCGCGGCGACAGCCTGGAAGCCTGCGCCAGTCTCGGGCGCCAGCTCAATAACCAGGGCCACTCTATCGGTATTGCGCTGGGCGCCTGCACCGTGCCCGCCTCCGGAAAGCCGTCATTTGAACTCAATGATAATGAGATGGAGTTTGGCGTCGGTATTCACGGCGAACCCGGTATCGACCGCCGCGCGTTTACCTCACTGGATGACACCGTCGATGCTATGTTTGCCACCCTACTGGAAAACGGTCACTACAGCCGCACCCTGCGCCAATGGGATCCGCTGAAAGGATGCTGGCAGGAAGTCATGCAGACCAAACAGGCTCTGCAAAAAGGCGACCAGGTAATTGCGATGGTCAATAACCTCGGCGCGACACCGCTTTCAGAGCTTTACGGAGTCTATAACCGGTTAGATACGCTGTGCGCAGATGCCGGGCTGGTGATTGAGCGCTCTCTGGTCGGTTCCTGGTGTACCTCCCTGGATATGTCCGGTTTTTCGATAACGCTGCTGAAAGTGGGTGCGGATACCCTCAGCCTGTGGGATGCCCCGGTTCACACCCCTGCCCTCAACTGGGGCCACTAAGGAGATCTGCTATGTCACTGAACAGAGATAACATTGTCGATTGGCTATACCGCTGTGGCGACACCTTCACCACCCAGTGCGATTTTCTGACGGGGCTCGACCGCGAAATCGGCGATGCCGATCACGGTCTCAACATGCACCGTGGTTTTAGCAAGGTGGTGGAAAAACTGCCCTCTATTGCTGACAAAGACATTGGTTTTATTTTAAAAAATACCGGTATGGTGCTGCTTTCCAACGTTGGCGGTGCCAGCGGTCCGTTATTTGGCACGTTCTTTATTCGCGCAGCCCAGGTCACCCAGGCACGCCAGAATCTGACGCTCGAAGAGCTATATTTAATGATCCGCGAAGGCGCTGACGGAGTGGTGAGCCGGGGCAAAGCTGAACGCGGAGACAAAACCATGTGCGATGTCTGGCTGCCGGTAGTGGATTCCCTGCGCCAGTCCAGCGAGCAAAATCTCTCGTTAACCACAGCACTGGACGCCGCCTGTGAGGTTGCGCAGCAGGCCGTCCAGTCCACCATCACCATGCAGGCGCGTAAAGGCCGTGCCAGCTATCTGGGAGAACGCAGTATCGGTCATCAGGATCCTGGGGCCACCTCTGCACTGTTTATGATGCAAATGCTGGCAGCTTCGGCTCACGCGTAATAGGAAGGACAAGGCGATGGTAAACCTGGTAATTGTGTCTCACAGCGCCCAACTGGGCCAAGGGGTCGGGGAGCTGGCCCGTCAGATGTTAAGAGGGGATGGCTGCCGACTCGCCATCGCCGCCGGTATCGACGACCCCGAAAATCCTATTGGAACCGACCCTATCAAGGTGATGGAGGCGATCATCTCCGTCGCGGATACCGATGCCATCCTCGTGTTGATGGATATCGGTAGCGCGCTGCTCAGCGCCGAAACCGCGCTCGATTTGCTGGATCCCGAGATTGCTGCCCGGGTTCATTTATGCCCGGCACCACTGGTGGAGGGGGCGCTGGCCGCGACGGTCAGTGCCGCCAGCGGTGCCGACATTCATAAAGTGATAAACGACGCCCAGTGTGCCCTTCAGGCCAAACGCGTGCAGCTCGGTTTTCCCGCCGAGACGGAATCAACGCCACTGCTCGCGCCAGTTGAAGATAGCTTCCAGGGACAGTCTGTGATTGTTGAAATTACCAATCCGAATGGCCTGCACGTGCGCCCCGCAGCACGCCTGGTCGAGGGGTTATCCGGATTTAACGCCGACCTGCTGCTGGAAAAAGACGGTAAGTGCGTTAAACCTGACAGCATCAACCAGATAGCGCTGTTAAAAGTGCGCTGCCATGACAGGCTACGTCTGATTGCCAATGGCCCCGACGCTGCTGCTGCGCTGGCCGCTTTCCAGGCGCTGGCAGAGGATCGCTTTGGCGAACGCCCTGTCACAAGCGTACCGCCGACCAAAGGCCAATCGGCCCCCGCAGCCATTAGCGGTCAGGTGCTGCATTACCAGCCGAGCATTTTTACCTTTGATCAGGCAGCAGAAGGTCTTCCACAAGCGGAGTTTCGCCGCGTGAAAATGGCGGTAAGTCATACCCTTGACGATCTGTTGGGCCTTGCCGCCCTGGCGGCAGAAAAATACTCAGAGGATATTGCCGCTATTTTCTTTGGTCAGCATACCCTGCTCGACGACCCGGAATTGCTAAACAGCGTCAATGACCTCTTACTCCAGCAGCAATGCCGTGCAGAGTGGGCCTGGTCTCAAGTAATGAGCGAGCTTAGTCAGCAGTATCAGGCCCTGGACGACGACTATCTTCAGGCTCGTTATATTGATATCGAAGATATTCTGCACCGCACGCTGGGGCAGCTGGCTGACGCCCCTGATAGCGCACCCTGCTTGCAGCACCGGACTATCCTCATCGCTGACAATATTTACCCGTCGGTAGTTTTGCAGCTAGACGCGGCAAAAACGGCCGCTATTTGTTTGCGCGGCGCAAGCCCGCTGGCGCATGGTGCCATCATCGCAAAAGCCGCTGGAATCCCCTGGCTTTGCCAGCAGGGCAACGCCTTCGATGCCTACCGCGACGGTGACCCGCTAACATTAAGCAGTGCGGCAACCAAACCGTAATCACTCTTCGTACTCTTTCTGACACGCTGCTATACCAGCGTGTCATACCTCAAGCTCAGGAAACCGTTATGTCGCAATTTTTCTACAATCAACGTGAAAACCTCATTAATGACGCGATTGAAGGGGCGATTATTGCCAGCCCATGGAACAATCTCGCTCGTCTGGAAACCGATCCTGCCATCCGTATCGTGGTACGTCAGGATCTGGATAAATCCCGCGTGGCGGTGATTTCCGGCGGCGGCGCAGGCCACGAACCGGCCCACGTAGGCTTTGTCGGAAAAGGCATGTTAACGGCGGCCGTCTGTGGCGATTTGTTTGCCTCCCCGAGCGTCGATGCCGTACTGACCGCGATTGTGGCGGTCACCGGCGAGGCGGGCTGTCTGCTCATCGTTAAAAACTATACGGGTGACCGACTGAACTTCGGCCTGGCGGCGGAAAAAGCACGTCGTATGGGCTACAAGGTCGAGATGGTCATTGTCGGCGACGATATTTCTCTGCCGGATAACAAACATCCACGAGGGATCGCTGGCACTATCCTTATTCACAAAGTCGCCGGGTATTTTGCCGAAAACGGCAGCAATCTGGATACCGTCTCCCGGGAGGCGAATTTAGCGATGGCCCGGGTATTCAGCCTTGGTGTGGCGCTTTCCAGCTGCCACCTTCCAGCCGATCCCGAGGACGGTGTCCGCCATCACCCAGGTAAGGCCGAATTGGGGATGGGGATCCACGGAGAGCCCGGTGCCAACGTGGTGGATACGCAGAACAGTCGCGAGGTTGTTCGACTGATGGTGGAAAAAATCGCGGCGGCATTACCCGCTAGCGGACGCCTGATGCTGATGCTCAACAATCTGGGCGGGGTTTCGGTGACCGAAATGGCGATCCTCACCCACGAATTGGCCGCCAGCACGCTGGCTGCTCGCACCGATTGGCTCATAGGCCCTGCGCCGTTGGTCAGTGCGCTTGATATGAAAGGGTTTTCCATTACCGCGATGGTGATGGAAGAGAGTATTGAAAAAGCGCTGCTGGCTGAGGTCAGAACCTCAGGCTGGCTACCGCCGGTGAGTCTGCGCTCGCCGCAAACGATGCCCTGCACGCTTCAGAGCGCCCGCGTCGACTTTACGCCGTCTGAAAATACGCAGGTCCGCCAGATTGTGGAAACGGTGACCGCCACCTTGTCCGACCTCGAGAGCTGTCTTAACGCCCTCGATGCTAAAGTCGGCGATGGGGATACCGGTTCCACCTTTGCCGCCGGTGCGCGCGAGATTGATCGCCTGTTAAAGGAACATCAACTCCCGTTGGATCAACTGGAAACGCTATGCGGGTTAATTGGCGAGCGTTTAACGGTGGTGATGGGCGGCTCCAGTGGTGTGCTGATGTCGATTTTCTTCACCGCCGCCGGACAAGCGATTCATGACGGTAAGTCCATCGTCAGCGCCCTTCAGGCGGGGCTTGCGCAGATGAAATTTTACGGTGGAGCCGACCTGGGTGACCGTACCTTGATTGACGCCCTGCAACCGGCGCTGGACGCGCTGGCGCAAAATCCAGGTAATCTGGATGCCGCATACCGTGCAGCACAGGCCGGTGCGGATGCCACAAGCCTCGCGACCAAAGCCAATGCCGGTCGTGCATCGTATCTGAACAGTGACAGTCTGGCGGGGAATATGGATCCGGGAGCGCATGCAGTAGCGATGGTGTTTAAGGCACTGGCTGGCCAATAACAAAAAAGGGGTTACCTTGCGGTAACCCCTTTTCTTTAATTTGGCGGAAGCGTAGAGATTCGAACTCTAGAACCCTTTCGGGTCGCCGGTTTTCAAGACCGGTGCCTTCAACCGCTCGGCCACGCTTCCAATGCTGCGCACTATAAACATCCCAAACGGGCCTGTAAAGCACCAAAACGCGTTATTTGCGATGAAATTCACTTCTTACGTATCGCCTGGTTATTTCCTCTACAATTTTTGCTGCTGAAAACAAAAATAAGCGAGATGGCGGCGCAAAATGTGTTGCTTGATCGGAAATAGATCTTTGTCAGGGACGGCGCAAAAAAGGAGAGAGCACATTAAAACGATGGGTGTTATGCGGTATAAAAGCAAAAAGGGGTTACCTTTCGGTAACCCCTTTTCTTTATTTGGCGGAAGCGTAGAGATTCGAACTCTAGAACCCTTTCGGGTCGCCGGTTTTCAAGACCGGTGCCTTCAACCGCTCGGCCACGCTTCCAATGAGGCGCACTATAAACATCCCAATAGGACCTGTAAAGTGCCAAAACGAACGACTGCCCAAAAAACGAGCAAAACCGCGTTATTCGCCTGAAAAAACAACAAAATGACCGATTTTACTCGCCTCTAAGCAGTGCTCAGCGCATTCAGTGTTTTTTGATAAACATATCTTTGGTGTAATAGTAGCCCAGACGGTCAGGGGTAAATCCCCCCACCCATGGTTTCACCAGGTGCGTACGCACGTAGTGATAGACCGGGATCGCCGGAACATCGCGCCCCAGGAGATCCTCCGCTTTCTGATAATCGCTGGCGCGCTGAGCCGAATCCTGCACTTTGGCAGCATCACGCAACGCACCGTCATAGTCCGGGTTGCTGTACTTCGTGGTATTTTCGCTGTCGCCCGTGCGGAAGGTATTCAGGAACGTGGAGGCATCGTCATAGTCAGCAATCCAGGCATAGCGCACCACATCGAAATTACCGGTATGCATCGCATCCAGCATGGTTTTCCACTCCTGGTTTTGCAATTTGGCTTCAACGCCAAGATTTTTCTTCCACATTGACGCGGCAGCAATGGCAATACGTTGATGCGACTCAGAGGTGTTATAGAGCAAGTTAAAAGCCAGCGGATGGCTTTCGCTGAATCCCGCTTCTGCCAGTAACTTCTTCGCCTCGGCAAGCCGTTTGTCGAGCGGCCATGACGCATAGTCAGGCCCATGCAGTTTCACCCCACCGATTTCCGGTTGGCTAAACACCCACGCCGGACTCTGCCCCTGTCCCAGTACTTTTTCAGCAATGATGTCTTTATCCAGCGCCATATTCAGCGCCCGACGCACGCGCACATCATTGAACGGCGCACGGGTGGTGTTGAATTCGTAGTAATAGGTTGCCAATTGTGGAGAGACATTCACTTCAGAGCCCAGCGTCTTCTGCAATTGGCTGAATTGGTTTATCGGCAGCGTGTAGACAATGTCAACTTCACCCGCCTTGTAGCGGTTTACATCCGAGGCTTCTGAACGAATCGGCAGATAGGTCACCTTATTAATGACGGTCTTCGCGTTATCCCAATAATGTGGGTTACGCTCCGCCACAATGCGTTCGTTAACCACCCACTGCGACAGGCTATAGGCGCCACTGCCGACGAAATGTTCCGGTTTAACCCATTTATCACCATAGCGACCGATTAATACTTTATCGAGCGGCACCAGCGACGGGTGTGCGAGCATCGCGAGGAATGATGAGGTCGGCTGCGTCAGCGTGACTTCAAGCGTGGTATCGTCGAGGGCTTTTACCCCCAGCGTGTCGGGCGATTTTTTACCCTGCGCAATATCAGCGGCGTTCACCATATGCATATTGCCGGGATAACTTGCATACGGTGAACCGGTCGCGGGGCTCACCAGCCGCTGCCAGCTCCAGACGATATCCTGCGCGGTAATGGCTGAGCCATCGCTCCAGACAATCCCCGGTCGTAAATGGAACGTCCAGACGGTGTTGTCTTTATTCTCCCAGGATTGTGCCAGCCGAGGTTCGATACTGCCGTCCCCTTTCACCGCCACCAGCCCATCAAACAAATCGCTGATAATATTAAATTCAACGTCACTTTCTACTTTGTGCGGGTCAAGTGAAGCTGGCTCGTTACCATTACTGCGCACCAACTCCTGAGTAGCAGCAAGCGGTGTTCCTTCCGGGACGTTTGCGGCCTGTGCCGCCCCTGTTAGCCCCAATGCCAGTAAAGCTATCGTGATGCCATTATATTTTTGTATTTTCATTTCCATTGCCTTGTTGTTTTTACCCTTTTCACTTTCGGCATGCACATTGAATTACGCAAGTTCTTTCAATAACCTATAAGATATCGATCTCGCTATTTCTGGCGCTGTGGTGTGAATTTGTGACTTGCCCGTAATCCTCTGATTCGGCAGAGTAAAGATGGGTAAAACCATTTGGGAATAAAGAAGACTTTTTTTATGCTTAGCCATTAATAACATCCGTCATAAAGAGAGTGACTCATGGATCGCATAATTACTTCATCGCGTGACCGCTCATCGCTACTGAGCACCCACAAAGTCCTGCGTAATACCTATTTCCTGCTGAGCCTGACGCTGGCGTTTTCCGCTATCACCGCCACGGCCAGCACCGTGTTGATGCTGCCATCTCCAGGGCTGATTCTGACCTTGGTCGGTATGTATGGTCTGATGTTCCTGACCCATAAGACGGCGGATAAGCCTGTCGGTATTCTGTCTGCTTTCGCCTTCACCGGCTTCCTGGGCTACATTCTGGGGCCGATTCTGAATGCCTACCTGTCAGCGGGCATGGGCGATGTCATCGGTATGGCGCTGGGCGGTACGGCACTGGTGTTCTTTAGCTGCTCCGCCTACGTGTTAACCACCCGTAAAGATATGTCCTTCCTCGGCGGTATGCTGATGGCAGGTATCGTGGTGGTGCTGATTGGTATGGTGGCTAACATCTTCCTGCAGCTACCGGCCCTGCATCTGGCTATCAGCGCGGTGTTTATCCTGATTTCTTCAGGTGCCATCCTGTATGAAACCAGCAACATTATCCGCGGTGGTGAAACCAACTACATCCGCGCAACGGTGAGCCTGTACGTATCTCTGTACAACATCTTCGTTAGCCTGCTGAGCATCCTGGGCTTCGCAAGCCGCGACTAACCCGAAATCGCACACACCTTGAGGCCTCGCTTATGCGGGGCCTTTTTATTTGCTACACTTCCCGCCATCTGTATGTTGTGTGAAAAATTATGCTTATCTACGAAAATACCGAAATCGAGACGGATAACGACGGTTATCTCAAAGACTCCACGCTATGGAGTGAAGGTCTGGCAGTGGCCATTGCCGAAAAAGAAGGGATCACGTTAAGCCCGGAACATTGGGAAGTGGTTCGTTTTGTGCACGAATTTTACCTGGAGTTCAACACCTCTCCCGCCATCCGTATGCTGGTAAAAGCGATGGCCAACACCTTTGGTGAAGAGAAAGGCAACAGCCGTTATCTGTATCGCCTGTTCCCGAAAGGCCCAGCCAAACAGGCCACAAAAATTGCCGGCCTGCCTAAACCGGTAAAGTGCATTTAATAGCGAATACTGAAGTCGTTCCACGCTTTTTCGGGTTGATGAGGCTCGGCCAGAACTTTATCAATCCGGGCGCTCCTGGGCCCACCCGCTTTTAGCCACGCCAGCAGTTTCTCTACTGCCTCATCTTCGCCACAGGCCACCACTTCGACGCTACCGTCATCCAGATTCCGCGCATAGCCACGTATCCCTAGCCGTAGCGCTTCCTGCTGGGTAAAATAGCGAAAACCGACGCCCTGTACCTGACCGTAAACCCAACAGATTACACATTTATCCACGTTAACTCCTCGCAAACGCTGGTGATGAACCACCTGACTTTAGCGTCAATTGTCCTGACATTCTTCCGTCGTTCGTTGCATTTATGCAGGGAAGTCGGGAAAATGCAGCCTTTCCCATCAAAACAGCCAGATTATAAAATTATGAGTGTACGTTTAGTGTTAGCCAAAGGGCGCGAAAAATCATTGTTGCGCCGTCATCCCTGGGTCTTTTCCGGTGCAGTCGCGCGCATGGAAGGCAAAGCCAGCCTCGGCGAGACCATTGATATTGTCGATAGCCAGGGGAAATGGCTAGCCCGCGGTGCGTATTCTCCATCATCGCAAATCCGTGCTCGCGTCTGGACATTTGACGCCAATGAAACCATTGATATCGATTTCTTCGTTCGCCGTTTACAGCAGGCGCAACAGTGGCGTGATTGGCTGGCGCAGAAAGACGGTCTGGACAGCTATCGCCTCATCGCTGGGGAATCTGACGGTCTGCCGGGCGTCACCATCGACCGTTTTGGCTCCTTCCTGGTACTTCAGTTACTGAGCGCCGGGGCGGAATATCAGCGTGCCGCACTGATAAGCGCTCTGCAAACGCTCTACCCTGAGTGTGCTATCTACGATCGCAGTGATGTTGCGGTGCGTAAGAAAGAAGGCATGGAATTGACTCAGGGACCCGTAACCGGTGAACTGCCGCCAGCGCTAATGCCTATTGAAGAACACGGTATGAAACTGCTGGTGGATATTCAGGGCGGCCATAAAACGGGTTACTACCTCGATCAGCGCGACAGCCGTCTGGCGGTTCGCCGCTACGTGGAAGATAAGCGTGTATTGAACTGCTTCTCTTACACCGGTGGTTTTGCGGTCTCCGCACTGATGGGCGGTTGCCGCCAGGTCACCAGCGTCGACACGTCTCAGGAAGCGCTGGATATCGCACGTCAAAACGTTGAGCTGAATAAACTCGACCTCAGCAAAGCCGAATTTGTGCGCGACGACGTGTTCAAACTGCTGCGTAAATATCGCGATCAGGGCGAGAAGTTCGATGTCATCGTGATGGACCCGCCAAAATTCGTTGAGAACAAAAGCCAACTGATGGGGGCTTGCCGTGGTTATAAAGACATCAACATGCTGGCTATCCAGTTGCTCAATCCAGGCGGTGTGCTGCTGACCTTCTCCTGTTCTGGCCTGATGACCACCGATTTATTCCAGAAAATCATCGCTGACGCCGCAATAGATGCCGGTCGTGATGTACAATTTATAGAGCAGTTCCGTCAGGCAGCCGATCACCCGGTGATTGCGACTTACCCGGAAGGGCTGTATTTGAAAGGGTTTGCCTGCCGCGTTATGTAACTTGAAAAGCGAAATGGTGTCTATATATAGAGTAAAGGCGCTATTTCCCCCGGGAGGAAGAATGATGATTACCAGCAAATTCGGCATTGGCCAGCAGGTGCGTCACTCGCTGCTGGGCTACCTGGGCGTGGTGGTAGATATCGACCCGGTTTACTCGCTTGATGAACCTGAACCCGACGATCTTGCGGCTAACGACGAACTTCGCGCGTTGCCCTGGTATCATGTGGTGATGGAAGATGATGAAGGCCAGCCAATGCATACCTATCTGGCCGAAGCACAGTTGAGCAGTGAGCCGCGAGACGATCATCCGGAACAACCTACCATGGATGAACTGGCCCGCACCATTCGCCGACAGCTACAGGCGCCACGGCTGCGCAACTAACCGCCGTATAAACGAAACCCCGCTGCAATGAGCGGGGTTTTTTATTGTGACTGACTTTGGGTGAGGCTATTTTGCCAACCCTAAACGCGGTATCTCAATCGCAGGACAACGGTCCATCACCACCTGCAGCCCGGCGTTACGTGCCAATACGGCTGCCTGTTCATTGATCACCCCAAGCTGCAACCAGAGCGTTTTCGCACCAATGGCAATGGCTTCCTGGGCGACACCCCACGCGGCTTCCGAGTTGCGGAAAACATCGACCATATCGACCTTCTCCGGCACATCGGCAAGCGTGGCATAACCTTTCTGACCTAACAGCGTGCCACCTGCAACCTTCGGTGAAACCGGGATCACATGATATCCCTGATCCAAAAGGTATTTCATCACCCGATAGCTTGGGCGGTCAGGCTTATCGCTGGCTCCCACCAGCGCAATAGTGCGCGTTGTGGTCAAAATACTGGCAATCTCATTTTCTGTCATCATTATCCTCCTGGCCAATAGCTTAAGTGTAAGCTAGTCCGCTAATGTCGCGCGTCAAATTTTTGCCACTCAGGGCTTGCAGCCTGATTCGCTTGCAGTAATCTGTTGGGATCTCACACATTAGGGAATGTTTTATGGAACTGACTACTCGCACCCTGGCCGCCCGCAAAAATATTGCACTGGTTGCGCACGATCACTGCAAAGATATGCTGATGAAATGGGTGCAGCGCCATAAGGAATGTCTAGCGCAACATACGCTGTCAGCCACCGGGACCACCGGCAATCTGGTTCAGCGGGCTACAGGGCTTGAAGTGCAAGCGCTTTTAAGCGGCCCGATGGGTGGCGATCAGCAGGTTGGTGCGCTGATTTCTGAAGGTAAAATCGATGTGCTGATCTTCTTCTGGGATCCGCTCAATGCCGTGCCGCATGACCCGGACGTCAAAGCATTGCTGCGCCTGGCAACCGTCTGGAATATTCCGGTTGCCACTAACGCCTCTACTGCTGATTTCATCATCCAGTCGCCAAACTTTGGTGAACCGGTTGAGATTCTAATCCCTGACTACCAGCGCTACCTTGCAGAACGTCTGAAGTAACTATCTGAAAAACCGGGGCATTCATCATGACCCCGGTGGTTTTACGGTTTGCGCACAACAGGCACCGACAACTGCTTTAATACTTCCACAAACGATGACGGTTGCGCCTGATTAAACAACAGCCAGACGCGCAGTTTTGCGCGCGTTATCGCCACATACAGCAAACGTCGTTCTTCCGCATCCGGAAAATCTTCCGGCGCGGGCAGCAGTGCCTGCTCCATGATTGACTCCCGGGCTGGCGCCGGAAAACCGTCAAAACCTTCCTGTAACCCCAGTACGATGACGTAATCGGCCTGCTGACCTTTACTGGCATGCATGGTCATAAAATCAATATTCAGCTTTGGCCAACGGGTTACCGCTTTTTCCAGGGCCGCTGGTTTTAAATGATGGTAACGCGCCAGCACCAGAATGCGTTGGTCCGGCGTGGCATAGCCGCTGAGTTTATCAAACAAGGCATCGAGCTTATCGTCTTCCAGTAACGTCACCGCATTCTTATCGCCAGCGGTCAGACTGTTAAGCGGTTTACTGAGTTGATGTGGGTTTTGTTGAATAAAGCGATTGGCAATATCGCCAATGCGCCCATTAAAGCGGTAAGTGGTATCCAGCGCGCAGCTGTCACCCTCGCCAAAATAGTGACTGAACGCCGTGGTTAGCGACAGTTGCGCACCGCTAAAGCGATAGATAGCCTGCCAGTCATCACCTACAGCGTAGAGCGACGTTTGTGAGTTTTGTTTGCGTAATGCTGCCAGCAGTGCCGCACGCTGCGGGGAAATATCCTGGAACTCGTCCACCAGAATATATTTCCACGGACTCACAAAACGGCCCTTCTCAAGAATAATAATCGCCTGGTGAATCAGCCCAGAGAAATCGACGGCATCCTCCTCTTTTAACGCCGTTTTCCACGCTTTAAGCAGCGGAGCCATCAGCTTCACGCGTTTGCCAAATAGATCGCGCACCTCTTCTGGCGCACCCGCGATCATCTCTGCCTGTGAACCACCATGCATGCGCATCAGGCTGACCCAGCGATCCAATCGACTGCCCATCCGTTTGGCGATTTTCTCATTTTCCCAGAAGCTCTCGTCGCTAACGTCCCAACCCAATTCCTCTTGCAACCATAGTCGCCATCCCTTGGCCTGGGCTTTTTTCTCACGACACTGCTGCTGCCAGCATTGCGTGAAAAGCTTGTGGCGCGCAGCCGAATCATTTTCAAGTTTGCTGACCACCGGTACTTTTTTACTGCCCTGCTGAATAATAAACAGCGCCAGAGAGTGGAACGTCCGGGCAGTAATAGCATCAGTATGTAAGCGTGTTTGAAGCCGTTCATCCATCTCTTCAGCGGCTTTTTTGCCAAATGCGAGCAGCAGAATTTGCTCTGCTGACGCTTCACCGCGCGCCATCAACCAGCCCGCCCGGGCCACCAGCACCGAGGTTTTACCGCTACCGGCTCCTGCTAGCACCAGCAAGGAACGCTCACCATTGACCACGGCTCGCGCCTGTGATGGATTCAGGGGTGAGGACTCTATTTGTTCGAAGAAGTCGCTGTACTGCTGGAGCATCGCGTCGGTGTAACGTTGGTTATGCTGAGCTCGACCGCTCTCTTTATCTGCCAGCCAGGCTTTACATTGCTGCCAGGCATCACGGCAGTTATCAAACTCATCTAAACGACAGGTCGGCAGTGGTAATCCTTCCAGTGCCTTCACAATTTGCTGACGAATAGTTTGCGCCTGCTGGCGGGTCAGCCAGTGGGTTTGCTCGCGATTACCGTTAATAATCACCAGTTGCGCCTGCAATAACCCGGCGGCTATTTCACTCATCTCCGCGCTCCACTGCTGCCAAAGCCCGAGCAGATGACGATGAAAACGCTGGGTGTCCGCCCACTCGGTTCCATGCAGACGCACCACTTTATCCTCTGGCAGAACGAATTCCATCTCCCCCCACACCAAGCCACGCTTGCAGTTAATAGATATTAACTGATTGAAAGGGATAAGATATTCATGCTGTGGCCCGGAGACCTTCACGCCCGCGTTGAGGATCTCAACCCGGTCATAAGGGTGCTGCGCCATCCGCTTGCCCAACGTCGTTGCTTTTAGTTCCATGTCATGCCGAGTCCTGACTTTTTCGATATCTCACAGTGTAACCGCCAGAGAATAGGTGCTCCAGCCTAAAAAAACGTTACAATCACCAGGTCTTATTATTCACAGCGCTGCAGAGAGGATTTATGCGTACTGTTCTGAATATTTTGAATTTTGTATTAGGTGGTTTTCTGACAACTCTGGGTTGGTTATTGGCGACAATGTTCAGCGTCGTGCTGATTATTACGCTCCCACTCACGCGTTCTTGCTGGGAAATAACCAAACTCTCGCTGTTCCCCTTCGGAAACGAAGCTGTGCATGTTGACGAACTGGAACCCGGTAGCAAAAGCAGCGTGATGAATGCTGGCGGGGCGCTGCTCAATATTGTCTGGTTTGTGCTGTTTGGCTGGTGGCTGTGTCTGACGCATATTCTGGCCGGCATTGCCCAGTGCATCACGATTATTGGAATTCCGGTAGGCATCGCAAACTTCAAAATTGCCGCCATCGCCCTGTGGCCCGTAGGTCGTCGCGTTGTGCCCGTTGAGGTAGCGCGCGCTGCGCGTGAAACCAACGCTCGCCGTCGTTTCCAGTAATCAGGACCCGTCACCCGATATGCTAAGCCCCCTGCTTCGCCGCTATACCTGGAATAGCACCTGGCTGTATAACGCCAGAATATTCATCGCATTAGTTGGCACAACCGCCCTGCCCTGGTGGCTGGGCGACGCCAAATTAACCATTCCGCTCACGCTTGGCGTCGTCGCAGCTGCACTGACCGATTTGGACGATCGTCTCACCGGCAGACTGCGTAATCTGGTCATTACGCTTTTTTGCTTTTTCATCGCTTCAGCATCGGTTGAATTGCTGTTTCCATGGCCATGGCTGTTCGCACTCGGTTTAACTGTTTCAACTATCAGCTTCATTCTGCTTGGCGGTTTAGGCCAGCGCTACGCCACCATCGCATTTGGCGCATTGCTCATTGCCATTTACACCATGCTCGGTGTCTCGCTCTACGCCCATTGGTACCAGCAACCACTGCTGTTGATTGCCGGGGCGGTGTGGTACAACTTGCTGACGCTGACCGGACATTTGATTTTCCCGATCCGCCCGCTTCAGGATAATCTTGCCCGCAGCTATGAGCAGTTGGCCCACTATCTTGAGCTAAAGTCCCGGCTATTCGACCCGGATCTTGATGATGAAAACCAGGCTCCGCTATACGAACTGGCGCTAGCGAATGGTCAACTGGTTGCCACGCTCAATCAGACCAAAGCTTCGCTGCTCACCCGTTTGCGCGGCGACCGCGGCCAGCGCAGTACGCGACGGACGCTGCACTATTATTTTGTCGCCCAGGATATTCATGAGCGTGCTAGCTCATCCCACATTCAATACCAGGCCCTGCGCGATCATTTTCGCTATAGCGATGTGATGTTCCGCTTCCAGCGCCTGCTGTCGATGCAATCATTAGCCTGTCAGGCGTTATCCCGAGCCATACTGCTCCGCACGCCTTACCAGCACGATGCACGTTTTGAGCGCGCGTTCACCCATCTGGACGCAGCGCTTGACCGGGTACGAGCCAGTGGAGCCGCGCCAGAGCAGATGAAAGCACTCGGTTTTCTTCTCAATAACCTGCGCGCCATTGACGCCCAACTGGCGACTATTGAGTCGGAACAGTTACAGTCTCAAGCAAAGAGTGAAACAGAAACCTTGTTGGCGGACGACAGCATCCATGGATTTGACGATATCCGCTCACGTCTTAGCCGCAATATGTCGCCAGAATCGGCGCTGTTCCGCCACGCGGTGCGCATGTCTTTGGTTCTATGTGCGGGATATGCCTTTATCCAGTTCACTGGATTACAGCACGGCTACTGGATTTTGCTCACCAGCCTATTCGTCTGTCAGCCCAACTATAACGCCACTCGCCACCGGCTCGCGTTACGTATCATCGGGACATTGATTGGCGTGGCGCTTGGCCTGCCAATCCTCTGGCTGGTACCGTCGCTTGAAGGACAACTGATGCTTATCGTGGTGACGGGCGTGTTGTTCTTTGCTTTTCGCAACGTGCAATATGCCCACGCCACGATGTTCATCACGCTGCTGGTGCTGCTGTGCTTTAACCTACTTGGTGAAGGATTTGAAGTCGCGCTGCCACGCGTAATTGATACCCTGATTGGCTGCGGGATTGCCTGGTTTGCAGTGAGCTTTATCTGGCCAGATTGGAAATTCCGCAACCTGCCTCGGGTACTTGAGCGCGCAGTTAATGCCAACTGCCGTTATCTTGATGCCATACTTGAGCAGTATCACCAGGGGCGTGATAACCGGCTCGCTTACCGGATAGCGCGTCGTGATGCGCATAATAGAGATGCCGAACTGGCCTCGGTCGTATCGAATATGTCTACCGAACCCAACGTCACCGCTGAAATGCGAGAAACGGCTTTCCGCTTACTGTGTCTGAACCATACTTTAACCAGCTATATCTCCGCGCTGGGCGCCCACCGGGAGAAATTAACTTCACCAGAAATTCTGGCTCTTCTGGACGACGCTGTCTGTTATGTCGACGATGCTCTGCATCACCTCCCTTCAGATGAAGAACGGGTTCAGCAGGCACTCACCGGGTTATCGGCACGGATCAATCATCTTGATCCTCGCCCGGACAGCAAAGAGCCATTGGTTCTGCAACAAATAGGTCTGATGATTTCACTGTTACCGGAAATCTGTCGGCTACAAAAGCAGGTTCTGGTCTAATACCTGCGTTTAGTTCTTGTGGGTGCGATTGCGCACCCACTCTTCCAGCTCCTGACGCTTTAGCGCCGGGAGTGCAGCAGCATGCACACCCTGAATGGCTCCCTCCAATGAGTAAATGACATTGGAACTTATCTGTTTACGTTTTTGACGAAGAAGCAACCACACCGTTTTCGCCCCCATTTGTTGCAACGCCCGGACATCCTTAATACCCGCTTCATGCAACAGCAATTCCATATGAAAAGAGAGATTGGGTAAATCTTTTAATCGCTGCGGATGCTTTTGATGGGACTTTTCACGTCGCGCATCCTCTAGTGAAAACAGCCCCAGTTGCAATAAAACAGGTTTGTTGGCCCAGAGAGCATCATCTACTTTGAAATACTTAAGCTGAAGCGAGCTTCCTCGTTTACGTAACATCAATAATGGCGGCGAGTGCTGAGTCTGATAAATGGCGGTTTTTTCGCACATCCTCAAATACAGCTCCCCCTCCGCAACCATTGCGAAAACCGTGTCGTCAACGGCAAGGCTGTAACCACCAAACAGCGCTCGTGACCTGACTTTTCCTAACACCGCAAAATATTCCTGGGATTGATAAATCCGTTTATATGATATTACCTTCATGATTAATCCTTAATAATCATGGACATGAATCCATTAAATTCGTTAACGGAACACATAATTAGCAACATAAGGAAGTTCACGCAGGACGGCAAGGTGAATTTCGCCTCCCAGGTAATTAGTGTGCAATTTTGCGAGTTGCTTTCAGAAAATGAGGTTGATCTTTAACATACAGGGTAGTACTGTATATGCATACAGTAACCCACAAGGTTGGATTAGCTATGTATACTTCTGGTGTTGTAAATCGTTCTTCCGCGGCTGCCGTCAACACGGCTTCACAGACCTATACCCCGGTAGAAAATACTTCTGCCGCTTTAATCAGCGAAGTGCTCTATCGCGAAGATCAGCCCATGATGGCGCAGATGTTACTGCTACCATTACTTCAACAACTGGGGCAACAATCGCGCTGGCAGCTGTGGCTCACCCCGCAGCAAAAACTGAGCCGTGAGTGGGTACAGTCGTCTGGCCTACCATTAACCAAAGTTATGCAGCTGCGCCAGATGTCACCGTGCGACATGCTTGATTCGATGGTTCGTGCATTGCGCACTGGAAATTATAGTGTTGTTATTGGCTGGTTGACGGAAGAATTGTCATCAGATGAGCATGCTCGTTTATTAAGCGCCGCCGAAGAAGGGAACTCGATGGTGTTCATTATGCGACCAGTTCAGTCGACTTCTCACCCCACTGGACAATTTAATGGGCTAAAAATTCACTCAAATTTGTACCATTAAGTAAAAATAGGATTTTTCTGAGTAATTTTTTCGAAACTTTTTTATCTCGTAGATTTCCTGATGGTTTTTGCGCAGAAGGCTTGTCTGGTGCGGTTTTCAGTGTTTTTCACTGTTTAATTTTTCAACATAAATGTTAAATATTGCGTACACAACTCTTTTTTTTTCATAAGCCTGACGGAGTTCACACTTGTAAGTTTCGAACGACGTTGTAGACTTTACATCGCCAGGGGTGCTCAGCTTACACCGCAGATATCTGCTAAGTAATTCACTAAGCCACGCCCCCGGTGGAAGGATTTAACCGTGAGTCTACTTAGAACTTCATGGCAAATTTTGGATGATAACGAGGCGCAAAAAATGAAAAAGACAGCTATCGCGATTGCAGTGGCACTGGCAGGCTTCGCTTCTGTAGCGCAGGCCGCTCCGCAAGACAACACCTGGTATGCTGGTGGTAAACTGGGTTGGTCCCAGTTCCATGACACTGGCTGGTACCAGAGTGACCTGAACAACAACGGTTCAACCCACAACAGCCAGCTGGGCGCAGGCGCCTTCGGTGGTTATCAGGTTAACCCGTATGTTGGTTTCGAAATGGGTTACGACTGGCTGGGCCGTATGGAATATACCGGTAGCCAGACTAACGGTGCTCTGAAAGCTCAAGGCGTTCAGCTGACCGCTAAACTGGGTTACCCAATCACTGACGATCTGGACATCTACACCCGTCTGGGTGGTATGGTTTGGCGTGCAGACTCCAGCAACAACATCGCTGGCGATCACCACGACACCGGCGTTTCCCCAGTATTCGCTGGCGGCGTTGAATGGGCAATGACCCGTGACATCGCTACCCGTCTGGAATACCAGTGGGTTAACAACATCGGCGACGCAAACAGCGTTGGCGTACGTCCAGACAACGGCATGCTGAGCGTAGGTGTTTCCTACCGTTTCGGCCAGCAGGATGCAGCAGCTCCAGTAGTTGCTCCAGCTCCAGCTCCAGCGCCAGAAGTACAGACCAAACACTTCACCCTGAAGTCTGACGTTCTGTTCACCTTCAACAAATCTACCCTGAAACCAGAAGGTAAGCAGGCTCTGGACCAGATGTACAGCCAGCTGAGCAACCTGGATCCGAAAGACGGTTCCGTAGTGGTTCTGGGCTTCACTGACCGCATCGGTTCTGACGCTTACAACCAGGGTCTGTCTGAGAAACGTGCACAGTCCGTAGTTGATTACCTGGTATCTAAAGGTATCCCTTCAGACAAAATCTCTGCACGTGGCATGGGCGAAGCTAACCCAGTTACTGGCAACACCTGCGACGGCGTGAAAGCGAAAGCTGCGCTGATCGATTGCCTGGCACCAGATCGTCGCGTAGAGATCGAAGTTAAAGGCAGCAAAGACGTTGTAACTCAGCCACAGGCTTAAGTTCTCGTCTAATAAAAAACCCCGCTCTGCGGGGTTTTTTTTGCCTGTCTGAGGATGACTCGCCAACAAAGCTAATTCAGTAAGGACTACTTTTCTTTACCTAACATAGCCTCAAGATCCTGCTTAAGGCTGGACATCTTGGTGGCATATTTCTCTTTATTTTCGGCATCTTCAATCAACTGCACGATAGTCTCAGACAACGTCTTACCACGACGCTGAGCAAGACCCGCCAATCGTTGCCAGACAACAAACTCCAGATCGATTGATTTCTTGCGGGTATGTTGATGCTCGGCATTGAAATGGCGCTTACGGCGTGCACGAATCGTCTGTTTCATGCGATTCACCAGCTGCGGGTTGATATGCTGAGCAATCCAGTCATTAACCTGAACGGGTTCATGCTCCAGCTTATGCAAAACATCGACCGCTTCTTGTGCGGCGCTGGCTTCAATGTAGCGGGTAATGGATTCGCCTTCCCGGTGCTTTTTCACCAGATATTTCCACTTCCAACCGCTTTCAAGATTTTCCAGTTGTTGATATTTCATTGCGATCTCAGTGTGACCGTGTAACTCTTTTCAGGATAACAGTTTTTTCTCAATGTGCTGAGAAGAAATCTGCAACTGTGATACCGATAAAGCCAACGGTCAAAGATACTTCCCTAATCTCCGTGAGCTTCCCCGCAGCATCAGGTATAATCACGCGTTTTACATCTGACTAAAAATAGCGACATTGACTATAAATACTCTTTCCCGGCGCTTTCTCGCCCCCGCGACTGAAGCATTTCAGGCGCTATTTGCCCAGCCTGAGCTGGCCTCAGAAAACGAAACCTTATTCAGCGAGCTTCAGGCGCGTTTACACTATGCGCTGGAGCAGTTTTTACATCCGCAGGGCATCTCCCCTTTCCTACTGGTTAAAGCACCAGAAGAAAAAGAGTATCTCCAGTTGCTTACGCAGACCATCGACACTCTGCGAGATAACGATGGTTCAGCAGTAACTGGCGTCAGTTATCAGGTGAACGGCAGTAAAGTCAGCATGACGCCTGCCCAAAGTCTTGACGATAACTTTGCCAGCAACAGCCCTGTCATTTTTGCCGACTGGGTAGAAGCCGAACAGTTATTTGGCTGCGTACGCCAGTTTAACGGTGAAATTAGCCTTCAGCCGGGCCTGGTGCATCAGGCCAATGGCGGCATCCTCATACTGTCTCTGCGTACACTCATGGCGCAACCGTTGCTGTGGATGCGCCTGAAGAATCAGGTTATGCAGCAACGTTTTGACTGGCTGACATTTGATGACGCACGCCCCCTGCCGGTGAGTATCCCCTCCATGCCACTGACATTGAAAGTGGTCTTAATGGGTGACAGGGATTCTCTGGCGGACCTCCAGGAGATGGAACCCGAGCTTGCAGAAACCTCTTTGTATAGCGAGTTTGAAGATAACCTGCAAATCGCCGACGAAGAGACACTTAAGCAATGGTGTCAGTGGGTCTGGAGTGTCGCGCGCGAAAAATCGTTACCGGGTCTCACCCCTGATGCATGGCCGCTGCTGATGCAAGAAGGTGCTCGCGACACGGGCGACCAGGAAATTATGCCGTTGTGCCCGCTGTGGATTGCTCGTCAGCTTCGTGAAGCCGCTCCGTTTACTGAGAGTGACCGTATCGATGCTGAACAGCTGAAAACCATGCTGATGCAGCGTCAGTGGCGTGAAGGCTTCCTTGCTGAACGTATGCAGGATGAAATTCTGCTTGAGCAAATTTTGATTGAAACCGAAGGTGAATGCATCGGCCAGATCAATGCCCTGTCAGTGATTGATTTCCCAGGCCATCCCCGTCCGTTCGGTGAACCTTCACGTATTTCCTGCGTGGTACACGTTGGCGACGGCGAGTTTATCGATGTGGAACGCAAAGCTGAACTAGGCGGTAATCTGCACGCCAAAGGCATGATGTTGATGCAAGCCTTCTTAATGGCCGAACTCGATCTGGACCAACAACTGCCGTTCTCTGCATCGTTGACCTTTGAGCAATCGTACAGTGAAGTGGATGGCGATAGCGCCTCCATGGCCGAGCTATGCGCGCTGATTAGCGCCCTGGCTAACGTCCCGATTAATCAAAGCATCGCGATGACCGGTTCCGTCGATCAGTTTGGCCGCGCCCAACCGATTGGTGGTCTTAATGAAAAAATCGAAGGATTCTTCGCCATCTGTGCCCAGCGTGGGCTGACCGGTAAGCAAGGGGTGATTATCCCTTCTGCTAACGTACGTCATTTGAGTCTCGCCACTGAGGTTCAGGAAGCGGTAGAAGCCGGTGAATTCTCCATCTGGGCTATCGATGACATCGGTGATGCGTTACCGCTACTGACACAGCTTAACTGGGATGGTGAAGGTCAGACGCTGTTGCAAACTATTCAGGAACGCATTGCACAAGCCACGCAGCAGGAGCCTCGCTACCGCTATCCGTGGCCGTTACGCTGGTTAAACCGTTCACAATCCAACTGATCGGACTTGTTCAGCGTACACGTGTTAGCTATCCTGCGTTCCGAACTTAAAATAAGGCTTACTTAAAACATGGTAGATAAACGCGAATCCTATACGAAAGAAGACCTTCTTGCCTCTGGTCGCGGTGAACTGTTCGGCGCGAAAGGCCCACAGTTACCGGCACCTAGTATGCTGATGATGGATCGTGTCGTTAAAATGACCGAAACCGGCGGCAACTTTGACAAGGGTTATGTTGAAGCTGAGCTCGATATCAATCCGGACCTGTGGTTCTTCGGTTGCCACTTTATCGGTGATCCTGTTATGCCTGGTTGTCTGGGTCTGGATGCGATGTGGCAGCTGGTTGGTTTCTACCTCGGCTGGCTGGGTGGCGAAGGCAAAGGCCGTGCGCTCGGCGTAGGTGAAGTGAAATTCACCGGCCAGGTTCTGCCAACGGCGAAGAAAGTGACCTACCGTATTCACTTCAAACGCATCGTTAACCGTCGTCTGATCATGGGTCTGGCTGATGGTGAAGTACTGGTTGACGGCCGTCTGATCTACACTGCAAACGACCTGAAAGTGGGTCTGTTCCAGGACACTTCTGCATTCTAATACGGGTCGTTGCCAGAACTGGCGATAGATAAGTATTGTGAATCAAAAGGCGAAACCTCCGCATTGCGGAGGTTTCTTTTTAAAGAGACAGTGTCAGGCAACGACTGCCCTGTCCTCCATGGCTTCTCGCCAGCCTCCCAGCCAGTAAGACCTCTGGTTAATAGTCTGGTAAGGACACATTTCTTTCGACCGTCCGGTAATACCGGCCTGATATCCGCGTTGATGTGCCCGATCCAGGCGATCTCGTTTTTGTCTCTTCATGCCTCGTTTCCCTCATATCTTTTGGTCTGGTGGAAAAGAAAACAGTGGCTACAAATCGCGCAACCACATAATACGAATAACGCTAAATAATCTTCCCGTCAATGCGCAGAATTCATACCAATGTCATATTTGTGAGCTATTAAGAAGTTCATTTGTACAAAAAATAGCAAGCGGCATAAGTAACCAGTTGAAGCCAGACATAAAAAAACCGCCGCCGGTTTTGCACCGGCGACGGCCTTTAGAACAATTAATTCTACTTATGGTTGGCGATTGATGGTTTGCGCAATAGAGGCCGCTTCCTGACTCCAGGCCTGAGCTAACACTTTCACCATGGCATCATAACCATCCTGCTGCTGCGCCATTTCTATATGGAATGGGCGCTTAGTCAGATGGCCTTGATGATTGAGCAACCATTCACCGCTTACCACGACTTTCCCGTCATAGCGACCATGGAAGCCGGTCACAGACACGTTTAGCGTGTCCTGAGTGCTAGCTAATGGCTGCGAAGAGACCACCCATCCCGGTAGCTGGTTACTGAGGTTTGAAACCAGCGTAGTACGCAATTGCTGATCCAATGGGCTGGCCCACAGATTGTTACTGGCAATCACATACTGCACGTCACTGGTCTGATACACCACGCCGTTGCCGGCGAGGAAGTCAGGAATACTGACTTGTTCAACCCACAACATCCGTTGGTTGGTGGTGGCGCTAGTGTTTTGCACTACACCCGTAGCCAACGGCAGCTGGTAGTAGGTTTTATTTTCCCCGCTGCTGCAGGCCGCCAACAGGCAGGCCGCAGCAAGAACTAACCACTTTTTCATTATTTCGCCCTCTTAGGCTCTGGATCTTTTTTATCCTTCGCTTCAAATACCAGCGCGTTGCTCTTCTCATTCAACGTTTTCAGCACAGGCTGCAACTCACGCAGAACCTGATCCAGACGCTGCATATCTGCGACCATTTTGTTATAGGCCGCGGAGCCCGGTTGGAAGCCCTGCATACTGCGGTTAAGTTCGCCTAGCGTTTTCTGCATATCCGCAGGCAACTGCTGCGCAGACTGGCTAGCGGTTATCTTATTCAGATTATCCAGCGTCGTTTGCAGGCGGCGCATAGTGTTCTGACTCTCGCTTAGCGTATTAGTCGCTTGCTGAACCATTGGCGTTAACGGCAGGTTGTTGAATTTATCCAGCGTATCCATCAAACGTTGTTGGATCTGCGCAAGGCCACCGCTCACGGTCGGAATAATGTCTACGCCGTCAAACGCCTTCAGATCTTTTATCAACGGTTCTTTCGGATAGAAGTCGAGGTCTATATACAGCGCACCGGTCACCAGGTTACCGGTTTTCAGCGCGCCGCGTAGCCCACGCTCAATCAAGGTTGGCAGATGACCGCGCACATCCATGCTATCGCCAAACTGGGCTGCGAGACGCTCGGGTTCAATCTGGATTTTGACCGGAATACGGTAATCGCTGGTCAGGGCCTGGTGCAGTCCAGGCACAAAGTACGGTACCTGTGCCACGGTGCCCAAACGAATACCGCGGAATTCAACCGGAGCCCCCACCTGTAGACCACGCACTGAATCTTTGAAGAACATCAGATAGTCAATGTGTTGGGTATACAGCGAATCCTGAATGCTTTTCTGGTCATCGTAGAGTTTGAATTCAGTCTTCTCGGCGATCGGTTGACCAAGCTCAACACCTTCCGGTACGTCAAAGCTAACGCCACCGCTAAACAACGTTGCCAACGACCCCATCTCAACCCGCATCCCTGCAGAAGTCAGATCGACCGCTACGCCGCTGTCTTTCCAGAAGCGAACGTTACTGGTCACCAGACGATCGTTCGGCGCGCTGATAAACAGTTGATAGGAGATATTGCGGTTTTGCGGATCAAAGGTGCTGGTTTCCACCGATCCCACGCGATAGCCACGGAACAGTACGGGATCGCCCGGACTCAGCTGGCCCGCTTTTTTGCTGTCGAGCACTACGCGAATACCTTTAGCATCCGGCGGGGCCAGTGGCGGAGCATCGAGCAGTTGGTAATTGTCCAGTTCCGAACCTTTCGAACCCGGCTGCAATTCGATATAGGCGCCGGACAGCAGCGTGCCAAGCCCGCTGATCCCTTCGCGTCCCACCTGCGGTTTCACGACCCAGAACACCGAGTCCTTATGCAACAGTTTTTCCATTCCGGAGTTCAGGCGCGCTTTAATCTCAACGTGCGTCAGATCGTCGGTCAGGGTGGTACTTTCCACAACACCTACGTCTACGCTGCGGCTTTTAATGGTCGTTTTACCGCCTTCAATACCTTCGGCATTGGTGGTGATAAGCGTCACCTCCGGCCCCTGATGGCTATAGTGGTAAAATAAGATCCACGCGCCAATCAGCGCGGTGACAATCGGGAAGATCCAAACGGGAGACCAGTTTTTCACTTTCTGCACGTTCGCCTCCCCTTTCTTGGTTTCCATGCTATTACGACTCCTCATGGCTTGATTCAGGTTCCCGATCCCACGACAGTCGTGGATCAAAGGTTGTTGCTGAGAACATGGTCATTATGACGACCAGCGCGAACATCAGCGCGCCAATTGCCGGGTAGATATTCATTAATCCTCCGATACGCACCAGCGCAGAGAGGACTGCAATGACAAACACATCGATCATCGACCAGCGCCCCACGAACTCCACCACTTCATAGATCAGGTGCATACGTTCGCTATCCCGGTTTCGACGTTTGAGTCCGTTCGCATCCAGGCATAGCCAGGCAATGGCAATCATCTTTAAGGTCGGCACGAGGATACTAGCGATAAAAATCACCATTGCCACCGGGTACGACCCTTCACTCCACAGCAAAATCACCCCAGCGATAATGGTTGAGGGCATTTTGTCACCCAGCAGATCGGTAATCATAATCGGCAGGATATTGGCGGGAACATAAAGCAGAATTGACGTCACCAGCAGGGCCATCGTCCATTGCAGGCTGTTTTTGCGCCGCGCATGACCTTTGCTGTGGCAGCGCGGGCACTCAAGCTTGTCAGCAGGCAGAATGGCGGTGCAACACGAGCAAGAACGTAACCCCTGACGCAGACCGGTGATTCCGGGCTTTAGCGGCTGCGACAACGTTGGCATCGGGCCGATATCATCCCACAGCCAGCGGCGATCGACGCACTGGAAGGTCCGTAATTGCAGCAAACAAAAGAGACACCACGGCAGGAAACTGCTGCCCACCCCCACATCGCCATAAGCCATCAGCTTCACAAAGCTCACCAGAACGCCAGCGAGGAAGATTTCAGCCATCCCCCACGTTTTGAGCGCGAACAGAATCCGCGCCAGAAACGTTTTTAGCCGATAAGGCATCGGCACGCGATTAACCAGTAGCAAGATGGTGATAAGACAAAACGCGGGCACCAACTGAACGAACAGCAGGAAAAAAGTGCCAAGGCTGGCGTAGTCTTCGGAGAACATGACGCTGGGGATTTCCAGCAACTCCACTTCACTGCTGACCCCTGCCACGTTCATGTTGATGAACGGAAACAGGTTGGCCAGCAGTAGCATAAAAAGCGCCACCAGAACGTACGCCGTGGGGCGACGTCTGGGTTCATCCCACGCGGTGGTCAGTGTTGTACCACAGCGTGGGCAGTTTGCCTTATGTCGGTGCTCGAGGTGCGGCAACGCCACCAGCATGTCACACTGTGAACACAGAATATGCTGCGCAGCATGATGTTGTTCGCACATGAAAAGTCCTCAATCAGGCGCCGTTTTTCAACGCTTCCAGATATTCCCAACGTTCAAACGCTTCTTCCAATGCCTTTTCCGCCTGTGCCATATCAGCCAATACCTTTTGGGTATGGTCATGAGGCTGGCTAAAGAATGAGGCATCAGCAACCTGCGACTGTAATATTTCAAGCTCCGCTTCCAGCGTTTCCAGCTTTTGCGGCAGCTGTTCCAGTTCGCGTTGCAGGTTATAGCTTAGTTTGCTACCACCGCGTTTGACAGTTTCTGCTTTTGGTTGAACAACTTCCGCAGTTTTTTTCACCGCCGCTTGTTGATGCGACTGCGATTGTGCCTGTTGCCCGCGGGCATCGTGATACCCCCCGACATAGCGACCAATGCGTCCATTGCCTTCGAAGATCCAGCATTCGGTCACGGTATTATCCACGAATTGACGATCGTGGCTTACCAGCAACACGGTGCCCTGATAGCCGTCGATAAGCTCTTCCAGAAGTTCGAGCGTTTCGACATCCAGGTCGTTGGTTGGTTCATCGAGAATCAACAGGTTGCTAGGTTTCAGGAACAGACGCGCCAACAGCAGACGGTTACGTTCACCACCAGACAGTGCGCGCACCGGCGTCATTGCCCGTTTAGGATGGAACAAGAAGTCTTGCAGGTAGCCCAGAACATGGCGCGGCTTGCCGTTCACCATCACTTCTTGCTTACCTTCCGCCAGGTTATCCATGACCGTTTTGTCCGGATCCAACTCTGCGCGGTGCTGATCGAAGTAAGCCACTTCCAGCTTGGTACCCACATGAATACGTCCGCTATCGGCCTGCAATTGACCTAACATCAGCTTCAGCAACGTGGTTTTACCACAGCCGTTCGGGCCGATCATGGCGATTTTATCGCTACGCTGCACTTGTGCGGAGAAGTCTTTAACCAGCACCTTGCCATCAACCTGGTAATTCACGTCTTCCATTTCAAAGACGATTTTGCCGGAGCGGGATGCCTCTTCAACCTGCATCTTCGCGCTGCCCATCACTTCACGGCGAGCGCTGCGTTCATTACGCATCGCTTTCAGCGCGCGGACGCGTCCTTCGTTACGTGTACGACGCGCTTTGATCCCCTGACGGATCCACACTTCTTCCTGCGCCAGCTTGCGATCGAATTCAGCGTTTTGCAGTTCTTCAACGCGCAACGCTTCTTCTTTCTCCAACAGATACTGGTCGTAGTTGCCCGGATAGGTCACAAGCTTCCCACGATCGAGATCGACAATACGGGTCGCCATATTGCGGATGAATGAACGGTCGTGAGAGATGAAAATGATCGTGCCCTTGAAGGATTTCAGGAAGCCTTCCAGCCAGTCGATAGTTTCGATATCCAAGTGGTTCGTCGGTTCGTCAAGCAGCAGCACGCGTGGTGCACTGACAAGCGCACGCCCCAGCGCCGCTTTACGCAGCCAACCGCCAGACAACGATGCCAGTTCGGTATCCGCTTGCAGCCCTAACTGTTCCAGAACTTCGTTAATGCGACTTTCTAGCTGCCACAGGCCGTGGTTGTCCAATTGCTCCTGAACGTTCGCCAGTTCTTGCAGATTTTTATCACTCGGGTCAGTGATCACCAGATGCGAGATATCGTGATAACGCTTGAGGTACACCGCTTGTTCCGCAATCCCTTCAGCGACGAAATCGTAGACGCTGCCCTCAACGTTACGCGGTGGATCTTGTTGCAGACGCGCCACGACCAGATCTTGTTCGTAGATGATACGCCCGTCATCCAGCCCCAGTTCGCGGTTAAGGATTTTCATCAGCGTTGACTTGCCCGCACCGTTACGGCCTACCAGACAAACTCGCTCGTTATCTTCAATATGCAATTCGGCATTATTGAGAAGTGGCGCATCGCTGAACGACAGCCAGGCGCCATGCATACTAATTAATGACATACTTTATTCCTTTCAGGCCGAAGTGATCAGCCAGCAGTTGTGGATCTGACGGTTACGGGCAAAATCTGGCGACTGTGTTTTTTGGGTAATATCTTGTGCTTTCAGTCCCAGTTCAGCCAAACCGTCGTGGTCCATACGGAAACCGCGTTTATTGTTGGAGAACATAATGGTGCCGCCTTTACGCAGCAGACGTTTCAGGTCCGTCATCAAGCGCAGATGATCGCGCTGAACGTCAAACGCATCTTCCATTCGTTTAGAGTTTGAGAAGGTTGGCGGATCGATGAAGATCACATCAAACTGCTCGTCGGTATCGCGCAGCCATGACATCACGTCAGCCTGCATCAGGCGGTGCGGACGACCGGTTAAACCGTTAAGACGCAGGTTACGTTCCGCCCATTCGAGATAGGTACGTGACATATCCACTGTGGTGGTGGAACGCGCGCCGCCCAACCCTGCATGCACGCTGGCGCTGCCGGTGTAGGCGAACAGGTTAAGGAAATCTTTCCCTTTGCTCATCTCACCCAACATACGACGCGCAATACGGTGGTCGAGGAACAGGCCAGTATCGAGATAGTCGGTCAGGTTGACCCACAGGCGCGCGTTATACTCGCTCACCTGCATGAAATCACCCTTTTCATTCATCTTCTGATACTGGTTTTTACCCTTCTGACGTTCGCGGGTTTTCAGCACCAGTTTATTTGGCGCAATGCCAAGAACAGCAATGGTCGCGGCGATAATATCGAACAGACGCTGACGCGCTTTGTTGGCATCGACGGTTTTCGGCGGTGCATACTCCTGCACCACCACCCAATCGGCGTAGCGGTCAACGGCAACGTTATATTCCGGGAGATCGGCATCATACAGGCGGTAGCATTCGATACCTTCCTGCTTCGCCCATTTCTGGAACTTTTTCAGATTTTTGCGCAGACGGTTAGCGTAGTCTTCCGCAAGTGATGCCGGAGCTTCACCGGTGCTTTCCGTCAGATGGTAGTTTTTCTGTACGCAGTCCAGCGGGCCGTTTTTGGCTTTGAACTGACGCTCGGCACGCAGTTGCAGACAGCTTAAAAGTTCTGGTGAGGCGCTGAATAAAGACAGGTTCCAGCCGCCAAACAGATTTTTCATATTACGGCCGAGCAGGCTGTGCAGGGCAATCAGCGCGGGCTCGCTTTCCAGACGCTCACCGTATGGCGGGTTACTAATAACCGTACCGTAAGGGCCTTTTGGCAGCGGATTTTCAAGCTGCGCAACGTCTTTGACTTCGAAGGTAATCAGTTCACCAATCCCTGCGCGACGGGCGTTACTGCGTGCCAGTTCCACCACACGGCCGTCAACGTCAGAACCAAAGAAGCGCGATTCATAGGCCGCCAGACCTGCGCGTGCGCGTGTTTGCGCATCAGCTTTAACCGACTGCCAGACCGTTTCGTCGTGCTGCGCCCAACCGCTAAAGCCCCAGTGGCTACGGTGCAGGCCAGGTGCGCGATCGGTCGCCCACATCGCCGCTTCAATCAGCAGCGTACCGGAACCACACATCGGATCGAGCATTGGCGTGCCAGGCACCCAACCAGAACGCATAACGATAGCTGCCGCCAGGTTCTCTTTGATAGGCGCCATACCGGTACGATCGCGATAACCACGCAGGTGCAGCCCATCGCCGCTCAAGTCGAGGGAGATATAGGCGGTTTCTTTATTCAGGCGCACGTTAATACGCAGATCCGGGTTTTCGCGATCGACGTTAGGACGTGGCAGATTTTTGCGCGTAAAGGCATCCACGATGGCGTCTTTTACCTTCAACGCACCGTACTGGCTATTACGAATGCTATCGTTCAGGCCGCCAAAGCTCACCGCAAAGGTCGCATCCTGAGTGAAGATGGATGTCCAGTCGATGGCCTGCACGCCAAGATAAAGATCGAGATCGCTCCAGACGCTACATTCTCCCAGCGGCATCATGATGCGCGAAGCCAGACGACTCCACATCAGGCTTTTGTACAGAAGCTGCGTATCGCCCTGGAAATGGACGCCACCCTGGGTAATCTGGCACTCTTGCGCACCCAGACCTTCCAGTTCAGTTTTTAACAGCTCTTCCAGCCCACGGGCCGTACTGGCAAACAGAGAATTCATATCGTCACTTTTACTCGCAGAAAATTGTTGCGCATTATAGCCAATCTGCGCCCCATGTCATAAAGTTAAAGGCTTATTTCGACTTAGGGACAGCGTTGTGGCTACATTATCGCGGCTTTTTATTCATCCGGTGAAATCTATGCGGGGTATTGGGCTCACGCACGCCTTTGCTGATGCTAGCGGGCTGGCGTTTGACCGCATTTTCATGATTACCGAACCCGATGGCACCTTTATTACCGCCCGTCAGTTTCCGGCAATGGTGCGTTTCACGCCTGCCGTCCTGCATGATGGCTTACATCTTACCGCACCAGATGGCAGTAGCGCGCTGGTACGCTTTGCCGATTTCACCGCAAAGGCGTCGCCGACTGAGGTTTGGGGCAACCATTTTACCTCGCGTATCGCCCCGGATGCCATCAATCAGTGGCTTTCGCCGTTCTTTAAGCGCGACGTGCAACTGCGTTGGCTCGGTACTGATCTGACCCGTCGGGTAAAACGCCACGACGCAGTCCCGCTTTCCTTCGCGGACGGCTTCCCTTTCCTGCTCGCCAATGAAGCCTCCCTGCGAGACGTTCAACAACGCTGCCGAGCCAGTGTAAGTATGGAACAGTTTCGCCCCAATCTGGTGGTGACCGGTGTAGAAGCATGGGCCGAAGACAGCTGGAAAACGATTCGTATTGGGGATGTGATCTTTGACATTGTGAAACCCTGCAGCCGTTGCATATTTACGACTATCAGCCCTGAGAAGGGTCAAAAACACCCGGCAGGTGAACCGCTAAGTATCTTGCAATCATTCCGAACAGATCCCAGCAATGGCGATGTCGATTTTGGCCAAAACCTTATTGCGCGCAACAGTGGCGTGGTACGCGTGGGCGATCAAGTTGAAATTCTCGCAACCGGGCCAGCTAAAATTTATGGCGCAGGTCAAACCGATGACGCACTTGCGCCCCAGGCGCAGCAAGATGCATTGGTGGAGATCGACTGGGAAGGAACAGCCTTTAGCGGCAATAATCAGCAGATTGTGCTTGAGCAGCTTGAGCAACAGGGAATTCGCGTTCCCTACTCCTGCCGCGCCGGTCTGTGCGGAAGCTGTCGTGTGACGCTAATTGAAGGCGAAGTGACCCCGCTGAAGAAAAGCGCAATAGGCCCGGATGGAACGATATTGAGTTGCAGCTGTGTACCTAAAACGGCGCTGAGGCTAAAACGTTAGACTGCTTGTTCCAGGTTGTAACCGACGGTACCTATTTGCGGTTGCAGCCTGTCATTCATCACCTTGATCGGATCACCTAACTGCATCGTGCGCCCAGCAAGCACGAGGCCAGGTTGTGCTAACAGACACAGTGCGGCGTTTTCGCCTGGTTCTACCACTAAGAGATTCACCTGACTGTCATCATCGCTTAGCCACACGCAAGCGGCATCGCCAGTTGCCGGTGTCCAGGCATCGTGGTGCGCGCGGAAATGCCAGCTTTTTGGCATTTGTGGTTTCAGGAAACGAATCGCCACCAGCGCATTTAAAATGAGCTCAGCACGATGTTCTTTCGATAACATCAGATCGCGACACTTTTCTTCGAAAGAGAAATAGAGCGCGGCATCATCAACACAGAAACCCGTTGGGTCAAACGCATCGGGTGTTAACATGCGGCGAGCAAAACGCGAGCGAAATAACATACCATTGGCTAAATCGAGCATCATTCGATCGTGCTCTTCATCATAATACCAACGCCAGTTATCATCAGGTTTAATTCGCATTTGTCTCCCCCATCATTTTCGCATCCAATGCTATGTCTGTTTCTTCCGCTGCGTTACATTGCCCTAAATAATAAAAGACCAATATGTTTAAATAAGCAACAATAGGGAAATATAAAGCAACCAGGGCCGGAAATAAAGCCCTGGATCACATTACCAGGAAAAAGACTAGATATGAGTAATGATTTCTTTAATCAGCGGCGGACCTTTAAAAATAAAGCCGGAATAAATCTGTACCAGCGAGGCCCCAGCAGCCATTTTCTCACGCGCAGCAGTCACTGAGTCAATACCGCCGACACCGATGATTGGCAACTGACCTTTTAATTCTGCTGACAGCATACGAATAATTTCGGTGCTTTTTAATTGTAATGGACGACCGCTTAAGCCTCCCATCTCATCGCAATATTTCATCCCTTGAACCAAAGAACGATCTAATGTCGTATTGGTCGCAATAACGCCATCGATATTGTGACGAACTAAACTATCGGCCACCTGGATCAACTCTTCAGGAGAAAGATCCGGCGCGATCTTCACCGCCACAGGAACATATTTGTGATGTTTTTCCTGAAGCTCAGATTGCTTATTTTTAATACCGGAGAGCAGATCGTCGAGCGCTTCTCCATATTGCAAGCTACGTAGCCCCGGGGTATTTGGTGAGGAAATATTGATCGCGATATAACCGGCATAGGCATAGATTTTTTCCATACAAATCAGATAGTCATCTTTACCCTGCTCAACCGGAGTATCTTTATTCTTACCGATATTAATCCCCAGAATACCGTCGAAATGCGCTTTTTTAACGTTCTCAACCAGGTTATCCACACCGTGGTTGTTAAAGCCCATACGGTTGATCAACCCTTCGGCATCAACCAGGCGGAACAGACGCGGTTTGTCGTTACCCGGTTGCGGGCGCGGCGTGACGGTACCTATTTCAATAGAACCGAATCCCATCGCCCCTAAGGCATCGATGCATTCGCCATCTTTATCCAGACCTGCGGCCAGACCCAGTGGATTTTTAAACGTCAGCCCCATACAGGTAACCGGTTTTTCCGGCACTTTCTGGCGCACGAGCGCTTCTAGCGGAGTGCCAGTGATACGGCGTAATTGTTGAAATGTTAATTCATGAGCGCGCTCTGGATCGAGCTGAAAAAGTGCTTTACGAACGAAGGGATAGTACATGAACTCTCCTGGATTCCCGGTGTGCAAACCGGGGGCGTATTATGTGCGATAACGCGGAGAAAGGGAATTGACCTATGGCAAAAAAAGCGCAATCGTTTTCCTTGCTCTTCCCCACCGAGCCACTCGCTATATGCATTTTTTGGTAAACCAACGCCGGAAAAAGTATTTCGCCCTCTCTGAAGGCTCTGAGACACTGATGCAAATGTTATGAAATTTAGATTAATGTTTGTTTTTGGTTATAAGGAGAGTCTATGCGCGTCATTACTTTAGCAGGCAGCCCCCGCTTCCCTTCCCGCTCCAGCGCCTTACTAGAGTACGCGCGGGAGAAACTTTCTACGGCAGATGTCGAAGTTTTCCACTGGCATCTGCAAAATTTTTCGCCAGAAGATTTGTTCTACGCCCGCTTTGATAGCCCGGCACTGCTAACTCTCACCGAGCAGTTAGCCCATGCTGATGGGTTGATTATTGCCACACCGGTCTATAAAGCCTCGTTTGCCGGAGCCTTAAAAGCGCTGCTCGATCTGCTTCCGGAACGTGCACTGGAAGGGAAAGTAGTACTGCCGCTGGCAACCGGGGGTACGGTGGCGCATATGCTGGCGGTGGATTACGCGCTTAAGCCGGTACTGAATGCACTGAAGGCTCAGGAGATCCTGCAAGGCGTCTTTGCTGACGATAGCCAGGTCACCGATTATCAGCATAAGCCGCAGTTCAGTCCAAACCTGCATCATCGTCTGGACAGCGCGCTAGAAACGTTCTGGCAAGCTTTACATCGGCGGGATATCCAGGTTCCCGCATTAGGTGCCGTGAGACAGGCCGAACATGTTTGATAAAAAAAACGCCGCGAGAAAACCTCAGCGGCGTTTTTGTTAATAACAATATGACATGTAGCCGGGCCGAACGAAGTGACGCCGAGAACAGGTTCCGAGTCTTCCCGGCGTCACTTCGTTCGGCCGGGTTACTCATGCGTTAGGCTAACGCTTTCGCAATCTTCTCGTACAGATCGCCAGACAGATTCTCCAGCCCCTTCAGCTGCTCCAGCGCCGCACGCATCAATGCCTGACGTTTCGCATCATAACGTTTCAGGCGGATCAGCGGTTCAATCAGACGTGAAGCTACCTGCGGGTTACGACTGTTCAGTTCGGTGAGCATTTCCACCAGGAACTGGTAGCCGCTGCCGTCTTCAGCATGGAACGCTGCCGGATTGCTGCCAGCAAATGCGCCAATCAGCGAGCGGATACGGTTCGGGTTGTTCATGCTGAATGAACGGTGGTTCAGCAGCTTACGTACCGTTTCCAGCGCATCTTCGGCCGGGCTCGTCGCTTGCAGAATAAACCACTTGTCCATCACCAGACCATCGTGATGCCACTTATCATCGTACTGTTGCATCAGCGCGTCACGGCATGGCAATTCTGCCGCCACGGCAGCAGACAGCGCCGCCAGAACATCAGTCATGTTGTCGGCGTCGTGGTACTGCTTGCTGATCAGTTTATCCGCCAACTCACGATCGCCAAACGCCAGATAACGCAGACAGGTGTTACGCAGCGAACGTTTGGCGATGTCATCATGCTCGACGCGATAGCTGTCGAGTTTGTTGGCGTTATAGATAGCCAAACATTCGTCGGCAAGCTCGGTCGCAAGCGTTCGGGTCAACGCTTCACGTACCGCCGCAATGGCGATCGGATCGATAATCTCAAACAACTCGGCAATTTCGCTTGCCGATGGCAGCGTCAGGATCTCAGCAGCCAGCGCCGGGTCGATCTTTTCATCCAACAAGATCGCACGGAAAGCATCCGCCACGTGGATAGGCAGAGACAGCGGTTGGCCCTGCTGATGACGGGCAACATTGAGTTTGATGTAGGTTGCCAGCAGGCTCTGTGCCGCATCCCAACGAGAGAAATCGTTGCGCGCATGACGCATCAGGAACGTCAGTTGCTGGTCGCTCCATTTATATTCCAGTTTCACCGGCGCTGAGAATTCGCGCAGCAGCGAAGGTACCGGCTGGAAGTAGACGTTATCAAAAACAAACGTCTGCTCGGCCTGAGTCACGTTCAGCACGTGGTGCACCGGATGACCGTCTTTTTGCAGCGGGATGACTTTGCCTTCGTTATCGTACAGCTCGATATCAAAAGGAATATGCAGCGGATACTTTTCATCCTGCTCCGCCGTTGCTGGCGTACGCTGACGAATGGTTAGGGTGTACTGCTCGGTTTCCGGATTGTAGTCGTCCTGCACGCTCACAATTGGCGTACCGGCCTGGCTGTACCAGCGGCGGAAATGAGACAGGTCAACGTTTGACGCATCTTCCATCGCCTGCACGAAATCATCACAGGTAGCCGCGCTGCCGTCGTGACGTTCGAAGTAAAGCTGCATCCCTTTCTGGAAATTGGCTTCACCTAACAAGGTGTGCAGCATACGGATCACTTCCGCACCCTTTTCGTAGACCGTCAGAGTATAGAAGTTATTCATTTCAATAACTTTATCTGGACGGATCGGGTGCGCCATTGGACTTGCGTCCTCGGCAAATTGCAGCCCACGCATGGTACGCACGTTGCTGATACGGTTAACCGCACGAGACCCTAAATCAGAGCTGAATTCCTGATCGCGGAACACCGTCAGGCCTTCTTTTAAGCTCAGTTGGAACCAGTCGCGGCAGGTCACGCGGTTACCGGTCCAGTTATGGAAATATTCGTGGCCGATCACGCGCTCAATATCGAGATAGTCTTTGTCGGTGGCGGTATCGGTACGCGCCAGAACGTATTTGGAGTTAAAGACGTTAAGCCCTTTGTTCTCCATCGCGCCCATATTAAAGAAGTCGACGGCGACGATCATATAGATGTCGAGATCGTATTCCAGGCCGAAACGCTCTTCATCCCACTTCATGGAGTTTTGCAGTGAAGTCATCGCCCACGGTGCGCGGTCCAGATTGCCGCGATCGACAAACAGTTCCAGCGCCACTTCACGCCCGGAGCGGGTTTTGAAGGTATCACGCAAAACGTCGAAATCGCCTGCTACCAGCGCAAACAGGTAGCATGGTTTTGGGAACGGATCTTGCCACTGCACCCAGTGACGGCCGTTGTCGAGTTCGCCTTCGGCAATGCGGTTACCGTTGGAGAGCAGGTAAGGATATTTGGTTTTATCCGCGGTGATTTTGGTGGTAAAGCGCGCCAGCACATCAGGACGGTCGAGATACCACGTGATGTGGCGGAAACCTTCCGCTTCACACTGGGTACACAGCGCTTCACCGGATTGATACAGGCCTTCTAACGCCGTATTCGACGCGGGGCTGATTTCATTCACAATCTTGAGCGTAAAACGCTCTGGCAGGCCAGAAATAACCAGATGGCTATCTTCTTCTTTATAGTCGGCCCACGCTTGTCCGTTAACATGAAGGGAGATAAGCGTTAAATCTTCACCATTCAGACGGAGCGGCACATCAGACGCTGCGTGGCGGGAAACCTGGCTTTCCGCTGTCACGACGGTTTTTGCGGCATCCAGGTCAAAGGCCAGGTCAATATCACTAATCAGGTAGTCCGGCGCACGGTAGTCGTGGCGGTACTTGGCTTGGGGCTGTTGTGTCATAAAAAACCTTTAGCATCTTATGTAAATGTCAGCTCCAGTCTATTCCTGTTGTGTTATTCACGCTATGCAGAATCTTCATCTTTTCCAGTCAAATAGGTAAAAATGATACATTTACGCAACATGACGCACAAAAGCGCAAGTGACTCTTCGTGCCATATGGTGTGATCGGGGTTCAATAAATTGTTAAACAGGGTATACTCCAGCGATTCTCCCTCTGTTGTTTAATGTACTAAACGCTCCTGTGAGAGGATGCTACTGCGCACCATGACACAATTCGCTTCCCCTGTTCTGCATTCGTTGCTGGATACAGACGCTTACAAGCTGCATATGCAGCAGGCCGTTTTCCACCACTACTATGACGTTAATGTGGCGGCTGAATTCCGCTGCCGTGGTGACGACCTGCTAGGCATTTATGCTGACGCCATCCGCGAACAAGTCGACGCCATGCGTTCACTCACATTACGCGATGATGAATTCCAGTGGCTGTCCGGTTTACCCTTCTTCCAGCAAGATTACCTCGACTGGCTGCGCGACTTCCGCTATGACCCACAACAGGTCACCGTCATTAACGATAACGGCAAACTCAATATTCGCCTTGAGGGCCCGTGGCGTGAAGTGATCATGTGGGAAGTTCCGCTGCTGGCGGTAATTAGCGAGCTAGTTCACCGCTATCGTTCACCGGAAAACGGCGTACCTCAGGCGCTTGAAATGCTGGAACGTAAGCTTGTCGACTTCAATCAGATGACCGCTGACATCGACATGTCCGCTTTCAAACTGATGGACTTTGGCACGCGCCGTCGCTTTTCTCGCGAGGTTCAGGAGGCTATCGTCAGCCGCCTGCAGCAGGAGTCCTGGTTTACCGGCACCAGCAACTATGATTTGGCACGCCGTCTGACCTTAACGCCAATGGGTACCCAGGCGCACGAGTGGTTCCAGGCACATCAGCAGATTAGTCCTGACCTTGCCACCAGCCAGCGAGCTGCGCTAGCGGCCTGGCTTACGGAATATCCGGACCAGCTTGGTATTGCCCTCACTGACTGCATCACCATGGACGCTTTCTTGCGTGATTTCGGCCCAGAGTTTGCGACCCGCTATCAGGGACTACGTCATGACTCGGGCGACCCATTTGAGTGGGGCGAGAAAGCCATTAGCCACTATCAGAAACTGGGCATCGATCCATTAACCAAGGTGCTGGTGTTCTCTGATAACCTCGACCTGACCAAAGCCGTTGAGCTGTATCGTCACTTTTCCTCGCGGGTGAATCTCAGTTTCGGTATCGGTACGCGCCTGACCTGCGATATTCCACAGGTGAAACCGCTGAATATCGTCATTAAGCTGGTGGAGTGTAATGGCAAACCGGTGGCGAAACTCTCCGATAGCCCGGGAAAAACTATCTGCCACGATAAAGCATTTGTGCGTGCTTTACGTAAAGCCTTCGATCTTCCGCAGATCAAAAAGGCCAGCTAATCACCAAAGGGAGTCGCCAGGCTCCCTTCTTCTTTATTTATTTCCGAAAACAGCCCTTCCGAATGCGAATTCTGCTTGTCTGATAGAAGATGACAGGTAACATAGATATCCCCCCGAAGTGATGGGGAAAACGATTTTTTTATTGGACACGAATAGAGAGACTATTATGAGCGTTGTGCCTGTAGCCGACGTACTCCAGGGCCGCGTAGCCGTTGACAGCGAAGTCACCGTGCGCGGCTGGGTACGTACCCGCCGAGATTCAAAAGCTGGCTTTTCCTTCCTGGCCGTCTATGACGGTTCCTGCTTTGATCCTGTACAGGCCGTAATTAATAATTCTCTGCCCAATTACAATCAGGAAGTGCTGCGTCTGACCACCGGCTGTTCCGTTATTGTCACCGGTAAGATTGTCGCCTCTAAGGGCGAAGGTCAGAGTTTTGAAATTCAGGCCACTCATGTAGAAGTGACCGGCTGGGTCGAAGATCCCGATACCTATCCGATGGCGGCAAAACGCCACAGTATTGAGTATCTGCGTGAAGTCGCCCACATGCGTCCACGTACCAACCTGATTGGTGCGGTTGCTCGCGTACGTCATACGCTGGCACAGGCGCTGCACCGTTTCTTCGACGAGCAGGGTTTCTTCTGGGTTTCAACCCCGCTGATTACCGCCTCTGATACTGAAGGTGCTGGCGAAATGTTCCGCGTCTCCACGCTGGATATGGAAAACCTGCCGCGTAACGATCAGGGTAAAGTGGATTACGACAAAGATTTCTTCGGCAAAGAAGCCTTCCTGACGGTATCTGGTCAGTTGAACGGCGAAACCTATGCCTGTGCATTGTCCAAAATCTACACCTTCGGCCCGACCTTCCGTGCTGAAAACTCCAACACCAGCCGCCACCTGGCTGAGTTCTGGATGCTGGAGCCGGAAGTGGCATTTGCCGATCTGGAAGATAACGCCCAATTGGCAGAAGCGATGCTGAAGTATGTCTTTAAAGCCGTTCTGACCGAACGCGCCGACGACATGAAGTTCTTCGCAGAGCGCGTTGATAAAGATGCTATCGATCGTCTGGAACGTTTCGTGACCGCTGATTTTGCCCAGGTTGACTACACCGATGCGGTGACCATTCTGGAAAACTGCGGCAAGACCTTCGAAAACCCTGTGTACTGGGGCGTGGATCTCTCTTCTGAGCACGAACGCTATCTGGCTGAAGAACACTTCAAAGCGCCGGTGGTGGTGAAAAACTATCCGAAAGAGATCAAAGCTTTCTATATGCGCCTGAACGATGACGGTAAGACCGTTGCCGCCATGGACGTTCTGGCACCGGGTATTGGTGAAATCATCGGTGGTTCTCAGCGTGAAGAACGTCTGGACGTTCTGGATGCACGTATGGCTGAAATGGGCCTGAATAAAGAAGACTACTGGTGGTATCGCGACCTGCGTCGCTACGGTACCGTGCCACATTCTGGCTTCGGTTTGGGCTTCGAGCGTCTGATCGCTTATGTCACCGGCGTACAGAACGTACGTGATGTGATTGCATTCCCAAGAACGCCGCGCAACGCGACCTTCTGATTTACCTTCGTTACTAAGGCCAGCCATTGTGCTGGCCTTTTTTAATCGTCTATGTAAAGAAATCTTTATTAAGTTTAACAAACTTAAACATCAACCCCTCTCGGCATCAGCTCTGTTACAGACTGTTTCACCGCCACATTTGTGTACAAAAAACACCCTATATTATATTGCATCTGAAAATTCACTTAAGCCTTAGCACATTTTTCATCCACTCACATGGCAATCCAGATGGCTAAAAAATATCATATGAAAACCTTCACTCCTCCTCCCAGTGCGATAAGAAAAAGCGTTATGCGAATAAAAGATAAGAAATTCATATTGATAGATAAGGCTCTGTTCAAATATCCCGCGTACACATCAGAATTTTGAGTTAGTTCACAAAGTTCCTTAAAATTAATAAATTCTTACACATTATTTCTTTTGCTTACTAATTCTTGATGTTTGTAGCATTTTCAGGCTAGCGAAAGAATGTTTTGAATGGAAAGATGCCTCTCAGACACATAAAGACACCAAACTCTCATCAATAGTTCCGTAAATATTTATTGACGGAAGTAATTGTCGAAAGTCGAGAGTGTCTATAAAAAAAAACCTAATGAGGGTAATAAATAATGATGAAGCGTAATATCCTGGCAGTGGTAATCCCTGCTCTGCTGGCAATGGGTGCAGCTAACGCGGCCGAAATCTATAACAAAGACGGCAACAAACTGGACCTGTACGGTAAAGTTAACGGTGAACGTGATTTCGTCACCAGCGGCGACACCAGCAACTCTGACAGCACCTATGCGCAGCTCGGTTTCAAAGGTGAGACTCAGATCAACGACCAACTGGTTGGTTTTGGTCAGTGGGAATATCGCTTCATGGCTAACAAGCCTGAAAACACCGCAGCGACGAATAAAAACCGTCTGGCCTTCGCCGGTCTGAAAGCGGGTGACGCAGGTAGCATCAGCTACGGTCGTAACTACGGTATCGCATACGACGTTGCCTCTTACACCGATATGGCGCCATCCTTCTCAGGTATGACCTGGGGCGGTAACTACGTAGATAACTTCATGACCAGCCGTAGCACTGGTCTGCTGACTTACCGTAACAGCGATTTCTTCGGTCTGGTTGATGGCCTGAACATGGGCGTTCAGTACCAGGGTAAAAACGACCGTGGGGCTGACGTTTTAACCTCTAACGGTGACGGCGTAGGTTATTCACTGGGTTACGACTTCGCTGAAGGTTTCGGTCTGATTGCGACTTACAGCAACTCTAACCGTACCGTTCAGCAGAAAGCTGACAACCAGGGTAACAAAGCTGAGGTTTGGGGTGTTGGCGGTAAGTATGACGCAAACAACATTTACCTGGCAGCAACCTATGCTGAAACCCGCAACACTACCCGTACCGGTATCGACGGTGACGCTGGCTTCGCTAAGAAAACTCAGAACATTGAACTGGTTGCTCAGTATCAGTTCGACTTCGGCCTGCGCCCAGCAATCTCTTACGTGCAGACCAAAGGTAAAGACCTGCCTGCTGCGGCCAATGCTAACGGTACGTTCTCTGGCGGTGATGCAGACCTGGCTAAATTCATTCAGGTTGGCGCAACTTACTACTTCAACAAGAACTTCAACGTCGCAGCAGACTACTACATCAACCTGCTGGATAAAAACGACAGCTACACCCAGACTGTTGGCGGCATCAACGGCAACGACGACATGCTGGCTCTGATGGCAACTTACCAGTTCTAATCAGCAGACCCTCGCTGCTATATGCCTAAAAAGCAGGACTTCGGTCCTGCTTTTTTACGTTCCTAAGATGAAGATCGTAACTTTTGAAAACCATCGCGCTTTTCATCTCAAATGGTTGGCATTTTGTAAATCTACCGTTAACCTGATAGCGGATTTCCCCCGAACTTATAAATGGAACCTCGTCATGTTTGAGAACATTACCGCCGCCCCTGCCGACCCCATTCTTGGCCTGGCCGATCTGTTTCGCGCCGACGAACGCCCGGGAAAAATCAATCTCGGGATTGGTGTGTACAAAGATGAAACCGGTAAGACGCCGGTTCTGACCAGTGTAAAGAAAGCTGAACAGTATCTACTGGAAAACGAAACCACCAAAAACTATCTCGGTATTGATGGTATCCCTGAATTTGGTCGCTGTACGCAGGAACTGCTGTTTGGCAAAGGCAGCGCTATCGTTAGCGACAAACGTGCTCGTACCGCACAAACTCCTGGCGGCACCGGCGCACTGCGCGTAGCGGCGGATTTTCTCGCTAAAAACACCGACGTAAAACGTATTTGGGTCAGTAACCCAAGCTGGCCTAACCACAAAAGTGTCTTTGCCGCAGCCGGTCTGGAAGTTCGTGAATACAACTATTACAGCGCTGAGAAGCACGCGCTGGACTTCGACGCCCTGCTGGCTAGCCTGAATGAAGCCGAGGCTGGTGACGTGGTTCTGTTCCACGGTTGCTGCCATAACCCAACCGGTATCGATCCCACGCTTGAGCAGTGGCAACAGCTAGCGGCCTTGTCGATTGAGAAAGGCTGGTTACCGCTGTTTGACTTTGCCTACCAGGGCTTCGCTCGTGGTCTGGAAGAAGATGCAGAAGGCCTGCGTGCATTTGCCGCGCTGCACAAAGAGCTGATTGTCGCCAGCTCCTACTCGAAGAACTTTGGTCTTTATAATGAACGTGTCGGTGCCTGCACCCTGGTGACCGCCGATGCCGACACCGCTGACCGCGCCTTCAGCCAGATGAAAGCCGTGATCCGCGCCAACTACTCGAACCCACCGGCACACGGTGCTTCTGTTGTGGCGACTATCCTTGGCAACGAGGCACTGCGTGCAATCTGGGAGCAAGAGCTGACCGATATGCGCCAGCGTATTCAACGTATGCGTCTGCTGTTCGTGAATACGTTGCAGGAGAAAGGTGCGGGCCGTGACTTTAGCTTTATCATCAAACAGAACGGGATGTTCTCGTTCAGCGGCCTGACCAAAGAGCAGGTACTGCGTTTGCGTGAAGAGTTTGGGGTTTACGCTGTCGCATCCGGACGTATCAACGTTGCCGGTATGACGCCGGACAACATGGCACCGCTGTGCGAAGCCATTGTCGCTGTGCTGTAACACTGTAATGCCTGATGGCGCGCAGCTTTCAGGCCTACGTTGCTGTAACCCGGACGAGGTGCGATGGCACTGACTTCGGGAGTTTCCCGGCGGCGCTGCGCTTGGCCGGGCTACTGGAGCATCAAAGTAAAAAGGCCGCGTTAGCGGCCTTTTTAATTGCTTACCAGACGGGTAATTCATCCTGCAAGAACGGGTTATTCAAACGCTCATACCCTAGCGTCGACATGGGTCCGTGTCCCGGGAGAAACTTCACGTCATCGCCCAGCGGCAACAGTTTCCGCTTGATAGCATCAATCAACTGCGCATGGTCGCCGCGAGGGAAGTCACTGCGCCCTACGCCGCCTTTAAACAGCACGTCACCTGAAATCAGTAAACGCGCCGCGTCGTCAAAGAACACAACATGCCCCGGTGTGTGCCCAGGACAGTGAAGCACCTGTAGCTTAACGTTACCGACACTCACCGTATCACCTTCGTTCAGCCAGCGATCCGGCACCAATGGCTCACATTCATCAAGACCAAACATCCGGCTTTGCGCGGGTAACCCCTGCAACCAGAACTCATCTTCTTTATCCGGCCCAATAATAGGCACACCATAATGTTGCGCCAGTTCAGCCGACGCCCCCACATGATCAAGGTGACCATGGGTCAGCAAAATTTGCTGTAACGTCACGCCAGCATCGGCAACCTGCTGTTTGATGGTTTCGGCATCACCACCTGGGTCGACTAACGCCGCCAGTTTAGTTTGCTCACACCAGATCAACGAACAGTTTTGCGCGAAAGCGGTAACCGGAATAATGCGATAATTCATGTTGCTCCTGTTTATACTCGTCACCATTCAGGCTCATCAATGAATCTGAACGGTCAGGCGTAGAGTTACCAGTGCCGCACAGGCCCGGTATCAATATGCACAAAGTTGCTACGTGGGTAATATCCTACACCACCTGCGCGCATAGTTAACGCAGCTTTGCGTATATTACTTAATGCTACGCCTTCAATATGGAAATCCATTGCCTGGCCTTTCGTGTGGTAGCTCTTTTTAGCAACACCACGACTGTGCGCACGCAGCTCATTATTGGTATCAAGCGAGCGATATCCAGAAATCAATTGCACAGGTTTATTGGTTCCTAATAATCCCTGAAGGCGATAGAGCTGATCAAACAATGAAGGATCGATGCTCTTTATTTTATTCGCGCGATAGTCCCGGAAAAAATGGTTCAGTTTTGCTAATTCATCCTGAATATAGCCTCGGCCGTCAAAAAACTCGGCTTTTATCAACTCACCGGTGTGCAAATTGCTCAGCGTAAGAATACGCGGGCGTGGGGTCGAGAGGGTAGCAAACGCAGGTGTCGGTAAGATGGCCGCTGCGCCCAACGCAACACCACCTAACGCCAGCAGTTTGCGGCGATTAGCGTCAAATTTGTCCATGATAATCAGGTCTACAGTCAGTAAATGTGGTCGGAATATATGCACTTCTGGCGCACGTTAAGCACCTTACCGGGCATCAAAGCCAGCGTCAAGGCGGCCTGCAGCGCAGATCTGCCAGCCCTGGACGTTCGAGGCTGGCATCTTCGCTTTTTATTCGACCACTACATTACCTGAACTACTTCATTTATCTGATTAATTGTTCCGCTTTTGGTAAAATCTGTGCACCGGATCGCGCGGTGGCATCGTAATTGTAAATATCTGTTCGATATTGTGTCTGTCCATCAGCGCCAATGAACGCGGTCAAATAATAGAGATTAACCGGAATATTTTGCCGGATATTTACGTAGCGCGTATTTCCTTCCTTCAGCGCATCGGAAATGCGGGCGTCATTCCAGCCAGCATCCTGCAACAGCATATTTGCCAAATCCGAAGCCTTATTTACCCGCACACAACCGGAGCTTAGCGCGCGCGCATCTTTCTGGAACAGATTATGGTTCGGCGTATCGTGCAGATAAATCGCATCCGAACTCGGCATATTAAACTTATAACGCCCTAAAGAGTTATGAACCCCCGGCGCTTGCTGGAAACGGAAAGGTAAATTCGATGCCGTAATCGTAGACCAGTCAACCTGCCACGGATCGATCGCCTCTTTACTGTTCCAGCCGCGCATTAAGGTGTAGTTGTGCCGCTCCAGATAACCTGGGTCATTACGCAGTTTCGGCAGAATATCGTTACGCGCAAGCGTTGGCGGCACGTTCCACGGCGGGTTAACCACCACGTTATTGAGCGCGCTGCTCATCATCGGCGTTTTACGATCGGGACGACCGACAATTACCCGCGATGCCAGCGCTTCATTACCATTGAGATAATAAACCAACGAGTAGGCCGGAATATTCACCATGATGCCCGTGGAGACTTTTCCTGGCAGCAAGCGTAGGCGCTGGATATTCAGAGCCAATACACCCGCACGCTCGGCGGAAGAGACGTTAAGCCAGTCTCGGGTAGCGGAACCAATAACCCCATCGCCCCCCAATCCTTGTGACGTCTGGAAACGTTTGACCGCTTCCACCAGCGTCTTGTCATAGGCCGCAGGACTACTCTTGGCAGTGTTTTTAGTCTGGCCGATGCTATCGCCCGGCAGTGCAATGGCTGGACCATTATCCAGCACGCCGTTACGTTGCAAAATTTCGCGCAGCGCAGGCACATCGCTACTCCACTGCCCCGGACGCAATGACGTTTTGCCGGTTAGTTTAGGCCATGGGCGCGAATCGCCGGTCAACGCCAGCAGCGCTTGATGCATCGCAACGTACTGCGGGTGTTGCGGGGCCAACGCGGTGATGAACTGCCCTAGCCCTCCGTTATCCAGCGCTAACTGCCACTGGTTGATAACCGACAGCGGCGGCGTACCCAGCGTGTAAGGCTTATTACTGTATAACCAGCGGTTGCCCTGAACCGGGATGCCACTAATGAAGTGGAGATAACCCATTAACGCATCAGACAGCACCACATCGCGGGCCATACCGGTGACGCCAGGGTCTGTGAGCAATTCAACCCACTGGGTAAACTGCGGCTGGAAACCGGCGATCGCCACCTCTGCCAGCTGTTGCTGGAAGGCATGAACCGCTTCGCGGTTATCCCACATTGGTTTCATCTCTCTGGCAGCGTAGAGCGTCACCAGAGGATTCATATAGACGGGTTTATAACCCACGGGCAGTATGCCCTGGATTTCAGCACGGCTTTTCGCCGCGGCACCATCCGCTAACGGCTGACTCCCGACCAGACTCGCCATTGCCGAGGATTGCGTACCTGGCTGCAGGAGCACTGGCGAGGCTTCGGCAGGCAGCGCGGTGCTATCAGAAGGAACCAGCTCGGGTTCGTCCGCAAGCGCAGAACACAGTGGAGCAAACGCCATTGCCAGGCACAAACTTACGGCCGACAACCGACGACGATTTTCATTTTTCAGCAACATCCCTTGCCCCCTGTTCAATATACGAAGACCCGAAACATGGGCTTATCTTCAGTATATAAAGACAAAATTATTTTTGCCCGACGAAATGTAAAGAAGTCTAAAGATAATAACGCGATATGGTCAAAAAGCGGATAACAAAAAAGGCGACATTACTGTCGCCCTGGGTGCTTTTCAGGACTTATCTTCCCGGGTTTGCCAGGCAAACCCGGGAAATACTCTAGGAAGCGTCCGCTGTGCCCGGTAAAGTTTCCGGAAGCTGAGCGGCGAAGCCACGCAGGCCAACAACGTGTACGTGTTCGTGGTTATTGACCACTTTACGTACCAGCTTGTAGGTTGTCCCTTTCTCCGGACTGATGTTTTCCGGTGCCGCGATAATCAGCTGCATATCCAGACGGTCACACAGCTCGAACAACGTAGCAATGGAGCGCGCATCCAGACGAGCCGCTTCATCAAGGAACAGCAGGCGGCACGGTGACAGGTCTTTGCCGCGCAAACGACGCGCTTCATCTTCCCAGCTTTGTACCACCATCACCAGAATCGACATCCCGGTACCGATAGCTTCACCGGTCGACAGCGCGCCAGACTCCGCACGCAACCAACCGTCGGAACCACGGTTAACCTCGACTTCCATTTCCAGATAGCTGCGGTAGTCGAGCAGCTCTTCACCAATGGTCTGCGGCGTACGCTGGCCCATATCAATCTGCGGATTCAGGCGCTGATACAGCTTAGCCAACGCTTCCGAGAAGGTCAGGCGATTGCTGTTAAACAGATCCTGGTGCTGTTCGTGTTGTTCAGACAGCACCGTCAACAGCATGGAGTGGGTTTCCCGCACGTTAACGTTCAGTCGGACACTGTTGACCTGACCAAACGACACGCTCTGCAAGCCCTGGTTCAACTGGCGAATACGGTTTTGTTCGCGCTGAATGGTTTTGCGAATAATGTTCGCCACGCTGCGAGAACTGATCGCCAGCTTCTGTTCACGGTTAGTCAACTCTTCAGTCAGACGGCTCAGTTCGATTTCCATCTGTTCGATGGCTTCAACCGGGTCGTCAGTACGAATAATATCCTGACGGATACGCTCGCGCAGGTGCTGATAAACGGCCACGAAGAACTGGATTTTGCGTTCCGGACGTTTCGGTTCTTCCGACATACGCAGGACATCGCGCAGATGTTCATTGTCCGCCACCGCCAGGCGTAATGCCCCCAGTGCTTTATCCGACATGGAACGCAGATCGTCTGCGGAGAGGTAGGCCAGCTCGCGACGGTGCAGGCGGCGCTCGACGTTGTTGTCTTTCACCAGGCGCATGACCGCACACCATCCGGCTTTCGCACTGACCACCTGCTCACGCATTTCCAGATAATCACGTTCAAGCTTGCGAAGTTTGCGGGTCAGGTTATCCATCTCCGCTTCACAGAAGGTCAGCGCTTTTTCCAGCTGGTTACGACGCGCACGGTTATTGCTCAACTGCGCATGCAGTTCATCGCGGCGGGTACGCGCGCGTTCTTCTGCTCCGGCATCGGCACGAACACCAATGTCCTTGAGCTCTTTATGCAGATCGTTAAGTAGCTCTTTTTTGGTGTCGTAAGAACTTTTCAGCGATGCCAGCACCTGGCTGTATTGGCTAACCTGGGCTGCGTGAGTACGCATGGCTTCACGCGCACGGCTACGTTCGGTTTCCGCGAGCGTCAAACGCTGGCGCAGTTTTTCGTTCAGATCGCTGTTGCCTGAGAGCATATCGGCAGAATCAGAGTAGCCAAAGTGGGCGCGACGCTGCACCACTTCTGTCAGGGCAAATGCCTGCTGACGCGCTTCACGTTGTACCTGTTGTGACCAGGTAAAATCTTCTTTCAACTGCTCAAACTGCTCAGGGTCACTTTGCAGAACGGAAACAATCGGCTCCAGCTTCGCCAACTGGTTACCGTGCTGCTGGATAAAGCGTGCGGCTTCTTGCGCTTCATCCAGACGTTCCTGGATTTCATCGACACGATCGGCCAGCGTTTCATCCGCCAGCAGGCTCACGCGTGGCAGCAAACGGTTCAGCAGAGCAACGCCCTCTTTCGCCTGCTCAAACTGCGCCTGTTGCTGCTGGTTGTCGCTTTCATGGCTGCTGAGCGCACGCTCAAGCTCGGTGCGACGGGTGTTCAGCTTACGAATTTCCGCTTCAGGATCATCGTCAAAGGCGACAGACAAATGGCTACCAATAAAGCGGCTAAATGCCTGATGTAAACGCTGAGTTTTCTGGACGTCAAACGACAGCGTAGCAAAACGTTCAGAAAGACCTTCACGCTCGGCATGCAAAATTTCGATACGGCTTTCACGGGCGGCGCGGCCAAACAGCGGTACAGACGGGAAGCGAGAATAACGCCATTGACGGTCGGCAATTTTGACCACCACCGCTTTTTCCAGTTCATCGACGCTAAATACGCTGTCGTCGAAGGACTGCGGATCCCCTTCAATCAGATAGAGGTCTTCCGGGCAATCATCCAGACCTTCCAGGTATTCGGCAATCTGCGACAGATCCGGCACAACGATACCGTGACGCGATGGGCCATATAATGCGGAGAAGTACGGTGCATCTTCAAGGCTGACATCATCGTAAATTTCAGACAGCAGCACGCCGCCAAAACGTTCAGCCAGGGCATTCAGGCGCTGATCTTCGGAACCGCCCGGCTGGCTTAAGCGTTCAATTTCATCGTCAACGGCACGTTTGCGCGCACCGACTTCGTCACGCTCAACGATAGCTTCGCGCTCACGCTCCAGCAGCTGTTGCAGGTATTCGGTGACATCCTGGCTTGATTCAAACTGCTCGCCGCTCTGTTCGCATAGCTGACTCAAACTGTTCTGCGCGGCCAACCAGACCGGCGCGCGGTGCATCAGCGCTGAGATACGCGATTGCAGCTGTTCTTGCTCCTGACGCAGCGTCATGCGTTGCTCACGCGCGTCGGTGACGCAGTCGCTTAGCGCAGCAATTCGTGCTTCCAGCTCGTGGTGGAGGGTTTCAAGCTCATCAATATCGTACTGTTTACCCTGACGTTTACAGAAATCAGCCAGCAGACGTTCAGCTTCCTGCTGCTCGCGCAGGCGCTGTTCCAGCTCGTTCAAACGGCTGCGCAGCGGCTGTGCCTGTTCAGCCAGATGGCGCTGATTCACGCCATCGCGCAGCAGTTCACGCGCGATGCCCCAGGCTTCATTACGCGCCAGCGGGCCATTGATGGCTTCAACGAGTTTGAACGCTTGTTCAAACTGGCTGTGGGCGGTCTGCGACACACTCATTTTCTGCTCTAAAGTCAGCAGTTTTTCAGTCGCTTCCTGTTCCTTCGCCTGGAAAGTTTCTAGCCATTCATCGGCGCTTTCCGGAGTTAAATCCGGCAGGTGGCATAGCTCTTTGGCGCGTTGCAAGGCTTGCAGCGCCTGAGTGTACTGAATGGCGCGCGTTTGCTGCACGTCCAGCGCCTGCTGGTAGTCCGCCAGTTGGCTCTTCAGTTCATCCACTTCAAGTTCGGCAGCTTCGGCGCGGGCTTCGTTTTCTTCCTGCTGCTCTGCGGCTTCCGCCACGACTTCATTTTGTTCTTCCAGACGAATTTGTAACTCGTCCAGATCCGCTTCATAGCGTTCAATTTTTTCTTGCTGACGCAGCGCGGTTTGCACCAGGTTCAGATGGTCGCTGGCAGCCTGATGATCGGCCTCCAGATCCCCTTCCGCACCGTTATGTTCATTGAGTTCACGCGCCATTTCCACGTGCTTAAACTGCTCTGCTGCCAGCTGTGAGCGGGAGGTGAACAGGTCGCGACGATACTCAAGCGCTTTGTCCAGATGCACCCGACGCTCATTAGCGTGGCGCATATAGTCCGCAGCCACGTAGTCGGTGGCTTCAGAAATCAGATGTTTAAACAGATCGCGGTCAGACTGGGTGACGCGAATCGCCTCCAGCGTCATGCGGTTTTCGCGCAGCGCAGCTTCCATGTCCTGGAACGCTTTACGCACGCCGCTGTTTTCCGGCAGCAGGTAGTCGCGCAGCGAGCGGGTAATAGCGCTGGAGATACCGCCGTAAAGCGAGGCCTCAATCAGGCGATAGTATTTGCTACGGTCGGAGGCAGAACGCAGACGACGCGCCACGATGCCCAAATCGAACATCAACGAGTGGTAGTCGGTAATCGAGTTGAATTGCTTGAACTGCACGCCTTCGATGGTATCGAGCTTGTCTTTAAGCTCCTGCAACGTCAACACACGCGCCTGACGATCGTTTAACGTTTCGGTCAGTAGCTGAGTCGGCTGATAGGATGTCGGGAGACCCTGAATGGCGAACGGTTTGATATCGACTTTACGATCGCGCCCGGCGATCTGTTGCAGACGCACGCCGACAACGACGCGCTGGTTGCGTGAGTTCATCACGTCCAGCACCGAGTAACACACGCCTGCTTTCAGCTTACCGTGCAGGCCTTTATCGCGTGAACCGCTGGTGGCACCGGCTTCCGTGGTGTTACGGAAGTGCAGCAGCGTTAAGTCTGGAATAAGCGCCGTGACGAAAGCCGCCATGGTCGTCGATTTACCCGCACCGTTACCGCCCGAAAGCGTAGTAACCAGTTCATCCAGGTCAAAGGTACGGGCAAAGAACCCGTTCCAGTTAATCAGCGTTAGCGAACGAAATTTACCGCGCTCAATCATTACTCTTCCTCCCCGCTATCTGGCTGATTTTCGTCGTTCTCGTCATTGAGCTGCAGATGGTTTTCGATAGGCATCGCTTCACCATCGCGGATCATGCGCAGTTGCGCTTCACGCGCGTCATCGCCTGAACGCACATCGGCGCCAAAACGGAAGACGGATTCGGTGATGCGGAATTTGCTGCTGTCATGGCCCATAAACCATACCATCCCCAGACGGCGCAGGCGGTTGAGCGAGGAGCGCACTTTCTCTTGCAGTTTCTGACGATCGAGGTCCGAACCGGTAGAACGGTTGTTAACCAGCTTCAGCAGTTTGGATTCTTCAGCCAGCGACAGCAGTTCATCGTACAGTTCCTGCTGGGTGAAGATGCCTTCATTTGCCAGACGTTCCGGGCTCAAATAGAGGTAGCAAAGGATTTTGCCGACCATCATATCCAGTTCCGAGAGTACCGAACGCGGAATCAGCGTGGTGGAACGCGGGCGCAGGTAGAAAAATCCTTCCGGTGCGCGAATCAGCTCCACGTTGTAGCGAGCGTAAAACTCTTCCAGGTACTCCTGGAAATCCATTAAAAAGGCGTGGTTGTCCAGCTCATCCAGACCAATATGGCGGCCAGCACGCAGCGCGCTATCCAGCGCAGGAAAAAGAGGGTTGGCCAGGGCCTGTGCCAGTTTAACCGGCATCACTTGTTCAATATTTGTCGATGACATGCGCCTGTACCTTGGCTCCGTAATCATTAATCGACTGCCAGATTGCTGGCAGTCCGGTGAAATCTGCGTTTGCTACGCCCAAACGTACTGCCTGGTCTACCACCACGCGCGCAACGTCAAAATGACGCGCCCGTGGATATTGTGCCAGGTACTCTTTCACCACCAGACCGAGATCCAGCGGCAGCTGTTTGGTTTTATAGATGGCCAACTGTTCTTCAATCAGCGCGGCGAGCTGTTCGCGGATTTCGTTAAATTCTTCATATTCCAGATCCGGCGGAAGTTCCCCGGTGACCTCTTCGTCGCGCAACGTCATCTCTTCATCACGCATATCCAGCAGACGGTCGGCGCTGGCATAGGTCAACGCCCATGGCGCATCGAAGTAATTCTGCACAGACTGCCGCAGGCGTTGAGCAAAGACGCGGTTTTTATCCATATCAATAGCGGTACGGATAAATTTATGCACGTGGCGGTCATAGCCAATCCACAGGTCAATCGCCTGCTGGCCCCAGCTCACAATACGGTCGAGCTTACTTTGCAGGTCGAAAACCAGACGGTCAACAAAGTGCAAATCGTTATGACTCAGGGTGGCATCCTGAATACGTAGCAGGTTTGCCTGCAGTTTATCGCCCGCCGCATCCAGCGTATCTTGTAACTCTCGCAGGGTGCCGGAGGTTTCCGACAGCAGAAGTTCACAGCTGGAAATCGCCGCGCGCCAGTCTTTGTTAAGCAGCTGTGCAATATCGTCTTTTACCGATTGCTGCTGCTCATCCATGATGCGCTGTGTCAGGTCGATACTGTCAAAAATTTCTGCCACCGAATATTTGAGCGGCGCATAGACATTGCGATGCCAGTGGAATTCATCGCCACCTTCATCCGCCGAATCAGCCGCTCGTTTGAGCTCACCTGCCACAATTGAGAGCTGCATCGACAGGCGCAGTGTGGAAAACTCGCGCTGGCGAATATAGTAGTCGGTGATGCCAATACCTAACGGCGTCAGACGATAGATAGAGTTCCCTTCCGTGACTTCGCTGGTAAAGCGGTTCAGCAGACGTTGGCGAACCAGGTCGTTAATCGCGTTGTTGGCGCGTGTCCCGATGGTCTCACTGGTTTGCTCAAACGCATCACTGACGTGACGGAACGCATCCACCAGCTCGCCTTCCGTCATTTCACCTTCCAGTCGCTCACCGTTCAACGTTGCAACAGCCAGCAAAAATGAGAGCCTGTCGACGGGTAGCGAGATGGCAAAATCATTTTTCCTGGCCCAGGCAACCAGTTCGGGGACTGTCTGGGAAAATTCACTCATCGTTTATCCTTGTTTCTGTCTGCGGCTTATGCGCGGTGACATGAATATAGCGCCCCATGCTAATGTACGGCTCCTGGCGGCAATAGCGCGTTTCCAGTTCCAGCAGGACGTCAAAACAGTTCTTTTGCATCTGCTTATCGCGCAAATAGTCATGAAACACTCGCACGCCGGTTTTCCCGTTTATTTGCCAGCCACTCTCTTCCAGCCAGCGATAGACCTGTTGTGGATCGCGCGGGTAGTTCGGTGACAGCGTACGTCTTTTCTTTTTCGGCATGCCCAACATGACGTAATCGAAATTGCCGACCACCATGTTATGCATCAACAGGCCGTTTGCATTGTAGAACATTAATGACAATGCGCCGCCTGGACGCAGTACCGTCCACAGCGTTTTTAATACGTCTTGCGGTTCAGCCACCCATTCAAGTACAGCGTGAAACAATATCAGATCAACCGGGCTTTCCAAATGCTCGTCCACATCCTGGACGGCGCAATGTATGAAATGCATGTTGTCGCTCACACCTTTCTCGGCAGCCGCCTGGCTTGCGCGAGCGATCATTTCGGCGGAAAGATCGCATAACGTCACATGATGACCACGTTGAGCCATTTTGATCGCCGTCTGGCCTTCACCGCCACCCGCATCCAGGACACGCAGAGGCCGTGTGCCCATGGTCGCCAGAAGTGCGTCCAGATCCTGCCACAGAATAGCCTGACGCAACTGGCCTTTCGTGGTGCCATAGATATTGCGTGAAAACTTATCTGCCATGTCATCGAAATTGCGATCCTGCACAGGACTTCCCTACTTCACCGCCACAAAGGGTCTATTTTGTCACACCCGCGGCGAGAATGGAGCTATCTGGTGTAATATCCCTGCATTCATGCGGTCAGATGGTTAAAAAAGGTACTCTACAGAATGCTTTTTATGCTGAAAAAGTATATTGGCGGCTTGCTGCTGCCCCTTCCTCTGCTTCTTTTGTTGATCGGATTGGGAATTGTCCTGGTTTGGTTTACCCGTTTTCAAAAGATGGGTAAAACGGCTATCACTGCGGGTTGGCTGTTGCTGTTGCTGCTAAGCCTGCAACCGGTCGCCGACAGCTTGCTTAAACCTATCGAAGATAAATACCCAACCTGGCGCAACGAAAAGCCGGTGCAGTACATTGTGGTGTTGGGCGGCGGCTATACGTGGAACCCGGAATGGGCGCCCAGCTCAAATCTGATTAACAATAGCTTACCGCGTCTGGCTGAGGGTATTCGTTTGTGGCAGGCGAATCCGGGATCCAAAATGATCTTCACTGGTGCGCGCGCGATAACGAATCCGGTGAGTACCGGGGAAAGCGGCGCGCGTGTGGCTGAAAGTCTCGGCGTACCGCGTAACGACATTATCGTGCTTGATACACCAAAGGATACAGAAGAAGAGGCCAGCGCCGTGAAAGCTGCGATTGGTGATGCCCCGTTCCTGCTGGTCACCTCAGCATCACATCTGCCGCGTGCCATGATCTTCTTCGAGCACGCGGGGCTACACCCGCTTCCGGCCCCGGCCAATCAGCTCGCAATTACCTCTCCGTTAAATCCGTGGGAGCTACTCATCCCTTCCCCGGTCTGGCTAATGCACAGTGACCGGGTAGGTTATGAGACGCTAGGGCGTATCTGGCAGTGGTTAAAAGGTGATTCAGGAAAGCCAGGGGATCAGTGATTTTGAGGCCAAATCAAAGTTATCACGATTAAATTTACCGGTATTCACCAGCTTTTCTACCTCATCCCACAACAGGTAGAGCCAGCGCCGCCAGAGGAAGGCTTCAGCCACCGGCGCGCGCTGGAGATAATGCCACAGCAGCTGTTCCGCCTGTCCGCTTTCGTGCAGGCGGAACAGGTCATATTCTCTCGGCGCCCACAGTATCGGCCCTGGGCCGACCATTGCCAGTAGCTGATCGCTTCGCGAATCCTTGAGCATACTGCTCAGCGTCAAATGTCCGTGTACCAGCACGCAATTATCGCTAAACCCGTCAAAAAGCGTATTCAGGCGTTCACGGGTGCGAAACAGCAGACGTTTGTCCTGCATCGTCAATCCCGTGTTCTGATAGAGGCAAAGCGTCTCCCATAGCACTTCAAGGCGCTGGCGATACCAATTCGGCCAGCTATTTTCCTGGGTACCGTCCACAAAACCAACGCTCCCAGAACTGTCTATTCTGTGCCATGCCAGCATTGCTTCAACGATTTGATCTTTGAGCGCATCCCAGCGCTGCGGGTTACGGGTTGGCGCTTCGACGGGGACACCACGAAGTCGCTCAAGCAGCAGAACATCCGGCCCGGGATGTTCCTCGTGGGTCATCACCCCGTAAACCACCGGCATACGCACGGTGCCATTACGTGCCAGCATCGAGATTTTCCAGGCTAATTGTCGAGCCATACCCGGTGAGGAGAAGCTTCTCGCCAGCAATGGCATCGGATTGCCTTCGGCATCATACAGCGACCACAGCGCGGTATCCGTCTGCTCGTTAATACACTCCACACGGCTGAGTGATTCACCCAGAAGATGGCTGAGTTCTACACGTAGCTGTTCCATGTCAGATTACCCCTATAAAAGCCACTGCTTTCATAATGAGCATATGGAATCGGAATTTCACCAGACAAGATCAAAATTGCAACAGAAAATCAGAAATACTGCAGGAGAGACGCCCCCTTGTGACAAGGAGGCGTGAGGATTACTTCATTTCCGCGCGAACGCGGTGGAGATCTTCAAGCGTATCCACGCCCGTACCCGGGACTTCTTTCGCCACTGCGACGTGGATTTTTTCGCCGTACCACAGCACACGCAGCTGTTCGAGCATCTCAATGTGCTCCAGCGGGCTAGGAGCCCAGTTCACGTAGCGGCGGATAAAGCCCGCACGATAGCCATAAATACCAATGTGGCGCAGCAGGGTGTCACCAATCTGTTCCCGGCTTTTCGCAAAACGGTCACGATCCCATGGGATTGTGGCGCGAGAGAAATAGAGCGCGTAACCGTCTTTGTCCATTACCACTTTTACCGCGTTCGGGTTGAACGCTTCTTCAGCATCGTGGATTGGCACTGCGAGTGTGGCCATACCAGAATGGCTGGCGGCTAAGTTATCGGCCACCTGGCGGATGATGACCGCGGGGATCATTGGCTCATCGCCTTGCACGTTAACAATAACGGTATCGTCGCTAAAACCGCATTTCTCAACCACTTCCGCCAGACGTTCGGTTCCGGACTGATGATCGGCACGCGTCATACAAACTTCACCACCGGCCGCTTCAACGACGCTCGCGACGTCAGGATGGTCGGTTGCCACAATAATGCGCTCAGCGCCAGATTCACGTGCGCGTTCCAGCACGTGTACAATCATTGGCTTACCGTTGATGTCCTGCAAGGGTTTACCCGGCAGGCGCGTAGAGGCAAAACGCGCGGGGATGATGACAACGAAACTCATGGTCTGTTCTCTTCAGCGGTTAACACGCGGGCTTCGGTTTCCAGCAACACGGGAATACCGTCACGCAGGGGAAATGCCAGATTATCAATTTTGCAAATCAGTTCTTGCTTGTCCTGGCTGTAGTAAAGTTTACCGTTGCAAACCGGGCAGGCAATAATTTCAAGTAGACGGTGATCCATGGTTCCTCCTGATGGGCCGTATGAAAACCAGTGCAGCATATCATAGAGCGCTAACGGTCGGCGTCAATCTCCCAACCGTGACGTTGTTCAATAAAGAGTTTTTCTGCCACCAGTCCTAATTTGATACGCGTCGCCCCCTGCCATCGAGCAAAGTCATTAATAGCCTGAATCAATCCGCGCTCCAGATGCTGGCTTATCCTGACTCCATTTTCCAGATACAGGGCAAAAATTTCTAGCACGCCGTCACTACGATGCATTTTGCTGTCCATGCGTCCGACAATCTCTCCACGATGCAGCAGCGGTAACACGAAATAGCCAAACTGGCGTTTGGGTGCGGGCGTATAGCATTCGAGCCGGTAAGTGAAATCGAACAGTTGCTCGGCACGTTTACGGTCCCAGATGACGGGATCGAAGGGTGACAGCACCGCACTGTGAGTCGCGTTGAGCTTACCTTCTACTGCCAGAGCGAGCTGCGGTAACAAACTCGCGTGAACCCACATCTCGCCGAGACCGTCGACGTTTACCGCGATCACCTGGTTTGCCTTCTGCCACCGAGTCATCAGCGCCTTCATATCGGGCTGGCGCAAACGGTAATAGTCCGCCAACCACTGAGGACGAAAAATACCTAAGCTACGGGCGCTGTTTTCCAGCATCACCATTTCAGCCAGCTCTTGCGTTAACGCATCGGTTTCGTCATTCCAGTGCGGCATAACACGTTCGGTAAGATCGTATACCCGCTGGAAGTTTCGCCGTGCCACCACCATCACCTCCCCGGCGGTAAACAGCCCTTCAAGATGACGTTTGTGCGGTTTCCATTCCCACCAGCCGCTTTCCCCTGTTCGGGGATGGCTAAAATCAGCTGAACGTACGGGACCATTTTCAGCGATATGTGTTTTCAACGCAGCAATATCGCTAGCATGCTCATCCATCCAGCCCTGATGATATTTCCAGCCCATTTTATGCGGCGCAAGCATTCGATGTCGGACAAGCTGGAAATCACTGCGTGGCAGGAAGCAGGCTTCATGAGCCCAGTATTCCATCAGTTCGCCGCGAGACAGCGCGTCGTCCAGCCATGACTGAGGATAGGCGCCAAGTCGACTGAAGAGAACCAGGTAAGGGCTGCGAGCAACGACGTTTATCGTGTCAATTTGCAGCAAAGACATCTGTTGAATAGTCGGGAAAATATCTGCCGCTTTGGGCGTGCGGCGTGGGCGGTGCAGAAGACCCTGCGCCGCGAGGTGAAGATGGCGTGCGGCGCGAAGGGTAAGTTGCCGTTCGATCATGCCGGGTTCCCCCAGGTATCGCCGGTGCCCATTAGCGCCGTGCGAGGGTTATCAATTCCTGTAACAGCGTCTGAGCACGGTCGCCGGAAAGCACAGCATCGACCGGCAGATACCACCAGTTATCCTGGGCAAACTGACGGCATTTCACCGCATCTTTTTCCGTCATGATTAAGGTTTGTCCCGGAGCGACCAGCGCTTCAACGTCTGCTTTATTCAGCGCCTGATGATCGGCCAGGGCAAACGTACGCGCCGGTTGAAGACCATTATCGTTAAGCGTGGCAAAAAAACGCGGCGGATGACCAATACCGGCCATCGCCACCACATTTTGTAAAGCGGTGAGAGGAGCGCGCTCGCCGGTTAACAGGTTTACAGCTTCCCCCGGACGCAGCGTCATCGGAATTTCTCCCGCCTGCGCCTGACCGCCGTTGACGATGCGGGCATCCACCGTATCTAAACGTGAAGCCCGCTCGCGCATCGGCCCCGCCGGTAACCACCAGCCGTTGCCAAAACGACGAACACCATCGATAACCACAATCTCTTTATCACGCGCCAGTCGATAATGCTGTAGCCCATCATCGGTCACGATAATCTGCAAATCATGCGCCGCGAGTAGTGCCTTGACAGCGTCTACCCGCACCGGTGAAACCGCGACAGGGGCACCGGTGCGCTGGAAAATCAGCACCGGTTCATCACCCGCTTGTGCCGTGGTGGTGTCAGCCGTAAGCAACAGCGGGTAGCGTTCTGCTTTACCGCCGTAGCCACGGGAGACCACGCCAACACGAATCCCTTGTCGTTGTAACTGCTCAACAAGCCAGATGACCACGGGCGTTTTGCCGTTGCCACCTGCGGTAAGATTCCCCACAACGACGACCGGGCAAGGTGCCCGCCAGGTTTTTTTAATACCGAGCTGGTAGCACAGTCGGATGATGCCGCTCACCAGGCCATAGAGCCAGGAGAACGGCAGCAGAAGCCGCCAGAGAGGCGATTCGCCCGACCAGATTTTCGCAATCATTGACCAAACTGCATTTTGTGCAACTGCGCGTAGACGCCACGATGTTCAAGCAGTTCCTGGTGGCTACCGCGTTCAACGATAAGGCCATCTTCAACGACGACAATTTCGTCGGCTTGTTCAATAGTGGAGAGTCGGTGCGCGATGACCAGTGACGTGCGATTTTTCTGCAATTCATCAAGCGCCGACTGAATGGCGCGCTCTGATTCGGTATCCAGCGCCGACGTTGCCTCATCCAGGATCAGAATTGGGCTGTTACGCAACAAGGCTCGCGCAATGGCGATACGCTGACGCTGCCCACCAGAGAGCAACACGCCGTTTTCACCAATGATCGTATCGAGGCCGTTATCCATTTTACTGATAAAGTCCATCGCATAGGCCATACGCGCGGCTTCTTCAATCTGCTCGCGGCTGAACTCTTCGGTGCGAGCATACGCAATGTTATTGGCAACCGTATCGTTGAACAGGTGTACGTTCTGCGAGACCAGCGCAACCTGATTACGCAGCGAGGAAAGTTTATACTCGCGCAGATCGTGACCATCGAGCAAAATTTCGCCTTCGTCGATATCGTAGAAACGTGTCAAAAGACTGGCGATAGTCGATTTACCTGAGCCAGAACGTCCTACCAAGGCGACGGTTTTTCCTTCCGGGATCAGCAGATTGATATCGCGCAGCGCAGGCGTTTCACGGCCTGGATAGGTAAAGGTGACGTTGCGGAATTCAACGGTCCCTTTCGCGCGTTCAACGTCCAGCTTGCCTTCGTCTTTTTCCTGCTCGCTGTCGAGAATGGAAAACAGCGTCTGGCATGCTGCCATCCCGCGCTGGAACTGCGCGTTGACGTTGGTTAACGATTTCAGCGGACGCATCAGCGCAATCATTGAGGAGAAGACCACGGTGATGGTACCGGCCGTCAGCGTTTCCATTACGCTTGGGAAGCTCGCCGCATACAGTACAAACGCCAGGGCCAGGGAAGCAATCAGCTGAATGATTGGGTCAGAGATAGACGATGCTGAGACCAGCTTCATCCCCTGCAGACGCATCTTATTGCTGACTTTATCAAAACGCTTAGTTTCAACACCCTGACCGCCGAACATCAGCACTTCTTTATGCCCTTTGAGCATCTGTTCAGCGCTGGTGGTCACCTGCCCCATCGTGTTCTGCATATTTTTACTGATGCTACGGAAGCGTTTGGAGACGACCCGAATCGCTATGGACACGATAGGCGCCAGGACGATAAGGATTATCGACAACTGCCAGCTATAGTAAAACATCATAATAAACAGGCCGATAATCGACGCACCTTCGCGCACTACGGTAATCAGCGCGCTGGAGGAGGAGGAAGCAACCTGTTCAGAATCATAGGTAATACGTGACAGCAGCGTCCCGGTGGACTGCTTATCAAAGAAAGAAACCGGCATCCCCATCATATGGCTAAACAGCCGACGGCGGATGGTCATGACTACTTTTCCTGAAACCCAGGATATACAGTAGCTTGAAACATAGCTTGTGATACCACGGAGGATCATCAAACCAACAACGACCAGCGGCATCCACAGCAGCACTGAGCGATCTGTTTTACCAAAACCATCATCCAATAATGGTTTAAGAAGCGATAGCATAAAGGTATCGCTGGCTGCGTTAAGCACTAACGCAACGGCCGCCACGATTAACCCTGCTTTAAACGGCGCGATAGTCGGCCAGAGTCGGCGGAAGGTCTGCCACGTGGAGAGATCTTTGTCGTTCTGCATTCAAAAAACCAGCTTATGTTGAAATAGCCGCATATTCTACCCGTTATCGCGAGTCTCGCCAAACCACTGATGATACCAACGTGGTAAAAGTTGATCTCGTAAGCTCTCAACCTGCCAACCTTTGGTGCTAAAAGTGACGGTAATCTGCCCCTGATGTGGGGTATCAAACCAAGCATATTGGCGTTGGCGATAACGCGCTTTTACGCTGGCGGAAGGCAGTCGCCATGCGTTATAGCGGGATGCGGAAGCCAGGGCAGCAGAGCCACCCACCCGTTGAAGTAGTGCCATACCCGACGATGTCGAGCTACCGTGGTGTGGAACCTGAATAATTGTAGACGCAAACGGCCGCCAAAAATGGCTAATCATGGACATTTCTGCCGCTAATTCAACATCTCCAGTGAGCAGTATGCTGTTTTTACCGTCATCAACCCTTACTACGCACGATCCATTGTTTCCTTTTTGTACCTTGCCCGGCAGCGGCCACAGCGCTCGAAAGGTGAGTCCCTGCCACCGCCACGTCTCTCCGCGCATACAGGGTTGATGCCCCGTCCAGCCCAGCGGGCTTTTCACCCACGCATGTGGCCATGCCTGTCGTATTGCGTGCAGACCACCACGGTGATCAAGATGTTCGTGACTGAGGATAATACCCTGCGGCGTTAGTCCATGCCATCGCAGCCATGGGATAATCAGCTGATCGCCACTGTTTCCTTCAGGCCATGCCAGGCCCGTATCGTAGAGTATGGCGTTATCCCCTTTTGAGATAACCATCGCCAGCCCCTGCCCAACATCCAGCATCGTGACCTGCCATTGATCGGCCGGGGGTTTCTGCCATAGCGGAAAGGCAAGCAGTGTGCACAATGGCAACCATAGCGCCGAATAGCGCCACCAGCCGTGCAGACGCCAGAGCAGTACCGCCAGCCAGGGAATCAGCGATATCCCCAGCCATGCCCCGTTTATTCCTAACCATCCAGCCGGTAACAGACGTAAGTATGCAAAGACCATTGCGAGTACGCGATCAGCACCGTACCACACCACCATCTCCACTACGGCTGGCGCACAGAGATGTAAAAACATCGCCAATAGAATCATTGGTACGGCGATAAATGTAATGACCGGTACTGCGACGACGTTGGCCAGCAACGAGGTGACACTTACTCCATGAAACAGCCAGATTTGCAGCGGTGCCAACAGCAGCATTAGCCCAATTTGTAAATGAATAAGGTTCGCCAGCGGCCGCAGGCGGCGCGCAAAATAGCCTTCAGGTAAGGGTACCCATTGATACCAGAAAATCAGCGTACCAACGGCAAAGGCCGATAACCATAAGCTATCAGAAAGGGCAGCCAACGGGTCGAGAAACACAATGGTCGCCAGACAGCACAGCCAGACTTCCCAGCCCGTCCACTGCCGCCCGCTCAGACGAAGTGAGTACCAAATGCCAGCGGCAACTACGGTACGCAATGCGGGCGGCTGCATCCCGGTTAACATGGCATAGGCCATCGCGCACACCCACCCGGCCAGTAGCGGCAGCCGCCAGCTGATGAGCCGGCTGGGGAGAAAAAACTGGATCCCACGAACAAGCAACCAACCCAGTGAGGCCCCGAGAGCAATATGAAGTCCGGATATCGCCATCAGGTGCGAAGTACCCGTTTGCTGCATCAGTGTTTTGATGTCCTGGGGTATCGCCAAACGCTCCCCCATCCCCAGTCCCAGCATCACGTCCCGCCAGGGCAATCCTGCCAGAGAATCTCTCAAAGTGTTCAGAAAGCGCGCCCGCAGGCTACAGGTGGTATCCAGCGCTTGTGCCTCGATAATACGCCCCGTCAACGTGCGATGTTGCGAGACAGCATAACGCTGTGAATCAAATCCACCATCATTAAGCTGCCCGTGAACCGCCCTCACGCGTACCGTCATACGCCAGCGCTGACCTGCACAAGGAAGCTGCGGGAGATAGTTCCCGTATAAAGCCATCTCAGCCCCCGGGAAAAGGCGCTGTCCTTCCAGATGGGTAACAATTCCCCGGTGCGTGGTTTGTCCGTCGGTCTGCGTCAACACCATTTCAATATGTCGGTTCTTTCCCGGTAAGACTTCGGCGGGGAGTTTAACCTGCCAGGCAGCCAGCACCGCCCAGCAGAACATCAGTCCAGTCAGACTGATAACTCGCCCCGCTTTCCCACAAACAGCTAGCAAAACTAGCGCAATAACGGCGAACTTGATGAATGTGAGTGACGGTAATTCAGGCAATACGCTCAGTGGAAGAATGCCGAGCAACGTACAGCTGGCCAGTTGTGGAAGACGCATTAAAACCTCCTTGTTACGGGAAGTGTCGCGCCAGATACAGACTTTGTCGTGAGGATTAAAGAAGGGTTACGCGGCGGATTCCAGAGAAGTTTCGGCATAAGTGAAACTTGTCGTTGCAATGCGGGGTGGGTTCCAGAAACAAGCGTTATTCAGAAACGAAAAAAGCACCCGAAGGTGCTTTTCTCTCAATCAAGTTGGCCGCAAGAACGGCAGTAACTCAATCGTAAATATTGGCGCGGTCGCGCAGTTCTTTGCCTGGTTTAAAGTGCGGCACGTATTTGCCTTCCAGTTCCACTTTGTCGCCAGTCTTCGGGTTACGCCCGGTACGTGGTGCTCTGTAGTGCAGAGAGAAGCTGCCGAAACCGCGGATTTCAATGCGCTCACCTTCAGCAAGAGTCGTAGCCATATGCTCTAACATCTCTTTTACCGCATCTTCCACTGCCTTAGCAGGGATATGGGATTGCTGGCTGGCAAGTCTTTCAATCAATTCTGACTTGGTCATGATTCCTCCGGTTTCCTTTAAGGAAAATTAGCTAACAGCTTATTAAACAAGGGCGGCCGTAGCCGCCCTTTGTGCTAGATTACAGGCCGAAACCTGCAATCTGTCAAGTAAAGTCATCGCAATTCAGGTTGTTAAACCCAAATGGATAAAATTACTCGCCTTTAGCTGCTTTAAATGCTTCAGCCATTGCGTTAGAGAAGTTGCCTTCTTCCGGTTTGTTGTTAACCGTAGCGATTGCATCTTTCTCATCAGCTTCGTCTTTCGCACGAACAGACAGGCTAATTGCGCGGTTTTTACGATCAACGCCGGTGAATTTAGCTTCAACGTCATCGCCAACGCTCAGAACCAGAGTCGCATCTTCAACGCGGTCACGTGATGCTTCAGAAGCACGCAGGTAACCTTCAACGCCGTCAGCCAGTTCTACGGTTGCGCCTTTAGCGTCAACTGCAGTCACTTTACCGTTAACGATAGCGCCTTTCTTGTTCACAGCAACCCAGTTGTTGAACGGATCTTCTGCGAGCTGTTTAACGCCCAGGGAGATACGTTCACGTTCTGCGTCAACCTGCAGAACAACTGCTGCGATTTCGTCGCCTTTTTTGTATTCACGAACTGCTTCTTCGCCTGTAGCGTTCCAGGAGATGTCAGACAGGTGAACCAGGCCGTCGATGCCGCCGTCCAGGCCGATGAAGATACCGAAGTCAGTGATAGACTTGATTTTACCTTCAACACGATCGCCCTTGTTGTGGGTTTCTGCGAACAGCTGCCATGGGTTAGATTTGCACTGCTTCAGACCCAGGGAGATACGACGACGTTCTTCGTCGATATCCAGAACCATAACTTCCACTACATCACCAACGTTAACAACTTTGGATGGGTGGATGTTTTTGTTGGTCCAATCCATTTCGGAAACGTGAACCAGGCCTTCAACGCCTTCTTCGATTTCAACGAAGCAGCCGTAGTCGGTCAGGTTGGTCACGCGACCAGTCAGTTTGGTACCTTCTGGATAACGCTTAGCGATAGCTACCCATGGATCTTCGCCCAGCTGTTTCAGGCCGAGGGATACACGAGTACGTTCGCGGTCGAACTTCAGCACTTTAACAGTGATTTCGTCGCCAACGTTTACGATTTCGCTTGGATGCTTAACGCGTTTCCATGCCATATCAGTGATGTGCAGCAGGCCGTCAACGCCGCCCAGATCAACGAATGCACCGTAGTCAGTGAGGTTCTTAACGATACCTTTAACTTCCATGCCTTCCTGCAGGTTTTCCAGCAGCTGATCGCGCTCTGCGCTGTTTTCGGATTCGATCACGGCACGACGAGAAACAACAACGTTGTTACGCTTCTGGTCCAGCTTGATTACTTTGAACTCAAGCTCTTTGCCTTCCAGGTGCAGAGTATCACGCACTGGACGAACGTCTACCAGAGAACCTGGCAGGAACGCACGAATACCGTTCAGCTCAACAGTGAAGCCACCTTTAACTTTGCCGTTGATAACACCAACTACAGTTTCAGCTTCTTCGTAAGCTTTTTCCAGCGTGATCCAAGCTTCGTGACGTTTAGCTTTCTCACGGGACAGCAGAGTTTCACCGAAGCCGTCTTCTACTGCATCCAGTGCAACGTCAACTTCGTCACCAACCTGGATTTCCAGCTCGCCCTGGGCATTTTTGAACTGCTCTGCCGGAATGGCAGACTCAGATTTCAGACCGGCGTCAACCAGTACGATATCTTTGTCGATAGCAACAACAACACCACGAACGATGGAACCCGGACGGGTTTCGATTGTTTTTAAGGATTCTTCAAATAGTTGAGCAAAAGATTCAGTCATGTTTAATCTTCAGGTTTCATATTTAACGTCCACCTGGCTCCATGCCGGATGGGGTTGTTTAACATACCCGCTGTCAATCCATTGCAACGAGGGTACTACAAAATTCGGTCGCGTTTTACGCGAGTGCCAGTTTCTGGCGCGCATAGTCTAACGCTTTTTCAATTACTTGCTCAATGCTTAACGTGGTGGAATCCAACACTAAAGCATCGGCGGCAGGAATCAGCGGCGCAACAGCACGATTACGATCGCGGTCGTCACGCTCCTTTATCTCTGCCAAAAGGCGCTCAAAGTTAACACTAAAGCCCTTTTCCTGCAACTGTAGCATGCGGCGGTTTGCACGTTCTTCCGATGAAGCATCGAGGAAGATTTTTACCGGCGCATCCGGGAACACAACCGTCCCCATATCACGACCATCTGCAATCAGGCCAGGCAGCTTACGGAAGCCACGCTGACGGCGCAGCAGCGCTTCGCGAACGCGGGGGAATGCAGCAACTTGTGATGCCGCATTGGCGACATCCTGGGTGCGAATTTCACCGCTAACATCTTCCCCTTCCAGGATGACTTCCAGCGCCCCGTCGGTTGAGACAAAACGGACATCCAGGTGAGTGGCCAGCGGAACTAATGCATCTTCGGAGGTCACGTCAACATGATGATGCAGTGCGGCTAATGCCAGCACACGATAAATCGCACCCGAGTCCAGTAAGTGCCACTGCAATGCTTCAGCCATTGCTTTGCACAGTGTGCCTTTACCCGCGCCACTTGGGCCGTCAATGGTAATTACCGGGGCAATTGCCGTCATCTCTATCTCCTTAATAAAAGGCATATTCAACGTAAACGCCGCGCATTATACGCATCTCTGCGCCAGACAGTTACCTTTGTATGCAAATTCCAGAATTGACCGTAAAAAAAGCAGGAGAATAGATAAGTATAGTGGGCTGGTGTGAAGCCAGCCCGAAAAGTATCACAGTTGACGACTGGGGTCAGGCAAGCGTACTGATGCGCGCTAGCTGTTCAAAATAGTCCGGGAAAGTTTTTGCCGTACATTTCGGATCAAGAATAGTCACGGGGGTATCAGACAGCGCCACCAGCGAGAAGCACATCGCCATACGGTGATCGTTATAGGTGCCGATTTCTGCAAAATTGAGTTCAGCAGGCGGCGTCACACGAATGTAGTCTTCGCCCTCTTCCACTTCAGCGCCCACTTTACGTAGCTCAGTCGCCATCGCAAACAGACGGTCAGTTTCTTTCACCCGCCAGTTGTAGATATTGCGCAGCGTGGTGGTGCCTTTCGCAAAAAGCGCCGCCGTCGCAATGGTCATTGCCGCGTCGGGAATATGATTCATGTCCATATCGATGGCGTTCAGTTCACCGTGAGTACAGGAGATAAAGTCGTCGCCCCAGGTGATGGTCGCGCCCATTTTTTCCAGCACATCCGCAAAACGAATGTCGCCCTGAACGCTATGACGACCGATACCGGTGACCTTCACGGTACCGCCTTTAATCGCACCAGCGGCGAGGAAATAGGAGGCGGAAGAGGCATCGCCTTCAACTAAATACTGTCCCGGGGAAACATACTGTTGGTTTCCACGCACAATGAAACGCTGGTAGTTCTGATTTTCAACCTCGACACCGAAGGTTTTCATCAGGTGCAGGGTGATATCGATATAAGGCTTAGAGACCAGATCGCCTTTAATAGTGATGGCGGTATCTTGCGGGGCCAGCGGCGCCGTCATCAACAGCGCGGTGAGAAACTGGCTGGATACGCTACCATCAACATCAATATCGCCGCCGCTAAAGCCGCCTTTCAGGCGTAATGGCGGGTAGTTTTCCTGCTCCAGATAATCAATCTGCGCGCAACCCTGACGCAGGGAATCAACCAGATGACCAATCGGACGCTCTTTCATCCGCGGTTCACCGGTCAACACGATATTGTTTTGTCCAAGACACAGCGCCGCCGCCAGTGGACGCATTGCCGTGCCCGCATTACCCAAAAACAGTTCCAGTTCGTCAGAAGACTGCATCGGTCCTGCATTACCGGTCACTTCACAGCGAGTGCGATCGGCTGACAAGGTATAATGAATTCCCAGCGACTTCAGCGCGTTCAGCATGTGGCGAACATCGTCACTGTCCAGCAAATTTGTCAGGACGGTTGTGCCACGGGCCAATGCTGCCAACAGTAGTGCGCGGTTCGACACGCTTTTAGAACCGGGCAGATTAATGGTGCCATCAACACGCGCGATAGGTTGTAACGTCAGGGATTCCATGAAACTCAACTCTCAAAAACAGAAGTAAAAACCCCACGGCGCAACCGTGGGGATGAAATGATCAAAACCAAATTAGCCGTGACGGCGTTCGAACGCTTTCATAAAGTCGGTCAGCGCCTGTACGCCCGCCAGTGGCATGGCATTGTAGATGGACGCACGCATTCCACCCACGACACGGTGGCCCTTCAGCGCATGTAGACCTGCGGCAAATGACTCTTCGAGGAACAGCTTATCCAGCGCGCTATCCGCTAACTGGAACGGTACGTTCATGCGAGAGCGGTTAGCGGTCGCCACATCGTTACGGTAGAAATCACTACCATCAATGGTGGTATACAGAAGATCGGCCTTCTGCTGATTAATCTTGTCCATGGCTTCAACGCCACCCTGCTCTTTCAGCCATTTGAACACCAGACCTGACAGGTACCAGGCGAAGGTTGGCGGAGTATTGAACATCGAGTCGTTTTCGTTTAACACGGTGTAATCGAGAATTGACGGGCAAGCCACGTGCGCTTTACCCAACAGGTCTTCGCGAACAATCACCAGCGTTAAGCCCGCAGGGCCGATATTTTTCTGAGCGCCGGCATAGATAATACCGTAGCGGCTGACATCAATGGGACGCGACAGGATGGAGGAGGAAAAATCGGCGGCCACAATAACGTCTTTGCCGAAGTCTGGCGTCTCTTCAATGGCGATACCATCGATGGTTTCATTCGGGCAGTAATGTAAATACGCCGCGTTATCAGAGAGCTGCCATTCGCGCATCGGTTTTACCGCACGTTTACCGTCGACGGTGACTTTGGCATCAATAACGTTCGGGGTGCAGTATTTTTTGGCTTCTTTGACCGCGCTGGCTGCCCAGTAGCCAGCATCAACGTAATCTGCGGTGGTTTTGTCACCCAGGATATTAAGTGGAACACCGGCAAACTGCCCGCGCCCGCCGCCGTGGCAAAACAGCACTTTGTAGTTGGAAGGGATATTGAGCAGGTCACGGAAATCCTTCTCTGCTTCTTCCGCCACGTGGATAAATTCTTTACCACGGTGACTGACTTCCATTACCGACGTTCCTAAGCCGTTCCAGTCGCAAAGTTCTGCCTGCGCCAGTTTAAGAACATCTGCCGGTAACATTGCCGGACCTGAACTGAAATTAAACACCTGAGCCATTTTCCCTCACCACGCTAAAAGCTATAAGTAATACCTGTGGATATCGGTTTTATCATTCAGTGACACGCGCCGCAATGTCTAAAACTTTCCACCGACAAATTGTGCACCGCATCACACAAAAGATTGTTCCATCTGGACGCCGTAAAACCGACAAAATCGCTGTCAGGCATTACGTTTAACCCGGCTGGCCTTAGTCCATTCTGGATTCGCACAACGGGGACATAATTGGCGATCGCCTGCCCGCATACTGACCACGCTGCTGCAGCGAACGCAAGCATACTCTCCCGGCTCAGGAACCACTTTATATCGCGTCACCTGACTTTTCGGCAAAATGCACAGGCCCGGTTTAACATCATCATTGTGATAGTAGAACACACTGATTTCACCGTTGGTTTCCATCACGGCTAAGCGGACCTGCCCCAGCTGTTCCACGCTGCTAAGACGCAGCTCCATGAAAAAATCCAGCTCGGTCATGTTGGCTTTGCGCACATTATCCCACGCTAACTGTCCGTCCTCGACAATGACTACCGCTTTACCTTCCAGTAAATCCTGCACCGTTTCGCTTTTTGCCATCAGCCACATAATTAACCGATAAAGCAAGGCTAGCGACACGAAAACAACCAGCACGGGTACCATCGGCACATCATCATAAAAAGCCACGTCCCCTGCCGCCGAACCGAGCGTCAGAATGATCAGCACTTCAAACAGCGACATCTGCCGCACGCCACGCCGTCCGGTCAATTTGAGAAATAAAAAGACCAATATAAAGGTATAGAGACTTCTGAGCGCCACTTCGCCTAAAAACTCGGGAGGAACTTTATCAAATGCCATCCGTTGGAGATCAAACACTTTCATTTTTCTACGCCTTAACAAAAGGTTATTTTGTATAAGCATAGCCTCACCTTTTATTTTCGCCGGAGATAGCACCCGTCACACAAAACCCGTATCATTGCGCGCTTTCCGTACGACAAAAGAGATTGCTATGACGCAGACCTATATTCCCGGCAAAGATGCCGCGCTGGAAGATTCCATCGCCCGCTTCCAGCAAAAGCTGCTCGACCTGGGTTTCGATATTGAAGAAGCCTCCTGGTTGAACCCTGTTCCTAACGTCTGGTCGGTGCATATTCGTGATAAAGCCTGTTCTTTATGCTTTACCAACGGTAAAGGTGCTACCAAAAAAGCGGCGCTGGCGTCGGCGCTGGGTGAGTACTTTGAACGTCTCTCCACTAACTATTTCTTTGCTGATTTCTGGCTGGGTGATGAAATTGCCAACGGCCCATTCGTGCACTATCCGAATGAAAAATGGTTCCCGCTGACCGAAGACGACGAGGTGCCGGAAGGTCTGCTCGATGCACGTCTGCGCGCATTTTACGATCCAGACGATCAGCTCGGCGCGAGCATGTTGGTCGATCTGCAGTCCGGTAACGACGATCGCGGCGTGTGCGGCCTGCCGTTTACTCGTCAATCAGATGGCGAGACCATCTATATTCCGATGAACATCGTGGCAAACCTGTACGTGTCCAACGGCATGTCAGCCGGTAACACCCGCAATGAAGCGCGTGTTCAGGGTCTATCAGAAGTCTTTGAGCGTTACGTGAAAAACCGCATCATTGCGGAAAGCATCAGCCTACCGGAAATTCCATCCGAAGTACTGGCACGTTTCCCAGGCGTTGTTGAGTCGATAGCTAAACTGGAAGCCGAAGGTTTCCCAATCTTCGCATACGATGGTTCTCTGGGCGGTAAATACCCGGTTATCTGCGTGGTACTGTTCAACCCAGAAAACGGCACCTGCTTCGCCTCTTTCGGTGCACACCCAGACTTTGGTGTTGCTCTGGAGCGTACGGTTACCGAACTGCTGCAAGGTCGTGGTCTGAAAGATCTCGACGTGTTTACCCCACCGACCTTCGACGACGAAGAAGTGGCCGAACACACAAATCTGGAAACCCACTTCATTGATTCAAGTGGTTCTATCTCCTGGGATCTGTTCAAGCAGGATGCTGACTATCCGTTTGCAGACTGGAGCTTCTCCGGCACCACCGAAGAAGAGTTCGCAACCCTGATGGCTATCTTCAAAGAAGAAGATAAAGAAGTGTACATTGCCGACTATGAGCACCTGAGCGTTTACGCTTGCCGCATCATCGTACCAGGTATGTCCGACATCTATCCGGCGGAAGATCTGTGGCTGGCGAACAACAATATGGGTAGCCACCTGCGCAACACCATTCTCTCCCTGCCGGGTAGCGAATGGGAAAAAGAAGAGTACCTGAATCTTATCGAGCAGATCGACGACGAAGGTCTGGACGATTTCACCCGTGTCCGTGAACTGCTGGGACTGGCAACAGGCTCTGATAACGGTTGGTACACTCTGCGTGTCGGTGAACTGAAGGCCATGCTGGCATTGGCTGGCGGCGACCTGGAACAGGCACTTATCTGGACTGAATGGACGATGGAGTTCAACGCCTCGGTCTTCAGCCCAGAACGTGCTAACTATTACCGCTGTCTGCAGACTCTGCTGTTATTGTCTCAGGAAGAAGATCGCGAACCGCTGCAATACCTGAACGCTTTTGTCCGTATGTACGGGGTTGATGCAGTAGAAGCCGCCAGCGCAGCTCTGAGCGGTGAAGAAGCCTTCTATGGCTTGCAACCTGCTGATGGCACGTTGGCTGCCTTCCCTGCGCATCAGGCGCTGTTACAGGCATACGAAAAACTACAGCGCGCAAAAGCAGCATTCTGGGCGAAATAAGTTAAAGCCTTAGAAAAAGTAGGTTTAACGTAGACTCTACGCTATATTACGGGGCCAATTGCTGGCCCCTTTTTTATTTCCACGCTTCGCTTCCGCTTGGTGTGAAAATAAAGTTAAAGATAAGTAAACGCGATTATTGGTAGCTTACTTTTATTGTTAATTTACCAGATCATTACTCCATTTTAATTAACCCGTAAAATGAAGGGTAACGAAAATATTCAACTCAATTTGCAAATCTTAAAATTTATTTTTATAATAACATTCAATAACTTACCCTGTATTAGTTGAAAAACCATCCAACTTGCAGGCCTATAAGCCAGGCGAGATATGATCTATATCAATTTCTCTTCTATAATGCTTTGTTAGTATCTCGTCGCCGATTAAATAAAAAGAGAGAGTTAGTGTGAAAGCTGACAACCCTTTTGATCTACTTCTCCCTGCTGCAATGGCCAAAGTTGCCGAAGAAGCAGGTGTCTATAAAGCAACCAAGCATCCGCTGAAAACCTTTTATCTGGCGATTACTGCGGGCGTCTTCATCTCGATTGCTTTTGTATTTTATATTACAGCAACCACGGGTACAGCTGGCATGCCGTTTGGCATCGCAAAACTGATCGGTGGTGTCTGCTTCTCACTAGGCCTCATTCTTTGCGTGATTTGTGGCGCCGACCTCTTTACCTCAACTGTGCTTATCGTTGTTGCGAAAGCCAGCGGTCGTATCACCTGGGGTCAATTGGCGAAAAACTGGCTCAACGTCTATGTTGGTAACCTGATTGGCTGCCTGCTCTTCGTACTGCTTATGTGGTTGTCCGGAGAATATATGACGGCCAACGGCGGATGGGGGCTTAACGTCCTGCAAACCGCTGACCACAAAATGCACCATACATTTATCGAAGCCGTCGCTCTCGGCATCCTGGCGAACCTGATGGTCTGCCTGGCAGTCTGGATGAGCTACTCTGGCCGCAGCCTGATGGATAAAGCCATGATTATGGTTTTACCGGTTGCCATGTTCGTTGCCAGCGGTTTTGAGCACAGTATCGCAAACATGTTCATGATCCCTATGGGTATCGTAATACGCGATTTTGCTAGCCCGGAATTCTGGACCGCTGTCGGTTCCTCTCCGGAGAATTTCTCACACCTGACCGTGATGCATTTCATCACCGATAACCTGATTCCCGTCACTATCGGGAACATCATCGGCGGCGGTTTGCTGGTTGGGTTGACATACTGGGTCATTTACCTGCGTGGCGGTGACCGTCATTAATTTGATGGTTGCTCCAGGCAGTAAATAAAAGTCCACTTAAGAAGGTAGGTGTTACATGTCCGAACTTAATGAAAAGTTAGCCACAGCCTGGGAAGGTTTTACCAAAGGTGATTGGCAGAATGAAGTAAACTTACGTGACTTCATCCAGAAAAACTACACCCCGTATGAGGGTGACGAGTCCTTCCTGGCTGGCGCTACTGACGCGACCACCAAGCTGTGGGACAACGTTATGGAAGGCGTTAAACTGGAAAACCGCACTCACGCGCCAGTTGACTTTGACACCGCCGTTGCATCTACCATCACTTCCCACGACGCTGGCTACATCAACAAAGCGTTGGAAAAAATCGTTGGTCTGCAAACTGAAGCTCCACTGAAACGTGCTCTTATCCCGTTCGGTGGCATCAAAATGATCGAGGGTTCATGCAAAGCGTATAATCGCGAACTGGACCCAACCATCAAAAAAATCTTCACCGAATACCGTAAAACCCACAACCAGGGTGTATTCGATGTTTATACCAAAGACATTCTGAACTGCCGTAAGTCTGGCGTTCTGACTGGTCTGCCAGATGCTTACGGCCGTGGTCGTATCATCGGTGACTACCGTCGCATCGCGGTATACGGTATCGACTACCTGATGAAAGACAAATACGCTCAGTTCCTGTCTCTGCAGTCTGACCTGGAAAATGGCGTAAATCTGGAAGCGACTATCCGTCTGCGTGAAGAAATCTCTGAACAGCACCGTGCGCTGGGTCAGATCAAAGAAATGGCAGCGAAATACGGTTGCGATATCTCTGGTCCTGCTACCAATGCTCAGGAAGCTATTCAGTGGACTTACTTCGGCTACCTGGCTGCGGTTAAATCTCAGAACGGCGCTGCAATGTCCTTCGGTCGTACTTCCAGCTTCCTGGATATCTACATCGAACGCGACCTGAAAGCAGGCAAAATCACAGAGCAAGAAGCTCAGGAAATGATTGACCACCTGGTCATGAAACTGCGTATGGTTCGCTTCCTGCGTACCCCTGAGTATGATGAACTGTTCTCCGGTGACCCAATCTGGGCGACTGAATCTATCGCAGGTATGGGCGTTGATGGCCGTACTCTGGTTACCAAAAACAGCTTCCGCTTCCTGAACACCCTGTACACCATGGGTCCTTCTCCAGAGCCGAACATCACCGTTCTGTGGTCTGAAAAACTGCCACTGGCGTTCAAAAAATATGCTGCTAAAGTGTCCATCGATACCTCTTCTCTGCAATACGAGAACGATGATCTGATGCGTCCTGACTTTAACAACGATGACTACGCTATCGCTTGCTGCGTAAGCCCAATGATCGTTGGTAAACAAATGCAGTTCTTCGGTGCGCGTGCTAACCTGGCAAAAACCATGTTGTATGCAATCAACGGCGGCGTTGATGAAAAACTGAAAATGCAGGTTGGTCCTAAATCTGAACCAATCAAAGGCGACGTTCTGAACTTCGACGAAGTGATGGATCGTATGGATCACTTCATGGATTGGCTGGCTAAACAGTACGTCACCGCGCTGAACGTTATCCACTACATGCACGACAAGTACAGCTACGAAGCCTCTCTGATGGCGCTGCACGACCGTGACGTTATCCGCACCATGGCGTGTGGTATCGCAGGTCTGTCCGTTGCTGCTGACTCCCTGTCTGCAATCAAATATGCGAAAGTCACTCCAATTCGTGACGAAGACGGTCTGGCTATCGACTTCGCAATCGAAGGCGAATACCCGCAGTTTGGTAACAACGACGCTCGCGTTGATGACATGGCGGTTGACCTGGTTGAACGTTTCATGAAGAAAATTCAGAAACTGACCATGTACCGTAACGCTATCCCGACTCAGTCTGTTCTGACCATCACCTCTAACGTGGTTTATGGTAAGAAAACAGGTAACACCCCAGACGGTCGTCGTGCTGGCGCGCCATTCGGCCCAGGAGCTAACCCAATGCACGGTCGTGACCAGAAAGGTGCTGTTGCCTCTCTGACCTCCGTTGCTAAACTGCCGTTTGCTTACGCTAAAGATGGTATCTCTTATACCTTCTCTATCGTTCCTAACGCTCTGGGTAAAGACGACGATGTTCGTAAAACTAACCTGGCAGGCCTGATGGATGGTTACTTCCACCACGAAGCGTCTGTTGAAGGTGGTCAACACCTGAACGTTAACGTTATGAACCGCGAAATGCTGCTCGACGCGATGGAAAACCCTGAGAAATATCCTCAGCTGACCATCCGTGTATCTGGCTACGCAGTACGTTTTAACTCCCTGACTAAAGAACAGCAGCAGGACGTTATCACCCGTACCTTCACTCAATCTATCTAATAGATTTGACTGAAATCGCGATTAAAAACGCGTAATATAAAGGCTCCACTTCGGTGGGGCCTTTCTTATAATTAACTTACGCTGAGTCGATTTTGCCTGCTGACTTCTATACCAGGTTAACAAGCAAAATAAACTCGACGCGGCTTTATAACCGTGCTCGCAAACCTGGCTTAAAAGCCGGGAAGAACTGGAGATAACACCGCAATGTCTGTAATTGGTCGTATTCACTCCTTTGAGTCCTGTGGCACCGTCGATGGCCCAGGCATCCGCTTTATTACCTTCTTCCAGGGCTGCCTGATGCGCTGCCTGTACTGCCATAACCGCGATACGTGGGATACCCATGGCGGTAAAGAAATCACCGTTGAAGAACTGATGAAAGAAGTGGTGACCTATCGCCACTTTATGAACGCATCCGGCGGCGGTGTCACTGCGTCTGGCGGTGAAGCTATCCTGCAGGCCGAGTTCGTGCGCGACTGGTTCCGTGCTTGTCACAAAGAGGGTATTCACACCTGTCTGGATACCAACGGTTTTGTCCGTCGCTACGATCCGGTGATTGATGAACTGCTGGAAGTGACCGATCTGGTCATGCTCGATCTTAAACAGATGAACGATGATATTCACCAGAACCTGGTGGGTGTATCCAATCACCGTACGCTGGAGTTTGCACAGTATCTGTCGAAGAAAGACGTGAAGGTGTGGATTCGCTACGTAGTGGTGCCAGGCTGGTCAGATGATGATGATTCCGCGCACCGTCTGGGCGAATTTACCCGCGATATGGGCAACGTCGAGAAAATCGAACTGCTGCCTTACCACGAGCTGGGCAAACACAAGTGGGTCGCCATGGGTGAAGAGTACAAACTTGACGGCGTGAAGCCGCCGAAGAAAGAAACCATGGAACGCGTGAAAGGCATTCTTGAGCAGTACGGTCATAAGGTGATGTACTAAACTCGCCTGCGCTTCCCGGCGTCGCTGTGCTCGGTCGGGCTACTTTTGTACATATTTGTAGCCCGGATGAGCGAATGCGACGCCGGGGAACACGGCACTCAATCCCAGCACCGCCTCCCTTCTTTTTTAATGCCGACGTGCCAACAGCGGGAAAATAAACCCAAGCCCTATCAGCACAAACGGCATCGCCACGTTCAGTGACAACTGGAAAATCCATTCCGGTGTGAACGCCGCCATTTTTGGGAAGATCCCGGTAAGGCAGGCAAAGGCGGTAAACAGGAAACACCATATTCCCACGGTCATCGCCAGCTTCCGGTTACGGATAAAGACGTACTCCGAGTGATATTTCTGTCCTAACCGAAGGACGGCAATAAACGCCACAAACACCCACAGATAGCGCAGCGGCATCACTACCGAGTTCAGATTCAACAGCCACTTATACAGGTTGTTCATATCACCAATTCCCAGCGTCGGCAGCATGATAAGCAGCGCCACCAGTACCAGCGTCAACAAATAACCGTTTACCGGCGTACCAGATGCGTTAGTGCGACACAGTTTCTCAGGAATATAACGGCTATCCGCATCGCTTAGCAGTACCTTCAGCGGCGCATCAATCGAGAATACCAGCGCGGCAATCTGCCCCAATGTATTGGCGATGGCATAAATTACCATCAGGGTATTACCCATGTCGTAATACTCGCCCAGTTTCTGGAACGCGTAATACTGACCGTTGGCCATCAAATCGTCGGGAATATTGTTGGAGTCGAACATCATCCCCATCGCCAATGAACCCAGAATCGCGCATACCGCTACCATCACAGCAAGGAATATCATCCCGCGCGGGAACTCTTTGCCGGGGTTACGGGTATTATTGACGTACGGTGAGATTTTTTCCGCACCGCCGACTGCAAACACCAGCATTGAGATCGTGGTGATGTAGGTGAAATCAAAATGTGGGATAAACGTGCGCCAGGAGATATTGGTTGTCGCAATTTTCACCTCCGTAATCGCAGGCGCAGTGACTGCCATGACAACGTACAGCAGCGACATCACAAACATCGCAATCCCGGCAATCGATCCCACCAGCTTCAGCGACTTCATACCGCGGGAGGCTACCCACATAAAGAAGATAAACAGCACCAACGTGAAGCCCTGTAGCGCGACCACGCCGTATTCGGTGATAAGCGACCCATTCCCCTTCAGCGCCCAGCCTAATGCAATCAAGATTGCCTGTGGCTTTTGTGCCAGATAAGGAATATGTACCACCCAATAGGTCCAGGCTGCCAGATACGCCAACCCCGGCCCCATGGTATTTTTAATCCACGTACTTACCCCACCCTTGCCATCTTTGAAGGTCGAGCCCAGTTGACCGACAATCAGCGCATACGGAGTAAAGTAGAGCGCAAAGATAAAAAGCCATGAGAAAACCACCACCAACCCCTGGTTGGCGTAGTTATTGACGACGTTACCGAAACCCCAAACCGTAATAAACGACATCAGCGCGATGTTGTACCATCGCAGCTGCTTTTCTTGATCGCTTGCCATAAATTCCGTTCCTTGAATGTTATTTTCGCGAATGCGTTATTTTTTTCGACGGATGATTATGCGAGCACTACGTAAAAAAAGGTAATGTGGTAGTGCAAAACTCCAACATCTCGCACATTTAATCGGGTTTATGGTTTTGAGAGAAAAACGCGCAGCGCGTTACCATGAAGATAACGCGCCGGTAGAATCAGGCATGAGCCACGGGGGTAGGATGATGACCCGCTTTGCGCAGCAGCATCATGAGATAGACGAACGATACTCCTGCAATCATGATAAATAGCAGATTGTCAGAGTAATTTTGCATCAGCATCGCGGTAAGCGTTGGCCCTACCAGACTGCCGATGGTGTAAGAGAGCAGCAGCGCCTGGTTCATGGCAACAAGCTGGTGATGTTCCACTTTTTCGCACGCCCAAGCCATCGCCACCGGATATAAGGTGAAGCCCGCAGCGCCAAGAATAAACAGCGAGGGCGCCATCATGGCAGGGTTCAGCATCCCCATACAGCCGATGATCACCACAAAGACCTGCACGCGCAGCACCAGTAAACGTCCGTAGCGGTCCGCCAGACGTCCAATCGGCCATTGTCCCAGAATACCGGCACTCACCATTACCGCCATCCAGAATCCGATACCGGAGTCACTCACGCCACGGTGGTTCAGATACAGCGGCATCAGGCCATACAGCGAGCCGAGAACAATACCGGAGATAATGCAACCGTTAACGCCCAGTCGCGCCTGACGCAACTTAAACATTGGCCACACGCGGGTACTGCCGCCCTCATCGTCGCCCTGTTGGTTCAGAATGCGGGTAAAGAGCAGCGGCAGGATACCCGCCAGCACAACCCCGGTCATCAGCGGCAGAATGGTCGCCATATCGGTTGGGAGTTTGCTGACGATAAGCTGCCCCAGCACGGTACCGATGTAATACATCATCATATAGGCTGCCAGCAGGCGCCCACGGTTATGCGTGGTGCCGCTGCACATCAGCGCACTTTCCACCACCACCCAAATCATCGCGCAGCCGACACCAGCAACAAATCGCCAGAACATCCAGCTCCAGAAACCGACCATCAGTCCCAGCCCAACGCAGCCCGCCGCAAAAATTAGCGAAGCAATGTAATAGCTGTTGTTGAATCCCAGGCGCTTGATAAGGCGTCCGGTCAGCATAGTACCCACCAGGTTACCGGTGAAATAGGACGAGCTGACCACTCCCACCTGCCAGGTTGGCAGATTTTCATGGGCGAGCCAGAGCGGGACGAGCGTGTTTAATACCGCGATCGCCAGCGTCAATAAAAGTAAGCCACAGAGCAATAACTGCACCGGGCGAGTATAGGTGGACATGGACTTTAAACCGTGAGGATAGACAGATTTCGAGCGCATCATGCCACTGCAAAAAACATTGTCAATCCACCGGATTTTCACCCTAAGACGCTTTATGGCCCAACGATTGATGTTTCTTATTCAGCACGACGTTTTAAAACCATCATTAAAATATATTTGATTGTTTTTATTGAGAAATAGAAGAAATATGCAGGCGGGGTTCAGTTGAAAAAATTCATGGACAAAAAGTGCCAGGGTATCACTACCCCGGCACTTTTTAGCTTAACTTGCCACCGCCATGCCGACAGTCATATGCAGACCGTAGAACACGCCGCGACCTATCAGTTCCCCCACCAGCACCAGCACAAATGCCAGGCTTAACAGCGGCAGCGCCGGTTGATAGCCCTTAAGCTGAGGAGCAACCCAGCACACCAGTGCCAGTACGATGGCAGCAATACGCCACGCCATCAGCGAACCGTAGTCAGGCACCAGCGCAGACGCCTGCTGAATTGAACTGTGAATAGAGGCCAGTTCGACGCCCTGCATCAGGGAGACCACCACGCTCACTGCCAGCGCTGCCAGGCTCACGACCGGCAGCAGGCGCAGCGCCCAGCCTTCCACTCGCGCCCAGCTCAGCAGCAGATAACCTAACAGCGGCCCGCCGATAAACAGCGTCAGGAAGAAGGAGAACGGCGTCCAGATGCTGTACCAGGTGGGCACGGTATCGATAGTGTTATACACACGTACCATCATCCACACAAAGACCACGCCCAGCACCGCCGTCACCACCAGCCACAGGCTACGTAGCACACAGGAGAGCTTATTGGTCACGGCCAGCAGCCAGCCGATACCGCCCACAGCAAAGAAGATGGAGCCACTGGCGATTTCGTTACTCAGTGACGAGGCTCCGATACGGTTAAGCGAATTAAAGGCGCGCATCGGTGAGCCCAGGTGCAGAATCGAGGCGATAAAACCAATCCCCATCAGCACCCACAGCGCAAACATGCTCAATACCACGCGCTGCTGTTGCTCACGCGACAATTGCCCTTTCATCAGTGCCAGCGCCAGTACGATAAAACCACCGGCCACACACTGCCCTAAGACCGTGAAGATCATCAGCGGCCATTCATGCCATCCACTTCCCATCTCACACCTCCTTCGGGTTGGCCAGATAGCCAGTTGTATCGCCGCACGGACGTGCATTGGCGTTCGGTTTAATCACTATGCTCGGTTTGGTGAAATGCGCAGACGGCAACGGCGCCACTGCCGCCAGCGTACCGTGCTTTTTACGCAGCTCTTCAATCGGGCCGAAGTCCAGCGCACGCAGCGGACAGGATTCGACGCAGATTTGTTTTTTACCGTCCGCCACACGTTCATGGCAGCCGTCGCATTTGGTCATATGACCTTTCGCTTCGTTGTACTGCGGTGCGCCGTAAGGGCAGGCCATATGGCAATAGCGGCAGCCGATACACACGTCTTCGTTTACCACCACGAAACCGTCTTCGCGTTTGTGCATTGCACCGCTCGGACACACCTTGGTACAGGCCGGGTCTTCACAGTGGTTACAGGCAATCGACAGATAGTAGGCAAAGACGTTCTGATTCCAGACGCCGTTATCTTCCTGCCAGTCACCACCCGCATATTCGTAAATACGACGGAAGCTCACATCCGGTGTTAAGTTCTTATAATCTTTACAGGCCAGTTCACAGGTTTTACAACCGGTGCAACGAGCGGAGTCAATAAAAAAGCCATATTGAGTGGTCATCGGTTACTCCTTACACCTTCTCAACCTGAACAAGGTTGGTATGCGATGGGTTGCCTTTCGCCAGCGGCGATGGGCGCTGGGTCGTCAGCACGTTGATAGAGCCGGCCTGATCGATACGTCCCGCATCCGGGTTGTACCAGGCGCCCTCACCCAACGCGACGATGCCCGGCATCATGCGCGGTGTCACTTTGGCCTCAATATGGACTTCGCCACGATCGTTGAAGATACGAATACGATCGCCGTTGGCAATGCCGCGTTTCTTCGCGTCCAGTGGGTTCATCCACATTTCCTGACGACACGATGCTTTAAGCACATCAACGTTGCCGTAAGTCGAGTGCACACGAGCTTTGTAGTGGAAACCGGTCAATTGCAGCGGGTATTTCTTCGCTAGCGGATCGTTGTAGTTTTCAAAGCCCGGGGTATAGATCGGTAATGGATCGATAACATCATCTTCCGCTAACTCCCAGGTCGCCGCGATTTTTGCCAGGTCCTGCGAGAAAATCTCGATTTTACCTGACGGTGTGGTCAGCGGATTAGCTTGCGGATCTTCACGGAACGCTTTATAGGCCACGTGATGCCCTTCCGGGTCACGCTGCTTAAAGATCCCTTGCTTACGGAAAGTATCGAAGTCAGGCAGTTCCGGCACGGCCTTACGAGACAGTTCGTGCAGATGGCGCATCCACCCTTCCTGCGTCCGTCCCTCGGTGAACTGTTGCTCCACACCCATGCGTTTCGCAAGCTCTGTGGTCATGTCATAAATCGTTCTGCACTCAAAGCGTGGTTTTATGACCTGATCGGTGAAGATAACGTACGACATGTTGCCGCAGGAGGCATCCATCGCGAAGTCCATCTGCTCAGAAGCGGTGCAGTCTGGCAGCAGGATGTCGGCATATTTCGCCGACGATGTCATGTGGCAGTCAATCACCACAATCATTTCGCATTTCTTATCATCCTGAAGGATGTCATGGGTACGGTTGATTTCTGAGTGCTGGTTAATCAGACAGTTACCGGCATAGTTCCAGATCATTTTGATCGGTACATCCAGCTTATCTTTCCCGCGCACCCCATCACGTAATGCCGTCATTTCAGGCCCACGGACGATCGCATCAGTCCACATAAACATGGAGATACTGGTTTCAATTGGGTTTTCAAGCGTAGGCATACGCTCGAATGGTACCTGGTAGGAACCTTCACGCGCGCCGCTGTTACCGCCGTGAATCCCAACGTTACCGGTCAGAATTGACAGCATAGAGATCGCACGAGTCGCAATTTCACCGTTAGCATGACGCTGCGGCCCCCAGCCCTGAGAGATATAGGCCGGTTTCGCACTGCCAATTTCACGCGCGAGCTTAACGATACGGTCAGCAGGAATACCGGTAATCGTGGAGGCCCACTGCGGCGTTTTCGCCGTCGCGTCATTACCCTGGCCCAGAATATAGGCTTTGTAATGGCCATTAGCGGGTGCGCTTTCCGGTAGGGTTTTCTCATCGTAGCCAACGCAGTACTTATCGAGGAACGGTTGATCGACCAGATTTTCAGTGATCATCACCCACGCCAGCGCGGAGACCAACGCTGCATCGGTACCCGGACGGATTGGAATCCACTCATCCTCACGCCCTGCACCGGTATCGGTGTAGCGCGGATCGACAATGATCATTCGTGCATTGGATTTCTGGCGCGCCTGCTCCAGATAGTAAGTTACCCCGCCACCGCTCATACGCGTTTCGCTAGGGTTATTACCAAACAGCACCACCAGTTTGCTGTTTTCAATATCGGACGGGCTATTGCCGTCAGCCCAGCCGCCATAGGTATAGTTCAGACCTTCGGCAATCTGGGCAGAAGAGTAATCGCCGTAGTGGTTCAAATAACCGCCGCAGCAGTTCATTAAACGCGCGATCAGCGTTTTACCTGGCGGCCAGGAACGAGTTAGCGTACCGCCAAGTGTCCCGGTACCATAGTTGAGATAAATAGATTCATTACCGTAGTCTTTGATCAAACGCTTCATGTTGCCGGAAATGGTGTCATACGCCTCTTCCCAACTGATGCGCTCGAATTTTCCTTCACCACGTTTACCCACGCGTTTCATTGGGTATTTAAGACGGTCCGGATTATAGACACGGCGACGCATAGAACGACCACGCAGGCAGGCACGTACTTGATGCAAGCCATCGTAGTTATCATCACCGGTATTATCGGTTTCGACGTATTTAATCTCGCCATCGACAACATGCATACGCAGCGGGCAGCGGCTTCCGCAGTTCACCGTACAGGCGCTCCAGGTGACACGTTCTACGGCGTTGGTTGGCGCAATAACCTCTGCGGCGCTGACGATACGGCTGAAGGGAAGCGTTAAAGCGCTGCTGGCCATCGCCAGTCCGCCTATCGCCGTAGTTTTCATCAAACCACGGCGGCTGACCTCGGCTGCCAGTAAAGCATCGGGGGTTTCAGTTTTCATGGATACTCACTTCGTTGCTGACATTGAAACATTAAACGCTATATAGTTATATATATAACGAAATGCCGCTATTATAGTTTTATATGCTGGTATTACTTAGAAGGGGGTATTAAACGTTCTACCAGGAGAGGTATTGTTCAGTATCAATGTGAGCTATAAAAAAAGCGCCTTACGGCGCTTTTTTTCAGACAGTCGAGAAAATCGAGGATTAACCGATAAACTCGAGGCCGTTCATGTAAGGACGCAGTACTTCAGGTACTTCAATACGACCATCCGCCTGCTGATAGTTTTCCAGCACGGCAACCAGCGTACGACCGACCGCCAGACCAGACCCGTTCAGGGTATGAACCAGACGCGTTTTCTTATCGGACTTGCTGCGGCAGCGAGCCTGCATGCGGCGAGCCTGGAAGTCCCAGACGTTGGAGCATGAAGAAATTTCGCGGTAGGTATTCTGCGCCGGAACCCAAACTTCAAGATCATAGGTTTTACATGCGCTAAAGCCCATGTCACCGGTACACAAGATGATTTTACGGTACGGCAGGCCCAGTAATTGCAGCACTTTTTCCGCGTGTCCGGTCATCTCTTCCAGTGCCGCCATTGAATCTTCCGGGCGAACAACCTGCACCATTTCAACTTTATCGAACTGGTGCATACGAATCAGACCACGCGTATCGCGACCGTAAGAGCCTGCTTCAGAACGGAAGCACGGCGTATGCGCTGTCATTTTGATTGGCAGATCGTCTTCGTCGATGATTTCATCACGTACCAGGTTCGTCAGCGGCACTTCTGCGGTTGGGATCAGCGCATAGTTGCTGCTGTCAGATTCTTCTTCCAGCGGACGTGTATGGAACAGATCGCCGGCAAATTTCGGCAACTGACCCGTACCGTACAGCGTGTCCTGGTTAACCAGGTAAGGCACATAGTTTTCACTGTAGCCGTGCTGTTCAGTATGCAGGTCCAGCATGAACTGCGACAGTGCGCGGTGCATACGGGCAATTTGGCCTTTCATCACCACAAAACGTGAACCAGTCAGCTTAACGGCGGCGGCGAAATCCAGGCCGCTGTGCATTTCGCCCAGCGTCACGTGGTCACGCACTTCAAAGTCAAACTCACGCGGAGTGCCCCAGCGGCTGACTTCGACGTTGTCGTTTTCGTCTCGGCCTACCGGTGCATCGTCGTGCGGAACGTTCGGGATCGTCAGCGCGATATCACGGATCTCCGCCAGCAGAACGTCCAGTTCGGCTTTCGCGGCATCAAGTTGTTCGCCGAGTTTGTTCACTTCCAGGCGTAAAGGCTCAATGTCTTCCCCGCGTGCTTTCGCCTGGCCGATGGATTTCGATCGCGAGTTACGCTCTGCCTGCAGATTTTCAGTTTCTACCTGCAGTACTTTACGACGCTCTTCAAGAGCGCGAAGTTTATCTACATCCAGCTTAAAGCCCCGGCGTGCCAGTTTTTCTGCGACTGCGTCTGGCTCTGTGCGCAGCAGATTGGGATCGAGCATGCTTATCCTATGCTTATCGAATTGAAAGTGGAGTATGCGACCGCAGCCCGCGGTCACAGAGGTACATTGACAACATTACCGCAACGCCTGCGCTAGCGGTAGCGTTTTGTGTGGCTATTTTGATCCTGTTCAGCAAGCCAGGCGAGCTTTTCGCCAATCTTGCCTTCAAGACCCCGTTTCGTTGGATGATAATAGCGAGTTTGCGCCATTTCGCTGGGGAAATACTCCTCGCCCGCCGCGTAGGCATTTGGCTCATCATGGGCGTAGCGATATTCCTGCCCATAGCCCATCTCTTTCATCAGTTTTGTCGGCGCATTACGCAGATGCACCGGAACATCATAATCCGGACGTTCACGAGCATCAGCCATCGCGGCTTTAAAGGCGGTATAGACGGCGTTACTCTTCGGCGCACACGCCAGATAGACAATCGCCTGAGCAATAGCGCGCTCACCTTCTGATGGGCCAACACGGGTAAAACAGTCCCAGGCTGAAATAGCCACCTGCATCGCTCGCGGATCGGCATTACCAACATCTTCTGAGGCTATCGCCAGACAGCGTCGCGCCACATACAGTGGATCGCCACCGGCGCTAATGATGCGGGCATACCAGTAAAGTGCGGCATCCGGCGCGCTACCGCGCACTGATTTATGCAGCGCTGAAATCAGGTCGTAGAAGCGATCGCCTTTGTTATCAAAACGAGCGCTGCGCTCACCGGCAATTTCGGTCAACAGCTGGGGTTGCAATACACGCTTACCGGCGTCATCCAGCTCGGCCATATCGGCCATCATTTCCAGCGTATTCAGTGCCCGACGCGCATCACCGTTCACCAGTTCGGCAATCGCGCGGCGGGTTTCGTCTGGCAGGATAATATCCTGCCCACCATAGCCACGTGCTTTGTCTTCCATCGCCTGAGTAAGCACTTGCTCAATATCTTCAGTCGTCAGTGATTTCAGCAAATAGACGCGCGCACGGGAAAGCAGCGCTGAGTTCAGCTCGAACGATGGGTTTTCGGTGGTTGCACCGATAAAGGTGATGGTACCGTCTTCGATATGCGGCAGGAAAGCATCCTGCTGGCTTTTGTTGAAGCGGTGGACTTCGTCAACGAACAGAATCGTCCGTCGTCCAGCATTGCGGTTTTGCCGTGCGCGTTCGATAGCCTCACGGATCTCTTTGACCCCGGAGGTGACGGCAGAAATACGCTCAACATCGGCATTAGCGTAACGCGCAATCACTTCCGCCAGCGTGGTTTTACCGGTTCCCGGTGGCCCCCAGAGGATCATCGAGTGCAGATGCCCGGCTTCGATGGCGCGCGGCAGCGGTTTACCGGCCGCCAGCAAATGCTGCTGCCCGATATACTGCGCTAAGTTTTCTGGCCGCATACGCGCGGCCAGAGGTTGAAAAGTGTTATCAGAAAAATCGAGCGACAAATTGCCCACGCATGCCTCTTACTTACGCTGATCGTCCACCGTCACGCCCTGCGGCGGTGTAAAGGTGAATTTAGAGGGGTCAACCGCGCCGTTTTGCTGCGTTTTCAGCTGGTAGCTACTGCGCTGATCGTCCTGTTCGATGGCGCTAAACTGATGGATGGTGCCATCACGGCCAACGTTAATGGTGAATTTTTTCAGATTGCCGTTACTGGCGCGCGGCGTCAGCACAAAATCATCACCATTTTGCTGGATATTATATTGCTGCCAGTCACTCGCCTGGTTACGCGCAATTAGCATAAACGGCGTGTTGCCGGTCGCATCTTTCAGATTCGTCGCGGTCGCCTGTTCAACAAACGGGTTATAGAACCACAATGTTTTACCGTCAGAGACCAGAATACTTTCGTCCGGCTGCGTCATGTGCCAGTTGAACAAATTTGGACGTTTTACCCATAAATCGCCCTGGCCGTCCTGTACCGCATTACCGCTGCCGTCTGTCACTTTCTGGGTGAAGCTGGCGTGGAAGCTGCTGACTTTATCCAGGCGGTTTTTCAGGTCACCGGCGGCATCAGCCCATACGCTGCTGACAACAAAGCTGGAAAGTAATGCACATGTGATCGCGAACTTTTTCATTGTTATTCCTTAAATAGCCTCATGCTCCCGCCAGGAGAGCTTCTGTCACCCACTCTATGATGCCATTTAGTGCGGTGACAGAAGAATATGCTTAATTCTGACTAATTTACCGATCTTTTCAATCAGTCGAACGGAGGGGGAGCCAGCACCTCACGGTTACCGTTGTGCCCCTGTTCGCTGACGATCCCCTGCGCTTCCATCTGTTCGATGATACGCGCCGCGCGGTTATAACCAATACGGAATTGACGCTGTACGCCTGAGATCGAGGCTTTACGTTTCTGAGTCACGAAATTCACCGCCTGGTCGAACAACGGATCCAGTTCTTCAGCACCATCGAAGCCGCCACCGCCGCCACCTTCGCTTTCGCTATCGGAGGTGATGCCATCCACATATTGTGGTCGACCGCGGGCTTTCCAGTCCTGCACTACAGCATGCACTTCCTGGTCACGAACGAACGCACCGTGGACACGCACCGGGTTGTTCGAGTTAGGTGCCGCGTACAGCATATCCCCCATCCCCAGTAACGACTCAGCGCCGCCCTGATCGAGGATGGTACGGGAGTCGATTTTACTGGAAACCGTAAACGCAATACGCGTTGGAATGTTGGCTTTGATAAGCCCAGTGATAACGTCTACCGACGGACGCTGGGTCGCTAATACCAGGTGGATACCCGCCGCACGCGCTTTCTGCGCCAGTCGTGCGATCAGTTCTTCCACTTTTTTACCCACGGTCATCATCAGGTCAGCGAATTCATCGACCAGCACAACGATATACGGCAGTTTTTCCAGCACCGGATGAGTGGCATCCATGCTATCGCCCGGCTTCCAGTATGGATCCGGAATTGGACGACCCATACGGGCCGCTTCAGCAATTTTCTCGTTATAACCGGCCAGGTTACGAACGCCCAACGCAGACATCAGTTTGTAGCGACGTTCCATTTCATTGACGCTCCAGCGCAAGGCGTTGGCAGCATCCTTCATGTCCGTCACGACTTCGGTCAGCAGATGCGGGATACCTTCATAAACGGACAGCTCCAGCATTTTCGGGTCGATCATAATGAAACGCACATCTTCCGGCTGCGCTTTATACAGCATGCTGATGATCATGGCGTTCACACCGACAGATTTACCCGAGCCGGTGGTCCCTGCTACCAGCAGATGTGGCATTTTGGCAAGATCGGCAACCACCGGTTCACCGGCAATATCTTTACCCAATACCACGGTTAGCGGCGACGGATTATCGCGGAACTTATCGCAATCCAGCACTTCGCGCAGATAAACGGTCTGACGTTTTTTGTTCGGCAGTTCCAGACCCACATACGGTTTGCCTGGGATAACTTCTACCACGCGCACAGCAACGGTCGATAATGAACGCGCCAGGTCACGAGAGAGATTGGAGATACGTGCGGCTTTCACGCCCGGAGCAAGATTCAGTTCGAAGCGGGTGATGACCGGCCCCGGTGAATAGTTCACTACGTCAGCCTTGATGCGATAGTCAGCCAGTCGCGTTTCCACCAGACGTGCCATTTGTTCCAGTGCAAAAGTATCGACCGGTTCCACTTCTGTCGGCGGTGGCGTTAAAAGATCCAGCGACGGCAGCGGCGTGGTCGGCCTTTGGAGCGGACGATCGTCCCCGTTACGCATCAACAGTGGGTGAATCAGACTCTCCTGCGGCGGCGGAACTGGCTGCTGCGTTTGTGCGTACTGCGGGTGTTGAGGCTGCTGTACCGATTGCTGCGGCTGCGCATACTGTGGGTGTTGCGGTTGCTGCACCGGTTGCTGCGGCTGCGCATACTGTGAGTGCTGCACAGGTTGTTGGGGTTGAGCATATTGCGGTGCATGCTGTGGCTGTTGATGGCTTTGAGCATGCTGAGGCGGCTGCTGATAATGTTGCGGCTGCGGCGGTGCAACCGGCTCAGGCATCGCGCTCGGCGTAAACAAAGGCGCTTTCGGCGTATCATCAACCAGCGTTTTCATCGGCGAAAACTCAAAATCATCGGCTGAGTATGAATACGCGCCATCCGGCTGTTCGCTCGCATAGCGACTCTGCTGAGAAGCGGCAAACTGTCGTGCGAGTTCAGCTTCTGCGACATTATCCGCATCGTCGCCTTCAGCGGCATAGCTATCGTGATGAGCATCCGTTTCACCGTAACGCTGCTGCTGCGTGGCTGCAAACTGGCGCGCCAACGCATCCTGATGCACAGCATCGGCTTCATCGTCGTTCAGGTTCTCAGTATCGTCAGTTTGATAACGCTCAGCTTCACGTGCGGCTCGCTCTTCGGCCATGCGCTGCGATGGAAGCTTAATACCATACGACGCCAGTTCACGGCGCGTAGGAACGCGCACGCGATTTGGCGCTGGCAATTTCGGGCCGATGCCTTCTTTGATCTGCGGGCGCGGGCCATCTGCCGGACTAAACAACGGCGCGGAGGCTGCAGCTGCGGCGGCCACAGCACCCGCTGCGACGGAAGCATCACGAACGCTTGCGGCAATTGGCGCAACGGCAGCGGTAGGTTCAGGCATCGAAACCGGAGCTGGGGTAGACGGAAATACGCCCTGCTGCTCTACGGGTGCCAAAGGTTCAGGGATTGGCTGATACCATGCAGCCAGTTGCTCACGTTCACGGGCACGTTTCTCTTCCACTTCTTCGAAGTAATAGAGAGGCGGACGGTGCGCAGGCTTCACCTCTTCTTCAACAATCGGTTCAGGTTCGACTGTAGGAGTAGGTTCAACAAACGGTGGTTCCGCTATGTATGCCTGCTCATTCGGCTCCTGATAAACAGGTTGCTGAGGCTGCGCGTACTGCGGCTCCTGATAAACAGGTTGCTGAGGCTGTGCGTATTGCGGTTCCTGGTATGCAGGTTGCTGCGGCTGTGCGTACTGCGGCTCCTGGTAAACAGGCTGCTGAGGCTGCGCGTACTGCGGCTCCTGGTAAACAGGCTGCTGCGGCTGTGCGTACTGCGGCTCCTGATAAACAGGCTGCTGCGGCTGCGCGTACTGCGGTTCCTGGTAAACAGGTTGCTGCGGCTGTGCGTACTGCGGCTCCTGGTAAACAGGCTGCTGCGGCTGCGCGTACTGCGGTTCCTGATAAACTGGCGGCTGCGTATTCAGCGGCTGTTCGTAAGCCGGTTGCGGTGCTGATTGCCAGCCTTCTGGTGTAGGAGCAATGTTCGGATCTGTGGTGACAGGGGCAGACACGGGCTGCCATTCAACGTCAGGAATAGTCGCCGGCTGAGCAGCGTCGGCAGTCCATGCAGGAGCCGTCACCATCGCAGTGGCCACAGGGGCGGATTCAGTCACCGAATGGCCGTTTAGCAGCGGATCGAATTCATCGTACTCGGACGCGCGCGTGGCGGTAGCACCGGAGAACAGCACATCATCAGGATCGGCCTTAGCCGCATAACGCTCAGCCCCTTCCGGATCATCCATACGGCGACCTGAGAACAACGCTTCATCCGTTTTACGTCCCATTGGATTAGAGAATTTTTCGGCAATGCGTTTGCGACGAGCCAGTGCTCCGCGCAAGATACGTGCACGGCGAGAGTCACGCGATACTTTCGGCGCAACCTCACCCTCTTCTTCGTATTCGTCGTCTTCGTAGTCGTCTTCTTCGACCCAGCTATCATCGCGGCGGGTACGGTTGCTGGCGAACGTCAGAACATTCAGGATCCAGCTGCCCATTTTTTCAGCAATGCTGACCCAGGACCAGCCGGTAAACAGCGTTAAACCCGCAGCCCAAATACACAACAATGCAATGGTGCCGCCGCTGCTGTGCAGCATCGGTTGTAAAGCCGTGCTTAACAGGCTGCCGACAACGCCGCCCGAGGCAAAATACCAGATATCATCTGCGTTGATAGCGGCCAAGCCGCAGGAGGTAAGAATAATCGCCAGGACGCCAATCAGGCGTAACGACACAGCGAAATAGTCGATGTAGTCTTCGCTCGCACGGTGTCGCCAGGCAAACCAACAGCCGCCTACGATAATCACCGGAATGGTGTACGCCATCACGCCGAAAATGAAGAACAGCGTGTCCGCAAGCCACGCGCCCGGAGCGCCACACAAATTGTGGATAGGTTCGTGCCAGGCCGTTTGAGACCAGCTGGGATCGGAAGGATTAAAGCTCAGTAGTGCTGCCATCAACCAGACGGCAAAAATGGCGCATAAAAGGAGCAACGCCTCAAGGAGTCGGCGTCCGCTGCTGAGTTTTGTAAGTTTGACTTCTTTGTCTTCTGTATATTCCTGGCTCAAGAAAGGCTCTCCAGGTGCCAAATGCTAAAACGGACAACAGTGTCAGATTACGCTGACACTGTTGCTGTATGGATTAACAGGAGTGTAATCAAACTACGCTGATTTTGCACCTGTTCCGTTTTAGCGGGTCTTAATTACCAGACGATTACTCTGTTTGACCTCTTCCATAACGACATACGTACGGGTGTCGTTGACGCCAGGCAGGCGCAGCAGAGTCTCGCCAAGGAGCTTACGGTATGCCGACATATCGGGTACGCGGGTTTTCAACAAATAGTCGAAATCACCGGAAACCAAGTGACACTCTTGAATTTCTTCAAGTTTTTGTACGGCGGTATTAAATTGTTCGAACACATCCGGCGCGCCACGATTCAGAGTAATCTCAACAAAAACCAGCAGCGACGCATCCAGATAATGCGGGTTCAGCAGCGCGGTATAGCCCTGAATAAAACCCTGTCGTTCCAGACGACGTACGCGCTCAAGGCACGGGGTCGGAGAAAGTCCTACTCTTTTGGAAAGCTCGACGTTCGAAATACGCCCATCTTTTTGCAATTCATTCAGGATGTTGCGGTCGATGCGGTCGAGATCTTTGCCAGGGCGTTTTTTACTATCTACCATTATTATTGTCTCTCTGTATTCCTTCCCTACTCCTGTCTTGACTCTGTGTCACTTCACTGTTCAGAGCCTTATCCCGATTTCAATACGCCGTTGTTGCTGCAACGACGGATATCCCAGGGTATGCGTATGAGAAGCTCCGGTGCCACCCTCCGACATCACGTATGAAGTCTGTCCACGTCATACGTAGATTTCAGTGATCCGGTTAAAAATGGCATTTACGTGCATGAAAATTCACCACACGCGAAACACTGCTTTTCTTCTTCCTTGAATGTTGTCGCAAAAGCACAGGTGATTGTCAAAGCAAAACATCTTTTTTTAGTACAACATGCCAGATATTCATTATCAGCCGGGCTTGATTCACATGTAATCGTCTTATAACTCTGCCGCTGACAGTAGAAATAATTATATTTTTTGATGTTAAATTAAGCAATCAATCGGCATATTCTATTGCACATATCGTTAACATAATCTCAGTGCTCTTTTTTTACGTCTACAAATTCCCTACAATCCAGACCAATGTCTGCCAACAATTATGGGGATCTCATGGGCACGGCCAAACACAGTAAGTTGTTAATCCTTGGTTCAGGACCTGCGGGATATACCGCTGCGGTCTATGCTGCACGCGCAAACCTGCAACCGGTACTGATTACCGGTCTGGAAAAAGGCGGTCAGCTGACCACCACCACCGAAGTGGAAAACTGGCCAGGCGATCCGAACGATCTGACCGGTCCGCTGCTGATGGAACGCATGCACGAGCATGCCACCAAGTTTGAAACCGAAATTCTTTTCGATCACATTCACACTGTCGATCTGCAAAACCGTCCCTTCCGCCTGACCGGCGACAGCGGCGAATACACCTGCGATGCCTTAATCATCGCTACCGGTGCCTCTGCCCGTTACCTGGGTCTACCATCGGAAGAAGCGTTTAAAGGTCGTGGCGTGTCTGCGTGCGCAACCTGTGACGGATTCTTCTACCGCAACCAAAAAGTCGCGGTGATTGGCGGCGGGAACACGGCCGTGGAAGAAGCGCTGTACCTGTCTAACATTGCCTCTGAAGTGCATCTGATTCACCGTCGTGAATCCTTCCGCGCGGAAAAAATCCTTATCAAACGTCTGATGGATAAAGTGGAAAGCGGCAATATTGTGCTGCACACCCACCGTACACTGGAAGAAGTGACCGGTGACCAGATGGGTGTTAGCGGTCTGCGTCTGCGTGATACCCAGAGTGATAATATTGAGTCTCTCGAGGTCGCAGGTCTGTTTGTCGCTATCGGCCACAGCCCGAACACGGCTATTTTCCAGGGCCAACTGGAACTGGAAAACGGCTATATCAAAGTTCAGTCCGGTATTCACGGTAACGCGACCCAGACCAGCATCCCTGGAGTCTTTGCCGCAGGTGACGTGATGGACCACATTTACCGTCAGGCGATCACCTCTGCGGGCACCGGCTGTATGGCTGCGCTGGACGCAGAACGTTATCTCGACGGTCTGGCAGACGCTTGCAAATAATCTTTACAAGTCAGTAACAAAAGTAAAAAAGGCGACGATAAGTCGCCTTTATTTTTTCTGCGATGTAACATTGCCGCGCACATAACTGAAACCATAAGCTACCTGCTAAGCGCCCAATGAATAAAAGTCGCCAACAAGAACTCACCCGCTGGCTCAAACAGCAAAGCGTAGTCTCGCGCCGCTGGTTGATGACCTCCCGTCTGCTCGGCTTCGCAAGCGGTGTACTGATTATCGCCCAAGCCTGGTTCCTGGCCCGTATTCTTCATCACATGATCATGGAGAATATTCCACGAGAAGCCCTGCTGATGCCGTTTATCCAGCTGGTGCTGATTTTTATCCTTCGCGCTTGGGTCGTCTGGCTACGCGAACGCGTCGGTTTCCATGCCGGACAACAGATCCGCTTTGAGATCCGTCGTCAGGTGCTGGACCGCCTCCAGCAGGCAGGGCCAGCCTGGATTCAAGGCAAACCAGCCGGAAGCTGGGCAACGCTGATTCTTGAGCAGATTGACGATATGCACGATTACTACGCGCGCTATCTCCCGCAGATGGCATTGGCGACGTGCGTGCCACTGTTAATTGTGGCGGCAATCTTCCCATCAAACTGGGTGGCAGCACTCATTTTGCTAGTCACCGCACCGCTGATACCGATGTTCATGGCGCTAGTCGGCATGGGTGCTGCCGATGCTAACCGCCGTAACTTCCTCGCCCTGGCGCGCCTGAGTGGACACTTCCTCGACCGTCTGCGCGGCATGGACACCTTACGTATTTTCGGACGCGGAGAAGCTGAGACCGACAGCATCCGTGAAGCCTCACAAGATTTTCGTCATCGCACGATGGAAGTGCTGCGTCTGGCCTTCCTCTCCTCCGGCGTACTTGAGTTCTTTACTTCGCTCTCCATTGCGTTGGTCGCGGTCTACTTCGGTTTCTCTTATCTGGGCGAGCTCAACTTTGGCAGCTATGGGATGGCGGTAACGCTCTCCTCCGGCTTCCTGGCATTGATACTGGCACCTGAATTCTTCCAGCCGCTGCGTGATTTAGGCACCTTCTACCATGCGAAAGCTCAAGCCGTGGGCGCCGCTGATAGCCTGAAAACCTTCCTTGAAGCGCCGCTGGCACACCCTGAACAGGGTGATCAGGTTCTGGAGACCAGCGAGCCGGTCACGCTTCAGGCAAAAGATCTGTTTATCACTTCCCCGGAAGGCAAAATGCTGGTTGGGCCGCTTAACTTCACCCTGGGCGCCGGACAACGCGCAGTGCTGGTGGGGCAAAGTGGCTCCGGTAAAAGTTCGCTGCTAAATGCGCTGGCTGGATTCTTACCCTATAGCGGGTCGCTACTGGTTAACGGCGTCGAACTGCGCCATCTGCAGCCGGAAGGCTGGCACCGCCTGATGAGTTGGGTCGGGCAAAACCCGCAACTTCCTGCACCTACAGTTCGCGACAACGTGCTGCTGGGCAACCCCGATGCCAATGAAGAAGAACTTAATAACGCACTGGAAAAAGCGTGGGTTAATGAGTTTCTACCACAGCTTCCGCAAGGCGTAGACACCGCCGTTGGTGAGCAGTCCGCCCGCTTGTCCGTCGGCCAGGCACAACGCGTCGCGGTGGCGAGAGCGTTGATAGCGCCGTGCCGTCTGTTACTGCTGGATGAACCCGCAGCTAGCCTTGACGCCCATAGCGAGCAACGGGTGATGCAAGCACTGACCGAAGCCTCGACCCAACAAACCACGCTGATGGTCACCCACCAACTCGAAGGGTTGACCGAATGGGATGCTATCTGGGTGATGGAAAACGGTCAGATCATTGAGCAGGGTACGTATCAACAGCTGGTTGAGGCTAATGGCGTCTTCACTAGCCTGCTGGCCAATCGTCAGGAGGAGATTTAAATGCGCGCATTGCTGCCTTATCTGGCGCTCTACAAACGTCACAAATGGCTATTAAGCCTCGGTGTCGTGCTGGCGATAATCACGCTATTAGCCAGCATTGGCTTACTGACGCTCTCCGGCTGGTTCCTGTCTGCATCGGCCGCGGTCGGGTTCGCGGGAGCTTACACCTTCAACTACATGCTGCCCGCTGCGGGCGTACGCGGTGCGGCGATTATTCGTACTGCCGGTCGCTACTTTGAGCGTCTGGTCAGCCACGATGCCACCTTCCGCGTGCTGCAACACCTTCGCGTCTTCACATTCAGCAAGCTGCTACCGCTCTCCCCTGCTGGGCTCGCGCGTTTTCGTCAGGGTGAACTGCTAAACCGCATGGTGGCGGATGTCGACACGCTCGATCATCTTTACCTGCGCGTGATTTCACCGCTGATTGGCGCACTGGTGGTTATTCTGGTGGTTACCGCCGGGCTAAGTCTGCTGGACGTTAGCCTTGCACTGACGCTCGGCGGCATCATGCTGGCGACGCTGCTCATCCTGCCACCGCTGTTTTACCGCGCTGGTAAGCCGACCGGCGTACAGCTCACCACGCTGCGTGGGCAATATCGTCAACAGTTAACCGGCTGGCTTCAGGGACAGGCGGAACTCACCATTTTCAACGCCAGCCAGCGCTATCGTAAGCAAATGGAGCAGACTGAACTGAACTGGCATGATGCCCAGCGTCGCCAGTCCGAACTTACCGCCCTTTCCCAGGCGCTGATGCTGCTTATCGGCGGTGCGGCAGTGGTTGCCATGTTATGGCTTGCCGCCGGAGGCGTGGGCGAGAATACGCAGCCAGGTGCGCTTATCGCCCTGTTTGTCTTCTGTGCGCTGGCGGCGTTCGAAGCTCTCGCACCGGTGACCGGGGCGTTTCAGCATTTGGGTCAGGTTATCGCCTCGGCGCTACGCGTCAGTCAGATTATTGAACAGCAGCCTGAAGTGACCTTCCCGCAGCAAGCCTCAGCTCGGCCGGAGCAGGTGGCGCTGACGCTAGACAACGTTTCGTTCACCTACCCTGAACAGTCGCAGCCCGCGCTGGATAGGCTGTCACTGCAAATTCATGCCGGTGAACACATTGCCATTCTGGGACGTACCGGCTGCGGCAAATCAACGCTGTTGCAACTGCTGACCCGCGCCTGGGATCCACAGCAAGGTCAGCTCCAGCTTAACAACAGTCCGCTTAGCCGCATGGATGAACAAACGCTTCGCCAGACCATGAGCCTGGTGCCACAGCGTGTGCATCTGTTTAGCGCAACCCTACGCGACAACCTATTGCTGGCAAAACCCCAGGCCAGTGACGAGATGCTCTGTGAGGTCTTGCGCCGCACCGGGTTAGAAAAGCTGCTGGAAGACTCAGGGCTTAACAGCTGGCTGGGTGAAGGCGGTCGTCAACTTTCCGGGGGCGAATTACGCCGCCTTGGGATTGCCCGTGCATTGTTACACGATGCGCCGCTGATGCTGCTGGATGAACCTACCGAAGGGCTGGATGCCACCACCGAGAGTCAGATTCTCGAGCTGCTGGCTGACGTTATGCGCGATAAAACGCTGCTGATGGTGACCCATCGCCTGCGTGGACTGGCGCGATTTAATCAGATAATTGTCATGGACAACGGACAAATTATTGAGCAAGGTAATCATACAGAACTGCTGGCAAAACAAGGTCGTTACTACCAGTTTAAACAGCGCCTGTAGGCTATGATTAGTTAACGTTGTTTCATGAGGTCATCGCGGCATGCGCCTTGTCCAGCTTTCTCGACATTCGATAGCTTTTCCCTCACCTGAGGGCGCATTACGCGAACCAAATGGACTTCTGGCCTTAGGGGGCGATCTCGCCCCTGCCCGGCTGTTGATGGCCTATCAGCGCGGGATTTTCCCATGGTTTTCACCCGGCGACCCGATTCTCTGGTGGTCACCCGATCCCCGTGCCGTGCTGTGGCCTGAGCAGTTTCATCTCAGTCGCAGCATGAAACGTTTTCACAAGACCTCCCCATACCGCGTCACACTGAACTACGCCTTTAGCCAGGTTATTGAAGGTTGCGCGCAGGATCGTCACGAAGGCACCTGGATTACTGCTAGTATCAGTCAGGCCTACCATCGGCTGCACGAGCTGGGTCACGCTCACTCCATTGAAGTCTGGCAAGACGACACGCTTGTAGGCGGCATGTACGGCGTTGTGATGGGCGAACTGTTTTGCGGCGAGTCAATGTTCAGCCGGGCAGAGAACGCCTCTAAGACGGCGTTGTACGTCTTCTGTGAGGCATTTCATCAGGCTGGCGGTAAACTAATCGACTGTCAGGTGCTAAACAGCCATACCGCTTCGCTGGGCGCGGTGGAAATTCCGCGTCGTGATTATCTGGAACAGTTGGATACTCTGCGTACTGGACGATTGTCCCATCAATTTTGGGTACCTCGCCCGTTGTTTTGCGCTGAAAGGTAAATGTTTTCAGCACAATTTCCATGAGGATGATATAATTGCCGACGAGAGTCGCTTCTGCCTTTTGCCCCGCCGCCGTTTGGGAATCATTCGAGTCAGATAACACCCACGTTTATCCTGCTGTTTCCGGCTTGGTTCGCGCCCATCACATAACTAGTTTGTGTGGTGAAAGGGTGATGCGCAAAAACGACTTTCGCCGATAAAGACGGACAATTCTTTACTTACTTGATGAATTTCGGCATTATCTTGCCGGTTCAAATTACGGTAGTGATACCCCAGAGGATTAGATGGCCAAAGAAGACAATATTGAAATGCAGGGTACCGTTCTTGATACGTTACCTAATACCATGTTCCGCGTAGAACTGGAAAACGGACACGTGGTGACTGCACATATCTCCGGTAAAATGCGCAAAAACTATATCCGCATCCTGACGGGCGACAAAGTGACTGTTGAGCTGACCCCGTACGACCTGAGCAAAGGCCGCATTGTCTTCCGTAGTCGCTAATAACCGCAGATAATGAGCGTCTGGCGCGAAGTTCGCCGAGCGCTATTTGCCGGATAATGCCTCGCTTAACGCGGGGCATTTTTTTATCGAAAAAAAAGCGCCAGATTATCGGCGCTTTTTGTCGATGCGAGAGACTAATAATACAATCAGATTTCCGGGGTGGTTTTAAAACCGCTCAGCATCAACATAGGTTCTTGTTCTGCTGAAACAGGATCAAACTGATAATGGTTACCCTGACGGTCACCACCGATATACCACGAAATCTCTGTTTTCCCCTCAGCCAGCGCTTTGCGTACCGCTTTATCGACATCCACCATGCGGTACTCGCGTTTATTGTTCAGATATAACGAAGCATCAGAACTGTAGTTACACGACGGGCGATGGTTCCAGGTAACGCTATCCGCATTCCAGTCGTTACTTGCCGGATAGAAGAAGATTTGGTCGGCGCCGTTGGTTTCGACTTTGCCCCCGTAAATACGCACGCTGTATTTAAATAGTGACGCATCCTGACCTTGCGGCAGCGGCGGTATGGCAAATTTGACCAACGTCATCGTTTCCGGATTTTTCGTGCGGCCACCATTTTTCCAGTTATCGCTGATATCCAGATTTTCCGGTACCGCATGTTTTGCATCCGGTTCCTCACTCATCACCAGCGCATTCTCTTCCACGGTTGTGAAGCCATAAGGCACCGCACTACCGCAATCAATGCCTTTGTTCATACAGCGTTCAGTCATATAGTGCGCCGCGTCTACCGTCCAGCCATTCATAAAATCAGCATGAGCGGAGTAAATGCTGCCCCAGTGTTCCTCGCGTACATCGCCATTCATGACCGGGTCCATCGAAAGCTCAATTTTCGCTGTATCGAGCGTTTTAATCTGCGGCAGCACGTAGGCAATGTTCATGTTAACCGTCGGCACTTTCACCGGATAGCCCGTTGGGCATGCGCCGTTAACGTCATAAGTTGCATTACTGTGTCCGTGTGTCGGCTTCAGATTGACGCCGTCCCAGCAGTTAGGGAACTGAATACCAATATTGAACTGCACCGCATCACCGGCTTTGCGAAGCCCGCAGACCTCCCCTGCTTTGTTGCTATATCCCTTACCATTTGCACACAAGAAAGTGATGCGCGAACTCGGTGCCGAGCCGTGGTGATCGCCTGCAAGTAACTCCAGACCCGCCGGGTACGGATGCAATGGATACTGCTCAACCTTGTTCGTCTGGTAATACGTTTTCTGATAGGCCGGTGTCACCACCTGACCATCCGGAAGCTTCATTGATGGCGCCCAGTACGCTGAGCTATCCGCTTTGTTGTCACACGTAGTTTCCGGCTGCGCACGCAGCGTCTTGTAGGTTGAGACGGCATCCGTATGCGTATTGCCGAAGAAATCATGCCACATCGCCTGATTTGGCTTGCCAAACATCATGATCGCATCGTCACCCAATGTATGGTGATAGGCACACACTACATGGGCTTGAGGGCCTGCGTGGGCGGCAAAAGCCGTAACGGATAATAGTGGGATAAGGCTCAGCGTGAGCGGATTTAGTTTCATTTTTGCACTCCTTCCTTGTTAGTAGGGGTGCAGAAATAGCAAAGAGGGGGGGATGTTACACATCAGCAAACATCATTTTGGCTCATTCGGCACGCATAAAAAAACCGGGCTATTCACTCACCAGCCCGGTTTTTATCCACTTCACCTAATTCAGCCCTTAATGCGCCGCTTCCGGTTTATGCTTCTGCGCACTCTGGAAGTCGTAGGTCAGCTCGTTTTTGTCTTTATCGAGCGCCACGGTGACCTGACCGCCGTCAACCAGTGAACCAAACAGCAGTTCGTTAGCCAGCGGTTTCTTCAGGTTATCCTGAATCACACGCGCCATTGGACGCGCGCCCATTGCACGGTCGTAGCCTTTTTCGGCCAGCCAATCGCGTGCTTCCTGGCTGACTTCCAGCGACACGCCTTTCTGATCCAACTGAACCTGCAACTCGACGATAAACTTATCCACCACCTGATGGATAACGTCAGTCGACAGATGATCGAACCAGATAATATTATCCAGACGGTTGCGGAACTCTGGCGTAAAGATCTTTTTGATCTCTTCCATCGCGTCGGTGCTGTTGTCCTGATGAATAAGGCCAATCGATTTACGCTCGGTTTCACGCACGCCGGCGTTGGTGGTCATCACCAGCACTACGTTGCGGAAATCGGCTTTGCGACCGTTGTTATCCGTCAGCGTGCCGTTGTCCATGACCTGCAACAACAGGTTAAAGACATCCGGGTGCGCTTTCTCGATTTCGTCCAGCAGCAGTACCGCATGAGGATGCTTAATCACCGCATCGGTCAGCAGGCCGCCCTGGTCAAAACCGACGTATCCCGGAGGCGCACCAATCAGACGGCTCACCGTATGACGTTCCATATACTCGGACATATCAAAACGCAGCAGCTCAATACCCATCGCCTTCGCCAGCTGCACGGTCACTTCTGTTTTACCGACCCCGGTAGGGCCCGCAAACAGGAATGAACCAACAGGACGATGATCGTGGCCAAGACCAGCGCGGCTCATCTTGATGGCTTCAGTCAGGGCATCAATCGCTTTATCCTGACCGAATACCAGCATTTTCAGGCGATTACCGAGATTTTTCAGCGTATCGCGATCGCTCTGGGAAACGCTTTTCTCCGGGATACGCGCAATGCGCGCGACCACGGATTCAATGTCCGCCACGTTGATCGTTTTCTTACGCTTGCTCACCGGCATCAGACGCGCACGCGCACCGGCTTCATCAATCACGTCAATCGCTTTATCCGGCAGATGACGGTCGTTGATGTATTTCACCGCCAGTTCCACCGCCGCACGCACCGCTTTGGCGGTATAGCGAACGTCATGGTGAGCTTCATATTTCGGTTTCAGGCCGTTAATAATCTGTACGGTCTCTTCCACCGACGGCTCGGTAATATCAATTTTCTGGAAACGACGCGCCAGCGCCCTATCCTTCTCAAAGATATTGCTGAATTCCTGGTAGGTGGTTGAGCCCATCACCCGAATCTTGCCGCTGGAAAGCAGCGGTTTGATGAGGTTTGCCGCATCCACCTGGCCGCCCGACGCCGCACCCGCACCAATAATGGTGTGGATTTCGTCGATGAACAGAATACTGTTGGTATCCTGCTCTAACTGCTTAAGCAGCGCTTTAAAGCGTTTTTCGAAATCACCGCGATATTTGGTGCCCGCCAGCAGCGAGCCAATATCCAGCGAGTAAATGGTGCAGTCAGCCATGATTTCCGGCACGTCACCGCGCACGATACGCCATGCCAGACCTTCGGCAATGGCGGTTTTACCGACGCCAGATTCCCCCACCAGCAGCGGGTTATTTTTACGACGACGGCAGAGCACCTGAATGGTGCGTTCCAGTTCTTTGTCGCGACCAATCAGCGGGTCAATTCCGCCAACACGAGCAAGCTGGTTAAGGTTGGTGGTGAAGTTTTCCATACGATCCTCCCCGCCTGCTTGCTCTTCGTTCGTCTGCTGACTTGCAGCATCAGAAGGCTGGCTCGGCTCGTCTTTACGCGTGCCGTGAGAGATGAAGTTAACCACGTCAAGGCGGCTGACTTCATGTTTACGCAGAAGATACGCAGCCTGCGACTCCTGCTCGCTGAAAATCGCCACAAGGACGTTCGCGCCGGTCACTTCGCTGCGCCCGGAAGACTGGACGTGGAAGACCGCGCGCTGGAGAACACGCTGGAAGCTGAGCGTCGGTTGCGTTTCGCGCTCTTCTTCACTGACCGGCAAGACCGGCGTGGTTTGTTCGATGAAGGCTTCGAGTTCCTGACGCAGCGCCACTAAATCGACCGAACACGCTTCCAGCGCTTCACGGGCAGATGGGTTGCTGAGCAGAGCCAGCAACAAGTGCTCTACGGTCATAAACTCGTGACGGTGCTCACGCGCTCTGGCGAAAGCCATGTTTAAACTGAGTTCCAGTTCTTGATTGAGCATTGGCACCTCCCCCAATTTTCATGCCTGTATCAGGCTTGTTCCAGCGTACACAACAGTGGATGCTCGTTGTCCTTCGCGTACTGGTTCACCATCGCAACTTTGGTTTCAGCGACTTCTGCCGTAAATACACCACAAATTGCTTTACCTTGATAGTGAACCGCTAGCATCAGTTGCGTTGCACGTTCTACATCATAAGAAAAGAATTTTTGTAACACGTCAATAACAAACTCCATCGGAGTGTAATCATCATTGACCAATATCACTTTATACATCGACGGGGGTTGAAGCCCATCCTTAAGTTTATCTGCCGTAAGCTGGTCGAAGTCCAGCCAGTCTCTGGTCTTACTCATTGTCAGTCATCATCGTCGGTGTCATCTCGTGTTACTGACGAGTCGGTCTACACGTCGAGTCTCGAATTATTGGAGGGATTTATGACACATTCCCTGCCAGCTACGTGACTGTCCGTTTCTGTGTATACAGGCTCTGAATTTACTGTAGATCATAGATAGCTATCACCTATAGCTGTCATTCGCGAACTCTGTCACATTCCCGTCAATAGCGTTAACTGCTTCAAATTTTGATGCATTTTCCCCCTTTAGCCTCCCTCAAACGCTTGACGCACTGCTCGAAATATCTAAATTGTACTGGCGAGAGTTGGTGAGGTTTTGAACAATCCTGACTCCACCACCGGTTCATTCCATCTTATAAACGTATAATAGAATTACGAAGGATGTCGAAGTATGGAAATGGGTACTGTTAAGTGGTTCAACAATGCTAAAGGGTTTGGTTTTATTTGCCCGGAAGGCGGTGGCGAAGATATCTTCGCTCATTACTCCACCATCCAGATGGATGGTTACAGAACGTTAAAAGCCGGGCAATTCGTCCATTTTGATGTCCACGAGGGGCCGAAAGGCAATCATGCCAGCGTCATTATTCCCGTGGAAGCACAAGCAGAAACAGCCGCCTAGGTTACTGCCCCATTGTGTACATCCCGCTATCAAAATGCCAGCCCTTCTGACTGGCATTTTTTCATCTCTTTTTTAGCGCGATTATTCCCGCGCTAATGCATCCACCGGATCAAGCCTCGCCGCGTTCCGCGCCGGTAACCAGCCGAACAATACCCCGGTTATCGTCGAACAGATGAATGCCGTCAAGAGCGCCAGCGGTGAGAAACCAATCTCCCAGCCCGGCAAGACCAGTTGCAACAGCAGCGCAATCATCAAGGACAAAGTCACACCCAGCGCGCCGCCCACAAGGCATACGAGAATGGCCTCAATCAAAAATTGCTGCAGCACGTTGCTGGCCCGCGCACCTACCGCCATACGAATACCAATTTCTCGCGTGCGTTCGGTCACCGACACCAGCATGATATTCATCACCCCAATGCCCCCGACCACCAGCGAGATCACCGCCACCAGCGTTAAGAACAACTGTAATGTATGTGTGGTGCGTTCTGCCGTTTTCAAGACGCTGTCCATGTTCCAGACGAAGAAATCTTTCTTGCCGTGGCGCAAACTCAGTAATCGGGTCAGTTGCTGCTCTGCAATACTGCTGTCGTAGCCCTCTTTCACCCTGACGGTAATCGAGTTTAGCCACGCCTGCCCCATCACCCGCCCGGACATCGTCGAATACGGTAGCCAGACGCGCAGCACTTTGCTGCTGCCAAACATCGACTGCTTCTCATCAGCTACGCCAATGATCGTGGCTGGCGTATTACCCACGAGGATCACTTCTCCCACCACGCTGGCCTTATTCGGAAACAGCTGGCGGCGTGTGTTGCTGTCCAGAATCACCACCTGCGAACGCTCTGCCGCCTGCACTTCGTTGAAGGTATTCCCTTCGCTAAAGGTCATGCCATAGACGCTGAAGTAGTGCTGACCAATCCCCTGCACGCTGGCAGCAACATCGATATTACCCGCACGTATACGCAGATTTTTTGACACCGAAGGCGTGACTGAACTGACCCACGACTGTTTTTCAATGGCCAGCAGATCGTCATATTTCAATGACTGCTGATATTGCGGATCGTCATCACCAAAATCTTTTCCCGGATAGACGTCAATGGTATTGGTGCCGATGGCGCGAATATCAGCCAGTACCATCTGCTTGGCGGCATCGCCAACCACCACAATCGACACCACCGAGGCAATCCCGATAATAATCCCCAGCATAGTCAGCAAGGTGCGCATCTTATTCGCCACCATCGCCCGCCACGCCATCGACAGCGCTTCACGGAAGCTGTTGCTAAACTGCCGCCAGCCGGAAACATTCTGCGTGACCGGCTCACGCGCCGCGACCGTACTTTCCCGCGCAGGCGGGTTACGAATAATTTCACCGTCACGAATTTCAATCACCCGCTCAGCTTGCGCGGCCACCAACGGGTCGTGGGTGACGATAATAATCGTATGGCCCTGCTCTTTAAGCTGATGAAGAATGGCCATCACCTCTTCACCAGAATGGCTGTCGAGTGCGCCAGTCGGTTCATCTGCCAGAATAACCTGACCGCCGTTCATCAGCGCACGGGCGATACTGACGCGCTGCTGCTGGCCGCCGGAGAGCTGCGACGGGGCATAATCAACCCGGTCCTGCATGCCCAGACGTTGTAACAGCTGTTTTGCCCTTTCCAGCCGCGCTTTGCGCTCCATCCCGGCGTAAACGGCCGGAACTTCGACGTTCTGCGCCGCCGTCAGATGTGACAGCAGATGATAGCGCTGGAAGATAAAACCAAAATGCTCGCGCCGAAGCTGCGCCAGCGCGTCGCCGTCCAGCGTCGCCACGTCGGTTCCCGCCACTCGATAGGTGCCACTGGTCGGTTTATCCAGGCAGCCGAGAATATTCATCAACGTGGATTTACCGGAACCCGATGCCCCGACAATCGCCACCATTTCCCCGGCGTTAATTTGCAGGGAAATACCTTTAAGTACCTCAACGCTGCCATCGCCGGATGGGTAGCTTCGTCGAATGTCCGTCAGTTCAAGCAAGGCGGTCATTTTTCGGCTCCGGCTTTGCCTTCCCCGGTAATCACTTCATCGCCCGCGTCCAGTCCCTTGGCTATCTCAACATCGGTATCGTTACGCGCACCGATGACCACTTCGCGCGTTTTCACTTCGCCATTGCGCAGCAGACGCACGTTGTAGCGATTATCGCCGACGTTATCACCCAATGCCGAAAGTGGAATCGTCAGCACGTCATTCACGCCGCCGAGCTGAATATGCACCTGTGCGGTCATCTCAAGGCGCAACACGCCTTTCGGGTTCGGCACTTCAAAACGGGCATAGTAGAAGATGGCATCGTTTACCTTCTCCGGGGTAGGCAGAATATCTTTGAGCGTCCCTTCATAGCGAGTCAGCGGATCACCCAGCACCGTAAACCAGGCCTTCTGACCCGGTTTGAGGTGGATAACGTCCGCTTCAGATACCTGCGCTTTCACCAGCATCGTGCTCAGATCCGCTAGCGTCAGAATGTTCGGCGCCTGCTGAGCGGCGATAACCGTCTGTCCCTGCAGGGTGGTGATTTGCGTCACTTCTCCGCGCATCGGGGCGACAATACGGGTGTAATCAAGGTTGGTCTTAGCCGTATCCAGTGAGGCCTGGTTACGTTTAATCTGCGCATCGATAGTGCCAATTTGCGCCTGCTTGACCGCCATTTCGGTGGCAGCAGTATCCAGATCCTGACGGGAGACCGCCTGAGTCTGCGCCAGTCGCTGCTGACGCGAATACGTCACGCTAGCGAGCTTCCATTGGGCCTGTGCTTGCTTACGCTGCGCATTGAGCTCCATCAGCGTCGCTTCGACCTCTTTTATCTGGTTTTGCGCCTGTTCAGGATCGATAACGCCTAAAAGCTGATCTTTCACCACTTTATCGCCGATATTTACTGACAGCGTTTTAAGCTGCCCACTCACCTGCGCCCCCACATCCACTTTACGTAGCGCGTCGAGTTTCCCGGTTGCCAACACGCTTTGTTCTAAAGCGCTTTTACGCACAATTAATGTCTGGTAATTGGGCAATGGCGCATTGAGCGTTTTCCATACGTAAATAACCGCAATTAATATCAGGATAATTGCAATCAGATATCGTTTTTTAAATTTTCCCTTGATGATCATAAAAATCCTGAGTTCCCCAGTTTATTCGACAGGATGAAAAAACTAACTTCAACGAAAGCTCAACACCGAGAAAGAAAACCCCAAAAATCACCAGGTGATTGAGATTGTGTTTAGCTTTCCGATTGTAAAATACTGAAAATTTTTATATTTGGGTCGTAAACCATGTCACAGCTTAGCGATAATTCACTCACCGAATCTCACCAGTTCACCGGTCTTGGGCTCTTTTTTAGCCTTTTTCGCGGTCAATGGCGACCAGGTGAATTCTGGAATAAACGCAGCTTTCGACGGAAGTTTATGCTGCGCTCTCTGCTGATGCCACGCTTAAGCCGTGAATGGATGCATGAACTGTCGCAGTGGTCCAATCTCGATACGCTGTTAACCCGACAACCCCGCCTTCCTGTGCGCCTGCACCGCCCGTATCTGGCGGTGAATTTTAGTCGCCATCAGGTGCTGGATGCGCTGCGTTATCACTATACGCTGTTGTCTGCGGCGATGTCCTCTGAAGAGTTGTCGACCTACCTGAATACACAGGCTTTACCTTTGGCGCAAATTGAAGGCAAAAATGGTGAGATTTTTACCTTCGAGCTGACGATGCAGGTTAACCTGGATAAAGAAGGTGATAGTACAATCCTGATGCGCAATAGCGACGGGGATGTTCTGGCTGAAATGACCTTTAGTATTCTGGCGTATGAAAACAAGCGCACGCTGTTTATCGGCGGACTACAGGGCGGGAAAAGCGATCTGCCACATGAAGCTATTCAGGGCGCCACCAAAGCCTGCCACGGCCTGTTCCCAAAACGTCTGGTGATGGAAGCGGTGTGCCGTTTTGCTGAGCGCCTGCAGGTTGAGCAAATTCTTGCGGTCAGCAATGACGTACATATTTTCCGTGGCGAACGTTACCAGGATAAGAATAAAAAAATCCTCTCCGATTACAATTCATTCTGGGAAGCAGTCGGCGGTGAATGCGATAAACAGGGCTATTTCCATATCCCGCTTAATATCGCGCGCAAAGATGAGTCAGAGATCGCCAGTAAAAAACGCGCGGAATATCGCAGACGCTATCAGCTACTCGATACGATCCAGTTACAGATGGCTGATTTATTTAACCTCTAGTTGCTACCGTTTTCCACAACGTCAACAGGCGTTGTGGAATCTTCAACAACATCAAATGTAAATAATCAATCAACAAGATTATATCTATTACATTCATTTCCTCTCCGTTTAAATTCGATTGTCCCTCACTCTGCTGAAATACTCGCATCCTTCCAGAGATGAGATTTCCCGATGTCCAGCCTTGTTGAACTTCCCCATTCCTTAGCGCCACAACCTGAATCTAGCTGGCAATTATTTCGCCTGCTATCGAGTGGTACATTGACACCGGGAACTGCCTGGAAAAATCCCGCCTACCGACGCAAATTCATGCTGCGCAGCATGAGTACCCCGCGCATGACCGGGAAGCTATTGGCCCGCCTGGCTTGCCAACCGCAACTGATGCAAATCCTCAACGTACAACCCGGTTTGCCGTGCCGCCTGCACCGCCCGTGGCTCTCAATCCACATGCGTCATCAGCAAACAATTGATGCGCTGTGCTTCCACTACCACCATATGCTCAACAAGCTGCCGGTGAACGTCGCCAGCGGCTATCTTTCAGCTCACGGCGCACAATTGGCGGTGATTGAAGGCAAAGAGGGTCAGCGCTATAGCATTCGCCTGCGCGCAGATGCAATGCAGGACAAAGAAGGGGAAGCCACGCTAACATTTCACGATGAAGACGGCACCGTATTGGCAGAACTGACCTTCACGCTGTGTCAGTATCACGGCGTCAATACGTTCTTTATTGGCGGCCTACAGGGCGCCAAAGCGAATGTGCCGCATCAGTTGATTCAGTCAGCCACTAAAGCCTGTCATGGATTATTCCCGAAACGCCTGGTTGTGGATGCCCTGCTGACGTTGGGGGTACAACTGTCGGTTGAACACGTGCGCGCCGTCAGTAATGAAACACACATCTATCGCAGCCTGCGCTACCGTCGCAAAAAACGCGATGTGCTGCATGCGGATTACAACAGTTTCTGGGAATCCTTAAGCGCGACGGTCGATGGTGAAGGCGATTACGTGCTGCCGTTAGCACTTGGGCGTAAAACCATGGAAGAGATTGCCAGTAAGAAGCGAGCGGAGTATCGCCGTCGCTACACGCTGCTGGATGCGCTCCAGCAGCAAATCAGCGAGAGCACTCAGCGTTAATCTGCCTTCCCGCGTGCCAACCAGACCACGCGTGAAAACATCTTCTTCAGCAGCGGCGGTACAGCATCAATGCCGCGCCGCCCCGCTTCCATCGCCACCTCAATCGCTAAATCTGGTTTTGAAGAGCGGTGAATCGCTTTGGTGATCACCCGGCGCATATTCATAGGAATATTTTCTGGCAACTGGGCAACGCGATGGTAAACATTGGAAAACCCTTGCTTATACATAAAGTGTTCCATATCCAGCGCGGGTAACGTGGTCAGATGATAGCGCTCCTGCTCACGGTCGTTATTGAGCAGCCCACGCACGGTAGCCGCGTATTTTTTCCCCGCCTCATCGCCATCCACCAGCACGTGCCACTCAATGCCCATCCGCCGGGCAAACTTAATCAGCGGCTTTAAGCCAGATTGGGCAAACTCGATAACCTTGATACCTTCCGCATCAAAATGGTGCCCACACTGGCGCGCCAGTTCGTTAATCACCCAGGTTTCGGTTTCGCCTTCCACCAGCAGCCAGCAGCGGGCAAACAGCGAGGAAGCGCGATTAAAGCGGATGTGAAAGGAGATTCGTCGGCTATCCTCAGCGTTCATTCCCTCCGGCCCTAGCCGCCAGGCAGCAACGCGGGAGGATTCTCGCACCAGGCGGCAGACATTCTGCATCGGCGTTAATGACAACAGCTCGCCGGAATTGGTGGTGGCAATGCGTTGCAGCGGCATCAGATTAAGCAGGCTCCACGCCACCGACAGCATAATCGGGTGGAGTCGCGTTTCCGGGTCTTCCACCAGCAGTAGCGGACGCGCGTCCTTATCCAGCCTGACCGCCCCTTTCGCCTGTAACAACGTGGCGAACATCCCCAGCAAGATCACCCGGTGGTTGCGCGCGCCGGGTTTATCGATCATGCGATTGATTAAATCCAGGTAGCGCCAGCTGCGCTGTTCATCGTGCGAACGACGACGCATCAAACGCTGAATAGCAGGCCCGGAGCCCTGCTCAGAGAAGTAGTGCTCCAGCAGTTGTCCCATTGCCGCCAGCCCCTGACGGATTTGCCCATCGCTGAGATTTTGCGGACTGGTCACCAGTTCGCGGGAGAGAAAATCGAGCTGGCGAGCGGTAATTTCCACGTCCGGCACGTTCGGTACCGTGCCGTTACGGATACGGCGCATAAAGCGAGCATCGCGCAGACGCAGCACTGGCATTAAGCGAATCAACTCCCGCGCTCTGGCGTCAATATCGTCCAGCTCCAGCGCGTGGCCATTGCTATCGATAAAACTGCGCAGGGTCAGGACGCTACCGTCGGCGGCAAGCTCACCTTCCAGACGGTAAAAAATACGCTGATAGCCGTCATCACACAGCGTCCAGCAGTCAGAGAGACCACGGTAACGCCGTCCGCGGCTTCGCCCCGGTTCATTTTCACGGAAAGTCAGAATGATATGCAGGTGGTGTTCGCGCCCTTCGACATCGCCCGGGGGGAACCAAAAATCGTTATGAACAAAGTGGTACAGGCCCTCGTGCGGAGAGAGCAGCAGCGTTAACGCATCAAGCAGGCTTGATTTACCCCATGCGTTCTCGCCGATTAAGACGTTATTCTCCTCCAGCATTAACGATAAACGATTAATGCCGCGAAACCCTGCAATCTCGGTGCGTTCAAGAAGCATAATCCCTCCGTAACACTGCCATCCGTCGTTATCGCAGTATAGCGGCATGCAAGGTGGTTGACACCCGCCCCGGCACGCACATTTTACTCGTCCGATGCTTTATTAACCATGGCGAGTAATAAAGTGCGTTCTCAATCACCTAACGCGAATATTCCGAAAATAATGCACTACACTCAAAATCAAAGAATGAATTGCTTAAGGAATAACACCACATTGTTTTGCATCAAAGTTCACGTCTTTATTTAACTGGTTAAAGGATGCCGTTAGTTTCTAAAATAGCGCGGACTATACCTTCCCCCCATTTTAGGTAGGTATAAATTCTGTCGTCATCCTTTGTGACGATAATATTTTTGATTCGAGGTGGTTATGTTTAGAAAATTGGCTGCAGAGTGTTTCGGCACCTTCTGGCTGGTATTTGGTGGTTGCGGTAGCGCGGTTCTGGCTGCAGCATTCCCGGAATTAGGCATTGGTTTTGCCGGTGTCGCACTGGCATTCGGTTTAACCGTTCTGACGATGGCTTATGCCGTCGGTCATATCTCTGGCGGTCACTTTAACCCAGCGGTTACCCTGGGCCTGTGGGCTGGCGGTCGCTTCCCGGCGAAAGACGTGATTGGCTATATTATCGCGCAGGTTGTCGGCGGTATTATTGCTGCGGCTATTTTGTACCTCGTTGCCAGCGGTAAAGCGGGCTTTGATGCAGCAGCAAGCGGCTTTGCTTCTAACGGTTACGGCGAACACTCACCGGGCGGCTTCTCTATGCTTTCCGCTATCGTGATTGAAATCGTACTGACCTGCGGCTTCCTGATTGTGATTCACGGTGCGACTGATAAAAATGCACCGGCAGGCTTTGCTCCGATCGCTATAGGCCTGGCGCTGACCCTGATTCACCTGATCAGCATTCCTGTGACTAACACCTCTGTGAACCCGGCGCGTAGTACTGCGGTCGCCATTTTCCAGGGCGGTTGGGCGTTGAACCAGCTGTGGCTGTTCTGGCTGATGCCAATTATTGGCGGTATCCTCGGTGGCCTGATTTATCGCAACCTGCTGGAAAAGAAATAAGATCCTGGTAGGCCCCGCTGTGCCTGATGGCGTTACGCTTATCAGGCCTACAGGACCGTAGCCCGGGCAAGGCGTGTACGCCGCCCCCGGGGTAGCTCGGTGCATCATCAGCCTACCCTCGCAAAGGCCCGGATTCTCCGGGTCTTTCTTTTTTAACGGCTTTACTCAGTATGCGGTTTTAGGTAGTGTCTCTGCGCTATTTCAATACTGCAAGGAACTGTGTCAGCCATGTTATCTGGATTGCTCATCATTCTGGTGCCGTTAATTATCGGCTACCTTATTCCCCTGACCCACCGAGGCGCACTCGGGCTCATTAATCGCCTGCTGAGCTGGATTGTGTACCTTATTCTCTTTTTCATGGGGATCAGTCTGGCATTCCTGGATAATCTGGCCACAAACTTACTGGCCATTTTTCATTATTCCGCCATTAGTATTGTGGTTATTCTGGCCTGTAATACGGCAGCGCTCTTGTGGCTGGAAAAAATCCGCCCGTGGGGTCACCCTAAACATCAGGAGAAATTACCCTCCCGTTTAGCCATGGCACTGGAATCATTAAAACTGTGCTTCGTGGTCGTCGCTGGTTTCGTTCTCGGACTGAGCGGCCTTTCCTTTTTACAGCACGCCACCGCCGCCAGCGAATATACGCTGATCTTCCTGCTGTTCCTGGTGGGTATTCAGCTGCGTAATAGCGGCATGACGCTTCGCCAAATTATTCTCAACCGTCGCGGGATGCTAATTGCGTTGGTTGTCATTGCCAGTTCAATGGTCGCGGGCGTCATCAACGCCTTCCTGCTCGGCCTGCCGATTAAAACCGGACTGGCGATGGCCTCCGGCTTCGGCTGGTATTCACTCTCAGGCATTCTGCTCACCGACGCCTACGGCCCGGTTATCGGCAGCGCCACCTTCTTTAATGACCTGGCGCGCGAACTGGTGGCGATTATGTTGATTCCTGGCCTGGTACGCCGCAGCCGCTCCACCGCGCTCGGCCTGTGCGGTGCCACCTCGATGGACTTCACCCTCCCCGTCCTGCAACGCTCCGGCGGCGTAGAGATGGTGCCTCCCGCCATCGTTCACGGCTTTGTCTTAAGCCTGCTGGTTCCTATCATGATGGCCTTCTTCACCGCGTGATACCTCTCTGGCGGTAGCCCCAGCTGCCGCCAAAATTGCGCTAAATCAACCTCTCTTTAAGTTGCACCAAAAAGACCTTTTCAAGGCTTAGATCCAGGCTTACCCTTAAACATGTATATTAAATATAACTTTAAAAAAAGGTGTGACCATGTTTTGTGTGCAATGTGAACAAACCATCCGTACTCCGGCAGGAAACGGCTGCTCTTACTCACAGGGTATGTGCGGGAAGACTGCTGAAACATCCGATCTGCAGGATCTGTTGATTGCCTCCCTGCAAGGTCTGTCCGCATGGGCGGTGAAAGCACGTGAATACGGCATCATCAGCCACGACGTTGATAACTTCGCCCCGCGCGCGTTCTTCTCTACCCTGACCAACGTTAACTTCGACTCCCCACGTATCGTTGGCTACGCTCGCGAAGCGATTGCCATGCGTGACGCGCTGAAAGCGCAGTGCCTGGTCGTTGACGCGAAAGCTTGCGTTAACAACCCTATGGCTGACCTGCAATTGGTGAGCGACGACTTAGGTGCGCTGCAACAGCAGGCCGCTGAATTTACCCCGAACAAAGACAAAGCAACCATCGGCGAGAACATCCTCGGCCTGCGTCTGCTGTGCCTGTACGGCCTGAAAGGTGCGGCAGCTTACATGGAGCACGCCCACGTTCTGGATCAGTACGACAACGACATCTACGCTCAGTACCACAAAATCATGGCGTGGCTGGGTACCTGGCCTTCCGATATGAATGCTCTGCTGGAGTGTTCCATGGAAATCGGCCAGATGAACTTCAAAGTGATGAGCATTCTGGACGCCGGTGAAACCACCAAATACGGACACCCAACGCCAACTCAGGTCAACGTGAAAGCGACCGAAGGCAAATGTATTCTGATCTCCGGTCACGACCTGAAAGACTTGTACAACCTGCTGGTACAAACCGAAGGCACCGGCGTTAACGTCTATACCCACGGTGAAATGCTGCCAGCACACGGCTACCCAGAGCTGCGTAAATTCAAACACCTGATCGGTAACTACGGCAGCGGCTGGCAGAACCAGCAGGTTGAATTCGCCCGCTTCCCAGGCCCAATCGTGATGACCTCCAACTGCATCATCGACCCAACCGTTGGCGCATACGATGACCGTATCTGGACGCGTAGCATCGTCGGCTGGCCAGACGTGAGCCACCTGGAAGGTGACGACTTCGGTCCAGTTATCGCACAGGCACAGCAAATGGCGGGCTTCCCGTACAGCGAAATCCCACACCTGATCACCGTAGGTTTCGGTCGTCAGACCCTGCTGGGTGCCGCGGATTCTCTGATTGATCTGGTAAGCCGTGAAAAACTGCGTCACATCTTCCTGGTCGGTGGCTGCGACGGCGCACGCGGCGAACGTAACTACTTCACCGACTTCGCTACCAGCGTACCGGACGACTGCCTGATCCTGACTCTGGCCTGCGGTAAATACCGTTTCAACAAACTGGAATTCGGCGATATCGAAGGCCTGCCGCGTCTGATTGATGCCGGTCAGTGTAACGATGCGTACTCTGCCATCATTCTGGCGGTCACCCTGGCTGAGAAACTGGGCTGTGGCGTGAACGACCTGCCGCTGTCTCTGGTGCTGTCCTGGTTCGAACAAAAAGCGATCGTGATTCTGCTGACCCTGCTGTCCCTGGGCGTGAAAAACATCGTGACTGGCCCAACCGCGCCTGGCTTCTTCACGCCGGATCTGCTGGCTGTTCTCAACGAGAAATTCGGTCTGCGTTCCGTGACCACCGTTGAAGAAGACATGAAGCAGCTGCTGAACGCGTAAGGAGTAAAAAATGACAATGCCAACTCATCAGTGCCCATGGCGGATGCAGGTTCACCACATCCAACAGGAAACGCCGGACGTATGGACGATTTCGTTGCTATGCCACGACGCGTACCCATACCGTGCCGGGCAGTATGCACTGGTCAGCGTACGTAACTCAGCGGAGACGCTGCGCGCCTACACCATCTCTTCAACGCCGGGCGTTAGCGAATACATCACGCTGACCGTCCGCCGCATTGACGACGGTGCCGGTTCACAGTGGCTGACCCGCGACGTGAAGCGCGGCGATTACATCTGGCTGTCCGACGCGATGGGTGAATTCACCTGTGAAGATAAAGCGGAAGACAAGTTCCTGATGCTGGCCGCCGGCTGTGGCGTGACGCCTATCATGTCGATGCGTCGCTGGTTGGCGAAGTACCGTCCGCAGGCTGACGTACAGGTCATTTTCAACGTCCGTTCACCGGAAGATGTGATTTTTGCCGACGAATGGCGTCAGTACCCGGTCACGCTCGTTGCGGAAAACAAAGCCACCCACGGTTTTGTTTCTGGTCGCCTGAGCACCGAACTACTGAAAAGCGTACCGGACCTGGCTTCTCGCACCGTCATGACCTGCGGCCCCGCGCCGTATATGGATCTGGTGGAAAAAGAAGTGAAAGCGCTTGGCGCCACCCGCTTCTTTAACGAGAAGTTCTTCACGCCTGTTGCCGAAGCGGCGACCGATGGTTTGAAGTTCACCAAGCTGCAACCGGCGAAAGAGTTCTACGCACCTGTCGGCACCACGCTGCTGGACGCGCTGGAAAGCAACAAGGTTCCGGTAGTTGCCGCATGCCGTGCGGGCGTTTGCGGTTGCTGTAAAACGAAGGTGGTTTCCGGCGAGTATACGGTGAGCAGCACGATGACGCTGACCGACGCAGAAATTGCTGACGGCTTTGTGCTGGCGTGTTCGTGTCACCCGCAAGGGGATTTAGTGCTGGCGTAGTTCGGTATGTGATGTGATAAGGGCCGCCTGGGTTCACTGGGCGGCCTTTTTTTTGTTGTGAGTAGCTCACGAACCGTGGAACACATCTTTCGCTATTCCTTTAGCGCACGTTCGTCAAAATCCAGATGATAGGCCATTAAAGATCATCCATGGTCACACGCACAGGTTTTGGGTTGCGGAGACGCTCTTTAACGATCTCAACCAATTCGGCATCTTCGTCACTTAACAGAGTCCGTTTGAAAGGCAGACGCTCGTTGTCAGCAATATACTCCAACATAAGGCGCAGGGCTTCAGAGGGGGTAATCCCAATTTTTTCCAACGCGGCATAAGAACGGGCTTTGAGATCGTCGTCGATGCGCAGATTGATGCTACCCATTTTGAACACCTTTTGTGTATACAAATGTCATTACAATTATTGCTTTGGTGGGTGGGGATGGCAAGCAGCTGAGGAGCGAAGTGCTGTTAAGGCGGTTATCCGAAGGGGTAAGTATGAAGGTCGGCAATGTGCCAAAAGCGGACATTGCTTATTTATGACGGTAAAAATCGTAATACTAACTATTGGGGACTATAAGTTGTCAATCGACAGTATTCTGTTTATTTTGCAACCCATCAGTTAAATTTCAGGCGTTGTTATATGGATATTAATGAATTTCCGGCAGGAGTAATCGAACATCTTGGCTGGTATGTATACCGCCTAATTGATCCGAGGGATGGCAGTACGTTCTACGTAGGGAAAGGGAAAGGTAATCGTGTCTTTGCTCATATGCGTGGTGAGGTTGCAGCAATGGATGATGATGAGTTACTTAGTAACAAACTCAAGCAACTTCGAGAGATCAGATTAGCCGGTCTTGAGGTTATCCATGTTATTCATCGGCACGGTATGGCTGAAGAAAAGACTGCTTACGAGGTTGAAGCAGCACTCATAGACGCCTATCCCGGTTTAACTAACATTATGAACGGTGCTGGCAGTAATGAGTTCGGTGCTGCGCACATAAAAGAGTTAATCGCTACGTACCAGCCTGAAACAATTGCGTTCCAACACAAGGCCCTAATGATATCGGTTAACAGGAGCTCAAAGGATATTGACCTCTATGATGCTGTACGGTTTAGCTGGCGTGTCAGCGTTGAACGAGCTCGTAAGGCTGAGGTCATACTTGCGATAGTAAGAGGTATCGTTAGGGGCGTATATATTGCTGATGAGTGGCTCAAGTCTACTCGTGAGAATTTCCCGGAGATGGCTTCATGGGATGCAGATGATGAATTTGAAGCTACTCAAAGTTCCCGCTTTGGTTTCCGGGGTAGGGCTGCATCTCCTGAAATTACACAGCTTTATATAGGTAAGAAGATCCCTGATGACCTCAGAAAGAAAGGTGCTATGTCTCCTGTGAGATATTCTCCTGAGTTTTGATTTCGGAATGGAACTGGATTTTAGATTTTAGCCAATTTTCACGCATGACGAGAAAGCCCGTCATAGTTGGTTCCTTAGTGCCAGGATCGGAGGTAACGGGGAAGAGTGAACGCGAAAATAATAAAAGAAAGTCGTTGTAGTTACTGCTTATCCTTACTCAGGTTATAAATACAATTCTTCTATGAATACTTAATTGGAAAATAAATGACCCCTGCAGATTTTGAAGAGTCTGAATATCGTGGCCCACTATACAACCAGCTGGAGCATGGTAATCATCTTGTTTGGGAGCCAGGTCAAGTCTTTGAAAAGCATATTGGAATTGATCGCGCGTCCTACATAACGCATCGCTATTTTTGGGAATTGCATAAAAGCAATTATCCTATGACTGGAGTGATTTTAAATAATTATAATTGGGATTACATATGGGATAAAAGAAAAAAAACGAAAATCCTACCCGATTTCAATTTAAATCTTTTCCTGCAAGCTAAACGTCCTCATTCGGGTACCCGCCCAGCCAAAAAGTTAAAGGATAAGGGTATTATTGGAGACTATTGGAAGTTTTCCGTTACACCACACCAGCAAATTGCGCTTGAAAAAATGGAGCAGGCTTTGCATGGAAAAGCCATCGTTTGCTATGCCGCACCTGCTTTCCATACTCAGAGTGATTTGTATAGTCATACAAGAAATCAGACTATAGTTCAAAATAGTACGTTTCCGCCTGTGGGGGATCTTAAAACGCATGGTGCGTGGTATTACGAAAATGGGGGGGTAAAGGGGGTGGGTAATCCCGACTTCGTGCACATCGAATTCGATTCCTTACAAACTCGGATTGAGAGGCTTATTGAAAATGCGCAACCCACAAGTGAAAGTGCTGAACAATCACTCAGCAAACTAGCTAATGCTGTTATTAGTATTGTTTCAGAGGTTCAGGAACCATCTGCTGTAGAGATCTGGTTTCAGTATTTACTCTCACGCATAGATGATCTTAATATACCAGAACAATACAATATAAATGATGCATTAAAGCATTATATGCAGGTCATGGCTTTTTGTACTGTCTATCACCTAAACTGGCTAGTAATTGGAAAAGGAGGGTAACTAGTAGATCATTTGAAGGTAGTTCAGCCCGAGTTGTATGATCTGATCCATCGGCAAATATCACAACTAACCAACCAGACGGGGCGGGGACGATCATAGCACCAATTCCCCGTAACGGATAACGCGCTATGCATAAAACAGATCCTTTAACTGAAAGCACGGGCAAACCGCCAAAATATTTCCGCTAGCAACTACGCCTCGTCCTCTTAAGGCGTGCTGAAGTAAACTTCCGCTCCTCGCTCATAGCGGACCTGAGGACCTACTGGTAGGTCCGCTTCGTGCCAGAAGCGGACAAAGGGTTGGTTGCCCTTTACGGGGACTTGTTGAATAAATCACTTTTGATGAGATGGTAGTTCAACAATAAAGAATAAATTTAGATTAAATCAAAAATTTGGAGACGCTCTCAAGCTACCAGACGATGTCAAACTCACTAAAATTCGATTAATTCAAAAAAGCTGGCTTTCAGGTAATGCTGTCAACCTGTTGATGACTATTTTAATCTGTAGTCATTCAATCCTTGTAACATCAGGATGATCCTGGTGTCAGTGAAAATACGAAATCAACACGTTGGTATCATTACCGGCTTTCATACTAATAAACGATTTGCTTATTGAATTATAAAGTGGTAGATATATTTTTTGGCTGAATGTGATTTTCACTTTGTTTAGGTGTTTTCATTACATAGGAACGGTTATGGAATTTATTGCTTGGACTCTTTTTGTAGTTGGTTTATGTCTTCTTGTGGTTGGCACTATTCAATCCAGACGTCACCATGCTTTAGTTAAGACTAATATAAGAGAGGCGGTTAAAACAAGTGATGGTAATGTTCCTATGTGCTCAGGGTTTATTATTTTTTTAATAGGTCTTATTATATTAAATGTTGGATGAATAATTCAATTATTACTGATAATGAAAACAAAACGAAGATATATTTGCTCCCCCGGACATTACGGGTCAGAAAAGTAGAAGATTGAGACGATTTATTACGTTCCTCAACGTCCGCTTCACGCCCTGAGACATTCGACAAGCTTTTTATGGCTTCAGTAAGGGCGAGTGTCTCGCTTCGAGAGCCAGCAAATATTTCGCTTCGTCATAACAGGTTCTGGCCTTCCAGCAGCGGTAAATGATCCTTATCCATTTGAACGCCAGTGCCCGGATCGCAGACTGATGAGATTTGCCCTTTTCTCTGAGGCCCTGATAATACAGTTTGGCCCAGTATGATGAATTAACCGTCTTGGCAGCCCATTCAACAAAGGTCTGCCTGACGAACTTGGCACATTGCCATCGCCAGTGAACCCAGGATTTTTGGCCGCTTCGTTCGGTCACCGGTGCTATACCTGCGTAGTTTTGAATTTCTTCAGCGCTGTTAAACCGGTCACGGTTATCACCAAGTGCAGCAAGCATCCGTGGGCCCATGCACGGTCCCATGCCCGGAAGTGATTTGAACAGCCCCGCATCTGGCAATGTGTCAAACAGCGTTTCGATTCGTTCGTCATAGGTTTTGATGATTTCACTCACGACTTTAATTTGTGTCGCCAGTGCTGCTGCCATCAAAGCATTAGCCTCTATAACACTCGGGTCTGTAGTCAATGGGATCGCATTATCAATACTCGCAACACGTTGCTCGGTAAGGGCCATAGCGCGACCACCTTTGGCATTCAGAAAGTTGCGGATCGTGTCGCGTCTGGCTCGTTTCAGTTGTTGCAGACTGGGCCACCGGATAATCAGCTCACACAACAGTAAGCTACCCCGATGTGAGAACCACTCCAGTGGCTGAGGATAATACTGTTTAAGCGTGTTGATTATCCGGTTCACAAAGCGTCGTTTATCTTCAACCAACTGACGACGTTGCTCAACCAGTTGCTGAAGTAAGCGAATATCCGCATTGTCGGGTTCAATAGCTTTTATCTTCTGGGGGTAACGCAGCATTAACTCTAATGCCAGCTCGGCATCCTGCGGATCATCTTTAGCGCCGCTGGGCGAGAAGGCTTGCCGATAACGAGCCAGGGACAATGCGTGGACGGGGAAAACGGTGATAAAGGGGTATTTTTGAAGAGCATATACCACGGGGCCCTTCTTCAGTTCGAGAGCTATTGCGATTCTACCTTTTACTTTCTGGTGTAACTCAGTAAGCCAGGCATCAAGCGCTTCTGCTGTATGTTCAATCACATCGAATACGCGTTCACCGTTTTTAAACTGAACACAGACATCGTGTTTTTTATCAGCCCAGTCCAGACCAACGTGCGCAGCAAATTGATTAGTCACAGTCATCACCAACTCCTTTTTATCGGGGATTGGTATGCATTCCACGCTCTTCGAAAGAAATATAGCCAGCAGTTTATCTGCATGCCCTGAGTATTCGTTAGCGAACGTGGAGCACCTACTGGCTCGAAAGAAAAGCGGCGATCATCACATGATTCTCGCTCAATATTCGTAACCAGTAAGCGCATACCCTGAATCACTTCAAAGTGTAATTCTCAGGGTACGAATGACTATACCTCGCTCAAAGCAGACTTCCACCAATAACTAAATTTTTGAAAAAATTGGTACTCATGGCAAAGGTATCTTCGGGTAGCCCGACCGAGCGAAGTGACGCCAGGAACATCCCCGGAGTCGGTGCTAACGCACCTCGTCCGGGCTACCGATTGGTGTAGGCCGGATAAGGTGTAGCGGCAATCTGCGCAATTGTGCCTGATGGCGCTACGCTTATCATGCTTACATGTTGCAGGTATTCACAGTATCTACTTGGCGAATGAACCCTGAAACGTTTCCTTCCCCTACTCCACCGCCGTTACCGCCAACTTCACCAACCGCAGTTGCTCCCTCAACTCCGTCACCTCATCCTTATCCGGAATCAGCACAATACAATCCACAGCAATCTTAACCGTTACGCCAATTCCGGTATCAAACCCGGCCTCCCGCAACCACTTCCCGCTCAAATTCAGCGCAGGTGTGCTGGTATCGCCACGATTAGGCACATAGCCGACGGTATAACGACGTTGAGTTTTAACGGGTTCTTGAGATGCTGGTTGAATCTGGGTAGGAATCGTAGTCATAAGGGCGACCTCCTGTAATGGGTTTCATTTCCGCCAACGAATGCACTGGCGCGTCATGTATAACCTGTAACTTTTTGCAGGAGGCTAATCCGGCACCTGATTTTGCAGGTGCCCGTAAAAGGTATCTCTCTCCCCTGCACGCGACAAGCCGCTTTTCCAGCCATAATCCGAATCTGGAATCCTCCTCGCAAAAAGGCGAGCATAAACATTTCACCCATCAATTTTTCAACCACAATTAACATTCACAAACTAATCAATACTCCCGACCCTCCGTCGAGCTTTTCAAAAAAGGAACCCCATGAAAAAAGTCGCTATCGTCGGCGTCGGCCCCACCGGGATCTACACCTTTCATGCGCTGGTGGAACGCGGCGAACCATTGGAAGTGCTGCTCTATGAACAAGCCGAACAGGCGGGCGTCGGCATGCCCTACAACAATGAAAACAACTCCGAACATATGCTGGCAAACATCGCCAGCATCGAGATCCCACCCATTGAGATCACCTACCTGACGTGGCTCCAAAACCAAAGCGACGACTACCTGGCGCAATTTGGCGTGGAGCGCACCGCCCTTCACGAGCGGCAGTTTTTGCCGCGCGTGCTCCTCGGCGACTATTATCGCGATCGCTTTTTAGCCCTCGTCGACAAGGCGCAGAAATTGGGTTTTGCGGTTTCCGTACATGAGTCCTGCGAAGTCACCGACCTGCGCGCGAATCCGAAAGGTGTCTCACTGTGGATAAACCACAAGCCTCAGCCGGTTGATGTCGATTTCGCCGCTATCGCCACCGGCCATCTGTGGCCTGAATCGGATGCCCCGTCGCGTCAATATTTCCCCAGCCCGTGGACTGGCCTGATGGACGCTCAGATTAGCGCCTGTCGGGTGGGTATTCTGGGCACCTCATTAAGCGCTATCGACGCGGCGGTCGCCGTGGTGTGTCAACACGGCACCTTCACTAGCGATGCTGACGACACAATCCGCTTTATACGTAAACCGGGCAGCCAACGCCTTAAACTGACCCTGATGTCGCGTACCGGCGTGCTGCCAGAGGCGGATTTTTACTGCCCTCTTCCCTATGAGCCGCTGACTGTCGCCACCGAAGACGCTATTGCGCACACTATTTCACAAGGTCAGAACGGATTACTGGATCGCATCTTCTGGCTTATCGTGAAGCAGTTGCAGGAGGCGGCACCGCAATGGAGCCAGCAGATAGAGCTTGAAACGCTCACTGCCGATACGTTCTCCGAGGCTTGTTTTGCTGACCGCATCCATCACGATCCGTTTGACTGGGCGAGGCTCAATCTGCTGGAAGTTGAACGCAATAAACAGCAGCAGCACACCGTGGCGTGGCGCTACACCCTGCTGCGGCTGCATGAGGTTATCGAAGATATCGTGCCGCATCTCGATGAGGCTGACCGTGCACGCTTCAAACGCGGGCTGTCGCGGGTGTTCATCGATAACTATGCCGCCATTCCCTCTGAATCTATCCGTCGACTGCTGGCGCTGCACGACGCTGGGTTGATTGAGATACTGGCGCTAGGGGCCGATTATGAACGCAAAAATGAACAGGGAAAGACGGTTATCGTCCACGATAATCAGCGCCGTGAATTTGATGTGTTTATTGATGCTCGTGGGCAAAAGGCGCTGAAAAGTAAAGATATTCCTTTCCCCGCATTGCGTGAGCAGCTTCTGGCCTGCGGTGATGACATCCCGGATATTGGTGAGGATTACACCCTGCAAGCGCCGGAAAACGCCCGTGGGCGCATTGCCTTTGGTGGGTTGCCGTGGCTGATGCATGACCGTCCGTTTATTCAGGGTCTGGTGGTCAGCGCGGAAATTGGCGCGGCGATGGCAAACGCATTGGCTACAAGCGCAGTGAGGCGTCGGCGAAAATGGTGGAGCAATGAGGAGCGGGATTTCCCATCGGATTAAATCAAAATGCTAACGTATTACGCTATAAAGAAAACCAGCACCGTACCGTCCCCTCGCCCCTGTGGGGACAGGGTTATGGTGAGGGGGTAACCAGGTTAAAAAATCGTCTTAATTACGGCACGGTAACCCTCACCCCAACCCTCTTCCTTAAAAAGGGAGAGGGGGCTGACCGTGCTAATACTGGGGTTTATCACGTTTCTCGCCAAGGCTAGCGCCAGACCGAATTATTTCCCAGTGAATATTTCCCCGCACCGATAAACGCAATCGCCAGCGCAGCAATAAAGAAATAGACCAGGCTCTCAATCGCCCATGCCCCGGTTTTGTCCAGCGCGGCGGTTTTATCCAGCCCAACCATCAGCCAGGCCACAATCATGGTAAACGCTAACACCAGCGCCGCCGGGCGCGTCAGCACGCCAATGATAATCAGAATAGGCGCAACGACTTCCCCCACCAGCACGCCATAAGCGATAAATCCCGGCAGCCCTTTTGCCATCAGCATACCGCTGATGCCATCGACGCCATCAAACAGCTTGTGCAGGCCGTGAAAAAGCATCAATCCACCGACACCAATACGGAGTAGAAATTTGCCAAAATCCTCGTGCGACAGCATGCGATTTACTGAATTTAACAATGTTGTAATCATTTGAATTATTTCCCTGTTTATCCCTGTAGAGCACCACGTTACTGGTTCTCATTTCCAAAATATACCTGCTGAAAATAAGGGGATTATTCCGGCGAAACGACGAGATTCATCTAAACTTGTTACCGGTATCACATTTAGGAGATGGAAAACCATGAAACAGACCGTAGCCAACTACATTGCCAAAACCCTCGAGCAAGCCGGAGTGAAGCGAATCTGGGGTGTGACGGGAGATTCTCTTAACGGACTCTCCGACAGCCTGAACCGGATGGGCACCATTGAATGGATGCCAACGCGTCATGAGGAAGTCGCCGCGTTTGCTGCCGGAGCGGAAGCGCATCTGACCGGCGAGCTGGCGGTGTGCGCGGGTTCTTGCGGGCCGGGAAACCTGCACCTCATCAACGGGCTGTTCGACTGTCACCGCAACCATGTCCCGGTGGTGGCGATTGCCGCGCATATTCCGTCGAGTGAAATCGGCAGCGGTTATTTTCAGGAAACACATCCACAAGAGTTGTTCCGCGAATGCAGCCACTATTGCGAGCTGGTGTCATCCCCAGAGCAAATTCCTCAGGTACTGGCTATCGCCATGCGTAAAGCGGTGTTGAACCGTGGCGTGTCGGTGGTGGTGTTACCGGGCGACGTGGCGCTGAAGGCCGCGCCGGAAAGCGCCAGTACCCATTGGTATCCTGCGCCGCAGCCGGTGGTCACGCCAAATGAAGATGAGCTGAAAAAATTAGCGCAGCTGCTGCGTTATTCCAGCAATATCGCGCTAATGTGCGGCAGCGGTTGTGCCGGGGCGCATAAAGAATTAGTGGAATTCGCCGGCAAGTTGAAATCGCCCATCATTCACGCACTGCGCGGGAAAGAACACGTTGAGTACGATAACCCGTATGACGTAGGCATGACGGGGCTTATCGGTTTCTCCAGCGGTTTCCACGCCATGATGAATGCAGACACGCTGATCTTACTCGGCACCCAATTCCCGTATCGCCCGTTCTATCCGACGGACGCTAAAATTATCCAGATTGATATCAACCCCGCCAGCATCGGCGCGCACAGCAAAGTGGATATGGCGCTGATTGGCGACATTAAATCCACCCTCACCGCCCTGCTGCCACATTTGGAAGAAAAAACCGATCGTAAGTTCCTCGATAAAGCGCTCAGTGATTATCGCGACGCGCGTAAAGGGCTGGATGATCTGGCAAAACCGAGCGATAAGGCCATCCACCCGCAGTATCTGGCGCAGCAAATCAGCCATTTTGCCGATGAAGATGCCATCTTCACCTGCGATGTCGGCACGCCAACCGTGTGGGCCGCGCGCTATTTAAAAATGAATGGTAAACGCCGCCTGATTGGCTCATTTACCCACGGTTCAATGGCCAACGCCATGCCGCAGGCGCTGGGCGCACAGGCCACCGCTCCGGAGCGTCAGGTGGTGGCGATGTGCGGCGACGGTGGCTTTAGTATGCTGATGGGCGATTTTTTGTCGGTGGCGCAAATGAAGCTGCCGGTGAAAATCATCGTCTTTAACAACAGCGTGCTGGGCTTTGTGGCGATGGAGATGAAAGCCGGTGGCTATCTGACCGACGGCACCGAACTGCACGACACCAATTTTGCCCGCATCGCCGAAGCCTGCGGCATTACCGGTATTCGTGTAGAGAAATCGGCGGACGTGGATGAAGCGCTACAGCGCGCCTTTAGTATCGACGGGCCGGTGCTGGTCGACGTCGTGGTGGCGAAAGAAGAACTCGCCATGCCGCCGCAGATAAAACTGGAGCAGGCCAAAGGGTTTAGCCTGTATATGCTGCGCGCGATTATCAACGGGCGCGGTGATGAAGTCATTGAGCTAGCGAAAACCAACTGGCTGAGGTAAAAATGAAGGCATTATTCTGAGTTTAAAAGGAAATGCCGTGATTGATTTACGCAGTGATACCGTAACCCGTCCGACGCGCGCCATGCTTGATGAGATGGTAGCCGCGCCGGTCGGCGACGATGTGTATGGCGATGACCCGACCGTTAACGCCCTTCAGCAGTACGCGGCCGAGTTGTCAGGCAAGGAAGCCGCACTGTTCCTGCCGACTGGCACCCAGGCCAACCTGGTGGCGCTGCTCAGTCACTGCGAGCGCGGCGAAGAGTATATTGTCGGCCAGGGCGCGCATAACTATCTGTACGAAGCAGGCGGCGCGGCGGTGCTGGGCAGCATTCAGCCACAGCCGATTGATGCAGCGTCTGACGGCACTCTGCCGCTGGATAAAGTCGCGGCCAAAATCAAAGCCGATGATATTCACTTCGCCCGCACCAAACTGCTGAGCATCGAAAACACCCATAATGGCAAAGTACTGCCACAGGCGTATCTGAAAGAAGCGTGGGACTTTACCCGCGAGCGTGGGCTGGCGCTGCATGTCGACGGCGCGCGCATTTTCAACGCCCTGGTAAGCTACGGCTGCGAGCTCAAAGAGATCACTCAATACTGCGATTCCTTCACTATCTGCCTCTCCAAAGGGTTAGGCACGCCGGTGGGTTCGCTGCTGGTTGGTAATCAGGATTACATCAAACGCGCTAACCGCTGGCGTAAAATGACCGGCGGCGGTATGCGTCAGGCCGGGTTCCTCGCGGCAGCTGGGCTGTACGCGCTGAAAAATAACGTCGCGCGTTTGCAAGACGATCACGACAACGCCGCCTGGCTTGCCGAACAGCTGCGCGAGATTGGCGCGGATGTGATGCGTCACGACACCAATATGCTGTTTGTGCGCGTCGGTGACGCGAACGCCAGCGTGCTGGGCGCGTTTATGCAGGAGCGCGGCGTGCTGATTAACGCCTCGCCGGTAGTGCGCCTGGTAACGCATTTAGACGTCAATCGTCAGCAATTAGCTGAGGTTGTCGGTCACTGGAAAGCCTTTTTAGCCCGTTAAGGAGTTCGGCGTGTCACAGACGATTTTGGTTTTTGGGGCCAGCGGCTATATCGGCCAGCATCTGGTCACGGAATTAAGCCAGCGCGGGTATACCGTGCGGGCGGTGGCACGTCGTATTGACCGGCTGCAAAAATTACAGTTGCCGGGAGTCACTTGCCATTCGGTTGATCTGGAGAAAAACCGTGATTTTTCGGCGCTGCTCGACGGCGTTGATACCGTTTATTATCTGGTACACGGCATGGGTGAAAGCAAAGACTTTATCGCCCACGAACGCCGGGTGGCAGAGAACGTGCGCGACGCGCTGCGCCAGACTCAGGTGAAACAGCTGATTTTCTTAAGTTCGCTTCAGGCTCCTGAGCATGAACAGTCTGCACACCTGCGCGCCCGTCAATTGACCGGCGATATCCTGCGCGAAGCAGGGATTCCGGTCAGCGAACTGCGCGCAGGAATTATCGTCGGTGCCGGTTCTGCGGCGTTTGAGGTGATGCGCGATATGGTTTACAACCTGCCGGTGCTGACGCCGCCGCGCTGGGTGCGCTCGCGCACTACGCCGATTGCGCTGGAAAACCTGCTGGTGTATTTGGTGGAGTTGCTCAATCACCCCGCCTCTGAGCATCGCGTGTTTGAAGCCGCCGGGCCGCAAGAGTTAACCTATCAACAACAGTTTGAACACTTTATGGCGGTCAGCGGTCGTCACCGATTGCTGATCCCCATTCCCTTCCCTACCAGTTGGATCTCGGTGTGGTTTTTAAACGTGATTACGTCCGTACCACCGACGATCGCCAAAGCGCTGATCCAGGGGTTGAAGCACGATCTACTGGCAGACGATCGGGCGCTTCGCGCGTTGATCCCGCAAACCTTGATCCCCTTCGATGAAGCGGTACGCCGTACGCTGGAGGAGGAGAAAAAGCTCGCCAACTCCAGCGACTGGGGTTACGACGCGCAGGCGTTTGCCCGCTGGCGTCCAGAGTATGGATTTTTCGCCAAACAGGCCGGATTCACGATAAAAACGTCAGCAAGCCTGTCGGCGCTGTGGAAAGTGGTGAACCGCCTCGGCGGCAAAAAAGAGGGCTACTTCTTCGGCAATGCGCTGTGGAAGACGCGTGCGGCCATGGATCTGCTGATTGGTCATAAACTGGCAAAAGGCCGCCCAGAACATGCACTGTTGCAGACCGGCGATAGCGTCGATAGCTGGAAGGTGATTATCGTTGAGCCGGAAAAAGCGCTAACCTTACTGTTCGGGATGAAAGCACCGGGTCTTGGGCGTCTGAGTTTCACGATGGTCGATAAAGGCACACATCGTGAACTCGACGTTCGCGCCTGGTGGCATCCGCACGGTATGCCAGGCTTAATGTACTGGTTGTTGATGATTCCGGCCCATCTGTTTATCTTCCGCGGGATGGCCCGGCAGATCGCCCGTTTAGCAGAAGAAGAGACAGGAAAAAGTGCGCTTTAGCCCTTTTTTGTCTTAGTTTCCCATTGCATACGAGTGAAATAAACGGAAGAATGCGCACGAAACTCTTTTTTATCACTGTGGATTATTATGAAGGTACTGGTCACCGGCGCCACCAGCGGTTTAGGCAGAAATGCAGTTGAATATCTGCGTAACAAGGGCATTAGCGTCAGAGCGAGTGGTCGCAATGAAGCGATGGGCAAACTGCTGGAGAAAATGGGCGCTGAATTTGTCCATGCTGACCTGACCGAGTTAGTCTCTTCTCAGGCCAAAGTGATGCTGGCGGGTGTCGATACCCTGTGGCATTGCTCAAGCTTTACCTCGCCGTGGGGTACACAGGCGGCGTTTGATTTAGCCAACGTCCGCGCCACCCGCCGTCTGGGTGAATGGGCTGTGGCTTGGGGCGTGCGTAACTTTATCCATATTTCCTCGCCGTCGCTGTACTTCGATTACCACCACCACCGTGATATTCAAGAAGATTTCCGCCCGCACCGTTTCGCCAACGAATTCGCCCGCAGCAAAGCCGCCAGCGAAGAGGTGATTCAACTGCTGGCACAGGCCAACCCCAACACCCGCTTTACCATTTTGCGTCCGCAGAGCGTTTTCGGCCCGCACGATAAAGTCTTTATTCCGCGTCTGGCGCAGATGATGCACCACTATGGCAGCGTGCTGTTACCGCGCGGCGGCCATGCAATGGTCGATATGACCTATTACGAGAATGCCGTACACGCGATGTGGCTCGCCAGCCAGCCGCGCTGTGACGATCTGCCGTCTGGTCGTGCCTACAACATCACCAACGGTGAACCGCGCACGCTGCGCAGCATTGTGGAGCGTTTGATTGACGAGCTGGATATTGCCTGCCGAATTCGTTCGGTGCCTTATCCGATGCTGGATATGATTGCGCGTAGCATGGAGCGTTTTGGCGATAAGAAAGCCAAAGAGCCATCGCTGACCCACTACGGCGTATCAAAGCTCAACTTTGACTTTACGCTGGACATCAGCCGCGCCCGTGAAGAACTGGGCTACGAGCCTATCGTGTCGCTCGACGACGGTATTGTGCGTACCGCCGCCTGGCTTGAAGATCACGGGAAGTTACCCCGCTAGTCTTAACCCTGACCGTATTTTTCCAGTAGCGCTTCCGCAATAGCCTGACTTTCGGCGTCAGCCACGCCATCCCAGCGCGTCGGACGGAAGTGCATCTGGAAGGCAGCGATCACCCTGATCTGCTGCATGCGGGTCATCCCCGGTTTCACCTCGTAACCATAACGCGCTAACAGGTCGAGCAGATTGTTTGTTGAGACCGGTGCGTTTGGTGCGCGTCCGTTGAGATAAAATGCCACTCGATTCTCATTTGGCCATGCACCGATCCCTTGCTGTGCCAGCGACTGCCATGGGAACAGTGGGCCGGGATCGTCTTTGCGCTGCGGCGCAACGTCAGAGTGCGCCAACACATTTTGCGGCGGAATGTTGTAACGTTTGATGATGTCTTTGGCCAGCGGGATCAGCGCCTGAATTTGCGCCGGTTCAAATGGCGTAAAGAACTTGGTGCCTTCCGATTTTTGCCAGCCTTTATTCTCAAGCTCAATACCAATCGAGGTATCGTTGATGCGCGTGGCACCACGCCAGAAGCTGACGCCCGCATGCCAGGCCAGTTCAGACTCCGGCACAAGCTGCCAGATGCGCGGTTTACCATGGGTCAGCGGCGGCACGGCGGGGATCAGATAATGCACGCTAACCTGATCGCCGGTCAGCGTGGTAAGTGACACATCAAAATCATCGGCGGTGTAGTGCAACACCAGGATTTTGACCCGTGGATAAGCCGCAGGTGCCGAACGACTGGTATCCAGCACATAGCCCGGTTTCTCAACGGTCGCTTTTTTATCTTCCCCGGCACACCCTGCCAGCAACACCGCCAGCATCAAAACCGTCAGAAAACGTTTCATCGGCGCGTTTTAACCGCCGTTCCGCTTACGCTCACCATCAGCATACTGCTGTCTTTACCCACCGTTTCATAGTCGATATCAATTCCGACAACGGCATCGGCACCCAGCGCTTTGGCCTGTTCGCCCAGCTCTTTAAACGCAATCTCGCGGGCTTTACGCAGCTCTTTTTCGTAAGCGCCAGAACGGCCACCGACGATGTCGCGGATACCGGCAAAAAAGTCGCGGAAAATATTCGCCCCAAGAATCGCTTCTCCGGTGACGACACCGCAATACTCGACAATAGACTGCCCTTCAAGGGTAGGTGTGGTGGAAAATTGCATGACTAGCTCCTTCTTTAACGTTCAATACCTTAGCTCTCAGCGCTAAACACATTATCGGACCGATACGCTATGCTTGAAAAGGGATTACTCCATTATCGTATACATTAATCGCCCCTTCTGCATGGCGCGATGAGTGTCGAGATTGCTAACAAGGAATCATTCTATGCGTTACACCAACCTTGCCCTTATTCTTCCGGCTGCGCTGTTTTTAAGCGCGTGTACCACCGTTACCCCTGCCTATAAAGATATTGGCACGCGCAGCGGACAGTGCGTGGAAGGCGGCCCGGATACCGTGGCACAGAAGTTTTACAATGACCAGATCCAGCGCCGGACAAGCGATATTACCGCTCTGCGTCCGTATTTTAGCGATAGCCTGGCGAAGCTGCTTAACGATAGCAGCCAGGACGCCAGCAAGCGTTCACTGATGCAGGCGGGTCTGTTCTCCAGCAGCGCAACCACACCAGACAGTGCTGACGTTGATAGCGCCTCTACCATTCCCAATACCGATGCCCGCAATATTCCTCTGCGCGTGACGTTAAAACAGGGCACTCAAAGCTGGAAAGATGAAGTGTTGATGATCCGTGAAGGGCAATGCTGGGCCGTCGACGACGTGCGTTATCTTGGCAACAATAGCCACGCACCGGCGGGGACTTTGCGTCAATCTCTCGAGAAACGTTAATAACGTGTTAAATAATTCTGTCTAGCCGGTTATTCCGGCAAAATGTCTGGCATTCTCTTTAGAATGCCGACATTTGTTCCCCTCGCCTACCCCGCCCGTTATTTTGTGCTAACTTTAAAAGAAAAGTTGGTTTATATTTAAGTTTTAACGCACAAATATTGCATAACTATTCTGTCAAAGGTACTATTTGCGGCCTCTATTGCTGATAATAAATCCATTATGGAGACCTTCAGCGGGAGACGGAATGCGGCAGCAGAGCTAGCACCTGGTCTTTCCAGGACGAAGACAACACATTCGTGACGGGTATCAATGAGCATTAAATTAGACGGCATTAACTGCTTTTATGGCGCACATCAGGCGCTGTTCGACATCACGCTTCAATGCCCAGAGGGCGAGACGCTGGTGCTGCTTGGCCCAAGCGGCGCGGGTAAAAGCTCACTGCTGCGCGTGCTGAATCTGTTAGAGATGCCGAAATCCGGTATCCTGGCGATTGCGGGTAACCATTTTGATTTTGCTAAAACCCCGTCTGACAAAGCGATTCGCGAACTGCGTCAAAACGTGGGAATGGTCTTCCAGCAGTACAATCTCTGGCCTCACCTGACGGTGGTGCAGAACCTTATTGAAGCGCCTTGCCGCGTGCTGGGCCTTAGCAAAGAACAAGCGATGGCGCGGGCGGAAAAACTGCTGGAGCGTTTACGCTTAAAACCGTACAGCGACCGCTATCCGCTGCATTTATCCGGTGGTCAGCAGCAGCGTGTGGCGATTGCCCGTGCGCTGATGATGGAGCCGCAGGTTCTGCTGTTTGATGAACCGACCGCCGCGCTCGATCCAGAAATCACCGCCCAGATCGTCAGTATTATTCACGAGCTGGCAGAAACCAACATTACCCAGGTGATTGTCACTCACGAGGTGGAAGTGGCGCGCAAAACGGCCAGCCGCGTGGTGTACATGGAAAATGGTTATATCGTCGAACAAGGCGATGCAAGCTGCTTTAGCAGCCCACAGACAGACGCATTCAGAAGTTATCTTTCTCACTGAGAATCAGGACAATGACGATGAAAAAATTAGTGATCGCCGCGCTGCTCGCAAGCTTCAGCCTTACCGCTGGGGCTGCTCAAACCATCCGTTTCGCGACGGAAGCATCTTACCCTCCGTTCGAGTCTATTGATGCTAACAACCAGATCGTCGGCTTTGACGTGGATTTGGCAAACGCACTGTGTAAAGAGATTGATGCCACCTGTACGTTCAGTAATCAGTCTTTCGACAGCCTGATCCCAAGCCTGAAATTCCGCCGCGTTGATGCGGTGATGGCCGGTATGGACATCACGCCTGAGCGCGAAAAGCAGGTTCTGTTCACCACCCCGTACTATGACAATTCTGCGCTGTTTGTTGGTGTGAAAGGCAAATTTACTGGCGTCGATCAGCTTAAAGGCAAAAAAGTCGGCGTGCAGAACGGCACCACGCACCAGAAATTCATCATGGATAAACACCCGGAAATCACCACCGTTCCTTACGACAGCTATCAGAATGCGAAGCTAGATCTGCAAAACGGTCGTATTGATGGCGTATTTGGTGATACCGCCGTGGTCACCGAGTGGCTGACTGCTAACGACAAGCTGGCTGCCGTCGGCGATAAAGTCACCGATAAAGACTACTTTGGTACCGGCCTCGGCATTGCTGTCCGTCAGGGCAACACCGAGCTGCAGCAGAAATTCAACGCTGCGCTGGAAAAAGTGAAGAAAGATGGCACTTACCAAACCATCTACGCTAAATGGTTCCAGAAGTAAGACTTGATGAACGAAATGTTTCCTTTAGCAAGTGCCGCCGGCATGACCGTCGGCCTTGCCGTTTGTGCACTTATCATCGGGCTGGCGCTCGCGATGCTGTTCGCGGTATGGGAGTCGGTTAAATGGCGCCCAATCGCATGGGCAGGCTCAGCGCTAGTGACCGTGTTACGCGGTCTGCCGGAAATCCTGGTGGTGCTGTTTATCTACTTCGGCTCCTCTCAGTTACTGCTGACGCTCTCCGATGGTTTTACGATTAACCTTGGCTTTGCGCAGATCCCGGTGCAGATGCAGATCGAAAACTTCGATGTCAGCCCGTTCCTGTGCGGCGTGATTGCCCTCTCCTTGCTTTATGCGGCGTATGCATCACAAACGCTGCGTGGCGCACTGAAGGCGGTACCGATAGGTCAGTGGGAATCCGGCCAGGCGCTGGGGCTGTCAAAAAGCGCGATATTCTTCCGCCTGGTGATGCCGCAGATGTGGCGTCACGCGCTCCCAGGGCTGGGTAACCAGTGGCTGGTACTGCTGAAAGATACCGCGCTGGTATCGCTGATAAGCGTTAACGATCTGATGCTACAAACCAAAAGCATTGCTACCCGTACCCAGGAGCCATTTACCTGGTATATCGTTGCGGCGGCCATTTACCTGGTGATTACTCTGCTGAGTCAGTACATCCTCAAACGCATTGACCTGCACACCACTCGCTTCGAACGGAGACCAGGCTGATGCTCGAGTATTTACCGGAACTGATGAAAGGGCTGCACACCAGCCTGACGCTCACCGTTGCTTCGATTGTCGTTGCGCTGATACTGTCGCTGATTTTCACCATCATCCTGACGCTGAAAACGCCGGTGCTGGTATGGGTGGTTCGTGCCTACATCACCCTGTTTACGGGCACACCGCTGCTAGTGCAGATCTTTTTGATCTACTACGGCCCGGGCCAGTTCCCGTCGCTGCAAAATTATCCGGTGGTGTGGCACCTGCTGTCTGAACCGTGGCTGTGCGCGCTGATTGCGCTGTCACTTAACAGTGCGGCGTATACTACGCAGCTGTTTTTTGGCGCCATTCGGGCTATCCCGGAAGGTCAATGGCAGTCATGCAGCTCGCTGGGCATGAGCAAGAAAGACACACTGGCAATTTTGCTGCCGTATGCGCTTAAACGCGCGCTCTCTTCTTACTCCAACGAAGTGGTGCTGGTGTTTAAGAGTACGTCGCTGGCTTACACCATTACGCTAATGGAAGTGATGGGCCACGGGCAGCTTCTGTACGGACGTACCTATGACGTGATGGTATTTGGTGCTGCCGGGCTGGTCTATCTGGTGGTGAATGGCCTGCTGACACTGATGATGCGTTTAATCGAGCGTAAAGCGCTAGCCTTTGAGCGTCGCAACTAGATTTATTGCATAAGTAGCAATAAATGAAACGGATAAGTCACTGGCTTATCCGTTTTTTTTTGCAAATAGAAAAAATACTTAATCAACTATATTGCATATAAATTCACATAATGGCATTGTAGCTATATGCCACACGCAGGGCAGCAACCTATAAGCCAGACAGACAGGAGCACATCCATGAAAAAATTAGTATTTGCCGCCTTACTCGCCACCGTAGCCGCAGGCGCTCATGCCGCAGATAAAATCAGCTTTGGCGTTTCCGCGACCTATCCTCCATTTGAATCAATGGATGCAAACAACCAGATTGCTGGCTTTGATATCGACCTTGCCAATGCGCTGTGTAAGCAGATGCAGGCTGAATGTACCTTTACCAACCATGCGTTTGATAGCCTGATCCCCGCGCTGAAATTCAAAAAATATGATGCGGTGATTTCAGGTATGGATATCACGCCGGAACGTAGCAAACAGGTTGCCTTTACCGACGCCTACTACGCGAACTCTGCGCTGGTCATCGCTAAAAAAGATACCTACAAAACCTTTGATGATTTGAAAGGCAAGCGTATCGGTATGGAAAACGGTACCACCCACCAGAAATACCTGATGGATAAACACCCGGAAGTCAAAACCGTGGCCTACGACAGCTATCAGAATGCTTTTATCGACCTGAAAAATGGCCGTATTGATGGGGTGTTTGGTGATACCGCCGTGGTCAACGAGTGGCTGAAAACCAACCCGCAGCTGGGTGTTGCTACCGAGAAAGTGACCGACCCGCAGTACTTCGGTATTGGTCTGGGGATTGCGGTGCGTCCAGATAACAAAGCGCTGCTGGAAAAACTCAACGGCGCGCTGAAAGCGATTAAAGCCGACGGCACCTACCAGAAAATCAACGACAAGTGGTTTGCTGAATAAATAACGACTCCCCGGTAAGCGCTAACTTACCGGGGTTTTACCATTACAGCGGGACAAAGAAGCGGAAGCAGGCACCCGACGCGGCATCCACCAGGCGAATATTACCGCCATGCAGTTCCAGCATTCTTCGCACGATAAGCAACCCCAACCCACCGCGATTTTCCCTTACGCTCTGCGGACTTAATGCCGAAGGACGCTGGAATAACTGCTCGCGAAGCGCTTCCTCCACGCCCGGCCCGCTATCGGCAACCTCGACCTGGAGCCGTTCATTTTCCTGCCAGACTCGCAGTATCACCGTACCCCCGGATGGCGTGTGGCGCACCGCATTATCCAGCAGGTTTGTGACCACTCGCTCAATCATCGACACATCAGCATTGAGCAACGGCAGCCCCCGCGAAATCTCCACCTTCAGCGTTAACTGGCGTGTCTCGATAGTCAGGTCAAACTTCTGCGCCACGTCCTGAATCAGTTCGCCGATGGCAAACGGTTCACGCTGCGGCTTCATCCCGCCGTGTTCCAGCTTCGCCAGTTCAAACAGTTGCTGAGAAAGGTGGCGCACCTTATGGCCCTGCCGCAGCGCAATCGACAGGTACTGTCGATTATCTTCAGGCGAGAGCGTGTCGGCCTTTAACGAAAGGGTTTCCAGATACCCGAGCAATGAGGTCAGCGGCGTACGCAGGTCGTGCGAAATATTGGCGATAAACTCGCGGCGCTGGCGGTCGCTATCGGAGAGTTTCTCCCACTGACTGGTAATCTTCCGCGCCAGTTCAATAAATGTATTGCGCAATATGGCCACTTCGTTGGAAGTATCAGCAACCAGCGGCTGCTGCGCCAGTTGCCGAATGGCGCTGATACTGTCCTGGTCGAGCCCCGCGACGTGTGAGGTGAGCTGCCTTACCGGACGAGCGACCCAATACCACACCAGAATACCCGCCAACAGACCAAACAGGGCGACCAGCAGCAGCGACCACAGCAGCGTATTCCACAACGCTTTACGCCATGCGTTATCCGCTAGCGCATTCAAGTTTTCCCCTTCAAGGATGATATAGAGATAGCCGTGCAGGTTACCGTTTAGCAGCACCGGGGCCACGCTAAACACTTTCTCTTTATCCAGACTCCGCGGGTCGTCGCCGTAAATCGGCCATGCAGCGCCATCAAGAAAGGCTTTTAACGGTTCGACGTTAATTTGTTTACGTTTCATGTGACCCGGCGGGGCCGCATCAGCCACGATGTTACCGTCCCTTGAGACTAGATAAAGCTCAACGCTGGGATTAAGCGTCATCAGCCGATCAAAAAGCATTTTCAGCGTCTGACGATTCACCTCGCCCTGCTCATCCAGCAGCGGTTCACGATTGACAATTTGCTGCGCCAGGCCCGCCGAAAGGCGCTGCACCATGGCATTACCAAACTGGCTGCTGTTATAAAGCTGAATGCTACAGGCCGCGATCGCGCACAGCAGCAAAATGGCGGTAAAGACCAGCGTGAGCTGTTGGCTAAGGCTGAATCGACGGCTCATGGTGCGAACTCTTTGTGCTCAGTGGCGAACTTATACCCTTTCCCCCATACGGTCAGAATGATGTCAGGCTCAGCGGGATCTTTCTCAATTTTGACGCGCAGACGGTTAATGTGGGTGTTGACGGTATGTTCGTAACCTTCATGTTGATAGCCCCAGACATTTTCCAGTAATGCCAGACGCGAGAAGACTTCTCCTGGATGGCGGGCAAACCAGTACAGCAGTTCAAACTCGCGGGGCGTCAGCTCAATGGCTTCGCCATGCAGCCGCACTTCGCGGGTCAGCGGGTCAATGTTCAGACCGTGGCTGGCAATCGAACCACTTTGCAGACGCAGCGTTTGCCCCATCGCCTCCTGGCGGCGAAACAGCGCCTTCACACGGGCGATCAATTCCAGCACCGAGAAAGGTTTGGCCAGATAGTCATCCGCGCCCATTTCCAGCCCCAGTACCCGGTGGCTTTCACTGGTGCGTGCGCTGATAATAATGACCGGCAGGTAGCGGGTCATTTGACGAATACGGCGGCAGATTTCGAGCCCATCGACGCTTGGCAGCATTAAATCGAGGATCACCGCATCCCAGACTTCGCTTTCAAGCCGTTCCAGCGCCCGAGCACCATCGGCTTCGTGCGCAATCTGATAGCCCTCATCCTGCAAATTAAGCCGCAGCAGAGTAGCGATATCGGTGTCATCTTCGATTAATAGGATTTTCCTGGCGCTGTTCATGTTATTTCACCCGTTCTTTTTTTAAAGCTTAACGCAGTCGGGCGCGTCGAGTTATCACATTTAATTTAAACTTTGGCGGGATGGAGATGGGGACGGGGTTTCCCCTCACCCTAACCCTCTCCCCAAAGGGGCGAGGGGACTGGCCGAGCTCGATGTGCTCCCTCTCCCTTTTAGGGATGGGGTGAGTGTCTAACGCCGGACAAGCAACGTCAGAACTTCATAATGCGCCGTATGGGGGAACATATCGAACAGCTGCACTTTCGCCACCTGATACCCCGCGAGGTGAGTAAAATCCTTCGCCATACTTTGCGCATTACAGCTGGAATAAACGATAAACTCCGGCGCCATCTCACTTAAATAGTCGCACAGCGCCTTGCCAATACCGCGACGTGGCGGGTTCACCAGCACCAACTGTGGCACTTCACCCTGGGCGGTGGCGAACTGAGTAGAGTCCAGCGCCTGGAAGTGCAGCTTTTCTAAGCCTAATTCCGCCGCCGACTGTTTCGCGCAGGCAATGGCTTCTGGGGCGATTTCAATGCCGGTCAGGGTCATTTCCGGGGTGGCACAGTGCAGGCCAAAACCACCGACGCCGCAGAACAGATCCCACATATGATTCACCGGCAGCGCCCTCACCCAGTCACGCGCGGTGGCGTACAAGCTGCTTGCCACCGTCGGGTTAGTCTGGAAGAAGCTCTGCGGGCGGATCCACAGCGGCACGCCGTTAAAAGTTTCCGCCAGCGCTTGCTGCTGGGTGAAAAAGATCTCCTGCTCGCCTTCCATAATCGCCATATGCACCGGCTGAATATTAGCGGTAATCACCTTCAGCTGCGGCAACTGCGCCTGTAGCCACGGCAGCGCCGCGCGAAGTTGCTCAAGCTTGCTTTGCGAACGCAGTACAAAGCGCAGCATCATGCCGCCCTCTTTCTGGCTTTCGGTGAGCAGCACATATTTCAGCTCACCGCGCTTACGCGCTACGTTATACGGTGTCAGCCCTGCACGAGCGATAAACGGCTTAAGTGCCGCAAAGACCGGCGCAAAGGTTTCTGGATAGAGCGGACAGTCGGTTAAATCTTCCGGCGTACCGTCACGGTGCAGCATACCCAGCAGCGGCTTTTCGACGCTGCCGCTGACCACCATTTTGGCTTTATTACGAAAGCCTTGTTCCGGCCCGCTAACCGGTGCGCACCACTCGGCAACGGCGAAATCTGCCAGCAACGTCTGGAGATCGGCCATTTTGGCCGCAAGTTGCTCTGAAATCGGCTGCTCAATCCACTGACAGGAACGGCAACGGTCGGCATTAAAAAGTGCGCACTGCATAGAAAGACCTTCAAAAAAACGAGGGCGTGGATTGTATCACCGTTATTGTAAGCGGAAAAATCGACGCGAAGCTGGAGGGACAAAAAGCAGGAATAACACCAACAGGTCCGGCATTTTTTGCAGCACCAGTGAACGGAAGATTTCCCGTTTAGACTCCCCGGCAATGCTGAACAGTTCAGGGTAGCCGTAGCCCAGCGATGCAGCCCACAAATAGCTTGCGGCAATAACTTGGGTCAGCAGATAGACCCAGCGCGCCCAGTTGCGTCCTTTCACCAGCGAGAAGGCACAGCCAATCTCAACGAAGACCAGCACCAGAGAACTTAAGAATACCAACGTTAGCGTCCAGGTTTGCACGCTGCGATGAATAAAGTCGCCAATACCGGACAGCCCCAACAGGTTGAATATCATCAACAGATCAAGACAGCGGATTAAAATAATCGCGAGCGCAGCCACCTGCACCAAAGCAGGAACATTCAGACGGGCGTGCGTACGACGGCTTCGAGTAAACAATTCCAATGTATTGCCTTCCATGAAAACGATGCCGCGAAGGTTCGCGGCATCGACTGCATCCTTATCGATTTTAAGTGGATTATCCGCGTCTTGCACGTTGGATATCGCGCACACGTTGTTTTTCTGCGCGCGCCATCAGATACCAGGCGATTAATCCGACAATTCCGACGACGCCTAAGATAAGTGAGGCCAACGCGTTGATCTCCGGGTTCACCCCCATACGCACGCTGGAGAAGACCAGCATCGGTAAGGTGGTGGCCCCTGGGCCGGAAACGAAGCTGGCGATCACCAAATCATCCAGCGACAACGTGAAGGCCAGCAGCCAGCCAGAAATCACCGCCGGCATAATCATCGGCAGCGTGATGATGAAAAAAACCTTCAGCGGCGTCGCGCCAAGATCCATCGCCGCCTCTTCAATCGACCGGTCAAGCTCACGCAGACGTGAGGAGATCACCACCGCCACGTAAGCGGTACAGAAGGTTACGTGCGCCAGCCAGATGGTGAGCATGCCGCGATCCGCCGGCCAGCCGATAGCATGTGCCAGCGCCACAAACAGCAGCAGCAGCGACAGGCCGGTTATCACATCAGGCATCACCAATGGCGCGGTGATCATAAAGGCAAACCCGTTCGATCCGCGAAAACGTCCAAAGCGAACCATCACCATGGCCGCAATGGTCCCAAGCACTGCCGCCATAGTGGCAGCCGCAGCAGCAATGGTCAGGCTAAGGCCCACCGCGCTCATCATCGCGTCATCACGGAATAGCTCGCCGTACCAGCGCGTCGACCAACCCGCCCAAACGGTCACCAGCTTCGAGCTGTTAAACGAGTAAATCACCAGCATCAGCATCGGCGCGTACAGGAAGGTAAACCCAATCACCAGAATCAGGATGCGCCACGGCGAACGCACGACCGGTAAGTTATTCATCCGTGATCCCCCATCTGTTTTTGCTGATATTTGTGGAACCACATGATCGGCACGATCAGCAACAAGAGCATGACGATCGCCACCGCCGAGGCCACCGGCCAGTCGCGGTTGTTGAAAAACTCCTGCCACAGCACGCGACCAATCATGATGCTGTCCGGGCCACCCAGCAGTTCCGGGATCACAAACTCCCCGACCGCCGGGATAAACACCAGCATCGATCCGGCAATAATCCCGCCTTTGGTCAGTGGCACAATCACGCTAAAGAAGGTTTTCAGCGGGCGGACGCCGAGATCCAGCGACGCTTCCACCAGTGAATAATCAATACGTGTGAGCGCGGTATAAATCGGTAACACCATAAACGGCAGATAGGCGTAAACGATGCCGATATAGACGGCCAGGTTGGTATGCAGAATAGTCAGCGGCTGGTCGATAACGCCTAACCACATCAGGAAGTTGTTCAGCACTCCGTTGTTTTTGAGGATCCCCATCCAGGCGTAGACACGAATCAAAAACGAGGTCCACGACGGCAAGATAACCAGCAGCAGCAGGATATTACGGGTCGACGGTTTGCTGTGCGCCACCGCCCAGGCCAGCGGGTAACCAAGCAGCAGACAGAAAATCGTTGAGATCCCCGCCACCTGAAGCGACTGTAAATAAGCCTCAAAATAGAGCGGATCGTCGGTCAATTGCAGGAAGTTGGCGAAATTCAGGGTCAGGGATAGCTGACCATCCGCCCATTCCATTAAATCGGTGTACGGCGGGATCGCTCGCGCCATTTCGGCGAGGCTGATTTTAAACACAATCAAAAACGGCAGTAAAAACAGCAGGATCAGCCACACATACGGCAGCGCAATCACCAACTTGCGACCGTGTTTCATATTGATACGCGCCAGCCACAGGGCGATACCGCCCGGTTTATGCGGACGCGCCGGAGGTTCATAAATACTCATCGCCGCTCCTTAAACCGTCAGTACCACACAGCTATCGGCTTCCCAGCACAGACGCACTTCATCGCCCCAGGTCGGTAGCCCTTTCTGGTAGCGATGTTCGTTCTGTAGCTGAGCGCTGATCATCTGGCCGCTTTTGAGCCGCACGTGGTAAATGGAGAGATCGCCGAGGTAAGCGATATGTACCACCTCGCCGACGGCAAAGTTGTAGCCGTCGGCAGGCGGGTCTTCGCAGAGCATGATTTTTTCCGGACGCAGCGCCACGTACACCGGCACGTTATCGACAACCGAAGCATCCGGGTCAACTTTCAGCGGGTGAACCAGCCCCGGCGAATCTATCACCAGACCATCTTCCTGACGCGCTTTCAGCAGCCCTTCAAAGACGTTAACCGAACCGATAAATTCAGCGCTGTAACGGGTGGTGGGATGCTCATAGATCTCTTCCGGTTCGCCAATTTGTACGAATTTCCCCCGGTTCATGATGGCGATACGCCCGGCCATAGTCATCGCTTCTTCCTGGTCGTGGGTGACCATCACGCAGGTGGCACCGACACGCTCCAGAATATCCACCACTTCCAGCTGCATCCGGTCGCGCAGTTTTTTATCCAGCGCGCCCATGGGCTCGTCCAGCAGCAGCAGTTTTGGTCGTTTTGCCAGGCTGCGTGCCAGTGCCACGCGCTGACGCTGACCGCCGGAAAGCTGATGCGGTTTGCGTTTAGCAAATTCCTGCATATGCACCAGGGTGAGCATTTCGGCCACGCGGGCGGTAATTTCGGCTTTCGGCAGCTTGTCCTGCTTTAAGCCGAAGGCGATGTTCTGCTCAACGGTCATGTGCGGGAAAAGCGCGTAGGACTGGAACATCATGTTAATTGGCCGCAGATACGGCGGAACCTGCGCCAGGTCGACGCCATCGAGGATAATTTGCCCAGCTGTCGGCTGCTCAAAGCCTGCCAGCATACGCAGCAGGGTTGATTTACCGCAGCCGGATGCGCCCAGCAGGGCAAAGATTTCGCCTTTATAAATGGTGAGGTTGACGTCATCAACGGCGTGCTGACCGTCAAAAGACTTGCTCAGGTTACGGATTTCCAGCAGCGGGGTAAGCGCTTTGCGGGTTTTCGCCTGTGGGCGGGGAATAGCGTCGTTCAATCGGGTGCTCTCCGGCAAAAAACAAATATCGACATGACCCGGTTGTCATATCAACCCCTGGTACACGGTCTAGGGCCGGTGTCCAGATTGGGGCAGTTGCACTGCCCCGGTGCATAACCATCACCATTCAGTCGCCCAGCCGAACGAAGTGACGCCGGGGAACTCCCCGGAGTCGGTGCTAACGCACCTCGTCCGGGCTACTGATGCGCAATCGACATCATCTTTCGGTTGGTTGATTTATTTGCCGCTTTTCACTTTGGTCCATGCGCGCGTTCTGACGCGGTCGATCTTCGGCTCCTGCACTTTCAACGTGAACAGTTTGGCGAACACATCGGCAGGTGGATAGATCGCCGGGTTATCGCGAACTTCGGCACTGATAAGTGGCGTAGAAGCCTTGTTACCGTTGGCGTAGAACACGTGGTCGCTGATATGCGCAATCACGTCCGGACGCATCAGATAGTTGAGGAACTGATAGGCTTCATCTTTGTTTTTCGCATCTGCTGGCATCGCGAACACATCAAAGAACGCCAGCGCTCCCTCCTTCGGAATGAAGTAAGAGATATTCACGCCGTTTTTCGCCTCTTTCGCGCGGTTCGCTGCCTGCCACACATCGCCTGCCCAGCCAATCGCGACACAGATATCGCCGTTAGCAAGGTCGTTAATGTATTGCGAAGAGTGGAAGTAACGGATATTTGGACGCAGTTTCAACAGCAGATCGGTCGCCGGGCCGGTGTAATCGTCGGCTTTCATGCTGTTCGGATCTTTGCCTAAGTAGTTAAGCACGGTGGCAAAAATTTCTTCCGGAGCATCAAGGAACGACACGCCGCAGCTTTTCAGCTTCTCGAGGTTTTCCGGTTTCATCACCAGATCCCAGCTGTTAAGCGGCGCATCTTTGCCCAGCACGGCTTTGACTTTATCGACGTTATAGCCGATACCGGTAGTCGCCCACAGATATGGGAAGGCGTATTTATTATCCGGGTCGTGTTTAGCCACCAGCTTCAACACTTCCGGATCCAGATTTTTCCAGTTTGGCAATTTGCTCTTATCAAGCGGCTGGAAGACCCCAGCGGTGAGCTGACGCTCAAGGAAGCTGGCGGATGGCACCACCAGGTCAAAACCGGTGCTGCCCGCCATCAGTTTGCCTTCCAGTACTTCGTTGGAGTCAAAGACGTCGTACACCACTTTAATACCGGTCTCTTTTTCAAAATTCGCGACGGTATCCGGGGCGATGTAATCAGACCAGTTATACACATGGAGCGTTTTTTGTTCTGCAGCGAGCACGCTTGCCGAGGCGGCCATCAGCGCACCTGTTACCAGACCCGTTAACCATTTTTTATTCAAGGCGGCCATTTCTCTTATCCTTCTCGTCGCCCGTTAACAAACGGACTCAATATACGCAATTTAGAGTATGCAGAAATCATGCATATTATTTCGGATTACATGAAAGAGAAGAGACCGGGCTCCCCTGCAGTCATTGCTCGCTGTACCGATGCAAAATCCTCGCCAACAATGATTATTGCTAGCAATTAAGAGGGGCGCACCAATATGTCGCAAGAATAACTGTAGCCCGTGTCAGAGGCTATAGGGCAGTGAAAAAAACGCCTTTTATCAATTTTTTATGCAAGATCACTCTATCTGATAAGCCAAAAGCGGCAATCAGGTAGTGAAAGAATCTTTAAAAATAGGTTAAAAGTAGAATAAAAGAATGTAATACGCAGCCACCATGGCAGTGACTGCGCTATTTAGCGGGCGGGATTAGTGAAGAAAATGGTACTGAGTCTCTTCCTGCGGCTGCTCTTCGTCTTCCGTTTTATACAGCAGATCGTGGGCGGAAGCCTCAAGGATCACCATTGAGATCTGCTCTTCACTGTGCTGCATAAACGATGCGAATTGTTCGAAGGTCAAACCCGCAGCGGCGGATAAAGACTGGCAAACCACCAGCTTTGGCAGATTATCATCCTGCATATCAAGGAACGCTTTCACGGTGAGCGAACTGGCGTTAATCGCCGACAGATCGGCTGCCAGCGCCAGTAATGCAGATGGTTTGACCTCCGCCAGTGCAGAAAACAGCACGACGTTATCAATGAGATCAACTTTGGCATCGAAGATACCATCAAAATTTTGCATATGCGGCAGGTGCAGCGCCTGACAGGTGTCGCACTCAAAAAAGCTCATGCCCATTTCGTCGAGCCACTGACGTAACGTATCCAGACTCGGGACGACGAGAGAATCCATATTGCCTATGACCTCATGCAGTAAAGTAATGATCCAGAGAAACAAACTACCGAGCAGTTGCCCGGTATAAGAACGATTTTAGCGCACAGTCTACGCAAAAATACCGATGCATACCACGATAGCCGGGCTATCCCCCCATTTTCAGGCAAAAACCAGGATGCGCCTGACGCTCGATCCATTCGATCATCTTACCCGCGACATCAACGCCAGTGGTGGACTCCACCCCTTCCAGCCCCGGCGAAGCGTTAACTTCCATCACCAACGGCCCGCGTTTAGCGCGCAACAGATCCACCCCCGCCACATCAAGCCCCAGCGTTTGCGCCGCTTTAACGGCAATCTCGCGCTCAGCGGGCGTGATATCGGCCACCGTCGCCACGCCGCCGCGATGCAGATTCGAGCGGAAATCGCCTTCTTTTGCGCGTCGTTCAATGGCGGCCACGACTTCATCGCCGACCACCAGACAACGGATATCGCGGCCTTTGGCTTCCTGGATGTATTCCTGCACCAGAATATGCGCATTTAAACCGCGAAACGCATCCACCACGCTCTCTGCGGCCTGCCGGGTTTCAGCCAGTACGACGCCAATCCCCTGCGTACCTTCTACCAGTTTCACCACCAGCGGCGCGCCGCCGACCATATCAATAAGGTCGCTGGTATCATCCGGTGAGTGGGCAATACCGGTAACCGGTAAATCAATGCCCTGCCGCGCCAGCAGCTGTAAGGAACGCAGCTTGTCGCGCGCGCGGGTAATCGCCACCGACTCGTTTAATGGGTAGCTGCCCAGCATTTCAAACTGGCGCAGCGCCGCCATACCATAATAGGTAATCGCCGAGCCAATACGCGGGATGACCGCATCATAATGCGGCAGTTTTTGCCCTTTATAGTGGATAGACGACGCCGATGGATTAATGTTCATATAACAAGAAAGCGGGTCGAGCACTTCAATAATATGGCCGCGACGTTTAGCCGCCTCGCGTAGACGTTTGCATGAATAGAGCGTTCCATCCCGGGACAAAATGGCAATTTTCACCCTTTACCTCTCCAAAAGACCTCAAAAAAGCCGACATATCATACTGCGCAAGGCAGGCCTGATGCATGCGCCCGACCACAGATTTCTGCTTTACCGATTAGCGCGTGGCCCAGCCCTGCTGGTGCAGATAATCCAGAATAAAGGGCCGATTTTCTTTAATCAGCGTACGGCGTATATGGTCGCTCCAGGTATCCCGGCGCGCATTGGTGCTGCGCGACAGATAATACTGCGCCAACTGTTCGTCATATTTGTCCAGCTCGGCCTTGTCCAGCGGCTGGTAGTGATTTTCATGCACCAGCAGCGTGGCAGGCAGACGCGGTTTCAGATCCGGCTGACTGGCAGGCCAACCGAGGCACAGCCCAAACAATGGCAGCACGTGTTTTGGCAGCTTCAGCAGATCGGTCACCGACTGGATATTGTTACGCAGGCCACCGATATAGACGCCGCCAAGCCCCAGCGATTCCGCTGCGGTGAGTGCGTTTTGCGCCATCAACGAGGTGTCGACCACGCCAAGCAAAAGCTGTTCCGCCAGCCCCAGTTGCGCATCCGGGCAAATCTGTAAGAGGCGATTAAAGTCCGCGCAGAATACCCAGAATTCAGCCGCCTGGCCGACGTGAGCTTGTCCACCGGTCAACTCAACCAACTGCGCGCGCATATTCTTATCGGTCACACGAATAATCGAGGTGCATTGTAAAAAGCTGGAACTCGAGGTCGCCTGTGCGCTGGCGATAATTGCATGACGCTGGTCGTCGGTTATCGGCTCGCCGGTGAACTGGCGAATAGAGCGATGGTTTAGCAGAACCTCAATGGTCGGTGTCATCTTTTTTTTCCTTTTTTTGCGGCGGATTCGGATTCATAAGCTGCGGCGCAACAGCACGGGCGATACCCCAGAAGAGCGCACCCGCAGCGGGCAGCATCAGCGCAATACCGACGAAGATCATCACCACCGCGGCCAGTTGGCTGGCAAAGGGGGCTGGCAAGGTGATGTACTGATTGAGCGACAGCCATGCCGTCGCCAGCACCACCATGCCGATCCCCTCAAGAATTAAAACGCTTTTCGGTAGTGCTCCAAGCGAACGCATGCTTCTTCTCCTGCGATCCGTTTCCGCATCTTTATGTCGTTATCGACGAGTATAACGGCATGCTCACAAAAAATATTTAACCAAACATAGCCTGAATGAATCGTAACAACAGGCAGAACCTTCTTTCTCTTCCGGCTCAGGCACGGCATCATAGGTGTCATTCGCCGAGAGGCACATTGATTATTCCGCTCGTTTAAGGAGAGACATTATGTTTGCTGTTATTTTTGGTCGTCCTGGATGCCCTTACTGTGTTCGCGCAAAAGAGCTGGCGGAGAAACTGACTCAAGAACGTGACGACTTTAACTACCGTTACGTGGATATTCATGCAGAAGGGATCAGTAAGGCTGATTTAGAAAAAACAGTGGGTAAACCGGTAGAAACCGTGCCACAGATTTTTGTCGACCAGCAGCACATTGGCGGATGCACAGACTTTGAAGCCTGGGCAAAAGAGAATCTCGGCCTGTTTGCCTGATAGTGATTCCAGCGCCCGCTCCTACAGCGGGCGTTTTCCTTCCCGACGCTTATCGTGTAGCAGTGAACTGACAAACAGAAAACACAACGCACCGAGCGCACACCAGAACACGGCGCTGAACAACCAAGCCAGCTCCTGCCACAATGAACGATCGCTACTGAGAAAAAGACGTGTCAGTAACAGGCACAGCGGCGCGGCCAGAATAGCGCCCAACAGGGGACGCAGCACCCGACGGCGTGAAGAGATAAAGCTTGAAACAACGCCTGGGATGATAAAGAACAATAGCCCCAATTCAGGATTTCCTGAAGTGCGAAAAGCCCCCTTCACCTGCATCACCAGTGAACAAAAAACCACTATAAATAATATAAAGCAGCAAATTATACCTGCCCAACCGCGTTCAGTTTTCACACGCTTCTCCTGAAAATTATCTCTATCAAAATCCAGACTTCGTCCATTTGGACGCTCAGTCAGATAAAGTCACTGGCCTTCCATGCCAAAACAGTTCTGTGCTAAAAGCGATTGTTGCTAGCCGTAGCAGTCAGGAACGATTAAACTACCGACCGCTATTTTCTGGTTATTCTTCGGGTACAGGATAGCAGCACTCCTGCCATAACCCTTGGTCAACAGTAGACCAAATAACCATTCCTTTCAACACGTTACTGGTAAACAATAAGTTAGACTCCGTGAATATAAACGTCGCAGATTTGTTAAACGGGAATTACATCCTGTTATTATTCGTGGTATTAGCGCTGGGGCTTTGTCTTGGCAAATTGCGCCTGGGCTCCATCCAACTTGGTAATTCCATTGGCGTTTTAGTGGTTTCGCTCTTATTAGGGCAACAACACTTCAGTATTAACACTGAGGCACTAAACCTCGGATTTATGCTGTTTATTTTTTGCGTCGGCGTAGAAGCTGGCCCCAACTTTTTTTCTATTTTCTTTCGCGACGGCAAGAATTATCTGATGCTTGGCCTGGTCATGGTCGGCAGCGCTCTGCTGATCGCCCTGGGTCTGGGTAAGCTGTTTGGCTGGGACATCGGCCTGACGGCCGGTCTGCTCGCTGGTTCAATGACATCCACGCCGGTGCTGGTTGGTGCGGGCGACACGCTACGACATTCCGGAATGGAAGCCAGCCTGCTGGCGCAGGCACAAGATCACTTAAGCCTCGGCTACGCACTAACCTACCTGATTGGTCTGGTCAGCCTGATTGTCGCCGCCCGTTACCTACCTAAATTCCAGCATCAGGATCTGCAAACCAGCGCCCAGCAAATTGCGCGCGAACGTGGTCTGGATACCGATACTAACCGTAAAGTCTACCTGCCGGTTATCCGTGCCTACCGCGTCGGCCCTGAACTGGTCGCCTGGGCCGACGGTAAAAATCTGCGCGAGCTGGGCATCTATCGCCAGACCGGTTGCTACATCGAGCGTATTCGCCGTAACGGTATTCTCGCCAACCCTGACGGCGACGCAGTGCTGCAAATGGGCGATGAAATTTCACTGGTGGGCTACCCTGATGCGCATGCACGTCTCGACCCCAGCTTCCGTAACGGTAAAGAGGTGTTCGACCGCGACCTGCTGGATATGCGCATCGTCACCGAAGAGATTGTGGTCAAGAACCACAATGCCGTTGGTCGCCGCCTGGCGCAGTTGAAGCTGACCGACCACGGCTGCTTCTTAAACCGCGTAATTCGCAGCCAGATTGAGATGCCGATTGACGACAACATCGTGCTAAACAAAGGTGACGTATTACAGGTGAGCGGTGACGCCCGCCGCGTGAAAACCGTCGCTGACCGTATCGGCTTCGTCTCAATCCACAGTCAGGTCACCGACCTGCTGGCCTTCTGCGCCTTCTTTATCGTCGGCCTGATGATCGGCATGATCACCTTCCAGTTCAGCAACTTTAATTTCGGCATTGGTAACGCGGCAGGCTTGCTGTTCGCCGGTATCATGCTGGGATTCCTGCGTGCCAACCATCCAACGTTTGGCTACATCCCGCAGGGTGCGCTGAATATGGTGAAAGAATTTGGCCTGATGGTCTTTATGGCAGGCGTCGGCTTAAGCGCGGGCAGCGGCATTGGTAACGGTCTTGGCGTAGTCGGCGGACAAATGCTGGTCGCTGGACTGTTCGTAAGCCTGGTGCCGGTAGTGATTTGTTTCCTGTTCGGCGCTTACGTACTGCGCATGAACCGCGCGCTGCTGTTTGGCGCCATTATGGGTGCCCGTACCTGTGCCCCGGCAATGGAAATCATCAGCGATACCGCGCGCAGCAACATCCCAGCGCTCGGCTACGCGGGAACCTATGCCATCGCTAACGTATTGTTAACGCTCGCCGGTACGCTGATTATCATCATCTGGCCGGGAATAGGCGGCTAGCGCTGGCTTTGGGGCAAACAAAGAAAAGAAAATTATTTTTGCGCAACGCAGAACTTTTCAGTCAGGCGCGAGTCTTAATTAGTGCCACTGCTTTTCTTTGATGTCCCCATTTTGTGGAGCCCATCAACCCCGCCATCTTTGGTTCAAGGTTGATGGGTTTTTTGTTGCCTGAATTTCAGTATGAATTAAAACAACAGGTTATTTTCAGCACTCCCCCGCTATCCGACCCACCATTTTTCGAATCTCCTCATGCGTCAGCGGCTGGCGGTCGGTGACAAAATGCAGCGTCATCCCTTCAATAAACGCATCCAGCGCACGGGCGGTGCTTGGATCAAACCACTGCTCCAGCGTCTGCTGGCTGCGGTGCATCCAGTTTTGCATAACCGCCTTAAGCGAAGGCGTGCTGCTGGCAAGGGCATAAAGCTGATACATCAGCGTCATATTTTTCGGCGTTGTCACCTGGCTGCTGAAAATAAGTTTTGCCACCGCGTCACAGGCATCGTCTTTGGTCGTCACGCCAATAAAAAAGTCCGCGTACTCTTGCGACATGCGGGCGGTAAAGGTGCTGAACGCCTCGCCCAATAACGCTTCGATACCGTCAAAATAATAGGTCATTGAACCTAACGGTACATCGGCACAGCTGGCAATTTTACGATGCGTTACCGCGCCAATTCCATGGATAGCGATCGTCTCAATTGTCGCATCAATGATTCGTTCCCGGCGCTGCGGATCGTTCGGTCGGCGAGCCATAATTATCCTCTTTCAAATTATGTACAAATGTACACAAGCTTGTTAGTGTTGTCTGCATACTTTCCGACCCGATGCGAATGGATGACAACGTTAACCTCCCGTAAAGCCCTGCAACTGCGGATGTGGGCACTCTTCATGTTCTTCTTTTTACCCGGTTTATTAATGGCTTCCTGGGCCACACGTACGCCTGCGATCCGCGATATTTTGTCTGTATCCACGGCTGAAATGGGTATCGTCCTGTTTGGCCTGTCGATTGGTTCGATGAGCGGCATCCTTTGTTCCGCCTTTTTTGTGAAACGATTCGGTACCCGCACGGTTATCCGCACCACCATGTCGTGCGCTATCTTCGGGATGATGATTCTGAGCCTGGCGCTGCATCTCAGTTCTGCATGGGTCTTTGCGATAGGGCTGGCGATATTCGGTGCTAGCTTCGGTTCGGCCGAAGTGGCGATTAACGTTGAAGGCGCAGCCGTTGAGCGCGAGATGAAAAAAACCGTCCTGCCGATGATGCACGGCTTCTATAGCTTAGGAACGCTGGTCGGCGCAGGCGTCGGTATGGCGGTCACGGCCTTCGGTTTACCTGCCGTGTGGCACATTATGGTCGCGGGATTAGTGGGTATTGCCCCAATTTTCATCGCTATCAAAGCCATTCCGGATGGAACCGGTCGTAACGAAGCGGAAGACGCACACCACCAGGAAAAAGGCGTGCCGTTCTGGCGCGACATGCAGCTAATGCTGATTGGCGTGGTAGTACTGGCGATGGCCTTTGCGGAGGGTTCCGCCAATGACTGGCTGCCGCTGCTGATGGTTGACGGCCACGGTTTCAGCCCAACATCAGGCTCGCTGATTTACGCAGGCTTCACGCTGGGCATGACCGTCGGACGCTTCACTGGCGGCTGGTTTATTGATCGCTATAGCCGCGTCACCGTGGTTCGCGCCAGTGCGCTAATGGGCGCATTAGGCATTGCCTTAATTATCTTTGTCGACAGCCCGTGGGTTGCTGGGGTGTCGGTTATCCTGTGGGGTCTTGGCGCATCGCTTGGTTTCCCGCTGACCATTTCTGCCGCCAGCGATACCGGCCCGGATGCGCCTACCCGCGTCAGCGTGGTCGCAACAACCGGCTATCTGGCATTCCTCGTAGGCCCCCCGCTGCTCGGCTTCCTCGGCGAACATTACGGCCTGCGTAGCGCAATGCTTGCCGTACTGGCGCTGGTTCTGATTGCCGCTCTGGTGGCGAAAGCGGTGGCCAAACCCGAGCCCCGCGTTGTAATGGAGAGTCACTGATGGGCGTTAAACTGATCGCTGTCGACATGGACGGCACATTCCTGAACGATAAAAAGACCTATAACCGCGAGCGCTTTCGTCAGCAATACGCACAGATGAAAGCACAGCAGATCCACTTTGTGGTCGCCAGCGGTAACCAGTATTACCAGCTTGCTTCTTTCTTCCCGGAGATAGTCGAGGAGATTGCATTCGTGGCGGAAAACGGCGGCTGGGTGCGAGATGCGGGCGAAGATGTCTATAACTGTTCGATGCCACGCGAACACTTTCATCAAATTGTTGATTTCCTGCAAACCCGCCCGGAGATTGAGATTATTGCCTGCGGCAAAGCCAGCGCCTATACGCTGAAAAGCTACGATCAGCGCTTCCACGATATCGCTGTGCATTACTACCATCGCATGGAACTGGTGGACAATTTCGACAATATTAATGACACCATTTTGAAATTCGCGTTGAATATTCCAGACGAAAAAGTGCCAGAAATGCAGGCGACGCTGGATGCGAAACTCGGTCATTTGCTCACTGCGGTCACCACCGGTCATGGCAGTATCGACCTGATTATTCCAGGCGTTCACAAGGCCAACGGTCTGCGTTTATTGCAGGAACGCTGGGGAGTGAATGATGATGAAGTCGTGGCCTTTGGCGACAGCGGCAATGATATTGAGATGGTGAAACAGGCCGGATACGGCTTTGCGATGGCTAACGCTGCCGACGCGGTGAAAGCCGTCGCCGGTTATCATGCGCCGCATAATAATGAAGAAGGCGTGCTGGAGATGATTGATAAGGCGTTGAAGGGCGAAGCGCCGTTTGCCTGAACCCGGTGGTCCCGGCGGCGCTGCGCTTGGCCGGGCTACCGGTCGATATCGTTTTGTAGCCCGGCCAAGCGCAGTGCCGCCGGGAACTTCCGCTTATTCCGGCTGTAAGCCGCTGCCAACCGTTTTATCCCGCAGGAACATCACCATCAGCACCAGCCACAGCACGCCGCCCGCCAGATTAAACAGGCTAAACAAGCCAATACCGCCCATCTGATAGCTATGTTTGCTAAGTTCAATACCCACGGTAAAGATCAGCATCTGCAACATCCCCATGGCGGCGGAAACCGTCCCTTTACTCATATCACTGGCAAACAGCGTCAAACGCACCAGCCCGGCGTTGGCAAGGCCAATACCAAAGGCGTAGAAACTTAACCCTGCGGTCATCCACAAATAAGCATGTGATGACACCACCGTGGCCGCCGCCGCGAGGATCAGGCCAAACATAATCGGGTAACCACCGGCGATAATCAGCGCGCGTACCGTACGGCGGGAGGTCAGTCGTGCCAGCACCAGGTTACCGAGAATCAAAGCGCCAAAAATGGGCACCTGCAACAAACCATATTCATAGCTGCTGGCATTTTCACCGCTAATAATAATCACCGGCGATTGGGCAATCCACGCCAGTAGCGGCAGGCTGACAAATCCCGTCGCCAGTGCACCGGCAACAAAGCGCCCGTTTTTCAGCACTTCACGGTAGTCTTGCCCCAGCGTCTTTAATGACAGCTTTTCGCCAAGACGGGTCGCCGTTTCAGGCATCGCCTTAAACAACCCAACGTAAGCAATCGCTGCCAGCACCGCAAACAGGACAAACATACTTTCCCAGCGGGCGAGATGGATCCACGCGGCCCCAACCAATGGCCCTAACAGCGGAGCAATCAGCGCCACGTTTGCCATTAGCGCCGTTATTTTGATACAGGTCGCCTCATCGAACGACTCCTGAATCGCTGCGTAACCCACCGCACCGATAAAGCACAGGCTCACCCCCTGTAAAAAACGCAGGAAGGTAAACTGCTCAATATTTTGCACCATCAGCGTGGCAAGGCACGTCACGATAAACCAGATAACACCGGTCAGCATTACCGGGCGACGCCCGATACGATCCGACAGCGGCCCTAGCAGCCATTGCAGGAACATGCCGCCCGCCAGATACGCGGTCATCGAGGTCGGAACCCACTCGTCACCGGCATTAAATTCTTTAACGACCGCGAGCATCCCCGGCTGAATCATATCGTTGGCGATATAGGTGGAAAACTCATACAGCACGAGGCAAAGCGGGAATAGAATCGCTTTGCGCCCCAAGCGTTTCCGGGAAGAAGAGGAAGTATCCATTTATCTCGCATCCATAATAAAAACGCGCAAGTTTAATCAATGCACGGTAGTGGTGATAGTTAATTATCACGCAGCTTTACGATTTCGCACAAATTGATGTTGTTAAGATTCGTTTAAGGTTACGCGCGTTATACTCAACGCCAATTATTGCGCCGCCTTAATTTCCAGACACTTGTACGCCGGTAACAGGATTCAGACAATACCGCTTTACCGTCCAGGATTGGTTTTTTAAGGTGACTGTCATAAAACCTTCATCTTTGAAGCCGGGACGTTATGCTGGAAAATCTCAATAACACGCTGTTTTTGCTTATCAACGCCACCCCAGCCTCAGCGCAGTGGCAAATTTCTCTGGCGACTTTTATTGCCAAAGATCTGATTCTCATTGTTCCGCTGTTGGCGGCGGCCATGTGGTTATGGGGTGAACGCCGACAGGTTCACGCTCAGCGTCATCTGGTGGTTAAAGTCGCGCTGGCTATCGCCGTGAGCCTGACTATTTCCTGGACGATGGGTCAGCTATACCCCCATGAACGCCCCTTTGCGGCGAATATCGGCTACAACTTCCTGCATCATGCGGCGGATAATTCGTTCCCAAGCGATCACGGCACGGTGATATTCACCTTCGCCCTGGCTTTCCTGTTCTGGCATCGCGTATGGTCCGGCCTGGCGCTGATGGCTGTCGGTATCGCCATCGCCTGGTCTCGTGTCTATCTGGGCGTACACTGGCCGATGGATATGCTCGGCGGTTTCCTGTGTGGTCTGGTGGGCTGCATGGTGGCGCAATTGCTGTGGCAATTTATCGGTGCTCCCGTTTATCCGCGACTGCAACAAATTCACCGTCTGGTTTTCTCTGTGCCAATTCGCAAGGGCTGGGTGCGTGACTAGCCCCGCGCTCGCAGGTAAAATACCATGTTGACCCCGGAATCCTCTCTGGGGCATTTCGGCTAGAGGCACTATGGAAACACGACGCGACGAGCGAATGGGTCAACTGATCCAGGCACTAAAACGTAGCGATAAGCTGCATTTGAAAGAAGCGGCGGCGCTGCTCGGCGTTTCCGAAATGACGATTCGTCGCGATCTTAACAGCGAAAGCGGACCCGTTGTGTTGCTGGGCGGCTACGTGGTGCTGGAGCCGCGCAGCGTTCCTCACTATTTGTTAAGCGATCAGAAAACGCGTCTGGTGGATGAAAAGAAGCTAGCAGCGCGGCACGCGGCGAAGCTGTTAAAAGCACATCAGATGGCGTTCTTTGACTGCGGAACCACCACGCCATGGATTATCGATGCGATTGATAACGAGCTGCCCTTCACCGCAGTCTGCTATTCGCTCAATACTTTCCTCGCGCTGCAAGAAAAACCCCACTGCCGACCGATTTTGTGCGGCGGCGAATTCCACGCCAGCAATGCTATTTTCAAACCGATCAGTGAGCAGGATACGCTCTCACACCTGTGCCCGGACATTGCTTACTATTCCGCAGCGGGTATCGATATTGAGATGGGGGCAACCTGCTTTAATCTTGAGGAACTGCCGGTGAAGCACTGGGCAATGCGCCAGTCGCGCTACCACGTGTTGGTGGCCGATCACAGTAAATTTGGCAAAGTGCGCCCGGCCCGCATGGGTGATTTAACACGTTTTGATGTGATCGCCAGCGACACCTGCCCGGATGACGAGCTGGTGGCACTGGCCAAACAGCAGCAAATTTCACTGCTGTATTAAGCGATTACGAGAACCAGCTGCCGAACCACTGGTGGAACTTCATCAGCACGAAGTCCATCATACGGCTCACGAACCCGCCCTCTTCGACCGCTTCCATCACGATAAGCGGGCGCTGTTCGATGGTTTTGTCGTTCAGTTTAAAGTCGATAGTACCGACCACCTGTCCTTTGGTCAGCGGCGCGGTGAGCTGCGGCTGGGTTAAGGTGTAGCTGGCCTTCAGATTCTTCAACTGCCCTTTCGGGATCGTCACCGAACCCGCTTCCCCGGCGCCCAGCTTCACTTCGCTGGAATCACCGTACCACACGCGTTGGCTGATAAAGGTGGCATCCGGTTTGATCGGGGTCACGGTTTCATAGAAACGGAAGCCCCAGGTCAGCAATTTTTCCGACTCGTTAAAACGCACCCGGTCGCTTTTGGTGCCCAGCACGACCGCAATCAGGCGCATATCACCCTGCGTTGCCGACGACACCAGGTTATAGCCCGCTCCCGCCGTGGTGCCGGTTTTCACGCCGTCAACATTCAGGTTAGAACTCCACAGCAGACGGTTGCGGTTTGGCTGGCGAATGTTGTTGAAGGTGAATTCTTTCTCTTTATGTACCGCGTACTCTTCCGGAACATCATGGATCATCGCTTTGGTCAGCAATGCCATGTCACGCGCGGTGCTGAACTGCCCTGGCGCATCCAGACCGTGAACGGTTTTGAAAGTGGTGTTAGTCAGGCCAATTTTCTGCGCGTAGCCGTTCATCAGGCTAACGAAGGAATCCTGGCTACCGGCAACGTAATCTGCAATCGCGATGCTGGCATCATTACCGGACTGAATAATCACCCCTTTATTGAGGTTCTCAACCGAGACCTGCTCGCCAGGCTTCAGGAACATCACCGATGAGCCACGCAGTGCCGGGTTGCCGGTTGCCCAGGCATCGCGCCCGATGGTAACCATATCAGGCAGCTTAATTTTTCCCGCTTTCAACGCCTGGCCGACGACATAGCTGGTCATGATTTTTGTCAGACTTGCCGGGTCGAGTTTCTCGTCGGCGTTGCCTTCAGCCAGTACCTTGCCGCTGGCATAATCCATTAAAATAAATGCCCGCGCTTCAATCGCTGGAGCGTCAGGGAGTTGTTCCGCCGCCTGCACCGTAGGTGCAACCACGAGTAAAAGCGCTGAGCCCGCTAAAAGGCTCCGAAAGGCGTTAGCATTACACATCATAAAGACCACCCAAGTATCCATTCCCAAAAACACGCCACTACAGTAACCGTACTGCATCAGGCGGTGAGTAATAGCGTAGAAACTCTCTCAAAGAAACAGTGAGTTGGTAAAGTTTTTTAAGTTTACGCAAGATCCTTATCTTGTGCCTAAAACCTGACATTTTTTTTGACAGTGATTGCGTAATTGTTAAGTTTCGCTCACATTTAATCTCCGCTAATAAAACTGGAGTGGCTATGGTTACGCTGTGGGGACGCAATAACTCAACGAATGTGAAAAAGGTACGCTGGACGCTAGCAGAACTTGGGCTGCCTTATGAGCAGATTATGGCGGGTCAGGGATTTGGTGTGAATCACGATGCAGACTATTTGGCACTGAACCCCAACGGTCTGGTACCGATGCTCAAAGACGGCGATGACGTACTGTGGGAATCGAACTCCATCGTGCGCTATCTGGCGGCGCAATATGGTGCAGACACGCTGTGGCAGGCGAGCCCCATTCAGCGCGCAAAAAGCGAGAAATGGATGGACTGGGCTAATGAAACGCTCTCCCCCACCCACCGTAAAATTCTGATTGGGCTGGTAAGAACGCCGGCAGAAAAACGCAACATGGCCGAGATTGAAGCGGCAATTGTTGCCTGCGAACCGCTACTGGAAATTCTCGATAACACCCTGGCGCAACAGACCTGGCTTTCCGAAGAGCAATTCGGCGTGGGAGATATTGCGGCTGCGCCGTTTGTTTATAACCTGCTGGAAACGGTCAAAACCTGGCAGCCACGCCCACATCTGGCCCGCTGGTATCAGCAGTTGGCCGATCGTCCGGCCTTCCGCGACGTGGTGATGATCCCGGTGACGTAATCTCTTCAGGTGTGTTGGCTGCTGCCACGCACCTGCAATTTCCCGACCATCCTGATATGCGCCGAGACATCGTCACCATCGCATAAGTAACTCACCGCCATCCGCCCCAGTTCGTTATAAGCCAGCTGTACGCTGGTGAGCGCAGGCGTTAACTGATGCGCAATCCGCTGGTCATCATAGCCGCACACCAACACCTGTTGCGGAATCGAAATATTCAGCGTTGCCAGCGCCTGATAGCAGCCAAGCGTCATCCAATCGCTGGCGCAGAAAATGGCCTGCGGCGGCTGCGGCAGGCGCATTAATTCAAGCGTGGCATTAAACGTCGCATCCAAAGACCAATCGGTCTGTTTAATCAGCGCCTCATCAACGGTAATTCCCGCATGGGCGAGCGTTTGTCGATAGCCTTCCAGACGCAGCACGCTGGCATCCATCCACTCATCACCCATGATATGAGCAATACGCGTCACGCCTTGCGCGAGCAGATGATTCACTATCTGGCAAGCGTTAGCCCGGTCATCCGGCAGGAAGGTCGGCAGTAGCGGTCGATTGGGATCGTACTGGTTTAGCAACACCACCGGCTTTTTCAGCAAAGGCTCAAACGCGGAGAAATCAAACGCACGGGTAACCGGGCTTGCCAGAATAACGCCCGCGCACTGGCGTCTTTCAAGCTGGCGCAGGATCTGCTCTGCCAGCTGCATGTCATCGCCGTAATCGTAAACGCTCAGCAGCATGTCTCGCTGCCAGGCGGTACTGCTGGCTTCGCTAATGGCGTCGGTAAAAGGGTCATAATTCGGCATACCGCCGAGCAACAAGGCGATCTCTTCCTGCCCTTCCGGGCGGTGAGGCACGATGATTTTCTGGTAACCGAGCGCAGTCGCAGCGGCATAGACCCGCTCGCGCGTTGCATCGCTAAGACGAATGGCACGGCTATTATTCAGCACCAGAGAGACCGTCGCCTGAGAAACACCGGCTTCCCTGGCGATATCACTCATCGTTATCTTATTTTTTTTCGGCATGTTTGCTCCTTGTCGCCGCCGACTATAGCACAGATATCCCACGTTTTTTTTGTGAACAACCCTGCATATTCACTGCATCAGGATTGCGTATCTCTCAGTAGATAATAAATATTAGCTAATAATTATTAGCAACGGAGACAAGAGATGCACTCACAGTGGAGCAAAGCGCAGGCGCAGGACTGGTATCAACAACACGGCTGGGCTTGCGGCTTTAACTATTTACCGCGTAGCGCCGTAAACTGGACGGAAATGTGGCAGGCGGAAACATTCGACGTCGCCACCATCGACGAAGAGTTGGGCTGGGCGCATGAGTACGGCTACAACGCCCTGCGCACCAATTTGCCGTTTATCGTCTGGGAAGCTGACCGGGAGGGTCTGCTGGCGCGCATTAATACCTTCCTGACGCTGGCGGAAAAACACCAGATTCAGGTCATGTTAACGCTGATGGACGATTGCGGTTTTTCCGGCGATGAACCTTATCTTGGACCGCAAAAACCACCGCGCGATGGTGTACACAATAGCCAGGCAGCAGCTAGCCCAGGCCGGGCCATCGTCATGAACCCGGCCGAGTGGCCGCGCGTTGAAGCCTACGTCCGCGACGTGATGACCCGCTTTAAAGACGATTCGCGTATTAGCATCTGGGATCTCTACAACGAGCCGGGCAACCGCGGAATCAACCTGTCTCCGACAGAATCCATGGAATATGACGAAGCGCTCGAGTCCTTCGTGCTGGAGCTGATGATTGCCACCTTTGGCTGGGCGCGAGAGGTGGGCGTAAGCCAGCCGTTGACCGTCGGTGCCTGGCATATCGACCACCAGCAATACGGCACGCTGGAGCACCCTATCGACGTCGCCGCGCTCGAACTTTCCGACATTATTAGCTACCACAATTACAACACCGCCGCCCGCCAGTTAGGCGTTCTGGAGAATCTAATCCAGCGTAATCGCCCGGTGCTGTGTACCGAATGGTTGGCCCGCCATATGGATTGTGGATTCAGCGAGCAGCTCCCGCTATTTAGCGCCTTTGATACCGGTTGCTACCAGTGGGGCCTGGTTAAGGGCAAAACACAGACCTGGATCCCATGGACCAGCGTTAACAAGGATCACCCCGCTCCGCAGTCACTCTGGTTCCATGACGTTTTGACGCCAGAAGGCAAGCCGTGGTGTGAGCAGGAAATGCAGTTGGTGAAAAGCCTGACCGACTACCGTCAGCGTCACCGCTAATTGTTATGACACGGAGGATTCATCCATGAAAAAGTCGATTTTGTTCCTGCTTGCCTGTTGCAGTTTCGGTGCGATGCCCATCGCGCACAGCGCCGATCAGGTGGAACTCCGTTTTGCCTGGTGGGGCGGTAAAGCGCGCAACCAGGCAACCTTAAAGGCGCTGGAAGCCTTTGAGGCCAAATACCCGAATATCAAAGTGAAGGCCGAGTATACCGGCTGGGACGGTTTTTACTCGCGCCTGACCACGCAAATCAACAGCAATACCGAAGCCGATGTGATGCAGACCAACTGGAACTGGCTGACGCTGCTGTCAAAAAGCGGTGACGGTTTTTATGACCTGAACCAGCTCAGCAAGCCGATTGGCCTCGACCAGTTCTCACCCACCGCGCTTGCCAGCACCACCGTGAATGGCAAAGTCAACGCCATCCCGGTGTCCGCCAATGTGATGCTGTTTTATTACAATGCCGCAACGTGGAAAAAAGCAGGCGTAGCGCTGCCAAAAACCTGGGATGATTTGTTAAAAGCCGGGCCGGTGTTTAAAGAGAAACTGGGGGATAACTATTTCCCGCTGATCCTCACCGAGCAGGATTCGCTGTTGCTGCTCAACTCCTACGTGTACCAGGGCAACCAAAAACCGATGGTCGACGAGAAGACCCGCAAGCTTGGCTGGAATCATGCCGATCTGGTTGAAGCATTTACCTTCTATCGCAAATTGGTCGATGCCCACGCGGTACCGGATGCCAGAACCATAGCGTCGTTTGGCAAAGGCGTGGCTTATGAAATGAAGCCGTGGATTAACGGTGAATGGGCCGGGATTTATAACTGGAACGTGCTCTACCCCGCCGAGTCACAGAATCTGCAAAACCCGTCAGATTTAGTGATGGGTGACTATCCGATGCGTAAAGGGGCAAAGGACGCAGGCCAATTTAATAAAACCGCGCTGATGTTTTCGATCAGTAAAAATACCCGACATCCTCAGGAAGCCGCGAAGCTGATTAACTTCCTGATGAGCGAAAAAGAAGGCGTAGTACCGGTGGCAATGGAACGAGGTGTGCCGCTGAGTCGAGCCGGAGAGCAGATTCTGCGTGATGCCGGACAACTCAAAGATAGCGACCCGGTACTCGCCGGGCTGATGCAATCGGCTGCGTTGCCGAATAAATCGAAGACGCTGCCTTATCTGGAAGACCCGCAGTTTATCGCACTGTTTGTTGCTGCATTACAAAATATTGATTATGGCAAGGCCACTATCGATGAGGCCGCTACGAAATTTGAGGAGCAGTCCAACCGTATTCTGCGCCGCATTATGCGTTAATCGAGCCGATTTCAGAGGGGGAGCCTGCTCCCCCTCTGAAACCCGGATATTAGAGCGCCCGTGTCAACACCTCACAGCCCCACGCCGCCAGCGTGAGCGAGTTTTTCACCTTCTCACCCGATACCGCATTATGGAAAGTGTCTGCCAGCGAGATTGTTTGCTCGCTGTCGGTATAGTTCTGTACGAACACCCACTCCCACTCACCGTCTGAACGACGGGTCGTCACTACTCCCGTCGGCAGCGCCGCCTCCAGCGCTCGCGGCAGTTTTAAGGCGCCCACCAGCAGGCGGGTAAATTCCTGATGGAAAGCGTCATCATTACGCGATGCTACATAAAACGCTTTCCCTTTGCCCACGCGATGCTGCGTCAGCGCCGGGTAGCCGGCATAAAAGTCATCGCTATAGCAGGCCAGCACTTCCGCGCCTTCCGGGTGGATCACCTCGTACAATTCGCGGGCACGCCAGCTGCCCCGCAAGCCGCTGTCAGGCAGCGCTTCAACACCCTGACTTTGCTCGTCGGTCAGGCTATCAATCTCTTCGGCCCATACGCCGAGCAGCGGTCGTAACGGCCCCGGGAATCCGCCGAGGTGACAAAGATCGGTCTCATTCACAATCCCCGACCAATAGGTTGCCACAAAATAGCCGCCTGCTCGTACAAAGGCCTCAGCCCGCTCGGCAAAACCGGCGCGCACCATGTAGAGCATGGGGGCAATAACCAGCGCATAATCCGTCAGGTCGCTATCGGCATTGATAATATCGACCGCAATTCCCTGTTCCCAGAAGGGACGGTAGTGATCGACCACCGTTTGTTCATAGTGCATACCGCAGTTGCGCGGTCCCGCCGCATCGTTTACCGCCCAGCGGCTCTCCCAGTCGAAGATAATCGCCACTTTCGCCTGCGTTTTCGTGCCTACGACCGGACTTAACGCCGCGAGCATTTCCCCCATCCGGCTCACTTCTCGCCCGGTTCGCGTATTGAGATGGCCGACATGATCAACCACCGCGCCGTGAAACTTCTCAACGCCACCCCGGCTTTTTCGCCACTGGAAATATTGCACCGCATCGGCACCGTGGGCGACGGCCTGCAACGAGGAGAGAATGTGCATCCCCGGTTTTTTCAGTTTGCTGGTCGGCTGCCAACTGGTCTGGCTCGGCGTCGACTCCATCAACACGAACGGCTTGCCCTTAAGGGTACGCATCAGATCATGGTACATCGCGGTTTTACAGGCCACCGCACGCTCGTCTTCCTGCTTATGCCACATGGGGTAGCTATCCCAACTGACAAAATCGACCACGTCTTTAAGCTGCCAGTAATCGTAATCGTTGAAGTACCACATGAAGTTGGTGGTTGCCGGAAGCTCTGGACGTTCGGCTTTCAGCGGCGCAACTTCCGTTTGATAGAACGCTTTAACCTGCGAAGTCACAAAACGTCGCCAGTCCAGGTTCAGCGCGTGATTCGACATCTCGCCCTGCGGCGCGGGGGATTCAATTTGCGACCAATCGCTATAGGTGTGGCTCCAAAAGCCCGTCCACCAGGCATGGTTCAGCGCATCCAGCGTTGGATAGCGCGTCTGAAGCCAGAGGCGGAAATCCTGCTGGCAATGGTCACAGTGACATTCACCGCCGTATTCATTGCTAATATGCCAGCCCAGCACCGCCGGATGGTGAGCGTAGCGCTGCGCCAGCTTTTGATTAATCAGCGTCACTTTTTCTTTATAGACCGGCGATGAAAGGCAGTGGTTGTGACGCCCGCCATGCAGCGCTTTTACCCTGGCCGCGCTGACGCGCAGAGACTCAGGATAGCGTGCCGCCAGCCATGCGGGTTTCGCACCGCTAGGCGTGGACAGGAAAACGGAAATCCCGCCCGCATGGAGTTTATCCAGCACGGTATCCATCCACGCAAAGTTGAACTGCCCCTCGGTAGACTCCAGCGCCGACCAACTGAATATGCCCACCGACATAATGTTACAGCCAGCCTGCTGCATCATGTCGATATCCTGCTCCAGAATCCCCGGCACGTGTAGCCACTGCTCCGGATTGTAATCTGCGCCATGCAGAAGCCACGGCGCAGCGGGGTTTAACGGCAGATGCTTATCCATGTCGGTTCCCTCATGTCACATAAAGACAAAAAATGTTATTCGTTCACAATAACGCTTTTCTACGCGCCCGGCCCCCCTCTGTGCAACCCAGGTCGCCAGGAAATGTGATCGTTCCCGCGTTTTAAACGGTTGATCGGCCGATTTGTCCTTACTCTTGCTCCCACGCTTGCTTAAGTGACACGTCCAACAAATCACTCGGGTATACTGAGACAAATTTTTGATGGGGCGAGTATGAAAACCAAAGCAGCAACTCTCGCGGATGTGGCGCGCCACGCCAATGTGTCTTACCAGACGGTCTCCCGCGTTCTCAACAATTCAGCCAATGTTTCCGCAAAAACGCGCAAGAAGATTGAGCTGGCCATTGCCGAACTGAAGTACGTCCCTAACCGTGTTGCCCAGCAACTGGTGGGGAAAGAGAGCAAAACGCTGGGGCTGGTTACCACCTCGCTGGCGCTGCATGCCCCGTCACAAATCGCCGCGGCGGTGAAGAAATATGCCAGTGAGCAGGGCTATCAGGTGCTGATTTCGATGATTGATGACGGTAGCGACAGCAGCATTCAGTACGCCATCAACGAGCTTAAATCCCAGCGCGTTGAACGCATGATTATCAACGCCCCGCTCGAAACGCCGGTGGCGGAAAGCCTGGTCGATGAGAACCCGGACGTGGAGTGCCTGTTCCTCGACGTTGACCCCTACAGCTCGGTGTTCAACGTTACCTTTAACCCAGCCGAGGGTGCGCGGGCCAGCGTGAAGTACCTGTACGATTTAGGCCATCGCCAGTTTTGTCTGCTCTCCGGCCCGGAGGACTCGGTACCTGCCCGTCTGCGTTTGAACACCTGGCGCGACACTCTCGCCTCCTACCAGCTAACCCCGCTGACGGTGCACCACGGACAGTGGGATGCGCAAAGCGGCTACCTGGCAACGCTGCAAATGCTACGCGAAACCCCGCAGACCACCGCTTTGTTGATCGCCAATGACCAGATGGCGCTGGGCGCACTCAGCGCTCTGCACCAGCACAAGCGCAAGATCCCACAGGACATTTCGCTGATTGGCTATGACGATACCTATGAGAGTGCTTTCTTCGAACCGGCATTGACTACAGTAGCTATAGATTTTGATTTACAAGGGAAAATGGCCGTCCAGCAGCTATTACAATCCGCAGAATCACCGCTGGCGTCACGCGCATCGACCATCCTGCCTAGCCGTCTGGTCATCCGTAACTCGGCAGGGCCGCTGCATAACCCCGAAACCGATCTCCAAAGTATCGCCGAACAGCTGCGTACTCTGGCGGATAAATTGACGCCAAAAATCTAAAAAGTCATACGCTCGCATAAATGATTAAGTGATCGCCATCGCTAATCGAGGCTAAACAGCCTATGCATTCGTGAAGCCAATCACAATTAAACGCCATAGGCATTGCGAGCCGATGGCGTTCAGATGTCAGATTAAAACAGAAATTGTTAACGTATGACATTTTTAAAACGAGACATACAAAAACAATATTCAGTGGGCGCATCACCGTTGTGGTGTGCCAGGGGGATGGTCTGATTTTTGATGAGGATGTGGCGATGCTACTACCCGGCAAGCGTAATTATATTCTGCTCAGCATTTTCGATTTTCTGTATCTTTTCGCCTGGTCAGCAACCATGGCGTTCTTCGTTATCTGGACCACACAACATTTAGGGATCAGCGCGACGCAAACCGGGCTACTTTATGCCATCAACGCCTTTATCGCGCTGCTGATGCAGCCGTTCTTTGGGTTTATCTCCGATAAATTTGGCCTGAAAAAACAACTCATCTGGATAATCGTCGCCCTGCTGCTGCCGGTCGGCCCGTTCTTTATCTACGTCTACGCTCCGCTGCTGGTACACAGCTTCTGGCTCGGCGCGATACTCGGCGGGATTTACCTTGGTATTATCTTTAATTCCGGCTGCGGTGTTATTGACTCTTATATCGACAAAATCTCGCGCCGCTACAGCTTTGAGTATGGCCGCGTGCGGATGTGGGGCTCGCTGGGCTGGGCGGCGGCGGCGTGGATCGTCGGTAAATATATCGACACGCTGCCTAACCTCTCCTTCTGGCTTGCCAGCTGTGCGATTGTGGCGGCGGCGCTGTGCTTTATGATGACCAAAATCGAGCTAACCGACGCGGAAATTCAAAAGACCAACTCGCTGAAAGCCGTCCACGCGCTGGAGTTGGCAAAAAACGGTCAGTTCTGGATGCTGCTCATTTTCACCTTGTTCGTCACGCAGATTTACGACACCTACGATCAGCAGTTCGCCCAGTATTTCTCCATGCAGTTCCCGACTAAAGAGGAAGGTAACCATTGGTACGGTATTCTCGCCTCCGTACAGGTATGCGGCGAAACGTTGTTCCTGTGCTTAATGCCGTGGTTTGTGAACCGCACCGGGGCAAAATGGGCGCTGGTGATTGCCGGAACCATTATGTCTGTGCGTATCGCAGGCTCAGCGATTCAACTGGGGCCAGTGTGGATTGCGGCGGTGAAAATGCTTCACGCTATTGAAAAACCACTGATTCTGGTATCGGTCTTTAAGTTCATCTCCGCTAACTTTGATAACAAACTGCTGTCGACGGTCTATCTGCTGGTGCTGTTCGTGGCATCCATCGCCACCGCTATTTATTCACCCATTGCCGGTTATCTGTATGACACCATCGGCTTTGCTGACACTTACCTGATTCTGGGCTCAATTGCTGGCTTTTTCACCCTTGTCTCGGTCTTTACACTCCGGGATGCACGGGTGGACAAACCCGTCATAGCACAACCGCAGGGGTCAACTCTCGCAGGATAAAATGGCTGGGGGACACTCGTCCCCCAGGTTTCAGGCGTGCGTCATGGACGACTCAGCATCCAGATTGCAGATGCTTTTGGTGAGCACCATCAGGCAGCGATCGAGCATATCAACATTTACTGCAATATAAGACGGGCAGTCGTAGCGCCCGCTCATCAAACAGACCGCAGCAGAAGCCATCGCCTCGCCCGCCTGTCGTATCATTTCCAGTTCATCAGGCAAGCAACACCGCTTAAGCAGTGCCGTATGCGCCCGTAATTCACGACACAAATCGAGCAGGTTAGTACGCAGATGATCGTTTTCACCGACTGACATATACCCCTTTGCCTTTCTTAACTGCAAATAAGCATCAAGGTCATTTCGCGCGTTGATGAGTTGCCCCATCAGCTTGCTTTTCAGTTTGCTTTCCATCATGCATTTACCTCCCTTGCCACCCATTGGCTTTATCATTATGAGATTACTTAACGTACAGGATGCTGCGCGATATCAATAAATCACCATTGGAAACAATTTTAACATTACAACAACCCGCGCAAATGGCGGCGGGCGGGCAAAGTAGCAGTAGAGAGTCGACGTAAAGCCGTGTAGAATCGCCCGGTTTTTCTTTTCTGTTTACTTTGTGAGCGTACTAGCATGCAACAACCGCGAATTGGATTCGTCTCCCTCGGCTGCCCAAAAAACCTGGTGGATTCTGAACGTATCCTGACCGAACTGCGTACTGAAGGTTATGACGTAGTGCCAACTTACGATGACGCCGATATGGTCATCGTCAATACCTGTGGCTTTATCGACAGCGCAGTTCAGGAATCCCTGGAAGCCATCGGTGAAGCACTAAAAGAAAACGGCAAGGTGATTGTGACCGGCTGCCTGGGGGCCAAAGAAGATCAAATTCGCGAAGTGCACCCAAAGGTACTGGAAATCACCGGCCCACACAGCTACGAGCAGGTACTGGAGCACGTCCACCACTACGCGCCGAAACCACAGCACAACCCGTTCCTGAGCCTGGTACCGGAACAGGGCGTGAAGCTGACGCCACGTCATTACGCCTATCTGAAAATTTCCGAAGGCTGTAACCACCGCTGCGCGTTCTGCATCATTCCGTCTATGCGTGGCGATCTGGTCAGCCGTCCGATTGGCGAAGTGCTGGCAGAAGCCAAGCGTCTGGTCGACGCAGGCGTGAAAGAGATCCTGGTGATTTCTCAGGACACCTCAGCTTACGGCGTTGACGTCAAACACCGCACCGGTTTCCACAACGGCGAGCCGGTGAAAACCAGCATGGAAAGCCTGTGCGAACAGCTGGCAAAGCTGGGCGTGTGGGTGCGTCTGCACTACGTTTATCCGTATCCGCACGTAGACAACGTCATCCCGCTGATGGCGGAAGGCAAAATCCTGCCGTATCTGGATATCCCAATGCAGCACGCCAGCCCGCGTATTCTCAAACTGATGAAACGTCCGGGTTCCGTTGACCGCCAACTGGCGCGCATCAAACAGTGGCGTGAAATCTGCCCAGAGCTGACTCTGCGCTCCACGTTTATCGTTGGCTTCCCGGGTGAAACGGAAGAAGACTTCCAGATGCTGCTTGACTTCCTCAAAGAAGCCCGCCTCGACCGCGTTGGCTGCTTCCAGTACAGCCCGGTTGACGGCGCATCGGCAAACGATCTGCCGGATCAGGTGCCTGATGAAATTAAAGAAGAACGCTGGAACCGCTTCATGCAGTTGCAACAGCAGATCTCTGCTGAACGTCTGCAAGAAAAAGTGGGCCGTGAGATTCTGGTCATGATCGACGAAGTGGACGAAGAAGGCGCGATTGGCCGCAGCATGGCCGATGCGCCTGAAATCGACGGCGCGGTGTACCTGAACGGCGAAACCCAGGTGAAACCAGGTGACGTTGTACGCGTGAAGGTTGAAAACGCCGACGAGTATGACCTGTGGGGTAGCCGAGTTTAACGGCAACTCATAAAAGTAGCGCCATCGGGCAGTAATACACAGATTGCCGGATGGCGGCAAAATGCCTTATCCGGCCTACAACTGTTTCTGAGCTGTAGGCCGGATAAGCGTAGCGCCATCAGGCAACATCCCCTACCCTTTCAGCTTAGGATCCAGCGCATCGCGCAGTCCATCTCCCAGCAGGTTAAACGCCAGCACCGTCAGAAAAATGGCCAGCGCCGGGAAGAGTGCCACGTGTGGCGCAATCACCATATCCGCACGCGCTTCATTAAGCATCGCCCCCCACTCCGGTGTAGGCGGTTGTGCGCCAAGTCCCAGGAACGACAGGCTGGCGGCGGAGATTATCGACACACCAATACGCATGGTGAAATAGACCACAATGGATGACACCGTGCCGGGCAGAATATGCTGGAACACAATGACGCTGTCGCTGGCACCGATACTGCGCGCAGATTCAATAAAGGTCTGCTGTTTGAGCACCAGCGTGTTGCCGCGTACCAGACGCGCGAACGCGGGAATGGAGAAAATCGCCACGGCGATAATCACGTTGGTCATGCCGCTGCCCATAATCGCCACCACCGCAATCGCCAGTAGAATGCCGGGGAAGGCAAACAGCACGTCGCAAATACGCATGATGATGCGATCCCACCAGCCTTCGTAGTAACCCGCCAAAAGCCCCAGCACCGTGCCGATAACGGAGCCAATCAGCACCGCAAATACACCGGCAGTTAACGAAATTTGCGCGCCAACCAGCACCCGACTGAAAATATCCCGGCCCAATGAATCGACACCAAACCAATGCATCAAAGACGGGCCTTCGTTCAGACGGTCATAGTCAAAGTAGTTTTCCGCATCAAACGGCGCTATCCAAGGCGCAACCACCGCCACGACGATCAACAGCAACACGAAAATGCCCGAGGCCATGGCGATCGGTTGCTGGCGAAAACGCCGCCAGAACTCGCGCCACGGCGTGCGTTTTTCACCTGTTTTCATCACCGGCATGGCATTGAGTACCGCCTGTCGACGCCAATTAAATAATCGCACGTTATTTGTACCTGATAGCCGGATTAATGGCGGCATAGAGCACATCCACCACTAAATTAATAAGAATAAACTCCAGCGAAAACAGCAGAACTTCAGCCTGAATCACTGGATAATCACGCATCTCCACTGAATCAACCAGCAGACGTCCTAGCCCCGGCCAGTTAAAGACTTTCTCGACCACAATCGAACCGCCAAGCAGGAAGCCGAACTGTAACCCCATCATGGTGACGACGGGGATCATGGCGTTACGCAGCCCATGCTTGAGCACCACCACTTTCTCGCTCACTCCTTTGGCGCGAGCGGTACGCATGTAGTCTTCGTTCAGCACATCGACAAACGAGGCACGGGTAAAGCGCGCCATCACCGACGCCACCGCCGCCCCCAGCGTTATCGAGGGCAGAATATAATGCTGCCAGCTATCGGCACCCACGGTCGGCAACCAGCCAAGCTCAACGGAGAAGACCTGCATCAACAGCATCCCGAGCGCAAATGCCGGGAAGGAAATACCGGTCACCGCCAGCGCCATCCCCAGACGATCCGGCCAGCGATTTCGCCAGACGGCAGCAGCAATCCCCGCCCCCATACCGAACAACACTGCCCAGGCCATACTGGCAAGGGTTAACCATAAGGTCGGCAGAAAACGGCTGGCAATTTCTTCCGATACCGGACGGCGCGACACCATCGACGTACCAAAGTCGCCCTGCACCGCGTGGCTAATGTAATGCCAGAACTGCACGTACAGCGGTTGATCCAGGCCCAGCTGCTGACGCACCATCGCAATAACCTGCGCATCCGCTTCTGGCCCTGCAATTAACCGCGCCGGGTCGCCGGGCAGCATATGAACAAATAAAAACACCAGCACGGCCACGATAAACAGCGTGGGGATAAGGCCGAACAGGCGCTTGATAACATAGTTGAGCATGACTCTCCTTGCCGATATTACCCCGCGCCATCATGACGCGAGGTAACCTCACTTACTTCAAATCTGCATCATCAAAGCTAAAGCCGGTATCCGGCATAATGTAGAACCCGGACAACGACTTACTGTGCGCGGAAACCAGTTTTTCCACCACCAGTGGCACCCACGGTGACTCTTTCCAGAGCGTATCCTGCACTTCTTTATACAGTCGTGCTTTTTCCTTGCTATCAGTGGTTTGCAGCGCCGCGGTCAGATCTTTATCGACCTGCGGATTACCGTAGAAGGCGGTGTTAAATTGGGTTGGCGGCCAGTTTGAGGAGGCAAACAGCGGCGACAGTGCCCAGTCAGCTTCACCAGTCGACGCCGACCAACCGGTATAGAACATCCGCACTCCGCTCTCTTTTTGGCCCTTACCTTCCACTTCCGCCGCGCGCTGCCCGGCATCCATCGCCGTGACCTGTGCCTTAATGCCAATTTGCGCCAGTTGCTGCTGGGTAAATTGCAGGACTTTCTGCGCAGTGCTGTGGTTGTGTGATGACCACAGGGTGGTGCTAAAACCGTTCGGGTAACCGGCTTCTTTTAACAGTTCGCGCGCTTTAGCCGGGTCATATGGCCACGGCTGATACTGCTGCGAGTAGGCGATAGACGGCGGCACTACACCGGTGGCCGGAGTGGCATAGCCCGCAAAGGCCACTTTGACCAGCGCCTGACGGTTAATCGCATAGTTAATCGCTTCACGCACTTTCGGGTTATCGAACGGTTTTTGCGTCACGTTCATGCTGATGTAGCGCTGCATGATGGACGGGCTGGCAACCAGCTCAAGCTGGCTGTTTTTTGCAAGCAAAGCCGCCTGCTCGTAAGGAATTGGGAAGGCAAACTGTGCTTCACCGGTTTGTAACATCGCCGCACGAGTGTTGTTGTCGACTACCGGACGCCAGGTAATCGAATCGAGCTTCGGCAGCCCTTTTTGCCAGTAATTGGCAAATTTGCTGACCTTCACAAAGTCAGTCTGATTCCAGGTTTGCAGCTGGTACGGCCCGGTGCCCACCGGATGGAAGCCAATCTCGTTGCCGTATTTTTTCAGTGCCGCGGGCGAAATCATCGCCGTGGCCGGATGGGCAAGAATATTGATAAACGCCGAGAACGGCTGCTTTAAGGTGATTTTCACCGTATTCGCATCCACCGCTTCGGTCTTATCGATATTTTTGTACAGGTTATAGCGCTTGAGGTGGCTTTCCGGGTTGCTGGCACGATCGAGATTTATCTTCACCGCCTCAGCGTTGAAATCGGTGCCATCCTGGAATTTCACGCCCTGACGCAGCTTAACGGTATAGACTTTACCGTCGTCAGAAACGGTGTAGCTTTCCGCCAGCACGTTTTTCAGCTTCATCTCTTTATCTAGGCCAAACAGCCCCTGATAGAACGATTTCGCCACCGCCTGCGACAGCGTGTCGTTGGCGTCGTACGGGTCAAGAGTGGTGAAGTTAGATCCTACCGCCACCACCACATCTTTTGCGGCGAACGCGGGAGAGGCGGCAAGTGCTGACGCAACCCCCAAAGCAACCAGCCATTTACCTGAAATGCGTTGTGTCATGTTGTCCCCTGCTTGTCGTTTTGACGTTTTATTATCGATTTACTAGCGCACTGCTTGCCGGCTCGCGGGCGACAAAATGCCCCGGCGAGACCTGTTGCAAAGCTATCGGTTCGACGACTTCACCCCGTTTGTAGATATTCCCCGGCAGTTCGTCCGACAGCAATACACGCTGCGGGCGACGATGCGCAGGATCAGCAACCGGCACCGCGGCCAGAAGCTTGCGGGTATACGGATGCTGCGGGTTTTCAAAGATAGCGCGGCGCGAACCCATTTCCACAATCCGCCCGCGATACATCACCGCCACGCGGTGGCTAATGCGTTCCACCACTGCCATATCATGCGAAATAAACAGGAACGCAATGCCCATATCACGCTGCAAAGAGAGCAGCAGATTAATAATCTGCGCGCGAATCGACACGTCCAGCGCCGAGACGGACTCATCGGCAATCACGACTTTCGGCTCAAGTGCCAGCGCCCGCGCGATGCAAATACGCTGGCGCTGTCCGCCGGAAAACTCATGCGGGTAACGCCACGCGTGCTCAGGCAACAAGCCGACACGCTGTAATAACCACTCCACCCGCTGCTGTAGCGCCTCACCTTTCAGGACGCCGTGAATACGCAGCGGCTCCATAATCGAGAATCCCACCGTATGGCGCGGGTCAAGCGACGCGTAGGGATCCTGGAAGATGAACTGGATATCGCGGCGCAGCGGTTGCAGCTCGCGAGCATCAAGCGTATCAATGCGTTCACCGTTAAAGGTGATGGTGCCGCTCTGCGACTCAACCAACCGCAGCAACGCGCGTCCGGTGGTTGATTTGCCACAGCCCGACTCGCCCACCAGCGACAACGTCTCGCCCGGCCAGAGATCAAAACTGACGTTTTCCACCGCATGCACTTCACGGGTCACGCGGTTTAGCAGGCCACCGCGCAATGGAAAACGGGTAACCAGATCGCGTACCTGGAGAATGGGCTCCCCTGCCACGACGGTATTTTGTGGTTGAGGTTCAATCGTCGGAGCGTTCACATCCAAGAAGCTTTTCGGATAATCGCTACCGCGCATCGCGCCCAACCGAGGAACCGCTGCCAACAAGCGCTTGGTGTAAGGGTGCTGTGGGGCATTGAAGATATCCTCCACGCTGCCGGTTTCTACCGCTTCGCCTTGATGCATAACCAAAACCCGGTCAGCAATTTCCGCCACCACGCCCATATCGTGAGTGATGAAAATCACCCCCATCGACATCTCTTTTTGCAGCACGTCAATCAGCTGGAGAATTTGCGCCTGGATGGTGACATCCAGCGCGGTGGTCGGTTCGTCGGCAATCAGCACCGCCGGACGGCACGACAGCGCCATCGCAATCATGACACGTTGACGCATCCCGCCAGAGAGCTGATGCGGGTAACGCGAAAGCACCGTCTGCGCTTCAGGGATCCGCACCTTATCGAGCATTTTTTTCGCCTCGGCCAGCGCGTCTTCACGCCCCATGCCCTGATGCAAACGAATCGACTCGGCAATCTGCTCACCGATGGTAAACACCGGGTTAAGCGAGGTCATCGGCTCCTGAAAAATCATTGCCACATCCGCCCCGCGGATGCCACGCATCTGTGCAGGCGTCTGCGACCGCAGGTCAACCACCTCACGGTTACGCCGCCGCAGCAGCATATGGTCGCAGGAAACCTGTCCACGGGACTGTTCCAGCAGACGCATCAGCGCCAGTGCCGTCACCGATTTTCCCGAACCCGACTCGCCGACAATCGCCAGCGTCTCACCACGATTAAGCGTCAATGAGAGTTGATTGACGACGCGAACGGACTGTTTGTCCTGACGAAACGCCACATTCAGGTTCTGAAGACTCAGTACCTGCGAAGCGTCAAGTTCGGCGGAATGTGGCACGCTAACTCCTTCTATTCCCGGTAAATACCGATAGTTGGCGTATCGCCGGCATAGGCCCAGGCACGATACATTCCTTCGCTGTTAAACGGCAGCACCACATTACCTTCACGGTCGATGGCGATAAGCCCGCCGCTGCCGCCCAGCGCCGGGAGTTTTTCCATCACCACGCGCTCGCAGGCTTCGAACAAGCTGAGGTTACCGTACTCCATCAGCGCTGCAATATCGTAGGCCGCAAGCGTGCGGATAAACACCTCGCCGGTCCCGGTACACGAAACTGCGACGCTGGCGTTATTGGCATAGCATCCCGCCCCGACAAGCGGGCTGTCACCCACCCGGCCGGGCAATTTATTGGTCATCCCGCCGGTGGACGTTGCCGCCGCCAGGTTGCCGTTGATATCGCGCGCCACGGCCCCGACGGTGCCCATTTTCTGGCGTTCGTCGAGCGGTGAGGCGTCGTGGTCGAGAATAAACTCGCCGTTACTCCGCGCTTGCTGAAGTTGCTGAAAACGCGCGTCGGTGGAGAACAGGGAATTATTCACCAGTTCCATACCTTGCGCCTGAGCGAAGGCTTCTGCACCTTCACCAATCATCATCACATGCGGACTATTCTCCAGTACCGAACGGGCCGCCAGGATAGGATTACGCAGATGTTTCACGCCAGCGACAGCACCCGCTTCGAGCGAATGACCGTCCATGACGCAGGCATCCAGCTCATGCGTTTCGGCGGCGGTAAATACCGAACCGATGCCGGCATTAAACAGCGGACACTCCTCCAGCTGGCGTACCGCCTCGGTTACCGCGTCCAGTGCGCTGGCACCCTCTTCCAGCATTCGTTGAACACTTTCGACAATATCAGAAAGCGCCGTCACGTATTCGTGCTCTTTTTGCGCTGAAAGTTGATGACGACTTATTGCTCCGGCACCGCCGTGAATCGCAATGACTGCCTTGCCCATTTGTTATCCCTTACGTCATTTTATTTATAAATATCATTATAGTGACTCAGCTCCTATATCAATTTTGAATATAGAAAGAGCGTCCGGTGATGTAAAGCTACACCACAGGTGGCATACAGTCTGCGGGGCTTTTCTGCCATAATGGGCGCATTCGAACGTTTCCCGCAGGAGTTTACACATGGATTTTACCGCCGGATTGATACCGCTTGATACCGCGCTGACGCAGATGCTAGACCAGATTACCCCGCTGCATGACCGCGAATCAGTCCCGTTGTTGCAGGCGTTCGGCCGCATTACCGCCAGCGATATCGTCTCTCCACTGGACGTACCGGGTTTTGATAACTCGGCGATGGATGGTTATGCGGTGCGCCTGGCCTGTCTTGCGGCGCAAACGCCACTGACCGTCGCGGGTAAAGCCTTTGCAGGGCAACCGTTCCACGGTGAATGGCCTGTAGGCACCTGCATCCGTATTATGACCGGCGCGCCGATTCCTGCGGGCTGTGAAGCCGTGGTGATGCAAGAAGAGACTGAGCAAACCGACGCGGGCGTGCGTTTCATCGCTAACGTCAAGCCGGGGCAGAATATTCGCCGTCGTGGTGAAGACATTGCCGATGGTGCAGTGGTCTTTCCTGCTGGCACTCGCCTGACGGTCGCTGAACTGCCGGTGCTGGCCTCGCTCGGCATTGCAGAGGTGAGCGTCGTTCGTAAAATTCGCGTCGCGCTGTTCTCTACCGGCGATGAACTCCAGTTGCCAGGCCAGCCGTTGGGCGATGGGCAAATTTACGACACCAACCGTCTGGCGGTGCACCTGATGCTCGAACAGCTCGGCTGTGAGGTGATTAACCTCGGCATTATTCGCGACGACCCTGAACAGTTACGCCAAACCTTTATCGAAGCGGATAAGCAAGCGGATGTAGTGATAAGTTCCGGCGGCGTGTCGGTGGGTGAAGCGGATTACACCAAAACGATTCTCGATGAACTGGGCGAAATCAGCTTCTGGAAGTTGGCGATTAAACCGGGCAAACCGTTCGCCTTCGGCAAGCTAAGCCACAGTTGGTTCTGCGGCCTGCCGGGCAATCCGGTATCGGCGGCATTAACGTTCTATCAACTGGTGCAGCCATTGCTGGCTAAGCTCAGTGCATGCAGCCAGGCCACTCAGGCCCCACGTCTGCGCGTGCGCACCACCGACACCCTGAAAAAATCCCCGGGTCGCCTCGATTTCCAGCGCGGTCTGCTGACCCGCAATGACAACGGCGAACTGACGGTATCCACAACCGGCCATCAGGGCTCGCATATTTTCAGCTCCTTTAGCCAGGGTAACTGCTTTATCGTGCTGGAGCGCGAGCGTGGTCGCGTGGAAGCCGGTGAATGGGTTGAGGTTGAGCCGTTTAACCATCTGCTGGGTGGCCTGTAATGACCCTGGAGCTAAGCGATGCCGAGATGCTGCGTTATAACCGGCAAATCATCCTGCGGGATTTTGATTTTGACGGTCAGGAGAAGCTGAAGGCATCGTGCGTATTGGTGGTGGGGCTTGGCGGTTTAGGCTGCGCAGCGGCGCAGTATCTGGCGGCGGCGGGTGCAGGGTTTATGACGCTGCTCGATTTTGACACCGTGTCACTCTCCAATCTGCAACGACAAACGCTGCACAGCGATGCCACTCTCGGCCAGCCAAAGGTTGACTCCGCGCGTGATGCGCTGGCGCGCATTAACCCGCACACTACGCTGGTTACCCTGAATGCGATGCTTGAAGAAGAAGCGCTGTGGGCGCTGATTGCCGAGCATGATGCCGTGCTCGACTGTACCGACAACGTCGCCATTCGTAACCAGCTTAACGCCGGTTGCTTCCAACATAAAATCCCACTGGTTTCCGGTGCAGCAATTCGCATGGAAGGCCAGATTTCGGTCTTTACATATCAGGACGGTGAGCCTTGTTATCGCTGCCTGAGCCGCCTGTTCGGTGAGAATGCGTTGACCTGCGTGGAAGCGGGTGTGATGGCACCGTTGGTAGGCGTGATTGGGTCGATGCAGGCGATGGAAGCGATTAAAGTGCTGGCCCATTACGGCACGCCAGCGGCGGGTAAAATCGTGATGTATGACGCGATGCGCTGTCAGTTTCGAGAGATGAAGCTGATGCGTAACCCGACGTGTGAAGTGTGTGGCCAGGCAGCAACAGATCACTCATTGTAGGCCGGATAAGGCGGCACGCCGCCATCCGGTAATCTGCTCAGTGCTGCCCGATGGCACTGCGCTTATCGGGCCTACGGCTCCACACAAGAAGCGGGTTCCGGTTTACAGCGACGTCCGTCCAAACGCCGTCTGCCAGTCCTGCTCAAACTTCGCCACCGCGGCATCTACTGCCGGATAGCTGATGAGCTGTTGCGCCACATCCAGCGGCAGGGTAATCGACTGACACCCTGCCAGCAGGCAATCCAGCGCCTGACGCGGGGTTTTAAAGCTCGCCGCCAGCACTTTTGACTGCGGCGCATGCAGCGTCAATAAATCCTGCAACTCAGCCACGGTCTGGATCCCGTTACCGCCCTGCGCATCCATACGGTTTACATACGGTGCTACGTATTCGGCGCCCGCTAATGCCGACAGCAGCCCCTGCGCAGCGCCATAGACCGCGGTGCCCAACGTAGGGATTTCTTCGGCTTTCAGCAATTTAATCGCTGCCAGTCCTTCCGCCGTTACCGGCACTTTCACTACCAGATCGGGGATAATTGCCCGCAGCTTATGCGCGTCAGCCACCATGCCGTCAGCGGTCGTCGCCATCACCTGCGCAAACAAGCGCCCTTTGCCGCCCATTGCTTCATACAATTCTGGCAACAGCACGTCCAGCGACTTTTTCCCGGCAGCCACAATACTCGGATTAGTGGTCACGCCCGCCAGTGGGAACACGCGCGCCAGTTTCTTCACAGCCACTACGTCGGAGGTGTCTAGATAGAGTTCCATGATGTTTCCTTAAACCGTGATATTCAGCATGGAATAACACTACCACAGCAAAACCTCATCCTAAGTTGACGCACATCAAGATAACTTTCATTCGAAAGTAATTTAATCTTTATACGAAAGATGAGGGCAGCATATGATTTTCAACATTCAGCGCTATTCCACCCACGATGGTCCAGGCATTCGCACCGTGGTCTTCCTGAAGGGATGTTCACTCGGCTGCCGCTGGTGCCAGAACCCTGAAAGCCGCGCCCGCGGGCAGGATCTCCTGTTCGACCCACGTTTGTGTCTGGACGGCTGCGACCTGTGCCAGAAAGCCGCGCCGACGGTGATTGAACGTGCGCTGAACGGGCTGGTCATTCATCGGGAAAAGCTGGATGACGCTCAGCTTGCCACGCTGACCGACTGCTGCCCAACCCAGGCATTAACCGTCTGCGGCGAAGAGAAAAACGCAGATGAGATTATGGCCACCGTCCTGCGCGACAAACCATTTTACGAACGCAGCGGCGGCGGCATGACGCTCTCCGGCGGCGAACCGTTTATGAATCCCGAACTGGCATTAACGCTGTTAAAAAGCGCGCACGAGCAGGGTATCCACACGGCGGTTGAAACCTGCTTGCACGTACCGTGGCGCTATCTGGAACCAGCACTGCCGTATACCGACCTGTTCCTGGCTGACCTAAAACATGTTGATGAAGCGCGTTTTAAACAGTGGACAGACGGCTCGGCTAAACGGGTACTCGATAACCTGAATCGTCTGGCCGCCGCCGGAAAAAACATCACGCTACGCGTACCACTGATTCAAGGCTTTAATGCTGATAAAGAGTCCATCAAAGCCATTACTGATTTTGCCGCCGACATGAACGTGGTGCGCGATATCCATTTTCTGCCTTACCACACGTTGGGTATCAATAAATATGCCCTGCTCGACCTTCCCTACTTCGCACCCGATAAGCCGCTAAACGACCCGGCACTGTTGGATTTTGCCCAACAGTATGCTCATGAAAAAGGGTTAACGGCGACACTACGAGGATAAAACTGATGACGATGCTAAAACTCGACAAATTAACCAGCCGTATTCAGGCCCATAAAAACGCGCTGGTGCATATCGTGAAGCCACCGGTATGTACGGAACGTGCGCGCCACTATACCGAAGCGTATCAGCAGCATCTGGATAAGCCGATTCCGGTACGCCGCGCGCTGGCGCTGGCGCATCACCTGGCGGAGCGTACCATCTGGATCAAACATGACGAGCTGATTATTGGTAATCAGGCGAGCGTTGTACGTGCGGCGCCGATCTTCCCGGAATACACCGTTAGCTGGATTGAAAAAGAGATTGATGACCTGGCGGATCGCCCAGGTGCCGGTTTTGCAGTCAGCGAAGAGGACAAACGCGTACTGCATGAAGTGTGTCCGTGGTGGCGTGGGCAAACCGTGCAGGATCGCTGCTATGGCATGTTCACCGACGAGCAAAAAGCACTGCTGGCAACCGGCATCATCAAAGCCGAAGGCAACATGACCTCCGGCGACGCCCACCTGGCGGTGAACTTCCCGCTGCTGCTGGAAAAAGGCCTTGACGGTATGCGCGCCAAAGTGGCCGAGCGCCGTTCGCGCATCAACCTGACGGTGCTGGAAGATCTGCACGGTGAGCAGTTCCTGAAAGGGATCGATATTGTGTTGGACGCGGTCAGTCTGCACATTACGCGCTTCGCCGAGCTGGCACGCAAGATGGCCGCTGAAGAGATCCGTGAAAGCCGCCGCGACGAGTTGCTGGCAATGGCAGCCAACTGCGATGTGATTGCTCACGAGCAACCGAAAACTTTCTGGCAGGCATTGCAGCTGTGCTATTTCATCCAGCTGATTCTGCAAATTGAGTCCAACGGTCACTCGGTGTCGTTTGCCCGTATGGACCAGTATTTGTACCCGTACTACCGCCGCGATGTTGAGCTAGAGCAGTCGCTGGAACGCGAGCAGGCCATTGAGCTGCTGCACAGCTGCTGGCTGAAACTGCTGGAAGTGAACAAAATCCGCTCCGGCTCGCACTCCAAAGCCTCCGCCGGTAGCCCGCTGTATCAGAACGTCACTATCGGCGGTCAGAAATTGGTGAATGGTGAAGCGCAGGATGCGGTTAACCCACTCTCCTACGCCATTCTTGAATCCTGCGGTCGCCTGCGTTCAACGCAGCCAAACCTGAGCGTGCGCTATCACGCGGGAATGAGTAACGATTTCCTCGACGCCTGCGTACAGGTGATTCGCTGCGGCTTCGGCATGCCGGCCTTCAACAATGATGAAATCGTGATCCCGGAATTTATCAAACTGGGTATCGAGCCAGAGGACGCTTACGATTACGCGGCCATCGGCTGTATCGAAACCGCCGTCGGCGGCAAGTGGGGCTACCGCTGCACCGGCATGAGCTTCATCAACTTCGCCCGCGTGATGCTGGCAGCGATGGAAGGCGGGCGCGATGCCACCAGCGGACAGGTGTTTCTACCGCAGGAGCACGCGCTGTCGAAAGGCAACTTCAGCAACTTCGATCAAATGCTGGGCGACTGGGATACGCAAATCCGCTACTACACCCGCAAATCCATTGAGATTGAGTACGTGGTCGACACCATGTTAGAAGAAAACGTGCACGATATTCTGTGCTCGGCGCTGGTTGACGACTGTATTGAACGCGCAAAAAGCATCAAGTCCGGTGGCGCGAAGTACGATTGGGTTTCTGGCCTCCAGGTGGGTATCGCCAACCTCGGCAACAGCCTGGCGGCGGTGAAAAAACTGGTCTTCGATCAGGGCATGATTGGCCAGCAGGAATTAGCAAGAGCGCTGGCGGAAGATTACGACGGCTTGACCCACGAGCAGTTGCGTCAGCGTCTGATTAACGGCGCGCCAAAATATGGCAACGATGATGACAGCGTGGATACCCTGCTGGCTCGCGCGTATCAGACTTATATCGACGAGTTGAAGCAGTACCACAACCCGCGCTACGGTCGCGGCCCGATTGGCGGTAACTACTACGCGGGCACGTCATCCATTTCGGCCAACGTGCCATTTGGTGCGCAGACGATGGCAACCCCGGATGGGCGCAAGGCCAAAACACCGCTTGCCGAAGGGGCTAGCCCGGCGTCGGGTACTGACCATCTCGGCCCAACGGCGGTGATAAGTTCGGTTGGGAAACTGCCAACGTCGGCGATTCTTGGCGGCGTGCTGTTAAACCAGAAGCTAAATCCGGCAACGCTTGAAAACGAGAGCGATAAACAGAAACTGATGGCGCTACTGCGCACCTTCTTTGAGGTGCATAAAGGCTGGCATATTCAGTACAACATCGTGTCGCGCGAAACGCTGCTGGAGGCGAAGAAGCATCCGGATCAGTATCGTGATTTAGTGGTGCGCGTGGCGGGGTATTCGGCGTTCTTCACCGCGCTGTCGCCGGATGCGCAGGACGATATTATCGCGCGTACTGAGCATACGCTGTAATTCACGGCCTCCCGGCGGCGCTGCGCTTGGCCGGGCTACTTTGTGCAAGTTTGTCTCCCGGCCAGCGTAGCGCCACCGGGGAAATTTTGTGTAAGTTTGTAGCCCGGCCAAGCGCAGCGCCGCCGGGTCTTTCGAATGAAATAAATTTGTGCTTTAGCTCACATTGTAATTAAATTGCTGCTGGCCGGAGTTACCCCAGGAGCATCCCGTATGACCGTTAAAGTTATCGTCACAGACATGGACGGAACTTTTCTTAATGACGCCAAAACCTACGACCGTTCACGGTTTCTGGCGCAGTTTGAACAGCTTCAACAGCGTGGCATTGAATTCGTCGTCGCCAGCGGCAACCAGTATTATCAGCTCATCACCTTCTTCCCGGAAATCCGAGACCGCATCTCCTATGTCGCCGAAAACGGTGCGTTGGTGTACGAACACGGACATGAGCTTTTCCACGGGGAACTGACTCGCCATGAATATCAAACGGTGATTGGTGAACTGGAAAAAGATCCGCAGCTCCATTTTGTCGCCTGCGGACTGGAAAGCGCCTATATCAGCGAAAATGCACCAGAAGAACTGGTGGCGCTGATGTCCAAACACTATTACCGTTTAAAGCGCGTGGCGAACTATCACGACATCGACGACAAGATGTTTAAATTCTCGCTAAACCTGCCAGACAGCCTTATTCCGGCGTTAGTCGATAAACTCCATATCTCCCTTGATGGCATTATGAAGCCCGTCACCAGCGGCTTCGGCTTTGTTGATCTCATCATTCCCGGTTTGCACAAAGCCAACGGTATCAGCCGCTTGCTAAAACGCTGGCAGATCTCACCGCAAGAGTGCGTGGCGATTGGCGACAGCGGCAACGATGCAGAAATGCTGAAACTGGTGAAGTACGCCTTCGCCATGGACAACGCCGCCGACAGCATTAAAGCCATCGCCGACTATCAGACCGACGATAACAACCACGACGGCGCGCTGAACGTGATTCAAGCTGTGCTGGACGGTACCACCCCGTTCTAATCTTAGCCCGGGCGAGGCGTCTACGCCGACCCCGGGGCGGCTCGGAGCCAAATCCCGGCATCGCTTCGCTCGAACGGGCTATTCCCACCTCAAAACATTAATCTTGCATTAACTTTATTTTAACCTAAAGTATCGCTTGTAATAAAAATAACTTTCGAATGAAAGATTGCGAGGTTGATATGACGGTTATCTTTACCCACGAAACGCTGCCTGCCGATCCTAAAGCGGCCATTCGTCAAATGAAACAAGCGCTGCGTGCGCAGATTGGCGACGTCCAGGCGGTGTTCGACCGCCTGAGCGCCACCATCAGAGCGCGGGTGGCGGAAATTAACGCGCTAAAGGCACAGAATCTGCCGGTATGGCCGGTGATCCCCTTTGCTGATATTGCCGCTGGAAATATCAGCGATGCCTCCCGCGCCGAAGTGAAACGCCGCGGCTGTGCAGTGATTAAAGGCCACTTCCCACGTGAACAGGCGCTGGCCTGGGATCGTTCGATGCTCGACTACCTCGACCTCAACCATTTCGACGATGTCTACAAAGGGCCGGGCGACAGCTTCTTCGGATCGCTGGACGCTTCACGTCCTGAGATCTACCCGATCTACTGGTCACAAGCGCAGATGCAGGCGCGCCAAAGCCCGGAAATGGCGCAGACACAATCATTTTTAAACCGTCTGTGGCAGGTAGAAAGCGACGGTAAGCAGTGGTTTAACCCGGATATTAGCGTGATTTATCCCGATCGCATTCGTCGCCGTCCGCCGGGCACCACCTCGAAAGGGCTCGGCGCACATACCGATTCCGGTGCGCTGGAGCGCTGGCTGCTTCCGGCCTATCAGCAGGTATTCGCCAGTGTCTTTAACGGCAATGTGGATCGCTACGATCCGTGGAATGCAGCACACCGCACCGAGGTTGAAGAGTACACCGTCGATAACACCACCAAATGCTCCGTGTTCCGCACCTTCCAGGGTTGGACGGCGCTGTCGGATATGCTCCCGGATCAGGGGTTACTGCACGTGGTGCCGATTCCCGAAGCGATGGCTTATGTGCTGCTGCGCCCGCTGCTTGACGATGTACCAGACGATGAACTGTGCGGCGTGGCGCCGGGCAGAGTCCTGCCGATCTCTGAGAAGTGGCATCCACTGTTGATGAGCGCCCTCACCTCCATTCCAGCGCTCGAAGCCGGTGATTCCGTGTGGTGGCATTGCGATGTCATCCACTCGGTCGCAGCGGTGGAAAACCAGCAGGGTTGGGGCAACGTCATGTATATTCCCGCCGCACCGATGTGCGCCAAAAACCTCGCCTATGCGCATAAGGTCAAAGCTGCGTTGGAACGTGGTGCATCACCGGGCGATTTCCCGCGTGAAGATTATGAGGCTGCTTGGCAAGGACGGTTTACGCTGGAAGATTTGAACGTCCACGGCAGGCGTGCGCTGGGGATCGAAAGTGCAGATTGAATAGCTGAGGAAAAGAACCCGGCGGCGCTGCGCTTAGCCGGGCTACGCAAATCGGGTTCCCAAGGGAACCCGAAGACATATTACTCGACGCCTTTGGTGCGCAGGTAATCTTCGTAGTTACCGGTGAAGTCCACCACGCGCTCAGGCGTAATTTCAATCACACGGGTCGCCAGTGAGCTGACGAATTCACGGTCGTGAGAAACGAAGATCAGGGTGCCCTGATACATTTCCAGCGCCATGTTCAGTGATTCAATGGATTCCATGTCCAGGTGGTTGGTTGGTTCATCCATCACCAGAATGTTCGGTTTTTGCATCATCAGCTTACCGAACAGCATGCGACCCTTTTCACCACCGGAGAGTACTTTCGCCGGCTTTTTGATATCGTCCTGGCTGAACAGCAGACGACCCAGGAAGCCACGAACGACCTGCTCGTCATCGCCTTCCTGTTTCCACTGACTCATCCAGTCGAACACGGTCAGATCGTTATCGAAATCTTCCGCATGATCCTGCGCGTAATAACCAATTTGCGCATTCTCAGACCATTTCACGGTACCGTGATCCGCAGTCAGTTCACCGACCAGCGTCTTCAGCATGGTGGTTTTACCCACGCCGTTGGCACCCAGAATGGCAAGCTTCTCGCCCACTTCCAGCAGCAGATTGATGTCTTTAAACAGCGGGCCGTTATCGAAGCCTTTCGCAAGTTCTTCAACTGCCAGCGCGTTACGGAACAGTTTCTTATCCTGTTCGAAACGAATGAACGGGTTCTGACGGCTGGAGGCCTTCACTTCGTCAAGTTTGATTTTATCAATCTGACGAGCGCGAGACGTTGCCTGACGAGATTTGGAGGCGTTGGCGCTAAAGCGGCTAACGAAGGATTGCAGGTCGGCAATCTGCGCTTTTTTCTTAGCGTTATCGGACAGCAGACGTTCACGCGCCTGGGTCGCAGCGGTCATGTACTCATCGTAGTTACCCGCGTATACGCGCAACTCGCCGTAGTCGAGATCGGCCATGTGGGTACAGACCATGTTCAGGAAGTGACGGTCGTGCGAAATGATGATCATGGTGCTGTCGCGATCGTTAAGCGTCTGCTCCAGCCAGCGGATGGTATCGATGTCCAGGTTGTTCGTTGGTTCGTCGAGCAGCAGGATGTCAGGGTTTGAGAACAGCGCCTGTGCTAACAGAACACGCAGTTTCCAGCCTGGCGCAACTTCGCTCATCAGGCCCCAATGCTGTTCAACCGGAATACCGACGCCCAGCAGCAGTTCGCCCGCGCGGGATTCCGCAGAGTAACCGTCCATCTCGCCGTAAAGCACTTCAAGATCGGCCACTTTATAGCCATCTTCTTCGCTCATTTCAGCCAGACCATAGATACGGTCGCGCTCTTGTTTCACTTCCCACAGTTCAGCATGCCCCATGATCACCGTGTCCAGCACCGTGAACTCTTCAAAAGCAAACTGATCCTGGCGCAGCTTACCGATGCGCTCGTTCGGATCGAGGGAAACGTTACCCAGCGACGGTTCTAAATCGTTGCCGAGAATTTTCATAAAGGTGGATTTGCCGCTCCCGTTTGCGCCAATCAGGCCGTAACGGTTGCCGCCGCCAAATTTGACGGAGATGTTTTCGAACAGCGGCTTACTGCCAAACTGCATGGTGACGTTGCTGGTAACTAACACGGGAGTATCCTGAAGAATGTGAAGAATGTGACAAACCGCCTATTGTGCCACAATCGGGAATAAAAAGCGCCCGCCTTCGCCAGAGACTAAAATGTAACCCAAGTGAAAAAAATGTGATTTCGTACACATCCGAATTCCCTGCGACAAGGAATGCACATATAATGCGCTCCTACCAACAGTCTGAATTCCCAAACAACGGCCGTAAGGGCACTGATACCTCGCACAACATGAACATTAAATTAACAACGCTTTTCGCTGCGGCGCTTGCTGTCGTAGGCTTCTGTAATTCGGCATCTGCGGTCACGTACCCGCTGCCGACCAACGGCAGCCGCATTGTCGGTCAGAACCAGGTTATCACCATTCCGGATGACAATAAGCAACCGCTGGAATACTTCGCTGCCCAGTATCAAATGGGCTTGTCCAACATGCTGGAAGCTAACCCCGGCGTGGATACTTTCTTGCCAAAAGGCGGCACCGTGCTGAACATTCCTCAGCAAGTGATTCTGCCTGATACCGTGCACGAAGGTATTGTGATTAACAGCGCAGAAATGCGTCTGTACTACTATCCGAAAGGCACTAACACCGTTATCGTGCTGCCAATCGGTATTGGCCAGTTGGGCAAAGATACACCTATCAACTGGACAACCAAGGTAGAACGTAAGAAAGCGGGTCCAACCTGGACACCAACGGCGAAAATGCACGCAGAATATAAAGCCGCAGGCGAGCCGCTGCCAGCCGTCGTTCCAGCAGGTCCAGACAACCCTATGGGCCTTTACGCGCTGTATATTGGTCGCCTGTACGCTATCCACGGGACTAACGCCAACTTTGGTGTTGGCCTGCGCGTCAGCCATGGCTGTGTACGTCTGCGTAACGAAGACATCAAATTCCTGTTCCAGAACGTGCCGGTTGGTACGCGTGTACAGTTTATTGATGAGCCTGTGAAGGCAACGACTGAGCCAGATGGTAGCCGCTTCATTGAAGTTCACAACCCGCTGTCTACTACTGAAGCACAGTTTGAAGAAGGTGAAGTCGTTCCGATTTCTCTGACTAAAGCGGTGCAGGCTGTCACCAGCCAGTCTGACGTTGATCAGAGCATTGTTGAACAGGCGGTGAAAAACCGTTCTGGGATGCCGGTTCGTCTGAACTGATAGGGCATCCGATGTGGATTGCCGGATGGCGGCTAAAGCCTTATCCGGCCTACATTCTGTAGCCGGGAACACACCAGAAATGGTGACAAAAAAATGGCGGGTTAATCACCCGCCATTTTTCTATCCATTATTGACGATAACAATCCCGCCGTGATCGTAACGATAGTGACAGTGCGCATACTCAAGCGGCGTGCCATCATCCAGATAGATAACCTGCTCCACTTCCAGAATCGGGTCGCCCGCTTCGCAGTTAAGATGCTCTTTATCTAGCTCCGTCGGCTTTAATGCCCGTACGACACGGTACGACCCCATCATTTTCAACCCCAGATTTTCCTGCAGGTACTGAAAAACTGAATTTTCCAGATGCTCTTTATTTAGCCCCGGCACCAGCGAGACGGGCATAACGGTAATATCCAATGAGAGTGGCTCACCGTTCAGCAGTCGTAAACGCACAAAATCGTAGATGGGCGCATCGGCATCAATCAGCAGAGAGCTCTGCTCCTTCTGTGTTGGGAAGCGCAGCTCGAAGCGAATCACCTGACTTTCCACTTTGCCCAGATGCCCCCAGGTTTCCGTCGCACCAGAATAATCGCTGCCATGAATGTCCCACTGCGAAAGCTGGAGGAAGTTTTTACGAACAAACGTTCCCAGCCCTTTGCGGGTGTAGATTAACCCTTCAACAATCAGCTGCCGCATCGCCTGCTGAATCGTCATGCGACTGGTGCCAAATTCTGCCGCCAGCGCAAATTGGTCGGGTAATGGCTCAGAAGCGGGATATTGCCGACTTATGATCCGTTTTTTGATTTCCCGCGCTATCGCGATGTACTTCGCTGCCATCACCCGCTCCTGTGGTTACATCTCTTCGCCGTTACTGTGTATGGCTTTTTTCAGCCATGCATAACTTTTCTTCGGTACACGGCACAAATCTTTCAAATCGTGGTTTTCGCGGTTGACGTAAACCACGCCATAACGTTTACGCATGTCACCCTGCGAGCTAAGAATATCAATCAGCCCCCAGCCCAGATAGCCAATGACCTGCGCGCCATCTTCGAAAATGGCCTCTTTCATGGCATTAATATGGTCGCGATGGTAGGCAATGCGGTAATCATCGGCAATCTGGTTTTCACCGTCCCACGATTCAATCACGCCAATGCCGTTCTCAATCGGGAACACCGGTAAACGCCAGTCATTGTAATAGCGGGTAATGATACTGCGAAAACCGAGCGGGTCTATCTGCCAGTTCCATTCGGTCGCTTTCAGGTGTGGATTCGGCTTGTCGCCAAACAACATGTAGTTATTGACCGGTGTATCTTGCGGGATGGGGTCGCTATCGAGCGTTCGGCTGGCGTAGTAACTGAATGCCATATAGTCATTCTTCATGGTTGCCAGCACCGCCAGGTCTTCGTCAGGATAAATATCACGCAGGCCCGCTTTATCGACAAAATACATCACTTCCGGGCTGTAGCCCTCGCCTGCAAATGCACGTAACAGGTTCTGGTTAAAGAACTCATCAAGCTGCCGGGCACAAAAAACATCACGCGGTTTGCAGGTCGCCGGATAGACCTGGGCGTGCGCCAGCATACCGCCCATCAGTTTGCCCGGTTTGGTTTCGTGCAGATAATTCGTCAGGTGGGCGTGCGCCATCATTACGTGATGCTGAATCTGATACAGCTCGCGCAACGTTTTATCGCCGCGCATATAGCCAGAAATCAGGAAAGCTTCTGGCATATGGTAAAGGTTTTGTTCGTTGAAGGTCAGCCACCAGGTCACGCGGTCGCCGAAGCAGTCGATCATTTTTTTACCGTAGCGGACAAAAGCCTCTAACACCCGGCGGTCGGTGAAACCGTTATATTTTTCGGCGAGCGCCAGCGGCATGTCGAAGTGGTAGAGACAGATCATCGGCTCAATGCCACGTTCAATAAGCCCGGTAATGAAGCGTTCGTAGAACGCAATGCCCTCTTCATTGAATTCACCGTCACCGGTTGGGCAAACACGGCTCCAGGCAATCTGGAAACGGTAGCAGTTCATGCCCAGATCTTTCATTAAATCAAAATCTTCTTCAAAGCGATGATAGGAGTCGGTTGCTACCTTCCAGTCAGACGCAAATTCCTTTGGTTCACGGATATCGTAGACCGACATGCCTTTGCCACCTTCATTCCAGGCGCCTTCTGTTTGCATGCTGGAGACAGAGTTACCCCACAGGAAATTGGCGGGCAGTGATGGTTTCATAGTACGGCTCCTATATGACTAGTCATTTAAAGTTAATGACTAGTCATATAGCCGGAAGGTGCAAAGATCCGCAAGCAGGAGGTGCGATTTTTGTGAGTCGGTGAGGGTTTTCCCGGAGTCACAGACGCTCGTCCGGGGTACTTTGTAGGCGTGATAAGCGGCGCGCCATTAGGCGCAACGGTACAGATTGCCGGATGGCAGCGTTGCCTTATCCGGCCTACAACAACCGGTAGCCCGGACGAGCGTCAGCGACTCCGGGTAGGTCAGCGCAAAAGTAGCAGCAACCCATACCCTACTGCCGCAGCCCATAGCAGCATCGGAATCGAATAAAGATGGAAGCGCCACCAGATACGCCGGTCAGCGGCCATGCGCAGTGCAATCAGATTCGCCAGCGAGCCTGGTAGCAGGCCAAAACCACCAACGTTTACCGCCCATGCCAGCAGCATTGACGGCGGGACATAGTTGAGCAGCAAGATGGTCGACGGCACGTTGCTTATGACCTGCGACAGCCCAATCGCCGTCAGCCAAAGCTGACCTTCGGACAAGCTGCTCACCCCCGCCAGTGACTGTTGTAACACCGGGAGTTCCGTTAGCAAGTAGACATCAATAAACATCGCTATAAAGACCAGTAGCAGCGTCCAATCAACGCTTAGCACCACTCGTCGAGCCAGCAGCAAGAATCCGACGGCGATGATAACAAGCCCCCACAGCTCCTGCTGCATCTCCAGCGCGGCGAGGAAAATCAGATAGAACGCCAGACAACTCCACACCAGCAAAGGCTGCCATGACGGTGTGCGGTCACTACTTTGAAACGCGAGTTTTTTGGCCGGGAAACAAAACCAACATAGCACCAGCAGGGTTGCCATCATGGCCAACGCCAGCGGGAGCATCTGCCCGGTAAAGGCCGGGAACGTCAAACCAGAACGCCCCCACAACAAGATATTTTGCGGATTGCCGATAGGCGTTAGCAGCGAACCAGCATTGACCGCCAGCGCCTCGAAGATAATCATCCGGTTAATGGGCAGCGCACACCATTTTTTTAGCGTCAGGGTCAGCGGCACAACGATGAACAGTGCCACATCGTTGGTCAGAAACGTCGACAGTAGCGCCGCCGCCAACACCATAAACAGCGCCAGCTGGCGTTCAGTGGCAAAGCGGCGCGCCATTTTACGTCCCAGGACATCAAAATAGCCGCTCTGCTCAACGCCCTTGGTCAGCAGCATCAGGCCGCTCAGAGTAACAATGGTGTGCCAGTCAATGACCGCGGGCCAATGTGCTGGCGTAAAGGGCACAAAAAAACTCAGCAAAATGCCGATGATAATCAGCAGATGCAGGAAACGGTCGCGCATCAGCGACCGAATAAAAGGGAGATTCATTCAGCGTAATGCCCGTGCTTCTCGGTAAACTGGCGGAACATGTCCAGCGTTTCCTCGCTAACATGATGTTCAATACCTTCCGCATCGCGGCGGGCGGTCTCGGCGCTGATACCCAGCACCAGCAGGAAGTTCTCCACCACCTGATGACGCTCACGGCTTTCTTGCGCCAGCTTTTCCCCTTCCGGGGTGAGGAAAACGCCGCGCCATGGGATCTGCTCAATCAAGCCGACTCCCGCCAGCCGTTTGAGCATTTTCGCGACCGTCGGCTGCGATACCCCAAGACGTGCGGCCATATCAACCTGACGCGCTTCTCCCACCTCGCGGATCAGATCAGAAATCAGCTCAACATAGTCGTCAATCAGCTCCCGACGGTGCGCTTCACGAACCTGACGAAACCCTTCAACGTGCTCTTCGACATTCACCAGCTGCGTCACTTTTTTTGTTATTGGCGTACCTGCGCGACGGCCCATAGAACTTCCTCATCTGTGTGACGCCTTAACGCGTCATATCAAGTGAGCCCATTGTAATGGATTGTGACTCGAGCACAAAAATTTAACGTTTTAGCCATAGCTATAAAATATAGCCTATGCTATATCTGTATGTAATACGAACGCTCATCACGGAATGACGAGCCGGAAGCAGGAGGAACCATGAACGAATTCAAGAGGTGTATCAGCGTGTTTAGCCACTCTCCATTTAAAGTCCGTTTGATGTTGATCGAAATGCTGTGCGACCTGTTCAACAACAAGCCACAGCAGGACAAACCGTCCCGCTAAGCGGCGTCGCGACGCCGCTTCATCACCCTGTCACATTCCGCTGGCAACCTACCCGTTTGAGCTAAAAACCCCGCTTATTTTCTGGTTTTGTAAGCCCCATCCCAAAACAATTCGTTATCAGTAGTTGACCCCGTTATAAGCTGGCTTTATCTTCTTGCAGCCCTGTACTTTGCATCCCCCTTTTCACGCATCGTCTGGTCACTAAAGAACCCTTGACGCCAGGGGACGCACATGGCGTTTTTATAGTTGCGATTTATGAACCTAACCCTGAAAGAATCCCTCACCGCACGTGTGCTTGCTGTTAGCCTGTGGCCAGGACTTTATTTTTTACAATCACTGCTGATTAACCTGTCGCTGGGCTACTCTTTCACGCAGCTATCTGGCTATGGCTGGGATCTGATGTATGCCGCGGCATTTACCTGCGTCTTACATCTGCTATGGCGTACAGCGCCCAGAGTTCAAAAGGTCATTCTGGGGGTATACTCGCTTGTCGCCGCGCTTTACTTCCCTTTCAGCCAGGCTTACGGCGCTCCCAATTTCAATACCCTGTTGGCGATGCACTCCACCAACATGGAAGAATCGACGGAAATCTTCACCATTTTCCCGTGGTACAGCTATCTGGTGGGTCTCTTTATCTTTGCGCTCGGCGTCATCGCTGTCAGACGTAAGGTGGGAAATAAGCCGCGCTGGCGCCTTGTGGAGACGCTGTGTCTTCTGTTTAGCATTGGCGTATTCTTTGTTCAGCCTATCCAAAACCAGCTCTATGGCGGTGTCTTCAAGCTAAAAGATACCGGCTACCCGGCTTTTCGCTTTGTGAAAGACATTATCGTGAATAATCATGAAGTGCTTGATGAACAGCAGCGAATGGCCGCGCTTTCCGGAGTGAAAGATACCTGGAATGTGGTCGCCGTGAAGCCGAAATACCATACCTATGTGGTGGTGATCGGCGAAAGTGCACGCCGTGATGCGTTAGGCGCTTTTGGTGGACACTGGGACAACACGCCGTTTGCCAGTTCGGTTAACGGTAATCTGTTCACCAATTACGTTGCCGCCAGCGGTTCAACGCAAAAATCATTGGGCCTGACTTTAAACCGGGTAGTGGACGGCAAGCCGCTGTATCAGGATAACTTTGTTACCCTCGCCAACCGTGCAGGCTTTCAGACCTGGTGGTTCTCAAACCAGGGCCAGATTGGTGAGTACGACACCGCCATCGCCAGTATTGCGAAACGCGCCGATGAGGTGCAGTTCCTGAAAAGTGGGGATTTTGAAGCGGATAAAAATACCCGCGATGAGGCGCTGGTAAAAATGACCGCTCAGGTGCTCGCCACCCAGCGTAGCCAGCCGCAGCTGATTGTTCTGCACCTGATGGGTTCGCACCCACAGGCCTGCGATCGCACTCAGGGCAAGTATGAACACTTTGTTCAGTCAAAAGAGACGTCATGCTATCTCTATACCATGACGCAAACCGACAACCTGCTGAGCCAGCTCTACACTCAGTTGCGCAGCAATACCGATAGCTTCTCATTGGTCTATTTCTCCGACCACGGTCTGGCATTTAAAGAACGCGGTAAAGCGGTGCAGTACCTGGCGCACGATGATAAGTATCAGCAGAACTTCCAGGTACCGTTTATGGTGCTCTCAAGCGATGATAAAACGCATAACATCATCAAGGCCCGCCGCTCGGCCAACGATTTCCTGAGCTTCTTCTCACAGTGGACAGGCATTCAAACCAAAGAGATCGTGCCGAAATATCGTTTTATCTCGAAGCAAAAAGCCGGCAAGGTCTTTATTACCAATTTCCGCTTACAAAAAGTGGATTACGATACGCTGAAAACGGATCTCTTTGATCCAAAGAGTTAAACCTTCCGCGATCTCTTGCGCTATCCGTTACATCTTGTTCAGGTTAACGGATAGCACATTTTCTTAACATTGCATTACTATACTGTCCTCACGCCCGCTTCTTATAGGTCAAACGATGACAGTGCAACGCCTCACTTCTGACTGGCGAATCCCGGGTGCGGGATTGGCGACTCTCCTGCTACTGGCTGTCGCCTTCAGTTTGCACGCGCACTGGAGTGTTTTTATTCAGTGGTGTCTGGCGACACAAATTACCCTGCATCGCTATCTGGTGATGTATCTGCTTGAGATACATAATCACCAATACAGCGGTGGACTGTGGCTGCTTGGCGGCGCATTTTTGTATGGCGTACTGCATGCTATCGGGCCCGGACACGGTAAATTTATCGTCACCACCTACCTCAGCACCAATAAAGAAAGTCTGTTTGCCGCCCGCGCGGTACCGTTTATTGGCAGCCTCATGCAAGGCGTAAGCGCGATTGCGTTTGTGTTTATTCTGGCCATTGGACTCAATCTGGCGTCCGGCGATGTCAGCATCAGCCGCTGGTTTGTCGAAAAAATCAGTGCTGTCATGATTGGCTTATTCGGCGCATTTATTATTTATCAGGCATGCCAGAACCTGCGTCCGCGCAGACCCATCATCTCGTCCCTCAAACCGCTTCATACGCATGATGAACACTGCGGCTGCGGGCATCATGGCGTGGGAATAACGCTAGCTGAGAGCGACTGGAAGACGCGTCTGGGCGTCATTCTGGCTATTGGTGCACGCCCGTGTAGTGGCGCGATTATGATTCTCATGTTCGCCAATGCGCTCGGCATGGTGACATGGGGGATGGCAGCGGTTATGACCATGGCGCTGGGGACGGGATTGTCGATTCTGGGGCTATCGCTAGCCGTACGTTACGCACGTGAGCGTACCGTCGCCATTTTTGGCGATGCACCGCGTCATCATTGGCTGATGCCGGCAGTCAAAATCGTGGGGGGCGTGATGCTTGTTCTCTTCGCCACCGTGCTGTTCGTGACGGTGATTCCGATAAGCGCTAACGGCGACTACATTGCAGCGGGTTGTTGAATACGGCGGGAAATTGGTTTACAACAGACATTAAAAAAGGGGTCATAAAGACCCCTTTTATCATCACCGAAGTGATTAGAAGCGGTAACCTGCACCAACAATCCAGGTACCCACGTCAACGCTACGAATGCGAGACTGCTCGTAAGAGAAGTCCAGAGCAACGTTTTCGATTGGGTTGAACTGCAGGCCAGCGCCGTAGGAGAAGCCGTAGTCGCTGGTGCTGTTGTTGTCAGGGAAGTTGTTACCCTGTGCTTTACCGTAGCCGACACCGACTACACCGTAGATGCTTGCCCAGTCGTTCAGACGGTAAGCAGGACCCGCAGTGATGCCGTAGTACTGACCTTTAGTGTACAGGCCGTTCTGGGTGTCACTTTTTTCGGTGTAGGTGAAAGAGCTGATCACACCCAGTGGGCTGTTGTCAGCTTCGTAGCGATATTTCAGGTTGAAGCCGCCAGCTTTGTTAGCGACGCCCTGCATATCACTCTGAGCGTAACCACCGGTAACGGTGGAGGTTGCAGCTACTGCAGTACCTGCGGAAACAGCCAGAACTGCGGCCAGTGCTGAAAGACATGCAATTTTTTTCATAACCACCTCAAATGTGCTTCTAATAAGTCCTAAGATTCAAATATATCAAAAATTGTTAAGAAACTCTTTGGGATGAGTGATGTCTAAGGGTACCGACGTTGTAACAATTATTTTCCATTCGTCGCTATCCCATTCATTACACTCATCTTTTTACCTTAATTATTGTTACTAAAACGGTAAAAAATAAATTTAAATTTCCAGACAATTCCTAATTTTAAAGACGAAAAAAACATCGACTGAGGAAATTCTACTCGTTCCCCACCATTTTTTTTTCAACAAACCCTCAACCGTAGTGCACTATTTCAATTACACTGCCGGTTTTACCTCCTTTGACAAAAATTGACAGGAATACAATGCCCGGCACGTCTCGCAAGCTACCGTCATGGTTACCCATACTCGTCATCTTAATTTCTATGATCTCCATTCAGAGCGGCGCATCGCTCGCTAAGTCACTGTTCCCACTGATAGGTGCGCCCGGCGTCACCGCGCTGCGTCTGGCACTGGGCACGTTGATTCTGGTGGTGGTATTTAAGCCGTGGCGCCTGCGTTTTGCCAAAGAGCAACGTCTTCCTTTGCTATTTTACGGGTTGTCTCTTGGCGCCATGAACTACCTGTTCTATCTCTCGCTGCAACGCATTCCGTTAGGGATTGCGGTCGCGCTTGAATTTACCGGCCCGCTGGCCGTGGCGCTGTTTTCCTCGCGCCGTCCGGTTGACTTCATCTGGGTGATTCTGGCGATTACCGGCCTGTGGTTCCTGCTACCGCTGGGTCAAGATGTCGCGCATGTTGATCTCACCGGTGCACTTCTGGCGCTGGGTGCAGGTGCGGGTTGGGCCGTCTATATCCTAAGCGGACGCCGCGCGGGTGAGGAACACGGGCCAGCCACAGTCGCCATGGGTTCGCTTATTGCCGCCATCGTGTTTGTCCCCCTCGGAGCCTTCCAGGCCACCGACGCGCTGTGGCACTGGTCGCTGCTTCCGATAGGACTCGCCATTGCTATTCTTTCTACCGCTCTCCCCTACTCGCTGGAGATGATTGCCTTAACGCGGTTGCCAACGCGAACCTTCGGTACGCTGATGAGTATGGAGCCCGCGCTGGCGGCGCTATCCGGGATGGTTTTCCTTGGCGAAATGCTGACGTTTAACCAAACTCTTGCGCTGGGTGCCATCATTATGGCGTCAATGGGTTCAACGCTCACCATGCGGCAGGAAACCAAAATCGAGAAAGTCGATATAAGTTAATCTACGTTATTATGCATAGTGCGTACCACTATGCATAATAACAATAAAAAAATGCATGGTTATTTAATCCATATCAATTAATATATTTTCACAAATAGTTCATCGCGCCAAAAAAAACAATAAGCAACTGTTTAAAAACGAATTTTTCCCTCCCATTCGTCATTGCTATCAGATCCATAGGCAGAATCAGAAAATACCGTTCCGCTGTGGTGCTATACTTGTTTTCGTTAATTCATGAGGACGCAGATACACTTGCTTTTATATGTGTATCAGATCAAGAGGAAATATGATTATGAGTACTGCAAAACTGGTTAAAACCAAAAACGCCCAACTTCTCTATACGCGTAACGATGTTCCGGAAAGCGAAAAACAGGCTACCGTTGCATTGCTCAACCGTCAGGTTCTTCAGTTTATCGATCTGTCACTGATTACCAAACAGGCTCACTGGAACATGCGCGGCGCAAACTTTATTGCCGTTCATGAAATGCTGGACGGATTCCGTACCGCATTAACCGATCACCTGGATACGATGGCCGAGCGTGCCGTACAGCTTGGTGGTATCGCGCTTGGGACAACTCAGGTCATCAACGCCCAGACCCCGCTGAAAAGCTATCCACTGGATATCACCAGCGTGCAGGATCACCTGAAAGCGCTGGCGGAGCGTTACGCAATTGTGGCGAATGATGTTCGTAAAGCAATTTCTGAAGCCAAAGACGAAGACACCGCTGATATCTTCACCGCAGCATCACGCGATCTGGATAAATTCCTGTGGTTCATTGAAGCCAATATCGAATAACCATAAGTAAACGTGATGACCGCCCGGCAGCTCTGCCGGGCCTCTTTGCACTATTAAAGTGCAGCCAGATGACAACAAACCCCACCAAAGTAAACAACTTGTAATAGTCACTTCACACAATCGTTAATAAAAGATTGTTTTGTCCCCTGCGTTTGCGCTAAAAAACACCATACTTAACAACACATTTTTTCTGCACCAATTTGGCGCCCCAATATGGTGCGTTAAAACATTTATCTGACCGATATTGTGCATTAAGAAAAGTATTATCTGTTAAGAAACAATGCATTGTGAAGTTGGCACGATTTTTTCATAAGCCGATTGTTCTCGCAGGGGATCGCCCCGTGGATATAAAAGGAAATGCTATGAAGTCAATGTTTAAAGTTTCACTGGCTGCACTCACCCTGGCTTTTGCCGTTTCTTCTCAAGCCGCAGAGAAACAACTGGTTGTCGCAACGGATACCGCATTCGTTCCGTTTGAATTCAAACAGGGTAATCAATATGTCGGCTTTGATGTTGATCTGTGGGCGGCAATTGCGAAAGAACTGAAACTGGATTACACCCTGAAGCCAATGGACTTCAGCGGCATTATCCCAGCGTTGCAGACTAAAAATATCGATCTGGCGCTGGCTGGTATTACCATCACCGAAGAACGTAAAAAAGCGATCGATTTCTCTGATGGCTACTACAAAAGCGGCCTACTGGTGATGGTGAAAGCCAACAACAACGACATCAAGAGCGTTAAAGATCTCGATGGCAAAGTGGTTGCGGTTAAAGGCGGCACCGGTTCCGTTGATTACGCGAAAGCCAATATCAAAACCAAAGACCTGCGTCAGTTCCCGAACATCGACAACGCCTATATGGAACTCGGCACTAACCGCGCTGACGCGGTTCTGCACGATACGCCAAACATTCTGTACTTCATCAAAACCGCCGGTAATGGTCAGTTCAAAGCCGTTGGTGAGTCTCTGGAAGCACAGCAGTACGGTATTGCGTTCTCTAAAGGCAACGACGAACTGCGTGAAAAAGTTAACGGCGCGCTGAAAACGCTGCGTGAGAACGGCACCTACAACGAAATTTACAAAAAATGGTTCGGTACTGAGCCAAAATAATAAGTCAGACCTGCCAACGGCCGCCAGCGGAGTAACCCAAGGCGGCACGCTGGCGATTCCCCAGCCCTGGCTGGGGATTTGTTTTTTCACCACGGTAACAGGAACGTATTATGCAGTTTGACTGGAGTGCCATCTGGCCCGCCATTCCGCTTCTGATCGAAGGCGCCAAGATGACTTTGTTGATCTCGGTCCTCGGTCTGTTCGGCGGTTTGATTATCGGCCTGGTCGCGGGTTTCGCCCGCTCTTTCGGTGGTTGGGTAGCCAACCATATCGCACTGGTGTTTATCGAAGTCATTCGCGGAACACCCATCGTCGTGCAGGTGATGTTTATCTACTTCGCCCTGCCTATGGCATTTAACGATCTGCGCATCGACCCATTCTCAGCCGCCGTGGTCACCATTATGATCAACTCCGGCGCCTATATTGCGGAAATCACCCGCGGTGCGGTGCTGTCGATTCATAAGGGTTTCCGTGAAGCGGGCCTGGCGCTGGGCCTGTCCCGTCGCGAAACTATTCTCCACGTGATCCTGCCGCTGGCGCTGCGTCGTATGCTGCCGCCGTTAGGTAACCAGTGGATCATCAGTATTAAAGATACGTCGCTGTTTATTGTTATCGGTGTCGCCGAATTGACGCGCCAGGGCCAGGAAATCATCGCGGGTAACTTCCGCGCACTGGAAATCTGGAGCGCCGTTGCCGTCTTCTACCTGATCATTACGCTCGTTCTGAGCTTTATTCTGCGTCGTCTTGAAAGAAGGATGAAAATCCTGTGATTGAATTTAAAAACGTCTCTAAGCATTTTGGTCAAACCCAGGTGCTGCATAACATCGATCTTGATATTAAACAGGGTGAAGTGGTGGTGATCATCGGGCCGTCAGGCTCCGGTAAATCCACTCTGCTACGCTGCATCAACAAGCTCGAAGACATCACCAGCGGCGATCTGTTCGTTGATGGTCTGAAGGTTAACGATCCCAAAGTTGACGAGCGCCTTATTCGTCAGGAAGCCGGGATGGTATTCCAGCAGTTTTACCTGTTCCCGCATCTGACGGCGCTGGAAAACGTGATGTTTGGCCCGACCCGCGTCCGTGGTCTGAAAAAAGATGCGGCGGAGAAGCTGGCAAAAGATCTGCTCGCGAAAGTCGGTCTGGCTGAGCGCTCGCATCACTATCCGTCTGAACTGTCTGGCGGTCAGCAGCAGCGTGTGGCTATTGCCCGTGCGCTGGCGGTTAAGCCGAAAATGATGCTGTTTGATGAACCAACCTCTGCGCTGGATCCGGAACTGCGTCATGAAGTGTTAAAAGTGATGCAGGATCTGGCGGAAGAAGGTATGACGATGGTCATCGTCACCCACGAAATCGGCTTTGCTGAGAAAGTGGCTTCTCGCCTGATCTTTATTGATAAAGGGCGTATTGCTGAGGATGGTAATCCACAGGAGCTGGTGAAGAATCCACCGAGCCAGCGTCTGCAAGAGTTCTTACAGCACGTTTCGTAATAGCACGCCGTTTATTCCTGTCGGGATAAACGGCGTTTTTCGTTTAGCGTTTACGCGCCAGGAAGCGGCGACGCTTTTCGTCATCCATAAAGGACCACGCAATAAAGCGGCTCTGCTTCTGCCCTTGTGCCATCTCTTTCTTCACCACCTTCACCGCGCCTACATCAGTTAACGCACGATACAGTGGCGGCAGGTTTTCGCCTTTGGATACCAGTGAAGTGAACCACATCACCTGATGGCCAAAATCTTTACTCTCGGCAATCATCTGCTTGATAAAGGCCACTTCGCCGCCTTCGCACCACAATTCCTGCTGCTGGCCACCGAAGTTCAGCGCACCATCACGTTCTTGTCCCAGATTGCGACGCTTACGCTCGCCACCCGCACGCGCCGCGGCGGCTGAGTCGTGGAACGGCGGGTTACACAAGGTAGCGTCAAACTGCTCGTTTTTATGAATAACGCCGTTAAACATCGCGGTAAGATCTTTCTGGCGACGCAGACGGATCATGCGATTAAGCGCTGGGTTAGCACCGAGAATCGCCTGCGCGCTGGAGAACGCCTGCGAATGCGTTTCGCTGCCGGTAAAGCGCCAGCCGTACTCATGCGCGCCAATCAGCGGGTAGATGCAGTTCGCGCCAACGCCGATGTCCAGAATGCTGGCACCTTTAACCACGTTGCCGCTTTCATCACTGAGCAGATCGCCAAGATGATGGATATAGTCGGCGCGTCCCGGCACCGGCGGGCACAGAAATCCTTCTGGGATGTCCCAGTCTTTTACGGCGTAAAAATGTGCCAGCAGGGCTTTATTCAGCGTCTTCACCGCCTGTGGGTCAGCGAAATTAATCGTCTGCTCCCCAACCGGGTTGAGGGTAATAAAATCGCTCAATGCCGGGCAGGCTTCGCACAGCGCGGTCAGATCGTAGCGATTATGATGGCGGTTGCGCGGATGCAACCCCGGCTTTTGGGTAGTCATGACTTTCTCCTGTCGTATTGCCGCGTAAGATACCCGTTGACGGCGGTGCGGTAAATAAGGGAGTCTGGTTTCCTGCGATTAAATGACAGGTGCGCTATGTATTTTTATCAGCCTTCACAGGGGCACGGACTGCCGCACGACCCGCTCAATGCGATTGTCGGGCCACGACCTATCGGTTGGATTGCCTCCGTTGATCTCCAGGGGCGGCCAAATCTTGCACCCTACAGTTTTTTTAACTGCTTTAACTATCGCCCACCGATCATCGGTTTCGCCAGCAGCGGCTGGAAAGATAGCGTGCAGAATATTGTCGACACCAAAGAGTTTGTCTGGAACCTGACCACCCGTGATTTAGCGGTGGCAATGAATGAAACCTCCGCCACGTTGCCTCACGGCGATGATGAGTTTGTCCGTGCAGGGTTGACTGCTGCCCCGAGCCGTCTGGTAAAGTCTCCGCGCGTTGCACAAAGCCCGGTTAACTTTGAGTGCCGGTTGTCGCAGTGCATTCAGTTAACCCGTGCGGACGGCGACGCCGTCGATACCTGGCTGGTACTGGGCGAAGTGGTTGGGATCCATATCGATGAATCGCTGCTGGAGAACGGTATCTACCAAACCGCCCGCGCACAACCGGTTCTGCGCGCCGGCGGCCCTTCGGCGTATTACACAATCGATGAGAGCCACCGTTTTGATTTGATTCGGCCTGACGCACGTTAGGTTGTCAGGAATCCCGGGGGGCGCTTGTGCTCGAACGGGTAAACCCGGCGGCGCTGCGCTTGGCCGGGCTACGAACACGGACTCATTCGTTCGCTCAGTATAAAAATATGCACGAATGTAGCCCGGCCAAGCGCAGCGCCGCCGGGAAAATTCATCGCCGTTCTCCCCTATCTATTGTATCAACACAACCCCCCCAATCATCAGGATACAGCCCACACCTCACATCCCGATGAAACGATGAAAACGGCCATTCATTTACCGATTTTACCCAGCCATGTTTCACCGGATTGAAATAGCAATAATCTACATGCCGTCGATAATCGACCTCATCACGAATGGTGTGCTCCCAGAACCGGGGTTGCCAGATATCCTGCATCTTCAGCGCCTTCGTAAAACTCTTTTTTATCATTCTCCAGCGCTGCGAGAAATCACCATCGCCCGACGGCAACGTCCAGATACAGTGCATATGTTCGGGGAGCACAACCCAGGCATCAATGGTAAACGGCTGGATGCGCTGGGCGTCGGATATGGCTCTCTTTAAGGCGGTGATGTGGCTCGTCAGCAGGTAACTGCGTCGGTTGCGCAAGTTGACGGTGAAAAACCAGGTGCCTCCGGGCAGGTGGTGGCGACAGTAGTGAACCATTAGCGTTATTTCCTGCATTAAAAACTCATTCCGATAACGTAGTTCCCGGGCAAATCCTACGCAATTCATCAGTTTCTCTTCTGGAAAGCGCTACGCAAACTTTTCCACCGAGCATCCCCGGGGTCGGCATAAATGCCTCGCCCGGGCTACCACCAGCCTCGGGGCGGCGTGAACGCTTCGCCTGGGCTACAAACATGCACGAATGTAGCCCGGCCAAGCACAGCGCCGCCGGGAAGCCCCTGCTAAACATGTAACCTTTATGTATAAAAAATGAAGAAACTGTAAAGCTATGTATTTATTTTTTCCCAAATGAGTGTTAAAAAGTTACGCGATTTGATAATGCTTCTCACAATCATTATCAACATCATTTAATAAAAATTAAGCAACCTGCAGTGGCAAAGGGGATATGACGTACCCGATTGTCATCATTAACATCGTTAGTAATAATTATAAGACGCTCATTGATATGGAAAAAAATCGCACTACCCCGTTCAGTAGCTTTAGTTCTCTGACCATTTTCACCGGTCTATGCATTGGCTTGACCCCCGCCGCTCAGGCAGCTGAAAGCAAAGAAAAGAGCGCCGGTGATACGCTGGTTGTTGAAGCACAGGCCCCTTCTTTGTACGCGCCAACGAAATCGGCCGATCCAAAATTCAGCCGCCCGATCGCTGATACCACCCGTACCGTGACCGTGATTTCCGAACAGGTGATTAAAGATCAGGGGGCAACAAACCTGACTGACGCACTGAAAAACGTGCCGGGCGTGGGAGCATTCTTCGCAGGGGAAAATGGTAACTCATCAACCGGTGATGCCATTTACATGCGCGGCGCGGATACCTCCAACAGTATCTATGTTGACGGCGTTCGCGATATCGGTAGCGTGACCCGCGACACGTTCAACACTGAACAGGTAGAAGTGATCAAAGGGCCATCAGGATCCGACTATGGCCGCAGCGCACCGACCGGCTCAATCAACATGATCAGCAAACAGCCGCGTCTGGACTCAGGTATCGATGCGTCAGCAAGCGTCGGCAGTGCGTGGTATCGCCGCGGCACGCTGGATGTTAATGAAGCCATCGGCGACACAACCGCCGTGCGCTTAAACGTAATGGGCGAGAAGACGCATGATGCGGGTCGCGATAACGTCAAAAATGAGCGCTATGGCATCGCCCCTTCCATCGCCTTCGGCCTTGGCACCCAAAACCGCCTGTACCTTAACTATCTGCACGTTAAGCAGAACAATACCCCGGATGGCGGCATCCCTACCGTAGGCCTGCCGTAGGCCTGCCGGGCTACTCTGCCCCTAACGCGGCAACCTCAGCGCTGAACTCATCCGGCAAAGTAGACACGCATAATTTCTACGGCACCAACTCCGATTACGATGACTCGACCACCGATACGGCGACGATGCGTTTCGAGCACGATTTCAACGACACCACTACGATTCGTAACACCACCCGCTGGTCGCAGATTAAGCAGGACTACATGATGACGGCGGTGATGGGCGGCGCAAGCAATATTGGCCAACCGAATCCTAATGACGTCAATAGCTGGACCTGGTCACGTCTCACCAACACCAAAGATGTCAGCAATAAGATCCTCACCAACCAAACCAACCTGACGTCGAAGTTCTACACTGGCTCTATCGGCCACGATATCAGCACCGGCGTGGAATTTACCCACGAGCAACAGACCAACTACGGTGTTTATCCGTTTACCCCACCACCGGTAAATCTGTATAACCCAAATAGCAATATTTCCCTGGGTGGCCTGCAACGTAGCGGGGCCAACGCTAACGGTCAGACCGATACGTTCGGTATCTACGCCTTTGATACGCTGCAAATTACTCAGGATTTCGAGCTTAACGGCGGTATTCGTCTTGATAGCTATCACACCGAGTACGACAGCGCCTCTCTGTGCGGCGGCACCGGCCGTGGCGCAGTAGCCTGTCCGGCAGGCGTGGCGAAAAACTCTCCGGTGACTACCGTTGATGCAACCAAGTCTGGCAATCTGGTGAACTGGAAAGCAGGTGCGCTGTATCATCTGACGAAAAACGGCAACGTTTACGTCAACTACGCCATCTCCCAGCAGCCTCCAGGCGGCAGCAACTTTGCGCTGGCAGCGGGCGGTAGCGGCAGCAGCGCCAACCGTACCGACTTTAAACCGCAGAAAGCCAAAACCAGTGAAGTGGGCACCAAGTGGGAGGTGCTCGATAAGCGCCTGTTGCTGTCGGCAGCCGTCTTCCGTACCGATATTGAAAATGATGTTGAAGCTAACGACGATGGCACCTACTCGCAATACGGGACGAAACGCGTAGAGGGTTATGAACTGTCGGTTGCCGGGAATATCACCCCAGCCTGGCAGGTAATTGGTGGCTTCACTCAACAGCACGCAACTATCCGTGAGGGCGTAAATGCCGCCCAGGACGGCTCGTCATCACTGCCATACACCCCAGAGCATGCCTTTACGCTGTGGAGCCAATATCAGGCCACTGACGCCATCTCCATGGGCGCAGGCGCACGTTACATCGGTAGCATGCACCGCGGTAAAGATGGCGCCGTCGGGACACCGTCCTCAAGCGAAAGCTACTGGGTTGCCGACGCTAAACTGGGTTACCGCGTCAACAGTACGCTCGACCTGCAGTTGAACGTTTACAACCTGTTTGATACCAACTACGTTTCCTCCATTAACAAAAGTGGTTATCGCTACCACCCGGGCGAGCCACGCACCTTTGCGTTAACGGCTAACGTTCACTTCTAAGTTTTACCGTGGGGCGCAAGCCCCACTTTTTTAAGGAGAGTTCCCATGATGTACCGCATTCCCGGCGTGCTTAATGCGCAGGAGGTTCGTCATCTCATCGATGAACTTAATCAGGCTGATTGGGTAGACGGCAGAGCAACCGTCGGTGCGCAGGGTGCGCAAGTGAAAAACAATCAACAGGTGGACACCCGCAGTGAGCGCTACGCAACGCTGCAAGCGCACGTGCTGGCAGCGGTCAATCGTCACTCACTATTCTTTGCCGCCGCGCTACCAAAAACGATTTCAACGCCGCTGTTTAACCGCTACCAGCAGCAAGAGACTTATGGTTTCCACGTCGATGGCGCTGTGCGTCAGCATCCGCAAAGCGGCTGGATGCGTACCGATCTTTCCGCGACGCTGTTTTTATCCGACCCGGAAAGCTATGACGGCGGAGAGTTAACTATCAATGATACTTACGGCCAGCACTCGGTGAAGCTTCCTGCGGGCGATTTGGTGCTTTACCCTTCGAGCAGCCTACATTGCGTCACACCGGTGACACGAGGCGTGCGGGTGGCATCATTTATGTGGATCCAATCGATGATCCGCGATGATAAGCGACGTGCAATGCTGTTTGAGCTTGACGGTAATATTCAGTCTTTAAAAAACCGTCACGGTGAATCGGAAGAGGCGCTGTCATTGCTTAATCTCTACCACAATCTGCTACGGGAATGGTCAGAGATCTAAACACAGCGAATATAACTCAAATTATGTGAAGAAGATGGGCAACTTGAGATAAGCGAAGCGGGTGTCCATTCTTCTACTCTCATTTGATAGACAGAAGGGAGATAAAAGTTTACGGTAGCAGACCTAACAAGAATATAGTCCTGTCATTTACCCTTAAAACCAGCTTTGATGACAAATCCATACCGTTACATACAGAGTAATCGGTTATCTTTACGAGCATGCTTTTTGATAAATAAAGTGGCAAATTGTGCCCTCGATAGCCTTCACCTTCCCCGATTCCCGACAAAACCATTCATGTCGTGAATAATTTATTAATAATCAATAAATTAATAATCATTCAAATTATTTGATTATGGTAATCAATTCTCTTCGATTTATTCCATCGAATAAAAACGTGATACTTATCACATCGACAGAACATCGTCCCCTGAACAGAATCACCTGCGAGAGATAAGATTATGAAAAACATTAAATATGCTGTTGCTGCTATCGCCCTGTCTACTCTGTCCTTTGGTGCTTTCGCAGCCCAACCGGTCACGTCGACTCAGGCACAAACAATGAATGAAGTGGGTACCGTATCTGTTGTGGGTGCTAGCACTCTGGATGGTATGGAAGCTCAGCTGGCGCAGAAAGCTGCCGCAGCAGGCGCGACCGGTTACACCATCACTTCTGCTAACACCTATAACAAAGTTAGCGGTACTGCGGTTATCTACAAATAATCGCCCAACTCTGTTATATCCCGTAGGCCTGACCTCTTACGGATGCTCCAACCCTCATTGGAAATGTTAATACCCTTTTTTGCCTGGCCGCCACGCCGGGCTTTTTTTTGCGTGGAATTTGAGGTAGGGAGTGTTCCCGGTGGCGCTGCGCTTGGCCGGGCTACAAATAGGCACAAAGGTAGCCCGGCCAAGCGCAGCGCCGCCGGGTCAGAGCACTTAATATCTCTGCGCGATACGCGTTAAACCATCTTCAAGCGAACCGACTTCACCTGTTGCCAGCAAACAACAGGCCATCTGCGTTTTCAGCGACTGCGGCACGGGCTCTAAGCCTGCCACACAACGTTCAATCCAACGCGCCGTCGTTTGCGGATCTTTTGCCGACGGTAACACCGCCGCCTCGTCAGACTGTTCGCTTTGCCGTTCGTGAACCACTCGCGCGCCCTGCGCATCAATCAAGGTAATCTGTGGGCAACGCTGCGGATTGGCATACACCTCCCCTTCCGTCCCGTGCATCAACAGGCTACGACCGCCGATATCGCTAAAGAACTGAGCAACCTTGGTGACATACTCCGGGTGCGACACGCTCGACAGGCGCAGCGCGGCGTCTTCGGCAAACGGTGTGGCGAGTTTAGCCAGCGAGTGGGCGCTGTTACGCACGCCCAACTGCCAGCGCATCGCCAGCTGTTTTTCTATCGGCGGGCACAACGCATTAACTGGAATATAGACCGGTTGATGACCGTCGAGCTTCGCTTGCGCTTGCCCGGCGTGAAGCGTTGGTTCAATGCCCATCAGTTCAAAAATGGTTTCCGTTAGCACGCGCGTCGGATCTTCGCTGACGCCATGTACTACGACCGGAAAACCCAGCTTATGCAGCAGGATCGCTAGTAACGGCGTGAGGTTGGCCTGTTTACGCGCACCGTTGTAGCTCGGGATAACAATTGGCATCGGCTTGCCTGCCGGCGGCGTCAGGCGAAGGGTTTGTTGCTGCATCGCGTCATAGAAGCCCAGCATCTCCGCTTCGCCTTCGCCCTTAATACGCATGGAAAGCAGGATGGCCCCCATTTCCAGATCCGGAACGTCTCCTGAAAGCATTCGCGTATATAAGCCGCACGCGGTATCCCGGTCCAGGTCGCGAGCGTGATTTTTGCCTCGCCCGATCTCTTTAATGATTTTGCGGTAATCCATGTGCGACTCCTTTTGAATACTCATTCGACAGCAGCATTTTCGCGAAAAACCCAGGTCGCCTGATGGCGGCTTTGCCTTATCAGGCCTACTCTCGACCAGGCTACCGTTTTTTACGGCGCGGCGTTTTGGCTTTTGGTTTTAATGCTTTTACTTCCGGCACTTCCGGCCGTTCAATCGGGAAAACCGGTAATGCATTCAGTAAACGCTGACCGTAGTTTTTGGTCAACAACCGTTTATCGTAGATGATCACTTCGCCCCAGCAGCTGTGGCTACGAATAAGACGACCTACCTGTTGAATCAGGTTAAACGAGGCGCTCGGTAAACTCTGCACCTCGAAAGGATAGCGGTTAAGGCTTTTCAACCACTCGCCTTCGGTAATCACCACCGGGCTGTCGATGGGTGGGAAGGCAATTTTATGAATATGCACCTGGCTTAGCAGCTCACCTTTTAGATCAAGCCCCTCAGCAAAAGATTGTAGCCCAACCAGCACGCTGTACTCGCCGCTCTCCACCCGCTTACGGTGCAGCTCTACCAGCCGGTAGCGAGGCTGATCGCCTTGTACCAGTAACATCAGGCGCAGGTCGAGAACATGCTCCAGGAAGCGCTGCATCGCGCGTCCGCTGGCAAAGAGCACCAGCATGCCATGATGTTTTTTACTCTCAACCTGCTGACGGAAATAGGCCGCCATCTCAGCAATATGCTGCTCTTCGTTATCGATAAGCGGTTCATACTGCATCTGCGGAATAATGATTTTACCCTGTTCAACATGATTGAACGGAGAGTCCAGCGCCACAAAGCGGTCGCCCGCTTTCTCTTTCAAGCCGCTCATTTCCTGCAAACGTGAGAAACTGTTGAGTGAACGTAGGGTCGCTGAGGTCACGACGATATGCGGTACGCTGCGCCACAGTAGACGTTCAAGCTGATCGCTGACGCGAATCCCCACACAGTGGAACCAGACATGCATCTGACCATCGCGCATATCACGGGTGGCCCATTTGGTGACCGGCGCGCCCGAAGCCTGGGCCAGCGACGCCAGCCGCCACAGCTTGCTCTGGGATTCAAACATCCCCAACGCGCGGTTCATCTGCAAAATAATTCGGTGCAGACGCACCACATCGTGGCTGCCGGTTTTTTCGCTAAGATCGTTTAAAAACAGCTCCGCCAGCCCGCGCAGCATTTCGGTAAGCTTTGCCAGGCGCTGGCAGATTTCCATCACCTCAGTAGGCAACTCCCCCATTGGGAAGCGATGCTCAGCTTCCTGGGTGGCTGGAAGATACAGGTTGAGAATGTTATTTAGCGAGGCAATAAGCTCGTACAGTTCTTCACTATGGGCGGTCAGCCGTTCCGGCAATGCCAGCGGCGGCGTGGTTTTCGGGCGGAACTGCTCCATGCAGGTTGCCACCAGCTTGCCAAAAAGATCGAGCTGAAGTCGATACCACGGGGCGGTAATTTCTGCGCTCATCTCCAGCGCATCGCGGGCGACATCCGGCAGATGATGCCCTTCATCAAGCACCAGCAGCAGGTTTTTCGGCTCTGGCAGTACCGCTTCACTCTCCATCGCCGCCATCACCAGCGCATGGTTAGCCACCACCACTTCCGCCTCCTGAATCTCACGGCGGGCAACAAAGAACGGGCATTCGCGATAGTAATGACAGTTACGGTTCAGGCAGCTGGCTTTATCCGTGCTCAGGCGTCGCCACAGGTCGTCATCAATCGCGATATCGGTGTGATCGCGCAGGCCGTCCCACTTGTAGCTGTCCAGATCGCCTTTTAACTTCGCGCAGCGCTTCTGCTCTTCCTGATTATTCGCTGTCAGTTCATCTTCTAAGAATGCGAGCAGGTCTTGCTGGTTCGGCTCAGTGCTGGCAAGTGCCGACAGGTTGCGCGTACATACGTAGCGGCCGCGACCAAAGGCTGCGGTAAAGCGTAAATCGGGGATGATTTTTCGCAGCAGCGGCAGGTCTTTGCTGAAAATCTGATCCTGCAATGCGACGTTGGCGGTGCTCACCACCAGCGTTTTCTGTTCTTCCCGTGCGATAGCGATGCCGGGAATCAGGTAGGACAAGGTTTTCCCGACACCGGTCGGAGCCTCGATAGCCAGATGCCGCCCCTCTTCCCCGGTCAGCGTTTTCGCGACGTCCGCAATCATCTGTCGCTGCGGCGCACGGGGGATAAAGTCGGGGATCTGTTCCTGGAGCGCCTTGTACCAGGCGGCGATTTGCGCTTTTAGCGCAGCGGTCAAAGCCATGAGAAAACCTGAGATACTGTATAAACAGCCACTATTGTGACATCTTCTGGCGGTTGCCGCAAAAAAGAAAGCCCGGCTTTCGGCCGGGCTCGCAATTTACTGTGCTGGGGTAATTCTACGCGGGCGACGCGGTGGACGCGGTTTGTCGCTAGCCGGTTTGCCGTCCGCACTGCGCGGCTTGGCTTTCGGTGCCGCGCCGTCGGTGCGACGCGGTGACTGCTGACCACGACCGGCGCCTTGACCTTGACCCTGGCCCTGACGACCACGACCGCCGCCGTTGCCGTTGCCGCCATTACCACCGCCACGCTGCTGGCGGCCGTTCTGAATCGGCTCAGCCTTGATAGACGGATCCGGCTCATAACCTTCCAGCGCAATGCGCGGGATCTCTTTTTTCAGCAGACGTTCGATATCACGCAGCAGTTTAATTTCATCCACGCACACCAGAGACAGCGCTTCACCGGTTGCAGCCGCACGACCCGTACGACCGATACGGTGAACGTAATCTTCCGGCACGTTTGGCAGCTCGAAGTTCACCACGTGTGGCAGTTCTTCGATATCCAGACCACGAGCGGCGATATCGGTCGCTACCAGCACACGGATGTCACCGGATTTAAAATCAGCCAGCGCGCGAGTACGAGCACCCTGAGATTTGTTGCCATGGATAGCGGCGCTGCGGATACCGTCTTTATTCAGCTGTTCAGCCAGGTGGTTAGCACCGTGTTTGGTACGGGTGAACACCAGCACCTGCTGCCAGTTACCTTCGCCAATCATCTGTGACAGCAGTTCGCGTTTACGCTTTTTGTCGACCATATGAACATGCTGCGTCACCTGCTCGGAAGCGGTATTGCGGCGCGCGACTTCAATTTCCAGCGGGTTGGTCAGCAGTTTTTCAGCCAGACCTTTAATGTCGTCGGAGAAGGTCGCAGAGAACAGCAGGTTCTGACGCTTAGCAGGCAGTTTGGTCAACACGCGACGGATGTCGTGGATGAAGCCCATATCCAGCATGCGATCTGCTTCATCCAGTACCAGAATCTCAACCTGATCGAGTTTCACGGCATTTTGATGTTCCAGATCCAGCAGACGGCCCGGCGTTGCCACCAGCACGTCAACGCCGCTGCGCAGCTTCATCATCTGTGGGTTAATGCTCACACCACCGAAAACCACCAGCGAACGAATGTTCAGATAGCGGCTGTATTCGCGAACGTTCTCGCCAATCTGTGCGGCTAGCTCACGCGTTGGGGTGAGGATCAGCGCGCGTACCGGGCGACGGCCTTTTACGTGTGGCTCACGAGAGACCAGCGTTTGCAGCAGCGGCAGGGTAAAGCCTGCCGTTTTACCGGTACCGGTCTGGGCGCTCGCCATCAAGTCACGGCCCTGCAGTACAGCAGGGATCGCCTGCTTCTGAATGGGGGTGGGTTCCTGGTAACCTTGCTCAGCAACGGCACGCAGAATTTCGGGGTTCAGTCCGAGGGAATCAAAAGACATACATACTCCACACCCACCCCGACCGCACGCGGTGTAGTTTTCGAGGGGATAAAAAACGAGGGAATGACAAAAACCACAATGTCATGAAGGGGCGGAGTGTAGCAGTTTTTGTGATACACCGCATAAATTATCCCCTTAACGCTGGAAAACAAGATTATTCACCGGACTGGACAAGATTAAAAACCCAGCATAATCTTAATCAATCGATTGATTAATTATTGGTGACGGGATGAATGTAACACCGATAACCAGCAAAGGTGAGCAAGCTAAAAGCCAGCTTATTGCTGCCGGGCTCGCCCAATTTGGTGAGTATGGCCTTCACGCCACCACGCGTGATATTGCCGCTGAAGCCGGGCAGAACATTGCCGCCATCACCTACTATTTTGGCTCAAAAGAGGATTTATACCAGGCCTGCGCGCAGTGGATTGCCGACTTTATCGGTGAGAATTTCCGTCCACACGCCGAAGCAGCCGAACAACTCTTCGCGCAAGTCGAGCCTGACCGGGAAGCGATGCGTGCATTAATCCTTCGCGCCTGCCAGAACATGATTTTATTGCTGACCCAGGATGACACGCTCAACCTCAGCAAGTTTATCTCTCGAGAACAGCTGTCGCCGACTGCCGCCTATCAACGTATCCACGACCAGGTGATTGCCCCGCTGCACGCGCACCTCACCCGGCTAATAGCCGCCTATACTGGCTGTGATGCCAACAGTACGCAGATGATCCTCCACACCCACGCGCTGCTGGGTGAAGTACTGGCCTTCCGCCTCGGACGGGAAACCATTTTAATGCGCACCGGCTGGTCACAGTTTGATGCCGACAAAGCCGAGCAGATTTTCCAGGTCGTGACCTGTCATATCGATTTTATTTTGCAAGGATTAACCCAAAGGAGCCTGAAGTGATGAAAAAACCGGTTGCCCTTATTCTGGCCGTTGCCGTTCTTGTCGCGCTGATTGGCGGCGGGACGTGGTGGTATCAGAGCTTGCAAAATAACGGTCTGACGCTGTACGGCAATGTCGACATTCGCACCGTTAATATGAGCTTCCGCGTCGGCGGGCGCCTGCAATCTCTGAACGTCGATGAAGGCGATGCGATAAAACGTGGGCAAACGCTGGGGCAACTCGACAAAGCCCCCTATGAAAACGCGTTAATGCAGGCCAAAGCCAACGTTGCCACCGCGCAGGCGCAGTACGACCTGATGATGGCGGGCTACCGGGCGGAAGAGATCGCTCAGGCCTCCGCCGCCGTGAAACAAGCGCAGGCCGCGTATGATTACGCACAAAGCTTCTTGCAGCGCCAGCAAGGGCTGTGGAATAGCCGCACCGTTTCGGCAAACGATCTGGCCAACGCTCGCTCCTCACGTGACCAGGCCTTCGCCACGCTGAAATCTGCGCAGGATAAATTAAGTCAGTACCGCGCCGGTAATCGTCCGCAGGAAATTGCCCAGGCCAAAGCCAACCTGGAACAGGCACAGGCGCAATTGGCCCAGTCCACGCTGGATCTACACGATACGGTGTTAACCGCCCCGTCTGACGGCACATTATTAACCCGCGCCGTTGAGCCGGGCAGTATGCTCAGCGCGGGCAGTACGGTCATGACGCTCTCCCTGACGCATCCGGTTTGGGTGCGCGCCTATGTCGATGAGAAGAACCTGAACCAGGTACAGCCGGGGCGTGAAATTCTGCTGTATACCGACGGTCGCCCGGATAAGCCGTATCACGGCAAGATTGGTTTCGTCTCGCCAACCGCCGAGTTCACGCCGAAAACGGTCGAAACGCCAGACTTGCGTACTGACCTCGTCTACCGTCTGCGCATTATCGTCACCGATGCCGACGACAGCCTGCGTCAAGGGATGCCGGTCACGCTGAGTTTTAGCGACGAGCCGCGTCATGAGTGAACATCTAATCCAGCTACACGGGCTGGTTAAACAGTTCGCCGGGATGAAAAAACCGGCGGTCGCTCGGCTGGATTGCACCATTCAATCGGGTTACGTCACCGGTCTTGTCGGGCCGGACGGCGCGGGGAAAACCACGCTAATGCGCATGCTGGCGGGGCTGCTAAAGCCCGATGAAGGCAGCGCCACGGTGCTGGGGCTTGATCCCATTAATGACGATAGCGCCCTGCACGCGGTGATGGGCTACATGCCGCAGAAATTCGGTCTGTACGAAGATCTGACGGTGATGGAGAACCTCAATCTCTACGCCGACCTGCGCAGCGTGACCGGTGAAACCCGCGAAAAAACCTTCGCCCGGCTGCTGGAGTTTACCTCGCTCGGCCCGTTTACCTCGCGGCTGGCAGGCAAGTTATCTGGCGGTATGAAGCAGAAACTGGGGCTGGCCTGTACGCTGGTTGGCGAGCCGAATGTGCTGCTGCTGGACGAACCCGGTGTCGGCGTTGACCCTATCTCACGTCGTGAACTGTGGCAGATGGTGCACGAACTGGCGGGCGACGGAATGCTGATTCTGTGGAGCACCTCCTATCTCGACGAAGCCGAGCAGTGCCAGGACGTGCTGCTAATGAACGAAGGTGAGCTGTTGTATCAGGGCGAGCCCACCGCCCTCACCCGCACCATGGCGGGTCGCAGCTTCCTGATGCACAGCCCGGCGGAAAATAACCGCAAGCTGCTGCAACGTGCATTAAAGCAGGAAATGGTGAGCGACGGCATGATTCAGGGACGTTCGGTGCGCGCGATCCTCAAAAAATCGGCCACCGCAGAGGATCTGAAACGCGCACCCGGTATGCCTGAGCTGGAAATCGAAGAGACCACGCCACGCTTTGAAGATGCGTTTATCGATCTACTCGGCGGCGCGGGTACCTCAGAATCTCCACTGGGCGCGATTCTGCATACCGTAGAGGGGACGCCTGACGAAACGGTGATTGAAGCCAAACAGCTAACCAAAAAATTTGGTGATTTTGCCGCCACCGATCACGTCGACTTCGCCGTTAAACGCGGGGAAATTTTTGGCCTGCTGGGGCCAAACGGCGCGGGAAAATCAACCACCTTTAAGATGATGTGCGGTCTGCTGGTGCCCACCTCCGGCAATGCGCTGGTGCTGGGGATGGATCTGAAAACCGGTTCGGGCAAAGCGCGTCAGCACTTAGGTTATATGGCGCAGAAATTCTCGCTTTACGGCAACCTGACCGTTGAACAAAACCTGCGTTTTTTCTCCGGCGTGTATGGCCTACGTGGTCGCGCGCAGAATGAGAAAATCCGCCGTATGAGCGAGGCCTTTGGCCTTGATGAAATTGCCCGGCATACCACCGACGCGCTGCCGCTGGGCTTTAAGCAGCGTCTGGCGCTGGCCTGTTCGCTGATGCACGAGCCAGATATCCTGTTTCTCGATGAGCCGACTTCCGGCGTTGACCCCCTCACCCGCCGTGAATTCTGGCTGCACATCAACAGCATGGTAGAGAAAGGCGTCACCGTGATGGTGACCACCCACTTTATGGACGAGGCGGAGTATTGCGATCGTATTGGCCTGGTTTATCGCGGCAAATTAATCGCCAGCGGTACACCGGACGATTTAAAGGCGCAGGCGGCGGACGAGCAGCAATCAGACCCCACGATGGAGCAGGCATTTATCACACTCATCAATGACTGGGATAAGGAGCATGCCGATGAGCGCTAAAGGGCTATCATGGAGGCGCGTGCGGGCGCTGTGCGTGAAAGAGACGCGACAGATTATCCGCGACCCCAGCAGTTGGTTGATAGCGGTGGTGATCCCGCTGCTGCTGCTGTTTATCTTTGGCTACGGGATTAACCTCGACTCCAGCAAACTGCGCGTCGGCGTGCTGCTGGAGCAGCAAAGTAAAGAGGCGCTGGATTTTACCCACACGCTTACCGGTTCCCCCTATATTGACGCCACCATCAGCGATAATCGTGCTGAACTGGTAGAGATGATGCAGGCCGGGCGTATTCGTGGGCTGGTGGTTGTGCCGGTTGATTTCGATAAGAAGATGGCGCGCGTCGGCGACGATGCGCCGATTCAGGTGATAACCGACGGTAGCGAACCGAATACCGCCAACTTTGTACAAGGCTACGTCGAGGGCATCTGGCAAATCTGGCAGCAACAGCGTGCGGAGGATAACGGCCAGACCTTCGAGCCACTTATCGACGTGCAGACGCGCTACTGGTTTAACCCGGCGGCCATCAGCCAGCACTTTATTATCCCCGGGGCTATCACCATCATTATGACGGTGATTGGCGCAATCCTCACCTCGCTGGTGATTGCCCGCGAGTGGGAGCGCGGCACCATGGAGGCGCTGCTCTCTACCGAAGTGACTCGCGTGGAATTGCTGCTGTGTAAGCTTATCCCCTACTATTTCCTCGGTATGCTGGCAATGCTGCTGTGTATGCTGGTATCGGTGTTTATTCTCGGCGTGCCGTATCGCGGGTCGCTGATTATTTTGTTTTTCATCACCAGCCTGTTTTTACTCAGCACGCTGGGGATGGGGCTTTTGATTTCGACGATTACCCGCAACCAGTTTAACGCCGCCCAGGTGGCGCTGAACGCCGCATTTTTACCGTCGATTATGCTGTCCGGATTTATTTTCCAGATAGACAGTATGCCCGCGGCGATTCGCGTGGTGACTTATATTATTCCGGCGCGTTACTTCGTCAGTACCCTGCAAAGTCTGTTTCTGGCGGGCAATATTCCGGTGGTGCTGATTATCAACACGCTGTTTTTAATCGCCTCGGCGGTGATGTTTATTGGCCTGACGTGGATGAAAACCAAACGTCGGTTGGATTGATACCCGTCCCGGCGGCGCTGCGCTTGGCCGGGCTACATTTGAGCACATTTGTACCGGGGATGATGGAGAACTCGCATGTTTTACCGTTTATGGACGCTTATCCGCAAAGAACTGCAATCGCTGCTTCGCGAACCGCAGACCCGCGCGATTTTGATCGCGCCGGTATTAATTCAGGTGCTGCTGTTCCCGTTTGCCGCCACCCTTGAGGTAACCAATGCCACTATCGCCGTTTATAACGAAGACAACGGCAAGCACGCCGTCGAGCTGACCCAACGCTTTGCTCGCGCCAAAGCCTTTACCCACGTGTTGCTGCTAAAAAGTCCGCAGGAAATTCAGCCGACCATCGACACGCAAAAAGCGCTGCTGCTGGTGCGCTTCCCGGCCGATTTCTCGCGTAACCTCGATACCTTCCAGACCGCGCCCATGCAGCTTTTACTCGACGGACGTAACTCCAACAGCGCCCAGATCGCCGCGAATTATCTGCAACAGATCGTCAAAAACTATCAGCAGGAGTTGATGGAAGGCAAAGCGAAACCGAACAACAGCGAACTGGCTGTTCGCAACTGGTATAACCCGAATCTTGACTACAAATGGTTCGTTGTGCCGTCGCTTATCGCCATGATCACCACCATCGGCGTGATGATCGTCACGTCGTTATCGGTCGCGCGTGAACGCGAACAGGGTACGCTCGATCAACTGCTGGTGTCACCGCTCGCCACCTGGCAGATTTTCGTTGGCAAGGCGGTTCCGGCACTGATTGTCGCCACCGCACAGGCGAGTATCGTTCTCGGTGTGGGAATTTGGGCGTATCAAATTCCCTTCGCCGGGTCGCTGGCGCTGTTCTACTTCACGATGGTGATTTATGGGTTGTCGCTGGTGGGGTTTGGCTTGCTGATCTCGTCGCTGTGTTCAACTCAGCAGCAGGCGTTTATCGGCGTCTTTGTCTTTATGATGCCGGCCATTTTGCTGTCGGGGTATGTGTCGCCGGTGGAAAATATGCCGATGTGGCTCCAGCATCTGACGTGGATAAACCCTATCCGCCATTTCACGGATATCACCAAGCAGATCTATTTGAAGGATGCGAGTCTGTCGATTATCTGGGGAAGCTTGTGGCCGCTACTGTTCATAGCGGCCACGACGGGATCAGTGGCGTACGCGATGTTTCGCCGCAAGATCGCCTGAGGTTTTCTCTTTAACCAGCAGCGAGAATACGGCGGGGCCTGCAAGGATTGCCAGCCCGGCCAGCGCCAGCAGGTAGTTGTTGTGCAGAACGCGGGACAACAGCCAAAGGGCAATCATCGCTGCGCCAAAGTACCAGGTGGTGGTCAGTTCTTCAAACACATCGGCGACGTCTCGCCAACGTTTATCATGGTGGCGCTGCAGCGCCAGCATCAGTAATACGCTTACGGCGTACAGCACGCACAGGCCTAATCCAACGCGCACCAGCGCGCCGCTCATCCAGCCCATAACCAACACGGCGACGACCAGTAAATGCAACATAATCTGCCAGCAACCTAGCCCAGTTGCGACACGAATTCTTTGTTGCCACTTCATGGCTTCTCTCCTGAAGAATTTTATTTGCTTATTCAGAGTACTCAAGTCTACGGAAAATTCCGTAAAGACGCCTCTTTTTGTGACAGCAGTGTCACATTTTCGTTCATATTGTGGAAAAACGTGATTAAACCTTCGCCAAACGAGGGGGTAAAACGGAGGTGAACTCCCGGCACAAGGGTGATCAGCCGGGATAATAATCATCCGGTATGCCTGATAAGCGTAGCGCCATCAGGCATACCCACACAGGTTGCCGGATGGCGGCATCGACTTATCCGGCCTACAGATTTAGCGGCGGTTACCGAAAATACGCAGCAGCATCAGGAACAGGTTAATGAAGTCGAGATACAGCGTCAGCGCGCCGAGGATAGCGTACTTGCGCAGATTTGATGAATCACGGACATCAATTTGTTCACCGATATTTTTCAGTTTCTGGGTGTCGTAGGCAGTTAGACCAACAAACACGATGACCCCAATGTAGGTAATCGCCCACATCAGCGCATCACTTTTCAGCCAGAAGTTGACCAATGATGCCAGCACGATACCAATTAATGCCATAAACAGCATATTGCCGAAGCCGCTGAGATCACGCTTGGTGGTGTAGCCGTACAGGCTCATGATGCCAAACATACCGCCGGTCACCACGAAAGTGCTGGCGATGGACGAGTAGGTATAGACAATAAAAATACTGGAAAGCGTCAGCCCGGTGAGCGCCGAATAAAGCATAAACAGCGTTGTCGCCATGCCCGCACTCAAACGCTGTACCATGCCTGAGAGCACGAAAACCAGCGCCAGTTGGGCGATAATCAGCCCAAAGAAGGTAATTTTGCTAGAAAAGACAAACATCATCACTGCGGGGGTATTTGCCGCATACCACGCAATAAACGCGGTCAGCAAAAGCCCGCAGGTCATCCAGCCGTAAACCTGCGCCATATACGTTTGCAGACCTGAACGGGCCTGCACAATTGAATCAGAGCGAGGGAATCGTTCCATGACGTTCTCCTGAAGTTAAAAGAGTCTGAAGTAAGTGTACTCTACCAGCGTTCGGCTGCTTGCTTATCGCTGTCGCGCGCGTCTACCCAGCGTTCCCCTTCCGGCGTAGCTTCACGTTTCCAGAACGGTGCGCGGGTCTTTAGATAGTCCATGATAAATTCGCCCGCGTCAAAGGCGCTGCTGCGATGCGCGCTGGTCACACCAACAAATACAATCTCATCACCCGGCCACATCTCGCCAATTCGGTGAATCACGGTCACGCGCCCCAGCGGCCAACGTTCGCGCGCGGCCTCGACAATCTCAGCCAATGCCTTTTCAGTCATACCGGGGTAATGCTCAAGAGTCAGCGCTTTAACGCTGTCGCCGAGGTTATGGTTACGCACTTTGCCGGTGAAGGTGACCACCGCGCCGTCTTCATCACGGGCAGCAAGCCAGGGATATTCATCCCCGACGCTAAACGGCTCATGGCCGACGACAATACGCGTTTCGCTCATCTTAGCCTCCCGTGACCGGTGGGAAGAAGGCCACTTCGTCACCGTCGACAACCGGATGTTCAAAGCTCACCAGCGTCTGGTTTACCGCCGCCAGCAGTTTGCCCTCTTCCAGCGCCAGCGCCCAGCGTCCTTCTTGCGCCACTAAATGCTGGCGCACGGCTTCTACGGTGGCAAACTCAGATGTCAGCGCCAGCGAATCAGTGCCGACAAGCTCACGAACCTGGGCAAAAAACAGCACATTAATCATGAGCATCCACCTTGAAATCCCCTGATTTTCCGCCGCTTTTCGCCAACAGGCGAACCGGGCCGATCACCATATCTTTTTGTACCGCCTTGCACATGTCATAAATGGTCAGCGCGGCAACTGAGGCAGCGGTCAGCGCTTCCATCTCCACGCCGGTTTTGCCGGTCAGGCGGCATAATGATTCAATGCGCACGCGGTTATGTTCTGGCTGCGCTTGCAGGTTGACTTCAACCTTGCTCAGCATCAATGGATGACACAGTGGGATCAAATCCCAGGTGCGTTTCGCGGCCTGAATGCCGGCGATACGCGCGGTAGCGAACACATCGCCTTTGTGGTGACTGCCTTCAATAATCATCGAGAGAGTTTCTGGCAGCATGGTGACAAACGCTTCAGCGCGCGCTTCACGAACGGTTTCCGCTTTGGCAGAGACATCCACCATATGGGCTTCACCCGCCGCGTTAATATGGGTCAGTTGCGACATCGTTTTATTTCTTCAGATGAGGGTGGAAGTTACACGGAGCCGTACGGGCATCCAGCTGTGGAGCAATTATGTTGTCCCACGCGGTACGACAGGCTTTGGTGGAGCCCGGCATGGCGAAAATCAGCGTGCGGTTAGCCATCCCCGCGACCGCGCGCGATTGCAGCGTAGCGGTGCCAATCTCTTCAAAAGAAAACATGCGGAACACTTCACCGAAACCTTCAATTTCGCGGTCAAACAGCGGCAGTAGTGCTTCAGGAGCCTGATCGCCATCGGTCAGGCCGGTGCCGCCGGTAATCAATACAACCTGCACGTCGTCGCGGGCAATCCACGCGGAGACCTGGGCACGAATCTGGTAACGGTTTTCTTTAACGATCGCCTTGTCGACGACCTGATGCCCGGCTTCGAGGGCAGAATCACGCAGGAAATGACCAGAGGTATCATCCTCTTCGCCGCGACGGTTAGAAACGGTAAGAATAGCAACGCGTGTCGGGATAAATTCAACGCTCACCTGACTCATTTAATAGCTCCTTGATGACGAATCATCCACCGATATAGGATAAATTCTGGGTAATTCCGGTATTGCCCTGGTGTAGGAAGTGGGTCTGTTTTTTATGCGTTAAAGCTTCAGCAATGCGATCTTCCAGCGCCTGCTGCTGAGCGTCTTGCGCCAGCAGTTCACGCAGATCCACGCCGCCGTCGCCAAACAGGCACAGATGCAGCTTCCCAACGGACGATACGCGCAGACGGTTACAGCTGGCGCAGAAGTCTTTTTCATACGGCATAATTAAGCCGATTTCCCCTTCGTAATCGGGATGGCAAAAGACCTGCGCCGGGCCGTCGCTGCGCTGACGGATTTGATGGATCCAGCCGCGCTGGAGCAACTGATCGCGCAATACCATGCCTGAGATATGGTGTTTGCGGAACAGGTCGCTGCTGTCGCCGGTTTCCATCAGTTCAATAAAGCGGAGTTGAATGCGGCGCGGTTTGATCCACGCCAGAAAGGTGTCGAGCTGGTGATGGTTCACGTCGCGCATCAGCACGGTGTTAACCTTCACTTTGTCAAATCCGGCAGTAAAGGCGGCATCGATGCCGTCCATCACCTGGCGGAATTTATCCTGACCGGTAATCGCGTGAAACTGACGCGCGTCCAGACTGTCCAGGCTGACGTTTAACGCCGTCAGACCGGCATCACGCCAGGCTGCGACATCTCGCGCCATCCGGTAACCGTTGGTGGTCACGGCAATCTGACGGATAGAAGCGTTCTCTTTCACCGCCGCAATAACATCGGTAAAGTCACGACGTAAAGTCGGCTCGCCGCCGGTCAACCGGACTTTTTCCGTACCCAACGCAGAAAAGGCGCGCGTCACCCGACGAATTTCGTCCAGCGACAGAAATCCTTTGTTGGTGACCCCATTGGGCTGGTAGCCATCAGGTAGGCAGTAGGTGCAGCGGAAATTGCATACGTCGGTAATCGACAGGCGCAAATAGAAAAATTTGCGCGCAAACGCATCAGTGAGTTGTGAAGCCATAGACACCTTTCCAAATACGGGAGGCGAGATCATTTCTTCCTTCGCCCTGGCGACAGAGTCTGTCGCGGCCAAAACGCCGTATTTTTCAACTTAGGCGCAGAGGCTAGAGTGTGTTGTTTAGTCTAAAAAACTAAACCAGGTTATGCCGAATAGTAGCGCGAGAATAACAGTTTCGCCATTTTCGCTTTCGCTGTATAAAGTCATACATAGCGAACCTATCCTGCATTTTCCGTACAGAATACGCAAAAATCCCCTTTTTGCATTGATATACGTCATTTTGACTGGGATGGAGCATCGTCTTTTAGAGGTAGTTAGGCTAATGTAAGCACGTTTTTCACTATAAGGAAGTTGTATGCGCAATCGCACTTTTGCCGATCTGGACCGCGTCGTCGCACTGGGCGGCGGACATGGACTTGGACGCGTAATGTCATCCCTGTCATCGCTTGGCTCACGTCTGACCGGCATCGTTACCACCACCGATAATGGCGGTTCTACCGGACGTATTCGTCGTTCGGAAGGCGGTATTGCCTGGGGTGATATGCGCAACTGCCTTAATCAATTAATTACCGAACCCAGCGTTGCGTCGACAATGTTTGAGTATCGTTTTAGCGGTAATGGCGAACTTTCCGGGCATAACCTCGGAAATCTGATGTTAAAGGCGCTGGATAACCTGAGCATAAGGCCTTTAGAAGCTATCAACTTAATTAAAAACCTGCTCAAAGTGGAAGCTTCGCTGATCCCAATGTCCGAACAGCCGGTGGATTTAATGGCAATCGATAGCGAGGGTCATGAAATCTACGGTGAAGTGAATATTGACCAACTCAAACTGCCGCCGCAGACGCTGATGCTCACCCCACAGGTCTCAGCAACGCGTGAAGCGGTAGAGGCCATTGCCGAGGCAGATTTAATACTTATCGGCCCGGGCAGTTTCTACACCAGCCTGCTGCCGATTTTACTCCTGCCCGATGTAGCTCAGGCGATGCGCCGCACGCCAGCGCCAATGGTTTACATTGATAATCTTGGTCGCGAGCATAGTCCGGCCGGCGATCTAAGTATTGAGACCCGAATTGGGCTGCTGGAGCACTATATTGGCAAAGCGGTCATTGACGCGGTGGTCGTTGGGCCAAAAGTCGACGTTAGCCGCGTGCAGTGCAAAGTGGTTGTTCAACAGCCGCTGGAAGCCGACGATATTCCTTACCGTCACGACCGCGCCCTGTTGCGTGCCGCGCTTGAAGAAGCCCTTCAGGCCTTTAATTAATATCTTAAGGTTGTCTTAAAAAACGTCAGGCAGCATAGCAAGCATCATTATTGCCGGATCTATCGCTATGCTTCGCCTGTTACGCTTCCGTCCTACCGTTAGCCGCTTAACCTATATTATTCTGTTCTCGCTTTATATTGCCCTGGCGCTGAATATCGATTTTTATCGCCAGGCCTATGCCCTCCTGCCGGTCAACAGCCTGCATAACGCGCTGGTCTTTTTGTCGATGCCGGTCGTAGCGTTTGCCGTGATGGCGATATTTCTGACGCTGGCCTCGATTATTCGTCTGGAAAAATTGGCTACTACGCTGTTTATTTTACTCAGCGCCTGCGCACAATATTTCATGATGAACTTCGGCATCATTGTCGACCGCTCGATGGTCACTAATGTTCTCGACACTACCTCTGCGGAAAGTTACGCCCTGCTCTCCGGACAAATGATTGTCGTGCTTGGATTTACCGCACTGCTGTTTATCGCATTGGCGTGGTGGATAAAAATCAAACCGGCAGCAAATTTGTGGCGCGGAACGTTAACGCGAGCGGTAACGTTGGTTGTTTCAGCAGTATTAATCCTGCTGGTGGCCGCGCTGTTCTATAAAGATTACGCCTCGCTGTTTCGCAATAATAAAGAGCTGGTGAAATCCCTTAATCCGTCCAACAGTATTGTGGCGATGAACTCCTGGTATTTTCACCATCAGATGGGCAATTTACCGCTGGTCAAAATTGGCGAAGACGCGAAGCAAAAAGCGGTCATGAAAAAAGGCCCACGCAAGAATCTGACCATTTTAATCGTCGGTGAAACATCCCGTGCAGCCAATTTCTCGCTGGGTGGCTACGACCGCGAAACCAACCCATTACTCGCCAAAGATAACGTGGTCTATTTTCCGAAAACCAGTTCCTGCGGCACTGCCACTGCTGTTTCCGTCCCCTGCATGTTCTCCAATATGCCGCGTACCGGTTACGATGAATCACTGGCGCACCACCAGGAAGGGTTATTGGATATTATCCAGCGCGCAGGCATTCAGGTGCTGTGGAATGATAATGACGGCGGCTGTAAGGGTGCCTGTGATCGCGTGCCGCATCAGGATGTCACCGACTTGAAGCTGCCTGGCGAGTGTATTGACGGCGAATGCTACGACGACGTGCTGTTCCACGGCCTGGAGCAGACTATTGATAATATGCGCGGTGACGGCGTGATTGTCCTGCATACGATTGGCAGCCACGGACCAACCTATTACAACCGTTATCCACCAGCATTCCGTCGCTATACGCCGACCTGCGATACCAGCGAAATACAATCCTGTTCTCAGGAACAACTTAAAAATAGCTACGACAATACGATTTTGTATGTCGACTATATTGTCGATGAAGCGATTAAATTACTGCAATCAAAACAAGACAAATTCACCACTAGTCTGGTTTATCTTTCCGACCACGGGGAGTCATTGGGTGAGAACGGCGTTTATCTGCACGGGTTGCCGTATACCATTGCGCCAGAAACGCAGAAACACGTGCCGATGCTGGTATGGTTATCCGATGATTATCAAAAACGCTATGGCATAAATTACAGTTGCTTGCAAAAACAGGCCAAAGAAAATGACTACTCGCAGGATAATCTGTTCTCTACAATGCTCGGTATGACCGGCGTAGAAACGCAGGAATATCGCGCCGCAGACGATATCTTAGCCACGTGTAAACAGGGGCAAAACGGATGAAAATATTAGTCGTTGAAGATGATGCACTGTTATTACAGGGGCTGATTCTGGCAATGCAGAGCGAAGGGTATGCGTGTGATGGCGTTACCACGGCGCAACAGGCTGCGCTGAGTCTGGCGAACGGGCACTACAGCCTGGTGGTGCTTGATTTGGGTTTGCCGGATGAAGACGGGCTGCATTTTCTAAGCCGTATGCGCCAGGAAAAACTGAGCATTCCGGTGCTCATCCTCACCGCCCGCGACACTCTGGAGGATCGCATCAGCGGTCTGGATACCGGTGCCGATGATTATCTGGTGAAGCCGTTTGCGCTGGAGGAACTTAATGCCCGTATTCGTGCGCTGCTGCGACGCAATCTAAATCAGGGCGATAACGAAGTGACCGTGGAAAATCTGCGTCTCAACGTCACCCGCCGTCAGGTGTGGCTGGATGGCGAGATTCTGGAGCTGACGCCAAAAGAGTACGCCCTGCTGTCGCGTCTCATGTTAAAGGCGGGCAGCCCGGTACACCGTGAAATTCTCTACAACGATATCTACAACTGGGATAACGAACCGGCGACCAATACGCTGGAGGTGCATATTCACAACCTGCGCGATAAGGTGGGGAAAGCCCGTATCCGTACGGTACGCGGCTTTGGCTATCAGTTGGTTAACTCCAGTAAGGCAGAATAAGGAATGGCATTTTTTTCCGTTCGCAAATGGCCGATGCGCCATCAACTGCTGCTCGCCATTGGGGTAATTCTGGTGGTCTTCCAGCTAATCAGCGTGTTCTGGCTGTGGCATGAGAGCAAAGAGCAGATTGAGCTGGAAGTGGCGATGCTGATTAACAATCACAATAATGCAAAGCATATTCGCCACGAAGTGCGCGAGGCGATTGCCAGCCTGCTATTGCCGAGCCTTGTGATTATCAGCCTCGCATTGTACTTGTGTTTACAGGCGGTCAAACGTATTACCCGCCCGCTGGCCAATCTGCAAAAAGAACTTGATGCGCGAACCCCGGGAAATTTGCAGCCAATCTATCTGCAGCAGACCACGGTTGAGGTGGAGGCGGTGACCAACGCCATCAATCAACTGGTGCAAAATCTGACGCAGACGCTTGATCGCGAGCGCTTGTTTACCGCCGATGTTGCCCATGAACTGCGAACGCCGCTTGCAGGGTTAAAACTGCATCTGGAACTGCTGGAAAAGACGCAGAACCTGAATCTTGCGCCGCTGGTACAGCGTTTGGATCAGATGACTGAGAGCGTGGCGCAACTGCTGCTTTTAGCGCGGGTGGGCCAATCCTTTTCGGCAGGCAGTTACCAGCGGGTGGATCTGCTAAGTGATGTGATTGAGCCGATACACAGTGAGCTGGAAACCATGCTGGCGGCTCGGGCACAAAAGCTGGTTATTGACCATCCCCCATCGTCAGTGACCGTTTCCGGTGACGCGACCTTATTGAGGTTGCTGGTGCGTAATTTACTGGAGAATGCGCATCGATATAGTCCGGAAGCGTCAACGATTACCCTGTCGCTGGTCTCCACAACACGTCCGACGTTAGTGGTTGAGGATGAGGGGCCGGGGATTGATGAGTCGAAAGTCGGGGAGTTAAGTCAGGCATTTGTGCGAATGGACAGCCGTTATGGCGGAATTGGTCTTGGACTCAGCATCGTTACGCGCATCGCCCAGCTTCATGAAGCGGCATTCTTCTTGCAAAACCGCGAGACCGGCAACGGAACGCGAGCATGGGTAGAGTTTCAGCCACCGAAGAATTAACGCGAGTCAGAAGGTCATTATCCACTGACAGGCAAAACCGGCGACAATGGCAACGGAGATCATCACGGTAAACAGCTGCTGGGAATTCAGAGGAAACATGGCGCTATCCTTATTGATTTTACGGATAGTATGAGCGGGATTTATTAAGTGAACATTAAGGTTTGCGTCCGCGAGCGTGATGTTGCCCATATTTGGCACCGAGCCTTCCCGGGGGCGGCTTGCGCCTTGCCCGGGCTACAAATGACGTAGCCCGGCTGAACGAAGTGACGCCGGGGTTGGTACCGGCCGACTATCAGGATGTGGCGATAAACAATTCGCGTAGCTTGTGCAGGCGGTCGCGGGCTTCTGCTGCTTCTTCGAACTCGAGGTTCTGCGCATGTTTCATCATTTGCGCTTCCACGGCCTGGATTTGCTGCTGCAGCGCTTTCGGCGTCAGCACCGGTGCATCTGCCTCAACAACCGACGATGCGCCTCGTGACTTACCGCGGCCTTTGGCTTTGGTCTTCGCCAGCCCCTCACCCATCGACAGAATATCAACCACGTCTTTGACAAGACCCTGCGGCACGATGCCGTGTTCGACGTTGTACTGATGCTGTTTCTCACGACGACGTTCGGTCTCACTAATAGCTTTCGCCATCGACGCGGTGATTTTATCGCCGTAGAGAATTGCCTTACCGTTAATATTACGCGCTGCACGACCAATGGTCTGAATCAACGAACGTTCGGAACGCAGGAAACCTTCTTTGTCAGCGTCAAGGATTGCCACCAGCGAAACTTCCGGCATATCCAGCCCTTCTCGCAGCAAGTTGATACCCACCAGCACGTCGAATTCCCCCAAGCGCAGATCGCGGATGATCTCCATACGCTCGACGGTGTCGATATCAGAGTGCAGATAACGCACCCGCTCTCCATGTTCTTCGAGATAATCCGTCAGATCTTCCGCCATACGTTTGGTGAGCGTGGTGACCAGCACACGTTCGTTAATCACCGCACGTTTACGGATTTCTGATAACAGATCGTCAACCTGCGTGCCCACCGGACGTACTTCAATAATCGGGTCAAGCAGCCCGGTTGGGCGCACCACCTGATCAATGACGTCGCCACCGGATTTCTCCAGCTCATAGTTGCCCGGCGTCGCGGAAACATAGATGGTTTGCGGTGCCAGCGCTTCAAACTCTTCAAACTTTAATGGACGGTTATCGAGCGCAGACGGCAGGCGGAAACCATACTCGACCAGCGTCTCTTTACGCGCCCGGTCGCCTCGGTACATGCCGCCAATTTGCGGGATGGTGACGTGGGATTCATCTACCACCAGCAGACCGTCAGCCGGCAGGTAGTCAAACAGCGTCGGAGGTGGCTCGCCCGGCCCGCGCCCGGAGAGATAGCGAGAGTAGTTTTCAATGCCTGAGCAATAGCCCAACTCATTCATCATTTCGAGGTCAAACTGAGTTCGCTGGCTGATGCGTTGCTCTTCCAGCAGCTTGTTGTTTGCCAACAACACCTGACGTCGGTCAGCCAGTTCGACTTTGATTTCTTCCATCGCCTGCACGATACGCTCGCGTGGGGTTACGTAGTGGCTTTTCGGGTAAACCGTATAACGCTGGAGCGTTGACTCCACGTGCCCGGTCAGCGGGTCGAACAGCGACAGTCGCTCAACCTCTTCATCAAACAACTCGACGCGTAGCGCAAGATCGTCCGATTCAGCCGGGAAGATATCGATAACCTCGCCGCGCACGCGGAAAGTACCGCGCTGGAACGCCTGATCGTTGCGGGTGTACTGCAAATCCGCCAGTCGACGCAGAATGGAACGCTGATCGATAATGGTGCCCACCGTCAGATGCAGCATCATTTTCAGATACAGGTCGGGATCGCCCAGACCGTAGATGGCCGATACCGAAGCCACCACGATAACATCGCGACGCTCGAGCAGCGCCTTGGTGGCGGACAAACGCATCTGGTCGATGTGTTCATTCACCGCGGAATCTTTTTCGATAAAGGTATCGGAGCTGGGAACGTAGGCTTCCGGCTGGTAGTAATCGTAGTAGGAGACAAAGTACTCCACCGCGTTTTCCGGGAAGAACGCTTTCATTTCACCGTACAACTGCGCCGCCAGGGTTTTATTCGGTGCCAGTACCATGGTTGGACGCTGGAGGTCTGCAATGACGTTAGCCACGGTAAAGGTCTTCCCTGAACCGGTCACGCCGAGCAGCGTCTGGTGCGCCAGACCGTCTTCTAGCCCCTCTTTCAGACGTGAAATGGCCACCGGCTGATCGCCGGAAGGACTAAACGGGGAATGCAACTTAAAGGGTTTACTCATGGGCAACGCTACCTGATAACTGATGGCCGGGCTGGAGATTAATTCTACTCGCCGCTTGCACAATTGCCAATAAAAAATACTGGATATAAAACCAGTGATACATTATCGTATTTTGCATAATTGGGATGATGACCCGCAAGAATGGATGAAATTTATCCGCTGACCAGATAAAACACCAGCCGGATCAGGTTATCCCCAGAACATTTTCTCTTTTAACATTTGTCAATATAGGTCATGAAAGTTTTATGGCAACCACCGGCACTTTTTATGACACCATTGCTTTTATTTATCTTATTGATAATAAAGTAAAACTCACAAAAGACGCGTTTCACACCAATTCGGGCGAAAGCCGCATGCTCTCTCGTTCACCGCGAGTTTTCTAACCCTAATACACAGGGTTATCCACAGGAATAGTGGATAACTACCTCTAGCCCGTATCCCCCGCCACCCGGCGATTTGCGCAACATCGTGTCAATGCTGATGCAAAAAAATATTTTACTCTCGATATTGATGTGTATCAGCGAAATGTCACCTCTATTTTTAGGTACAACAGACATGATTCCCTTACGTTTTTTGCGGAGTATCACTTACGAATGAAGATAACCCGCTGAGAATACTCAACGGGTCAAAGGGGGATTTACAGGACGCGGAGATCGAGATACTGGCCGAGCGGTTGGTTAGTAATATCATCGCCTAACCATGGGATTTCACCCATCATCGGAGCCGGGATCATCCGTTGCAGCGTACTGAGGTACTCCGCATGCCGACGGCCCGGCGGGGTGACATCGTTCGCAATCCAGCCCGCCAGTTTTAAACCCGCTTGCTGCACTGCCTGAGCCGTCAACACCGCATGGTTGATACAACCAAGTTTCACGCCGACCACCAGAATGACCGGCAGTTGTTCCATCTTTACCCAGTCTGCTAGCGTCAGCGTCGGTGAGAGTGGCGTAAACCAGCCGCCAGCCCCTTCCACCAACACCCAGTCAGCCTGCGCCTCCAGTGCACGTAGTCCCGACGACAAGACGCTGGCCTCAATCGGACGTTGCTCATCAGCGCTGACGATATGCGGTGAGGTAGGTTCAGCGAAGGTATAAGGATTCACCGCGTCGTAGCTTAAGGGCACAACGCTGTTATGTTGCAGCGCCAGGGCGTCGCTGTTGCGCAACCCGTCGGTTGTCATTTCACTGCCGGACGCCACCGGCTTGTAGCCTGCGGTACGTCGTCCCTGTAAACGCGCGGCCTGCAACAATGCGGTACTGGCGACGGTTTTACCCACTTCCGTATCGGTTCCGGTAACATAGTAGCGTTCAATCACGAACGATCACTCCTGTAAAAAGATGGTAAGTCAAAGGACATTCGCCCCCCTGCGACGGCCATGCCAGCTGCAATTGTTGCAGTCTTCCGCGCGTCAGCGTCTGGTTACTGCGCCCCTGGTGAAGGTGCGTCGCCCCTATTCCCTTCAACGAGCGCATCGCGCTTAAGGCATCGGGGAAGTCCAATGTGTGCGTTGTGACCGTAGCGTGGTGACGATAATGCCCTACGGCGTCACGCAGCGTTTTTTCCGCCAGAAAACGGTTGGCGTGACTGTGATTGTCAATTGCCTGCCAGGCCTGGTTCAGTTCCGGTAACGACCCGGCGGTGAGGGTCGTAAACGCCAATACTCCGCCGGGGCTAAGCTGCCGATACAGACTGTCGAGGGCCACGCGGATATCGCTACACCACTGCACGGCCAGATTGCTCCACACCAGTTCAAAACCGTTTTCCAGTGGGGGGATATCTTCAATATCTGCCTGCAAATAGCGGTCTGCTGATTGTTGCGCACGCGCGTGTTGCAGCATCTCATCGGAGAGATCCAGCGCCGTGACGTGGCTTCCCTTATCACGCCAGTAACGGCTGTAGCTGCCCGGCCCACATCCCGCATCCAGCACCCGGGCAAACGCCTGGGATGGAAGTTGCGTCAGAAGATGCGCCGCACTCAAGCGTTGCAGCTCATCATGCTGATGATAGTGGGCCGCCGCGCGACCAAATGCGGCGGCGACGGCCTGTTTATCAACGCTCGCCATGTAACACCTCCAGCAGATGGGCAATATCCTCTGATTTGTGCGCCGCGGTTAGCGTCAGACGCAGACGCGCGGTACCTGCGGGAACGGTCGGCGGGCGGATGGCCGTCACCCAGCAACCCTGTTCGCGTAGCTGTTCCGCCAGTTGTAGGGTGTGCTGATTATCCCCCACAATCAGCGGCTGGATAGCGCTCTGCGAGTCGGTCAGGGGATATGCCAGACCACCAGCGCCGTGGCGAAAATCCGCCACATGCTGTGCCAGCGTTTCACGTCGTTGCTGTCCGTCATCGCTCTGAATAACCGCGAGCGCCGCCTGTAATGCCAGCGCCTGGGCGGGCGGCATGGCGGTGCTGTAAATCAGATGACGGGCGAATTGCAGGAAGTAGTCGGCAACATCGTGGCTGCACAGTACCGCCGCACCGCTCAGGCCAAAGGCTTTGCCAAAGGTGACAATCAGCAGTTCAGGATGAACGCCCTGCTGCTGACAGCTACCGCGCCCATTTTCGCCGTCAACGCCAATACCGTGGGCATCGTCAACCATCAACCAGCCATTGGCTTCCCGTGTGGCACGAGCGATATCAGCCAACGGTGCGCGGTCGCCGTCCATGCTAAACACCCCTTCCGTCACCACCAGTTGCTGGCCAGCAACGGGCGCGGCAAGCAGACGGGCAAGATGTTGGCTGTCGTTGTGCTGAAAACGACGGAGCTGGGCCGGGCTCTGCGCTGCGGCTTCCAGTAGCGACGCATGGCTCAGACGATCGGCAACAATCCGGTCCTCTCGCCCCGCCAGCGCGGCAATCACCGCCTGGTTGGCGGCAAAACCGGAGATAAACAGCAGTGCGCGGTCATAACCCAGCCAGTCGGAAAGCTGTTCTTCCAGGTGTTGATGCGCCTGGTGGTAGCCGGTGACGTGACCCGAACCGCCCGATCCCACGCCGTACAAATCAGCCCCCTGCTGCCAGGCGCGCACCACCTGCGGATGCTGACTCAGCCCCAGATAGTCGTTGCTGGAAAAGTTACGGTAGCGGCGGTCACCGCGTACCAGCCAACGTCCCGCGCCCTGCGCCAGTGGCTGACGCTGGCGAAACGCCTGTGCCTCACGACGCTCTGCTACAGCATGCTCAATTCGGCTTTGCCAACTCATACCGCCGCCGCGTTGTAATATTCCTCGGTATCTGGCGTCTTCAGTACCTGCTCCAGACGCTGCTGCTGTTCGTTGTCACCGACGCTCACCATCGTCTGCTGTGGGTTAAGCCCCAGCTTACGGAACAGTTGCAGGTCTTTGTCCTCTTCCGGGTTCGGGGTGGTCAGCAGTTTGCAGCCGTAGAATACCGAGTTGGCTCCGGCCATAAAGCACATCGCCTGAGTCTGTTCGTTCATCTGTTCGCGACCGGCGGAGAGACGCACGTGCGAGGTCGGCATCATGATGCGCGCTACCGCAATAGTACGAATAAAATCAAAGGCATCGACATCGTCGTTATCTGCAAGCGGCGTGCCTTTCACCTTCACCAGCATGTTGATCGGCACGCTTTCCGGCGGCGTTGGCAGGTTAGCTAATTGCAACAGCAGACCGGCGCGGTCAGTGACGGTTTCACCCAGCCCGACAATACCGCCAGAGCAGACTTTGATCCCGGCATCACGCACTTTGCCCAGCGTATCCAGACGCTCCTGATAGCTGCGGGTGGTGATGATATTGCCGTAGAATTCCGGCGAGGTATCGAGGTTGTGGTTGTAGTAATCCAGCCCCGCTGAAGCCAGACGTTCCGCCTGGGTGTCAGACAGCGTGCCCAGCGTCATACAGGCTTCCAGCCCCATTTCCTTCACGCCCTGTACCATCTGCTCAAGATAGGGCATATCGCGTTCGTGCGGGTTTTTCCACGCCGCACCCATACAGAATCGGGTTGAACCCGCAAGCTTAGCCTTTCGCGCAGAGTCCAGCACCTGCTCCACTTCCATCAGGCGTTCGCTTTCCAGACCGGTTTTGTAGCGCGAGCTTTGCGGGCAGTATTTGCAGTCTTCCGGGCAGGCGCCGGTTTTAATCGACAGCAGCGTGCTCACTTGCACTTGCTGTGGGTCGAAATGTTGACGGTGAACCTGCTGCGCTTCAAACAGTAAGTCCAGCAGCGGTTTTTCGAAAAGAGCGGTAACTTGCGACATTGTCCAGCGTAAAGGGTGAGCCATTGGCTTCTCCGGGGGTTTTGTTAATTTTCGGATCGGTTTATACTCGTAAACCTAAAACTTTTCAAAATGGTTTACAAGTCGATTATGACAACGGACGATCTCGCCTTCGATCAGCGCCACATATGGCACCCCTACACTTCCATGACCGCTCCGCTACCGGTGTATCCGGTGGTCTCCGCCGAGGGTTGCGAACTCCAACTTGCCAATGGCGACCGGCTGGTTGATGGCATGTCATCATGGTGGGCGACGATTCACGGCTACAATCACCCGCGTCTGAATGCGGCCATGAAAGCGCAAATTGACCAGATGTCGCACGTGATGTTTGGCGGTATTACCCATCCTTCCGCCGTGGCCCTGTGCCGTAAACTGGTGGCGATGACGCCTGAGCCGCTGGAGTGTGTGTTCCTCGCCGACTCGGGTTCCGTGGCGGTAGAAGTGGCAATGAAGATGGCGTTGCAGTACTGGCAGGCCAAAGGCGAGTCGCGTCAGCGTTTCCTGACCTTCCGCAACGGCTACCACGGCGATACCTTCGGCGCGATGTCGGTTTGCGATCCAGACAACTCGATGCACAGCCTGTGGAAAGGCTATTTGCCTGAGAACCTGTTTGCGCCGGCCCCGCACAGCCGCTTTGATGGCGAGTTTGAAGAGTACGACATGGTGACGTTTGCGCGGCTGATGGCGGCGCATCGCGGGGAAATTGCCGCGGTGATCCTTGAACCTATCGTGCAGGGTGCAGGCGGAATGCGCATGTACCATCCAGAGTGGTTAAAACGCATCCGTAAGATGTGTGACCGTGAAGGCATTCTGTTGATTGCCGATGAAATCGCCACCGGCTTTGGTCGTACCGGGAAGCTGTTCGCCTGCGAGCACGCGGGGATCAGCGCCGATATTCTGTGTTTAGGTAAAGCCCTGACCGGCGGCACCATGACGCTCTCAGCGACCATCACCACCCGTGAGGTGGCGGAAACGATCAGCAACGGCGAAGCAGGCTGCTTTATGCACGGGCCGACGTTTATGGGCAATCCGCTGGCCTGCGCCGTCGCCACCGAAAGCCTCGCCATTCTGGAAACCGGCGAGTGGCAAACCCAGGTCGCCGCCATTGAACATCAGCTCAAACGCGAGCTGGCACCTATCGGTGATTCGCCACTGGTTGCCGACGTCCGTGTGCTGGGCGCGATTGGCGTTGTCGAGACGCGTTACCCGGTGAACATGGCTCTGTTACAGCGTTTCTTCGTCGAACAAGGCGTATGGGTGCGTCCATTTGGTCGCCTGATTTACCTGATGCCGCCTTATCTCATCAGCAAAGCGCAACTCACCCGTTTGACCCGCGCCGTTTGTTTAGCTGTCGAACAGGAAACATTTTTTATCCAATAAGCAGCAGCCATATAGGATGATTAACGCTACACTCCTTTGTTAATCAGTAGATTAACAAAGGAGGCAGTCGATGAAATTAGTCAGCCATGACCTGCGTGACGGCGAAAAACTTCCACAGCAGCAGGTATTCAACGGGATGGGTTATGAGGGCGATAATATTTCTCCCCATCTGGCATGGGACGACGTGCCTGCCGGAACCAAAAGCTTTGTGGTGACCTGCTACGATCCGGATGCGCCAACCGGTTCCGGCTGGTGGCACTGGATTGTCGCCAATCTTCCCGCTGATACTCGCGAACTGCCCACTGGTAGCGGCTCGGGAATGGTGAATTTACCTGCTGGTGCACTGCAAACCCGCACCGATTTCGGTAAAGCCGGTTACGGTGGCGCGGCTCCGCCAAAAGGCGAAACTCACCGCTATATCTTTACGGTGCATGCACTGGATGTCGATAAAATCGACGTTGACGAAGGTGCCAGCGGAGCGATGGTCGGGTTCAACGTTCACTTCCACAGTCTGGCGAGTGCAACGATTACCGCGCTTTTTAGCTAATCACATTCACATCTTTAAGCCCTGCAAGGGAAACTTTGCGGGGCTTTTTTACATCTGTCGTGCAGCGAGTTGTAATTTTATGACGTAAACAGTGCCAGGAATGGGGAAAACGATGAGAAGTACGACGAGGAGAAAAACATCTTGTGAATACGATCACAATTCAAATACAAAGACGCAAAAAATAAAGGTGATATTAATCACAAAAAATCCGTCAACAGCGGCGATTTTTTAACTTTGTAGGCGAGTTACAAGCCTTTATGTGATCAAGGTCACTCAAAACAAGCTTTGACAGGGGGGCGAATAGTGATCTTAATCACAAATCCCCCTCGAGTACGCGAGATGAAAACGGCGTGATAGAGTCGATTTTGCATACAGAACGACTGGATGGTTTTTGGCGAAACCACCACAACTATGACGACGCGTAACGTCTTTACGCGCACCACGAGGGGTGTTTTATGTTATCACCAGATATCAAGGTCAAGGTACAGAATTTTGGCCGTTTTCTCAGCAATATGGTGATGCCCAATATTGGCGCATTCATTGCCTGGGGTTTGATTACCGCATTATTTATTCCAACAGGCTGGCTGCCTAATGAAACGTTAGCCAAGCTGGTTGGCCCAATGATCACCTATTTGCTGCCGCTGTTAATCGGCTATACCGGTGGTCGTCTTATCGGCGGCGAGCGCGGCGGCGTGGTCGGTGCTATCACCACCATGGGCGTTATCGTCGGCGCAGATATGCCGATGTTTATGGGCGCGATGATTGCCGGCCCGCTCGGCGGCTGGGCGATTAAGCGCTTCGACCGCTGGGTTGACGGTAAAATCAAAAGCGGCTTCGAGATGCTGGTGAACAACTTCTCTGCCGGTATTATCGGTATGCTGCTGGCGATGCTCGCCTTTATGGCGATTGGCCCAATGGTTGAAGTACTGTCGAAAGTGCTGGCATCGGGCGTTAACGTGATGGTGCAAAATAACCTGCTGCCGCTGACCTCGGTGTTTGTTGAACCGGCAAAAATTCTGTTCCTCAATAATGCGATTAACCACGGTATCTTCTCACCATTAGGTATCCAGCAGGCGACGGAAACCGGCAAGTCTATCTTCTTCCTGATTGAAGCCAACCCGGGCCCGGGTCTGGGCGTCCTGTTAGCGTATATGTTTGTTGGCAAGGGCAGCGCGAAGCAGTCTGCGGGCGGTGCGGCCATTATTCACTTCTTCGGCGGAATTCACGAAATCTACTTCCCGTACGTGCTGATGAACCCTCGCTTAATTCTGGCGGTGATTCTGGGCGGCATGACCGGCGTGTTCACGCTGACTTTATTCAACGCAGGTCTGGTCTCCCCTGCTTCGCCGGGCTCCATCTTTGCGGTGTTGTTGATGACGCCAAAAGCCTCATTGATTGGCGTAGCGCTGTCTATTTTGGCCTCAACGCTGGTTTCCTTCCTCACCGCTTCCATGTTGCTTAAACGCGTTCGTGTGGGTGATGAAGAGAGTAACGGTCTGTCTGAAGCCACTCGCCGCATGCAGGCCTTGAAGCAGCAGTCTAAATCCGGCGGCAAACCAACTGGTGAGCAGCCGCAGCCGGCACCGGCTCTTGATTTGTCTAAAGATTTGCAGCATGTGCGTAAGATCATTGTGGCCTGTGATGCGGGTATGGGATCGAGCGCCCTCGGTGCAGGCGTGCTGCGCAAAAAGGTGAAAGATGCAGGTCTGACCCATATTTCAGTCACCAACTGCGCGATCAACAGCCTGCCTGAAGATGTCGATCTGGTGATAACCCATCAGGATTTAACCGAACGCGCCATGCGCCATGCACCGCACGCCATGCATATTTCGCTGAGCAACTTCCTGGATAGCGGGCTGTACACCGATTTAACCACTCGCCTGATGGTGGCAAAACTGCCTCCTGCAGCGAACGATAATCGACTGATTAACCAAACAATCATCGCCGCCAATGACGAGGCATTTGATGCCAGTGAGCGCGATGAGAATCTGTTCAAACTGAGCGCTGACAACATCTTCCTCAACTTAACCGCCGACAATAAAGCGCAGGCCATTCGCTTTGCCGGTGAAATGCTGGTCGCTGGCGGCTACGTTGAGCCGGACTACATTGATGCCATGCTGGCGCGGGAAGCATTAACCACCACCTACCTGGGAGAGTCTATCGCCGTCCCACACGGCACCGTAGAGGCCAAAGACCGCGTGCTTCATACCGGGATTGTCATTTGCCAATATCCACAAGGCGTTCGATTCGGCGACGAGCCCGACGATATTGCCCGACTGGTTATCGGCATTGCCGCCCGCAATAACGAGCACGTTCAGGTTATCGCCCGCCTTGCCAACGCGCTGGATGATAAAGACGTTATCGAGCGTCTGACGCAGACCACCAGCGTCCAGGAAATCTTGCAGATCCTGTCAGGCGAGCAAGCAGCATAAGGTTGTGGGGGCCACCCGCCCCCGCTACGGATAGTCTTTTTTTGGAGTCCTATTTATGAAAGCAATTCATTTTGGTGCAGGGAATATTGGTCGCGGCTTTATTGGCAAACTGCTGGCAGATGCGCAGGCAGAAGTCACCTTTGCCGATGTTAACCAGCCGTTAGTCGATCAGTTAGCCCATCAGCAGCACTATCAGGTCAACGTCGTAGGCGAAAACGCCCGCATTGAGCAGGTTAGTCATATTCGCGCCATCAACAGCAACAGCCCGGACGCCATTCAACAAGTTGCCCAGGCCGATATGATAACCACCGCCGTCGGCCCACAGGTTCTGAGCAAAATTGCCAATACGCTGGCGCTTGGACTCATCGCACGTCACGCCAGCGGCAACGATCGACCGATGAATATCATTGCCTGCGAAAACATGGTGCGCGGCACCAGCCAGCTTAAAACGCATGTGCTGGAGGCCATTCCCGCAGAGCTTCATGCCTGGGTGGAAGAACACGTTGGTTTTGTGGATTCTGCCGTCGATCGCATTGTTCCTCCCAGCCTTGCGGCGAACGACGATCCACTGGAGGTGACGGTGGAGACTTTCAGCGAGTGGATTGTCGACAGTACCCAATTCAAAGGTCAGTTGCCGGACATTGCAGGAATGGAACCCACGTCCAATCTGATGGCCTACATTGAGCGTAAACTTTTTACGCTTAACACCGGTCATGCGATTACCGCTTATCTTGGGCAGTTGGCGGGACATAAAACCATTCGCGATGCCATTCTCGACCCGGCTATTCGTCAGGTAGTGCAACGCGCAATGACAGAAAGTGGCGACGTGCTGATAAAGCGCTATGGCTTCGATCCGGCGCAGCATGCGGCCTATATCGATAAAATACTGACCCGCTTTGAGAACCCGTATTTGCACGATGATGTCGAACGCGTGGGCCGTCAGCCGCTGCGCAAATTAAGCGAGGGCGATCGTTTAATTAAGCCACTGCGTGGGACGCTGGAGTATGGCCTCCCCCACGAAAACCTGCTGACAGGCATTGCGGCGGCATTAAGCTATCGCAGCGAGAATGACCCGCAGGCGCAAGAAATGACAACTTTATTACGCGAGAATGGCGTCGCCGATACCGTTGTTCAGGTTTGTGGCCTGAACGACCAGCCAAAACTTGTCGCAAAGATAGCGAATGTGTATAACGCCATGCAACGCAAGGCATGATGCCACCCATGTGGTTGGCGCTGCCGGTATTCGGCAGCGCCAGATAGGAAGGGTTAGATGAAACACAATCGCCTGCGCTTAGCCGCGCAAACAGAGATAAAAGAGCATCATCCGAAAGCTCCCGCACCAGGCAAGCCGCGGGCACCGGAATATGAAACCACGATGATGACCCCAATGGACGAATCTGATCTATATAAAAATCAGGCTGTTGAAAACCGAATTCTGGAGCGGTTAAACGCGCGCCAGACGCTCACCGGCTTTATTCAGACCGCCGTGGGGTTGCTCGCGGAAGCGGTGGATTTACTGATTCTGCAAGCCTTTCGCAAAGATGACTACGCCGTGAAATATGCGGTAGAACCGCTACTGGAAGGCACTGGGCCGTTAGCAAATTTGTCGGTGAGGCTCAAGCTTATTTATGCGCTGGGCGTCATCAGCCGCGATGAATACGAAGACGTTGAGCTTTTAGTCGCGCTGAATGGCGAATTGCTTAATGAAAACAAGATCTACAGCTTTACCGATGATGAGATTCTGGGGCCAATCAGCATGCTGCACTGCATGACGGCGCTCCCCCCGCAGCCGACGCTGCATCTGCCAGAAGATGTTGTGGATGATTCACTCATCACCATGCAAGAGCAACGCTATCAACAAATGGTGCGTTCTACGCTGGTGCTGAGCATCACCGATTTAGTCACCAGCTTAACGCATAAGAAAGCATTTTAATGGGCAACAGGATGGCGTAATGCAGTCCGGGGACAGACTGATTCTGCCGTTAAGATGACGCTATTCTTTGTCAGAAGTCACCTTGTCGTTTTCCGCACACCTAAGTCGCCAAAAAAACAGGCGATTTTTGTCAGTTTATCTTCCCGTTTCGCCCAACTTAGTATAAAAAGGCTGCTTTTACAGGATTCCCATTCACTTAATTAGCCTGGAGCAACATGAACATTTTATCGGTTTCTCGTCTGGCGCTGGCATTGGCTTTTGGCGTGACACTGACGGCGTGCAGCTCAACGCCTGCGGATCAGCGTCCATCTGACCAGTCCGCACCTGGAACGTCTTCCCGTCCGGTACTGTCAGCAGATGAAGCGCAGAATTTTACTGCCGCACGTTATTTCTCATCGCTTGATCCTAAGGCTGCCGCCTGGTCTCCATCCTCGATCTCCATTCCGGCAAAGGCTGACTTCGTTGTTGGGCCTGCGGGAACGCAGGGTGTGACGCATACCACCCTTCAGGCTGCGGTTGATGCCGCCATTACTCGCCACAGCAGCGCACGTCAGTACATTGAAGTTCTGCCGGGTGAATATCCGGGTACCGTGTATATTCCGGCAGCCCCTGGCAGCATTACCATTTACGGTACTGGCGAGAAAGCGTCTGACGTGAAAATCGGCCTGGCCATTGACTCTGAAATGGACACAACGACCTGGCGTCGTCTGGTGAACCCAGGCGGTAAATACATGCCAGGCAAACCGGCGTGGTACATGTTCGATAACTGCCAGAGCAAGCGTAGCGCCACCATCGGCGTGATGTGCTCCGCAGTCGTCTGGTCACAAAACAGCGGTCTGCAGATGCAGAACCTGACCATTGAAAACAACCTGGGTGACAGCGTGGATGCGGGTACGCACCAGGCCGTTGCGCTGCGTACCGATGGCGACAAAACTCAGTTGAACAAGGTCAATATTCTGGGTCGTCAGAATACCTTCTTCGTCACCAACAGCGGCGTTGATAACCGTCTGCAGAATAACCGCCAAACCCGTACGCTGGTCAGCAACAGCTACATTGAAGGCGATGTGGATATCGTTTCCGGTCGCGGCGCAGTAGTGTTTGATAACACCGACTTCCGCGTGGTGAATTCCCGCACTCAGCAGGAAGGTTACGTGTTCGCCCCGGCTACGCAGTCCAACATCTTCTACGGCTTCCTGGCCACCAACAGCCGCTTTACCGCAGCCGGTGACGGCGTGGCGCAGCTGGGACGTTCTCTGGACGTCGACAGCAATACCAACGGTCAGGTTGTGATTCGCGATAGCGTGATTAACGAAGGCTTTAACGGTGCAAAACCGTGGGCTGACGCCGCCATGTCAAAACGTCCATTCAGCGGCAATACCGGCGCGAAGGATGAGAAAGGCGAGATGAAACGCGATCTGAACGACCGTAACTTCAACCGCATGTGGGAGTACAACAACCGCGGCGTGGGAAGTCATGTGATGGCGGAAGCTAAGCAGTAATTTAGCGTCATTGATTAAGGGCTCATGGTTATCATGAGCCCTTTTTTTGGCCTGCGAAAATTGCCGAACAACACCGTCGCGTAGGCCTGATAAGCGTTGCGCCATCAGGTATTGCCAAATGGCGGCGTGTGCCTTATCCGGCCTACCTTATCAATGTGCGTTAATCACGACCCACATTGGGCCCTGACCTACCGCATAACGCCCTTTCTCCTGCAACAGTCCCTGCTCGCCGGTGATTTCATACACCGCGATATGGTGCGATTTCTGCCCAGCAGCCACCAGATATTTTCCGCTGTTGTCGATGTTAAAGCCGCGCGGCTGAGTTTCGGTTGGCTGGAAACCTTCTAATGACAGCACGCTACCATCAACTGATACGCTAAATACGGTAATCAGGCTAGAAGTACGGTCACAGGCGTACAGGTGACGACCATCCGGGGTAATATGGATATCCGCCGCCCAGCGCGTATCAGAGAAGTCGGCTGGCATCATATCCAGCGTTTGTACGCACTCAATTTTGCCGTGCGGATCTTTCAACTCCCAGACGTTAACGGTGCCGTTCAGTTCGTTTACGCAATAGGCGTACTGCTCATTCGGGTGGAACACCAGGTGGCGAGGGCCTGCACCTTCCACGGTGGTCACTTCCGCAGGAGTTTGCGCAGATAAGAAGCCATCGTCGCTTAAGGTAAACAGGCAAATACGATCTTGCTTCAACGCGGGAACCCACAGAGTACGGTTATCCGGGGAGATGTTCGCTGAGTGGCAACCATCGAGACCTTCCTGCACCGTTACGGTATCGCGCGGCAGACCGTCTTCCAGACGGATCACGCTCACGTTGGCCTGGTTATATGAGGCACTAAAGACGAAGTTGCCTTTGCGATCGGTGGAGATATGCGTCGGGCTGCCCGGCAGCGGGGCTTCGGCGGCAAAGGTCAGCGCACCATCGTCCGGGGCAATACGGTAAGCCAGTACGCGAAATTCCGGGCGCACGCCAACATACAAGAAACGTTTATCAGGGCTTACGACCATCGGCTGTACCTGACCTGGAACATCCACCACCTGAACCAGCTTAAGGCTACCGTCATGGTTCAGCGTCCAGACGTGGATCTGCTGACTTTCCGGGCTGGCGGTATAAACGGTCTGTTTCATGACTACTCCTTTTAGGAAAACGTAGAATTGCGGCGAAGTTTCGCAGCCTGCTTCACATCATTTTGCCGCACAGGTATCTCGGTGTACCATCCTGAACAGCGAATTTTCTCTTTAACTCGAGACATAACTATGACTGCACGTGTAATTGCCCTGGATCTAGACGGAACGCTCCTGACACCAAAGAAAACCCTGCTGCCTTCTTCTGTGGAAGCGCTGAATCGCGCCCGCGCCGCAGGGTATCAATTAATGATTGTGACCGGTCGTCACCACGTTGCTATTCATCCTTTTTATCAGGCACTGGCGTTAGATACACCTGCAATTTGTTGTAATGGCACTTATTTGTATGATTACCAAGCGAAAAAAGTACTGGATGCCGATCCGATGCCGGTAGAAAAAGCCCAGCAACTGATTACATTGCTGGATGAACACCAGGTTCACGGCCTGATGTATGTCGACGATACCATGATGTACCAGCATCCTACCGGCCACGTTATCCGCACCAGCAACTGGGCACAGACGCTGCCGGAAGATCAGCGTCCATCATTTACTCAGGTGGATTCTCTGGCTCAGGCCGCGCACGACGTCAAAAACGTGTGGAAATTCGCCCTCACCGATGAAGATGGCGAAAAATTGCAGAACTTTGCTAAACACGTTGAGCAGACGCTGCAACTGGAGTGCGAATGGTCATGGCACGATCAGGTGGATATTGCCCGCCAGGGTAACAGCAAGGGCAAACGCCTGACCCAGTTTGTCACGTCACAGGGCTGGTCCATGCAGGACGTGATTGCTTTTGGCGATAACTTTAACGATATCAGTATGCTGGAAGCTGCCGGAACCGGCGTGGCGATGGGTAATGCCGATGACGCAGTAAAAGCCCGCGCCAACGTGGTGATCGGCGAAAACACCACGGATGCTATCGCCGATTTTATCTATAAAAATCTGCTGTAATCAGGCGGTGATCGACACGCTTTTGACCTGTGCATAGAGCCACTGGCCTGGTTTCACCGCCAGGTCATCTCTGGCCCACGGGCTGATGCGTGCCCACAGCGTACGCCCACTGACATCGAGCTGAACTTCCACCTGACCGTTATTATCAAAGCACTGCATCACTTTGGCATGCAGTACGTTACGGATACTGGTGTGCTGCGAGGGCTGGAATACCAGCGACACATCGGTAGCCTGAATGCGCACGCGCACGGCGCTTTGCAGCGGCTTATCGAGTTTATTCACCCAAATATGCTGGTCACCCAATGCCAGCGCGGTCATCGCGTAGTGCGGATGATGCTCCAGCACCGTGACGCGAAGAATACTGCTTTGCTGATCCTGCGGCAGCCAGGGATGCATCACGCTGCTGCCCCACACATCTTCCAGATTACCAAAGGCTTTGACCTGTCCGCCTTCCAGCACCAGCACTTTATCGGCCAGATGCAGGATTTCGTCCAGCGAGTGGCTGACGTAAAGCATCGGGATATTAATCTCCCGCGCCAGCCGTTGCAGGTACGGCAGCAGCTCGCGTTTACGCGGAATATCGAGCGATGCCAGCGGTTCATCAAGCAACAGCAGTTCCGGCGCGGTCAATAACGCCCGACCAATCGCCACACGTTGCTTCTCACCGCCGGAAAGGCTACCGGGCAGACGGTCGAGCAACGACTCAATGCCGAGCAGTGCCACCAGCTTATCAAACTGTTCAGCCATGCTTTTCGCCATGCCATAGCGCAAATTGCCGCGTACCTTATAGTGCGGGAAGAGTCGCGCATCCTGAAAAACATAGCCGATACGCCGCTTCTCAGGGGCCAGACACACGCCCTGCTCGACATCATTCAGTACACGGTCGTTGAGAACAATGCGCCCCTTCTGCGGCTGGGTCAGCCCGCTAATCGCATTGATAAGCGAAGTTTTACCCGCCCCAGAAACGCCGAACACGGCAGTAATACCGGATGCAGGCAGAGATTCGTTAATTTGCAGGCAGTGCGTGCCCAACGTCTGGCTAAAGTTCAGTTCCAGCATCGGTTACGCTCCTATCCGTTGACGGCTAAGACGCGCGAGCCATTCAGAAATCATCAGGGAAATCAGTGCCAGAACAATAGAAATCAGACACAGACGCGCCGCTGCGCTTTCGCCACCGGGGGTCTGAATCAACGTATACATGGCAGAAGGAATGGTGCGGGTTTCGCCGGGAATATTGGACACAAAGGTAATCGTCGCTCCGAACTCGCCCAGCGAGCGGGCAAAGGCCAGCACCGTACCGACGATAATACCGGGCAGCATCAGCGGCAGCGTAATGGTACAAAACACTCGCCAGCGTCCGGCACCCAGCGTTCGTGCGGCCTGTTCAAGCTTGACGTCAACGCCTTCCAGCGCGAGGCGAATCGCCCTGACCATCAGCGGGAATGACATCACCGCCGCCGCCATCACCGCACCGCGCCAGCTAAAGGCAAAGGTGAGACCAAACCAGTCATACAACCAGCTACCGATAAAACCGCGTCGCCCCATCGCTATCAGCAACAGGTAACCCACCACCACCGGTGGCAGCACCAGCGGTAGATGGATAAGGCCGTCGAGCAACGCCTTTCCGGGGAAGTTGCGGCGCACCAATAGCCAGGCAAAGAAGATCCCAAACGGCAGGCTAAAAACCACGGCCAGGGATGACACTTTCAGGCTCAGCAGAACCGCTTGCCATTCGGGATCGGACAATATCATTAGCGAGTTGTGAATCCGTAACGTTTAAAGATTTCAGACGCCTGCGGCCCTTTCAGGTAGTCATAGAACGCCGAGACGGTTGCATTTTTATGGCCATCGGTAATGGCAATAGGATATTCGACCTTCTTATGTGAATCTTCCGGGAAGGTGCCGACAACTTTAACACCTTTGCTGGCAACTGCGTCAGAGCCGTAAACGATACCCAGCGGTGTTTCATTACGTTCCACCAGCGCCAGTGCGCCGCGCACATCTTCAGCTGGTGCCAGTTTTGGTGACAGGGTTTCCCATGCGCCCAGTTTTTGCAGCGCTTCTTTAGCGTAAATGCCCGCCGGGACATGTTCCGGGTCACCGACCGCCAGACGGCCATCTTTCAGCAGGCTGGTCCAGTTGGTTTTCGCATCGATGGTAATATCACTCTGCGCGCTGGCTTTTGGCGCAACGACTACCAGGCTGTTGCCCAGTAAAGTTTCGCGTGTGGCGGTATCAATCGCCTTTTTATCCACCGCGTAGTCCATCCATTTCTGGTCAGCGGAGATAAACAGGTCAGCCGGCGCACCCGCTTCAATCTGGCGGGCCAGCGTCGAAGAAGACGCAAAAGAAGAAACCACGTCGACGTTCTTCTCTTTTTTGTACTCTTTAGCAATATCCTGCATCGCGTTTGTTAACGACGCAGCGGCAAATACGGTAATTTTAGCGTCATCCGCCAGCGCCTGACCCGCAACACAAACCGTTAATGTCGCCCCAGCAAATAAGCGTAACCATGAACCTGTCATTTGAAACTCCTGTGAATACCGTTGTATACAAAAAAATACAGCGCTGAGTATAGGGGTTTTCTGACATTAATGCATTACAGATACATGAATGATGAGATTTATTACAGGAAGTTATCGGCAGAAGAAGGGAATGCTTAATAGCAAAACGCCCGACAAATGCGGGCGTTTTGGGGGAAATCAGTGAGTTTTCTGGTCGCGATCTTTGTGACCGACGCCGGAGAAGATGTTAAACACTTCACCCAGACCGTAAATCAACCCCAGGATGATAGCCATCACTACGGGCACCATGATTACGGCAAATACCAGACTTTTCAACAGCTCTAACATGGTTAACTCCAGACATTGTGATGCGGCTATTGTAACCGTATAACGCAGAAATACACTCCCTTTTGTGCGGTGTGCTTTGCGTGAGCGCCCATTTGGGTCAGAATACCCTTTTTCTTGCCAGGATACTCTTATGCAAGCCGAAATCCTTCTTACCCTCAAGCTCCAGCAGCGCCTGTTTGCCGATCCGCGCCGCATCTCGCTACTCAAACAAATAGCACAGACCGGCTCTATCAGCCAGGGGGCTAAAAATGCGGGAATCAGCTATAAGAGCGCCTGGGATGCGATTAATGAGATGAATCAACTCAGCGAGCAGTCGCTGGTTGACCGCGCCACCGGAGGCAAAGGCGGTGGCGGCGCGGTGTTGACCCGCTACGGCCAGCGCCTGATCCAGCTTTACGATCTGCTGGCGCAGATTCAGCAAAAAGCGTTCGATGTTTTAAGCGATGATGATGCTCTGCCGCTGGACAGCCTGCTGGCCGCCATCTCCCGCTTCTCCCTGCAAACCAGCGCCCGTAACCAATGGTTCGGTACAGTCACTCAACGCGACCACCAGCAGGTACAGCAGCACGTCGAAGTTCTATTGGCTGACGGCACGACCCGTCTGAAAGTCGCCATTACCGCCCAGAGCGGCGAGCGCCTGGGGCTGGATGAAGGTAAAGAGGTCCTGGTGCTACTGAAAGCACCGTGGGTCAACGTCACGCGTGACCCGACCGTTGCCGCCGAAGCCGACAATCAACTCGCCTGCCGAATCAGCCATATTCAGCGTGGTGGAGGCCAGTGTGAAGTCCTGATGGCGCTGCCAGATGGGCAAACCCTGTGCGCCACCCTGCCGCTCACCGAGGCCCAAACGCTGGAAGAAGGTGCTGACGTAATAGCATTCTTTAACGCCGATCGTATCATTGTTGCCACGTTATGCTGATGGCATTGACATTGTGAGCCTGAAGACGTATCCCTGATGTATAACGCTGCAAAAAACGGGATACATCATGTCATCATTGCAAATTTCGCAAGGCACGTTTCGTCTTAGCGACACAAAAACATTAAAAATTGAGCATCTGACACTGCGTGCCGGAGAAAGCTGGGCATTTGTTGGCAGTAACGGCAGTGGAAAATCTGCGCTCGCCCGCGCGCTGGCGGGCGAACTGCCACTGCTTTCCGGTAGCTGCGAAGGCCAATTTACCCGCATCACCCGCCTTTCCTTCGAACAGTTGCAAAAACTGGTCAGCGATGAGTGGCAACGCAACAATACCGACATGCTGAGCCCTGATGAAGACGATACCGGGCGCACGACTGCGCAGATTATTCAGGACGAAGTGAAAGACCCGGCACTGTGTGCCGCGCTCGCTGGGCAGTTTGGCATCAGTCATCTGCTTGAGCGCCGCTTCAAGTATCTTTCTACCGGCGAAACGCGCAAAACCCTGCTGTGTCAGGCACTGATGGCGCAGCCGGATCTGCTGATCCTCGATGAACCGTTTGATGGGCTGGACGTTGCGTCTCGCCGCCAGCTTGCTGATCACCTGGCAACGCTGCACGAGGCGGGCTACACGCTGGTACTGGTGCTTAACCGCTTTGATGATATCCCTGACTTTGTGCCCTTTGCTGGGGTACTGGCAGATTGTACGTTGACGGAAACGGGTGAAAAAAAGGCGCTACTGGCGCAAACGCTTATCGCCCAACTGGCACACAGTGAAAAACTCTCTGGCATGGCATTACCCGAGCCGGATTCCCCATCAGCCCGGCTTTCTCTGCCCGACGACCAGCCGCTTATCGTGCTCAATGATGGCGTAATTTCCTATAACGACAGGCCCATCATCAACCATCTGAGCTGGACGGTCGCCCCTGGCGAGCACTGGCAGATTGTCGGGCCAAACGGCGCAGGAAAATCAACGCTGTTAAGTCTGGTGACCGGCGATCATCCGCAGGGTTATAGCAACGATCTGACGCTGTTTGGCCGCCGTCGCGGCAGCGGTGAAACTATCTGGGACATCAAAAAACACATCGGCTATGTTAGCAGTAGCCTGCATCTGGATTACCGCGTGAGTACCAACGTGCGTAACGTCATCCTCTCCGGCTATTTCGACTCCATCGGGATTTATCAGGCCGTTTCCGACAAGCAGCGCAAGCTGGTTGATGAATGGCTGCATATCCTTGGCATGGACGCTCGCACCGCAGATGCCCCATTCCATAGCCTCTCCTGGGGACAACAACGCCTGGCGCTGATTGTTCGCGCTTTGGTAAAGCACCCGACGTTATTAATTCTTGATGAACCGCTGCAAGGGTTGGACCCACTCAATCGTCAAGTTGTACGCCGCTTTATTGATGTGCTGATTGGTGAGGGGAAAACGCAGCTGCTGTTTGTCTCGCACCATGCGGAAGACGCGCCAGAATGTATTACACATCGGTTGGAGTTTGTGGCCAACGCAGAGGGATATCGCTATGCGCTAGGCCCGATATAAGCGCTATCGAAGCCTGATGGCACTGCGCTTATCAGGCCTACTCCTGGAGTAGCCCGGCCAAGCGAAGGTACAAACCGGGAACATGGGTAACACTTTAGACCGGATACATGGGTAACAGTTATAACTGGCATAGAAGAGGAGACTCACTATGCCCTGGACTGAGACCCGACCCATGCAACGTCTTGATTTTATCCGTGCCAGCATCGCTGGTACGGAGCCCTTTTCATCCCTTTGCCGTCACTTTGGCATCAGCCGTAAAACCGGCTATAAGTGGCTCGAACGTTTCGACCCATCTGACCCCGCCTCCCTTTTTGACCGCTCCCGCGCGCCGCATTCTCATGCCCGGATGGTGACGACAGATATCATCACGCATCTGACTGAATTGCGGCAAAAACATCCCGACTGGGGACCCAAAAAGCTGCGCATGTGGCTTCTTAATCATCACGTAGATTTTCCGGTTCCGGCTGCCAGTACTATTGGTGATGTCCTCAAGCGCGAAGGACTGGTGCCGGACAGAAAGCGGAAACACAGAACGCCCGGTAACCGACAGCCTCTCACCACCATCCGGGAAATCAATCAGGTCTTGAGCGCTGATTTTAAAGGAAAATTCAGACTGCTGAGCCGGGAATATTGCCATCCGTTTACGCTGACAGATAACCACAGCCGTTACCTTCTGAGCTGTCAGAGCAGCAATCATGAGAACACCGCCTTTGCCCGACAGTGTCTCACCGGAGCGTTCCTGGAATATGGTCTGCCGGGTGTTCTGCGGACCGATAACGGACAACCTTTTGCAGGTGTTGGCGTGGCGGGGCTCAGCCGCCTGTCAGTCTGGCTGATTAAACTGGGCATCAGACCCGAGCGCATCAGGAAGGGGCATCCGGAGGAAAATGGTCGCCATGAGCGGATGCACCGTTCCCTGAAAAGTGCACTGAAGCACGGGAATATCTTCAGAACACAGGAAGAGCAGCAGGCCTGGTTCAGTCACTTCCGGGAAGAGTTCAATCATGAGCGACCGCATGAAGCGCTGGGAGGGAGTACGCCCGGTCAGGTATGGCGGCCTTCAGCGAGGGGCTCGGACGGAAAGGTACCGGAGTATGAGTGGCCGACAGGCGCACGGCTGTACAGGGTCATGTCAAAGGGTGTGATACATATCGGGAAAGAGGTGTTCCTGAGCGAAGCGCTACTCGGAGAATACATCATGCTGGAAGGAAAAGATGATGGAGTTGAGGCCATCATCTTTAACGGAATGACGCTTGCTTACTATGACCGGAAAACGCAGAGTATTATCCGGATAGACTAGGAAAGTGTTACCTATGTTCCCGGTCTGAAGTGTTACCTATGTATCCGGTCGTACAGAAGCGCCGCCGGGTTAACACGATACAACACAGCACATGTGCCCCCCCCCCTCTTTTTCAGACTATTTTCACCCTGCACCGCTTTCTCCTTTGATTTATAATGCAAACCGATGAGGTTGTTGTCCTGATTCCAGTAGTGTAAACGATTCCACTAATTTAGCCCATGTCACACTTTTGGCTTCTCTGTTATGCTAAGGTTCTTATATGCCATAAGCTTAACGGAGCTAAAAATGAAAGTATTGGTTACAGGTGGTAGCGGTTACATTGGAAGTCATACCTGCGTGCAACTGCTGCAACAAGGCCACGACGTGGTCATCCTCGACAACCTGTGCAACAGCAAACGCAGCGTCCTGCCAGTCATCACCCGTCTGGGCGGTAAGCAACCGTCATTCGTCGAAGGGGATATTCGCAACGAAGCATTGATGACCGAGATCCTGCGCGATCAGGCTATTGAAGCGGTGATCCACTTTGCAGGGCTTAAAGCCGTGGGCGAATCCGTACAGAAGCCGCTGGAATATTACGACAACAACGTCAACGGTACTCTGCGTCTGATTGCCGCCATGCGCGCAGCCAACGTGAAAAACTTCATTTTCAGCTCCTCCGCAACCGTCTATGGCGACCAGCCTAAAATCCCTTATGCCGAAAGCTTCCCAACCGGTACGCCGCAAAGCCCGTATGGCAAAAGCAAACTGATGGTGGAACAAATCCTCGCCGACCTGCAAAAGGCCCAGCCAGACTGGAGCATTGCGCTGCTGCGTTACTTTAACCCGGTTGGCGCACACCAATCTGGTGATATGGGCGAAGACCCGCAGGGCATCCCGAATAACCTGATGCCGTATATCGCGCAGGTTGCAGTAGGTCGCCGCGAATCGCTGGCTATTTTCGGCAACGACTACCCAACGCTTGATGGCACCGGCGTGCGTGACTACATTCACGTGATGGATTTGGCTGACGGCCACGTCGCGGCAATGGAAAAACTGGCAAACAAAGCTGGTGTACACATTTACAACCTCGGCGCAGGCGTCGGCAGCAGCGTGCTTGATGTGGTCAACGCATTCAGCAAAGCCTGCGGTAAACCGATTAACTACCACTTCGCTCCCCGTCGTGATGGCGATCTTCCAGCCTACTGGGCAGATGCGACAAAAGCGGATAACGAGCTGAACTGGCGTGTAACCCGTAACCTTGATGAAATGGCGCAGGACACCTGGCACTGGCAGTCCCGTCATCCACAGGGATATCCAGACTAAGGATTTTGTGATGACACAATTTAACCCCGTCGACCATCCACACCGCCGTTTTAATCCGTTAACCGGCCAGTGGATCCTTGTATCACCGCATCGTGCAAAGCGCCCATGGCAAGGGGCGCAAGAGATCCCAGCAAAACAAACGCTGCCCAAACACGATCCGGATTGCTTTTTATGCCCGGGTAATACCCGGGTGACGGGCGACAAAAACCCTGACTACACCAGCACCTACGTCTTTACTAACGATTTTGCAGCATTGATGACCGATACGCCGGATGCGCCGGAAAGTGATGATCCGCTGATGCGCTGCCAGAGCGCTCGCGGCACTAGCCGGGTTATCTGCTTCTCGCCGGATCACAGTAAAACGCTGCCGGAATTGAGCCTCGACGCCCTGCAATCGGTGGTGAAAACCTGGCAAGAACAGACGGCGGAACTGGGACAGAAATACCCGTGGGTACAGGTCTTTGAAAACAAAGGCGCGGCGATGGGTTGCTCGAACCCGCACCCGCACGGCCAGGTCTGGGCAAACAGCTTCTTGCCGAACGAGATCGACCGCGAAGACCGTCTGATGCGTGAATATTACGCGCAGCACAACGCGCCGATGCTGGTGGATTACGTCACCCGCGAGCTTGCCGACGGCAGCCGTACCGTGGTGGAAACTGAGCATTGGTTAGCGGTCGTACCTTATTGGGCTGCATGGCCGTTCGAAACACTGCTGTTGCCAAAAGCCCACGTGCTGCGCATCACCGAGTTAACCGATGCTCAGCGTGACGATTTGGCACTGGCGTTCAAAAAACTCACCAGCCGTTACGACAACCTGTTCCAATGCTCCTTCCCCTACTCAATGGGCTGGCACGGCGCACCGTTCAATGGCGAAGAGAATGCACACTGGCAGCTGCACGCGCACTTCTATCCGCCGCTGCTGCGTTCCGCCACCGTGCGTAAGTTTATGGTCGGGTACGAAATGCTGGCAGAGACCCAGCGTGACCTGACGGCAGAACAAGCCGCTGAGCGCCTGCGCGCTGTCAGCGACATCCACTTTCGCGAATCCGGAGAATAACAATGAGTCTGAAAGATAAAACACAAACCCTGTTTGCTGAAAAATTTGGCTACCCTGCTACTCACGTGATTCAGGCTCCGGGCCGCGTTAACCTGATTGGCGAGCACACTGACTATAACGACGGCTTCGTGCTGCCGTGCGCCATTGATTACCAGACCGTAATTAGCTGTTCACCGCGTGATGACCGTCTGGTCCGGGTGATTGCCGCCGACTACGACAATCAAATTGACGAGTTTTCTCTCGACGCGCCTATCGTCGCTCATGACACCCAGCAATGGTCAAACTACGTGCGCGGCGTGGTGAAGCACCTGCAAAAACGCAATAACGGGTTTGGCGGCGCCGACCTGGTCATCAGCGGTAACGTGCCACAGGGCGCGGGCCTAAGTTCTTCCGCATCTTTGGAAGTGGCGGTCGGTACCGTCTTCCAGCAGCTGTATCATCTGCCACTTGATGGCGCACAGATTGCGCTGAACGGCCAGGAAGCGGAAAACCAATTTGTCGGCTGTAACTGCGGCATCATGGATCAGTTGATTTCAGCGCTGGGCAAGAAAGACCACGCGCTGCTGATCGACTGCCGGACGCTGGGCACCAAAGCAGTCTCGATGCCAGAAGGCGTTGCGGTCGTCATCATCAACAGTAATTTCAAACGCACTTTGGTCGGTAGCGAGTACAACACTCGCCGCGAACAGTGTGAGATCGGCGCACGTTTCTTCCAGCAGCCAGCACTGCGTGATGTGACTATCAACGAATTTAACGCGGTAGCCCACGACCTTGATCCTATCGTAGCCAAACGCGTTCGCCACGTGCTGACTGAAAACGCGCGTACCGTGGAAGCGGCCTCAGCATTGGAAAAAGGCGATCTGTTACGTATGGGTCAGTTGATGGCTGAATCTCACGCCTCTATGCGTGATGATTTCGAAATCACCGTGCCGCAAATCGATACCCTAGTCGAAATTGTGAAAGCGACCATCGGCGATAAAGGCGGCGTGCGTATGACCGGCGGCGGTTTCGGCGGTTGTATCGTAGCTCTGATCCCTGAAGCACTGGTTTCAACCGTACAACAGGCGGTTGCCGAGCAATACGAAGCCAAAACCGGTATCAAAGAGACGTTCTATGTCTGTAAACCTTCACAAGGAGCAGGTCAGTGCTAACTCAATCCACTACGCTGGCTAAAGATGGCCAGCCGTATCAACTGATCACGTTACGTAACGCCAATCACGTTGTCGTGACCTTAATGGACTGGGGCGCGACGCTGTTGTCCGCGCAAATCCCTATGCAAGACGGCAGCGTACGCGAAGCGCTGTTAGGCTGCGCGACGCCTGAACAATACCCTGAACAGGCAGCTTTTCTGGGCGCATCTATTGGTCGCTACGCTAATCGTATCGCCAACAGCCGATTTCAGCTTGACGGAAAAACGGTCACCGTTTTACCCAGCCAGGGTGAGCACCAGCTGCACGGCGGGCCGGAAGGTTTTGATAAGCGCCGCTGGGCTATCGCCTCGCAAACAGCAACAGAGGTGGTATTTACCCTGACCTCAGCCGATGGTGATCAAGGTTATCCGGGTGAGCTCAAAGCGACGGCAACTTACCGCCTGACCGAGGATAACCGTATCTCAATTGAGTACCGCGCGACGGTCGATAAAGCCTGCCCGGTCAACCTGACCAACCATGTTTACTTCAACCTCGACGGCGCACAGACCGATGTTCGTCATCATACATTGCAGCTGTTGGCGGATGAGTATCTGCCGGTAGATGAGAGCGGAATTCCTCATGACGGGTTAAAAGCGGTTGCTAATACCAGCTTTGATTTCCGCCAGCCGAAAACCGTCGCGCAAGATTTCTTGAGTGATGACGACCAGAAAAAGGTCAACGGGTACGATCATGCATTCCTGCTGCAAGCGCAGGGTGATGCAAGTCTGCCCGTCGCCAATGTCTGGTCGCAGGATAAGAAGTTGCAGATGGCGGTCTACACCTCGGCGCCGGCAATCCAGTTTTACGCCGGTAACTTCCTGGAGGGCACCCTCTCCCGCACAGCACAGCCGTATGCCGCGTGGCAGGGTCTGGCGCTGGAAAGTGAGTTCCTGCCGGATAGCCCAAATCATCCTGAATGGCCACAACCAGACTGTGTGCTGCGCCCGGGTGAAGAGTACATCAGCCTGACGGAATATCAGTTTATCGCGTTGTAAGTTAGCGCATGAATAGCGCCGCACAGCCCGGGGGGCGGAATTAATGCCTCGCCCGGGCTTTCGCCTGTAGCCCGGCCAAGCGAAGCGCCGCCGGGAATCCCTCGTTCCACCGCTCCTTCTCGTCGATATTTTCGCCATTTCGCTGAAAGCATCGCCATACAAAGACAAAAAAATAACGCTGAGTTCACATGTGCCTTACACTGGGGCACTATTTTCGCTATGGTTATGCATAAGCGTTGCTGCCGAGCCAATCGCAGTAATATAATGAGAATTATTATCATTCAATAAAGCTTGAGGAGTGAAAGTATGGCTGTAACTAAGCTGGTACTGGTTCGTCACGGTGAAAGTCAGTGGAACAACGAAAACCGCTTTACCGGTTGGTACGACGTTGATCTGTCTGAGAAAGGCGTTAGCGAAGCAAAAGCGGCAGGTAAACTGCTGAAAGCAGAAGGCTTCAGTTTTGATTTTGCTTACACCTCCGTGCTGAAACGTGCCATCCACACTCTGTGGAACGTGCTGGACGAATTAGATCAGGCCTGGCTGCCGGTTGAGAAATCCTGGAAACTGAACGAGCGTCACTACGGGGCGTTGCAGGGTCTTAACAAAGCCGAAACCGCTGAAAAATACGGTGACGAGCAGGTAAAACAATGGCGTCGTGGCTTCGCTGTCACCCCACCAGAGCTGACCAAAGATGATGAGCGCTACCCGGGTCATGACCCACGTTACGCGAAACTGACCGATAAAGAGCTGCCAACCACAGAGAGCCTGGCGCTGACCATCGAACGTGTTGTGCCTTATTGGGACGAAACCATTCTGCCACGCCTGAAAAGCGGTGAGCGCGTGATTATCGCCGCTCACGGTAACTCCCTGCGTGCGCTGGTGAAATACCTGGACAACATGGGCGAAGATGAAATCCTCGAACTGAACATCCCAACCGGCGTACCGCTGGTGTATGAGTTTGACGAAAACTTCAAGCCGATTAAACGTTACTACCTGGGTAACGCTGATGAGATCGCAGCAAAAGCAGCTGCGGTAGCTAACCAGGGTAAAGCGAAGTAATTTTCGCTGTGGGTTAAATGAAAAAAGCGTGGGAAATCCCACGCTTTTTTATTTCGGTGCGTCCCCGGCGGCGCTTTGCCTGGCCGGGAAACATATCAGCTTCGACGCGCTTTTACCGCGTTTGCCAGTTGGCGCAGGATAGTGTCAGTGTCATCCCAGTTGATGCACGCATCGGTGATGCTCTTACCGTAAACCAGTGGTTCACCGCTATCCGGGTTCTGATTACCTTCCACCAGATGGCTTTCGATCATCACGCCCATAATCGCTTTCTCGCCGCTCGCCACCTGCTGGCAAACGTCCGCCCCCACTTCCATCTGCTTTTTGTACTGCTTGCTGGAGTTGGCATGGCTGAAGTCAATCATGATTTGCGCAGGCAGGCCCGCTTTCGCCAGCCCCTCTTTCACCGCTGCTACGTGGGAAGCACTGTAGTTTGGCTCTTTACCGCCACGCAGAATGATATGGCAATCACCGTTACCGCTGGTGTTCACGATCGCCGAATGACCCCATTTGGTCACCGACAGGAAGCAGTGCGGCGCACCGGCAGCATTAATCGCATCAATTGCGACCTTAATCGTGCCATCCGTACCATTTTTGAAGCCGACCGGACAAGAAAGACCGGAAGCTAGCTCGCGGTGAACCTGTGATTCAGTGGTACGTGCGCCAATCGCGCCCCAGCTCATCAAATCGGCCAGATATTGCGGGGTGATCATATCAAGGAACTCACCCGCCGCAGGCAGGCCGGTATCGTTGATGTCCAGCAGCAATTTACGGGCAATACGCAGGCCGTCATTAATCTGGAAGCTGTTATCCATATGCGGATCGTTAATCAGCCCTTTCCAGCCTACGGTGGTGCGCGGTTTTTCAAAATAGACGCGCATGACAATTTCAAGTTCGCCCTGCAATTCCTCGCGAATCTTCAGCAGACGCTGAGCGTACTCTTTTGCTGCAAGGGGGTCATGAATAGAGCATGGACCTATCACCACCAGTAGACGATCGTCTTCGCCTTTCAGGATCTGATGGATCGCCTTACGCGCATGAGAGACAGTGTTCGCGGCGTTTTCAGTGGCGGGAAATTTTTCAAGGAGTGCTACAGGAGGTAATAACTCGTTGATCTCTTTAATGCGTAAATCGTCGTTCAGATAATTCATGACTATTCCAGTGTTGCCATACTTATATTGATGAGTGCAATCCCTTCAATCTATATCGTCATTCAAAAAGTGTAAACAGGATTTTACACTTTTACCGGAGAATAACTAAAAAACCCCTACAAAATGGAGTTTAATTTCATTAAAAAGAAGGTTAAACGCCTAATATCAGAATAAGACGCTACCAACACACTAAAAAACAATATATTTCAATTAAACACCCACGCTCATGCACTATTTTCACCCCACGAACATCGTCAGCTATTTTTGTGCGCAGAAAGCAAAGATCTGCAATGATGTCAGATAGTCGCATTCGAAATTGGGAAGGATGAACTTCATGTCACATGGGCAGGATCCGCATTCACACGCAGCTGCAAAGGATGGTAATGCCCGTCGTTTGCAGCTGGCTTTTGGCGTTACCGCCGGATTTATGGTTATCGAAGCTATTGGCGGTGTCATTTCCGGTTCACTGGCGCTGCTGGCCGATGCCGGCCATATGTTGACGGACTCGGCCGCCCTGCTGTTTGCCCTGTTGGCGGTCCACTTCGCCCGCCGTCCTCCTGGCGGTCGCCATACTTTCGGCTGGCTTCGACTAACAACTATCGCCGCCTTCGTTAATGCCATTGCCCTGCTGTTTATTATTATTTTAATCGTCTGGGAAGCGGTGAAACGTTTCTACACCCCACAGCCGGTGGCGGGTGCCACCATGATGGTCATCGCTGTTGCTGGGCTATTAGCGAATATTCTGGCGTTCTGGATACTGCATCGTGGCAGTGAGGAAAAGAACCTGAACGTGCGTGCGGCGGCACTGCATGTGATGGGCGATCTATTGGGCTCGGTTGGCGCGATTATTGCCGCAGTCGTTATCATGACCACTGGCTGGACACCTATTGATCCGATTCTGTCAGTCCTGGTTTCATGCCTTGTGCTGCGCAGTGCATGGTCGCTGCTAAAAGAGAGTCTGAATGAACTGCTGGAGGGAGCTCCACGGACGATTGACGTGGCAGCATTAAAACGCAATATGCGCCGCTCACTACCGGAAGTGCGCGATGTCCATCATGTGCATGTCTGGTTAGTGGGCGAAAAACCGCTGATGACGTTGCACGTGCAGGTGGTGCCACCACACGATCATGATGGCCTGCTGGATAAAATTCATCATTTTCTCGAAGAACAATATCAGATAGAGCATGCGACCGTGCAGATGGAGTATCAGCCTTGTAGCGGCCCGGAATGCCGCCTTAACGAGGCGCATTCCGGACACGAACATCATCACCACCATTAATGGATTAACGCGCGAGAGCCTCGCTCACGCGCGCTTTTCATCCACATCCGGCTACCGTTAAGCGCAATAAAGGTCAGGATCAAATATTCCAGCGCCATGGCATAAACGCCCTGAAGGGCAAAGATAGCCACACTGATCACGTTAATCACGACCCACAGCAGCCAGTTCTCGACGTATTTGCGCGTCATCAATACCATCGCGGCAATCGACAATACCATCATGCATGAATCCCAGAATGGGAAAGCATCCGGTTGTAGCACCGGCATCGACACATTCATACCCATACTCTGCATAACGCCGACGGCGACTTGCGTTAAGACGGCAAAAACAGGATCGATATAGACGGTCATCAGGCCAATCGCAATGACACAGGCCGCAAGCCAGGCCATCGCTTTAGGCAACGGCAGCCAACGAATTTGCAGTTCAGCTTCATTCTGACTGGTTTGGCGTGACCAGGCGTACCAGCCATAAAGGTTGGCCGCAAAGAAGAAAAGCTGTAGTAGAAGGCTTGCGTACAGTTGGATCTGGAAAAAGATGATCGCAAACAGCGTGACGTTAATCAGCCCAAACAGGTAGTTAACGATCTTCTCAAGGCTTGCCAGCCAGATACACAGCAGGCCCGCAATCGTGCCGATGGCTTCAATCCATGACAGATCATAGCCTCCAGCCCCCAGCGGGATATGCACAAGAATATTTTGCGTACTTAAAAAATCCATTTTAACTCCAGCGTATTAGACGGTTACCCACGAAGTGTAGCCGCAAAATCCAGCATCCGGTTAAGCGGAATTAACGCCCCTTGTCGCAGCGCTTCATCCACATGAATTTCATGCGCAGCGCCGCCATTCTCCAGGCTTTCGGCAATAGCCTTAAGGCCATTCATCGCCATCCACGGACAGTGTGCGCAGGTACGGCAGGTCGCCCCTTCCCCGGCCGTCGGCGCTTCGAACAATTCCTTATCCGGAACGGCTTGCTGCATTTTATAGAAGATTCCGCGATCGGTAGCCACGATAAGCTGCTGGTGGGGTAACGTTTTCGCTGCATTGATGAGTTGGCTGGTGGAACCTACCGCGTCGGCCATATCGACAATCGCCTGCGGTGATTCTGGATGCACGAGCACCGCCGCCTGCGGATAAAGTGCTTTCATGCGTTCCAGCGCCTGGGTTTTAAACTCATCGTGAACGATACAGGCACCTTGCCAGCACAGGATGTCTGCACCCGTTTGTTTTTGCACGTAGTGGCCAAGATGACGATCCGGTGCCCAGATGATTTTCTCACCCAGGCTGTCGAGATGTTCAATCAGTTCAACGGCAATGCTGGATGTCACCACCCAGTCGGCACGCGCTTTCACCGCCGCTGAAGTATTGGCATAGACCACGACGGTGCGATCCGGGTGTGCGTCACAGAACTCATTGAACGCATCAATGGGACAGCCAAGGTCCAGTGAACACTCCGCATCCAGCGTTGGCATCAAGATCGTTTTTTCAGGACTGAGGATTTTCGCGGTTTCGCCCATAAAACGCACGCCCGCTACCAGCAGCGTTGAAGCAGGATGTTTTGCACCAAAACGCGCCATCTCCAGAGAATCAGATATACAGCCACCGGTCTCTTCCGCCAGCTGTTGAATTTCGGGATCGGTGTAGTAGTGCGCCACCATGACGGCATCACGTTCCTTGAGCAACCGCTTGATTTTCTCGCGATAAAATCGTTTTTCATCGAGACTTAGCGGAACAGGCTTAGGCGGGAATGGGTAAATTGCGGCTTCTGGGTCAAACATCACGCTCATCATGCTTCTCGTTTTACTGGCTTAACGAAATAAACGGTTATTCGGCGAAGATTCGCCGCTACCACGGCAATATGTTTTATATGCTAAACAAGATAGCCGATTACGTGAGAAAAGTCGTGGTGAATTTTGTGCCCTTCCCCTGGTGTCGATACTTCGCATCTCGTCCAGGCTACAGGTAAACGCAAAGGTAGCACGGTCGAGCGTCAGCGACGTCGGGGATGCTCTAAAGGTGGGTATCAAATCGCAGATAGCAAAAAGGCGCCTTTAGGGCGCCTTTCTACACTGGTGGGGCGTGCAGGATGACTCGACTTCGTCTCGCCCTACGGGCCGTTGCTAAAGCAACGTTATCCTTCACGTTTAACATCTACGTATGATGTTAGATTTGGTGGGGCGTGCAGGATTCGAACCTGCGACCAATTGATTAAAAGTCAACTGCTCTACCAACTGAGCTAACGCCCCCATTTGGGGTGTACTACTTTAATCTTTTCAGGATGGTGGGGCGTGCAGGATTCGAACCTGCGACCAATTGATTAAAAGTCAACTGCTCTACCAACTGAGCTAACGCCCCATTAGGGTGCCGCCTGAAAGATTTTTACTCGGAACCACCATTAAGATGGTGGGGCGTGCAGGATTCGAACCTGCGACCAATTGATTAAAAGTCAACTGCTCTACCAACTGAGCTAACGCCCCGAGTGGTGGGTGATGACGGGATCGAACCGCCGACCCCCTCCTTGTAAGGGAGGTGCTCTCCCAGCTGAGCTAATCACCCGATACTGCGCTGGATACTACATCTACTGCTTTCACCGTGCCCACCATAATGATGGTGGGGCGTGCAGGATTCGAACCTGCGACCAATTGATTAAAAGTCAACTGCTCTACCAACTGAGCTAACGCCCCGGTGGTGGGTGATGACGGGATCGAACCGCCGACCCCCTCCTTGTAAGGGAGGTGCTCTCCCAGCTGAGCTAATCACCCAATACGACGCTGGATACTGCTTTAAGTGGTGGGGCGTGCAGGATTCGAACCTGCGACCAATTGATTAAAAGTCAACTGCTCTACCAACTGAGCTAACGCCCCACTTTTTTCGTCACTTTCAGGCTGTTCGATATCCCTTGGCAACGGCGGCATATATTACTGAATTCAGAATTCTGCGCAACAAAAATTTCGACAAAGATCACTTAACTGCTTATGTTTCATGCGGGAAGACCAGAAATAACACGATTTCTGGTCTTACTTCACGCATTACAGCCCGCTAAGACGTTTTTGCGCTTGCTTCGCACCGTCGGTCCCCGGGTACTTGCTGACAACCTGCTGGTAAACCGCTTTCGCTTTTGCGGTATCCCCTTTGTCTTGCATGATCACCCCAACCTTAAACATTGCATCAGCCGCTTTAGGCGACTTCGGATAGTTTTTCACCACCGATGCAAAGTAGAACGCTGCGTCATCTTTTTTACCCTTGTTGTAATTCAACTGTCCTAGCCAATAATTCGCATTTGGCTGATAGGTTGAGTCAGGGTACTTCTTGATGAAGTTCTGAAATGCTGCAATCGCATCATCCTGGCGAGCACTATCCTTCACCAGCGCGATAGCCGCGTTGTAATCGGTATTGGCATCACCTGTCTGTGCAGGTGCGCCTGAAGCCGCTGTATTACCGCCAGCAGGTGCTGGTGCTGCCGTCGTATTGCTTTGGTCACCCGAAGCCGACTGCGTCTGCGCACCACCGCTGCTTAAGCTGTCAATTTGCAGCATGATCTGTTTTTGACGATCCACCACCTGATTCAACTGATACTGACTTTCCTGGATCTGACCACGAAGGGCGTCAATATCGGTCTGGTTATCGGAGAGTTGTTGCTGGAGTTGGGTCAAAAGCTGACTGTGAGCATTGGAAATACGCTCGAGTTGAGTGACACGGTCTTCGACCGAGCCTGAGCCGACACTACTGATTGGCGCCTGCGCAAAAGCGGCCCAGGGGGCCGCTATGCCAACCAGTAACGACAGACTCAACATGTGATGTCTGAAGTTACTGCTCATGCAATTCTCTTAGTAAACCAGTACGGCACGACGGTTTTTGGAATAAGCCGCTTCGTCGTGACCCAGTACTGCAGGTTTTTCTTTACCGTAAGAAACGATGGAGATCTGGTCAGCTGAAACGCCTTTACCCTGCAGGTACATTTTAACAGCGTTAGCACGACGTTCACCCAGGGAGATGTTGTACTCAGGAGTACCACGTTCGTCCGCGTGACCTTCTACGGTGACTTTGTAAGACGGGTTGCTACGCAGGAAGTTCGCGTGAGCATCCAGCATTGCAGCGAAGTCAGAACGGATATCGTACTTGTCGAGATCGAAGTAGACGATGTTGTTCTGCTGCAGCTGCTGCATCTGAAGACGCGCTTGCTCTTCAGAAGACATGTTGCCGTTACCGTTAGCATCCATACCAGTGCCGGCACCCAGCATGCCTTCGCCGCTCTGGTCATTGCTAGCGTTCTTGTTAGAAGAACATGCCGCGATTGCCATAACAGGCAGAGCGATCATCAGCCCTTTCAGCACTTTGTTCAGTTGCATTTCTATGATTCCTTTAGTAATCAATTGTTTAATTATTATTACAGATACGGCGACCAGGCAGGGAATTTGACCTGTCCATCAGTTGCCGGAAGACGCGCTTTGAAACGCCCATCTGTAGAAACCAGATTCAGCACGGATCCCATCCCCTGAGAAGAGCTGTAGATTACCATAGTGCCGTTAGGTGCCAGACTTGGCGTTTCGTCCAGGAACGTTGACGACAGTACTTGTACGCCACCCGCTACCAGATCCTGCTTAGCAATGTGCTGCTGGCCGTTAGCCGAGCTGACCATTACCATTAACTTACCGTCGCTGCTGACATCAGCATCCTGGTTCTGTGAACCTTCCCAGGTAATACGCTGCGGAGCACCGCCGTTAACATTAACTTTATACACCTGCGGACGACCGGCCTGGTCAGACGTAAAGGCCAGATTCTGGCTGTCCGGGAACCATGTTGGTTCGGTGTTGTTGCTGCGACCATCGGTCACCTGACGGATCTGACCGGAGCCGATATCCATCACGTACAGGTTCAGACTACCGGTTTTAGACAAAGCAAACGCCAGTTTACTGCCATCCGGAGAGAACGATGGTGCACCGTTGTGACGCGGGAATGACGCAACCTGACGAACAGCGCCGTTTGCCAGAGTCTGGATAACCAGCGCTGAACGACCGCTTTCGAAGGTAACGTAAGCCAGTTTAGAACCGTCTGGAGACCATGCCGGTGACATCAGCGGCTGTGGAGAACGGTGAACCACAAACTGGTTATAACCATCGTAATCAGAAACGCGCAGTTCATACGGGAACTGGCCGCCGTTGGTCTGAACGACATAAGCGATACGAGTACGGAATGCGCCTTTAATGCTGGTCAGCTTCTCGAACACTTCGTCACTCGCAGTATGACCTGCATAACGCAGCCACTGTTTGTTCACTTTGTAAGTGTTCTGTGCCAATACGGTACCTGGTGCGGCACCGGTATCAACCAGTTGATAAGACACACTATAGCTGCCGTCAGCGTTCGGGGTTACCTGACCGACAACAACGGTATCGATGCCCAGCGCAGACCAGGCCGCAGGCTGAACTTCCTGAGCGGAACCCGGCTGCTGTGGCAGACGAGATCTGTCTAATGGGTTAAATTTCCCGCTGTTACGCAGGTCAGCGCCAACAATGCCGCCAATATCTTCAGGCGCAGCCCCTGGCCCCGCCCACTTGAATGGAACAACACCAATCGGGCGTGCTGAGTCTACCCCTTGGGTAATCTCGATACGTACTTCTGCGTGCAGCACAGCTGCCCACAGCATCAGAAAACCAAATGCTACTCGTAATGCCTGCTTCATCATTTCTCCCTTATCCAGGCGGAAAGCCCACGATAATTTAGCAGAATGTTAACAAACTAAAATATACAAAACTACCAGAATACTGTCTCAACCTTAGACTGTTTTCCCCGAATATTCGGGGAATTCATTACAGTTTGAAATCCAGCTTGGCATCTTTAATTTTTTCATAAACAGCCTGGCTAGGCGGTTTAGGAATCTTGGCTGTTTTCGCAGCAGTCAGTGCAGCCTGGCACAAAGCAGGGTCTCCCCCCTCCTCCGTCACATCCAGCAATAAACCATCGGAAGCAAGCTTGATATGCAGTACGCAGGATTTACCCGCAAACATATCCGCGCCGTATAAACGGCTTTGGATTGCATTACGAATTTGAGTTGCATAAGCACTGATATCAGAGCCTGAAGCCCCACCATTCGCCCCACTTGTTCCACTATCTTTTGCTGGTTGCCCACTACCTTTTGCACCACCACCCGATTTCGGCGCATTCTTACCTGAGCTAAGATCGCCCAGCAGATCGTCAACTCCAGAAGCGGCAGCGGCTTTTTCGGCAGCGGCTTTCTTGGCTACGGCCTTATCAGCTGCTGCTTTATCTGCTGCAGCTTTCTTATCCGCAGCCGCTTTCTCGGAAGCCGCCTTTTTGTCTGCCGCCGCTTTCGCAGCAGCAGCGGCTTTAGCAGCTTCAGCTTTTTCTGCAGCGGCGGCGGCTTTGTCAGCAGCCGCTTTTTCTGCTGCAGCCTTTTTCTCAGCGGCAGCTGTCGCTTTCTTCTCAGCATCTGCAGCGGCTTTCGCAGCAGCAGCTTCAGCGACTTTTTTAGCATCTGCTGCAGCTTTCACCGCTTCAGCTTCCGCTTTTTTCTGTGCATCGGCAGCGGCTTTCTTCACAGCTTCCGCAGCAACCTTCGCCTGCGCATCTGCTTTTACTTTAGCATCCGCTGCGGCTTTAACAGCAGCTTCCGCCGCTTCTTTGGCCTGAGTATCCGCCTTCGCTTTAGCATCAGTAGCCGCTTTCGCTGCTGCTTCTTCAGCCTGTTTTTGCTGTTCCTGTGCCTGCTTCGCCGCATCCTGCGCCTGTAAACGCTCTTTCTCCAGCGCTTTTAGACGTTCCTGCTCAGCAGCTTGTTTTTCACGCAATTCTTCAGCCTGCTGCTGGGCCTGTTTCTCACGCTGCTCTTGCGCACGTTTAGAACTGGCCTGCTGCTGCTGTGTACGATTATAGTTCTCGACGACCGCACCGGGATCGACCATAACCGCATCGATCGACGAACCGCCGCCACCGCCGGCTGCAGCGTCTATGTGCTCATCGAACGAACTCCAGATCAGCGCTGCAAAAAGAATGACGTGCAGCACTGCTGAAATAATTATCGCTCGTTTAAGCTTGTCGTTTTGCTCGGTTGCCTTTGACACTCTCGGTTCCCAAAACTTTTCACCCATTACCCTACCGCACGCGACGTAGATTGTTCCCAACCCACGTCAGCCTGTGCGGCATGTCAGCGATTAAATCGGTTGGGTCATTAACCCGACCGATTTCACCCCAGCGCTGTGTAACAGGTTAAGCGCTTTAATTATTTCATCATAAGGCACGTCTTTCGCGCCCCCAATTAAGAAGACCGTTTTCGGATTCGCCTGCAAACGACGCTGCGCTTCAGCAACCACCTGTTCAGGCGGCAGCTGCGGCATCTTCTCTTGACCAACGTTCACGCTGTATTGTCCTACACCGGACACCTCAACAATGACCGGTGGTTCATCATTGCTGCTAACAGCCTGTGATTCGGTTGCATCAGGGAGATCCACTTCCACGCTCTGCGTAATGATCGGCGCTGTCGCCATAAAGATCAGCAGCAGCACCAACAACACATCCAGCAGCGGAACGATGTTAATTTCGGACTTCAGTTCGCGACGTCCGCGTCCACGTGCTCTGGCCATGGCTTACCCCTTGTTGCTCTCGCTGACGGTAAAAGCCTGACGGTGCAGAATGGCGGTGAACTCTTCCATAAAGTTGTCGTAGTTCAGCTCCAGCTTATTCACGCGCTGGTTTAGACGGTTGTACGCCATAACCGCAGGAATAGCCGCAAAGAGACCGATAGCCGTGGCGATCAACGCTTCCGCGATACCAGGAGCCACCATCTGCAACGTTGCCTGTTTTACCGCACCGAGTGCGATAAAGGCGTGCATGATCCCCCAAACAGTACCAAACAGACCGATATACGGGCTGATTGAACCCACGGTGCCGAGGAAGGGAATGTGTGTCTCCAGCGTTTCCAGTTCACGGTTCATGGAGATACGCATTGCACGTGACGCCCCTTCCACGACCGCTTCAGGTGCATGGTTGTTAGCACGATGCAAACGAGCAAACTCTTTAAACCCGCTATAGAAGATTTGTTCAGAGCCCGCTAAATTCTCACGGCGCCCCTGGCTCTCCTGATACAGGCGAGACAGTTCGATGCCGGACCAGAATTTATCTTCGAACGCTTCAGCCTCGCGGGTTGCCGTGTTAAGGATGCGCGTTCTCTGGATAATGATGGCCCAGGATGCGATTGAAAAACCAATCAAAATCAGCATGATAAGTTTAACCAGAAGGCTTGCCTTCAGGAACAAATCAAGGATGTTCATGTCAGTCACTGCTTAAACTCCGCGACAATAGACTTGGGAAGCGCACGAGGCTTCATGATGAGTGGATCAACACAGACAATCAGGACTTCAGCTTCGTTCAGTACCTTATTTTCCGCGTTGACTATTCGCTGCGTGAATACCATTGAGGTACCCCGCATTGATGTAATTTCTGTCTGGACTTCGAGCATATCGTCGAGTCGCGCCGCTGCAAAGTATTCCAGCGTCATTTTACGCACGACAAAGGCCACGCGTTCAGCCAGCAGAACCTGTTGGCTGAAGTGATGGTGACGCAGCATCTCTGTGCGTGCTCTTTCATAGAAAGCCACATAGCTGGCGTGGTAAACCACACCCCCAGCATCGGTATCTTCGTAGTAGACCCGTACTGGCCATCGAAACAGCGTTGTATTCACTTTACGTCCCGGTAATGCAAAATAATTTTTGGGTTTTTGAACTTCGCTACTATACGCGCGGGAATGATGGTTTGGAATGGGGAGAAGTAAACGGAGAGTAAATTTTTATGGGCTTGTGCAAGCCCATCATTATCAGGCGAGAATTTTCACTGGTAAAAGAAAAATATCAGCCCGGCAAATAATACCAAATCAGCGATGAGTGGACAGAAAATCCCCTGCCAGTGAATCGAGCGTGGGCGGAATCCCACCCCGTGAATCACCCCTGCGCACACCGACCACATCAGCAGAAAACCATGCCAGATTTCCAGCTCGCTGGTCTTCGCCGCAAAACGCGTCGGATCCCAGAAAATGCAGCCCGCCAGTGCGAGAGCCATAATAAGGGAAAGCGCCCGCAAGGGGCGCTTATCCATTATCGCGTACAACGTTGCGATAATTTTTTTCATCAGTGCTTTTCTTCACCCGCGTTGGTCGCTTCAACGTGCTCAAGCGCCAGGGCGGTGATCACGCCGAATGCACAGGCAAGAAGCGTTCCCAAAATCCATGCGAAATACCACATATTCAGCTCCTTACTTAGTACAGAGAGTGGGTGTTACGTTCGATATCTTCTTTGGTAATGCGACCGAACATTTTCCAGTAACACCAGCTGGTGTAGGCCAGAATAATCGGTACGAAGATAATCGCTACGTAGGTCATCAAGTTCAGCGTCAGCTGGCTAGATGTTGCATCCCACATGGTCAGGCTCGCATTCATCATTGTGCTAGAAGGCATGATGAACGGGAACATCGCAATGCCGGCAGTCAGAATGATGCACGCCAGGGTTAACGAGGAGAACAGGAATGCCCATGCACCCTTGTCTGCCTTGGTGAACACAATGGTCAGCAACGGCAGCACCACGCCCAGAGCAGGAATCGCCCACAGCGCTGGCATGTTGTTGAAGTTCACCATCCAGGCACCCGCTTCACGTGCAACTTCTTTAGTCATTGGGTTCGATGGGCCTGCGTGATCCATAACGGATTTCACGACATAACCATCAATACCGTAGTAGACCCAGACGCCAGCCAGAGCGAAGCACACCAGCGTCACCAGAGCCGCCACCATTGAGACATTACGAGTACGCAAGTGCAGTTCACCCACGGTACGCATCTGCAAATAGGTTGCGCCCTGCGTTAGGATCATCCCGACGCTCACGATACCCGCCAACAGACCAAACGGGTTCAGCAGTTGGAAGAAGTTACCGGTGTAGTACAGGCGCATATATTCGTCCATATGGAACGGTACGCCCTGCAACAAGTTACCAAACGCCACACCAATCACCAGCGGCGGCACGAAGCTACCGATGAAGATGCCCCAGTCCCACATGTTGCGCCAGCGGTTGTCTTCAATCTTCGAGCGGTAGTCAAAACCGACCGGACGGAAGAACAAGGATGCCAGCACAAGGATCATCGCCACATAGAAACCGGAGAACGCGGCGGCATACACCATCGGCCACGCTGCGAACAGCGCACCACCGGCGGTAATAAGCCACACCTGGTTACCGTCCCAGTGTGGGGCGATGGAGTTAATCATGATCCGACGCTCGGTGTCATTACGACCGAGGAAACGGGTGAGCATGCCCACCCCCATGTCGAACCCATCGGCGACGGCAAACCCAATCAGCAAGATGCCGATCAGTAGCCACCAGATAAAACGCAATACTTCATAATCGATCATTTGACGACTCCTGTCTTAGCGTGCCGGCTGAGTAGTCGCGGTAGACTGCTCATAGTGGTAACGACCGGTTTTCAGGCTGCTTGGTCCCTTACGGGCAAATTTGAACATCAGATACAGCTCTGCTACGAGGAACAGGGTGTACAGACCACAAATCAGCAGCATCGAGAAGATCAGGTCGCCTGCGGTCAGGCTGGAGTTAGCGACTGCCGTTGGCAGCACCTCACCAATCGCCCACGGCTGACGGCCGTATTCCGCAACGAACCAACCGGACTCAATCGCAATCCATGGCAGCGGAATCGCATACAGCGCAGTGCGCAGCAGCCATTTTTTGGTGCCAATCTGGTTACGAATAACAGTCCAGAAGGACGCGGCAATAATCGCCAGCATCAGAATGCCGCACGCCACCATGATACGGAAGGCGAAGTACAGTGGCGCAACGCGTGGAATAGAATCTTTGGTTGCCTGAGAAATCTGAGCTTCGGTCGCATCCGAAACATTTTCGGTATAGCGTTTGAGCAGCAGACCATAACCCAGGTCTTTCTTGATGTTGTTAAACTCATCGCGAACCGCCTGGTCTTTCGAGCCACCGCGCAGCTGTTCCAGCAGCGAGTAAGCCTTCATACCGTTACGGATACGCTCTTCGTGTTGCACCATCAGGTCTTTCAGACCGGTCACCTGCTTATCAACAGAGCGGGTGGCAATGATACCGAGCGCGTAAGGAATTTGAATGGCGAAATGGTTTTCCTGCGCATCCTGATCCGGAATACCAAACAGGGTAAAGGCCGCTGGTGCTGGCTGAGTTTCCCATTCGGCTTCAATCGCAGCCAGTTTGGTTTTCTGTACGTCACCCATTTCGTAACCGGATTCATCACCCAGAACGATAACAGAGAGAATAGCCGCCATACCGAAGCTTGCTGCAATGGCGAAAGAGCGCTTCGCAAATGCGAAGTCACGGCCGCGCAGCATATAGTAGGAGCTAATACCGAGGACGAACATGGCACCACAGACGTAGCCAGAAGCGACGGTGTGGACGAATTTAACCTGTGCGACCGGGTTTAAGACCAGCTCGGAGAAGCTGACCATTTCCATACGCATGGTTTCAAAGTTGAAGTCGGAGGCAATCGGGTTCTGCATCCAACCGTTCGCCACCAGAATCCACAGTGCGGAGAGGTTGGAGCCAAGCGCCACCAGCCAGGTGACAGCCATGTGCTGGACTTTACCCAGACGATCCCAACCGAAGAAGAACAGACCTACAAAGGTAGATTCGAGGAAGAAGGCCATTAAGCCTTCGATGGCCAGCGGCGCACCGAAGATATCGCCTACATAGTGGGAATAGTAAGACCAGTTAGTCCCGAACTGGAACTCCATGGTCAAACCGGTCGCCACACCCAGCGCAAAGTTGATACCAAACAACTTGCCCCAGAACTTGGTCATATCTTTATAAATCTGTTTGCCGGAAAGGACGTAGACCGTTTCCATGATTGCCAGCAGGAACGCCATACCTAGCGTCAGCGGAACAAACAGGAAGTGGTACATCGCGGTCAAGGCAAACTGCAAGCGCGACAGTTCGACTATATCTAACATCATGACTCCTTGCTCATCGCATGAAGACTCCGAGATTGAACCCTTAGCTGGATTCAAACACATGCCCCAATACAAATTGATTTGTCCCCTTCCCTACTGCCGCCCCATGCTGAGGACAGAAAACGGTAATAAGTGAAAGTTACAAACGTGTTAATAAAAAACTCAATTGATCCCTAAAATATATTACGCTGTAAAACCCTTACAATAAACAGGTTTTTATTGGAGAAGTTTTACGTTTTTCGACGGTGATCAATTTATAGCGAATCAAGTGACTTTCAGCCAATTTGATCCACGACAATTTAACGGTTTTACCCACTTATATCCAGTCATTACATATTGATTTAAATCAACTTAAACTGGATTTGTTAATTTTGTTTTTAATTGGGTGGCGTGATGAATAAATTGTTAACGATGTGTATTTAATTTGAGCGCATCAGTTGCCAAATAAGGTGCAATTGAGCCTAAAGGTAATTGGATTTAACGCAAACACGCAAGGATAGTCAGAAATACCCCGCATAGTTCAAAGTAGACCCTTCGTCATTTTTTTCCACCCCTGGCGAAACCCCAAATCAAAAATAACAATTTGTTCACTTTAAATATTAATGCATTAACATTCACCGTATTCATCAATCATCCAGCTCACTACCACTTTAGGAGCAAAAATGATTGTTCGCGCAAAAAACAGTCGATAAAAGTCAACATAAATGGGCTGCTGTACATCAATGCAACAACGCCCTCGAAAAAATACACAAAAAAAGGCCGCCCAGGGGCGGCCAACCATGTCGAAACTAACATATAAGGCCCCCTCTTTCCCTGTACAAAGCGGGAATTCAGTGAGGGAGCAGAGAGGATTACTTGATGACTGACTTCAGCGCTTCGCCAATATCGGCCAAGCTGCGAACCGTTTTCACACCAGCTGCTTCCAGTGCCGCAAACTTCTCGTCTGCAGTACCTTTACCGCCAGCGATGATCGCGCCTGCGTGGCCCATACGCTTGCCTTTCGGCGCGGTCACACCCGCGATGTAACCGACAACCGGTTTGGTGACGTGTTCTTTGATATACGCAGCCGCTTCTTCTTCAGCGCTACCGCCGATTTCGCCGATCATCACGATAGCTTCAGTCTGCGGATCTTCCTGGAACAGCTTCAGGATATCGATGAAGTTAGAGCCCGGGATCGGGTCGCCGCCGATACCCACACAGGTGGACTGGCCAAAACCGTAATCGGTAGTCTGTTTAACCGCTTCATAGGTCAGCGTACCGGAACGGGAAACGATACCCACTTTACCCGGCTTGTGAATATGGCCCGGCATGATGCCGATTTTGCATTCACCTGGGGTGATAACACCTGGGCAGTTCGGGCCGATCATACGCACGCCGGCTTCATCCAGTTTTACCTTCACGGTCAGCATATCCAGCGTTGGGATACCTTCGGTGATGGTGATAATCAGTTTGATGCCTGCATCGATAGCTTCCAGGATGGAGTCTTTGCAGAACGGTGCCGGAACGTAGATAACAGTCGCCGTTGCGCCCGTCGCTTCTACCGCTTCACGCACGGTGTTGAATACCGGCAGATTCAGGTGCGTGGTGCCGCCTTTACCTGGGGTGACGCCGCCAACCATCTGCGTGCCGTAAGCAATCGCCTGTTCGGAGTGGAAAGAACCCTGGCTACCGGTAAAGCCCTGACAGATAACCTTGGTGTTTTTATCGATTAAAATGGACATTATTTCCCCTCCACTGCGGCAACAACCTGCTGTGCTGCGTCCGTCAGACTTTTCGCTGCAATAATATTCAGGCCGCTGTCAGCCAATTTTTTCGCGCCGAGTTCGGCGTTGTTGCCTTCCAGACGAACGACAACCGGGACGTTAACGCCCACTTCAGCTACTGCGCCGATGATACCGTCGGCGATCAGATCACAACGGACGATACCGCCGAAGATGTTCACCAGAACCGCTTTCACGTTGTCATCAGAGAGGATGATTTTGAAGGCTTCGGTCACGCGCTCTTTGGTTGCGCCGCCGCCAACGTCAAGGAAGTTAGCCGGTTCGCCGCCGTGCAGTTTAACGATATCCATGGTGCCCATTGCCAGGCCCGCGCCGTTAACCATACAGCCGATGTTGCCGTCGAGTGCAACGTAGTTCAGTTCCCACTGTGCAGCCTGCGCTTCACGTGGATCTTCCTGAGACTGGTCGCGCATTTCGCGCAGGTCAGCCTGGCGGAACAGTGCGTTGCCGTCAGCGCCCAGTTTGCCGTCGAGGCAGATCAGGTCGCCCTGTTTGGTGACAACCAGTGGGTTGATTTCGATAAGCGCCAGGTCGCGCTCAAGGAAGATGTTTGCCAGACCCATAAAGATTTTGGTGAACTGCTGAACCTGTTTACCTTCCAGACCCATTTTGAACGCCAGTTCACGCCCCTGGTAAGGCATAGGGCCTGCCAGTGGATCCAGTGCAACTTTGTGGATCAGATGTGGGGTTTCTTCCGCCACTTTCTCAATTTCCACGCCGCCTTCGGTAGACGCCATGAACACCACGCGACGAGAGCTACGGTCAACAACCGCGCCCAGGTACAGTTCTTTACCGATATCAGTCGCAGCTTCTACCAGAATCTGGTTAACCGGCTGACCGTGTGCATCCGTCTGATAGGTCACCAGACGTTTGCCCAGCCAATGCTCAGCGAAAGCGCGGATGTCTTCTTTGGAGTTAACGACCTTCACACCGCCCGCTTTACCGCGGCCACCAGCGTGAACCTGACATTTCACTACCCACGGGCCAGCGCCGATTTTTGAAGCGGCTTCTTCTGCTTCGCGCGGAGTAGTACAGGCATAACCCACCGGAGCCGGTAAGCCATAGCGGGCAAAGAGTTGTTTTGCCTGATATTCATGTAAGTTCATGTGTTCTATCCATCCTTCAGGTAATCATTATCTTAAACCGTAGGCCTGATAAGACGCGCTAGCGCCGCCATCAGGCATTGCATCAACGCCGGATGGCGGCGTAAACGCCTTATCCGGCCTACGGGCAGGTGATACTCTTATTTACTACACGTCCAGCAGCAGACGGGTTGGATCTTCCAGCAACTCTTTAATGGCTACCAGGAAGCCTACCGATTCGCGTCCATCAATCAGACGGTGGTCGTAGGACAACGCCAGGTACATCATTGGCAGAATTTCCACTTTGCCATCTACAGCCATCGGACGGTCTTTAATGGCATGCATACCCAGAATCGCGCTCTGAGGCGGGTTGATAATCGGGGTAGACATCAGGGAACCGAACACACCGCCGTTGGTAATGGTGAAGTTACCGCCAGTCAAGTCTTCTACGGTCAGTTTGCCGTCGCGGCCTTTCAGGGCCAGCGTTTTGATGTTCTTTTCAATGTCAGCCATGCCCAGTGCATCAACGTCGCGCAGAACCGGGGTTACCAGGCCACGCGGCGTAGAAACGGCCATACTCACGTCGAAATAGTTGTGGTAAACGACATCTTCGCCATCGATAGATGCGTTCACTTCTGGGTAGCGCTTCAGCGCTTCAACGACGGCCTTCACGTAGAAGGACATAAAGCCCAGACGGATACCGTGACGTTTTTCAAATGCGTCACCGTACTGCTTACGCAGGTCCATGATTGGCTTCATGTTGACTTCGTTGAAGGTCGTCAGCATTGCGGTTGAGTTTTTCGCTTCCAGCAGACGCTCGGCAACGCGTTTGCGCAGACGGGTCATTGGAACACGTTTCTCAGAGCGACCCGCCAGTGGCGCAACCGGAGCAGTCGTTGCCGCTGCCGCTGGTGCCGCCTCAGCTTTCGCTGGTGCTTTCGCTGGTGCTTTTGCCAGATGTTTCTCAACATCTTCGCGAGTCAGACGTCCGCCGACACCAGAACCTTTGATCGCATTCGCATCAAGGCTATGTTCAGCCAACAGGCGACGAATCGCTGGGCTTAAGGCCTCATTGTTTTGCTCTTCCAGCGACGCCTGTTGGCGCTGGGCTGGAGTCGATTCTTTGCTTTCTGTCTTAGCACTGCTTTCTTTACCCGCGCTGTTACCTTCACGCAGGCGACCCAGGATCTGACGGGAGGTCACGGTTGTGCCTTCATCTTCCAGAACGGCATCCAGAATGCCATCCGCCGACGCCGGTACTTCCAGTACCACTTTGTCAGTTTCGATTTCTACCAGCACTTCATCACGCACTACCGCATCGCCAGGTTTTTTATGCCAGGTTGCCACGGTAGCATCCGCTACGGATTCAGGCAGGTCGGGAACCAGAATATCTACGCTACTCATTTTGTATCCTTAATTAATCGACGTTCAGCGCGTCATTGACCAGATCTTGTTGTTGCTTCTGGTGAACAGACATATACCCTACCGCCGGCGAGGCGGAGGCTGGGCGACCTGCGTAACGCAGAGCGGCCCCAAATGGAATCACATCACGGAAATGATGCTGACTGCAGTACCAAGCGCCCTGGTTAAGAGGCTCTTCCTGGCACCAGACAAAATCATGGACGTGAGCAAAGGGTTTCAATGCTTCTTGTACTGCCTGGTGCGGGAACGGATACAGCTGTTCGACACGCACGATGGCAACATCTTTTTGATCGTTTTTGCGACGTTGTTCCAGCAGGTCGTAGTACACCTTACCAGAGCACAGTACGACGCGTTTCACTGCCTGCGGATCCAGTTCGTCAATCTCACCAATGGCTGGCATAAAGGTTCCGTTCGCCAGTTCGTCAAGTGAGGAAACCGCCAGCGGATGGCGCAGCAGCGATTTCGGTGACATCACCACCAGCGGACGACGCATACCGCGCAGTGCCTGACGACGCAGCATGTGATAAACCTGAGCCGGGGTCGATGGTACGCAAACCTGCATGTTTTGCTGAGCGCAAAGTTGCAGATAACGTTCCAGACGCGCGGAGGAGTGCTCCGGTCCCTGACCTTCGTAGCCGTGCGGCAGCAGCATCACCAGACCGCACATACGGCCCCATTTCTGCTCACCGGAAGAGATGAACTGGTCAATAACAACCTGAGCACCGTTGGCGAAGTCGCCGAACTGCGCTTCCCAGATGGTCAGCGTGCGCGGTTCAGCCGTCGCATAACCGTATTCAAAGGCCAGCACCGCTTCTTCAGACAGCACAGAGTCCCAAACCTTAAAATCGCCCTGCCCGTTGTGGACATGTTGCAGCGGCGTATAGGTTGAACCGTTAGACTGGTTATGAATCACCGCGTGACGGTGGAAGAAGGTTCCGCGACCGGCATCTTCGCCTGACAGACGAACCGGTACGCCTTCATCAACCAGCGTGGCATACGCCAGGTTTTCCGCGCCGCCCCAGTCAAACAATTTATCGCCCGCAGCCATGGACTGACGATCACCGTAGATCTTCGCGACACGGGACTGCATTTCAATCGCTTCAGGGATCGTACTGATACGGTTAGCCAGCTCCTGTAGACGCTTCATGTCAACCTTGTTCGGGTAGCTTTCATCCCACTCGTGGTTGAGGTACGGCGACCAGGTAAAGGAGTGCATGTTCATAGGACGCCACTCTTTCACCACGCATTCGCCCGCGTCGAGCGCATCGCGATACAGGTTAACCATCTCGGTGGCATCTTCCAGCGTCGCGACTTTCTCCGCTTCCAGCTTGTCAGCGTAGATTTTGCGCGGGGTCGGATGCTTTTTGATTTTCTGGTACATCAGCGGCTGGGTTGCACTCGGCTCGTCGGCTTCGTTGTGGCCGTGACGGCGATAGCAAACCAGGTCGATGAACACATCGCGTTTGAAAGTATTACGGAAGTCCAGCGCCAGACGGGTAACGAAAGCCACCGCTTCCGGGTCATCTGCGTTGACGTGAAAAATTGGCGCCATCACCATCTTACCGATGTCGGTACAGTATGGCGTTGAGCGTGCATCCAACGGGTTCGAGGTGGTGAAGCCAACCTGGTTGTTGATAACGATGCGAACGGTACCGCCCACTTCGTAACCGCGCGCTTTGGACATGTTCAGGGTTTCCTGAACTACGCCCTGCCCAGCGACCGCCGCATCACCGTGAATGGTGATTGGCAGAACCTGATTAATGCTTGGCTGTTCCAGGCGGTCAAGTCGCGCACGAACGGAGCCGATAACCACAGGACTTACGATTTCCAGGTGCGACGGGTTAAACGCCAGCGCCAGGTGAACCAGACCGCCTTCAGTTTCTATATCGGAAGAGAAGCCCATGTGGTACTTCACGTCGCCGGTGCCGAGGTGTTCTTTATGTTTGCCGGAGAACTCGTCAAACAACTCCTGAGACTGTTTGCCCAGGACGTTGATCAGGACGTTCAGACGACCGCGGTGCGCCATACCTAGCACCACTTCACGCGTGCCGCTCTTACCGGCATGGCGGATCATCTCTTTGAGCATAGGTACCAGCGCATCGCCGCCTTCCAGCGAGAAGCGCTTAGCGCCCGGGAATTTCGCACCCAGGTAGCGTTCCAGACCTTCAGCTGCGGTCAGTTCGCTCAAGAAGCGAGTCTTTTCTTCAGCGCTGAACGTGGCGTGCCCCGCTTCAAAACGCTGCTGAATCCAACGTTTTTCTTCGGTGCTGGTAATGTGCATGTATTCCGCGCCAATGTGGCCGCAGTAGGTTTGTTTGAGCGCTTCAATCAGCTCGCCCAGCTTCATCGTCTCTTTGCCGATAGCAAAGGAACCGACGTTAAAGCTTTCCTGGAAGTCAGCGTCCGTCAGATCGTGGAAAGCAGGATCCAGATCAGCAACGATATCTTGTTTCCACAGTCCCAGCGGATCGAGGATCGCATGCTGGTGACCACGGAAGCGATAGGCGTTGATAAGCTGCAGGACTTTAACCTGCTTAGCATTCGCATCTGGATCGGAAATAGAGGAGGAGTAACGTGAGGCATCCTTCGCCAGACGACGGAAATAATCACGTGTTGTGGAATGGAGTTGATCCGGTTTGACTCCGGTGCCAGGTAACTGCTGGAACGTCGAACGCCAGTTAGCGTCTACCGAGTCAGGGTCGGTTAAGAAGTCTTCATAGAGCTGTTCTATCCAGCTCTGGTTAGAGCCAGAGAGGTAAGAAGAGTCCAACCAGGCTTTCAAAGCGCTGTTCTGCATCGTGATCCCTTAAGCATTTTTATGCTTACTTCGCCGTGGATACTACCACGCACACCGCTGTGCGTGCCGGGGTTCACCTGTTGCGGACTGTCGTATCATCTGCGTCCGCTAAGGAACCTTTAAAAACTGTCTAATAATCTTCGCTGTTCAGGCTACGACTGCGTTACGGCCTTCACTCACTCTGAACATCTCGATTATTACCGCTCATATGGCAGTTTTTAGAGATTTCCTGCTATCTGTACCCTCTCCCTTAGGGAGAGGGTTAGGGTGAGGGGAACAGCGCTCCCCTCTGACTACTTATGCACTACGTTGCAGCAGCATCGACTTAATATGGCCGATGGCGCGCGTCGGGTTCAGCCCCTTAGGACATACACTGACGCAGTTCATGATGCTATGGCAGCGGAATACGCTGAAAGCGTCACTTAATCCTTCAAGACGGCTGTCGGTTTCGGTATCGCGGCTGTCAATCAGGAAGCGATACGCCGCCAACAGACCGGCCGGGCCGACGAACTTGTCCGGGTTCCACCAGAACGACGGGCAAGACGTCGAACAACATGCGCAGAGAATACACTCATACAAGCCATCGAGTTTCTCACGCTGCTCAGGCATCTGCAGATGCTCACGAGCCGGAGGATTTTGCCCATTATTCAACAAGTAAGGCTTAATCTTCTCATATTGTGCATAGAATTGCCCCATGTCTACCACCAAATCGCGGATAACCGGCAAACCTGGCAGTGGACGGATAACAATTTTCTTGCCCGGTTGATTCAGCGCAGAGATCGGCGTGATACAGGCCAGACCATTTTTGCCGTTCATGTTCAGGCCGTCAGAGCCACAAACCCCTTCACGGCAAGAGCGACGGAACGACAACGACGGGTCGGTTTCTTTCAGCTGCATCAGTGCATCGAGCAGCATCATGTCGCGACCTTCTTCCGCTTCCAGGGTGTAATCCTGCATGCGCGGAGCATCGTCTACGTCCGGGTTATAACGATAAACTGAGAATTCGAGTTTCATTGTCCTGTCTCCGCATTAATAAGTACGAATCTTCGGCGGGAATGCCGGACGCAGTTTTGGTTCCATATTGACGCTACGACGCGTCATGGATTCCGATTCTGGCAGATACAGGGAATGACACAGCCAGTTCGCATCGTCACGATCCGGATAGTCGAAGCGGCTATGGGCGCCACGGCTTTCAGTACGGAAGTTGGCAGACACCGCAGTCGCGTAAGCGGTTTCCATCAGGTTATCCAGCTCCAGGCACTCGACGCGTTGGGTGTTGAACTCGCTGGACGTGTCATCCAGACGGGCATTTTTCAGACGCTCGCGGATCGCTTTCAGCTGTTCAAGACCTTTCGCCATCGCATCACCTTCACGGAATACCGAGAAGTTATGCTGCATACATTCTTGCAGTGCTTTACGGATTTCGACCGGATCTTCGCCATCACGGTTACCGTTCCAGCGGTTCAGGCGTTCCAGAGAAGCATCAATCTCTTCTTCTGTGGCATCACGCAGATCACCCTGCTCGGCAATAGACTCTTGCAGATGCAGACCGACCGCACGACCGAACACCACCAGATCCAGCAGCGAGTTGCCGCCCAGACGGTTCGCGCCGTGTACCGATACGCAGGCGATTTCACCGACAGCAAACAGACCAGGAATCACCACGTCTTCACCCTGCTCGTTCACGGTCAGCGCCTGACCGCTTACGCGGGTCGGAATACCGCCCATCATGTAGTGGCAAGTTGGGATAACCGGAATCGGTTCTTTCACCGGGTCAACGTGAGCAAAGGTACGGGAGAGTTCAAGGATGCCCGGCAGACGGGATTCGAGAACTTCTTTACCCAGATGGTCGAGTTTCAGTTTGGCGTGCGGGCCCCATGGACCATCGCAGCCACGACCTTCACGGATTTCGATCATGATGGAACGTGCCACCACGTCACGACCCGCCAGGTCTTTCGCATTCGGGGCATAACGCTCCATAAAGCGCTCGCCGTGCTTGTTCAGCAGGTAACCGCCTTCACCACGGCAGCCTTCGGTGACCAGAACCCCTGCCCCGGCGATACCGGTTGGGTGGAACTGCCACATTTCCATATCCTGCACCGGTACACCGGCGCGGATTGCCATACCGACACCGTCACCGGTATTGATATGCGCGTTAGTGGTGGACTGGTAAATACGGCCTGCACCGCCGGTTGCCAGCACGGTAGCGCGGGCTTTGAAGTAAACCACTTCACCGGTTTCGATACACAGCGCGGTACAACCGACCACTGCGCCATCGGCGTTTTTCACCAGATCCAGCGCGTACCACTCAGAGAAAATAGTGGTGTGGTTTTTCAGGTTCTGCTGGTACAACGTGTGCAGCAGAGCGTGACCGGTACGGTCAGCCGCCGCTGCGGTACGTGCCGCCTGCTCGCCGCCGAAGTTTTTCGACTGGCCGCCAAACGGACGTTGATAGATGGTGCCATCATCCAGACGGGAGAACGGCAAGCCCATATGGTCCAGCTCCAGAATCGCTTCCGGGCCGGTCTTACACATATATTCAATCGCGTCCTGGTCACCGATGTAGTCCGACCCTTTTACGGTGTCGTACATGTGCCATTCCCAGTTATCTTCATGGGTATTACCGAGCGCCACGGTGATGCCACCCTGCGCTGAAACGGTATGGGAACGGGTCGGGAACACTTTAGACAACAGCGCACAGGTCTGTCCGCTTTGGGAAATTTGCAGCGCCGCGCGCATACCTGCGCCACCGGCACCAATCACAACAGCATCAAATTCTCTGACTGGCAGTTTCATCACACACCCCACACCACAACAAATCCATAGATAACGTAAACCAGCAGCGCAACAACAATAAGCAGTTGCAGCGTCAGGCGCAGAGCCAGTGGTTTAACGTAGTCGGTTAACACCTGCCACATGCCGATCCAGGCATGAATCAAGATTGAGAACAGAGCCAGCAAGGTGAACACTTTGGTGAACGCAGAGGCAAAGAAACCACTCCAGACTTCCCACGTGACGTCACCCGTAATCGCGAAGAAGCCAACCATATAGATAATGTAGAGCGTGAGGACAATGGCAGTGGCGCGGACCAGGATGAAGTCATGTACGCCGTTGCGTCCTAATGCTGAGGCGTTGCTTACCATACGAGGACTCCTGCAAGAATTGAAAGCACGACAGTAATAACAAAAGAAATCATCGCGGAGCGCTTACCAGCTTCCAGCGTTTCTTCGATATAACCAAAATCCATTAGCACGTGACGAATACCTACCACCGCGTGATACGCCAGCGCAGTCAAGATGCCCCACATAATGAATTTGGCGAAGAAGCCGCCCATGATGGAAGAAGCCGTCTGGAAGCCTTCCGGAGAGGAGAGACTGGTGCCCAGCAGCCACAGCAGAATACCGACCGCCACAAACGTAATCACACCGGATACGCGATGGAGAATGGACGCTATCGCTGTTATAGGGAACCGGATTGTTGTCAAATCCAGATTGACAGGTCTTTGTTTTTTCACATTTCTTATCATGAATAACGCCCACATGCTGTTCTTATTATTTCCTTCCTCCGGTCCGCAGGCGGGTCAAGCAGCGTCCTTTCTATAACTTCGCGTCATGGTTAAATCTGCTCACAGATGCTAAATCGACACGTTGTAACGCTGGGTGGCTCGGGATTGCAGGGTATTCCGGAGACCTGGCGGCAGTATAGGCCGTTCACAAAATCATTACAATTAACCTACATATAGTTTGTCCGGTTTTATGCAGAACAGTGATCATGCTCACGATTAAAACAATTATTTAAAAATTAACCACGTGATTTGACAAATATTAAACATTATTGTTACAACCATTACCTGTTAAGGCATATAATGCTCAAAAGTTATGGGGTCACTCTTTAACCTGATAATAAGTTATGTAACAGTGTGATGGAGTTGACCTAACCTATCAGGACAGTTAATAGTGTTGTTCAGGTTTGAATCATCGGATTGCTAAGACCCTGATTTGCTGCTGTTTCAGTGTAGATTAGACGTGCACCGTCAAGCGCCCTTGCTCTGTACCCTTGCTTTAATACTTCAACAGAGTTGTGAGCCAAATAACAAACAGGCAACGTCGAAATATGTTTTGAATTGCAAATCCGGCATCCAGCAGTCTTAAGCAAAAAGGCGCTAAGGAGACCGTAAATGTCTGATATTAAGGCAAAAATCACTGTAACCGGTGAGAATGCTATTGAACTTGATGTGCTAAAAGGTACGCTCGGCCCGGATGTTATTGATATCCGTAGTCTTGGTTCGAAAGGCATTTTTACATTTGACCCTGGTTTTACCTCTACTGCATCTTGCGAATCTAAAATTACTTTTATTGATGGTGATGAAGGGATCCTACTGCACCGTGGCTTCCCAATCGACCAGTTAGCCACCGAGTCTAACTACCTCGAAGTGTGCTACATCCTGCTGTACGGTGAAAAACCGACCAACGCTGAATTTGAAGAATTCACCACCACCGTCACTCGCCATACCATGATCCACGAGCAGATTACCCGTCTGTTCCACGCGTTCCGTCGCGACTCTCACCCAATGGCGGTGATGTGCGGGATCACCGGGGCACTGGCCGCGTTTTACCACGACTCGCTGGATGTCAATAACCCACGCCATCGTGAAATCGCCGCCTTCCGCCTGCTGTCAAAAATGCCGACGATGGCTGCGATGTGCTACAAGTATTCGATTGGTCAGCCGTTCGTTTATCCGCGCAACGACCTCTCTTATGCCGGGAATTTCCTGCGCATGATGTTCGCCACACCGTGTGAAGAGTACGTGGTCAACCCTGTGCTGGAACGCGCAATGGATCGTATTTTGATTCTGCATGCTGACCATGAACAGAACGCATCGACGTCTACCGTGCGTACAGCCGGTTCTTCAGGCGCTAACCCGTTCGCCTGTATCGCTGCCGGTATCGCTTCTCTGTGGGGGCCAGCACACGGCGGCGCCAACGAAGCGGCGCTGAAAATGCTCGAAGAGATTAGCTCGGTTGAGCACATTCCTGAGTTCGTACGTCGCGCGAAAGATAAAAATGATTCCTTCCGCCTGATGGGCTTCGGTCACCGCGTCTATAAGAACTACGATCCGCGTGCCACCGTGATGCGTGAAACCTGTCATGAAGTGTTGAAAGAGCTGGGCACCAAAGATGATCTGCTGGAAGTGGCGATGGAGCTTGAGCACATTGCGTTGAACGACCCGTACTTCATCGAGAAGAAACTGTACCCGAACGTCGATTTCTACTCCGGCATCATCCTCAAAGCGATGGGCATTCCATCTACCATGTTTACCGTTATCTTCGCGATGGCGCGTACTATTGGCTGGATTGCGCACTGGAACGAAATGCACACCGACGGCATGAAGATTGCGCGTCCTCGTCAGCTTTATACCGGCTACGAGCAGCGTGATTTCAAATCAGACCTTAAGAAGTAATCGACGGTCTGTGTTAAAAAAGCGCCTGCGGGCGCTTTTTTTATGCCCCGGCGGCGCTGCGCTTGGCCGGGCTACAAATATGCACGAATGTAACCCGGCCAAGCGCAGCGCCGCCGGGAAAACGCATTCAACGCTGACACCCCGGACACCAATAAAACGGCCTCGATGACAGCATCGTTTTTTCAATAATCCCGCCGCAACGCTCGCAGGCTTCGCCATCACGGTGAAAAACCTTAAACCGGAACAGCGCACCGTGGTGTTTGTTATCATCCACCTTGCCACGCGTATTATACGAAAACCGTGGAATATCCAGCAGCGCGTGTGCCAGCGCATCAAGCTGTTCGTCATTAAGCTGCGATGCCTTATGATTCCCGGTTAACCCCACCTGCCACAAGATCTCCACACGCAGATAATTGCCCAATCCTGCGAGAAAAGCCTGATCCAGCAGCAATCCGGAGAACTGTCGATTACGAAACTTCGCTGACAATAACCGGGCTTTAACCGCCTCAGGTGTTAACGTCAGATCGAGCACATCCGGCCCCACGCGAAGTAAAAACGGGTGCTGTTTGAGCGTTTCCGGCGTCAACATTTCGATATCCGACGCGCTATACAGCAAAATGGTTTTATCCGCCGTCTGCAATTTCGCCCGCAGCACACGTGTGGTCTCTGGCATCTCGCCGGTTTTGACCACTCGCCACACGCCATACAGCTGGTTATGACTGTAAAGCGTTAATCCCCCCGAAAAATGGGTCAGCAGCGCCTTACCGCGCGTTTCTACGTGGGTGACATGCTGGCCAATAAGAGTAGAGATGAACGGGGTTAATTCAGGAAAGGCGAACCAGACATCCGTCAACGGTTTGCCCTTAATAGCCGTTTCCAGGCTATCCGCAGCGCGGCGGATCTCTGGGCCTTCAGGCATGGTGATATCCTTTACTCAATAAAAACGCTTATGCGCTGACCTCTATCTTGAGCGCCTCAAAGGCTGCGCGCAAGCGACGAGCAAATGCCAGCGCATGTTCGCCATCGCCGTGCAGGCATACGGTCTGTGCTTTAACCTGTGCCCACTGACCATCGATGCTTTGTACCCTTCCGCGCTGAATCATCTCCAGTGTTTGTGTCAGCGCCTGGGCTTCATCAGCGATTAATGCTCCCGGTTGGCTACGCGGCACCAGCGAACCATCGGACTGATAACCCCGGTCAGCAAATACTTCCTCACGCGTCGGTAAGCCATAGCGTGCCGCCGCGCGGATAAGCTCGCTGCCCGCTAAGCCAACCAGAATCAGCGTTGGGTCAATCGCAAACACAGCTTTAGCAATGGCATCGGCCAGCACGGTATCAAGCGCGGCCTGGTTGTATAGCATGCCGTGCGGTTTAACGTGGCGCAGCGCACCGCCCTCGGCTTTCACCACGGCGGCTAACGCCCCCACTTGATACAACATCTGAGCGTAAACCGTTTCCGGCGGTAGGTGCATCGCCGTGCGTCCAAAGTTCTCCCGGTCGGGAAAACTGGGGTGCGCCCCTATGGCAACGCCATTTTTCAATGATTCACGCACGCAGGTGAGCATGGTCTGCGCATCGCCCGCGTGAAAACCGCAGGCGATATTCGCCGAGGACACCAGCGTCAGCAGAACGGCATCGCTTTCACAGCCTTCACCGACATCGGCGTTCAGATCAATCGTCATCGCCAAGCCGCCATGCAAGCTGTTCCAGATAGCGATGCTGGTCGTGACGCGCTTTTAGCGCCTCTTCCAGACTACAGCGCACAAAGTGGATCGGCTGCCCCAGCGGAATTTGCGCCAACTGGAACATATCCGCCTCGATAATGCAGGCAATGCGCGGATATCCCCCCGTAGTCTGAGCATCATTCATCAGTACAATCGGTTGACCGTTATGCGGAACCTGCACCACACCGGGCACCAGTCCGTGGGAAAGCAGTTCGCGACCGGCAGCCCGCTTTAACGGCTGACCGCTCAGACGGTAGCCCATACGGTTGCTCTGGGGACTGAGGTACCACGGCGAACGCCAAAAGGACTCCTGCGAGACATCATCAAATTCATGGTATTCCGGCCCCGGTAACGCGCGAATACGATTGCTCGCCATCAGCGGTTTAACGCCGCGCGGCGCCTTGAAAGCACGTGACGGTTTGCCAAGCGGCAGTACGTCGCCATCTTGTAAACGCCGCCCTTCCAGACCGCCAATCCCCACGTTTAAATCGGTGCTGCGCGAGCCCATGATCAACGGGACATCAATCCCTCCCGCCAGCGTCAGATAGCTGCGGATACCATGTTGTGGCCGGTTAAGCGTCAACGTTTGGCCCGCTTTTGCAAAGTGTCGCCAACCGCTCCAGACCGCCTCGCCGTCCAGAGTGGCTTCGCAGCCTGCACCGGTTAACGCAAACCAGCCATCGCGGGAAAACTCGAACGTCGCCAGCCCCAGCGTAATTTCAAGCGCAGCCGCATTTGCCTCATTGCCCACCAGCAGATTACCGGTAACCAGCGCGGGTTTATCCATCGCCCCGCAGCGGCTAATCCCGGACTGACGCAGCCCGTCACGCCCACTATCTTGTACCGAGGTATACATTCCGGCACGGATAACCTTCAGCATATGCCCTCCTTTTGCGGGACAAAGCGCACCGTATCACCCGGATGCAGCAAAACAGGATCATCACGATTTGGCGCAAACAGCACCTGTGACGTGCGCCCAATCAGTTGCCAACCACCGGGCGTTGCCAGTGGGTAAATGCCCGTTTGCGCGCCGCCAATCCCGACCGAACCGGCGGGAACCTGTAGGCGAGGCTCGGCGCGACGCGGCATGGCAAGCCGCTCCGGCAGCCCGCCCAAATACGGAAAGCCTGGCTGAAAGCCGAGAAACCACACCACGTAATCCACCGAAGAATGCAGCTCAACGACTTGCTTTGGCGTCAGACCACTCAGCTTAGCCACCTCGGCAAGATCCGGGCCGCTTTCACCGCCGTACACCACCGGGATTTCCATAAACCGTGATTCAGGCTCCAGCGCTTCACTCTCCTCCCACCAGCGCTGCAAACGCTCAATCGCATCCAGCGCCTGCGTCTGCGGATCCCGTAGGGTTACCGTGATATTATTCATTCCCGGAATGGCATCCACCACGCCCGGCAACTCGGCCACACGCTGGGCTAATCGCCAAACCCGCTTTTGTGTGGTCAATGTGACCGGCGGCTCCAGCTCCAGCACGACCGCCGTCTCTCCTAATAAATAACAACGCGCTCGCTGCACTTTATATCCTCGTTATCAGGCCGGGTTGGGGATATCAATAAAAGTGACATCCAGGTCAGTGGTTTCATTAAGCCACTCGCTCAATGCACGAATACCGCCGCGTTCGGTGGCATGATGCCCCGCCGCGTAAAAATGAAGCCCCTGCTCGCGGGCAGAATGGATGGTCTGCTCAGAGACTTCACCGGTAATAAAGGCATCAACGCCAAAACGCGCCGCGCTATCGATAAAGCCCTGACCGCCACCGGTACACCAGGCCACACGCTGTACTTTATCCGGCCCGGTATCACCACTCCACAGCGGTTTACGCCCCAGACGCGCTTCAATCCATGATGCCAGCTCAAGGCCAGAAACCGGCATCGACAGCTCGCCCCATGGCACCAGCGCCTCAATCTCCCCCTGAACATTAATTCCCAGCAGTTGCGCTAACTGAGCGTTGTTCCCCAGTTCAGGATGCGCATCCAGCGGTAAATGCCAGCCGTAGAGGTTGATGTCATTTTCCAGCAACGCCTTCAGACGATTGCGCTTCATGCCGCGAATAATCGGTGATTCGCCTTTCCAGAAGTAACCATGATGCACGATCACCGCATCAGCCTGCTGGCGAACGGCTTCGTCAATCAGTGCCTGGCTGGCGGTGACGCCAGTGACAATTTTTTGCACCGTGTCGCGTCCTTCAACTTGCAGGCCGTTAGGCGCGTAATCGCTAAAGGCGGCGCTGTTGAGTTTTTCATTAATCAGTTGTTCTAGCTCAGTATTTTTCATCGTCGCTCCCTTTGCCATTGATGCGTTACTACAGAATAAAATAGCGTTCTCTGACCGTTGCGTCGATACGCAATTCGTCACCCGCGTGGTATCACCGCGTATTTACGCGCATTAAGTGCTTAAATAACACGATTTGTCTGTTTTTATGCGATGCACTTCATGTATATTTATGCAACCATACCGCATATTACAAAGATAATACGATTTTCGTCGTATTATTACATTATCGAAACAAAACCTTACGCAGCATAGCGTAGCGGGGGTTTGAGGTCAGATGTGCAATGAATAAATCACAATCTCAGCCAAAGGCGATTTACTACGTCGTGGCTCTGCAAATTTGGGAATACTTCAGTTTCTACGGCATGCGTGCGCTGCTGATTTTGTATCTCACTAATCAACTGAAATATAACGATACCCACGCTTACGAGCTGTTCAGCGCCTACTGTTCTCTGGTGTATGTAACGCCTATTCTTGGCGGCTACCTGGCGGATAAAGTCCTCGGTAACCGCGTGGCGGTAATGATTGGCGCGTTGCTTATGGTCGTCGGCCATATGGTGCTCGGCGCCAGTGAAGTGGCCCCAATGTTCCTTTACCTGTCGCTGGCGATTATTGTTTGCGGTTATGGGCTGTTTAAATCAAACGTTAGCTGCCTGTTGGGTGAACTGTACGAACCGACGGACCCGCGTCGCGACGGCGGCTTCTCATTGATGTACGCGGCGGGTAACGTGGGTTCCATCATTGCCCCAATTGCCTGTGGTTTCGCCCAGGAACAGTATAGCTGGGCGATGGGCTTTACCCTGGCAGCCGTGGGGATGCTGGCCGGTCTGGTGATTTTCATCAGCGGTCGTCGCCACTTTGCCCACACCCGTGGCGTGAATAAAGAAGTCCTGTGCGCGAAAAAATTCCTGCTACCTAACTGGGGCTGGCTGCTGGTGCTGCTGGTTGTCGCGCCGCTGTTTATGACCGTGCTGTTCTGGCAAGAATGGTCAGTGTATGCCCTGATTGTGGCGTCGATTATTGGCCTGGTGGTACTGGCAAGAATTTATCGCCGTGCCCAGACAAGCGACCAGCGCAAAGACTTGCGTCTGATTATGGTGCTGACTTTCTTTAGTCTGCTGTTCTGGGCATTCGCGCAGCAGGGCGGGAGTTCAATCAGCCTGTACATCGACCGTTTCGTTAACCGTAATGTACTAGGCTATGAAGTGCCTACCGCCATGTTCCAGTCGGTCAACGCCTTTGCCGTTATGCTGTGCGGCGTGGTGCTGGCGTGGCTGATTAAAGAGCAAGTGACCCGCAACCGTGACCTACGCGTGTGGGGTAAATATGCGTTGGGTCTGGGATTGATGAGTGCGGGCTTCTGTATCCTGACGCTGAGTGCGCGCTGGTCTGCGACCTACGGTCACTCGTCGATGCCGCTGATGCTGCTGGGGCTGTCGGTGATGGGCTTTGCTGAGCTGTTTATCGACCCGGTTGCCATGTCACAAATTACCCGTATTCAGATCCCGGGCGTGACCGGGGTGCTGACCGGTATCTATATGCTGCTCTCGGGCGCGGTGGCGAACTACGTGGCGGGACTGATTGCCGATCAAACCTCACAGGCCTCGTTCGATGCAGCGGGCGCGGTTGATTACTCAATCAACGCCTATATTGATGTGTTTAGCCAAATAACCTGGGGTTCGGTCGCCTGCGTCGGCGCGGTGCTGGCTATCTGGCTGTATCATTCGTTCAAAATCCGCAGCCGTCGCCTGGCGGCAGAAGTTTAAGCGGTCTGTGCCCGTCCCGGCGGCGCTGCGCTTTGCCGGGCTACGTTTCGAGTGTAGCCCGGCAAAGCGCAGCGCCGCCGGGAATGCTCCAGATCCTTTTCAAACACCCTGTTTTTTTGCTGTTTCATAGGCGGCAAGCGTCGCCACCCTTGCCTGCGCATGATCGACGATCGGCCGCGGATAGGTCAGTTCGATCCCTTGCTTATCGGCCCACGCCCACGGTTGATGAATAAATTTTTCCGGTACTTTTTCTAGCTCTGGCAACCAATACTGAATAAACGCCCCGCTTTTATCAAAGCGTTCACCCTGCGTGGTCGGGTTGAAGATACGAAAATACGGTGCCGCATCGGTACCGGTGGACGCCGCCCACTGCCAGCCACCGTTATTCGCCGCCAGGCAACCATCCACCAGCTGCGACATAAAATAACGCTCCCCTTCACGCCAATCGACCAGCAGGTCTTTCACCAGGAAGCTGGCCACGATCATCCGCAGCCGATTATGCATCCAGCCGGTTTCGTTTAGCTGACGCATAGCTGCATCGACTATCGGGTAGCCGGTTTTCCCCTCTTTCCAGGCCGTCAGCGCATCCGGCACATCTTGCCAGCGCACATTATCCGTCCAGTCAATAAACGGACGATGCTTGCACAGCCGTGGATAATACGTCATCAGATGGCGATAAAACTCGCGCCAGATAAGCTCATTGAGCCAGACGCTACCCGCGCCACCGTCGAGCGCTGTAGGCTGCTCCGCCAGCAAGCGGTGCAGGCACTGGCGTGGCGAAAGGACACCCACCGCCAGACAAGCGGACAATCGACTGGTTCCTTCGATAGCGGGAAAATCTCGCTGAGCTTCATATTCCGCTGCCGACTGCTGGCAAAATTGACGAAGTTGCTGAATAGCCGCATTTTCATCCGCGGGAAATAGCGCAGGATCAAACGGCTGATGGGGGTAGTTTAGCGTGATGGTTGATACGTCGCTTACCGCTTGAGCGTTGCGTGCTGCAGGCGCGCGAACGCATTCCGGCATGTGCTCGCGCAAGCGACGCAGCCAGGCATTTTTATACGGCGTAAACACTTTGTACATCTCGTAGTTACCGGTCATCACCGACCCCGGCGGTAGGATCACGCTGTCATCAAAGCCCTGACACACGGTGTCTTTTAGAGATCGCTCAACCGCCACATCACGTTGGCGTTCGTTGAATTCGTATTGATAGTTATAGAAGAGATCCGTCACTTCGTATTGCAGGCAGACCCTTTTTACCGTCTCCACGCTGGCGGTGAAATCATCCGCTTCTTCAAAAATAAGCGGGATATTTTTCTCCGCCAGCGCCTGTCGTAATGCATTCAGTTGCGCAGCAATATAGGCCGCCTGACGCGGGGCCATTGTATGCGCTGCCCACTGTTGCGGGGTAGCGATAAAGAGCGCCAGTACCTGGGCATTGACATCGCGACAGGCGGCGGCAAGGGCAAGATTGTCATGCAGGCGTAAATCAGCGCGGAACCAGACCAGATGGGTGGACATAAATTTCCTGAATACATTTGGTTAATGAATTCAATAGTACACCAATTCCATGGCAACACCGATTTGTGGCCTAGTAGATCAGGGCTCTCCCTTTGTATTATCGGATGCATACAAAAATGGCGTTCTGTTGCCGGGCTATGGGGGACGTTACCGGTGTAAACGCGATGAGATCGCGCCCGCTGGGTTTTCGACCCTCAACGGGATGTTGATGGTCGGCGTGGGTGAAAATCGCTATTTGACCACGGTCTGGTATGTGCCAGGTGCTGACATTACTAGCTCTACAAAGCAATAATTGCAGAGAACAGCTCACAGCTAATCTTGCTGCAGTAGGCATAAACCATTTAATATTGCACCGGGAACCCATATTACAATAGGTTCCCGGGTAAAAATTAAAGCCAGCAGGCTTAGCGCCGTGACAGGCTGCAAAGGCAGGTTATTACTGCACAAGCGGTCAGAACCAATCCCAGTTGCTGCACGATACCGACAAGCCCCAGCATCATTCCCAGCAATAAATAGTAGACTAGTCCAAACAACGCTCCGGCTGCTCCTGCCTGTTCACGATATTGGCTTAGGGCCTGGCTCAGCACGTTTGGAATCGCAATGCCATAGGCAATCACAACCCCGGCCACCGGCACAAGGATCCATACAGATTGCTGTAAGGCCCATGCTGCCACACCCGACAACAGGGCCAGCACGCAGGCATTTTTCACCAGTTGTTCAGGTGACAATCCGATAGACAGCAGTTTCCGGTTCCAGAGACTTCCCGATAGAGAAGCAAAAGCCAGTAAAATCCCCGTCCATCCGAAAGCGTTGGAACTCCAGCCCAATTGCCCGAAAAGAAACGGTGCAAGGCTGTAATAACTGAAAAGCATTGTATTCAGCAGTGCAACAAGCATTGCATTTTTCCAAAGCCTTCCATCCCCCGCCATCTGGCAAACAAGCCCACCAAATCGGGAGCCGGAAGTATTTTCCGAACGCGTTTCAGGCAGTAAGAATGCGGTCAGTGTGAGCAGCGCCAGTGCTAACGTGACCAGTGCAACAAACACGCCGGTATGTCCGTACAGGCTAACCAACCAGCCTCCACTCATCAGACCGAAAACGGGACTGATTGCCAACATTGCCCCCATCACGGAGAAGACGCGGGCTAATGCCGTCAATTCGTAACTATCCCGCAGTATCGTCTGAACGACAACGGACCCTGCAGCTGCGCCTACGGCTGCCACCATGCGAGCCAGGAGCAAAAAGCTAAAGTTTGTAGCTACAAGTGCCAGTGCGGAACCGGTCTCGTAGCACAGAAGCCCGGCCATCAGCGCAGGTCGCCGACCAACGCGGTCACATAACCAGCCCCAGAGCGCAACGCCGACGGCAAATGCGACAAAATAGACTGAAAGAGTCTGGGCGGCACGTTCACTACTTACCTGAAAAGCACGGGCAATGTCTGGCAAAGCTGGGCTGTATATGGTTTCCACCAGCTGTGGAAACATAATCAGTAATGTCAGTAGCCACAACGGTGCTTGTTTATTGATATTCATAACAACAATCCTTAGATAAACAGAATATGCGGCTATTATTGCGGAAGTTGCTATGTCGAATTACCATGATAAGGACTATTTATATTTAAAATTGGACACGCGATGAAGATTAACCCTGAAGATTCTTTCGATCCGGACACGTTCGATGAGAGGGTTATCGGAATTGCATCCGATATGGGGATACATGACTCAGGGATGCACAGCCACCTTCGACATCAGTTGCTTTTTTCGGCAGCGGGAAGCATCACGATTGAGCTGGATAATACCCTTTGCCTGCTTCCGCCCCGGCGGGCTGCCTGGATACCGGCCGGCACGGTTCATCGCGCCATTATGAGTGGCTCAATGGCCTATCGTTCTCTTTACTTTTCAAGCGCTTCACCGTTATCAGCGTTGCCCTTGCGGATCGTTGAGGTTAATCCCTTGTTCTTTGAGGTGATCGAACGGATGGCATTCTGGCAATGGGGAATGCCTGAAGAGCAACAAAGCAGTCTCATTACTGTGTTTTGTGAAGAAATTAAAAATGCCCAAAGCGAAAACTGGACGCTGCGATTTCCCTCAGATATTCGCCTGAGTGCCTGGCTGGACAAAGTGCGAGGGGGCGAATTACCTCCACGCCTGGGGCAGTTAGCCCAAAAGGTCGGTGCATGTGAACGCACAATAAGCCGTATATTTATCCAAGATACGGGAATGAGTTATCAGAGCTGGAGGCAACAGTGGAGGCTGCTGAAAGCGATGGAAATGCTGTGTGACGGCTGGTCGCTAAGTCAGGTTGCACAGCAGCTTGATTTTGCCAGTGACAGTGCCTTCATTGTTTTCTTTCGTCAATATATGGGCACAACACCGACCCGCTATCTCCGCCATTCAATCGCTGAACATCAGGACATATCTTTAGTTTAACAGTTGGTAAAACCCTATTTTAATCATGTCACCATTGTGTTCGGCCATATTTTGTTGATGTGCGAGCGCATATGGTTAGCCGAAAGTTGACCGTGAATTTGCCCTAGACATTTAGGGCAGTTATAGCGTTCTGAAAGCAATGTCTCTGAGATTCTTCAGGAGGCAGGTTTGTTAAGATTCAGACTGACTGGATTCTATCAAACACGGGCGCCAATTCTGCGGTCATCTACGTATCGCTCAAAGCAGATCCAACAGCCAGTTAATCAGTTCGCTACGCACCGGAAACAGAAGTCTTTTTAACTAGTAAAAAGGGTAGGCAACGATTTAACTGCTTATATATCAAGCAGAACTGTGAGCATCTTGGTAAAACCAACCATTAACTTTTAGAGAATTTTCAGCTGTGTGCCTGAAACAATGGTTAATCTGCTTTGGATAAGTTTGAACGTTTTTTGACCAAAATATCTTCCATCCGCAGATAGTTAATCCAACCTGGATGCTAAAAAATTAATGACAAATCTCAGCTGGAAACTGATAATTTTTAATTGATTGGTAACATCTGAACGAAAAATGGCAATGTGTTATTATAATAATGCCGTCTTGGGGATTTAGGGATTACACAGATATGAAATTTTATAGCATCGACTATCTACAAATGCAGTCTAACATCAATGATTATTTAAAATACGCCATTGTGTTTAGTACTTTATTTATCCTGATCGTTGTCTTTAGTTTGTATATGCGTCATCGCTTGCAAACGAAATATCGTGATTTAACGATTATAGCCTTTTTATTTTTACTCTTTATTTCGGGTGTTCAATATGCTGATTATACCGACAGTCAAAATATACACTCACAGTCATCACAAATGGTTAATTTTGTTAGATTGTTATCACAAAAACAAAAAGTGGATGTGAATTCTATATTCTCCAGCTCGGTACAACTAGCTGATGGTATTATCGTTAAAATCAATAATCGTTACTATCGTGTTAACTTAAGTCCAGATCAAAAAACATACAACCTAGTAGAGGTTTCGTTAGTAAACCCAGAAATAGAAATCATGAAAAACTAAGGATCAGAAATGCTTATTTATATGCCTATAATTATTAAGTTGGGTCTGGGAATACTGTGTTTAATTGTTCAAATAAATCTCATGGGGAAAGGCAACCTGGCCCCTTCATCTGCGATGGATCAGGTTCAAAACTATGTGCTGGGCGGAATTATAGGTGGCGTAATTTATAATGAGTCGATCACAGTCCTACAATTTGTTCTGGTTTTAATTATCTGGACTTTTTTGGTCTTTGTTCTTAAATTTTTGAAAGAAAATAATCGATTAGTTAAAAGAATTATAGACGGGAAACCTATTACACTGGTACATAACGGCTGCGTTAATGTTAAAGAGTGCTTACGCAATGGTGTTTCTGCAAATGATTTAATGTTCAAATTAAGATCAAATGGTATTTATGAAATAGAACAGCTAAAACGCGTAGTACTCGAACAGAATGGACAATTAACCATTATACAAAGTGGAGATGAAAATATCCGCTATCCCATTATTGTGGATGGCTTAGCCAATCATGACCTTCTCGAAATTCTTAACAAAAACAATGAGTGGTTAGAAAGCGAAGTCACAAAACAAGGCTTCAATAAAATCAGTGAAGTATATTTAGGTGAATATTTATCGGGTAGAATTAATTTATATGGATATGAAAAATAAAAAATCAAAGCTCTTGTTATCAAGGAATAGCTATTTCAGATGCGTCTCTGCCTGAAGATACTCACATCAACGTCCGCTCCCGCAAAAAGCGGACAAGTATGAAAGTCTACGATGAGCGTGAAGCGGACATCTGTGATAAAAAGTATTTATCCACCCCGTTATGTCTGAAACCGAAGTGAGCAGAAAATGAGAACGCAGAAGCGATGCCTGGGCTATGTAGCCGTTGTGGTTGATGATTACGATCGCGCCATTGAGTATTACACCGACAAGCTAGGTTTTACCCTTGTTGAAGACACGCCACAACCGGGGAAGCGCTGGGTGGTGGTCACCCCGAGCGCGGGAAGTGATTGCAATATTCTTCTGGCCCGAGCGTCAAACGAGATGCAAGAAGGCTTTATCGGTAACCAATGTGGTGGCAGGGTATTCCTGTTTCTACAGACGGATGATTTCTGGCGCGATTACAACGCGATGAAAGCCAAAGGCGTTCATTTCTGCGAAGAACCTCGTCAGGAAGAGTACGGTACGGTGGTTGTGTTTGAGGATATCTTCGGTAACCGCTGGGATCTCTATCAAAACGCATCAAAGTGAGTTTGCGCCAAAGCCGCTAGCCTCACAATTTCATCAATTCCCGCCTGATTTACGTAATGGCATAATCAGGCGGGAAAAAGTGAGGATAAGAATGGATAAAACAGCAAAAAATCAGATAGTCGACAGCGATAGTTGAAATTCCGCCTATGGGTCAACTGACGATACCCGCGAGTGCGAATGAGCATCTTGCCGGGCAAACGCTTTGCGTACTAAGCGGCAGCCTTGATTTTCGCGTTAATCATCAAACTCATCATTTACACGCTGTTGCAGACGAAAAAAAACCGCCCCGTTTCAGCGGAGCGGTTTTGATCATTTATTTACAACATCAATATTAATAGAAGTCGCAGGCGGCCTCTTCAGCCTGCGCCATCCATACCGGCTTATCGCTGGTTTTAGACCAGACGCGGTGCAGATAGCTGTAAAAACGGGCGCGGTCTTTCCAGAACAACATCACCGGCAGCGCGACAATCCCCGCCACCACGGCGAAAGTACGGCGCAGCAATACAATGTGTGCAGGATATTTTTTATACAGTTCCATATTCTCTCCCCTAAGTTGGCCGGCAATCAGCGCCGGAAAATAAACTTGAGTAATCTGGCTAAAAGAGTACCGCCTTTTGTGTAATTTTACTACTCATCCGACCACTTTTTTATGCTCGTTTGGCCTTTATTTACATTCAGCGCGTAATTGAGTTACGCGATTGTTAAATTAATACTAACCATTAGTTAAAATGTGCCTTTGGCCATTTTTATACTTTTTTTACACCCCGCCATTCTATTTTTGCAAAATCTTTGCACCTGAAATCCTACGCTTAGCGCCATAACTCAACCGTCCGGAGGTGGATTGTGACTACAGGCGTAATAGCCGGCGTGGTGCTGGTGTTCCTGTTACTGGCGTATCTGGTTTATGCCCTTTTGAAGGCGGAGGCGCTGTGATGGCTGCTCAAGGATTTTTACTGGTCACCAGCTTCCTGCTGGTGCTGTTTGTGCTCGCCCGCCCGCTCGGAAAAGTATTGGCGGGGATGATCGCCAATACGCCGCTGCCGGGTCTGGCCCGCTGTGAAAATGGGCTGTGGCGCGTGTTGGGGATTTCCGGGCAAGAGATGAGCTGGGGGCGTTACGTTATCGCCATTTTACTGCTCAATCTTTGCGGGCTGGTGGCGCTATTCGCCCTGCTGATGTTGCAGGGCTACCTGCCGCTGAACCCGCAGCAATTACCGGGATTATCATGGCATCTGGCGCTCAATACTGCCGTCAGCTTTGTCAGCAACACCAACTGGCAATCCTACAGCGGGGAAACCACACTGAGTTATCTCAGCCAGATGGCCGGGCTGACGGTGCAAAACTTCCTCTCTGCGGCTACCGGTATTGCTGTGCTGTTTGCCCTGGTGCGTGCCTTTGCCCGCCAGAGTGTTAACACACTGGGTAATGCCTGGGTCGATATCACCCGCATTACACTGTGGCTGCTGTTGCCGATTTCTCTGCTGCTAGCGATGTTCTTTATTCAACAAGGCGTGCTGCAAAACTTCCTGCCTTACCAGCCGTTTACCACACTTGAAGGCGTGCATCAGGTGCTGCCAATGGGGCCGGTGGCATCGCAGGAAGCCATCAAAATGCTCGGCACTAACGGCGGCGGTTTCTTTAATGCCAACTCGTCACACCCGTTTGAAAACCCGACCGCGCTGACAAGCTTCGTACAAATGCTGGCGATCTTCTTAATCCCTGCTGCCCTGTGTTTCGCATTTGGTGAAGCGGTGGCCGACAACCGCCAGGGCCGCGCCATCCTGTGGGCGATGACGCTGATTTTCGTGGTCTGCGTGGCGGTAGTGATGTGGGCCGAAACCAAAGGCAACCCGCATCTGTTACAGCTTGGCGCTGGCAGTAGCATCAATATGGAAGGCAAAGAGAGTCGCTTTGGCATCCTTGCCAGTAGCCTGTACGCCGTCGTCACTACTGCGGCATCCTGCGGGGCCGTCAACGCCATGCATGACTCCTTTACCGCGCTGGGCGGCATGATCCCGATGTGGTTGATGCAGATTGGTGAAGTGGTGTTCGGTGGCGTCGGCTCTGGCCTGTACGGCATGCTGCTGTTCGTCCTGCTGGCGGTGTTTATCGCCGGTCTGATGATTGGTCGCACCCCGGAATATCTCGGCAAGAAAATCGATGTTCCCGAAATGAAAATGACCGCACTGGCGATTCTGGTGACGCCAACGCTGGTGCTGCTCGGTACAGCGCTGGCGATGATGACCGATGCCGGACGCGGCGCGATGGCGAACCCCGGCTCGCACGGGTTTAGCGAAGTGCTGTACGCCGTGTCATCGGCGGCCAACAACAACGGCAGCGCTTTTGCTGGGCTTAGCGCCAATACCCCGTTCTGGAACGTTCTCCTCGCCGTGTGCATGTTCGTCGGTCGCTTTGGCGTCATCATTCCGGTGCTGGCGATTGCCGGTTCACTGGTGACCAAGAAGATCCAGCCCGCTACGCCGGGAACGTTGGCGACTCACGACGCGCTATTTATCGGTCTGCTGATTGGCACCGTGCTGCTGGTCGGTGCGCTGACCTTTATTCCCGCCCTGGCGATTGGTCCAGTGGCGGAACATCTTTCCCTGTTTTGAGTGATGCGGAGCTATTGGTTATGAGTCGCAAACAACTGGCCCTGTTCGAACCTTCGCTGGTTCGCCAGGCGATTATCGACGCCGTAAAGAAACTCAATCCTGCCCTCCAGTGGCGCAATCCGGTGATGTTTATCGTCTGGCTGGGTAGCGTACTGACCAGCGGCCTGACCGCTGCCATGGCGATGGGTCTGCTGTCCGGTAACACGTGGTTTAGTGGCGCGATTGCCCTGTGGCTGTGGTTTACCGTGCTGTTTGCCAACTTTGCCGAAGCCATGGCCGAAGGTCGTAGCAAAGCACAGGCTAACAGTCTAAGAGGGGTCAAGAAGACAGCATTTGCCCGCAAGCTGCGCGAAGCCCGTTACGGCGCGCAAATGGATCATGTTCCGGCTGATGAGCTGCGTAAAGGCGATGTGGTGCTGGTGGAAGCTGGCGACATCATCCCTTGCGACGGCGAAGTGATTGAAGGCGGTGCGTCGGTCGATGAGAGCGCCATTACCGGGGAGTCTGCGCCGGTGATCCGCGAGTCTGGCGGCGACTTTGCCTCGGTGACCGGCGGGACGCGCATTCTTTCCGACTGGCTGGTGGTGCGCTGTAGCGTCAACCCCGGCGAAACCTTCCTCGACCGGATGATCGCCATGGTTGAAGGCGCACAGCGCCGCAAAACGCCGAACGAAATCGCCCTGACGATTCTGCTGGTGGCGCTGACCATTGTCTTTTTGCTGGCGACCGCCACGCTGTGGCCATTTTCCGCCTGGAGCGGCACGCCAATTAGCGTCACCGTACTGGTCGCTCTTCTGGTATGTCTTATCCCAACCACCATCGGCGGCCTGCTGTCGGCCATCGGTGTGGCGGGCATGAGCCGTATGCTGGGAGCAAATGTCATTGCCACCAGCGGTCGCGCGGTGGAAGCCGCGGGCGATGTGGATGTGCTGCTACTGGACAAAACCGGCACCATCACGCTCGGCAACCGTCAGGCGTCGCAGTTTCTACCAGCACAGGGGGTGGATGAGAAAACGCTGGCCGATGCCGCACAGCTTTCATCGCTGGCGGATGAAACGCCAGAAGGCCGCAGTATCGTGGTACTGGCAAAACAGCGCTTTAATCTGCGCGAACGCGATGTGCAGGCGCTGCATGCGACGTTCGTGCCGTTTACCGCCCAAAGCCGCATGAGTGGGATTAATATCGACAACCGCATGATCCGTAAAGGCTCCGTCGATGCCATTCGCCGTCATATTGAAAGCAACGGCGGAAGCTTCCCGCCAGACGTTGAGCAAAAGGTAGAAAGCGTTGCCAGCCTCGGTGCAACGCCATTGGTCGTGGCGGAAGGCGCACGGGTGCTCGGGGTCATTTCGCTCAAAGATATCGTCAAAGGTGGCATTAAAGAACGCTTTGCCCAGCTACGTAAAATGGGCATTAAGACGGTGATGATCACCGGCGATAACCGCTTAACTGCCGCCGCCATTGCTGCCGAAGCGGGCGTCGATGATTTCCTTGCCGAAGCCACGCCGGAGGCCAAACTGGCGCTGATTCGTCAGTACCAATCGGAAGGCCGGATGGTGGCAATGACCGGTGACGGCACCAATGATGCCCCAGCGCTGGCGCAGGCCGACGTCGCGGTAGCGATGAACTCCGGCACCCAGGCGGCGAAAGAAGCCGGCAACATGGTCGACCTCGACTCCAACCCGACCAAGCTGATTGAAGTGGTACACATCGGTAAACAGATGCTGATGACCCGTGGCTCGCTCACCACCTTTAGCATCGCCAACGATGTGGCGAAGTATTTCGCCATTATTCCGGCGGCATTTGCCGCCAGTTGGCCGCAGTTGGGCGTGCTGAATATCATGCATCTGCATTCACCGGACTCGGCCATTTTGAGCGCCGTCATTTTTAACGCGCTGATTATTGTCTTCCTGCTGCCGCTGGCGCTCAAGGGCGTGAGCTATCGCCCGCTGTCGGCGTCAGCGATGCTACGTCGCAACCTGTGGATTTATGGTGCAGGTGGCCTGTTGGTGCCGTTTATCGGTATTAAAATCATTGATGTGCTGTTAACCCTGCTGGGTTGGGTGTGAGGAAAAAATGATGTCTGCATTACGTCCTGCTATGGTGATTTTTCTGTTTCTGGCAGTGGTGACCGGCGGGCTTTATCCGCTGCTCACCACCGCACTGGGGCAATGGCTGTTTCATACCCAGGCCAACGGCTCGCTTATCTTTGAAAACCATGAACTGCGGGGATCGCAGTTGATCGGTCAGAACTTTAGCGATCCGGGTTATTTCCAGGGCCGTCCTTCCGCGACCGCAGATATGGCCGATAATCCAATGGCTTCCGGCGGTAGCAATCTCGCAGCCAGTAACCCGGCGCTGGATAAACAGTTCACCGACCGCATCGCGGTACTGCGCGCCGCTAACCCCGACGCCAGCCTTGCCGTGCCGGTTGAACTGGTCACCGCCTCCGCCAGTGGACTGGATCCAAACCTGACGCCTGCCGCCGCATTGTGGCAGGTTCCGCGCATCGCCAAAGCGCGTCAGGTTTCTGTGCAATGGCTGACGCAGCAGATTGAGATTGCCACCTCGACGCCGTTACTCGGCTTTCTCGGTCAACCTGTGGTAAATATTACTGAGCTGAATATGGCGCTGGATGCCCACAAGGATAATTGATGATGACCGACGAGCCTCTGCGTCCCAATCCGGATCGCCTGCTGGAACACACCGCCGACACGCACCGGGGGAAATTGAAGATTTTCTTCGGTGCCTGCGCTGGGGTGGGAAAAACCTGGGCGATGCTGGCCGAGGCGCAGCGTCTACGCCAGCAAGGGTTAGATGTCCTCGCGGGCGTAGTGGAAACTCACGGGCGCAAAGAAACGGCGGCCATGCTCAAGGGACTCAGTACGCTGCCGCCTAAGCGCACCGCCTATCGTGGGCGCTACGTGGTGGAGTTTGATCTCGACGCCGCCCTCGCCCGTCGCCCAGCGCTGGTGTTGATGGATGAGCTGGCGCACAGCAATGCGCCCGGCTCCCGTCACCCCAAACGCTGGCAGGATATTGATGAACTGCTTGAGGCGGGCATCGATGTCTTTACTACCGTTAACGTCCAGCATCTGGAAAGCCTGAACGACGTGGTCAGCGGCGTCACCGGAATTCAGGTGCGCGAAACTGTCCCCGATCCCTTTTTTGATGCGGCTGATGAAGTGGTGCTGGTTGACCTTCCCCCGGACGATCTGCGCCAGCGTCTGAATGAAGGCAAAGTCTATCTGGCGGGGCAAGCCGAGCGAGCGATCGAAAATTTCTTCCGCAAAGGCAATCTGATTGCCCTGCGTGAACTGGCGCTGCGCCGCACTGCCGAACGTGTTGACGATCAGATGCGCGCCTGGCGCGATACGCAGGGCCAGGAAAAAGTCTGGCATACCCACGATGCTATCTTACTGTGTATCGGCCATCATACCGGCAGCGAAAAACTGGTGCGTACCGCCGCCCGTCTGGCCTCGCGGCTGGGCAGCGCCTGGCACGCGGTGTATGTCGAAACACCGACGCTCCACCGCCTGCCAGAACCGCAGCGGCGGGCAATCCTCAACGCTCTACGACTGGCGCAAGAGCTGGGGGCGGAAACCGCAACGCTTTCGGAGCCGTCAGAGGAAGCCGCGCTTATCCGCTACGCGCGCGAACACAACCTCGGCAAAATCGTTATTGGTCGGCAGAAAAACCGCCAATGGTGGCGCGGCGAACGTTTTAGTGAACGGCTCTCCCGCCACGCGCCGGAGTTGGATTTGTTGGTCGTTGGGGTGGATGAAACACCGTTATCGCTGCCTGAGCGCCCGCACGACAAGCGACCGTTTATTGATAAATGGCGAGTACAGATCCGCGGCTGTCTGGTGGCGGTGGGGCTGTGCGCGGCGATCACGCTTGTCGCCAACCAATGGCTGGTGGCCTTTGAGGCCGCGAACCTGGTGATGCTCTATTTATTGGGCGTGGTTATCGTGGCCCTGTTCTATGGTCGTTGGCCGTCGGTGCTGGCGACGGTAATTAACGTGGTCAGTTTTGACCTCTTTTTCATTGCACCACGCGGCACGCTGGCGGTTTCGGATGTGCAGTATCTGCTGACGTTTGGCGTCATGCTCACCATCGGGCTGGTCATCGGTAATCTAACCGCCGGGGTGCGTTATCAGGCGCGAGTCGCGCGTTATCGCGAACAACGAACCCGTCATCTGTACGAAATGTCAAAAACGCTGGCGGTAGGCCGTAACGCGCTCGATATTGCTCGCACCTGCGAGCAGTACATCCGCTCGACGTTCCAGGCTCGCAGCCAGGTCTTGTTACCGGATGAACACGGTAAACTGACAGCGCTCACCCATCAGGAAGGGATGACGCCGTGGGATGAGGCTATCGCCCACTGGAGTTTTGACAAAGGGCTCCCCGCCGGAGCCGGGACCGATACCTTGCCCGGTGTTCCCTATCAAATCTTACCGTTGCGCAGCGCCAACCACACTCACGGGCTTATCGTGGTTGAGCCGAATAATCTGCGTCAGTTAATGATCCCAGAGCAACAGCGGCTGCTGGAAACCTTTACCCTGCTGGTGGCCAGCGCGCTGGAACGTCTGGCGCTCACCGCCAGCGAAGAGCAGTCACGGCTTATCAGCGAGCGCGAGAGTCTACGCAACTCGCTGCTGGCCGCCCTCTCCCATGACCTGCGCACCCCGCTGACCGTGCTGTTCGGGCAGGCTGAAATTCTGACCCTCGATCTCGCCAGCAGCGGTTCTCCCTATGCGCCACAGGCCAATGAAATTCGCCAGCATGTGCTGAACACCACCCGGCTGGTTAATAATCTGCTGGATATGGCCCGCATTCAGTCGGGTGGATTTAACCTTAATAAAGAGTGGCTGACGCTCGAAGAGGTCGTCGGCAGCGCGCTGCGGATGCTGGAGCCGGGACTTGGCGGGCGCAAAATCAGCCTCTCACTGCCCGACCCATTAATGTTGGTGCATCTTGATGGCCCGCTGTTTGAACGGGTACTGATTAATCTGCTGGAAAATGCGGTCAAGTACGCCGGTCACGAGGCGGAAATCGGCATTAGCGCCGCCACCGAGGGCGATAATCTGCTCCTTGATGTCTGGGATACCGGCCCGGGGATCCCAGGCGGTCAGGAGCAGCAGATTTTCGCGAAGTTCGCCCGGGGTCATAAAGAGTCGGCCATCCCCGGCGTTGGGCTTGGGTTGGCCATTTGTCAGGCGATTGTCGATATTCACGGCGGTACCCTTTCCGCCCACAACCGCCCGGAAGGCGGCGCCTGTTTTCGTGTTACACTTCCACGAGAAACACCGCCCGAACTTGAAGAGGTACCGGAGGAACTGTGACCAGCGTTCTGATCGTTGAAGATGAACACGCCATTCGCCGTTTTCTGCGCACTGCGCTGGAAGCCGAAGACCTGCGCGTTTATGACGCTGCGACCTTACAGCGTGGCTTGCTGGAGGCGGCAACGCGTAAACCAGACCTGGTTATCCTCGACCTTGGCTTGCCCGACGGCGATGGGCTCGATTTTATTCGCGATATTCGGCAATGGAGCCCGGTGCCGATTATTGTGCTGTCGGCGCGCAGCGATGAACGCGATAAAATTGCCGCACTGGATGCCGGTGCCGATGACTATCTGAGTAAACCCTTTGGCATTGGCGAATTGCAGGCACGCCTGCGGGTAGCACTGCGTCGTCATGCCAGCGCACAGCCCAATGAACCGGTCGTGACCTTTTCGGATATTACCGTTGACCTCGCCGCGCGTCGTATCGTTCGCGGCAGCGAAGAAATCCATCTCACGCCGATTGAGTTCCGTTTGCTCGCGGTGCTACTCAATAACGTGGGCAAAGTGTTGACCCAACGCCAACTGTTAAGCCAGGTTTGGGGGCCGAACGCGGTGGAGCATAGTCACTATTTGCGCATTTATATGGGGCACCTTCGCCAGAAACTTGAAATAGATCCCGCGCGACCACAGCATTTATTAACGGAAACGGGGATTGGCTATCGTTTCATGGTTTGAATACTTATTCAATTATAAACTTTCCGCCCTATCTTTTATTTCACGTATTATTTAATCGAAGCACTTAAGTATTACCCAGGTGCCACTATCTTTATTTAAATAGAATTAAAAACACTTCATTAACAAAATATAAACAATACAGCATTTCATCCTGCCGTTATCCCTACCAATAATGGATTATTTTACTAATGATCTCCTGTTATTGATCAATCTCACAGTTTTAACCTCATTCAGAGATAAAATGACCTCGCCTTAAGATATTCATTGGAGGTATACGAAATGGAAAACAATAACCGAATGATGCCCCACATACGACGGACAACACATATTATGATGTTTGCCCACCGTAATAGTTTCGACTTTCACTTCTTTAACGCCCGATAAGTCTTCCGACTTCGGGCGCCCCGCAGCTATTCCTTGCTAATACAGGCTCTCGCCTGCTGCCAGCGCTCGCCATGACAAACCTTTAAGCTTCCGGCCACCGGACCGGTTGGGTTTGTGACATCCTGAAAAAAGTACCGTCCTGATTTTATCATCAGCGGGATCGTATTGCTTTTTTTCCGGCGATATCAATTTCTCCTTTGAGAAATTGAGGGACTGCTATTACCTAAAATAAAGAGTCGAAAATGTCTGAATTAAAAATTGCCGTCAGCCGTGCTTGCCCGGACTGTTTTACTACCCAGCGCAGTATTACCCATACCTGTGACACGAATTTTATTGATGTTGCAGCCGCCGTATTATCTATTGAAGACATTGAGTGCGGTAAACTCGATGAAATAGATGCAACCGGTTATAACCTGCCTGTGTTTATTGCTATTAATAAAGATCAGATTGTCCCATCTGAATATCTCTCACGTATTCAAGGGGTGTTTGAACATGACGAAACCCGCAATGATTTCTACGGTCGTCAGCTAGAGTCTGCGGCCCACAAGTATGAAGTCCAGCTACGCCCACCGTTCTTCAGCGCGCTGGTGGATTACGTCGCACAAGGTAACAGTGCGTTTGACTGCCCAGGACACCAGGGCGGTGAATTCTTCCGCCGTCATCCTGCCGGTAATCAGTTCGTTGAATACTTTGGCGAAACATTATTCCGCTCAGATTTGTGCAACGCCGACGTCGCAATGGGTGACTTGTTAATTCACGAAGGCGCACCGTGCATTGCCCAGCAGCACGCGGCTAAAGTGTTTAACGCCGACAAAACTTACTTCGTACTAAACGGGACCTCTTCGTCTAACAAAGTGGTGTTAAATGCACTGCTGACCCCAGGGGATCTGGTGCTGTTTGACCGTAACAACCATAAATCCAACCACCATGGTGCACTGCTGCAAGCGGGCGCAACCCCGGTGTATCTGGAGACCGCACGTAACCCGTACGGCTTTATCGGCGGGATCGACGCGCACTGTTTTGAAGAAAGTTACCTGCGCGAACTGGTCGCTGAAGTGGCACCGAACCGCGCGCGTAATGAACGTCCGTTCCGTCTGGCAGTGATCCAGCTTGGCACCTACGACGGCACTATTTATAACGCTCGTCAGGTCGTGGATAAGATTGGTCATCTATGTGACTACATCCTGTTTGACTCTGCTTGGGTGGGTTATGAGCAGTTTATTCCGATGATGGCTGACTGTTCGCCGCTGCTGTTGGAACTTAACGAAAATGACCCGGGTATTCTGGTCACTCAGTCAGTACATAAACAGCAAGCCGGTTTCTCACAGACATCGCAAATCCATAAAAAAGACAGCCATATCAAAGGCCAACAGCGCTATGTTCCGCATAAACGCCTTAACAACGCCTTTATGATGCACGCGTCCACCAGCCCGTTCTATCCGCTGTTTGCCGCGCTGGATATCAACGCCAAAATGCATGAAGGGCAAGCGGGCCGTAATATGTGGATGGATTGCGTCTCCAACGGTATCGAAGCACGTAAGCTGATTCTCGATAACTGTCATCATATTCGTCCGTTCGTCCCAGAACAGGTTGACGGTAAAGCCTGGCAATCCTTCCCAACCCAGGACATTGCCAACGATCTGCGCTTCTTCCACTTCGTCCCAGGCGAACGCTGGCACGGCTTTGAAGGCTACGCTGAGCATCAGTATTTTGTCGACCCATGCAAACTGCTGCTGACCACGCCAGGCATTGACGGTAACGGCGAGTACGACACCTTTGGTGTGCCAGCGACCATTCTGGCGAACTTCCTGCGTGAACACGGCGTTGTCCCAGAAAAATGCGACCTCAACTCCATTCTGTTCCTGCTGACGCCAGCTGAAGATATGGCCAAGCTGCAACAACTGGTGGCGCTTCTGGTGCGCTTTGAAGCGCTGCTGGAAGCTGATGCACCGCTGAAAGAGGTTCTACCGTCGCTTTACGGTCAGTATAAAGATCGTTATGCCGATTACACCCTGCGTCAGCTGTGTCAGGAAATGCATAACCTGTATGCCCGTCACAACGTCAAACAGCTGCAAAAAGAGATGTTCCGTAAGTCACACTTCCCTCGCGTCAGCATGAACCCGCAGGATGCCAACTACGCCTATCTGCGCGGTGAGGTTGATCTGGTTCCGTTGTCACTGGCGGAAGGTCGCATCGCCGCCGAAGGTGCTCTGCCGTATCCTCCTGGCGTGCTGTGTGTTGTTCCGGGTGAAATCTGGGGTGATTCAGTACTGCGTTACTTCACCGCGCTGGAAGAAGGGATCAATCTGTTACCGGGCTTTGCGCCAGAGCTTCAGGGGGTTTATATCCAGGAGCATGATGGGCGCAAACAAGTGTGGTGCTATGTCATTCAGACTCAGTTGCCGCAACCTGCGCTGCTGAAAGGTGAGAAATTATGAGCAAAGCCAACAATAAAATGGGTGTTGTTCAGCTCACCATCCTGACGATGGTGAACATGATGGGCTCCGGTATTATCATGCTGCCCACCAAACTCGCTGAAGTCGGCACCATTTCGATTATCTCCTGGTTAGTCACCGCCGTCGGTTCGATGGCGCTGGCCTGGGCCTTCGCTAAGTGTGGGATGTTCAGTAAGAAATCCGGTGGTATGGGCGGTTATGCCGAGTATGCGTTTGGCAAGTCCGGCAACTTTATGGCCAACTATACCTATGGGGTTTCGCTGCTGATAGCCAACGTGGCGATCGCCATTTCCGCTGTGGGTTACGGCACCGAGTTATTCGGTGCTGCGCTGAGTCCGGTGCAAATCGGGCTCGCCACCATCGGTGTGCTGTGGATTTGTACGGTTGCCAACTTCGGTGGCGCACGTATTACCGGGCAAATCAGTAGCATAACGGTGTGGGGGGTGATTATTCCGGTAGTCGGTCTGTGCATCATCGGCTGGTATTGGTTCAGCCCAACAATGTACGCGCTATCCTGGAACCCACATCACGTACCGTTCTTTACCGCGGTAGGCTCTTCAATTGCCATGACGCTGTGGGCCTTCCTCGGTCTGGAATCCGCCTGTGCTAACGCTGAAGTGGTGGAAAACCCAGAACGTAACGTGCCGATCGCCGTACTGGGCGGGACGTTGGGGGCGGCGGTAATTTATATCATCTCCACTAACGTGATCGCCGGGATCGTGCCTAACATGGATCTGGCAAACTCCACCGCGCCGTTCGGTTTGGCCTTCGCGCAAATGTTCACGCCGGAAGTCGGCAAAGTGATCATGGCGCTGATGATCATGTCGTGCTGCGGTTCACTGCTCGGCTGGCAGTTCACTATCGCTCAGGTGTTTAAATCCTCTGCGGATGAAGGCTACTTCCCGAAAGTGTTCTCTAAGGTCAGCAAAGCGGATGCGCCGGTCAAAGGGATGTTGGTGATTGTGGTGATTCAGTCTGGGTTGTCACTGATGACGATAAGCCCGTCCTTGAATAATCAGTTCAACGTGCTGGTTAACCTGGCGGTTGTTACCAACATCATCCCGTACATCCTGTCGATGGCAGCGCTGGTGATTATCCAGCGGATGGCGAATGTGCCTGCGGGTAAAGCCCGTATGGCCAATATCGTGGCGTTTATCGGTGCGATGTACAGCTTCTATGCCCTGTTCTCTTCAGGTCAGGAAGCCATGCTGTATGGTTCCATCGTGACCTTCCTCGGCTGGACGCTGTATGGCTTGGTATCACCGCGTTTTGAATTGAAAAACAAACACGGTTAATTCGCAATCCCCTGGGTTTATCCATTAAAAAGGGAGCCAATTGGCTCCCTTTGAAACGGCTGATAAAGCCCAGATAATCGAGTAGCCCGGACGAGGCGGTACGCCGAACTCCGGGGAACTCCCGGCGGCGCTGCGCTTGGCCGGGCTACTTTGAGCGCTTAGGCGTTTTTCAACACTTCGCTGACAATCTCTACCGCTTCTTTCTCAATCTGCTGACGATGCTCTGCGCCGAGGAAGCTTTCACAGTAAATTTTGTAGGCGTCTTCTGTGCCGGATGGGCGCGCGGCGAACCAGCCGTTGTCGGTCATCACTTTCAGACCGCCAATAGACGCACCGTTACCCGGAGCCGCCGTCAGACGTGCGGTGATAGGGTCACCCGCCAGCGTGCTTGCGCTGACCATTTCTGGAGACAGCTTAGACAACGCCGCTTTCTGTGCGGAAGTCGCACTCGCCTGCAAACGGTTGTAGCTCGGCGCACCAAAGCGTGCTGCCAGCTCATTGTAGTGTTCCTGCGGGTCCTTACCGGTCACTGCGGTAATTTCTGCCGCCAGCAGACACATGATGATGCCGTCTTTATCGGTTGACCACGGAGTACCGTCGAAACGCAGGAATGATGCTCCCGCGCTCTCTTCGCCGCCGAAGCCAAAGCTACCGTCGTACAGACCGTCAACAAACCATTTGAAGCCAACCGGTACTTCCACCAGCTTGCGACCCAAAGCGTTAACCACACGGTCAATCATGGCAGAAGAAACCAGCGTCTTACCGACCGCGACGTCTTTGCCCCACTGTGGACGATGCTGGAACAGATAGTTGATTGCCACAGCCAGATAATGGTTCGGGTTCATCAACCCTGCCGGGGTGACGATACCGTGACGGTCGTAATCCGGGTCGTTAGCGAACGCCAAATCAAATTTGTCACGCAGCGCCAGCAGACCGGCCATGGCGCACTCGGAGGAGCAGTCCATACGGATTGCGCCGTCTTTATCGAGGTGCATAAAGCGGAAAGTCTGATCAACGTGATCGTTAACGATGGTCAGGTTCAGGTTGTAATGCTTAGCGATACGTTTCCAGTATTCAATACCGGAGCCGCCCAGCGGATCGACACCCAGCGTCAAACCTGCTTTCTGGATAGCCGCCATATCGACGATATCCGCAAGCCCCTCAATAAATGGCTGAACCAGATCGATCTCTTGCACATGACCTGAAGCCAGAGCCTCAGCATAAGAAATGCGCTTAACGCCGTTAAGGGAAGCGGCCAGCAGTGCGTTCGCACGGTCTTCAACCGCTTTGGTGACGTTGGTATCAGCCGGGCCGCCGTTTGGCGGATTGTATTTGATACCGCCATCTTCCGGCGGGTTGTGGGATGGCGTGATCACAATCCCATCGGCAAGTTTGCCACCCTTTTTATTATGGACCAGGATAGCGTTGGAGACCGCAGGGGTCGGTGTAAAGCCATTGTTTTCCTGCACAATGACATCGACACCGTTTGCCGCCAACACTTCAAGCACGGAAATAAACGCAGGCTCAGACAGCGCGTGAGTATCTTTCCCGACATAGCATGGGCCCGTAATTCCATTTTTCGCGCGCTCTTCAGCAATCGCCTGAGCAATGGCCAGAATATGCTTTTCGTTGAAGCTGTGGCGACCTGCGCTCCCACGGTGACCGGAAGTCCCGAATTTCACCGCGTGTTCCGCGTTACCCACTTCTGGCTGCAGCACGTAGTACTGGGCCGTCAGTTGAGCTACGTTTATCAAATCACTTTGCTGTGCGGGTTGACCCGCACGGGTATGGTTTGCCATTGCCTGGTCCTTCTTATGCAAGGGGTAAAGTATTTAGATAGTCCCGCAAACCTTTTCAATCAATTCCACCGGGAACTGCATTGACTGCATGATGTGCTCGACCATGCTGCATTTACGGCCTGTATTGGTGTTGGTAATGACCCAGTATGGTGTATCGGGTACCTGCTTCGGTTTGGTCTGGTTGCCGTTTTTAACGAGCGTCTGCTCGTCGGCCGCAAAATAGACGCGGGTACGACCATGCAGCGATTCGGTGGCTTCGGCGAAGGCCTTGTTATCCAGCGAGTACAGCGTGGTTAGAATCAGCATGAAGCGGTTAACCGCTTTTTTCTGCTCAGCATATTCGTCGGAGAGCAGCAGTTCACGCATTGCGCGGACTTTGTCTTTAGCCGTTTTTACCGTTTTAACTTCAGCAACGGGAGCAGCCACTGGCGCAGGCGCCGGTTGTTCTGCTTTGACGACCGGCGCAGCAACCACTGCGGGCTGTGAAGCGGCGGAGAATTTCAGCATACGCCGTAAAATGTCGGACGCGCTCTCGCCAATGTGCAGAGTGTGAGCCGCAATATAGCGATAGAGCTCGTCATCAACTTCGATCGTTTTCATCTTAATCCGGTGCGATAATTTTTCTGAATACAATTCATTGGGATTATAAAGTCAAAACCCAACAGCGGGTAGCGCCAAACCAGGAAGACGGCAAAATTAGGATGAGTTCCCGACTTGCCCCTGAGCGTTAGAATGTCCAACATGATACCCTAACCCGACAACGCGAAAAAAAGAACTTTGCTATGAAATTGAATGTCCGAGCGCAATCTGCACAAAACCTGCACAATAATTCCCCCATTGTTCTCGTTCACGGTCTGTTTGGCAGCCTGGACAATCTTGGGATCCTCGCCCGCGATCTGGTCGTCGACCACGATATTCTCCAGGTTGATATGCGTAACCACGGATTATCTCCGCGTTCTGACGAGATGAACTATCCTGCGATGGCCCAGGATCTCCTTGATACCCTCGACGCAAACAACATTGAGAAGGCAACGGTTATCGGTCACTCAATGGGGGGCAAAGCAGTGATGGCGCTTACGGCACTGGCCCCGGATCGTATTGACCATCTGGTGGCGATTGATATTGCACCGGTGAATTATCACGTCCGTCGCCATGATGAGATTTTTGCCGCAATTAATGCTGTAACCAATGCTGGCGTCGCAACGCGCCAGCAGGCCGCCACGGTGATGCGTGAGTTCTTACACGAAGAAGGCGTGATTCAGTTTCTGCTGAAATCGTTTGTTGACGGCGCATGGCGCTTTAACGTCCCGGTGCTGTGGGAGCAATATACGAATATCGTTGGCTGGGAGACCATTCCAGCCTGGGACCACCCTGCCCTGTTTATTCCCGGCGGTAACTCATCGTATGTCACCGAAGCCTATCGCGACTCGCTGCTGGCGCAATTCCCGCAGGCCAAAGCGCACGTGATTGCCGGCGCGGGTCATTGGGTTCACGCCGAAAAACCGGATGCGGTACTGCGCGCTATTCGTCGCTACCTCGCAGAGTGATTAAAAATGCAACGACTGCGCGCCAGAATAGCCGCGGTCGTTGGCGTGTGGGCCCCACTGATGTATGATTGCGCGCTGTCTGCATCGGGCACTGCCCGGTAGCTTGTTTTCCCCGAAGTCACTCAGAACCATGGCAAAAGAACAAACGGACCGTACGACACTAGATTTGTTCGCAAATGAGCGTCGGCCGGGAAGACCAAAAACCAATCCGCTTTCGCGTGACGAACAGCTCCGCATCAACAAGCGCAATCAGTTAAAACGCGACAAGGTTCGTGGGCTGAAGCGCGTTGAGCTGAAGCTGAACATCGAGGCCGTTGATGCGCTCAACGAGCTGGCGACTGCCCGTGATATGAGCCGTAGCGAACTTATCGAAGAAATGTTGATGAGTCAGCTTGCGCTGCTGCACGGACAGGGGAAAGTCTGAAAATCCCCCCAAAACACACTTTCATGTAGCAGAGTGTGCAGTACGGCACGATTGCTGTTTCCGCACCCTTCTCTGTTCTGCTATGATTGCCCTTATCTGTGGGCAATAAGCCACCACCATATCATTAAGTTTCAAGAGGTTATTTTACTCATGGCAATCGTTGGCATCTTCTTCGGTAGCGATACCGGTAATACCGAAAATATCGCAAAAATGATTCAAAAACAGCTTGGTAAAGATGTCGCTGAAGTTCACGACATTGCCAAGAGCAGCAAAGAAGACCTGGCGGCCTTCGACATCCTGCTGCTGGGTATCCCAACCTGGTACTACGGCGAAGCACAGTGTGACTGGGATGATTTCTTCCCAACGCTGGAAGAAGTTGATTTCAATGGTAAACTGGTTGCACTGTTCGGCTGTGGCGACCAGGAAGACTATGCAGAATATTTCTGCGATGCCCTGGGCACCATTCGCGACATCATTGAACCACGTGGTGCTACCATCGTCGGCCATTGGCCTACCGCGGGTTACCACTTTGAAGCGTCAAAAGGCCTTGCCGATGATGATCACTTTGTGGGCCTGGCCATTGATGAAGATCGCCAGCCAGAACTGACCGCTGAGCGCGTTGAGAAGTGGGTTAAGCAGGTTGCGGAAGAGCTGCACCTGGAAGAAATCAAAAACGCCTAGTCGTAATAATGAGGCCGATAATAAATCGCGCCTCATTAATAGGTAAAAGCAATCAAAATAATAGCTACAATTTTTTAACTTTTTGCCACATACCTGTACAATATCTTCTGATTTAGCGTCGTTTCACCGCTTATTTTGTCGGTGAAGCCTCGTTTTTGAAAGCTTAGCTGGCCCGAGCCTTGCTGTTTTCATTTTGCCAGGGGCATTCTATAATGAGACGCATTAATTCGGGTGCATTCTCTGTGAAACTTTCGCTGATGGAAGTTAATCGTTTAGCAACAGGACAGATTCCGCATGACTGACAATAACACCGCATTAAAGAAGGCTGGCCTGAAAGTCACACTTCCACGGTTGAAGATTCTCGAAGTTCTTCAGGAACCAGATAACCACCATGTCAGCGCGGAAGACTTATACAAACGCCTGATCGACATGGGTGAAGAGATTGGCCTAGCCACGGTTTACCGCGTGCTTAACCAATTTGATGATGCTGGCATCGTTACGCGCCACAATTTTGAAGGCGGTAAATCCGTTTTCGAACTGACCCAGCAGCATCACCACGATCACCTTATCTGCCTCGACTGCGGCAAGGTTATCGAGTTCAGCGACGAATCCATTGAAGCTCGTCAGCGTGAAATCGCCACGAAGCATGGAATTCGCTTAACTAACCACAGTCTTTATCTTTACGGTCACTGCGCTGAAGGCGACTGCCGTGAAGAAGAAAACGCTCACGAAATCATCGAGAAATAATTTCTCCGATCTCGTCAAAAGCCAGCCATTGTGCTGGTTTTTTTTTGCCTGTCATTTGCCTAGCACCATGAAAAAACCGCTGCAAGCAGCGGTTTTTTCAGTTATCAACATTGGGGTTATTTTATTTTTGTGGCGTATTATTGCTGCGAATTTCCTGCCAGATTTTATCGCAACGACTGGCGACCGCCTGGTCATTGCCCGTTTTGCGAGCCAGGATACACTGCTGATAATCCAGCACGCGTACGCTTTCCTGACTGGCAAACTGCTCATGCGTTTTATCCTGGCGCAGCACGTTCAGTACGCTCTGACAGGCTTCAATTTTATCCGGATTCCCCTGCGCGGTGTTAATACAGGCGCTGTAAGCATCCTTCAGCTTGCTATCTTCTTTCGGTGCCGGTGAGGGTGACTGTACGCAAGCGGTCAGACCGGCAGCCATTAAGGCGACAATAATTAATTTTTTCATACGACGAGCCTCTTAGCAGCGACAGAGGTCTCCCCCTGCCGCATCCAGCATCAGAAAATAGTGAACGGTGCGATCATCATGAATTTCACGTCGCGCTCATCCTGGAAGATGTTGCCGTAACCACCGCCCCAGCTTGGGATATCGGAGTGGTTGTCGTATTGCGTGAAGTGCAGCTTGAACAGCGTACCCTTCGCACGACCTTCCTGGACGGTATACATCATGTCGAGGCTATAGGCAGACTCTTTGATAGTATTGTTTTTGTCGTAGTAAGCATCCGGGTTCATCTGCCAGGTTGCTGGTTTCGCATCCCACGCATAGACGTAAGACGCACCGACTGCCCAACCCGGCAGGTTCCAGTTTTTCAGGTCATACATTGAACCGAAGAACACTGCTTTTTCGCCGTTGGCGTTGAAGTCTGAGCGGTTGTCCCACCAGATATCCAGACGACCATTAGACGATGCATAGGTCGGGGTCATACGTTGCAGGAAGTAGCCTTGCTGGCCGTCTGCTTTAACCCACGTCCCTTCCAGGCGGAAATCAAAGACTTCATTGAGCTTATAGCCGAAGGTCAATGCTTGCAGCCATGCGGTACCGTCGTAAATATCGTTCACGCCGCCATCGCTGACTTTGTCACGCGTTCCATAGAACTGGTAGCTGGTGGTCAACGGGCCGCCAGGAAGATCAAATTTGTAGCTACCTTTGGCGAAGTACTGATCGATATAGCCTTCTGCCTGACCAAATGCTGCTTCCAGCACCAGGTCATTTTTGAAATCGTATTTAGCACCGATGGAGTGCAGATAGTCGACCTTGGATTTCTTATCGTTTTGATAGAAGTTATCCATTTCAAGGTGCCACGGCGCCTTGTATTCATTGGTCCACATGTAGGAGAAGCTCAGTGCACCAGAGTCGCCGTAGTCAAAGTTTGCCCCAGCTTCAGCACCCTGATAGGTACCTGGCATAAAGCTCCAGTGTGGCGCCAGCAGCGTCTGACCGGTCGGCTGGATATAACCGGCACGTGCCCAGGTTGGCCCGAGTTTAAATTTAGCGGCCGCTTTATACAGGCTGATACCACTCTTATCACCGCTGTAATCTTCGCTGTAGCCTTTATTCTTTGAGGAGAACGCGATTTCGTTCGGGTGACCACTTTCCGCACTTTCGTTCATTTCAATGGCGGTAAATGCAGCAATATCAATACCGAACATATCGGCAGCATAACCTGACTGGAAGTCGAGATTGGCGTTCCAGGTGGAGTGTGAGAGGTTGGTTTTATATTTATCGTGATCGGTGACATCTTTACGGTCACGTTCACGCTGCCAGTAGTAAATGCCGCCGGTTAATGTGGAGTCGTCAATAAACCCTTCAGCTTTCGCATCCGGAGCGACTGCGAAGCCTGACAGTGCTGTCACACCGGCGATAGCCAGCGCCAGCGTACTACGTTTGCCACTAAACGTACGCATAGTTATATCCTCTTTGACTTTTAAAATGCCGCTGCAAAGCAGAGGCAAAAAATAAAAACTTTAAAAAAAATGAACTTCTTAAAAAAGGTGTTTCGCTACACCGATAGACTATTTTTCGCGACGCGAATTATCAATCCTTTTCCGCAATGAAAGTGCAGGATTATGACAAGGCGCACATATTTGGTTTCAATGTGTAACGGAATGCGTTGTTAACATTTATTGACGTCAACCCGTATGGGGGCTGGACGAAATGTTAATGAGACCGTTTACATCGAGAAAAGATAAAGAAGAGTGTAAAAAATCGAGAATGTCTTAGAGGCAGGAAATTTATATTAATTCGCTACGCGAATCTACGACGGGTCAATTAGCGCCAAAAAAACACCGCCGAAGCGGTGTCTTAAAGTACTTGCAGTCTGTAGGCCTGATAAGCGAAGCGTCATCAGGCAGATTGCCGGATGGCGGCGTTGCCTTATCCGGCCTACAACTACGCAATGATCTAGCCTACCCAGGTATCACGCAGACCAACGGTGCGGTTAAACACCAGCTTATCAGCGGTGCTGTAGCGGCTATCGAGGCAGAAGTAACCCTCACGCTCGAACTGGTACGCTTTACCGGCTTCAGCGGCCTGCAGAGACGGCTCAGCATAGCCCTGCTTGATAACCAGTGATTCTGGGTTCATCACCGTTAGGAAGTCTTCCGCTGCACCTGGATTTGGCACGCTGAACAGGCGATCGTACAGACGGATTTCAATTGGCAGCGCATGTGCCGCGCTTACCCAATGAATCACGCCCTTCACTTTACGGCCGTCAGCCGGATCTTTGCTCAGGGTGTCGGCGTCATAGGTACAGAAGATGGTGGTGATATTGCCTTCGGCATCTTTCTCCACACGCTCTGCTTTCACCACGTAGGCGTTACGCAGACGCACTTCTTTGCCCATCACCAGACGCTTATACTGCTTGTTCGCTTCTTCACGGAAGTCAGCGCGGTCAATCCACAATTCGGCGCTAAACGGCACATCACGGCTGCCCATTTCCGGGTTGCTCGGATGATTAGGCATGGTGACCTGCTCGCTTTCACCCTGCGGGTAGTTTTCAATAACCAGTTTAACCGGATCGATAACCGCCATCGCACGCGGTGCGTTTTCGTTCAGATCTTCACGAATACAGGATTCCAGAGAAGCGATCTCAATGGTGTTGTCCTGCTTGGTCACGCCAATGCGTTTGCAGAATTCGCGAATTGCCGCGGCGGTATAGCCACGACGACGCAGACCAGAGATGGTCGGCATACGCGGGTCATCCCAGCCTTCAACGTGTTTTTCCATCACCAGCTGATTCAGCTTACGCTTGGACATCACGGTGTATTCCAGATTCAGGCGCGAGAATTCGTACTGACGCGGGTGAACCGGAATAGTGATGTTATCCAGAACCCAGTCGTATAAACGACGGTTGTCCTGGAATTCCAGCGTACACAGAGAATGCGTGATGCCTTCCAGCGCATCGCTAATGCAGTGGGTGAAGTCGTACATCGGATAGATGCACCACTTGGTGCCGGTCTGGTGGTGATCGGCAAATTTAATACGGTACAGAACCGGATCGCGCATGACGATAAACGGCGATGCCATATCGATTTTTGCACGCAGGCACGCCGTACCTTCCGCAAAGCCACCGCTGCGCATTTTTTCAAACAGCGCCAGGTTCTCTTCTACGCTGCGATCGCGGAACGGGCTGTTTTTACCCGGTGCGGTCAGCGAACCACGGTATTCGCGGATCTGCTCTGGCGTCAGTTCATCGACATAGGCCAGACCTTTGTTAATCAGCTCCACCGCATAGGCATGCAGTTGATCGAAGTAATCAGAGGAGTAGCGAACGTTGCCAGACCAGTGAAAACCTAACCACTCGACGTCATTTTTGATGGACTCAACGTATTCGATGTCTTCTTTTACCGGGTTGGTGTCATCGAAACGCAGGTTGCATTGGCCCTGGTAGTCTTGCGCGATACCGAAGTTCAGGCAGATAGATTTCGCGTGGCCGATGTGCAGATAGCCATTCGGCTCTGGCGGAAAACGGGTATGCACCGTGTTGTGCTTACCGGTAGCCAGATCTTCATCAATGATCTGACGAATAAAGTTAGTCGGGCGGGCTTCAGCCTCACTCATCGTAGATTCCTCAAAGCGTAAACAACGTATAACGGAACATGATCTTATAAGCCGGACAGGCTGACAACCTTTAGTTACGCAAAAAACGTCTCAAACGAGAATATTACGGCGGATTGATGCAAAAAAAAGCGGCGGAGGATTATCCCCCGCCGCTTTTACTTCATCTCATATTGCCGGATAACGGCGCTTACGCTTTCTCCGGGCTACGAGCGATTACTTACCTTTGATTTCATACAGCGGTGTTTGACCTGCAACGACATGACCTTCGGCTTTAATAACCAGCGCGCCGAAATCATCGCTATTGCTGCAAACAACCGGGCTAATCATCGAGCGTGCATTAGCATTGAGGAAGTCCAAATCCATTTCCAGGATTGGCTGACCGGCAACCACTTCAGCACCCTCTTCAACCAGACGTTTAAAGCCTTTACCTTCCAGCGCAACGGTATCGATACCCATGTGGACAACGATTTCCGCGCCTTTGGTGGTTTCCAGGCAGAATGCGTGGTTGGTATTGAAGATTTTAACAATGGTACCTGCCGCTGGAGAAACGACGGTTTTATCCGTTGGTTTCACCGCCACGCCGTCACCGACCGCTTTGCTGGCGAAGGCTTCATCAGGAACCTGCTCCAGCGCCACGATATCACCGGTAATTGGCGAAACCAGCGTTTCAACGGTCGCAGCATTCGCGACGGCCTGTGGTTTTGCCACGGTAGCGGCTACCGGTGCGCTTTCTGCTGCTGCGGCGGCGGCAACTGGGCCACGCGCAACCACTTTCTTCATTTCATCACCGATAGACTCGGCTTTCGCACCCACAATAACCTGAATGGTCTGCTTGTTCAGTTTCACCACACCGGAAGCGCCCAGACGTTTGCACATCGCATCGTTCACTTTCGCAGAGTCGGCAACACTCAGACGCAGACGAGTAATACAGGCATCAATCGCTTTCAGGTTGTCAGTACCGCCTACCGCTGCAATGTAGCTGGTGGCTAGTTGAGCCAGACCTTCTTCGGTATTGCTGTTTGCTTCATTGGTGACAACATTGTCGTCCTGGTCTTCGCGGCCTGGTGTTTTCAGGTTAAACATGCGGATAACCACACTGAACAGCACGAAGTAAATCACGAAGAATACCAGGCCCATCACCACCAGCATCCAGACGTTCTGACTTGCTGCCGGCAGGCTGTACATCAACACGTAGTCAATTGCACCTGCGGAGAAGGAGAAGCCAGCGTGGATACCCAGCAGCGTCGCCAGGAACAGACTCACCCCGGTCAGGATCGCGTGCAGGAGGTACAGAACCGGCGCCAGGAACATGAACAGGAATTCCAGCGGCTCGGTTACACCGGTCAGGAACGCGGTGATGGCCACGGACAGCAGCATACCGCCGACCATTGGACGACGTGCTTTAGGCGCTGCGAAGTACATCGCCAGCGCTGCACCCGGCAGACCAAACATCATAATTGGGAAGAAACCGGACATGAACATGCCCGCGGTGCCGTCACCTGCATAGAAGCGGTTGATATCACCGTGGAAGACCGCGCCAGCCGCGTTGGTGAATTCACCAATCTGGAACCAGGCGATAGTATTCAGTACCTGATGCAGACCGGTTGGGATCAGCAGACGGTTGATGAAGCCAAAGATACCAGAACCCAGCGCGCCAGCACCTACGATCCACTCACCACCGGCATGGATGGCGTTCTGCACCGGTGGCCACACGTAGCCAAAGATGGCCGCCAGCACCAGACAGAAGAAGCCAGTGGCAATTGGCACGAAGCGCTTGCCGCCAAAGAAGCTCAGGAAATCTGGCAGTTTGATACCAGACCAACGGTTGTAAGTCGCACCCGCGACCAGACCAGTAATGATACCCGCCAGCACACCCATATTGATGGCTGGGTTGATGGTAACCATTGCTTTGGTCAGAACGAAATAACCGACGGCCCCTGCCAGCGCTGCTGCACCGGCGCTGTCTTTAGACCAGCTAGATGCCACACCGATGGCGAAAATCAGCGCCAGGTTATCGAAAATGGAGCCACCCGCTTGCGCGATAAATGGCACGTTCAGTAAATCTGGCTGACCAAATCGCAGCAACAGCGCCGCCACCGGCAGCACGGCGATAGGGAGCTGTAATGCCCTACCTAGTCGCTGGAAAAAACCTAAAATATTCATCTTATTCCCCCTACGAGACCCCGACACGGCTCATTTAAGCCATTTTTTATTGTGCGAAAAAGCGTGGTACTGCGATGTCTTGTAAACTGTAGTCACGCCTCTTCAGGATTATGAGTGTGTGGAAGTTTAATTCGTATCGCAAATTAAACACGTGTTTTTTGTGACTATAGTCACCAAATATTGTTCTCACTACTCCCTTTCACTGGCTAACCATGAAAACTTATTTTATCATTCAAAAAATCAAAACGGATTGCTCCCTGTCGATGTAAACGGGTTAAGCTTAAGAATACATAGAGACGCCATCCGCCAACTTTTTATATTTTACATATTGAGGTGAAGAATGAGACTGATTCCTCTTGTTAACGCTGAACAAGTCGGCAAATGGGCGGCTCGCCACATCGTTAACCGTATCAACGCATTTAAACCTACCGCTGACCGTCCATTTATTCTTGGACTGCCAACCGGTGGAACTCCGCTGGCAACCTACAAAGAACTAGTGGGAATGCATAAAGCGGGCCAGGTGAGCTTCAAACACGTTGTCACCTTCAACATGGACGAATATGTTGGGCTAGCAAAAGATCACCCAGAAAGCTATTACACCTTCATGCACCGCAATTTCTTTGACCATATTGATATCCCAGCAGAAAACATCAACCTGCTGAATGGCAATGCGCCAGATGTTGATGCAGAATGTCGTCGCTATGAAGAAAAAATTCGCTCCTACGGCAAAATTAACCTGTTTATGGGCGGCGTTGGCAATGATGGCCATATCGCGTTCAACGAACCGGCTTCTTCACTCTCTTCACGTACCCGCATCAAAACGCTGACTCACGAAACCCGTGTCGCCAACTCACGTTTCTTTGATGGTGATGTCGCGCAGGTACCAAAATATGCGCTGACCGTCGGCGTAGGCACCCTGTTGGATGCCGAAGAAGTGATGATTCTGGTACAGGGCGCGACCAAAGCGCTGGCCCTGCAACAGGCCGTTGAAGGCAACGTTAACCACATGTGGACCATTACCTGTCTGCAACTGCACCCGAAATCACTGATCGTGTGCGATGAGCCTTCCACCATGGAGTTGAAGGTCAAGACGCTGAAATATTTCCACGAACTCGAAGCGGAAAATATCAAAGGTCTGTAATGTCTTACCGTCCCGTAGCCAGCCTGCGGGACAACATTTTTGAACACCGGGGGTCGTAATGTATGCATTAACCCATGGCCGGATTTATACCGGTCACGAAATTCTGGATGACCATGCGATTATCGTCGCCGATGGCCTAATTGAACGTATTTGTCCACTGGCTGATGTACCCGCGAACGTCGAACAGCGTTCCGTCAATGGCGCCATTCTCGCCCCTGGTTTTATCGACGTTCAGCTTAACGGCTGCGGCGGCGTACAGTTCAACGATACGCCAGAAGCAGTAAGCGTTGAAACGCTGGAAATCATGCAGAAAGCCAACGAGAAATCGGGCTGTACCAACTTCCTGCCAACGCTCATCACCGCCGGCGATGATCTGATGAAGCAGGGTGTGCACGTGATGCGTGAGTACCTGGCAAAACATCCAAACCAGGCGCTGGGTCTGCATCTTGAAGGTCCATGGCTGAATATCGTCAAAAAAGGCACTCACAACCCAAGCTTCGTGCGTAAACCCGATGCTGAGCTGGTGCAGTTCCTGTGCGATAACGCTGACGTCATCACTAAAGTTACTCTGGCACCGGAAATGGTTGCCCCGGAAGTCATCACCGCGCTGGTCAATGCCGGTATCGTGGTGTCTGCGGGTCACTCTAATGCCACGGCGAAAGAGGCACGTATCGGTTTCCGTGCGGGGATCTCATTTGCCACCCACCTGTTCAACGCCATGCCGTATATGTCTGGCCGCGAACCAGGTCTGACTGGCGCCATCCTTGATGCCGATGAAATTTACTGCGGTATCATCGCCGACGGCCTGCACGTCGACTACATCAATATCCGTAACGCCAAGCGCTTAAAAGGTGACAAGCTGTGCCTGGTGACCGACGCCACCGCGCCAGCAGGTGCCAATATTGAGCAGTTCATTTTTGCCGGTAAAACAATATACTACCGAAACGGACTGTGCGTTGACGAAAACGGTACATTGAGCGGCTCCTCCCTGACGATGATCGAAGGGGTACGCAATCTGGTTCTGCACGCGAATATTGCGCTGGACGAAGTACTGCGTATGGCAACCCTCTACCCTGCCCGCGCCATTGGCGTAGACAAACAGTTAGGCAGCATTGCACCGGGCAAAGTGGCGAACCTGACTGCGTTCACCCACGATTTTAAAATCATCAAGACCATCGTTAATGGCAACGAGGTCGTTACTGAGTAAGAGAAAGTATGACATCAGGCGGACAAGCTCAAATTGGTAATGTTGATCTCGTAAAACAGCTTAACAGTGCGGCCGTTTACCGCCTGATTGACCAGCATGGGCCAATCTCGCGCATTCAGATTGCCGAGCAAAGTCAGCTTGCGCCCGCCAGCGTGACAAAAATCACGCGTCAGCTTATCGAGCGCGGATTGATCAAAGAAGTCGATCAGCAGGCCTCCACCGGGGGCCGCCGCGCTATCTCGATCATTACCGAAACTCGTCATTTCCACGCCATTGGCGTTCGTCTTGGCCGTCACGATACCACCCTCACCCTCTACGATCTGAGCAGCAAAGTGGTTGCGGAAGAGCATTTCCCACTCCCGGAACGTACCCAGGAGACACTGGAACACGCGCTGCTGAATACTATCGCCACGTTTATTGAATCGTATCAGCGTAAAATTCGCGAACTGATCGCCATTTCCGTCATTCTGCCGGGTCTTGTGGATCCTGAAAGCGGCGTAATTCGCTACATGCCGCATATCCCGGTCGAGAACTGGCATTTGGTCGAGGCGCTGCAAAAACGCTTTAACGTCACCTGTTTTGTTGGCCACGATATCCGCAGTCTGGCGCTAGCGGAGCACTACTTCGGTGCAAGTCAGGATTGTGATGATTCCATTCTGGTGCGTGTCCACCGGGGAACAGGCGCGGGCATTATCTCCAACGGGCGGATATTTATCGGTCGTAACGGTAACGTGGGTGAAATCGGTCATATCCAGGTCGACCCGCTTGGCGAACGCTGCCACTGCGGTAACTTTGGCTGTCTGGAAACCGTTGCCGCCAATGCCGCCATCGAACAACGCGTCCGCCATCTGCTTGAGCAGGGCTATCACAGCCGCGTCACGCTGGATGACTGCAACATCAAAACCATCTGCAAGGCCGCAAACAAAGGCGACCCACTGGCAACTGAAGTCATTGAGCACGTAGGTCGCCATCTGGGCAAAACCATTGCGATTGCCATTAACCTGTTCAACCCACAAAAAGTGGTGATTGCCGGGGAGATTATCGAGGCCGATCGCGTGTTGTTGCCCGCCATCGAAGGCTGCATCAATACTCAGGTACTCAAAGCATTTCGCAAGAATCTGCCGGTAGTGCGCTCCACTCTTGACCATCGCTCGGCGATTGGCGCGTTTGCGCTGGTCAAGCGCGCAATGCTCAACGGTATCCTGTTACAACATTTGTTGGAAGGTTAGCCGTAAGAGGCAACGCCCTGGATAACGTGTATAATTACGCCTCTTTAAAACAAACGCCAGGTAGTCCATGACCATTGAGAATGTAATCTGTGATATTGACGGCGTGCTGATGCACGACAACGTTGCCGTGCCGGGCGCGGCGGAATTCGTTGCACGCGTACTCGAAAAAGGTATGCCGTTTCTTTGTCTGACCAACTACCCTTCGCAGACAGGTCAGGATTTGGCGAACCGCTTCGCCACCGCAGGCATCGATGTGCCTGACAGCGTGTTTTATACCTCCGCCATGGCAACAGCCGATTTCCTGCGTCGCCAGGAAGGAAAAAAAGCGTACGTTGTCGGCGAAGGTGCATTGATCCACGAACTCTATAAAGCTGGCTTCACTATTACCGACGTCAACCCAGACTTCGTTATCGTGGGTGAGACCCGTTCTTTTAACTGGGAAATGATGCACAAAGCGGCATTCTTCGTGGCTAATGGTGCACGCTTCATCGCAACAAACCCAGATACGCACGGTCGCGGCTATTACCCGGCCTGTGGCGCACTTTGTGCCGGCATCGAAAAAATTTCGGGCCGTAAACCGTTTATCGTTGGCAAGCCAAGTCCGTGGATCATCCGCGCCGCACTAAACAAGATGCAGGCGCATTCCGAGCAGACTGTCATCGTCGGCGACAATCTGCGTACCGATATTCTGGCGGGTTTCCAGGCTGGGCTTGAGACGATTCTGGTCCTCTCCGGTGTCTCTACCGTGGATGACATCGATAATATGCCGTTCAGACCATCGTGGATTTATCCGTCAGTTGCGGAAATCGACATTCTCTAAAACAGCCGCCAGTGTAAATGGGTAATTAAATTCGCCGCCACGGTCTATTTATTACCCATAACCAAACATCGCCCACGAGATCAAGCGTGAGCGGGCTCACAGGCGCATGTTTTACCTACCAATAAAAACGCTGTTGCCTTGGGCATTGGTCTAAATCATCTTGCTTATCCGCGATTTATAGTAGCTCGTCAGCTCACGCATCCGCCCGCAAAGCCCAACAATAAATACCACCTCTGACACCCTCAGGGCTGCCTGTGAGCGATGCAATGGAGATAATCATGCTTAGCCGTCGTCAATTCCTTGCCGCCAGCACAGCGTTACCGCTGGCCTGTGCACTGCGCCCGGCGTTCGCTGCCATTCCATCCCCGTTGATGATTGATTCTCACGTCCACGTCTGGAAAACCGACCCACGCTATCCCTACGCCAAAGACCGTAAAACGCCGCCGCAGGATTTTACCGCCGAAATGCTGCTCGACCTGATGGCGGCCAATGGCGTTGCACGCACCGTCATCGTGCAGGTAATTCACTACCGCTGGGATAACCGCTATCTGGCTGATGTCCTGCGCCAGTATCCGGATAAATTTCAGGGGATCTGCCGCGTTAACCCGGAAGACCCAGCCGCACCGGAGCATCTGGCACGTCTGACGACTGAAGACGGTTTTCGCGGCGTGCGCCTGAGTCCATCCGATAAGGCCGACGGCGATTGGATCCGTGGGCCGCTGATGAAACTGCTCTGGCGTCAGGCTGCCGACCTGAAAGTGCCGATGACCATTCTGGCGGCCCCCAGTAGGATGCCCGATTTGATAACGTGGATTGAGCAGAACCCAGAATTGACGGTGGTTATCGACCATATGGCCGACTCACCGCTCAATCAACCTGATGAGCTGAACAAGCTACTGGCGCTGGCCCGCTATCCTCACGTATATGTGAAGATTTCACATATGTGGTCGCTCTCCCAGCAGCCCTACCCGTATTCTGACGCTGCGCGACAGGTCAAGCAGGTGTTCGACGCGTTTGGTCCACAGCGCCTCATGTGGGGTACCGATTGGCCTATCTGCCTGAACAAGCTCAGCTATGCCCAAGCGGTGGCGCTCTATCGCGATCATCTTGCGTGGCTGTCACCGCAGGACAGGCAACAAATCCTTTATAAAACGGTGCAGGACATCTGGCCGTTTGGTGTGGCGTAGCCTCATTTCCCCCGTAGTTTGACGTCTGCGGGGGTATTTAAGGAATATAAAAATAGAATCATTAATAAAAAACGGTTTTAATTGAAGATTCATCAATAACAGAAGGTTTCACATACGTATTTTTTAGTATTCAACAACACCTATTGAATTTTTTCTCATTACCCCCGGAAAAGCCTTGCGCCCATCCGCCCTTTCCGGCATTTTTTTAGTTATGCAAAGGCACCGCGATTGCGCAGCGCCACACAATTAAACAGCACAACACCACAGGGTTAACGGAGAAGTCTATGTGTTCTATTTTCGGTGTATTGGATATTAAAACTGACGCGGGCGAGCTGCGTAAAAAAGCGCTGGAACTTTCCCGCCTGATGCGCCACCGTGGCCCGGACTGGTCCGGTGTCTACGCCTGTGATAAAGCGATTCTGGCGCATGAGCGCCTGTCGATAGTTGACGTCAACGCCGGTGCTCAGCCGCTGTATAACGAAAAGAAAACGCACGCTCTGGCAGTTAACGGTGAAATCTACAACCATCAAGCGCTGCGTGCTGAATACGCTGACCGCTACCAGTTCCAGACCGGTTCAGACTGCGAAGTGATTCTCGCGCTGTATCAGGAAAAAGGCCCGGACTTCCTCGACGAGCTGGAAGGGATGTTTGCGTTCGTACTGTACGACAGCGAAAAGGATGCTTACCTGATTGGCCGCGACCACATCGGCATTATCCCGCTGTATATGGGCCATGACGAATTCGGTAACTTCTACGTAGCCTCTGAAATGAAAGCGCTGACGCCGGTATGCCGCACTATTCAGGAATTCCCGGCAGGCAGCTATCTGTGGAGCAAAGACGGTGAAATCCGCCAGTACTATCAACGTGATTGGTTCGACTACGACGCGGTGAAAGATAACGTGACCGATAAAAACGAACTGCGTCAGGCGCTGGAAGATTCCGTTAAAAGCCACCTGATGTCCGACGTACCCTACGGCGTATTGCTGTCCGGCGGTTTGGATTCTTCGGTTATCTCTGCTATCACCAAGAAATACGCCGCCCGACGTGTGGAAGATCAGGAACGTTCAGAGGCCTGGTGGCCACAGCTGCACTCCTTCGCGGTCGGTCTGGTGGGTTCTCCTGACCTGAAAGCAGCGCAGGAAGTGGCAAACCATCTCGGCACCGTACACCACGAGATTCACTTTACCGTGCAGGAAGGTCTGGATGCGATTCGTGATGTGATTTACCACATCGAAACCTATGACGTGACCACCATTCGCGCCTCGACGCCGATGTATTTGATGTCGCGTAAAATCAAAGCGATGGGCATCAAGATGGTGCTGTCCGGCGAAGGTTCTGATGAAGTGTTTGGCGGCTACCTGTACTTCCATAAAGCGCCAAACGCCAAAGAGCTGCACGAAGAGACCGTCCGTAAGCTGCAGGCGCTGCATATGTACGACTGTGCTCGCGCCAACAAAGCGATGTCCGCCTGGGGTGTGGAAGCGCGCGTACCGTTCCTGGATAAAAAATTCCTCGACGTGGCCATGCGCATCAACCCGCAGGACAAAATGTGCGGCAACGGCAAAATGGAAAAACACGTGCTGCGTGAATGCTTTGAATCCTATCTGCCAGCAAGCGTAGCATGGCGTCAGAAAGAACAGTTCTCCGACGGCGTGGGCTACAGCTGGATTGATACGCTCAAAGAAGTAGCGGCAAAACAGGTAACCGATCAGCAACTGGAGACCGCGCACTTCCGCTTCGCGTACAACACGCCAACCTCAAAAGAAGGCTATCTGTACCGCGAAATCTTTGAAGAGCTTTTCCCGGTGCCTAGTGCCGCAGAATGTGTACCGGGCGGCCCGTCCGTTGCCTGTTCTTCCGCAAAAGCGATTGAGTGGGATGAAGCGTTCAAAACCATGGACGATCCTTCAGGACGCGCGGTAGGTGTCCACCAGTCTGCATATCAGTAAGTCTATAAGTCACTTTCGTTTTCAGGCCCCTATGGTACATAGGGGCTTTTTTATTGGACGTATCATATTCGTTAATAACGCGAAACGACCAATAATTGCCGAATATTGCGCCAGGCTGTTCGCAACCTAACCAAACAGTCACATTCCAGTGAATTTCATTGAAAAAGGTGTTGACGGTATTAGGCTCAATAAGCATAATGCGCCCCGCAACGCCGATAAGGTAGCGCGAAAAAAAGATGGCTACGTAGCTCAGTTGGTTAGAGCACATCACTCATAATGATGGGGTCACAGGTTCGAATCCCGTCGTAGCCACCATCTTTTTTGCGGGAGTGGCGAAATTGGTAGACGCACTAGATTTAGGTTCTAGCGCCGCAAGGTGTGCGAGTTCAAGTCTCGCCTCCCGCACCATTCACCCGTAAGCGTTGCACGGATGGGGTATCGCCAAGCGGTAAGGCACCGGTTTTTGATACCGGCATTCCCTGGTTCGAATCCAGGTACCCCAGCCATTTTTCTTCGATATTTGCGGATTGCCGCGACGGTATTGGGGTATCGCCAAGCGGTAAGGCACCGGTTTTTGATACCGGCATTCCCTGGTTCGAATCCAGGTACCCCAGCCATCGAAGAAAAAAAATAGTACCGGCTACGTAGCTCAGTTGGTTAGAGCACATCACTCATAATGATGGGGTCACAGGTTCGAATCCCGTCGTAGCCACCAAATTCAGAATTTCTCGAAAACATCGATAAATTCGAAAAAAAATTGTTGGGGTATCGCCAAGCGGTAAGGCACTGGTTTCTGATACCAGCATTCCGAGGTTCGAATCCTCGTACCCCAGCCATTTTCAAAGTCGTTCATATTGTGAACGCACCCGTTGGGGTATCGCCAAGCGGTAAGGCACTGGTTTCTGATACCAGCATTCCGAGGTTCGAATCCTCGTACCCCAGCCATATTCGAAAAGCTCGCTTCGGCGAGCTTTTTTCGTTTTGATGTATTCTAAAAAATCTCGCCCGCTCTCCTCTTACTTTTTCACGTAATCAATCCGGGTTAGCCTTACTCACGGCTATGTTATGTGCGTAGCCTTCCCGGGATACTGGTTGGTGTAGGCCGGATAAGGCGTAGCCACCATCCGGCATTTTTGTAGGTTACAACCCTAACGCATATTTCAACGCCTGATGCTTTAAAACGCCCGCACGCTGCGCAGCCATCAAGCCAACGTTTCGCAACACACGTAACGGCCCAAGATCGTTACTGAATCCGGCATAGAAAAGATCCATGCCGCTTTGCATCAGCAAATTGTCCACCCGACGACGCGCCTGATAACGTTGCAGCACCGACAGACTGGCCCAGTTTTCACCGACACTACGTGCATTGGCCAGTACATCCAAAAGCGCATCAACATCGCGGTAGCCCAGGTTTACCCCCTGCCCCGCCAGCGGATGAATGGTATGGGCTGCATCGCCCACCAGCGCCAGACCTGGCTGCACATATTGCTGAGCATGACGGCGTGTCAGCGGGAAAGCTCCAGCAGCGACTGGCGTGACATGACCTAAACGTTCCGGGAAGTGGTTCGTGATTTCTCGCTGAAGCTGCGGCATCGATAATGACTGTAACTGGCGGATCCGCGCCGGAGTGTCGTACCACACCAGCGAGGCCCAATTATCAAACAGCGGTAAAAAGGCGCGCGGCCCGGCGGGTGAAAACTGTTGCCAGGTACTGTCACCGGGTTCATTTTCGGATTTCACGGTAATCAACATACAGGATTGCGGATATTGCCAGCCGTGAATGCCGATACCCGCCTGTTGACGAACCTGTGACAGCGCGCCATCGGCCCCCACCACCAACTTCGCGTGAATCTCGCTCCCGTCTGCCAGGCGCAGCACATCTCCCTCACCCTCCGGAGACATATTGTTGAGCGTCGTGCCCTCACGCAGCGTGACCTGCGGATGCGCTGCCAGTGCCTGCCAAAGCGCGCGTTGCAGGACGTTATTCTCAACCATAAACCCTAGATTTGGCAGCTTTAGCTCTGACGCATCGAAGACCACGTGCGCGTTCTGCCACTCCCATGTTTCAAGACGACGCCACGGGTGCGCGCGCATGGCCAGCACCGCATCCCACACACCCAGACTGCGTAATAAAGCGACAGAGGAAGCACTAATGGCAGAGATTCGCACATCCGGCGGTGAAGAGGGATCGAAATCCGGCGGCGCACTTTTTTCCAGCACGGTAACGGTAAAACCGTTCTGCGCCAGCCCTAATGCCAGTGCTCCACCGACCATACCACTGCCGACGACGGCAACGTCTGTGTGTAGGATTGTCATCATTTATTATCCTTAAACCTGAATCTCTTAAGTTTACCGGACTTTTCCGGACTTGAGGCCAATAACCGTCACACTGGTCACCATCGCATCAAAGCATTACAATACGCGCCCTGCAATGTTGGCAATTTCTAATCGAGCAAGAGCAAGTCGATGACAAAAAAACTCCATATTAAAACCTGGGGCTGTCAGATGAACGAGTACGATTCATCAAAGATGGCCGATCTGCTGGATGCCACTCACGGCTATAAACTGACCGAGGTGGCAGAAGAAGCAGACGTATTGCTGCTGAACACCTGCTCAATTCGTGAGAAAGCTCAGGAAAAAGTCTTCCACCTATTAGGCCGCTGGAAATTACTTAAAGCAAAAAATCCAAAGCTTATTATAGGGGTGGGCGGTTGCGTCGCCTCACAGGAAGGCAAACTTATCCGCCAACGTGCGCACTACGTGGATATTGTTTTTGGCCCACAGACCTTGCACCGTCTCCCTGAAATGATCGACGCCGTACGTGATAACCGCCGCCCGGTTATCGACGTGAGCTTCCCGGAAATTGAAAAGTTTGACCGCCTGCCTGAGCCACGCGCCGACGGCCCAACCGCGTTTGTTTCCATCATGGAAGGCTGCAATAAATACTGTACCTACTGCGTGGTTCCCTACACCCGTGGTGAAGAAGTCAGCCGTCCCTGCGATGACATCCTGTTTGAAATTGCCCAACTGGCAGCTCAAGGTGTGCGTGAAGTAAACCTGCTGGGGCAGAACGTCAACGCCTGGCGTGGTGAGAACTACGATGGCACAACCGGCTCCTTTGCCGAACTGCTGCGTCTGGTCGCCGCCATTGACGGCATTGACCGCGTGCGCTTTACCACCAGCCACCCTATCGAATTTACCGACGATATTATCGACGTTTATCGTGATACGCCGGAACTGGTGAGCTTCCTGCATCTGCCGATTCAGAGTGGTTCTGACCGCGTACTGAACCTGATGGGACGTACCCACACGGCGCTGGAATACAAGTCCACGATCCGTAAGCTGCGCGAAGCACGCCCGAATATCCAGATTAGCTCTGACTTTATCGTCGGTTTCCCCGGTGAAACTGACCAGGACTTTGAGCAGACCATGAAGCTGATTGCCGACGTCAACTTCGACGTCAGTTTCAGCTTCGTCTTCTCAGCCCGCCCGGGTACGCCAGCGGCAGATATGGTTGACGATGTCCCTGAAGCGGATAAAAAGCAGCGCCTGTATATTTTGCAAGAACGCATCAACCAACAGGTTATGGCCTGGAGCCGCCGTTTACTCGGCACCGTCCAGCGAATTCTGGTGGAAGGCACCTCGCGTAAGAGCATTATGGAGTTGACCGGGCGCACCGAATGCAACCGGGTGGTCAACTTCGAAGGTTCGCCGGATATGATCGGTAAATTTGTGGATGTCGAAATCGTCGATGTTTACACCAACTCCGTACGCGGTAAGCTAGTACGTACCGAAGACGAGATGGGTCTGCGCATCGTGGAATCGCCGGAGTCGGTGATTGCCCGTACCCGTAAAGAAAGCGATTCAGGCGTCGGCATTTATCAGCCTTAATCTTCATGGCTCGTCAATTCTGGCGGGCCTTGTATTTTTCCCTGCTATCCCCATATTTGTTGCAACGCTTGCGCCTTTTTACTGTGGCGTGAATAATTCCTTTATCAGCCGGTAATCGTAAGCCTTCCGGCAACTCATGCATAAGAGGAACAGTTTGAACATAGACACTCGCGAAATTACCCTGGAGCCAGTCGACAATGCCCGTCTGCTGAGCCTGTGCGGCCCGTTTGATGACAACATCAAACAGCTGGAGCGACGACTGGGCATCGAAATCAACCGCCGCGATAACCATTTCAAACTGACGGGACGCGCCATCTGCGTGACCGCCGCTGCCGATATTCTGCGCAGCCTGTATGTTGACACTGCACCAATGCGCGGCCAGATTCAGGATATTGAGCCTGAACAGATCCATCTGGCGATTAAAGAAGCCCGCGTGCTGGAACAGAGCGCCGATAGCGTGCCGGAGTACGGTAAAGCTATCAATATCAAAACCAAGCGCGGGGTGATTAAGCCGCGCACGCCAAACCAGGCGCAGTACATCGCGCATATTCTCGACCACGACATTACCTTTGGCGTGGGCCCTGCGGGTACCGGTAAAACTTACCTGGCGGTTGCCGCGGCGGTGGATGCGCTGGAGCGTCAGGAAATCCGTCGTATTCTGCTGACCCGTCCGGCGGTGGAAGCCGGTGAAAAACTCGGCTTCCTGCCGGGCGACCTGAGCCAGAAAGTCGATCCTTACCTGCGTCCGCTGTATGACGCGCTGTTCGAGATGCTCGGCTTTGAGAAGGTTGAGAAACTAATAGAACGCAACGTGATTGAAGTGGCTCCGCTGGCCTATATGCGCGGTCGTACCTTAAACGATGCTTTTATTATTCTCGATGAGAGCCAGAACACCACCATCGAACAGATGAAGATGTTCCTGACCCGTATCGGCTTTAACTCAAAAGCGGTCATTACCGGTGATATCACCCAGATTGACCTGCCGCGCAGCACTAAATCTGGCCTGCGTCACGCGATTGAAGTGCTGGCCGAAGTCGATGAAATTAGCTTTAACTTCTTCCACAGCGAAGACGTGGTCCGCCATCCGGTGGTTGCCCGTATCGTGAATGCCTATGAGGCGTGGGAAGAAGCCGATCAAAAACGTAAAGCCGAGCAGGCCGCAGAACGTAAACGCGACGCTCAGGCGCAGGAGCAGAAATGAGTCAGGTGATCCTCGATCTCCAGTTGGCCTGTGAAGATAACACCGGTTTGCCAGAAGAAAGTCAGTTCCAGAAGTGGCTGGATGCCGTTATTCCTCAGTTCCAGGCCGAGTCCGAAGTGACCATTCGCCTGGTCGATACCGCGGAAAGCCATGAGCTAAACCTTACCTACCGCGGTATGGATAAGCCCACCAACGTGCTGTCATTCCCGTTTGAAGCCCCACCGGGCATCGAGCTGCCGCTGCTGGGCGATCTGATTATTTGTCGTCAAGTAGTAGAGCGTGAGGCCACTGAACAGGGCAAGCCGCTGGAAGCACACTGGGCGCACATGGTGGTCCACGGTAGCCTGCATTTGCTGGGCTATGACCATATCGAAGATGAAGAAGCGGAAGAGATGGAAAGCCTTGAGACAGAGATAATGCTTGCTCTCGGCTATGAGGATCCGTACATTTCCGAGAAGATTGCTGAATAGTAGCTTGCCGGATGGCGGCGCTTGCGCCTTATCCGGCCTACATTCATGCATTTTGTAGGCCTGATAAGCGTAAACGCCATCAGGCCATACATGCCGTCCGGCGCTGAATTTACGCGCGACGAGCGACAATTAATCCAACATGAGAACCCAAACGACGCCATGAGCGACGACAATTCACACAGTAGTGACACAGTAAACAGCAAAAAGGGATTCTTCTCCCTCTTACTCAGCCAGCTCTTCCACGGTGAACCGAAAAACCGTGACGATCTCCTGGCGCTGATCCGTGATTCCGGGCAGAACGAGCTTATCGATGAAGATACGCGCGACATGCTTGAAGGGGTAATGGATATCGCTGACCAACGCGTCCGCGACATCATGATCCCGCGCTCTCAAATGATCACCCTAAAACGCAACCAAACCCTGGACGAATGTCTCGATGTCATCATTGAGTCCGCCCACTCGCGTTTCCCGGTTATCAGCGAGGACAAAGATCACATTGAAGGGATTCTGATGGCCAAAGACCTGCTGCCGTTTATGCGCAGCGATTCTGAAGCTTTCAGCATGGATAAAGTGTTACGCACCGCGGTTGTCGTACCGGAAAGCAAACGGGTTGACCGTATGCTCAAGGAATTCCGCTCCCAGCGCTACCATATGGCCATCGTTATCGATGAGTTTGGCGGCGTCTCTGGACTGGTGACGATTGAAGATATTCTTGAACTGATCGTGGGTGAAATTGAAGATGAGTATGACGAAGAAGACGATATCGACTTCCGTCAGCTCAGCCGTCACACCTGGACGGTTCGCGCACTGGCCTCGATTGAAGACTTCAACGACGCGTTCAGTACTCATTTCAACGATGATGAAGTTGATACTATCGGCGGACTGGTGATGCAGGCCTTTGGTCATCTGCCCGCACGCGGCGAAACTATCGACATTGATGGTTACCAGTTTAAGGTCGCCATGGCGGATAGCCGTCGTATTATTCAGGTTCACGTTAAAATCCCGGACGATTCCCCACAACCGAAACTGGATGAATAATCTCCATGGCATTTGCCTCATTGCTTGAACGCCAGCGCATTCGTCTGCTGCTGGCGCTACTTTTCGGAGCCAGCGGAACGCTGGCTTTTTCTCCTTATGACATCTGGCCTGCTGCGATAATTTCACTGTTCGGTCTGCAGGCCCTGACGCTCAACCGTCGGCCAGTGCAGTCCGCCGCTATCGGTTATGCGTGGGGCTTTGGTCTGTTCGGTGCCGGCATTAACTGGGTCTACGTCAGTATTGCCCAGTTTGGCGGTATGCCGGGCCCGGTCAACGTCTTCCTCGTCGTCCTGCTGGCGGGTTATCTCTCGCTGTATACCGGTCTGTTCGCGGGGATTTTGTCGCGCCTGTGGCCGAAGACGAACTGGGTACGCATGGCTATCGCCGCGCCGGTCGTCTGGCAGCTCACCGAGTTCCTGCGCGGTTGGGTGCTAACCGGCTTCCCATGGCTGCAGTTTGGCTATAGCCAGATTGACGGCCCGCTGAAAGGGCTGGCACCCGTCATGGGCGTCGGCGCGATTAACTTCCTGCTGATGGCGGTGAGCGGTCTGCTGGCGCTAGCGCTGGTCACCCGCAACTGGCGTCCGCTGGCGGTTGGCGTGGTGTTATTTGCCCTGCCATTCCCGCTGCGTTACATCCAGTGGTATACGCTTCAGACCGATAAAACCACTCAGGTTTCGATGGTCCAGGGTGATATTCCACAGGCGCTGAAGTGGGATGAAAATCAGTTGCTCAATACGTTGAAGGTTTATCTCGACGCTACCGAAAAAGTGATGGGCAAATCCGAGCTGATTATCTGGCCAGAGTCGGCGATTCCCGATCTGGAGATTAACCAGCAGCGCTTCCTGAGTATGATGGACGATCTTCTGCGGGCGAAAAACAGTACGCTGATTACCGGTATTGTGGATTCACGCCTCAACCAGCAGAATCGTTACGACACCTACAACACCATCATCACACTAGGCAAAGATAGCCCGTACAGCTATGAGTCGAAGAATCGCTACAACAAAAATCACCTGGTTCCGTTTGGTGAGTTTGTGCCGCTGGAATCCATCCTGCGTCCGTTAGCACCGTTCTTCGACCTGCCGATGTCGTCATTCAGCCGTGGACCGTATGTCCAGCCACAGCTGCAGGCACATAACCTGAAGCTGACGGCGGCTATCTGCTACGAGATTATTCTCGGTCAGCAGGTGCGTGATAATTTCCGCCCGGACACCAACTTCCTGCTGACCATTTCTAACGATGCATGGTTTGGTAAGTCCATCGGCCCGTGGCAGCACTTCCAGATGGCGCGAATGCGTGCGCTGGAGCTCGCTCGTCCACTGCTGCGTAGCACCAACAATGGCATTACCGCTGTGATTGGCCCACGCGGTGAGATTCAGGCGATGATCCCGCAGTTTACCCGCCAGGTTCTGACCACCAAAGTGACGCCAACGACGGGCTTAACGCCGTATGCGCGTACCGGTGACTGGACACTGTGGCTAATTACCGCACTGTTTGGTTTTGGTGCACTGGTGATGAGCCTGCGTCAGCGCCGCAAGTAACACATTGCACTATCGAATGTAGGCCGGATAAGGCGGTACGCCGCCATCCGGCAGTCGTTCGGCACCATGCCTGATGGCGCTGCGCTTATCAGACCTACAAAATCCTTTTCGCTCACAACTCCCCCTTCTGAAGTCCATTCTGGCACGCCACTTGCTTAATATAATCAAGAGGCTGCACCTCATCACTTAGCGCAACCCGGTTGCACCACCAAAAGACATCGGTAGCACCATTATCGTGCAAACGACCTTTTTTGCCTCAAAGTGGTGCGGCGCGCTTCGCAAAAATAAACAATAAAGCAGCAAAATCTTTACATTAAGCCAAACTAAATGCTAACAAACACACATAACGCTGCACGCTAAAAGCACAGCCTATAACAACACAACAATCACAATGGGTATCAATGCATCCTGGCCGATGCAGAGGATAAAGGAGTTGGACATGCAATTACGTAAACTGGCCGCTGCCATGCTGGTCATGGGTGTCACCGCAGGTCTGGCACACGCAGAAGACGCAAAGCCTGCTACGCAGGGTTCGACGCTGGATAAAATCGCGAAGAACGGCGTTATCGTTGTCGGTCACCGTGAATCATCCGTACCGTTCTCCTATTACGACAACCAACAAAAAGTCGTGGGTTACTCTCAGGACTACTCCAACGCCATCGTTGAAGCTATCAAGAAAAAGCTCAACAACCCGAAACTGGAAGTGAAGCTGATTCCTATCACTTCGCAAAACCGTATCCCGCTGCTGCAAAACGGCACCTTCGATTTTGAATGTGGTTCAACCACCAACAACGTTGAACGCCAGAAACAGGCTTCCTTCTCTGACACCATCTTCGTGGTCGGTACCCGTCTGCTGGCGAAAAAAGGCGGTGATGTTAAAGATTTCGCTGACCTGAAGGGGAAAGCGGTTGTCGTGACTTCCGGCACCACCTCCGAGATTCTGCTGCACAAGTTGAATGACGAGCAGAAAATGGATATGCGCATCATCAGCGCCAAAGACCACGGCGATTCCTTCCGTACCCTGGAAAGCGGTCGTGCCGTTGCCTTTATGATGGATGATGCCCTGTTAGCGGGTGAGCGCGCGAAAGCCAAAAAACCGGACAACTGGGAGATCGTCGGCAAGCCACAATCTCAGGAAGCCTACGGCTGTATGCTGCGTAAAAATGACCCAGACTTCAAAAAGCTGATGGACGACACCATCGCTCAGGCGCAGACCTCTGGCGAAGCGGCGAAATGGTTTGATAAGTGGTTCAAAAACCCAATCCCACCGAAAAACCTGAACATGAACTTCGAGCTGTCTGAAGAGATGAAAGCGCTGTTCAAAACGCCAAATGACAAAGCACTTAACTAATTAGAAAAACGGGGCGGAATTATCTGCCCTCTCGATTGTGGTTCAGCACGGACAGACTATAAGTCAGGTGGTCGTTCCCCACCTGACCTGAATACCGCAAAACGCTGTTCTACAATCTTCGAGGGTAGCAGGAGAGTTCCTGCTACCCTTTTTTTTCCAGGAGTTTATTTATGTCCATAGACTGGAACTGGGGTATCTTTTTACAAGACGCTCCTTTCGGCAACACAACCTATCTCGGCTGGCTCTGGAGCGGTTTTCAGGTCACCGTCGCCCTTTCTATTACTGCATGGATTATCGCTTTTCTCGTTGGTTCGCTATTTGGTATTTTGCGTACTGTACCTAATCGTTTTTTGTCGTCACTTGGCACCTGTTACGTCGAACTGTTCCGTAACGTTCCGCTGATCGTGCAGTTCTTTACCTGGTATCTGGTGGTTCCGGAATTGCTGCCGGAAGACCTCGGCATGTGGTTTAAATCGGAGCTGGATCCAAACATTCAGTTCTTCCTCTCCTCAATGATCTGTCTGGGTCTGTTTACCGCTGCGCGCGTCTGCGAACAGGTACGTGCTGCGATTCAGTCGCTGCCACGTGGGCAGAAAAGCGCTGCACTGGCGATGGGGCTGACGCTACCGCAAGCCTACCGCTATGTCCTGCTGCCAAACGCCTATCGCGTTATCGTCCCGCCGATGACTTCCGAGATGATGAACCTGGTGAAAAACTCGGCCATCGCCTCAACTATCGGACTCGTTGATATGGCTGCGCAGGCGGGCAAACTGCTGGACTACTCCGCACACGCCTGGGAATCCTTTACGGCGATCACCCTCGCTTATGTATTGATAAACGCCATTATTATGCTGGTCATGGCTCTGGTTGAACGCAAAATTCGCCTGCCGGGCAACCTGGGGGGTAAATAATGTACGAATTTGACTGGAGCTCTATCATCCCGTCGATGCCCTACCTGCTAGCCGGGCTGGTCATCACCCTTAAAATTACCGTCACCGCGATTATTATCGGGATCGTCTGGGGAACGCTGCTGGCCGTCATGCGGCTGTCGACGTTTAAACCTGTCGCCTGGTTTGCCAAAACCTACGTCAACGTCTTCCGTTCAATACCGCTGGTAATGGTGTTGCTGTGGTTCTATCTGATTGTGCCAGGGTTCCTGCAAAACGTGCTGGGACTGTCGCCAAAAAGCGATATCCGCCTGATTTCGGCAATGGTGGCGTTTTCGATGTTTGAAGCGGCTTACTATTCGGAAATCATCCGCGCCGGCATTCAGAGTATCTCACGCGGGCAATCGAGCGCCGCGCTGGCGCTGGGAATGACCCACTGGCAGTCAATGAAACTCATTATTCTGCCGCAGGCCTTCCGTGCGATGGTTCCACTGCTGCTCACCCAAGGGATCGTCCTGTTCCAGGATACCTCGCTGGTGTATGTGTTAAGCCTCGCGGACTTCTTCCGTACCGCCTCGACCATTGGTGAGCGTGACGGTACTCAGGTCGAAATGATCCTGTTTGCAGGTTTTGTTTATTTTGTGATTAGCCTTAGCGCCTCGCTGCTGGTCAGCTATTTGAAGAAAAGGACTGTGCAATGATTACCCTGAAAAATGTTTCTAAATGGTATGGTCACTTTCAGGTGCTGACCGACTGTTCCACGCAAGTGAAAAAAGGCGAAGTGGTGGTGGTTTGCGGGCCGTCTGGCTCGGGTAAATCGACGCTGATTAAAACCGTTAACGGTCTGGAGCCGGTGCAACAAGGCGAGATCCAGGTAAACGGCACCCAAGTGAACGATAAGAAAACGGATCTCGCGAAGCTGCGTTCTCAGGTCGGCATGGTGTTCCAGCATTTTGAGCTGTTCCCGCATTTGTCGATTATCGAGAACCTGACACTGGCACAGGTCAAAGTGCTTAAACGCGATAAAGCCGCCGCCCGCGATAAGGGATTAAAACTACTAGAACGCGTGGGGCTTTCGGCGCATGCCAATAAGTTCCCGGCGCAGCTTTCCGGCGGCCAGCAGCAGCGTGTCGCCATCGCGCGCGCGTTATGTATGGATCCGGTCGCCATGTTGTTTGATGAACCGACTTCCGCGCTCGACCCTGAGATGATCAATGAAGTGCTGGACGTTATGGTAGAGCTTGCCAACGAAGGCATGACCATGATGGTGGTGACCCACGAAATGGGCTTTGCCCGTAAAGTGGCTAACCGGGTGATCTTTATGGATGAAGGCAAAATCGTCGAAGATGCCGATAAAGAGGCGTTCTTCGCCAACCCGAAATCCGATCGTGCAAAAGACTTCCTCGCGAAAATTCTGCACTAAACAGTAGCCCGGGCGAGGCGTTTACGCCGACCCCGGGGTAGCTCGGTGCCAAATCCCGGCGGCGCTTTGCCTGGCCGGGCGACTCATTCGTGCACCTCATCACGCTTTCAGGTTTCTATTCTCGTTCATTCCACATACAAGCTTTACCCTTGTCACAAAACAACGCTGACAAGGAACTGCTATGGCACAGCCAATTATTCTTGATTGCGATCCGGGTCATGACGACGCGATCGCCATTGTACTCGCCCTCGCCTCCCCTGAGCTTGAAGTGAAAGCGATCACCTCCTCCGCCGGTAATCAGACGCCGGAGAAAACGCTGCGTAACGTGCTGCGCATGCTCACCTTGCTAAAGCGCCCGGATATTCCCGTCGCTGGCGGTGCCGTGAAGCCGTTGATGCGAGAGCTTATCATCGCCGATAACGTTCATGGCGAGAGTGGTCTTGATGGCCCGGCGCTACCGGAGCCGTCGTTCGCCCCGCAAAATTTCACCGCCGTCGAACTGATGGCTAAAACCCTGCGTGAGAGTCCGAATCCAGTAACCATTGTCTCTACCGGCCCGCAAACCAACGTTGCACTGTTGCTTAATAGCCATCCGGAACTTCATGCCAAAATCAATCGCATCGTCATCATGGGCGGTGCCATGAGCCTGGGTAACTGGACACCGGCGGCTGAATTCAATATCTACGTTGATCCTGAAGCCGCTGAAATTGTTTTCCAGTCAGGGATCCCGGTGGTAATGGCCGGGCTTGATGTAACCCATAAAGCACAAATCCACGCCGCCGACACCGAACGTTTTCGCGCCATTGGCAACCCTATCTCCACCATCGTGGCGGAATTACTCGATTTCTTTATGGAGTACCACAAAGACGAGAAATGGGGATTTGTCGGCGCACCGCTGCATGATCCGTGCACCATTGCATGGCTGCTGAAGCCGGAGATGTTTACCACCGTTGAATGCTGGGTGGGCGTGGAAACCCAAGGCAAATATACCCAGGGGATGACGGTCGTGGATTACTACTTCCTGACGGGGAATAAACCAAATGCAACGGTGATGGTTGATGTTGATCGCCAGGCGTTTGTGGATTTGTTGGCTGAGCGTTTGAAGTTTTACGGCTGAGTCTTTCCCGGGGCGCTTCGCTTGGCCGGGCTACATTGTAGGTAGCCCGGCCAAGCGAAGCGCCGCCGGGATTATCTACTATGGCTCAAACGGCCTGCGCTGGAACTGGTCATGTCCACATTTCGGGCAACGTGACAGCACATCAGGTGTATAAACCGCCAGGTGATAGTGGCATTTCTCGCACACCAGATTTCCCAGCCCCACCACTTCACCACTGTGGTACACGCCGTGGTGGTTGAGATCCTGAAACACCTCGCGCCACTCCAGCTGCGTCTTATCGGTAATATCCGCCAGCTCTTGCCAGATGCTCTCTTTAATCACTCGCAGGAATACGCTGTCAGACTCATCCTCCTGACTTTCACCATAGCTCATGGCGAACTCTTCCAGGTCGCGACGAACGGCGCGCAGAAGTTCATCAATTTCAGTGCGCGTTAACTCGCTGGTTTGCGCCACTTTCGCGCGCGCCTCGGCCACCAGCGTATCGATATCGCGTTCGCCGTTACGTAAGCGTTCGGTCAGTGTAGCGACCAGTTCCCGGTAAATTTGAGCAACCTTGTTCATTGTTTCCACTCCCAGCTAGTTAACCTACTCTAATAGTAGCCGTTATTTCCTTTTCGCTTTGCCAGCATCACCACAGAGTTCACAATTTAAGGCTTGAGCTTTTCACCCGCTTAACGTGCGAAAGGCTGTTTTGACGTGAGCGTTTGGGCTATGCTATGCGGATCTGGAATATCACATCTATTGGCTACATTTGTAGCTGCATTGAAAACAGGATCACTGGCTGCCATGCAAGAGCAATACCGCCCGGAAGAGATAGAATCGAAAGTCCAGCTTCATTGGGATGAGAAGCGCACATTTGAAGTTACTGAAGACGAGAGCAAAGAGAAGTATTACTGCCTGTCGATGCTTCCCTATCCTTCTGGCCGACTACACATGGGCCACGTCCGTAACTACACCATCGGCGACGTTATTGCTCGTTACCAGCGTATGCTGGGCAAAAACGTCCTGCAGCCTATCGGCTGGGATGCTTTCGGCCTGCCGGCTGAAGGTGCAGCGGTAAAAAACAATACCGCGCCCGCTCCGTGGACTTACGACAACATCGCGTACATGAAAAACCAGCTCAAAATGCTGGGCTTTGGCTATGACTGGAGCCGCGAGCTGGCAACCTGCACCCCGGAATACTACCGTTGGGAGCAGAAATTCTTCACCGAGCTGTATAAAAAAGGCCTGGTGTACAAGAAAACGTCCGCCGTTAACTGGTGCCCGAACGACCAGACCGTTCTCGCTAACGAGCAGGTTATCGATGGCTGCTGCTGGCGCTGCGACACCAAAGTCGAGCGTAAAGAGATCCCACAGTGGTTTATCAAAATCACCGCTTACGCTGACGAACTGTTAAACGATCTGGATAATCTCGATCACTGGCCTGACACCGTGAAAACGATGCAGCGCAACTGGATCGGCCGTTCTGAAGGTGTCGAAATCACCTTTGACGTGAAAGGCTACGACAACACGCTGACCGTTTACACTACCCGCCCGGACACCTTTATGGGTGCCACTTATCTGGCGGTTGCTGCCGGTCACCCTCTGGCGCAAAAAGCCGCCGCGGACAACGCGGAACTGGCTGCTTTCATCGACGAATGCCGTAACACCAAAATGGCCGAAGCCGAAATGGCGACCATGGAGAAAAAAGGCGTCGATACTGGCTTTAAAGCGGTTCACCCACTGACTGGCGAAGAAATTCCAGTCTGGGCAGCAAACTTCGTGCTGATGGAATATGGCACCGGTGCCGTGATGGCCGTTCCGGGCCACGATCAGCGCGACTACGAGTTCGCGACCAAATACAGCCTGAACATCAAACCAGTTATCCTCGCCGCTGACGGTTCCGCCCCGGATCTTTGTGAACAGGCGCTGACCGAAAAAGGCGTACTATTTAACTCTGGTGAATTTGATGGACTGAGCTTCGAAGCAGGCTTTAACGCTATTGCCGACAAACTGGTCGAAAAAGGCGTGGGTGAGCGCAAAATTAACTACCGTCTGCGTGACTGGGGCGTTTCCCGTCAACGTTACTGGGGCGCACCAATCCCAATGGTCACCCTGGAAGACGGCACCGTGCTGCCAACTCCAGAAGATCAGCTGCCGGTTATTCTGCCGGAAGATGTGGTTATGGACGGCATCACCAGCCCAATCAAAGCCGATCCAGAGTGGGCAAAAACCACCGTTAACGGTATGCCTGCGCTGCGTGAAACCGACACCTTCGATACCTTTATGGAATCATCATGGTACTACGCGCGTTACACCTGCCCGCAGTATCAGGAAGGCATGCTGGACTCTAAGGCCGCCAACTACTGGCTGCCGGTTGATATCTACATTGGCGGTATTGAACACGCTATCATGCACCTGCTGTATTTCCGCTTCTTCCACAAACTGATGCGTGATGCAGGCCTTGTGAACTCTGACGAACCGGCTAAACAGCTGCTGTGCCAGGGCATGGTTCTGGCCGATGCCTTCTACTACGTCGGCGTCAACGGCGAGCGTAACTGGGTTTCTCCGGTTGATGCTATCGTTGAGCGTGATGAAAAAGGTCGTATCGTGAAGGCGCAGGATGCTGAAGGTCATGAACTGGTGTATACCGGCATGAGCAAGATGTCCAAGTCGAAAAACAACGGCATCGACCCGCAGGTGATGGTTGAACGTTACGGCGCTGATACCGTACGTCTGTTCATGATGTTCGCCTCCCCGGCTGATATGACTCTGGAATGGCAAGAATCCGGCGTTGAAGGGGCAAACCGCTTCCTGAAACGCGTCTGGAAACTGGCATTTGAACATACCGCTCGTGGCCCGGTTGCCGCGCTGAACGCTGATACACTGAGCGAAGATCAGCAGGCGTTGCGTCGTGATATTCACAAAACTATCGCTAAAGTGACTGATGATATCGGTCGTCGTCAGACCTTCAACACCGCCATCGCGGCGATTATGGAGCTGATGAACAAGCTGGCGAAAGCACCGCAGGAAGGCGAGCAAGACCGCGCCCTGATTCAGGAAGCGCTGCTGGCCGTTGTGCGTATGCTTAACCCGTTCACCCCTCACGTCTGCTTTACTCTGTGGCAGGAACTGGGCGGCGAAGGCGATATCGACAATGCACCGTGGCCGGTTGCTGACGAAAAAGCGATGGTGGAAAACACCACGCTGGTCGTCGTGCAGGTTAACGGTAAAGTCCGCGGTAAAATCACCGTCGCCGTTGATGCAACCCAAGAACAAGTTCGTGAACGTGCAGGCCAGGAACACCTGGTAGCAAAATACCTTGAGGGCGTGACCGTACGTAAAGTGATTTACGTTCCGGGCAAGCTGCTTAACCTGGTCGTTGGCTAAGCGCGGGAGGAAGCGTGCGATATCTGACAACATTGTTGTTATCTTTGGCGGTGCTGGTCACCGCTGGATGTGGCTGGCATTTGCGCAGTACGACGCAGGTGCCGGACGAAATGAAAACTTTGATCCTGCAGTCAAGCGATCCAAACGGCCCATTAAGCCGTGCGGTGCGCGAACAGCTGCGGAGCAATGATATTACGCTGCTGGATCCAAGTACGCTGCGTAAGGATGTTCCGTCACTGCGTCTAGGCTCAAGCGGTATTCAAAAGGATACGGCATCGGTCTTCCAGAACGGTCAGACGGCGGAATACCAGATGGTGATGACCGTCAATGCCACGGTACTGATTCCGGGACAGGATATCTTCCCAATCACGACCAAGGTCTATCGTTCGTTCTTTGATAACCCGCAAAAAGCGCTGGCCAAAGACAACGAAGAAGGCATCATCATCCAGGAGATGTACCAGAAAGCCGCAGAGCAGCTGATTCGTAAACTGCCAAGCGTGCACATTGCAGATGTTAAAGAAAGCGAAGAGACAACAGCCACTACCCCGGCTGAAAGCCCTCGCGTTTCGACGACTCTGGGTAACTGATGATTCGGTTGTACCCAGAACAACTCCGCGCGCAGCTCTCTGAAGGGCTGCGCGCGGCGTATCTCCTGCTCGGTAATGACCCCCTCTTTCTCCAGGAAAGCCAGGACGCCATACGGCATGCCGCCGTCGGTGAAGGCTTTATCGAACACCATACTTTTACGCTCGATACCAGCACCGACTGGAGCGAGCTATTTTCACTTTGTCAGGCAATGAGCCTGTTCGCCAGCCGTCAGACGCTATTGCTGTTGTTGCCTGAAAATGGCCCGAATGCGGCAATTAACGAGCAAATGAACACGCTGGTGAGCCTGTTGCATGACGACCTGCTGCTTATCGTGCGCGGTAATAAGCTCACCAAATCTCAGGAAAATGCGGCCTGGCTAACCTCACTCGCCACTCGAGCAGTGCAAATCAATTGCCAGACGCCGGAACAAGCGCAACTGCCACGCTGGCTGGCGAACCGTGCTAAACAGCATAATCTCCAGCTTGATGAACCGGCCAGTCAGCTGCTTTGCTATTGCTATGAAGGCAATCTTCTGGCATTGGCGCAGGCGCTTGAGAGGCTGTCACTGCTGTGGCCTGACGGTAAACTCACGTTGCCTCGTGTTGAGCAGGCAGTTAACGACGCGGCGCACTTCACCCCGTTCCACTGGGTCGACGCCGTACTGGCCGGTAAAAGCAAACGTGCACTGCACATCCTGCAACAACTGCGGCTGGAAGGTAGTGAGCCGGTGATTTTGCTGCGCACTATTCAGCGTGAGTTGCTGCTGTTGGTGACGCTAAAACGCCACAGCGCACATACGCCCCTGCGCTCACTGTTTGATAAACACCGAGTCTGGCAGAACCGTCGGGCGATGGTGGGTGAAGCGGTGAATCGCCTTAGCAGCCCACAGCTACGTCAGGCCGTGACCTTGCTGAGCCATGCTGAGCTAACCTTAAAACAGGATTACGGTCAGTCGGTGTGGGCTGAACTGGAAAGTTTGTCGCTGCTGCTTTGTCATAAAGCGCTGCCCGACGTTTTTATTGATGGATGATATGGCAAAACTACAGGCGCTTTTCGGTGGGACCTTCGATCCCATTCATTATGGTCACCTGAAGCCGGTGGAAATTCTGGCCAATCAGATTGGTCTTTCTCGGGTGATCATTATGCCCAACAATGTGCCGCCGCATCGTCCGCAACCGGAAGCCAGCAGCGAGCAGCGCAAACTGATGGTCGAACTGGCGATTGCCGACAAACCGCTGTTTGTGCTCGACGAGCGTGAACTGCGCCGCGATACGCCGTCCTTTACGGCGGATACCCTTCAGGAATGGCGTCAGGAACAAGGTCCGGAAAAACCGTTGGCCTTTATTATCGGCCAGGATTCCCTACTCACTTTCCCAAGCTGGCATCGTTACGAAACCATTCTTGAAAACGCGCATCTGCTGGTCACCCGTCGTCCGGGATATCCACTCGCGATGGCAGAAGAAGCTTACCAACATTGGCTGGATAAACACCTCACCAGCAATATTGAGGATCTGCATAACCAGCCAGCGGGAAAAATCTATCTTGCCGAAACGCCGTGGTTTGACGTTTCTGCCACGCTTATCCGCGAACGTCTTGAACGTGATGAATCATGTGAAGAGATGATGCCGGAAGCGGTGCTGGCTTACATCATGCAGCAAGGTCTGTATCACCACGGCGCGTAGCGTCGCAATGAGGGGGAGCGCACCATGAAACTCTGGTTAGTGCGTCATGGCGAAACCGAAGCCAACGTGGCTGGACTTTATAGCGGCCATGCCCCGACTCCGCTCACTGAAAAAGGTCAAACCCAGGCCCGTCAATTGGGCAAAATGCTGCGTCAGGTTCCCTTCGATCGCGTGTTATGCAGTGAACTGGAACGGACTCACCTCACCGCCAGTCTGTTGTTAGGCGATCGTACACTCCCGCTTACCCCTCACTCGCGGTTAAACGAGATGTTTTTCGGCGATTGGGAAATGCGCCATCACCGCGATTTACAAGTCGAAGATAAAGAGAACTACGCCGCCTGGTGCAATGACTGGCAGCACGCCGCGCCCACCAACGGTGAAGGCTTTCCCGCATTTTCACAGCGCGTGAGCGATTTCGTGGGTGAGCTTGCCCATTACGATGACCAGAATCTGCTTATCGTCAGCCATCAGGGCGTCCTCAGCCTGTTAACCGCCCTGTTATTGGGAATGCCGACCGCCAGCATGTGGCATTTCCGCATCGACCATGGCGCCTGGAGCGTCATCGATATTTCGCAACAGTTTGCCACGCTAAGAGTACTCAATAGCCGCGCTATCTGGTTGCCAGACGAAGCATAAGACGGATTTCTGCTCTTGTGACTCGCCAATCCATTGACACGCATAAATAGACTGTTATTCTCCGCAGCCTGAAACATCCCCCTCCAGCATTTGTGGACAGAAATTGTTTTACAAAAATGGCGATGCAATCGGCATTAAGGAATGGGATGATAGCCCGCCTGAACGGCAGTAGCCGTTTTTAATCCCGACATGACGTTCAGTTCGGGTATACTGTCGGGCTATTTTATATTGTTTATCTTCACACCCCAGGGGGAACACTTGCAGGGTAAAGAACTCCAGGATTTTGTTGCTGACAAAATTGATGATTTGAAAGGTCAGGATATCGTCACTATCGATGTTCACGGTAAATCCAGCATCACCGATTGCATGATTATTTGCACCGGTACTTCCAGCCGCCACGTTATGTCCATTGCCGATCATGTGGTTCAGGAATCCCGCGCTGCCGGTCTGCTGCCACTGGGCGTTGAAGGCGAAAATGTTGGTGATTGGATCGTCGTCGATTTAGGCGATGTTATCGTCCACGTCATGCAGGAAGAGAGCCGTCGTCTGTATGAACTGGAAAAGCTCTGGGGTTAAGTTGTGAAGCTGCAGTTGGTCGCCGTCGGCACCAAAATGCCGGATTGGGTACAAACCGGTTTTACCGAATACCTTCGTCGCTTTCCGAAAGATATGCCGTTCGAACTGGTAGAAATTCCTGCCGGTAAGCGCGGTAAAAACGCGGACATCAAACGTATTCTGGATAAAGAAGGCGAAATGATGATCGCCGCCGCAGGAAAAAACCGTATCGTCACGCTGGATATCCCTGGAAAGCCCTGGGATACGCCTCAGCTTGCTCGTGAGCTGGAGCGCTGGAAGCTTGATGGTCGTGACGTCAGTTTGTTGATTGGCGGTCCTGAAGGTCTTTCTCCGGCATGCAAAGCCGCAGCAGAACAAAGTTGGTCGCTCTCCACATTGACGCTCCCTCACCCGCTTGTGCGCGTGCTGGTTGCCGAAAGCCTGTATCGGGCGTGGAGCATTACCACCAACCACCCTTACCACCGCGAGTAATGATGACCAGGGTAGATTAAGCAGCGAATGAAACTACAGAATTCTTTTCGCGACTATACGGCAGAGTCCGCGCTCTTTGTGCGCCGGGCGGTGGTCGCTTTTTTGGGAATTTTGCTGCTGACCGGCGTGCTGATTGCCAATCTCTACAATTTACAGATTGTGCGTTTCACCGACTACCAGACGCGTTCTAACGAAAACCGCATCAAATTGGTTCCAATCGCCCCGAGCCGCGGCATCATTTACGATCGCAACGGTGCTCCGCTGGCGTTAAACCGGACCATCTACCAACTGGAAATCATGCCGGAGAAGGTCGACAGCGTGCAACAGACCATCGATGGTCTGCGTAACGTTGTTGATCTTTCTGATGACGATATTGCCGCTTTCAAAAAAGAGCGCGCCCGTTCGCACCGCTTTACTTCAATACCGCTTAAAACGAACCTCACGGAAGTACAGGTCGCGCGCTTCGCCGTTAACCAGTACCGCTTCCCAGGCGTAGAAGTGAAAGGCTATAAACGCCGCTTCTATCCGTACGGCTCCGCCCTGACCCACGTTATCGGCTACGTCTCTAAAATTAATGATAAAGACGTCGACAGACTCGATAAGGACGGCAAGCTGGCCAACTACGCGGCCACCCACGATATTGGCAAACTCGGTATTGAGCGCTATTACGAAGACATGCTGCATGGTCAAACCGGCTATGAAGAGGTTGAAGTCAACAACCGTGGCCGTGTCATTCGCCAGCTCAAAGAAGTCCCGCCACAGGCAGGACACGATATTTATCTGACCATCGACCTGAAGCTACAGCAGTATGTTGAAACGCTGCTGGCCGGTAGTCGCGCAGCCGTCGTGGTCACCGACCCGCGTACGGGGAGCATCCTGGCGCTGGTGTCGATGCCAAGCTACGATCCCAATCTGTTCGTTGATGGCATCTCCAGCAAAGATTACAGCGGTCTGTTGAACGACCCGAATACTCCGCTGGTTAACCGTGCCACGCAGGGGGTTTACCCACCGGCCTCCACGGTAAAACCGTACGTTGCTGTCTCTGCAATGAGCGCGGGGGTTATCAACCGCAATACCAGCCTGTTTGACCCGGGCTGGTGGCAGCTTCCAGGTTCTGAAAAACGCTATCGTGACTGGAAAAAATGGGGCCACGGCCACCTGAACGTCACGAAAGCGCTGGAAGAATCAGCGGATACCTTCTTCTATCAGGTCGCCTACGATATGGGGATCGACCGCTTATCCGAGTGGATGACCAAATTTGGCTACGGTGATTATACCGGCATCGACCTTGCGGAAGAGCGCTCGGGTAACATGCCAACTCGCGACTGGAAGCTGAAACGTTTTAAAAAACCATGGTATCAGGGTGACACCATCCCGGTCGGTATCGGACAGGGCTACTGGACGGCAACGCCAATCCAGATGAGTAAAGCGCTGATGATCCTGATTAACGATGGCATCATTAAAACCCCTCACCTTCTGGCAAGTACAGTAGAAGAAGGGAAAAAAGTACCGTGGATGCAGCCACAGGAACCCCCTATTGGCGATATTCACTCCGGCTACTGGGAAATTGCCAAAGACGGGATGTATGGCGTCGCCAACCGGGGTAACGGTACTGCTCACAAGTACTTTGCTAACGCACCGTATAAAATCGCGGCGAAATCCGGTACGGCACAGGTCTTTGGCCTGAAAGCTAACGAAACGTATAACGCGCATCGTATTGCCGAGCGTTTGCGTGACCATAAATTAATGACCGCTTTTGCGCCTTATAATGATCCACAGGTCGCTGTGGCGATCATTTTAGAGAACGGCGGTGCAGGCCCGGCGGTGGGTACCATCATGCGTCAGATTCTTGACCACATCATGCTGGGTGATAACAACACCGACCTGCCAGCCGAAAATCCAGCGGCTACCGCGGCGGAGGACCAATAATCATGACGGATAATCCGAACAAAAAATCCATATGGGATAAAATCCATATCGACCCAGCCATGCTGCTGATCCTGCTGGCGCTGCTGACCTACAGTGCGCTGGTTATCTGGAGCGCCAGCGGCCAGGATATGGGGATGACGGAACGTAAGATCGGTCAGATCGCCATGGGGCTGGTTATCATGGTCGTGATGGCGCAGATCCCGCCTCGCGTTTATGAAGGCTGGGCGCCCTGGCTGTACATTGTCTGTATTATTCTGCTGGTGGCGGTTGACGCCTTTGGCGCCATATCCAAAGGCGCGCAGCGCTGGCTTGACCTCGGCATCGTCCGTTTCCAGCCCTCCGAGATTGCTAAAATTGCCGTCCCCTTAATGGTGGCTCGTTTTATCAACCGTGATGTCTGCCCACCTTCACTGAAAAATACCGGCATTGCGCTGGTATTGATTTTCATGCCAACCCTGTTGGTTGCCGCACAGCCTGACCTGGGGACCTCTATTCTGGTCGCCCTCTCCGGTCTGTTCGTGCTATTCCTCTCAGGCTTGAGCTGGCGCTTAATTCTGGTCGCCGTCTTGCTGGTCGCCGCCTTTATCCCGATTTTGTGGTTCTTCCTGATGCACGACTATCAGCGCCAACGTGTGATGATGCTGCTGGATCCGGAATCCGACCCACTTGGCGCGGGCTACCATATCATCCAGTCGAAAATCGCCATTGGCTCCGGAGGTCTGCGCGGTAAAGGCTGGCTGCACGGAACGCAATCGCAGCTCGAATTCCTGCCTGAACGCCACACCGATTTTATTTTCGCGGTGCTTGCCGAGGAGTTAGGCCTTATCGGTATTCTGGTTCTACTGGCGCTCTATGTGCTGCTGATTATGCGTGGCTTATGGATTGCCGCCCAGGCGCAAACCACCTTTGGCCGTGTCATGGCCGGCGGGTTGATGCTGATTTTATTCGTTTATGTGTTCGTAAATATTGGTATGGTAAGTGGCATCTTGCCGGTGGTTGGCGTGCCGCTACCGTTAGTCAGCTACGGGGGTTCTGCCCTCATCGTACTGATGGCCGGGTTCGGTATCGTGATGTCGATACACACCCACAGAAAAATGTTGTCAAAAAGCGTCTAAGGGGTGCTCAATGCGTAAGCAATGGCTTGGGATCTGCATAGCGGCAGGGCTGCTGGCGGCTTGTTCGAGTGATGATGTTCAGAAACAGACCGTTTCAGCACCACAACCTGCGGTATGTAACGGCCCAACGGTCGAAATCAGCGGGGCCGATCCACGCTTTGAACCGCTGAATGCCACCGCCAATCAGGATTACGAGCGCGACGGTAAGAAATACAAAATCGTCCAGGATCCGTCAACATTCAGCCAGGCCGGTTTCGCTGCCATTTATGACGCCGAACCTGGCAGCAATCTGACGGCGAGCGGTGAAGCATTCGATCCGAACCAGCTTACCGCCGCGCATCCCACGCTGCCTATTCCGAGCTATGCGCGTATCACCAACCTTGCCAATGGTCGGATGATCGTGGTGCGCATTAACGATCGTGGCCCATACGGTAACGATCGCGTGATTTCACTCTCACGCGCATCCGCAGATCGCCTGAATAACTCGAACAATACGAAAGTCCGTATCGATCCGATTATTGTGGCTCAGGATGGTTCGCTTTCAGGGCCAGGCATGGCGTGTACGACCGTCGCCAAACAAACTTACGCCCTTCCTGACCGCCCTGATTTGAGCGGTGGTATGGGTAGCGTATCCTCAGCACCACAGGCAGTCTCGCCGCAGGGCGACGTTCGGGCAATCAGCAATGACACACTAACCTCCGAGAGCACAGGCGAAGGCGCTCCGGTTAAAAGTAGTGGTTTCCTGGGTGCACCAACTCCGCTAAACAGCGGCGTTCTCGAAGACACCGCGCCGGCTGTTTCAACACAGGCTGCCGCTACCGCCCCTGTTACTGCTCCCGTAACCGCACCAGCAAGCGCGGCAACGGCTGCTGTAGCAGCCCCTGCAGCTACCTCTGCGACGGGTGACTTTGTGGTTCAGGTTGGCGCCGTCAGCGATCAAGCTCGCGCCCAGCAATACCAGCAGCGTTTAAGCCAGCAATTTTCCGTTCCTGGTCGCGTCACGCAAAACGGTGCCGTCTGGCGTATTCAGCTCGGGCCGTTTAGCAGCAAAGGCGAGGCTAGCACCATACAGCAACGTTTGCAGAGCGAAGCTCAACTGCAATCGTTTATTACACGCGCCAACTAAAACGCTCAGAGGTATCCGAATTTTCGTATATGACAAAGTCATTAACAAAGTCATATACGATGTCGGATGCCTGTCTGTAAGGCATTTGTTATAGTAAGGCACTTTTTTCACTTCATCACGGATGTCGTTGTTTTGACCATGAAGACCTCTTTCCTCGCACGCTTACTGATTCCGGCGCTTTCCGTCGCAGCTCTGACTTCCGCTGCTCACGCCGATGACCTGAATATTAAAACAATGATCCCAGGCGTTCCGCAGATTGACGCGGAGTCCTACATTCTTATTGATTACAACTCTGGCAAGGTACTGGCAGAGCAAAACGCGGACACTCGCCGCGACCCAGCAAGTCTGACCAAAATGATGACCAGCTACGTCATCGGTCAGGCAATGAAAGCCGGAAAGTTCAAAGAGTCTGATCTGGTGACCATCGGCAACGATGCCTGGGCAACCGGTAACCCGGTATTTAAAGGCTCATCGCTGATGTTCCTGAAACCAGGCATGCAGGTACCGGTATCACAGCTGATTCGCGGGATTAACTTGCAGTCAGGCAACGATGCCTGTGTAGCAATGGCCGACTATGTCGCCGGTAGCCAGGACGCCTTCGTCGGCCTGATGAACAGCTACGTTAACGCACTGGGCCTGAAGAACACCCACTTCCAGACCGTTCACGGCCTGGACGCCGATGGGCAATACAGCTCCGCACGTGATATGGCGCTGATCGGTCAGTCGCTTATCCGCGACGTGCCGAACGAGTACACCATCTATAAAGAAAAAGAGTTCACCTTTAACGGCATCCGCCAGATGAACCGTAACGGCCTGCTGTGGGATAACAGCCTGAACGTTGACGGCATCAAAACCGGCCATACCGACAAAGCTGGCTATAACCTGGTGGCATCAGCAACCGAAGGCCAGATGCGTCTGGTGTCTGCGGTGATGGGTGGACGTACCTATAAAGGTCGTGAAACCGAAAGCAAAAAGCTGCTGACCTGGGGCTTCCGCTTCTTTGAAACCGTTAACCCAATCAAAGCGGGTAAAGAGTTTGCCTCAGAACCAGCCTGGTTTGGCGATAACGACCGTGCCTCATTGGGTGTGGACAAAGACGTTTACCTGACCATCCCACGTGGCCGCATGAAAGACCTGAAAGCCAGCTACGTGCTGACTACCAGCGAGCTGCATGCGCCATTGCAGAAAAATCAGGTTGTTGGGACCATTAACTTCCAGCTGGACGGCAAAATTATCGACCAGCGTCCACTGGTGGTGCTGCAGGAAATTCCTGAAGGGAACTTCTTCGGCAATATCATTGATTACATTAAATTAATGTTCCACCATTGGTTTGGTTAAAAATCACCCACTTGAAAGTGTGATTTCCATCCCCATATAATATGCATTGTAAAAACAACTCCCGCCCAAGATGCGGGAGTTGTTCTTTTTTAACACTGGAGCTGACATGAAAACCAAACTGAACGAACTGCTTGAATTCCCTACACCATTTACTTACAAAGTAATGGGTCTGGCGAAACCTGAGCTGGTTGACCTGGTGGTTGAAGTGGTACAGCGCCATGCGCCAGGTGACTACTCTCCGCAGATAAAACCGAGCAGCAAAGGCAACTACCACTCGGTGTCTATTACCATCAACGCCACCCATGTTGAACAGGTAGAAACGTTGTACGAAGAGTTGGGCAATATTGAAATTGTTCGTATGGTGCTGTAATTGCATCTGATGTTACCCGGTATCGCCGGGTAACTCCGCCCTCCCCCTTCCCTGTGATATACTCTGCGTCCATGATTCCTCCTCTTAGCGGAGACCCTGTTTTGGACTTTAATACCCTCCTCATTCGTCAGCTTGGCCTTCAGCCCTATGAGCCCATCTCGCAAGCCATGCACGACTTCACCGATACCCGTGATGAAACAACGCTGGATGAAATCTGGCTGGTTGAGCATCAGCCGGTGTTTACGCAAGGACAGGCAGGTAAAGCTGAGCACGTATTGGTTCCCGGTGATATTCCGGTCATTCAGAGCGACCGTGGCGGCCAGGTCACCTATCATGGCCCAGGCCAGCAGGTGATGTACGTTTTGCTGAATCTAAAACGACGCAAACTTGGCGTCCGTGAGTTGGTCACGCTGCTGGAACAAACCGTGGTCAATACGCTGGCAGAGTTAGGTATTGAAGCCCACCCAAGAGCGGATGCTCCGGGAGTTTATGTGGGTGAGAAAAAGATTTGCTCGCTCGGTCTACGCATTCGCAAAGGCTGCTCATTCCACGGCCTTGCGCTGAATATTGCGATGGATTTATCTCCGTTCCTGAGAATTAACCCTTGTGGTTATGCGGGAATGGAAATGGCGCAGGTATCGCAGTGGGATTCAGCGGCTAAACCTGAAAATATTTCGCCGATTTTAGTTTCCCAATTTTTAGCGCTGCTTAATAATCCGCCTCACGAATATATCGCCGCTTAATATATTATATATTCTGACCCAATATTCTATTGGGTCATTGTCCGGCGCTTTATCAGCACATGAGGACAGGCCGCGCCATGAGGCCACTCACCGCTCAAATATCCCCACAGAAATGTCTACTGCCTCTCACTTTCATGAAAAATCACCACTAATTGCATTAATACTTCTAATATATTAAAAATATTAATAGGTTGAGTTTTCACGTAAAATTTCTGTTTTCACCTTGCGAATTTGTGTCTGCCGTAATAATAACAATAATAAAATCATCAACTATCATTCATGGAGTGAATGAATTCGGAGTGAGCAGTGTGGATTATAACGGTAAGCCAGAAAATAAAGTTAACCTAAACGTCGATAATGATACGCCACAAATTTTTCGCACCCTGCGTAATATAGATCTTAATTTATTGACCATATTTGAAGCAGTATACGTCCATAAAGGTATCGTCAATGCGGCGAAAATTTTAAACCTTACGCCGTCTGCTATTAGCCAATCCATTCAGAAACTCAGACTACTTTTTCCTGATCCACTGTTTATCCGTAAAGGCCAGGGCGTCACGCCCACGGCTTATGCTACGCATTTGCATGAGTATATAAGTCAGGGGCTGGAGTCGATTCTCGGGGCACTGGATCTCAATGGTAGCTACGATAAACAGCGGGTGATCACTATCGGAACAGCGGCTTCAACCGGCGCTATCGTGATGCCGGTTATCTATCAAGCCGTAAAGAAAACCTATCCGCATGTCCTGCTAAGAAACGTTGCGGTCACCGATGCCAATACGCAACTCAGCCAGTTTCAGACCGATCTGGTGATTGATAATTACGAGCACAACAATCCACGCACGCTGGGGCGGCATCCCTTGTTCAGTGATACTTTGGTTCTTGTTTGCCGCCACGACCATCCGATACACCAGGTTGGGCCATCTGCTGATGCCCTCGTTCAGTATGAGCACACGCTGCTGACGATGGATGGTGCCGGTAACAGTGACTTATATAAGCGCATTCGCGACATGCTGCCAGACCGTCAGGTGAGCGTAAGCAGTTACAATCTGTTCACTATTGCGTCACTGATCGCCTCAAGCGACCTGATCGGTATCATGCCGCAACGTTTTTATCATATTTTCAAACAGTGCTGGCCGCTGAGTACGTTAGACTTCGCGCCTCTGCAGCAAGAACAGCTCGACTTTTCATTGCATTACAACAAACTCAGTTTGCGTGACCCGGTAATGCAAAATATTATCAACGTCATCCAGGAGGCATTCTAGAACGAATCCCCCCTTATTCCTGTTGCCGGCAAAAAAGCATTATTCAACAACTATTTTACAATTTGCCGGCCTGATAGGCTGCTTTATACACCGTTTCAATGCTATACTGCGTGCCATTAATTCAAAAATAGTTGATAAATACAACATTCGCTTGAATTGAAACGCTTTCCCTCGATACTCGGAACTGGAAGACGCACGCTATGAGTAAACCCATTGTGATGGAACGCGGTGTTAAGTACCGCGACGCCGATAAAATGGCCCTAATCCCGGTTAAAAACGTGGTAACAGAGCGCGAAGCGCTGCTGCGAAAACCGGAATGGATGAAAATTAAACTTCCGGCGGACTCTTCCCGTATTCAGGGCATCAAAGCAGCCATGCGTAAAAATGGCCTGCACTCCGTATGTGAAGAAGCCTCTTGCCCGAACCTGGCGGAATGCTTTAACCACGGTACCGCCACCTTTATGATCCTCGGGGCAATCTGTACCCGCCGCTGCCCATTCTGCGATGTGGCCCACGGCCGTCCAGTGACGCCAGATGCCAATGAACCGCAGAAACTGGCGCAAACTATCGCCGACATGGCGCTGCGTTATGTGGTAATTACCTCTGTGGATCGTGACGATCTGCGCGATGGCGGCGCTCAGCATTTTGCCGACTGTATTTCCGCTATCCGCGAGAAAAGCCCGAGCATCAAGATCGAAACGCTGGTACCTGACTTCCGTGGCCGTATGGATCGCGCGCTGGATATCCTGACCGCGACCCCACCAGACGTCTTCAACCACAACCTGGAAAACGTACCGCGCATTTACCGTAACGTTCGCCCAGGCGCTGACTACAACTGGTCACTGAAGCTGCTAGAGCGTTTTAAAGAAGCACACCCTGAGATCCCAACCAAATCCGGGCTCATGGTTGGCTTAGGCGAAACCAACGCCGAAATCGTTGAAGTGATGCGCGATCTGCGTCGTCATGGCGTCACCATGCTGACGCTTGGGCAGTATCTGCAACCTAGTCGCCACCACTTACCGGTACAGCGTTACGTTAGCCCGGATGAATTCGAAGAGATGAAAGCCGAAGCTATGGCGATGGGCTTCACCCATGCTGCCTGCGGCCCATTCGTGCGTTCGTCTTACCATGCGGATCTCCAGGCTAAAGGCATGGAAGTGAAGTAAGCTTCGCAGCTGGAAACACGAAGCCGCGCTCGTTAAGATCGCGGCTTTTTTATGCCTGTATGAGTAATAAATTGTTTCAATAAGACAATTTTAGCAATGTTAATCGCATAAAAAAGGGCAACAACGGCTTGTCGTTGTCACCCTTCCTGCGAGTCATTAACCTCGCGCATGGCACGCACAGTTGTCTGCACACCACGTTAACCGCTGCCCTGCTTACTCTTTATGAGAGAGTTTTTCTGCCGGAGCTTCTTCTGCGCTTTTCTGCGCACTGGTTTCATCGTCATTCATGGCTTTCTTAAAGCCCTTGATCGCTGAACCCAAGTCTCCACCCAGTGTCCGTAATTTTTTGGTACCAAACACCAGAACAATCAGTGCTGCCACTACCAGCAGTTTGGTAATACTAATCTCACCCATAGATACCTTCTTCTCAAAAACAGGCTGCAGAATGCGCCACATCACTGTAGGTTATTAACGGTCATCTGGCGCGCGCACACAATAGCAATCTGTAACAAGGTGAATCAAGCGTTGTTTAAAAAAACGTCATATTAATTGCGGTAGCGCAAAGCGTCGGTTCTCTAGCACCGGTAGCTGCTGTCTAACGGTTAAAAGATGATCGCGTGACACCTCTGAAACAACCAGCTGCGGCGACAATCCTGCCCCGGCGAGGGTGATCCCGAGTGGGTCAATGATATAACTTTGCCCAATATTTCGATTTCCACACTCACCGCTGGCGACCACGTAGCAGGTGGTATCCAGCGCACGAGCCGCCAGCAGCGTCGACCAATGATGCTCCTTCAGCGGCCCACGAACCCAGGCAGCAGGTAGCGCCAGTATTTCTGCACCTTGCAGTGCCAGCGCTAGCGCCATATCGGGAAAGCGTAAATCATAGCAAGTCATCAGTCCGACCTTAAAGCCAGCCACCTCAATCAGCGGCGGTAGCGTTTGTCCGGCATCAACCCGTTTTGATTCCTGAATCGAAAAAGCATCATACAGATGCAGCTTGTGATAGTGGGCAATCACCTCTCCAGCGCGTAGCGCCACCAGCGTATTCCTTGCCCGGCCATCGTCAGAAGGGGTATGTACGGTAAAAATAGTCGTTAGCGTATCGCCACAGCTCTGCGCCTTGAGATGCTGAATAAAACCGCCGTCCAACGGCTGGGCTGATTTTACCGACAGGTCAGGGTCACGATCATCACGAGCCAGCAATGCCTCCGGCAATACAAGCAGCTCCGCTCCCTGCTCCACGGCCGATTTCATCAGCGTCACGCAGGTCTGCGCATTCACCCGCCACTCTGGCGTAACAGCAAACTGTCCCACAGCCACCCGCATGTCTGCTCCTTAAATTTGGCAATTATTTCAACATCATGAATAATGGTTAGGCTATGCCCTTAAAAACAGGTATAGAGTCAGACTCACCTCTGGCGTAATACGCTCAGGGGATTTATCAAAAATGGCAGGAAATACGCATGATGCAACTTTTATTAGCCGTTTTTATTGGCGGAGGCTCCGGTAGCGTCGCCCGCTGGTTGCTAAGCCTCAAGCTTAACCCAATGCACCACGCCCTGCCCCTGGGTACGCTTACGGCAAACCTGGTTGGCGCCTTTATTATTGGCGCTGGACTGGCGTGGTTTAACCGTCTGCCACAGATTGATCCGATGTGGAAATTGCTTATCACCACCGGTTTTTGCGGTGGGCTAACCACCTTTTCGACATTCTCATTAGAAGTCGTTTTTCTGCTGCAAGCGGGGAAATTTGGCTGGGCGCTGTTAAACGTCGCGGTCAATTTACTGGGATCATTTGCCATGACGGCTCTCGCCTTTTGGTTATTCACGGCCAGTCGGTAGGCATAAAAGAGGCGAAAAAAAACCCGCGATTAAGCGGGTTTTGAATTCTGAATGCTAGCGTCGCTTAATTACAGAGCGGTTACGTTAGCAGCAGAAGGGCCTTTGGCACCGTTAGTGATTTCGAACTCTACGCGCTGACCTTCAGCCAGAGTTTTGAAACCGTTGGTCTGGATTGCAGAGAAATGTACGAATACATCTTTGCTACCATCTTCAGGAGTAATGAAACCGAATCCTTTGGACTCATTAAACCACTTAACGTTACCTTTAATCTTAGACATCAAAATTACCTTTATATGAAAAAACGACACTCATCTGTGTCAGTAACCAGTACAACAATTGTGATGCGTTTTGTCCAGCCCCAGTTCGTCAAAAAGTGATAAATGTCGCTAACTTTTATTCGCGGGTTGACTTTGTCCTGCACTCCGCTACACACCTGGATTTCAGAACTGGAAACGCAGCCAGGCGAAGTAGACATTACCGTTGTTATAGGTTCCAGGAATGTAGGTCATCTGGAACGTTGCCGGGCCGTAGCCTATCGACGCCATCGGTAACACTACCGGTACCGGAATATAGTTCCAGTTATCACGCGCCGTTACACCCACGGTATACCCCAATCCCCAATGGAAATTATCATCCGCCAGCGGTCGCCAGGTGGCTTCCCAACCATAGCCGCCGATGGGTTCCCATTTGTTATAAGAGTCCTTAAAGGCCATCAGATAAATACCGTGCCAGTTACCTTTATCATCCCAGCGCGACACGCCGAAACCCGCCCCCCAGGGACGTTCGTTGTAACGGTCGGTTTTATCTTTGTCATAGGCAAACCGGGCATGCCAGGTAATCGCTGGCACGTACAAATCGTAATTCTGCGGCGCTTGCCATGTTTCGGCCACATTGTCGCTCAATGTGTTGTAGCCCTCTTTTACCGTTTGTGTAAAAGAGGCATAGGCAGGTTGTACCGCACTAAGCAGTCCAACAGAAACACATACCAGGAGAATAAATTTTTTTAATTTTAACACGATACTCTTGCCTATTAATCATCCATTACGAATAGTCTATCAAGAGTAAACTTAATCGCACCTTAACAGCATCGAAAACAACTCTATTTTTTTTGCTTCAATAGCAAATTAGAATAATCTTAGGGCCAGCGTCAAGTAAATACCATGGGCGATGATGAATAGTTATGGCTCGCCACCGCTCACTTTATGCACTTCTGATACTTCTGCAGCACAACTCACCCAAACTAAATAAGGTTATATTTAACAAATGACATTATCCCTTATATTATTCAGGCTTTAAATAATTCCTTTACCATTTAATTTAATAGTGAACACACTGATATTTTCTATTTATATTATTTATGCCCCGAACACAGCAAGCATCTATTGAGCCAAAAAAACGACCGCAACGCGCGATCAAATTCGCTGTTTGTAGGGTTATCATACGCTTTGATGACAAACTGCATCTCACAGACATTACCGCACACACCAATATCCATAGAAAAAATAACATTCCATTTACCTTAATTGTTTATTATTCCACCACCACGCTATACTCGATGCGAGGATAATGTTCAGCTTTGTGAGAACATCGCGTAAACTGAACTATCGTTGCCTTAATCAGGCTATTTTTTGATTTTCATCAGCTAAATCTGCCGCATTTTTCGGCACATTCCACCCCTAACTTTTTGGTGCAAATCTGCATCAACGTTTACAACTGGGCGATAGGTGTTAATAATGTTAACGTTCTTTGAACTCCTGATTGGTGTTGTGGTTATTGTCGGCGTAGCCCGCTACATCATCAAAGGTTATTCCGCAACGGGAGTCCTTTTCGTTGGTGGCCTGTTACTGCTGATTGCCAGCGCATTGATGGGCCATAAGATTTTACCGAGCAGTGAAACCAGTACCGGTTACTCCGCAACTGATATCATCGAATATATCAAGATCCTACTGATGAGCCGTGGCGGCGACCTCGGCATGATGATCATGATGCTGTGTGGCTTTGCAGCTTATATGACGCACATTGGCGCCAATGATATGGTTGTGAAGCTGGCCTCCAAGCCGCTGAAGTTTATCAACTCACCCTATTTGTTGATGATTGCCGCTTATTTTGTAGCATGTCTGATGTCGCTGGCCGTCTCTTCCGCCACCGGCCTTGGCGTATTGTTAATGGCAACCCTGTTCCCGGTCATGGTCAACGTCGGTATCAGCCGTGGCGCCGCTGCTGCTATTTGTGCGTCACCGGCGGCGATTATTCTATCACCAACATCCGGCGACGTTGTGTTGGCTGCTAAAGCCGCTGAAATGCCGTTAATTGATTTTGCTTTCAAGACCACCCTGCCTATTTCTATTGCCGCTATTATTGCTATGGCTATCGCCCATTTCTTCTGGCAGCGCTATCTTGATAAAAAAGAAAATATCTCTCATGAGATGTTGGACGTAAATGAAATTACCACCACCGCACCAAACTTCTATGCCATCTTGCCCTTTACGCCGATTATTGGCGTATTGATTTTCGATGGCAAATGGGGCCCGGAACTGCATATTATTGCTATTCTGGTTATCTGCATGCTGCTGGCAGCCGTGCTGGAATTCTTCCGTGGCTTTAATACTCAGAAAGTCTTTGCCGGTCTTGAAGTCGCCTATCGCGGCATGGCTGACGCCTTTGCTGGCGTGGTAATGCTGTTAGTCGCCGCGGGCGTATTCGCTCAGGGTCTGAGTACCATCGGCTTTATTAACAGCCTTATCTCTATCGCTACCTCGTTTGGTTCCGCCAGTATTATTCTGATGCTCGTACTGGTTGTGCTAACCATGCTGGCGGCAATGACCACGGGTTCTGGCAACGCGCCATTCTATGCTTTCGTCGAGATGATCCCAAAACTGGCTCACTCCTCCGGCATCAACCCAGCGTATCTCTCCATCCCAATGCTACAAGCTTCAAACCTGGGTCGTACTATCTCCCCGGTCTCAGGTGTGGTTGTGGCGGTTGCGGGGATGGCAAAAATTTCACCGTTTGAAGTGGTTAAACGTACCTCGGTGCCCGTTATTGTCGGCCTGATTGTGGTGATTATTGCCACCGAAATTCTGGTCCCAGGCGTCGCCGCGTAAGTATTTCCTAGCTAAATAAATAAGGCGCCTGATGGTGCCTTATTTTATGATTTAATAACATGACAAATGATAAAAACGTGGAGTCAGGAAAATGCTCAGGAAGAATATTGTGTCAGGATGCGCACTGCTGTTGTGTGCTGGTAGCCTTCATGCCGCCCCACTCACGCCGACACAATATGGTGACTTCGACCGTTATGTTCTGGCCCTCTCATGGCAAACGGGCTTTTGCCAAAGCCTGCATGACCGCAACCGCAAGGAACCACTAGAGTGTCATCGACAAACAGAGGCGAGCAATAAAGCCGATTATTTAACCGTGCACGGCTTATGGCCAAGCCTGCCGGGCTCTATCGCTTCCCGCGGCGTCGATAACAACCGCTGGATGCGTTTTGGCTGTGCCACCCGCCCTATCCCAAATATGCCCGAAGCCAAAGCTAGCCGAAAATGTGCGGCGCAAGAGACCGGGTTATCTTTGGAAATAGCCAATAAGCTCAACCAGGTCATGCCTGGCAGCGGCGGGAAAACCTGCCTGGAACGCTACGAATATGCCAAACATGGCGTCTGCTTTGGTTTCGATCCCGATGACTATTTCGGCACGATGGTTCGCCTGAATAGTGAGATAAAACAGAGTGCACTCGGCCAGTTCCTCGCCGACAATTACGGTAAAACGGTCACCCGCGTAAGCTTTGATAATGCCGTCGCCAGCGCTTTTGGCAAAGACAACGTCAAAGCGATTAAGCTCACCTGCAACGGTAATCCGGCGTATTTGACTGAAATGCAGATAGCCATCAAAGCAGCCAGCATTAACGCACCGCTTTCCAGTGATTCGCTATTACCACAGCCACACCCGGGCAACTGCGGTAAACAATTTGTACTGGATAAGATTGGTTACGGATCCCAGCCCCCGTTTTTCACGGGGGCCAGATCCGACTACTTCTGAATAAATTCCAGCAAATCGGCATTGATCTGATGTTTGTGCGTGGTACAAATTCCGTGTGAACCGCCGTGGTAAACCTTCAGCTCAGCGTCCGGTAGGATCTCTGCCGCCACCTTGCCGCAACTTTCAATCGGCACTATCTGGTCCTCATCGCCGTGAATCACAAGCGTTGGGATGGTCATCTTACGCAGGTCTTCACGCAGGTCAGTTTCAGAGAACGCTTTGATACAGTCGTAAAGCGCCTTAATCGATCCCTGCAACCCCTGCTCCACAAAGCCTTCACGCACGGCTTTTGATTCCTTCGCGCCATCACGGTTATAACCGTAAAACGCCGCCGTCAGTTCGTAGAAGAACGCACCGCGATCGTTAATCACGCCGTCACGAATCCCGTCAAATACCTCAATCGGCACACCGCTCGGGTTAAAATCGGTTTTCACCATGATTGGCGTCACCGCGCCTATTAGCACCGCTTTTGCCACTCGGCTCGTGCCATGACGCCCAATATAGCGTGCCACTTCCCCCCCGCCGGTGGAGTGACCAACGTGGATTGCCTCTTTTAAATTCAGATGCGCCGTGAGTTCGGCCAGATCATCTGCATACTGATCCATATTGTGCCCATCCCAGGGTTGAGCCGATCGTCCGTGTCCTCGTCTATCGTGGGCGATTACGCGATACCCTTTTGAACCCAGATACAACATCTGATCCTCGAATGCATCAGCCGTCAGCGGCCAACCGTGACTAAACACGATAGGTTGCCCGCTCCCCCAATCCTTGAACCAGAGGTAACTACCATCTTTCAGGGTCAGTTTATCGAAACCGCTCATACATTCTCCTGTGCTGGAGGGACGCTGCCAGGCGCAGCTTAAAAAGAATAATCCATATTTGCTGGTTGTGATGTCTTTCGCATAAAATTCATACAGAGAATAATTCACCGTGTCTGAATGTGCGCTACATCACTTCAAACCTGACGCTGGGATCAGTATGATGGGATCAGATGAACCCTTGCCGCTGGCGGTGAGGGTTTTCTTTTGGATAATAGAAATGACATGGAGTAGAGAATGACCAGACCTGCCATCATTATTAATGAGTTCGATGCCGAGCGTATCGACCGCCTGCTTGAGCAACCTGCTTACGCAAATTCACCGGTGGCGAATGCGCTAAACGACGAGCTGGATCGTGCCCAGATGTGTGCCCCAGAGGACATGCCGCATGATGTAGTGAGTATGAATAGCCAGGTCAAATTCCGCGACCTCACAACGGGCGAGGAGCGTGTACGTACGTTGGTATTCCCAGCCAACATGACCGATAGCGCTACCCAACTCTCAGTGATGGCTCCCGTCGGTGCGGCCCTTCTTGGCTTGCGTACCGGTAGCACGATTCACTGGGAACTGCCGGGCGGCACGTCCACCCACCTGGAAGTGCTTGAACTCCTTTACCAGCCGGAAGCCGCTGGCGAGTTCAATCGCTAACACCAGTAGCTGACTGATTAAGAGGATGCCGGGCATCCTCTTTCTGCCTCCCCACCTCACGAAACTTTACAACTCTTCCCCTACCTCGACACTATTTTGCGAACTGAATGACATATTAAAAATGCATTCTGTGTTTTGATAGTTTCACAAAGACAAGGAGGAGCCTATGTACAAAACAATCATTATGCCCGTTGATGTTTTTGAGATGGAGTTGAGTGACAAAGCCGTTCGCCATGCCGAGTTTATGGCGCAGCAGGATGGTATTATTCATCTTTTGCATGTGCTGCCGGCCTCGGCCAGCTATACCATGAGCCGCTTTGCGGGCGACCTGCGTCGCTTCGAAGAGCACCTACAGCAGGAAGCCGAAACCCGTCTGCAAACCATGGTGAGCCATTTCAGTATCGACCCTTCGCGTATCAAGATGCACGTTCGTTTGGGCAACGTTCGCGACGCCGTCAATGGTCTTATCGAAGAGCTGAATGCCGACATGGTGGTGATTGGTTCACGCAATCCATCAATCAGCACCCATCTGCTGGGCTCTAATGCTTCCAGCGTGATTCGTCATGCCCATATCCCAGTATTGGTCGTACGGTAGTCACAATCCAAAGCAAGCCTGAAAGCTGCGCGCCATCAGGCAATACGCAACAGATTGCCTGATGGACACAAAAAAAGGCCACCTTTCGGTGGCCTTTGACATTGCAGGTATTGTCTTCTTTTTTATGCTGTTTTGGTGCGAATCAGATAATCAAATGCGCTCAATGACGCCTTCGCACCCTCGCCTGCGGCGATGATAATTTGTTTGTAAGGCACGGTGGTACAGTCGCCCGCCGCAAATACGCCTTTGACGTTCGTTTCACATTTCGCATCGATGATAATTTCACCCATACGATTACGTTCGATAGCGCCTTCCAGCCAGTTAGTGTTCGGCAGCAGGCCAATCTGAACAAAGATACCCGCAAGCGCAACATGATGCTCATCGCCACTCACGCGGTCACGGTACTGTAAGCCGGTGACTTTGCTGCCATCACCTTTCACTTCCGTGGTTTGCGCGTTCAGGATAATGTCGACGTTTTTCAAGCTGCGCACTTTATCCTGCAATACCTGATCGGCTTTCATTTCTGGGGCAAATTCCAGCAACGTCACGTGTTCAACCACGCCCGCCAGGTCAATCGCCGCTTCAACACCGGAGTTACCGCCGCCGATCACCGCCACGCGTTTGCCTTTAAACAGCGGGCCATCACAGTGCGGGCAGTAGGTCACGCCTTTGGTGCGATACTGATCTTCGCCCGGTACGTTCATGTTACGCCATTTAGCACCGGTAGAAATGATGATACTGCGTGCTTTCAGCACCGCGCCGGAAGCCGTTTCAATCTGATGCAGACCACCTTCTACCGCTGCCGGAATCAGCTTTGAAGCACTCTGAGAATCAATCACATCAACGTTATATTCATTCACGTGTGCTTTTAACGCACCCGCCAGCTTCTGGCCTTCCGTCTTCGGCACGGAGATGTAGTTCTCAATGTCGACCGTATCCAGCACCTGGCCGCCAAAGCGTTCGCCCATCAAGCCTGTACGAATACCTTTACGTGCAGAATACACCGCAGCCGCTGCGCCGGACGGGCCGGATCCGACGATCAGCACGTCATAGGCATCGCGTTGATTCAGTTCTTCCGCTGCGCGTTTTTCCGCACCGGTATCGACTTTCGCTACGATCTCAGTCAGCGTCATACGCCCCTGACCAAATTCCTGACCGTTCAGGTAGACCGCCGGAACGCCCATCACGTTACGTTCCGTGATTTCGTTCTGGTAAACCCCACCGTCAATCGCGGTATGTTTAATGCGTGGATTCAGCACCGCCATCAGGTTCAGCGCCTGCACAACATCCGGGCAGTTGTGGCATGAAAGCGAATAGTACGTTTCAAATTCAAAATCACCGTCAAGGTCGCGAATCTGCTCAAGCAGAGACTGTGCCTCTTTTGACGGATGACCACCAGTCCACAACAGCGCCAGTACCAGCGAGGTAAACTCGTGGCCCAGCGGGGAGCCTGCAAAACGCGGCCCCTGATCAGAACCTGGATTAGTAATCAGGAACGATGGCTTACGCACTGCCAGGGTGTTGTCTTCTTTAAAGGTCACTTTATCTGACAGTTCAGCGATTTCAGCCAACAGTTCCTTGATCTCTGCCGATTTTGCGCCGTCATCCAGCGTGGCAATCAGCTCAACAGGTTTGGTCAGCTTCTCAAGGTAAGCCTTGAGCTGGGTTTTCATGTTGGTGTCGAGCATTTTTATCTCCTGGGCTTAAAACATCATCATGCAAGCGGCCACATACGCGCTGCGTGTAAGCAACTTGCATCATGATGCTGGAATAAAACAGGCGCAGAGTTGCGCCTGTTGGATGCCGGATGGCACTGCGTTTATCCGGCCTACATACTGGTGCACCCATTTTAGAGGGGTGATTTCCTAAGTATTTCACATCACAGCAAGGCGGCTAGCGAGTGAATCCCCGGGAGCTTACATAAGTAAGTGACCGGGGTGAACACGCGACGCCAACGCCGCTGTGGTGCGAAAGACGACGGAAATTTAAATCTTACCGACCAGGTCTAAAGATGGAGCCAGAGTCGCTTCGCCTTCTTTCCACTTAGCCGGGCAAACTTCACCTGGGTGGGAAGCAACGTACTGAGCGGCTTTAATTTTACGCAGCAGGTCAGACGCATCGCGGCCGATACCTTCAGCAGTAACTTCGATTGCCTGGATGATACCCTGTGGGTCAACAACGAAGGTTGCACGGTCAGCAAGACCTTCATCTTCACGCATGTTTTCAAAGTTACGGGTCAGGGCGCCAGTCGGGTCACCGATCATCGCATATTTGATTTTTGCGATGGTGTCAGAGCTACCGTGCCATGCTTTGTGGGTGAAGTGGGTATCGGTAGAAACAGAGTACACGTCTACGCCCAGCTTCTGCAGTTCTTCATAATGGTCTGCTACGTCGCCCAGTTCAGTTGGGCATACGAAGGTGAAGTCAGCCGGGTAGAAGAAGAAGACGCTCCAGCGACCTTCGGTATCTTTCTCGGTTACTTCGATGAACTCACCGTTTTTGAACGCCTGGTTTTTGAAAGGTTTGATTTTGGTATTAATTAAGGACATCTATACTTCCTCCGTGTTTTCGTTGAGGTCTAAGTTAACGAACTTTTCCCGATTCGACCAATGCGTTTACATTATCAAATCAATCAGCGTTACCTAACAACCGGAACAGAACAACTTTGTGAACCTATGATGGGGACAGGCACAAATTGCCCATACCCGGAGATCAATGGCCCCATGGGCCGTTACAGCTTCTCGATTACAGCACCCAGTGTTTTAAAGGACAACACCTCAGTCATCTACCTGACCAATGGTTGTGATAGGCTATGCCATAGATACGTGATTACATACTGATTTTACAGAGATTTTACATGCAAAACTCTTCTTTACTGTCGTATTTTCTGTCGCGATTTGCGCAGCGTCATACGTTTCCACCTGGAAAAATGGGAAGAAGAGCCGCTAAAAACGAAAATATATAATAAGGACAAATAAAATCTGTTTTCTTTATTTATATAATTCAGAGAACAAATACATTTGCCAACCTTAACAAATAGTGGATAATTTCTTTTCTCTGCTATATATTTAGTTTAGATTGAAACTATATTTAGATTTTCGAACACATGGATTGTTTCGATGAAATATAACAAAGCGCACTATGCTGTGCACGGTAGACAAAAAATATCAAGGAGATTCAATGGCTAACCTCTATAACCTGAAGCGTTTCGATCTCAACCTGCTGATCATTTTCGAATGTATCTATCAAAACCTCAGCATCAGCCAGGCGGCACAAACGCTCTTTATTACCCCTTCGGCCGTTAGCCAGTCGCTACAGCGTCTTCGTGTTCAATTAAACGACCCTTTATTTGTTCGCTCAGGGAAAGGCATTACGCCAACGACCGTCGCGGTCAATCTGCACCATCATCTTGAAAAGAACCTGAACAACATTGAAGAAACTATCAATATGATGGGGACTTCTGAGCTCAAAAAACAATTTGTGGTTTACGGCCCACAGTTTCACGCCATACCAGCAATAACAGATTTCATGAATATCCTCATCGAGGACCCCAATCTGGAAGTGACCTATCATGATACTTCAGCCATCACTGAAGATATTGAAGACATCATGAACTACCGCAAAGCAGATGTTATATTTCATATTGCCCCTTGTACCAATCGTTCACTTATCTGTATTCCATTGAATAAGTTCAATATTTCCCTTATCTGTCGAAAAGATCATCCCCGACTAGGTAATAATGCAACATTTTCAGAACTGTCGAAGGAACGGTTTATACTATTTCAGGCGCGTGAAAATGAAATAAAAGATTATAAACAATACTATGAAGAAATTTCATTAACTGAAAGAAACATTGCCTTTCGCTCATCTTCACTGATGAGTCTTGCTAATACCATTCATAGCAGTGACCTAATTGGATTCATGCCAACGAGAGTGTTTGAACTGCTTAAGGACTCTCTAAAATTAAAAGAAGTAATACTTCCAAAGAGCCTTCCGGAATTCACTATGTATATGATTTACAGTCGCTCATCAATGAGCTCTCCGTTCTTTTCAGAAGTAATTAATAAAGCCAACAAATTAAAGTCGCATTCAGCAAATGAATGCAACAAAGATATTTAATTAAAAACAAATATATAAACTTTTATTTATCCTCCTACGATTCATTGTATTATATTAGCCTTCCGTTAGACGTCATCGCCATAAAGGACGGCTGATTTATGTCAATCACCAAACTCCCGCTGCCTCTTTCCGTACTTGAGGCAAGCCGGGAACGTATTCGCTGGACATTAGAGAATTTCCCACGCGTCTGTGTTTCATTCTCAGGTGGTAAAGATTCCACGGTAATGCTGCATTTAACCGCTGAAATTGCGCGTTCATTGGGTAAAAAAATATGTGTCCTGTTTATTGATTGGGAAGCTCAGTTTTCCTCAACCATCGCCCACTGCGAAAAATTACGTGAAGTCTACCAGGATGTTATTGACGAATTCTATTGGGTTGCGCTGCCGCTCACCACGCAAAATTCACTGACGCAGTTTAACCCTGAGTGGCAATGCTGGGAGCCCGGCGCAAAATGGGTACGACATCCCCCGAAGGATGCCATCACCGACCCCGCCTTCTTCCCCTTCTACCAAACGGGCATCACCTTCGAAACGTTTGTACAAAAGTTTGCTGAATGGTTTTCTCAGCGGCGTCCGGCTGCCGTGATGGTCGGTATTCGCGCTGATGAATCTTATAACCGATTTTTAACCATCTCCTCCCAGCGTAAACGACGCTTCGCCGACGACAAACCCTGGACCACCGTTGCTCCCGGTAACCATGCCTGGTACGTCTATCCCATCTATGACTGGAAAACCGCCGACATCTGGACCTGGTGTGCGAAAAGCCACCAGCCCTATAACCCGCTTTATGATCTGATGTACCAGGCGGGGGTTCCACTGCGGTATATGCGCATCTGCGAGCCTTTTGGCCCCGAACAACGCCAGGGACTGTGGCTTTATCACGTCCTCGAACCGGAACGTTGGGCGGATATGTGCCAACGGGTGAGCGGCGTTCACAGCGGCGGTATTTATGCAGGCCAGGACAACCAGTTCTATGGGCATCGAAAACTCGACAAGCCGCAGAATCACAGTTGGCGCAGCTATGCCCATTTCTTACTCCAAAGCATGCCAGAGACTACAGCGGACCACTACCGCAACAAAATTGCTGTTTATCTGCACTGGTATCAAAAACAGGGATGGGAAGATATTCCCGATAGCCAGGAAAAAGATCTGGGTTCAAAAGATATTCCATCATGGCGACGAATATGCAAGACACTGTTAAATAATGATTACTGGTGTAGATCGCTCTCCTTTAGCCCCACGAAATCCAGCCACTATCAACGCTACCGTACGCGTATGGAGCAAAAGCGCCAGCAATGGGGAATTTTATGCGACAACGACTAATAGAAGAAATGCATGACTACCTGCAAGCCCTCTCGTTTGATGAAAAAATCGAGGCGCTGAATCAGTTTCGCCAGGCGCTGCATGAAGAAAGTCCGTTTAACGATCAGCCTATCGACTGTGTGCTGTGGGTCAAAGAAGAGCAGGTTTCACCTAACGACTACAATCCCAACAATATGGCCCCGCAGGAAAAACGGTTACTGACCAAATCACTGGAAGCCGATGGTTTTACACAACCGATCGTGGTGATTGAGAAGCAAGATCACAGCTTTGAAATCGTTGATGGCTTTCATCGCCACGTGCTTTCTCAGTCCAAAGCCGCATTGAAAAAACGCTTTCACGGCTACCTGCCGGTCACGCAGCTAGAACGCCAGGACAGTTCGCTGCCTTCACGGATGGCTGCCACCATTCGTCATAACCGCGCGCGTGGGCGTCACCAGATTAGCGCAATGTCAGAGATTGTGCGTGAGCTCAGCCAGCTCGGCTGGAGCGATGAGAAAATGGGACAAGAATTGGGAATGGACGCCGACGAAGTACTGCGGCTGAAACAGATAAACGGCCTGTGCGAAATGTTCGGTAATCGTCAGTTCTCACAGGCCTGGACGGTCAAATAACTACAATTGACACAGTCGCTCGGCGGCCGCCAGCAGGGTTGATTCCTGCTTGGCAAAGCATAGACGAATTAACTTGTGTGGGAACGGCGCGGCGCAAAATACCGACAACGGTATTGCCGCCACGCCAATCTCCGTCGTTAACCACCGACAGAAACTGACGTCATCCCACTCAGAAATTGCGCTGTAATCGGCCAGCAAGAAATAAGTGCCTTCACAGGGCAGAAGTTTTAATCGGCTTTGGCTTAACGCATCAATAAACAGATCGCGGCGCGCACGGTAGAAATCAGGTAGCTGACGGTAATGTTCGGGTTCTTCGCGCAGCATATCGGCAAGCGCCAGTTGAGCCGGTGTATTAACCGCAAATGTCAGATACTGGTGAACCTTGCGAAGCTCCGCGCTAATAGCCGCAGGCGCAATGCAGTAACCCACTTTCCAGCCGGTCATATGATAGGTTTTGCCAAACGACGATACCGCTACCGCCCGCTCCCGAAGCTCGGGATGAGCCAACACGCTGGCGTGTCCTTGTGTTGCAAAGCAGATGTGTTCGTACACTTCATCACTGAGCACATAAATTTCCCGCTCGGCAATCGCCTGCCAAAGTGACTCAAAGTCCGCTGCCTGCCACACCGTGGCCGTTGGGTTATGCGGAGTATTGAGGATAACCAGCCGAGTTTTGTCCGTTAATTGCGCGGCAAACGCCTGCCAGTCAACGCCAAAGTGCGGTGGCTGGAGCGCGATACGCTTCACTATGCCACCAGAGAGCTCGACGGCTGGGGCATAGCTGTCATAACTAGGATCAAAACAGATAACTTCATCACCAACGCGTACCAGCGCGGTAATGGCGGCGTACAACGCTTCGGTTGCCCCTGCGGTTACCGTGATATCGCTATTCGCATCGGCCACATAACCGTACAGCGCGGCAGTTTTCTCAGCAATGGCTTCACGCAGCGCCTGCGCGCCGGTCATCGGCGCATATTGATTGGCCCCGCTTGCCACATGGTATGCCAGCCGCACCTGAAGATATTCCGGGCCGTCAAAATCAGGAAACCCCTGAGACAGGTTGATGGCCTGATGCTCATGGGCCAGCGCGCTCATCTGGGTAAAAATCGTGGTGCCAAGATGGGGGAGTTTACTTTGCGGGATGAGTTGCTTTGTTGTCATTCGTTGTCTGCCGCTCGAGAGACCAATGTTAACAACAATATAACACGGAGAGCGGGTTTGGCAATCAAGACGTTTAGATGTCTAAATAAACATTAGCAACACTTAGCGCCTCCCTTCCCGCCATAGCGCGCGTCCTGACGATCGCGGAAGAACGCTTCGTAAGTCATCGGCTCCTGGTCTGGATGATTGATGCGCATATGCTCGACGTAGTTGTCGTAATCCGGCACGCCAATCATCATTTTTGCCGCCTGACCGAGGTATTTCCCGGCTTTCGAAAGAGTATCAAACATCTTTTTATCCTTTAAAGTGGACCCGGCGGCGCTGCGCTTGGCCGGGCTACAAATTTGCACAATCGCGTACATTGCCGGATGGCGGCTACGCCTTATCCGGCCTACACCAATCGGTAACCCGGCCAAGCGCAGCACCGCCGGGAAAAAGCGCGCGTTTCGCCTGAGGGTAGCCCGGCCAAGCGCAGCGCCGCCGGGAAAGCACGCGCATTAATGCGCGCGTTTCGCCTGAGTCACCAGACTTTCCGCATCCGCCGGCATCGGCTCATACGGGGTTTCTTTCGCCGTCGGTTTATCTTCCTTCAACGCCGCCAGCGCGGTTTTGATGGAGAACACTGCCAACACCACAACCACCACCATAAAGAAGATAGTCAGGCCAGCATCCAGACGGTTGTTAAACACCAGCTGCGAAAGCTGAGATTCGGTGTACTGCGGCGGGATATTTCCGCTGTCGATCATCGCCTGGAACTTGTTGGCAATCGCCAGGAAGCCCACGCGGGTATCTTCGCTGAACGATTTCTGCCAACCGGCAACCAGCGTACACACCAGCAACCAGGAGGTTGGCACCAGTGCCACCCACGCATAACGCTGACGTTTCATCTTGAACAGTACCACCGCACAAAGCATCAGCGCCATACCGGCCAGCATCTGGTTAGCAATACCGAACAGCGGCCACAGCGTGTTAATGCCGCCCAGCGGGTCAACCACCCCTTGATGCAGGAAGTAACCCCAGGCCAGCACGCACAGCGCCGTCGCTAACAGGTTCGCGGGCAGCGAGTCGGTACGTTTAAGCCCTGGGCTGATAACGCCCAGCAGATCTTGCAGCATAAAGCGTGCCGCACGGGTCCCGGCATCGACCGCCGTCAGAATAAACAGCGCTTCAAACAAAATGGCAAAGTGATACCAGAAAGCCACATCCATCAAGCCGCCCAGCGCACCGTGCAAGATGTAGGCCATCCCCACTGCAAGCGTTGGCGCACCGCCCGCTCGTGAGATAATCGACTGCTCGCCCACCTCATTGGCGATTTGATGCAGCAGATCCGGTGTGACCGCAAAGCCCCAACTGCTGACCACCTGCGCGGCAGACGCCACCACGTCAACGGTACCGGCTGGCGCCAGCATCGCCATCGGGCTGTTCATCGCAAAGTAGACACCTGGGTCAATGATACACGCAGAAACCAGCGCCATGATGGCGACAAAGGATTCCATCAACATCCCACCGTAGCCGATAAAGCAGGCCTGGCCTTCGTTCGCCAGCATCTTCGGCGTAGTGCCAGAAGCAATCAGCGCGTGGAAGCCAGATACCGCGCCACAGGCGATGGTGATAAACAGGAACGGGAAGAGATCGCCAGTCCATACCGGGCCGGTGCCATCGATAAATTTCGTCAGCGCGGGCATGGTCAGGGTTGGACGCATAATCAGAATACCAATCGCCAGGCCGACGATGGTGCCGATTTTCAGGAAGGTAGAGAGGTAGTCGCGTGGCGCCAACAGCAGCCACACCGGCAGTACCGAGGCCACAAAGCCATAGCCCACCAGCATCCAGGTCAGCTGTACACCGGTATAGTCAAACCATGGAGCCCAGGTCACACTCTCTGCTACCCAACCACCGGAGATGATAGCAAATACCAGCATCACAAGGCCGATAACCGACACTTCGCCGATACGTCCCGGACGCAGATAGCGAATATAAATCCCCATAAACAGCGCCAGCGGGATGGTGAAGGCCACGGTGTAGGTGCCCCACGGGCTGTGGGTCAACGCTTTTACTACAATCATCGCCAGTACCGCCAGAATGATCACCATGATCATAAAGGTGGCAACCAGCGCAATCACTCCTGCAGTAGGGCCCATCTCTTCACGAACCAGTTCGCCCAAAGAGCGACCATCACGACGCGTGGAGACAAACAGCACCATAAAGTCCTGCACCGCCCCGGCAAGCACCACGCCTGCCAGCAGCCAAATCATCCCCGGCAGATAGCCCATTTGTGCCGCCAGCACCGGTCCCACCAGCGGGCCAGCCCCGGCAATGGCCGCAAAGTGGTGACCGAACAGCACTTTTTTGTCGGTGGGTACGTAGTCGAGGCCATCGTTATGACGCACGGCGGGTGTCATACGCGTCGGGTCAACCTGCAAGACCTTTTTCGCGATATAGAGACCATAAAAACGGTACGCGATGAGATAAACGCAAACCGCCGCCACGACGATCCACAGCGCATTTATCTGTTCACCACGGTTAAGGGCGATATAGCCCAGGGCAAACGCTCCGACAATGGAGAGCAATGCCCATATAAGGTATTTCCCTGAATTGTTCATAGTTATTGTCCGTATCAGTAGCAGAGGATGTTACATTTTGTGTCCATAGCAACACCTCTGATTTAACATCTTAGAAACGGATATGAACAGGAAGAGAACCTGACTTTTACATCACAGTGTTAAGGGGATCACTTAAGTCAGTAAAACAGATGAGGGATGAGGAGAGAAATTGCGATGAATGCAGGGATGTGGGGCGGCAAACTTCCCGGCGGCGCTGCGCTTGGCCGGGCTACATGCGTGCATATTTGTAAACCGTACGAACGAATGTGTGCATATTTGCAAACCGTTCGAACGAATGTGTGCATATTTGTAGCCCGGCCAAGCGCAGCGCCGCCGGGAACGGGCACAATGCTTAACCGAGCACCGCCGTCCCTAACCGGCAGGTACAACAGCGTCGCCCCTGTTCGTCAAACACCACTATCTCCCAACTCTGGCTTTGACGCCCTGTATGCAGCGGCTGGCACACCGCCCGCACCTGCCCCTGCGACACCGGGCGATGGTGCGTAGCGTTCAGCTCCGTCCCCACCACGCACTGCCCGTCGCGGGTCATCAGAAAACCGGCCATCGAGCCTAACGTTTCTGCCAGCGCCGCCGATGCCCCGCCGTGCAGCAAACCAAACGGCTGATGGGTCCGGCTATCCACTGGCATCACCGCTTCCAGGCTATCATCGCCGATATGGGTGTAGACAATGCCCAGATGCGCGACCATGGTGTTATCGCTGGTCGCATTCAGTTCATCAAGCGTCAAATGACGTTTCCAGATCATCTTACGCTCCTAACGTTGAGCCGCCGTCCACCACGATATCCTGCAACGTGATGTGGCTGGCACAATCAGAGGCCAGGAACAAAATCGTATTGGCGATCTCTTGCGGACGGGCGATTTTACCCAGTGGAATGCCCAGCTTAAACTGCTCGGCAAAACCGCGAATGCGCTGCTGTTCAGCATCATCGCTGACCCACAGCACGCGCTGCATATCGGTATCGGTCGAGCCCGGTGACACAATATTGCAGCGTACCCCATAGCTTGCCAATTCCAGCCCAACGGTCAACGCCAGGCTTTTCAACGCCGCCTTCGACGCGCCGTAAGCGCTCATGCCGATACGCGGCGTGTGCGCCGCATCAGAAGCGACAGTGACGATCGCCCCGCCCTGCTGACGACGAAACTGCGCCATCGTCTGCTGGAACAGATTAAACGCTCCGCCGACGTTGACCGCAAAGGTCTGCTGCCAGTCGGCCTGGCTTAACGCATCGGTTGCCCCCATGCGCAAAATCCCCGCCGCATTGACCAGCACGTCCAGCCGTTCGGTTTTCGCCAGCAGGCGCTCACACACTTGCGCCACCTGCTGCGCATCGGCCACGTCGACAACTTCGGTGGCAAACGGATAATCTTCACCGCCGAACGCCAGATCGAAGCCGGTGACTTTCGCCCCCGCCTCAACAAATGCCAGCGCGGTGCTGTAGCCAATCCCTTTCCCCGCGCCGGTTACCCATACGGTCTGACCGCTAAAATCAAACCCGGCCATTATTTCACCTCACGGGACAGCAGCGCCCACCAGGCATCAATGCTCGGATTTTTCGCCAGCATCACGAAATCAATATCGCCGTGCACTTTACGCCAGCGGGCTGCCAGCGCCATCATCCGTACCGAATCCAGGCCGTAATCAATCAGGTTATCATCGTCAAACGGCTCGTCAGATTCATCCAGCAGCGGCAACACCAGCGCGCGCAGCGCTTCTTTGCTCACGGGAACCGACGGCAGCAGTTCATCGGTCATCACCACGCGACCGCTGCGCCCGGCCACGTATTTCAGCGACATCAAATGTTCATCACGGCTGAAATCCGCCAGCGCATCGGCGACAAAGAACGGCTTGATATCGCGCATAAACGCGTCGGTAGCCGTGGTCATACAGCCAATGTGTGCATACACGCCGGTGATGATTAACTGGTTGCGCCCGTTCTCTTTAAGCATCTCCTCAAGCGGCGAACGATGAAACGCGCTATAGCGCCATTTCACCAGCACGGTGTCGTCTTCATCCGGGGCCAGCGCGGCAATCACCTGCTGTTGCTCCGGCGAGCGGGTCAACCCCGGCCCCCACATATCGTTCAACAGTGCACGGTCTTCATCGCTCTGCTCTTTCGGCTGGGCGGTGTAAAAAACGGGAATACCGTTCTTTTTGCAGAAATCACGAAGGGCGGCGATATTTGCCACCACCTTCTCCATCATCTCGCTGTCATCGCCCCAGAAGTTGAGGAAATATTCCTGCATATCGTGAATCAGCAGCGCTGCGCGCGCCGGTTCAAATGCCCAGTTCACCTTGTTCTCTGGAAGATCCAGCGCGGTTGGCAGCGCGTAGCCCTGTAATTTTGGAATCGCCATAATATTGTCTCCTTCAGCCCTGCGAGCGGCTTGCCAGCCACTGACGTAATTGTTTTTTATCGACTTTACCGACGTGGGTCAGCGGCAGTTCATCCACACACTCGACGCGGTCAGGCAGTTTAAATTCAGCCACCCCCTGCTCACGCAGGAAGCGACGCACCTGCACGGCGCGCAGCGGTTCTTTAACCACCAGATAAGCGCAGCTTTTTTCACCCAGCAGGCTGTCTTCCATACTGACCAGCGCCGCGTAGATAACCGCCTCATGGCGCAGCAGCAGGTTTTCAATTTCTTCAGCAGCAATCTTCTCGCCGCCGCGGTTGATCTGATCTTTCTCGCGCCCTTCGACGGTGATGTAGCCGTCCTGGTCGATGGCGATCAGATCGCCGGAGCAGTAAAAACCGTCGGCATCAAAAGCGCTGGCATTGTGCTGCGGGCTTTTGTAGTAGCCACGGAAAGTGTACGGGCCACGGGTCATCAGGCGACCCACCTCACCGCGCGGCAGCGGGTTACCGTCGGCATCCGCCACCCACACTTCATCGTCCGGGCACATCGGATAGCCCTGGGTATTGAGGATTTTCGCCTCAGAATCATCCAGACGGGTGTAGTTCACCAGCCCTTCTGCCATCCCAAATACCTGCTGTAGCTGGCAGCCAATCTCGGCAGGAATGCGCGCCGCCAGGGTCGCCGACAAACGCGCACCGCCAACCTGTAACAGCGTTAGCGAACGGAGCTGCGCGTTGCTGCCCCATTCTCCAATCGCCTGTAGCCACAGACTGACAGCAGGTGGCACCAGCGCCGCAACGTTAACCTGATGTTTTTCAATCAGCGGGAAGCACAGCGTTGGGCTTGGATCCGCCGCCAGCACCACCGTACCTTCGGCGAGGAATACCCCCAGCGCGCCCGGTGAACTCATGGCGTAGTTGTGCGCCGACGGGATCGCACACAGATAACGCGTCTGCGCATCAAAGCGGCAAATCTCATTACTGCGGCGAATACTGTAGTAATAATCGTTGTGGGTGCGGGGAATCAGCTTCGGTGTGCCGGTACTGCCGCCGGAAAGCTGGAAGAAAGCCACCTCATCGGCGGCGGTCGGCGTGGCGATAAAGTCGCCCGCAGGGCGCTCAATCGCCGCTTCCAGCGCGTGCTCTCCCGAGCCATGGCGCAGCAATACCACGCGCACCGAGCGGTGCTGTTCGCAGAAAGTATTGAGGAATGCGTCATCGCCAAACAGCGCATGCGAACGGTCGGCAATCAGCGCGACCGGCGCAATCTGCTCAGCGTAGGCATTCAGCTCACTACGCTGATGGCTGAACAGCGCGTTCACCGGTGCCACACCGATTTTCAGCAGCGCAAACAGCGTCATATAAAATTCAGCAATGTTGCCCAGCTGTACCAGCGCGGTTTCGCCGCGCTTGAGCCCCTGACGCTGCAAGGCGGCGGCAAGGTTATCAACAGACTGGTTAAGCTGGCGATAGCTTATCTGGCGTTCGCCATCAATTACCGCTATCGCATCACTGTCCGCGTGACGGGTCAGCATGTCGGTCAACAGCAGATCCTGCCAGTAGCCTTTTTCACGATAGCGCGCCGCCAGCGCGTCCGGCCAGCGGGTAAATTCCACGGTCATTGGGGTTCCTTAATGCAGGCCGAAAACATTCAGCATGGTAGAAAGTTTGACGCCGGTTTCGCGCCACTCAGACTCAGGCGATGACGCGGGAACAATCCCTGCGCCAGCAAACAGACGCACGCCGTTGTCCTTCACTCGCGCACAGCGGATAGTCACCACCCACTCACCGTTACCTTCGGCGTCGCACCAGCCGACAATGCCGCCGAACAGATCACGCTCGAACGGTTCCAGCTCGGCAATCACCTGTTTAGCAACCTGATGAGGGAAGCCGCTCAACGCCGGCGTCGGGTGCAGCAGACAGGCCAGCGTCAGCGCGTTTTCACAAGGCTTGGCCTGACCTTCAATCGGCGTCGCAAGGTGCCAGAGGGTTGGCGTGGTAATCAATTGCGGGGTATTGGGTAGCGTCAACTGGAGGCTGCGTGGAGCCAGCGTTTTTTTCATCGACTGGGTCACTAGTTCGTGCTCGTGACGGTCTTTTTCCGATGCCAACAGGCGGTTACCCGCTTCGCGATCGAGGACGTCGTCCGGCTGACGGCGAGCGGAACCCGCAAGCGGCAGAGAGCTATAGTGGTCACCCTCTTTGCGCAGCAGCAGTTCGGGGCTAGCGCCCAGCAGCACACCGCCGTCTGGCAGCGGGACGTGGAAGTTAAAGCTTGCTGGATTTTGCGCGATTAAGCGCTCCAGCAGCGCACCGCTGTCCAGATTTTGCGTAGCTTTAATATCAATCAACCGCGAGAGCACCACTTTGTCGACCTGCGGCGTTGCCGTAAGCGTAGCGGCTTTGGCAACCATATCGAGGAAAACGGGGTGCTCCGGGATTTCCTGACGTTCAGTTACCTTCATCGGCTCACGCGAAGCGTTATAGCGTGATGACTTCTGTTTCGCGGGACGTGAGAACGTCTCGCAACGCTCAGGAATAAACAGCGCGGAAGGCTGACGGGTATCGAATGGGATCGCCCCGACCATCACCGGGTTTTCGATTCCGGCCGCTTTTGCCGCCGCAAAAGCGGAGGCCAGCTCTTTCTGGAAGGCGCTGTCTGGCGCATCGCCCCCTTCGGCAGAACAGGTCAAGCGCGTAAAGCAGCCCGAGGTGGTAAAACTGCGAAATGGCGACATAAAGAAAAAGCTGTCCGCCGGGACCAGGGTCTGGTGCTGCTGTTCTTGCGTTTGGGCTGCCACTGACGTTTCCATATCATCCTCCAAAAACGATAAAGATATTACGAATAATTATCATTTATATTTTGGTTCGGTAACCTAAAAGTAAACGCTCCGTATGTCAACAGGACGAAGCAGCATCTTGTGCTTAATAGCCTCGCAATTTGCCCGACGTTGTTCTTCAGCTCCGTGGGCATAACACTTGCATCAAGGCAGAAGATTAGTTGAAAATGAGAAGCATTAACCAACTCGAACCAGGACTCGTATTCGTGAACTTCACTGCACTTTGGCGTACCGTCGCATTGTTCGCCTGTTTTAGCGTTTTGGGATTATCCTCAGCTCATGCCTCTGACTGGCCGCGACAGATAACCGACAGCCACGGCGTCCATACGCTGGAACAAAAACCAACCCGCATCGTCTCCACCAGCGTCACCCTCACCGGCTCCCTGCTGGCGATTGATGCGCCGGTGATTGCCAGCGGAGCCACCACGCCGAATAACCGCGTCGCCGACGGCCAGGGATTTTTGCGTCAATGGGGCGATGTGGCAAAAGCGCGTAAACTCACCCGGCTGTATATCGGCGAACCGAGCGCCGAAGCGGTTGCCGCACAAATGCCGGATCTGATCTTGATAAGCGCTACCGGCGGTGATTCTGCGCTGGCGCTGTACGACCAGCTCTCGACCATCGCCCCAACGCTTATCGTCAACTACGACGATAAAAGCTGGCAGGCGCTGCTGACTCAGCTTGGTGGCATGACCGGCCAGGAAAAGCAGGCCGCCGCGCGTATCGCCGAGTTTGATAAACAGCTGGCAACGGTGAAACAGCAAATTAAGCTGCCACCACAGCCGGTTAGCGCCGTGGTGTATACCGCCGCGGCCCACAGCGCCAACCTGTGGACCAGCGAGTCCGCGCAGGGGCAATTCTTGCAGCAGCTTGGGTTTACGCAAGCCACCCTGCCCGCTGGGCTCCACGCCAGCCAAAGTCAGGGCAAACGCCATGACATCATCCAGCTTGGCGGCGAAAACCTGGCAACCGGGTTGAACGGCGAGAGCCTATTCTTGTTTGCCGGTGACCAGAAAGACGTTGATGCGGTTTACGCCAATCCCCTGCTGGCACACCTGCCGGCGGTGAAAAATAAACATGTTTATGCGCTGGGTACCGAAACATTCCGCCTGGATTACTACAGTGCGACGCGGGTGTTAGAACGTCTGTCGGTGCTGTTTGGTTAAACACTTGTGCACTCCCGGGGTCGCATTCTGCTCGCCCGGGCTACCGTGTGATTTTGGATTGCCAGTTGCTGTAGCCCGGATAAAGCGTTTACGCCGACTCCGGGTTTTCGCGCCGAAACCGCCGCAGCTCACCGAGCACCAGCAGCAAAATCCCACCGACAATCGCTAACCCCCAGCCGCTGACGCTCGCCGAGGCTACCGGTGTGAGCATCACGCCCAACCCGCCTAACAGCGCCGCGCCAATGGCATCACCGGTCACGTTCTGCGCCGTCCACAGGCCGTTAATACGGCCCAGCATTGCCTCCGGCGTCTGGGTTTGAATCAGGGTATATTGCAGCAGAGAACTGATAGCGCTCAGCCAGCCAAACAGCGCCAGACACACCATCCCCAGCGCCCAATGCGGCATCATGGCAAACATTCCAATCGCCACAAACGCAGCGACCGTCGCCAACAGCATTATCCAGCCCGGACGCTCGTTGTGCGCCAGCTTGCCGCTGGTCAATGCGCCAAAAGCTGCGCCCAGCGGAATCGCGCCATACAGCAGGCCAATCTGCGCCGCTGACATCTGCCAGCCCTGCGCCAGTGCCGGATACAGCACGCGCACGGCACTCGCCATCGTGACTAGCGCGCCCAGCAGCGCAATACCACCAATCAGCGGGCTACTGAGCAGAAAACGAAAACCGGCCACCAGCGAGGCGAGCGGGTGCTCACGCGGCTGCGGTGGCGGCGGTAATTGCGGTAAACGCAGCAGCGTCAACGTCGTGATAAAGGTCCCGAGCGCCGCCAGCAGGTAGTTCCACGACACCCCGCCGGAGGCCAACAGCAGCCCGCCCACCATAGGCGAAATCACCGATCCCAGGCGCACCGTCAGCATGGTAATCGCTCCGGCTTGCATCAGGTTTTCGCGCCCGACTAGCGCTGGCGTCGCTGCCAGCAGCGCCGTGACGCCAAGCGAGGCAAAGAAGCCATCCCATAAACCCAACACATATATCGCCACCAGCGACGGTTCCGGCAACAGCGCGTTCAACCACAGGCCGATAAACCCAATACCGCAGGTGCCGCGCGCCAACAGAATCAACTTGCGGCGTTCGTAACGATCGGCCAGCACACCGCCGACCATCAGCCCGATAAACATCGCGCTACCGGTTAATGTCACCGACAGCCCCACCTGCCAGGTGGAATGCGTCATCATCTGGATTTGTACCGGCACGGCAACACCGAGCAGGCCAAGTGAAAGAATGGAGATAAAACGGGCAATAAACACGGCGCGGAAGGCCGGATGTGTTTTGAGTAGGCTCAGATTTAGCAGCCAGGATTGTCGGTTCATTACAAGACCTTGTGACTTATTTTCATACCCTTTCCAAGGGCGCTCATGCTAACATAAACGAATAAGATAGATAACGATAATCACTATCATTATCACATCAGGGATGTCACCATGTCGTTTTCCACTTCCGTGCTGCGTGTCGTTACGCTGCCCGGTTTACTGATACTGCTGTTTCTCGCCGTCACGCTCAGTTTGTTAATCGGTGCCCGACCGCTGCCTGTCTCCGTTGTCATAGATGCCCTCGGCGGTACCTGTCAGAGCGCTGACTGCATCATTGTGCTCGACGCCCGTCTGCCACGAACCCTGGCTGGATTACTCGCCGGAGGCGCATTAGGTCTTGCCGGGGCGTTGATGCAAACCCTGACTCGCAACCCGCTTGCCGACCCAGGTATTCTCGGTGTGAATGCCGGAGCCAGCTTCGCTATCGTACTCGGCGCCGCGCTTCTGGGAATTTCCTCTCCACAAGAACAGCTGGCCATGGCCTTTTGTGGCGCATTGGTTGCCTCATTGATTGTGGCGTTTACCGGCAGCCAGGGCGGAGGACAGCTTAGCCCGGTGCGTTTAACGCTGGCGGGCGTGGCGCTCGCTGCCGTGCTGGAAGGATTCTCTAACGGTATCGCCCTGCTGAACCCCGACGTTTACGATCAGCTACGCTTCTGGCAGGCCGGGTCGCTGGATATCCGCACGCTGCAAACCCTCAAAACGGTGCTTATCCCGGTGCTGATTGCCGGAGCCGTGGCGCTGATGATGAGCCGCTCGCTCAATAGCCTGAGCCTTGGTACCGACACCGCGACTGCATTAGGAAGCAAAGTGGCACGCACGCAAATCATCGGGCTGCTAGTGATTAGTATTCTGTGCGCCAGCGCGACGTCGGTAGTTGGGCCTATCGCCTTTATCGGCCTGATGATGCCGCATATTGCCCGCTGGCTGGTCGGTGCAGATCACCGCTGGTCGCTGCCCGTCACCCTACTGGCAACACCTTCTCTGCTCTTATTCGCCGATATTATCGGTCGCTTACTGGTGCCCGGCGAACTGCGCGTGTCGGTAGTCAGCGCGTTTATTGGCGCGCCGGTGCTGATATTCCTTGTGCGTCGTCAACGCAGCGGAGGTGGCCGATGATCGCGCCCTCCCGCCGCTTACTCGCCAGTTGCCTGCTGCTGGTCGCCGCTTGCGCGCTGTTAACGCTGCTCAGTCTGCGCAGCGGTGCAGTCACCCTGGAATTCTCACAAATTATCGCGGCGTTGTTCGGCAATGCCCCGCGCGCTATTACCATGGTGGTGACCGAGTGGCGTCTGCCGCGCGTGATGATGGCACTGCTGATTGGCGCCGCGCTTGGCGTCAGCGGCGCGATTTTCCAGTCACTGATGCGTAACCCACTGGGCAGCCCGGACGTGATGGGCTTTAACACCGGAGCGTGGAGCGGCGTGCTGGTGGCGATGGTCTTCTTTGGCCAGAACCTGACCACCATCACTCTGGCGGCGATGGCCGGGGGGATTGTCACCTCGCTGTTGGTGTGGGCGCTGGCGTGGCGCGACGGCATTGACACCTTCCGGCTGATTATTATTGGTATCGGCATCCGCGCGATGCTGATGGCCTTCAACACCTGGCTGCTGCTGCGCGCCTCACTTGAGACCGCTGTCTCTGCCGGGCTGTGGTTTTCCGGCTCGCTCAACGGCCTGATCTGGGCAAAAATCTGGCCCGCCGCGCCGTTAATGGTTGTGGCATTGGTCGGTTCCGCACTGTTGGTTCGCCGTCTGCGTCTTCTCGAGATGGGCGATGACAGCGCCTGTGCGCTGGGCGTGCGGGTCGAATCCTCCCGCCTGTTGCTGATGCTGGTTGCCGTAGTGCTCACCGCTGCCGCCACCGCGCTGGCAGGGCCGATTTCGTTTATTGCGCTGGTGGCCCCGCATATTGCCCGCCGCCTGAGCGGCACCGCCCGCTGGGGCCTGACTCAGGCCGCTCTTTGCGGCGCAGTTCTGCTGGCCGCCGCAGATTTCTGCGCCCAGCAGCTGTTCCAGCCATACCAACTTCCGGTGGGCGTGGTCACCGTCAGCCTTGGCGGTATCTACCTCATCGTGTTGCTTATTCAGGAGTCTCGCAAAAAATGACCGACACCGTAGCCCGTTTGCATGGCGAGCAGTTAACCCTCGCCTACGGTAAAAAAATCATTGCCGAGTCGCTGAACGTCACCATCCCGGATGGTCATTTCACGGCGATTATCGGCCCCAATGGCTGCGGTAAATCAACGCTCCTACGCACCCTTAGTCGCCTGATGACACCAACCCACGGTCACGTGTACCTCGATGGTGAAGAGATCCAACATTACGCCAGTAAAGAAGTCGCCCGGCGCATTGGTCTGCTGGCGCAAAATGCCACCACGCCAGGTGATATTTCCGTACAGGAACTGGTGGCACGCGGTCGCTATCCGCATCAGCCGCTGTTTAGCCGCTGGCGTCAGGAAGATGAAGACGCGGTGCAAAATGCCATGCTGGCGACCGGCATTGTCAATCTGGCGAACCAGAGCGTAGACACGCTCTCCGGCGGTCAGCGTCAGCGAGTGTGGATTGCCATGGTGCTGGCGCAGGATACCTCGATAATGCTGCTCGATGAGCCAACCACCTGGTTGGATATCAGTCATCAGATCGATCTGCTGGAACTGCTGAGCGAACTGAACCGCGAGCGGGGCTTTACGCTGGCTGCGGTGTTGCATGATTTGAATCAGGCCTGCCGGTATGCCACGCACCTGATTGCAATGCGGGACGGAAAAATTGTCGCAGAAGGCGCGCCAAGGGAGATTGTGACGCCGGAGTTTATTGAAGCGGTGTACGGGCTGCGCTGCATGATTATCGAAGACCCGGTGGCACACACGCCGCTTGTGGTGCCGCTGGGGCGGCGCTGAGGAAACACTACAAATCAAATGTAGGCATGATAAGCGTAGCGCCATCAGGCACAACGGCGCAGATTGCCCCCTCACCCTAACCCTCTCCCCAAAGGGGCGAGGGGATCGAACCGAGCGCGGTTTTATGAACTGAGCAAAATCATAAACCTACCCCAGAATCTCACGAATCACCGGCCCAATCGACTCAAATGCCGCGGGCGTTGCGCCCTCTCCCTTTCAGGGAGAGGGCCGGGGTGAGGGTACATCACGCACATTGCCCCTCACCCTAACCCTCTCCCCTAAGGGGCGAGGGGATCGAACCTAGCGCGGCTTTATGAACTGGGCAAAATCATAAACCTATCCCAGAATCTCACAAATCACCGGCCCTATCGACTCAAATGCCTCAGGCGTTGCTCCTTCTCCCTTTCAGGGAGAGGGCCGGGGTGAGGGTACATCGCGCACATTGCCCCTCACCCTAACCCTCTCCCCAAAGGGGTGAGGGGATCAAACCGAGCGCAGCTTTATGAACTGAGCAAAATCATAAACCTACCCCAGGATCTCGCGAATCACCGGCCCAATCGACTCAAATGCCGCAGGCGTTGCTCCCTCTCCCTTTCAGGGAGAGGGCCGGGGTGAGGGTACATCGCGCACATTGCCCCTCCCCCTAACCCTCTTCCCTAAGGGGCGAGGGGATCAAACCGAGCGTGGTTTTATGAATTGAGCAAAATCATAGACCTACCCCAGAATCTCGTGAATCACCGGCCCAATCGACTCAAATGCCGCAGGCGTAATGATATCCACATGCGCACAATCCTGACGGTAAACCTCCAGCTCTCCTACCCACGGCCCCCACGCGGCCTGCGGGTCCGCTGAGCGCGTTTTCTCCGCCACAAACAGCGTCGCTTTGCCATCAAACGTCGCGCTGTGCGCGGTGGTCAACAGACGCACCGCATCTGCATAGTTACCTTCAATCGTGCTAAACAGCTCACCTGAACCCTGTCCTTGCTGGGCAGCGAGAAACGCCTCGCGCTCACGGTCAATCTCTGCAAGAACCGCCGGATCAAGACCGTTAGCCTCTTTTTCCGCCCAGTTTTGGGTTTCTGGCGGCCAGGTATCGAGCAGACCGAGGAACGCCACCTCTTCACCACGCTGACGTAACCGGGCGGCAATGCCCTGCGCCAGCGTACCGCCTAGCGAATAGCCCAGCAGGTAATACGGCCCGTGCGGCTGCTGTTGGAGAAGCCGCGCCAGATGATGTTCGCAGACTTCATCCAGCGTGGCGGCGGTCTGCATTGGCCCGTGTGGGCGCGGCGACTGGATACCGGTAATCGACCAGCGCGGCGACAGGTAGCGCGACAGTACGCTGAACTGCCAGGCAAATCCGGAAGCCGGGTGGAAGCAGAATAACGTTGGCCCGGTGCCGGTACGCAGCGGTAACAGGGCTTCATAACCCAGACGCTGCGCCTGTTCATCATCACCGGCGTCGAGCAATGCGCTCAGTTTACCGACGGTCGACGACACCATCACCTGCCCCGGCGTCACCGAACGTCCGGTACGCTGACCGAGTATCGCCGCCAGGCGCATTGCCAGCAGCGAGTGTCCGCCAAGGGCAAAGAAGTCGGCGTCGATATCCTGGATATCGCACCCCAGCAATTGACTGAAAGCTTCAGCAACGACAGCTTCCGTAGCCGTTTGCGGTGCGCGCCCCGCCGTTTTCTGCGTCAGTGACGGCAGCGGCAAGGCTTTGCGATCCAGCTTGCCGTTAGCGCTCAGCGGCAACGCGCTAAGCTGTAACAGCACCACCGGCACCATGTGTGGCGGCAACTGTTCGCGCAAACGCGCCAACAGCGTCTCCGTTTCCAGCGGTAAGCCCGACGCAGACACCACGTAGCCCACCAGTTGACGTGCATCGCCGCCGGTTGCCGCTGCCTGATTAATAACGCAAGCATGAGTCACCGCTTGTTCAACATCCGGCAGGGTTTGCATCACGCGGTTAATTTCACCCAGTTCAATACGCTGGCCGCGAATTTTTAGCTGATCGTCGCTGCGGCCTAAATATTCCACTGCACCGTTGTCCAGCCAGCGCGCCACATCGCCGGTACGGTACATCCGCGCGCCGGGGTTATACGGGTCAGCGATAAAGCGGCTGGCCGTAAGATCCGGGCGGCCCAGATAGCCTTGCGCTAACTGAATGCCGGTGAGATACAGATCCCCCGCCACGCCAAATGGCAAGGGGCGCATCATCGCATCAAGTATGCGCAACCCGGTATTCCATACCGGGAACCCAATCGGCACGCTGTTGCCGGTCACTTGCGCCAGCGCTTCGCCGTAGGCCGGATACCAGCTCACATCGACAGCGGCTTCAGTTGGCCCGTACAGGTTATGCAGCGGCACGTGAGTCAACAATTCCCAGTCGCGACACAGCGCGGTCGGCAACGCTTCACCACTACAGAAAACCTGTTTAAGCGAGCCGCAACAGTCCGCCGTTTCTGGCGTCAGTGACGCAACAAACGCCGCCAGCATTGATGGAACAAAGTGGGTTGTCGTGATGCCGTACTCAGCAAAAAAGCGCTGCATTGCCAGCGGATCGCGGTGGGCTTCAGGGGCAGCCATCACCAGACTTGCGCCGGTCATAAACGGCCACCAGAATTCCCACACCGAAACGTCAAAGCTGCACGGGGTTTTTTGTGCCACCACATCATTTTCGGTCAGCGGATAATGATCCTGCATCCACAGCAGGCGGTTAACGATCGCCTCATGACCCACCATCACCCCTTTCGGGCGGCCGGTGGAGCCGGAAGTGAAGATGATATAAGCCGTCTGTTCCGGCTGTGCTAACCCTAACGGCAGGTCGTCCTCCCCCGCGAGCGGGGCGTTCAGGCACAGGCTTTCTCTGTTCGGGAAACGGGATAACTGGTCGTCGGAGGTGATGAGAAGCGAAGGACGTGCGTCCTGTAGCATCATCTGCAAACGGTCGTCCGGGTAGCCGGTGTCCAGCGGCAGCCAGGCGGCGCCCGCCTCTACAATCGCATGTAGCGCCAGGGTCAGGAAAACCGAGCGCGGCAACGCAACGGCGACGCTATCACCCGGCTTAACGCCACGCTGGCGCAACACGTTAGCCAGTGCCACCACCTGCTGGCGCATTTCACGGTAGGTAAAGCGATAGTGGGCATCCACCAGCGCCACCGCATCCGGCGTTTTGGCTGCCTGTTCGGCCACTAAAGAGCTTAAGGTCGCTCGCGGCAGCGCTTTTTCGGTCGCGTTAATCTGCGCCAGACGCTGATATTCATCCTCTGACAGCAACTCAACATCGGCGCAATGAACTGCAGAATTGTCGGCGAACTGCTGTAAAAGTGTGGTTAAACGGGCGATATGCTGCTGTAACGTCGCTTTATCGTAACGCTGCTGATTGGCCAGAATTTCCAGCGATAATCCACCGTCTTCATCCGGGAACAGCGCCAGTTCGAGATCGTTGACCGGGCCGGTTGCCAGCGTATGGGTAACAAAGTCAACGTCGTCGAAACCGAGGCGATAATCGAACATCTTGACGTTAAATACCGGGCCAAACAACGCTTCATCACCCGCAGCTTTTCCTGCATCACGGACGATTTGCTCGGCATCATAACGCTGATGACGACGCATTTTTTTGAGCTGCCCGGAGAGTCGGGTCGCTAATTCAGCCAGCGTTTCCTGCCCTCGCAGGGTTACCGCCAGCGGCAGCACGTTGAGCACCGGGCCGGTAGCCGTCAGGGCGGCAGACCCCATCCGGCGCATAAAGATAAACCCGGCGGCATAGTCGCTACGTCCGCACAGGCGCCCCAGCCACAGCGCGGCTAAGGCCAGCGCCAGGTCGGCAGGTTGACACTGGGGGTGAGAGGCCGTCAGGCGGGAAAACGCACGGCGGTCAGCGGTGAGTTTTAATCGCCAGATGGCGGTGCTTTCCGCGCGCCCCGGCAGCGGTGCAGGCGAGAGAGAGGCTGGGGACGGCAGCGCTTTTCGCAGCTCGGCCCAGAAGGTCTTGTCGCGCTGGCAGGCTTCGCTTTCGCGATAGCGCTGGTATTCCTCCACCACCTCGGAAAACGGCGTGAACGCCGATTCTGGCGTCGCTTCGCCGCGCTGCCAGGCCTGATAAATCAGGCTTATCTGGCGGGTAATCGCCGGGAAGCTAAAGCCATCAACCAGCAGGTGGTGATAACGTTGATACCAGAACCAGTGGTTATCGCCAATCTGGAAAAGTTGATGATTAAACAGTGGATTGCCGCTGTCGACGCGGCTGTTTTGCGCAAGATCGGCCTGCATCATCGCCAGCGCGTCCTGCTGCGGGTTTTCTCTTCCGCGCAGGTCGTGGCGGAGCGGTTTGGCAATCACTGCGCTTTCGTCTACCCACTGCCACACCTCGCCGTTATCCTCGGCAAAACGCATACGCAATGTGTCGGCCTGCATCATGCCGGTGGCAATAGCGCGCGCCAGCAGGTCACCGTCAATATTTCCTTTTAGCTCAACGTAATGCGCCACGCTCCAGGCGTTGGGCAGCGTAGAGAGCGCTTCTGCCATCCAGATCCCCGGCTGGGCTGCAATCAGCGGTAAACGAGCGCTCATACCAGGCCTCCGAGGGTCGAAAAATGATCCGGCACGAGTGTGTTCCAGTGAGCCGACAGCCAGTCGTTACACGCCTCAAGCGGCTGCGGCTCGCAGACCACCGTCCAGCCCGTCGGCAGCGAGCACTGCTGGGGCCAAAGGCTGAACTGCTGCTGAGGGTTTTGCAGAAGATAAAATTGCCCTTGCGTGTCGTCGAAGGGGTTACTGACTTGCATACCAAACTCCTGTCGTTAATCCCGCTTTGCGGCCTGGGTGTCCCAGAGCGTTATCAGCCCGGCGGTCAGTCCGCCGCGCCAGCAAAGCGCATCATGCCCGCCGTCAACCTGACGCCAGAAAACCGGCTGCTGCATGTGTTCCAGTTGCGCCAAAAGCGACTGATTAGCACGAAAAATAATCGGTTCACGGGTACCGGCTTCCAGCACAATCCGCAATCCTTGAGGGTTGAGTTCACCACGTTGCAGCTTCTCCAGAATCTCACCGGTTTGCCGTCCACCGCGATGCGGCCACCAGTACGATCCTGACTGGCTCAACACACAGCCAAAGCGCGACGGCCAGTGCAGCCCGGCGAACATCGCCGACAGGCCGCCAAAGCTCTGCCCCGCTACCACCGTACGGTCGGCGCGGTCGCTAAAGGGCGCAACGGCCTGCACCTGCGGCAGTAACTCCTGCTGTACCGCAAGCCAAAAATCCGGGTTACACGGCAGTTCATCGCTGCGGTGGGCATTGTCGATAACATCAATGAGCAAATAGACCGCCGACGGGAGTTTTTGGGCATCGGTAAGTGCTGTGAGTGCGGGCCAGACCGGCATGCTTTCGGCCCAGAATTGGCCGTCCAGCAGCACCGCCAGCGGTCGCTCGGCGTCGTTTGGCTCGCCGGTGGTGAAAATCCATACCCGGCGCTGATTCCCTAAGCGATCGCTGCGCCAGGTGATGCACTGCGGTTCATTCCAGACGGCTGCGGGCGTTGACCAACCGGGCTGTTCAGGGGCAAGCGGGAGTTCGAAAGCGGAGACCGCATGTCCACGACCACCCTTCCAGCTGTGCGGATTTAACGGGTCGGCCACGGCGTGCGGCAGCAATTTGCGCCAGCCTTCACGCAACTGCATACGGTCCGGCTCGGCGGCGGTGAAAATCTCGGGGGCAAAATCGTCTTCCCGTTCGGAGGGGACGAAGCAGTAGCTGCCACGCCAGGTTGACGGCAGCGTGGTTGTCCAGCACCAGGCATCGGTGTGTGGAATTCGTTGCAGGGTCTGCGGGGCGCAATTGTGGTGGTGGTCGGTGACGCCGGTAATGTAAATCCACACCCGACGAATCGGTGATGTGGTCTCGTTTCCCGCGGGGTCACGCCACCAGAAAGTGACCTTACAATCCTCGTTAACCTGTTCATATTGCGGGCCTTTTAGCGTAGCCCACCATGCGTCACTTCCTGTCACTAACTTCCCCACCACGTTAACCTCATGTTTATTGTGGAATTTCTTGTTACACATGAAAATTTATTGATAATATTATTGATAACTATTTGCATTTGCAATAGCGTAATGCCGCGCAACTTTCTCATGCTTTAGGCATATAACCACGCCGTAGCGCCCTTTTGGGTATGGACGCACACAGCATACGGCGACAGAAAGCAGGACACACAATGAATAATAAAATCAAATCCCTGGCCTTCCTGGTCAATTTGGGAATTTATGGTATCGCGGCACCGGCTTTTGCCGCAGAGACCACTGGCGACAAAACCGCTGACGGGGAAACGATGGTGGTCACCGCCGCCGAGCAGAACCTACAGGCTCCGGGTGTTTCAACCATTACCGCAGACGAAATTCGCAAGCGCCCACCGGCGCGCGACATCTCTGAAATCATCCGTACCATGCCGGGCGTGAACCTCACCGGTAACTCAACCAGCGGCCAGCGCGGCAACAATCGCCAGATTGATATCCGCGGTATGGGCCCGGAAAACACCCTGATTCTCATCGACGGTAAACCGGTCACCAGCCGCAATTCCGTGCGTCAGGGCTGGCGCGGCGAGCGTGATACCCGCGGCGACACCGGCTGGGTTCCGCCAGAAATGATTGAACGAATTGAAGTGCTGCGTGGCCCTGCGGCTGCCCGTTACGGTAACGGTGCAGCGGGCGGCGTGGTAAACATCATCACCAAAAAAGGTGGCGATGAGTGGCACGGCTCCTGGAACACCTACATGAACGCGCCGGAGCACAAAGAAGAAGGCTCCACCAAGCGTACCAACTTCAGCCTGAACGGCCCGCTGGGCGGAGATTTCAGCTTCCGTCTATTTGGTAATCTCGATAAAACCCAGGCCGACGCATGGGATATTAACGACGGCCACCAGTCTGAGCGTACCGGTGCGTACGCCGACACCATGCCTGCCGGGCGTGAAGGCGTTGAGAATAAAGATATTAACGGTCAGGTACGTTGGGACTTCGCGCCAATGCAGTCGCTGGAGTTCGAAGCGGGCTACAGCCGTCAGGGTAACCTGTACGCGGGCGATACCCAAAACACCAACAACGACAATAAAACCAACGGGCTGGTGAAAAAATACTACGGGAAAGAAACTAACCGTATGTATCGCCAGAACTATGCACTGACCTGGAACGGCGGCTGGGATAACGGTATCACCACCAGCAACTGGGCGCAGTACGAACACACCCGTAACTCCCGTCTGGGAGAAGGTCTGGCGGGCGGTCTGGAAGGTCTGTTTAACAGCAATCAATTTAGCGATACCGATCTCGCTGACGTGATGCTACACAGTGAAATCAGCATTCCGTTCGATCTGTTTGTTAACCAGAACCTGACCTTGGGTACCGAGTGGAATCAGCAGCGCATGAAGGATTCCAGCTCCAATACGCAAACCTTTATGGGCGGTAATATTCCGGGTTCCGACAGCACTGACCGCAGCCCGTATTCCCAGGCAGAGATTTTCTCCCTGTTCGCTGAAAACAATATGGAGCTGACCGACAGCACCATGTTAACGCCAGCGTTGCGTTTCGATCACCACAGTATTGTCGGTGATAACTGGAGCCCATCACTGAACCTGTCACAAGGTTTAGGCGACGACTTCACCCTGAAAATGGGTATCGCAAGAGCATACAAAGCACCAAGCCTGTATCAAACCAACCCGGATTACATTTTGTACAGTAAAGGCCAGGGATGCTTCGCCACGGGTGCGGCAACCGGTATCGGCTGCTACATGATGGGTAACGATGACCTGAAAGCCGAGACCAGTATCAACAAAGAAATTGGTCTGGAGTTCAAACGTGAAGGCTGGCTGGCCGGAGTGACATGGTTCCGCAACGATTACCGTAACAAAATTGAAGCAGGCACCACACCACTGAGCAGAACGTCCATTACTAAAGGTAAAGCAACCACCTACACCGATATCTACCAGTGGGAAAACATCCCTAAAGCGGTGGTTGAAGGTCTGGAAGGGACGTTGAATATTCCGGTAAGCGAAACCGTTAACTGGACCAACAACATCACCTACATGCTGCAAAGCAAGAATAAAGAGACCGGCGAACGTCTGTCGATTATTCCTGAGTACACTCTAAACTCCACGCTGAGCTGGCAAGTTCGTCAGGACGTTTCTCTGCAATCCACCTTCACCTGGTACGGTAAGCAAGAGCCGAAAAAATACGATTATCAGGGTAAACCGGTTACCGGCACATCGGCCACCGTGGCGAGCCCATACAGTATTCTCGGCCTGAGCGCGACCTGGGACGTAAACAAGAACCTCAGCCTGACCGGCGGCGTAGACAACGTCTTCGACAAACGTTTGTGGCGCGAGGGTAATGCCCAAACCGTTAGCGATATCAAAACCGGCGACTATATGGCGGGCGCAGGCGCGTACACCTATAACGAACCGGGCCGTACGTGGTACATGAGCGTTAACACCCACTTCTGATAAGATGAGTGCCCCCTCTCCCACTCGGGAGAGGGATCTTCAGGAGCCGCATGCTTACCCATTACAGCACCCTCAACATCATTTCACGCATCGATTTCGAACCCGACACCTTCACGCCTGGCGATCTGCTGTGGTTACCGCATCATGCTAAGCTTGCGCGCGCAGGCAGAAAACGCCAGACCGAGCATTTAGCTGGACGCATTGCTGCCGTTCATGCGCTGCGTTTGTTGGGTGAAAAAGCAGTGCCCGATATCGGTGAACAGCGTCAGCCGCTGTGGCCTGCGGGGCTGTATGGCAGTATCAGCCACAGTGAACATACGGCGGTGGCCGTGGTTTCGCAGACACCAGTAGGGATTGATATTGAACGCGTGTTTGACGACGAACTGGCAAATTCTTTGGCGCAACAGATTGCCTGCGACGATGAACTCACCGTGTTACGCAAAGGCCCGCTCGCCTTTGCGCTGGCATTAACCCTCACCTTCTCGGCAAAAGAAAGTCTCTATAAAGCCTTCAGTGCAAACCATCCTGCATTGCTGCATTTTCACCATGCATCGGTGCTCGCCGTGGATGAGCAACAGATCACACTAAACATCCCCATACTGACGCGTACCGTCAGCCTCAGTTGGTTCTCCCTTGATGCGAAGACCATCCTCACCCTCTTCCACCAGCCATAAATATGACCAGACATCGGAAACACCGAATCAACAACCAGTTATAAACTTATAACCGGAATAAAAAATAAATAAATGCGATTTTCATCAGTTTTATCCACCACAAAAATAGAGTTTCCCTACGTGATTACCTCTATGATTTCCCAGAAACATTCACACAAACAATGAAACAATTGTGCGGAATTAAGGAAATCGAATGAGTACCAACACACGGACACGGAATGAAGTGAGTGAGAGCCGCCTGATGAGCGGTTTTCTTAACGCTATTGAAAAAGCGGGCAACCGCCTGCCTGAACCGGCGCTGATCTTTTTCTATTTTTTACTGGCGGTGATGGGCCTTTCGGCGGTGCTCTCAATGATGACTTTCGACGTCATCAACCCGATGACGCAGGAAGCCGTACAGATTAATAACCTGCTCTCCGCCGAAGCGTTAACCAACACATTGGCGAATATGGTTACCACCTTTACCGGCTTTGCCCCACTCGGGATCGTGCTGGTCGCAATGCTGGGCGTGGGCGTGGCGGAAAGCTCCGGCTTTATTAACGTGGCGCTGAAAAAGATGCTGCGTGTAACGCCGAAGAAGCTGCTGACACCAATGCTGATTTTTGTGGCCATGTTCAGCCATGTGGCGGCTGATGCCGGTTACGTGCTGGTGATCCCGCTAGGCGCCATTATCTTTATGTCTGCCGGACGTCACCCGCTGGTGGGTATTGCCGCTGCTTTCTCCGGCGTTTCCGGTGGTTTTGCTGCCAACATGGTGCCAACCGGCAACGATGCGCTGTTGCAGGGGTTTACCCAGGCCGCCGCACAGTTATTAGATAGTAGCTATACCGTCAATACCCTGTGCAACCTGTTCTTTGGCATTGCTTCATCTATCATCATCACGCTGGTGGGTTGGTGGGTGACCGAGCGCATCGTAGAGCCGCGCGTGAGCAAGATGACTATCGACGGCGACTTTAAGCATGATGAAGATATGTCGAGCGTGACACCGCTTGAGAGCCGCGCTTTTACTCGCGCATCATTCGTCATGCTGCTGGGTCTGGCGGCACTGGCGGTTGCAGCCTGGCCGGAAGGGTCGATGCTGCGCGGTACAGACGGTTCGCTGACCTCTTATAGCGCGCCGATTATGAAATCTATCGTGCCGCTAATTTTCCTGATCTTTATCTTACCGGGTATCGTTTACGGCTTCGCCTCCGGCACCTTTAAGAGCGGCAAAGATGTGATTGGCTCGATGAATGATTCCATGAGCAAAATGGGGTCATACATGGTGATGGCGTTCTTCTGCGCCATGTTTATCAAAGCGTTTAGCGATTCCAATATTGGGACGCTGGTGGCGTTGATGGGTGCAGACGGCTTAAAAGCGCTGGCGCTGCCGGGGCAAGCCACGATTATCGGCATGATTGTGCTGACGGCGGTGGTGAATCTGCTGATTGGTTCCGCATCGGCTAAATGGGCGCTGCTGTCGCCAATTATGGTGCCGATGCTGATGGCGGTCGGGATCTCTCCTGAACTGACGCAAGCCGCATTCCGTATTGGCGACTCCTGCACCAATATCATTACTCCATTGATGGTCTTCTTCCCGCTGATTGTGATCTACTGCCAGCGCTACGTGAAGGGCGCGGGCATCGGCACGCTGGTATCGATGATGATGCCATACTCCATCGCCTTCTTCGTGGCGTGGAGCATTCTGCTGCTGGTGTGGTGGGGCGTGGGCATGCCACTAGGCGTAGCGGCACCGTATACCTGGAGTCCGAGGTAAACCCCGGCGGCGCTGCGCTTGGCCGGGCTACGGTAGTCCACGTTTGTAGCCCGGGCGAGGCGTTTACGCCGACCCAGGGGTGGCTAAATGGGCGAAATTGCTTAATACGCTGCGCAAAATCCCCAGCCCTTGCTGTACCTGCTCGGCGGTGATGGTGCATGGCGGCACCACGTGAATGCGGTTTTCCACCACAAAACTCAGCAGCCCCGCTTCGGTCAATGCGCCCTTAATCTCCGCCATATCCCCGGCGGCCAGCGGCGTTTTCTTCACCCGATCGCTGACCAGTTCCAGCGCCTGGAACACACCACGACCGCGCACTTCTCCGATTAACGCCGAGGAAGCCGCCAGCGCTTCCAGCCCCTGGCGCAGCACGCCGTTACCGATGGTTGCGGCATTCTCGATGATGCGCTCCTCTTTCATGGTATCCAGCGTGGCAACAATCGCCGCCATCGCCAGCGGATGACCGGAGTAGGTTAATCCTCCCGCAAAAAAGTGATCGTCAAAATAGTGGGCGATCGGGTCGCTGATGATCACCCCGCCCGCTGGCACGTACCCGGCGTTGACCCCTTTGGCGAAGGTGATCAGATCCGGTACGATCCCATCTTGTTCGAAAGCAAACCAGCTGCCGGTACGGCCAAACCCGGCCATCACTTCGTCCAGAATCAGCATAATGCCGAACTCGTCCGCCAGCGCCCGCACACCCTTCATATACCCTTCCGGCGGCACCAGAATCCCGGCGGTACCCGGAATCGACTCCAGCAAGATGGCGGCAATCGCCTTCGGACCTTCGCATTCAATCATCCGGCGCAGGTGCGCCAACGCGCGGCTGCACTCTTCTTGTTCGCTGGTGGCGTTAAACTCACTGCGATACAAGTACGGGTTAAAGAAGTGCACGTGCCCGCGAGAATACTCGTTCGGAACACGACGCCAGTCGCCGGTGGCAGCAATCGCACTGCCGGTGTTGCCGTGGTAGGAACGGTAGGCCGACAGCACTTTATCGCGCCCGGTATAAAGCCGCGCCATACGGATGGCGTTCTCGTTAGCATCGGCCCCCGCGTTGGTGAAGAACACTTTGCTGAACCCTTCCGGAGCCAGATCCACAATGCGTTTTGCCGCCTCGCCGCGCGCCTGGTTGGCGGTGGCGGGCGCAATGGTCACCAGCGACTCAAGCTGCGCTTTCATTGCCGCTAGCACTCGCGGATGCTGGTAACCTAGGTTAACGTTCACCAATTGGCTGCTGAAATCCAGATAGGTTTTACCGTCGTAATCCCACAGCTCACACCCTTTCGCCCCGGCAATCACCAGGGGATTCAGATTCCCCTGCATCGTCCAGGAATGAAAAACATACTCTCTGTCCAGTTGGCGAACCGCGTTGTTGTTTAGCTCTGTCATCGTCATTCCTCGCATACCGTTGGCTGTGACCCATCATGTCGCTGGCGAAAAAAAAAGTGATAGAGCCAGTGTAGACCTGCGGTTGTGACACCGGTGTCACAACGCCATCTACCGACTGTCCCTCGGCAGGCAGAGTCCTGGTTTTTATAGTGTTCAGAACAACCTGCACAGGAGAGCACAATGCAAAATCGTAAAGTGGTGTTTATTACCGGGGCGACCTCCGGCTTTGGGGAAGCCGCAGCGCAGGTCTTTGCGCGCGCGGGCTGGTCACTGGTGCTGAGCGGTCGTCGGCTGGCGCGACTACAGGCCTTGCAGGCAGAGCTGGCATCACTGGTGCCGGTGCATGTGATGGAACTGGACGTGCGCGATAGCCAGGCGGTGGCGTCCGCGGTCGCCACCCTGCCCGCGGAATTTGCGGATATCACCGCGCTGATTAATAACGCCGGGCTGGCGCTTGCCGCGCTGCCTGCGCAAAAAGTGGAGCTGACGGACTGGCATACCATGATTGATACCAACGTCACCGGGCTGGTGAACGTCACGCATGCGCTGCTGCCAACGCTGATTCGCCACGGCGCGGGGGCCAGTATTATCAATATCGGCTCGATTGCCGGGCAGTGGCCGTATCCCGGTAGCCATGTGTATGGCGCGAGCAAAGCGTTTGTGAAACAGTTTAGCTATAACCTGCGTTGCGACCTGCTCGGCACCGGTGTGCGGGTGACCGACCTGGCGCCGGGGATTGCCGAAACGGAGTTTACGCTGGTGCGCACTAAAGGTGACCAGGCGGCATCGGATGCGCTTTATCGTGGTACGACGCCGCTGTCCGCGATCGATATCGCCGAGCAGATGTTTTATATCGCAAGCCTACCGGATCATATGAACATTAATCGCGTGGAGGTGATGCCGGTGCGTCAGGCGTGGCAGCCATTTGCGATTGACAGGGATTAGTATGGTTTGCTCCCTCTCCCTTGCAGGGAGAGGGCCGGGGTGAGGGTATTACGCGCACGTTTCCCCCTCACCCTAACCCTCTCCCCACGGGGGAGAGGGGACTGTTTCGCGCCGTTGCATGATTTTCTTCCCCCCTCCCATGGGTGAGGGAACCGAATGGCGTGGTTTGTATTATCGGCTGCTTTGCAAAAACTGTTTTACCCGCTCGGACTTTGGCTGCGTAAAGAAGATCTCCGGCGGGGCTTTCTCAATCAAAATCCCCTTCTCCAGAAACACCACTTCGTTCGACACCTGGCGGGCAAACTCCATCTCGTGCGTCACCACCACCATGGTGTAACCATCGGCTGCCAGCGATTTCATCACGCTTAGCACTTCATTCACGCGCTCGGGGTCGAGCGCTGAGGTCGGTTCGTCAAACAGCAGCACCTCTGGCGACATCGCCAGCGAGCGGGCAATCGCTACACGCTGCTTTTGCCCGCCGGAAAGGGTTATCGGGTAAGCTTCCGCTTTATTGGCCATCCCCACTTTTTCCAACTGCTGGCGCGCAATCGCCTGCGCCTCGCCGCGCTTCATGCCTTTCACGTGCAGCAGCGCCTCCATCACGTTCTGCTCAACCGTCAGGTGCGGCCACAGGTTGAAGCTCTGAAACACCATCCCCACCCGTTCGCGGATTTTCGACAGGTCACGGTGCGACATCGCTTTACCGTTGTTATCATCCACGCCAATGCGCTGACCGCCAATGTGGATCTCGCCCCGGTCGGGCTGCTCCAACCAGTTCATACAGCGCAACAGTGTCGATTTCCCCGAGCCTGAGGAGCCGAGAATACTGACCACCGTCCCCTTCTCCACCGTCAGGTTGATATCGCGCAGCACCTCAACGTTATCGAACTGTTTAGAGACATTTTTGACGCTTACCGCCGTGATATCAGACATGGCTCATTCCCCTTTTGGCGCTATAAACAGTTAACCGTTTCACCAGCAGTTCAAGCACAATGCTGATAGCCCAATACAGCGCAATGGCGACAATAAAGGCGTTAAACGGAATAAAGTAGGTCGCCTGCACGCTATTCGCGGCGGCCGTAATTTCTTGTACGGTAATAATGCTTAGAAACGCGGTGTCCTTCAGGCAGATAATCAGTTGATTGCCAAGAAGCGGCAGCGCGGAGGAGAAAATATTCGGCAGGACGATACGGCGAAAAAGCGTATAGCGGGAGAACCCCTGAACTATCGCAGCTTCAATATAGCCGTGTGAGAATACCCGACGCTGGCTGCGTAAAATCTCAAAGAAATAGGCGCCGTGGTAGATAACCAGTGCCAATAATCCCGCCGTCCAGGCATCAAGGCTCAGCCCCAACTCCGGCAGGCCGTAGTAGAGTAAATAAGCAAGGATCAAAAACGGGACGGCGCGCATCAGGTTTACCAATCCCATAATCACATTATTGAGTACGCGCTTTTGATATTCGGTGAGATAGCACAGCAGGACGCCGATAAATAACCCACAGACGGCGGCAATAATAAACAGTTCCAGCGTCGCCAATAGCCCGGCGAAAAAGTTGCCGCGCTCGGCCCAGATAATTGCCCATTGATTCATGATTCCTCCTGGGTTCAACGCGCCAGTCGTTTGGCTTTTCGTTCCGCCATGCTCTGGAGTTTCAGCAGCAGACCAATAATCACCACATACAGCAGTCCGGCCGCCAGAATGGGGGAAAGCGGTTCATAGGTCACAGATGAAATACGGTTAGTGACACGGGTGAGATCCACCACGCCGATGACTGCAATCGCCGGGCTGCCTTTGATTAAAAAGGACATCTCATTAACCAGTGCGGGCAGGCTTTCCAGCCACATTTGCGGCAGCATGATGTAGCGAAAATAGGGCCAGCGGCGCATCCCCACCGACTCCGCCGCTTCGCGCTGTTCCCGCGGGAAAGTGCGAAAAGCATTGCGCCAGATTTCGGCGTTAAACGCCGAGGTGTTCAGCGTCAGGGCGACAATCGCCGCCACCGTTTTATCCAGATTGATGCCCACGGTCGGCAGTGATAAAAACAGGAACAGTACCAGCGTCACCAGCGGCGTGGCGCGTGCCAGGCTGATATAGACCACCAGAATCTGGTCAATGACCGGGATTTTCATCATACGTACAAAGGCGATGACCAGCCCGATAACCACGCCACAGGCGATGGCGATAGCCGAGATCCAGAGGGTCGTCCATGCGCCTTCAAACAGTAACTGCCATGCGATTGAGTCCATGTAGCCCTCCTGTGTCAAACGGGCGGCGGGCTATCCCGCCGCATTCATTACTGTCCGGCTAATTTGTGGAATTGCGCGGCGCTGGTGATGGGTTCCGTTGGCAGGTCGTCATAGGTTTCGCCAAACCATTTTTTCTGCAAGGCAGCAAGCTGACCGGTTGCCCGCATGTGCTCGGTAAATTTCGTCATGTAAGCTAACAGCTCCGGCGAGCTTTTCGGCATCGGCCAGGCCATATAGCCCGGGCCGGAAACCGGCAGTCCTTTGGCGAAGACTTTCGGTTTGGCTTTCACCAGGTCGTTGACGGAAATCACCACGTTAATCACGTAGTCGAGGCGTTTGTTGGCTAAATCAGCATAGGCTTCCGGGTAGGAAGGATATTCCACCACCGGCCCCAGTTTGCCGCCGGTTTTTTCAATCATCGCTTTCAGTTCGGGTAAACGCGCTAATAACGCGCTGCCTGCCTGAAGACCCACTTTTTTACCGCTAAGATCGGCAATGGTATTTAACGAGGTGTCCCCCGCTCGCTTCACAAAATAGTGCTGCGCCGAAGCCCATGGTGGGGTGAAATTAAACACGTTAAGACGTTCATCGGTGACCACAGCACCGGTTAAGGCCATATCGTATTGCCCGGTTGAGACTGCGGCTAATAGCCCGGTCCACGGTAAAATACTTTGCGTGACGTTGAATTTGGCGTACTCACGCAGCGCCGCCAGCATATCTTTGTTAAACCCGTCGGCATTGCCGTTATTCATAAAGTTAAACGGCGCGTAATCATCCTCAGTCGCCACTTTTAACGTCCCGGATTTTTCAATTGCCGGTAAGTCGGCCGCAGCCACCTGCACAGAAAAGGTCATTGCCATGACGGCAGCCAGATAATACGAACCCATCGTTTTTTTCATCGTGTGACCCCTGTTAAACATGCCCGATACGTTTATTCCTGACGCCCTGAAAGCGTTGCAAGATATGTGCCGACAGCGACAAACCGAAGCGGTTGCGAGTGGCGTTTTTACTGTAGGGAGACTTTTTACTTTCTGAATAGAGCCAGTTTTTGCGCGTCGTTGTGTCAGACGATTTCAGGCTGGTACAAAAATTGCTGAGGTCTTTGAAAGCGAATGGGGAAAGGAGCAGCGGATGATTCGGCACTTAATGCACGTGGATTTCGACCGTCAGCGCGGTTTACAAGAGCAGGTTCGCGAGTCGCTGGTCAACGCCATTCTGGGCGGTATTTTTGCCGCCGAGACGCCGTTGCCCTCATGCCGACAGCTGGCGCAGCAGCTTCAGGTTTCACGAAATACCACCGCGCTGGTGTTCGAAAGTCTGGTCAACGAAGGCTATCTGATTAGCCGCCCCCGCAGCGGTTATTATCTGCATCCGGACTACCACGCCCCGCGCCAGAACAGCGCCGTACCTGCTCCGATTGATGCCGATAATGCACCATCATGGGGCAAGCGGCTCAATATTACCCCCAGCCAGCAGGAGTCGATATTAAAACCCGCTGGTTGGATGAACTACCGCTACCCATTTATCTACGGTCAGCCTGATGCCCGCCAGTTTCCGCTGGTGAGCTGGCGTTCAGCGGCTAACTGGTTGCACGGCGGCGCGCGCGACCCGTCGTGGGTTGTCGACCACATCGACCAGGATGTGCCGATGTTGATCGAGCAGATTCGCACTCGCGTGCTGCCCAAGCGCGGTATTGTTGCCGCGCCGGACGAAATTCTCATCACGCTGGGTTCGCAAAATGCGCTGTATCTGTTAACCCGTTTGTTGATGTCTCGCCAGACCCGCGTCGGCGTGGAAAATCCCGGATTTCGCGAAGCGATTAACACCTTTGGGCTGAGCGAATGCCAGATTGTGCCGCACCCGGTCGATGAACAAGGGATCGTGCTCAATGATGCCCCGTGCGATTACTACTATGTGACGCCAGGGCATCAAGTGCCGACCGGAGTCACCATGAGCAAAGCCCGTCGCAACCAGCTACTGACACACGCAGCCCAACACGATGCGGTGATTATTGAAGATGATTATGATTCGGAAAGTAACTTCCAGATAAACCCGCTCCCGGCGCTGAAAGCCAGCGACCGCAGCGGGCGAGTGATTTATGTCAGCAGCCTGTCGAAAGCGCTGTCACCGGGATTACGACTGGGGTTTATGGTCGCTGACCCGGACTTAATTGATGAGGCGCGCGCGCTGCGTCGGCTGGTGTACCGCCATCCACCGACCAATATTCAGTATCAGATGGCGCATTTTCTGGCGCAGGGCCATTACGAAACTCATCTGCGGCGCTACCGCGATGATTCTGCCAGACGTTGGGAGATGCTCAATAACGCACTTTCGACGCTGCTACCAGCGTGCCAGCCGCTGCCCGGCAGCGAGCATGCCAATGCTTTCTGGCTGCGCACGCCTGCGCATATCAGTACCCAGCAGTTAACCTGGCGTGCGGCGCATACCGGGGTGCTCATTGAACCCGGCGCGCGTCATTTTCTTGATATCACGCCGCCGGATAACTTTTTCCGCATGGGCTTTCATGCCATTCACCCCGACGCCATCGCGCCGGGGGTGGATGTGCTGCGTCATCAGCTTGCGCAGATGGGTTAACCCGCCCGGCGGTGCGCCCACTCGCGCAAACGCTGGAACAGCGCATACAGCGATGGGATAAACAGAATGCCAATCACCGTCGCCACCAACATCCCACTGAACACCGTGGTACCGATTATCTGGCGGCTCTGCGCCCCCGCGCCGGTGGAGAACATCATCGGCATGATCCCGATAATAAACGACACCGCTGTCATCATCACCGCCCGGAAGCGGCGCGTTGCCCCTTCACGTGCGGCATCAACAATCGACAGCCCCGCCTGCCGCTGGGCGCGGGCAAATTCGACGATCAGAATCGCGTTTTTCGCCGCCAGGGCTATCAGTAGCACCAGCCCTATCTGCACGTACACGTCATTCGCATAGCCCGCAAGCCACAACCACAGCAGCGCGCCACCGATGGCGAACAGCACCGACAGCATTACGCTTGCCGGTAGCGTCCAGCTTTCATACTGCGCGACGAGGAACAGCCACGCCATCGCTACCGCCGCCAGCACAATCCATATTGCCTGGTTGCCGGTCTGCTGCTCCTGCCAGGACAAGCCGCTCCACGCGTAGTCGTAGCCTTCCGGCAAGTGCTCAGCCAGCAACGTTTCCATCTGCATCATCGCCGTGCGGCTGCTGACCCCTTCTGCCGCCGAACCACTAACCGAGACCGACGGGAACTGGTTGTACTGCTGGATAAACGGCGCGCCAACGGTTGGCGTAATGGTCACCAGATTGCTCAGACGCACGCGCTCGCCGTGGTTGCTGCGCACAAACAGTTCGCTGATTTGCCCGGCGCGCTCGCGCCACTGCATGTCGTTTTGCATCACCACGTGGTAGACGCGGTTGTTGATACTGAAGTCCCCGGCTCGTGCGCCGCCGAATGCCGTTTGCAGGCTGCTAAAGATGCGTGATACCGGCACGTCTAAACGGGCGGCCTGGTCGCGGTCGACCGTCAGTGTCAGTTGTGGGACGTTGCTGCTCCAGGTGGTGAACACACGACTTAACTGCGGGTGCTGATTCGCCGCCATTAATATCGTGCGCGTCACCTGCTCCAGTTCAGCAGAAGATTGCCCGGCCTGCGCCAGAATGCGCAGGTCAAAACCGGCAGCATTCCCCAGCCCCGGCAGCGTCGGCGGTGCAAACAGCATAATGTTCGCTTCCGGCAGCGCATGAAGCTGGCGCTGTAATTCACCCATCACCGACGCCAGCGGCGCGCGCTGCGACCAGTCTTTGAGCATCAGCGAGATAAAACCGCTGTTAGACGCGCTGGTACCGCTGAGAATGCTAAAGCCGGAGACCTGAATTACATCCTCTACCGCCGGATGCGCCGCCAGCAGTTCACGCGCCTGCGTCATCACCGCTTCGGTACGTTCTAAAGATGCCGACTCCGGCAACTGGACGTTAGCAAAAACGTAGCCCTGATCTTCGGCTGGCAGGAAGCCTTTCGGCATGGTCATAAAACTAAACACCACCAGCAGCGCGGCGGTTAAGGTTGCCGCAACGGCCACCCACGGGCGGCGGTTCATCCACATCACTAATCGACCGTAGCCATCGCGCGTGGCGTCCAACCCACGGTTGAACAACACGAAGAATGCCGCAGGTTGCGCCGGACGCGGGCGCAGCAACAGCGCACAGAGTGCCGGAGTGAGAGTCAGCGCCACAATGCTCGACAGCGTCACCGCCGTGGAGAGCGTGACGGCAAACTGACGGTACAATTCGCCAACGATCCCCGGCAGCATCGCCACCGGGACAAACACCGCCAGCAGCGCCAGCGTGGTGGCGATCACCGGCCCGGCAATCTGACGCAGCGCCAGCGCCGTTGCTTCGGTGCGATTTAACCCGTCCGCCATATGCCCTTCGACGCTTTCCACCACCACGATGGCGTCATCCACCACCATGGTCAGCGCCAGAATAATCGCGAACAGACTCAGGGTGTTGGCACTGTAACCCAGCAGGTAGAGCACCGCGAAGGTGCCAACCAGCGACACTGGAATGGCTAACGCCACAATCAACGTCGCGCGCACGCTTTGCAGGAACAGCGAAACCACCGCCACTACCGCCAGCAGAGTGAGCGCCAGCGAGGTGCCAATCTCTTTAATGGTTGCCGCCACAAAGCGGGTGGTATCAAATTTGACTTCCCAGGTCAGGTCGGCCGGAAAGCGGTTTTGCAGGCGGGTGAGTTCGTCGCGCACGGCGCTCGCCACCTGCAAGGCGTTAGCGGTCGGCGTGGGATAAATGCCCATGTAGGCTGATTCCACACCGTTTAGCTGGGCGCTGGAATTGTAGCTGCGCGCGCCAAGCTCGATGGTTGCCACATCGGAAAGGCGAACTAACTGCCCTTGTTCACCGCTGCGCACCACGATTTCAGCAAACTCCGCTGCGGTAGTCAGACGTCCCAGCCCGTTGATGGTCAGGGTTTGTTGTTGACCGTTAAATACCGGCGGTGTGCCTACCTGCCCGGATGCGCCCTGCACGTGCTGCTCGCTGAGCGCTTTGGCGATATCGTCGCTGGTGATATTCAGCGCATTCATCCGGTCCGGGCGCAGCCAGATACGCATGCTGTAATCACGCGCACCAAACATCTGCACCTGGCCAACGCCCGGCAGACGCGCCAGCGCTTCACGGATCTGTGTGCTGGCGTAGTTACTGACCTGTAATGGCGCAAGCGTGCCGTTTGGGGAATAGAGGCTCACCCCCATCAGCAAATTACTCGCGCGTTTACGCACCTACACGCCGTTTTGCTGGACGTCGGTAGGCAGTTGCGCCACGGCCTGAGCGACGCGATTTTGCACGTCAATCGCCGCCATATCCGGGTCGGTTCCTGCGGCAAAAGTCAGGTTAAGACTGTAGCCGCCATCGTCTGAGCTGGTCGACTCCATGTACAGCATCTGGTCAACGCCGTTGAGCTGTGTTTCCAGCGGCGCGGCAATGGCCTCCGCCACATCCTGCGCGCTGGCGCCAGGCCAACTGGCGCTCACGTTCACCACCGGCGGGGTGATTTGCGGGTACTGCTCCACCGGAATAAGCTTCAACGCCACCGCACCGACAAAAGTCATCAGCAGCGCAATCACCATCGCGAAACGCGGACGACGGATAAAAAACGTCAGCATCGTTCACTCCTTCCTTAATTCAACGGCTGCACGGCTGCGCCGTCGGTCAGACGCTGTGCGCCTTCGATGACCACGCGCTCGCCTGCCTGAAGTCCCTGGCTAACGGCAAAATTTTGTCCCTGCTGCCCGCCTAATGTCAGGCGCAGCTGCACAGCGGTATTCTCAGACGTCAGCACCCAGCTAAAGTAGCCCTGCGCATCTTGCTGAACCGCCGACACGGGGATCATCAGACTCTCGCCTGTGACCTGTGGACGCAGCGTGACGTTAACATTGCCGCCCGGCAGCAGCCGGTGCTGCGGGTTGGCAAATTCGGCGCGAACGGCAACGCTTGCGGTACGCGCATCGATACGGTTATCGACGGAGGTCAGCACGCCATCTTCACGTTTGCCATCAAGGGTAATTTGCGCCAGCCATGCAGCTTTCAGCGTGCTGATATCCGGGTGCTGCCCGGCCTTGCTGTAAAATGCCGACTCGTCGAGCGCAAAACTCACGCGCACCGGGTCGAGCTGGACCACCTCCACCAACACGCCGCTGGCGGGGTTCACCAGGCTGCCAACGTGAAAGGCGCTGTGCCCCACGCGACCGTTCACCGGCGAGGTAATACGGGTGTAATCAAGGATAATCTGCTGGGCGCTGACCCGCGCTTTCGCCTGTTCAACGGCGGCAGCGGCGACATCACGCTGCATCTGCGCGGTATCCACATCATTACGGCTGATCGACTGGTGGGTTTTCAGGCTCTGGAAGCGAGTCAACAGCTGCTGAGCCTGACGTAACGAGGCCTGCGCGCTTTTTAACTCAGCCTGCGCTAACGCCAGCGCCGCACGCGGCTGGGCATCGTCGAGGGTAAACAGCAGGTCGCCTGCCTGAATATTTTGTCCATCCTGGAATTGGCGCTGCACGATTGCGCCTTCGGTACGGGCGCGGATATCGACGGCATGAATGGCCTCGACGCTGCCCGGTAACTGGCGCTCCACCGCATGTGGTGCAGGTTCAACGGTAGTGACACGTACCGGAACCGCAGCCGATGCGAGGGTGCAGTAAGCCAGCCCGCAGGCAAGCCAGGCGAGGCGGAGTGTTTTTTTCATCGGGGAGTCCTTGCAGAGTCAGTGCTCCTCTCCCTTAGAGAGGAGCACTTCAGGCTATGCGGTTTTGCGGAATCGGCGGGTCAGGCGCTTTTCAACTTCAACCACCAGGAACATCACCCCACCCATGGCGAGCGTAATCCCCCAGTAGCGCAGCGGCAGCGCTTCGGTGCCAAACAGCGTCTGCATCAGCGGCAGATAGATAATCGCCACCTGCAGCGCCAGCAGGACACCGGTCACAAGCCAAATGCCTTTGTTCTTCAACAGGCCGCTGTTCAAGGAGAAACGGTCGCTGCTGCGGCAGTTGATCATGTAAACCCACTGCGCGGTCACCAGCATCTGCAACAGCACGGTGCGGATAAACTCGGCGCTGTGGCCGCGCGGTGCCAGCCAGGCTTCCAGCATAAAGGCGGCGATGGCAATCATCGAGCCAACGAAGGCCACGCGCCAGACGGCAAAGGCATCCATCACGTGCTGACCGGTTTTACGCGGCGGGCGGTTCATCACGTTACGCTCGGCGGCTTCAAAGGCGAGGCCGAAGGAGAGCGTGGCGGAGGTCGCCATGTTCATCCACAAGATCAGTACCGGCGTCAGCGGGATAATATTGCCCGCCAGCAGCGCGATGATAATCAGCAGTCCCTGCGCCAGGTTGGTCGGCATGATAAACAGGATGGTCTTTTTCAGGTTGTCGTAGACCCGACGGCCTTCTTTGACCGAGCTGGCGATAGTGGCAAAGTTGTCATCGGTCAGTACCATGTCGGCGGCCTCTTTGGTCACCTCGGTTCCTTTGATACCCATGGCGATACCGACGTCAGCCTGACGCAGCGCCGGGGCGTCGTTAACACCATCACCGGTCATACCAACGATTTCACCGCTGTCCTGCAAGGCTTTTACCAGGCGCAGCTTATGCTCCGGGCTGGTACGTGCAAAGATGTCGTACTCCACCGCCGCTTTGGCCAGCTCGGCGTCGTCCATGTGCTCCAGCTGGTAGCCGGTCATCGCTTCGCTGCTGTTGTGGATCCCCAGCATCTGGCCGATGCTCATCGCCGTCTGCGGGTGATCGCCGGTGATCATCTTCACGCGGATCCCCGCGTTCTGGCAGGTGTGGATCGCATCAACCGCTTCTGGACGCGGCGGGTCCATCATTCCGGCAATGCCGAGGAACACCAGGCCGTTCTGGAGGTCGCTGTGGTCGAGCGTTTTTTGCCCAGCCTTGGCCGGTTTGGCCGCCGCTGCGACCATGCGCAGCCCCTGGCTGGCAAAGCGCGCCATTTCAGTTTCCCAATAACCCCGGTCGAACGGTGCAATACCGCGCGAAGTCTGCTGCTGCTGACACAAGGCAAACAGGACATCCGGCGCGCCGGTCACCATCACGGTCTCTTTATCAGCCAACTGGAAGTGGGTGGCCATATATTTGTACTGCGAATCAAACGGGATTTTCGCAATCAGTTGGGTACGCAGTGGCGTAAGGTTAGCCTTCGCCGCCAGCACCTTCAGTGCGCCTTCGGTTGGGCCGCCGGTAATCCCCCAGTGGCCTTCGGTATCCTGAACCAGCTGGCTGTCATTACACAGATCGATAGTCCGCAGGTAGGTTTCCAGTACCGTATTCGGCTGAACCTCGACCGCCGTGTCGCAGCCTTCCAGATAAATTTTGCCGTGCGGCTCGTAGCTGTTGCCGTCTACGCGGTAGCAGCTATCCGCGGTAATGATCGCTTTCACGGTCATTTCATTCATGGTCAGGGTGCCGGTTTTATCCGAGCAGACCACGGTCATCGCTCCCAGCGTTTCCACCGTAGGCAGCTTGCGGATAATCGCCCGCTTGCGCGCCATCGCCTGGACACCCAAAGACAAGATAATGGAGATAATCGCTGGCAGACCTTCCGGGACAGCGGCAACGGCCAGGCTAATCAGCGACAGCAGCAGTTCGCCCAGCGGGATATCGCGCAGCAGCATGCTGAAGACAAACAGCGCCACCATCATCGCCAGAATAATGGCAAAGATGGCCTTGCCAAGTTTATCCATCTGCACCAGCAGCGGCGTGCGGTGTTTTTCAATGCCCGCCATCATCTGGTTGATGTGGCCAAGCTCAGTCTCCTGACCGGTAGCGACCACCACGCCCATGCCGCCGCCCGCGCTCACGGTGGTGCCGGAGAACAGCATGTTGGTACGGTCACCCAACGACAGTTCACCGTGTAATGCTTCGGTGTGCTTATCAACAACGGTTGACTCACCGGTGAGGATTGCCTCTTCCACGCGCAGGTTGTGCGCTTCAATCAGGCGCATGTCCGCCGGAATGCGGTCGCCCGCACGCAGCACCACGATATCGCCCGGGACCAGTTCGGTGGTCGCCACCGTCATGTGGTTACCGTCGCGAATCACCTGCGCGTCACTTGCGAGCATGTTGCGGATGCTTTTCAGCGATTTCTCGGCGTTGCTTTCCTGAATATGACCAATCAGGGCGTTAATCACCGTGACACCGAGAATAACGGCGGTATCGACCCAGTGGCCCATCACTGCGGTTAGCGCAGCGGCGGCCAGCAGGACGTAGATCAGGACATCATTAAAATGCGCGAGAAAACGCAGCCAGGCAGGCTTGCCTTTCTTTTCCGGCAATGCGTTCGGGCCGTAGACATGCAGACGCTGCTGGGCATCGGCGGCGCTAAGCCCCTCGGGCTGGCTGTTCATCTGCGACAGGACATCCTGTGCAGAACGCTGGTACGCATGCTCGTGCGGGTCGTGACCCGGGTGTGGCACATTCTGATTGTTTATCATTTTTGACAAAATAGCGTTTCCTTTTAAATTCCTGCGAACGGAAAGCCTGAATTCATTTTCTGGCCAAGGCGATATCGTTAATTATTTACCGCGTTCAAAGAACGTTTATTCTCAGACAAAATTCTTTGTTGTATAAATTTCAAAACGACATTAAGTTTATTAACTGATATTAATATTACAGAATATTCCTAAACCCAATCTAAACGAGGTCATTATGTTTGGAATCTACAGAGGGCGCCGCCTGGCGCTGTACATAGTGTTAGCTATAGTGGTCGCTACGCTGGTTGGATACAGTACTTATACTTTTGTAAAAATACTGTCTGGTGCATGACGTTAATTTACGAAACACTTATTTAGTTTAATTTAGATTATTAATTGACATGCGCGATACGATTATTTTCGTAAGACTTGTTATTTATATTAATTATTCGCTTCGTCATTTATTAAATTAGAAACATTGCGTTCCATAAAAAATTACCGGACAATAATATCTTTAACTAAAGATTAACATTACATGAAGCATCCACTCGAAACGCTGATGACCGCCGCCGGCATTTTATTGCTGGCGTTTCTCTCCTGCCTGCTGCTGCCAGCACCGTCACTGGGGCTGACGCTGGCACAAAAGCTCGTTGAGACCTTCCATTTTATGGATCTCAATCAGTTCTATACGGTGCTGTTTTGCGTGTGGTTTCTGGCGCTGGGGACGGTGGAATATCTGGTGCTGCGTTTTGTGTGGCGGCGTTGGTTTTCGCTGGCGGATTAGATGATGGTGCGTCCCGGCGTCGCTTCGCTCGGCCAGGCTACGCGCACATACTTATTCCCTCGCCCCTTTGGGGAGAGGGTTAGGGTGGGGGGAAACCGGCGACAAAGCCACATCCCCGCTCCCCCCTGAGAAGATCAATGCGTTTGCGGGCGATGATTCTCTTTGCGGTACGCACCCGGCGGTTGATTAAACGTGCGGGTAAAAATACGCGTAAAGGTCTGCTGGGATTCAAACCCATACTTCAGGCAAATGTCGTACACCTTTTGATCGGTTGTACACAACTCATCCGCCGCCAAATCGAGCTTACGCTTGCGAATATAGCGCCCAAGGCTCTCCCCTTTGTGCTGTAAGAAAATGCGCTGCAGATGCCATTTTGAATACCCGGCTCGGCGAGCAATTTCATCAATGCGCAGCGGTTGATGCAGATTATTGTCAATCCATTCGACCAGTGTGTCGACAACCTGAGTGGCTAATTCGGTCATATACCCCTCCCCTCATTTAACTACAACCGGTGGTTATTCCCACCAGGCATGAAATGTTTGCATAGTGTCGGCAAGCCATACAGGCTCACCCTGCATCGGCGTCAGCAGCCGATACGTCTTGTCTTTACTGGCAGCGGCCAGCCGTTTGTACGGGTCATCCCAGGTATGTTTTGCCAATACAAAGCGCCCGGCGTGCCCCGGCAGCACACGCTGTGCGTTAAGATCTACCGCCGCCTGCGCGGTTTGCTCCGGCATCATGTGAATGTAGCGCCAGTCCTGGTCATACTGACCGTCTTCCTGAATGGCGAGGTCAACCTTGCCAAACTGTTCGCCAATCGCTTTAAAGTGCGGGCCGTAGCCGCTGTCGCCGCTGTAGTAAATCTTTTGCGTCGGCGTCACGAACATAAAGCTGGCCCACAGGGTCTGGTTACGCTTGATGCCTCGGCCGGAAAAGTGACGCGCGGGTAAAACGTGTACGCTCAGCGCATCACTGATAGTGACGCTTTGCTGCCAGTCCGCTTCGGTGATGATCTCGTCTTTCATCCCCCAGTAACGCAGGTGAGAACCCACCCCCAGCGGCACGACAGCGCGTTTCACCTTCGGCATCAACCCTTTAATGGTGGCGTAGTCGAGATGATCGTAGTGATCGTGGGAGATAATCAGCAGGTCGATTTCCGGCATATTGGCCGCCTGCCATGGATAATTACCGTCAAACGCCTTATTCAAAAAAGCGAAGGGTGCGGCGTAACTGCTAAATACCGGGTCAATCAGAATGCGTTTGCCGGACAACTGTAAATACCACGACGAGTGGCCCAGCCAAATCATGGTGTCTTGTTGCAGTGGCAGACTGGCGAGGTCAGTTGGCACCAGCGGCAGCGGCTGCTGTGGACGGGCATTTTCACGTTTAGCCGTTAAAAATTCCCACCACGCCATGATCATATTTTTGTCGCCGGTAAAACCCGGCGTAGGCAATGTGTTCTGGAACGCGCCATCGCGATAGTTTGGCGAGCGCTCTATCTGACTTTTCTCGGCCCCCTGCGGTGCCTGGCCAAAACCAGCGTTCAGAACGAAAGGTAAACTTGCAGCACTGGCAATAAGCATGATGGCAACCACACAGATGATGAAACGTTTCATGTCCTGACCCGAGATTGGCTTCATCCAGGAAGCCACACTAAAAAAGTTGATTATGAGTGAGTAGGCACTCATTATAGGAAGGTGAGAAAAAAATCGTCAAGCAATTTCCAAAATTAAACAATCGACGTTGAAGTCTCAGGGCTCAACATGTTTCAATCACCGTTTTAACCGTCAGAGAGGTAAAGTGTAGTGGCTCGTCCGAAGAGTGAAGATAAAAAACAAGCGTTACTAGATGCTGCTACCAGCGCCATTGCCCAATCCGGTATTGCCGCGTCGACTGCGCTTATTGCACGCAGTGCCGGGGTGGCTGAAGGCACACTGTTTCGCTATTTCGCCACCAAAGACGACCTGCTGAATGCGCTTTATCTGCATCTGAAGAGCGACCTGTGTCAGGCTATGCTTGCCGGACTTGTCGAGAACGTCTCGCCAAAAGAATTTACCCACAGTATCTGGAACAGCTATATCGACTGGGGCGTGCGAAACCCCACCGGGCATCACGCCATTCGCCGCATGGCGGTGAGCGAAAAAATCACCGATGAAACCATCGAGCAGGTGCGTGCCATGTTCCCTGAGCTACAGAAGCTCTGCCAACGCTCGGTTCGTCCGGTATTTATGTCGGACGAATTCCGCTCCTTTGGCGATGCGCTGTTCCTGTCGCTGGCGGAAGCCACCATTGAATTTGCCAGCCGAGAGCCACAGCGCGCCGATGCTCTGAAGGCGCTGGGTTTTGAAGCCATGTGGCTGGCACTCGCCGAGGAAGAGTAATGGACGGTAAAACTCTGCATGCACGGGCGCATGATTTTGCGCTTACCCTGCCCTTCTCGGATATCTACTGGCCGTTCGGGCCGGAATATGACGTCTTCACCGTCGAAGGGAAGATATTTATGCTGAAAACCTGTCTGCGCGGTGAGGCGATCCTCAACCTGAAGGTCGATCCCGAGCAATCGCTTTTACATCAGGCGATCTACCCGCATATCAAGCCGGGTTACCACATGAATAAAAAACACTGGATTTCCGTCTATCCGGGCCCGGAGATCACCGAGGATCTGCTCAACAGTTTGATTGAGGATTCCTGGAATCTGGTGGTCAACAAGTTGCCGAAGCGTGTTCAGCAACGCGTCCGTCCCTCCTGATTTTGCGTTCAATGCGATAAGTGTTATCGCATTGAATACCCTTCTCATTTGTTAATCAGCGCGGTACCCTGCTGTGATTCAACGCACCGATTGGCGGTGCTTTTCATCATTCAGGAGTATTTATGGATATCGTTTCCGTTGCCTTAGCACGCTATTCCACCAAGGCGTTCGACGCCAGCAAAAAACTGACCGCTGAGCAGGCTGCAAACCTGAAAACGCTGCTGCGCTATAGCCCGTCGAGCACCAACTCCCAGCCGTGGCATTTCATCGTCGCCAGCACCGACGAAGGGAAAGCACGTGTGGCGAAATCCACTGCGGGCGGCTACGTGTTTAACGAACGCAAAATGCTCGATGCCTCTCACGTGGTAGTGTTCTGCGCGAAAACCGCCATTGATGACGCGTGGCTGGAAAAAGTGGTCGATCAGGAAGAAGTCGATGGCCGTTTCGCCAACCCGGAAGCCAAAGCGGCTAACCATAAAGGCCGTACTTTCTTTGCCGATCTGCACCGTAAAGAGTACCACGATGACGATCAGTGGGCTGCGCGTCAGACCTACCTGAACGTCGGTAACTTCCTGCTGGCAATGGGCGCAATGGGCCTGGATGCGGTACCGATTGAAGGCTTTGATGCTGCCGTTCTCGACGCCGAGTTTGGTCTGAAAGAGAAAGGCTTCACCAGCCTGGTGGTGGTACCGGTGGGCTATCACAGCGAAGAAGATTTCAACAAGAAGCTGCCTAAATCACGTCTGCCTGAAGAGACGGTGATTACCGAGATTTAATCGGTTTAGGTGTTACTCCCGGCGGCGCTGCGCTTGGCCGGGCTACGTATTGCGGTAACCCGGTTTCGCTACGTGACGCCGGGAAATCTCAATATAGCACTATCTGCGGATGCTTGACGCCGCACGCCAGCGCATAGCGCGTCAGCGTGTCCAGGCTCGCACGGGTTACATTCGCTTCCATTCTTGATACCGTTGGCGCACTGACGCCCATCTTCATCGCCACCTGCGCCCGAGTCAGCCCCGCATGATTTCGCCATTGTGCCAGCATGGCACGCAGTCTTTCTCGCCGTGCCTCAGCATCAAACGCTGCTTTCACATCCGGTGCGTCCAGCATCTCGGCTTTCAGTTCATCCCAATCAATAATTTTCTTGCTCATCCCGCATCTCCTGTAGCCGCTTTAGTGCCAGACGTATCTCCGCTGGGGGCGTTTTTGGCATTTTTTTAATAAAAACGCGTAGCAAAAAAATCGTTTCTTCACGCTGAAATACATAGATGCCTCGGGTATGGATACCTCCGAGCGTGCGTATTTCAAAGAGTCCATGAGAAAGAGGCTTGCTGTCCGGTTCCCGCAGTAAGGTAGGGTTATGCCGAAGTTTCTCTATCTTGCCGATCATTTTAGCCTGAGCCGACGCAGGCAGTGCCAGCAGCTCATCTCTGACATCCGAATGAACAACGATTCTGAACACGATTTTCGTCTCTGAAATATTAGCATATAAGGCAAATTGCATTAAAGGCTAATCTGCCAACCATGCATGACTTTATGCGCAATAAAGACGACATTCAGATCCTATCATCAATTCTGGATAGCGGATCGTAAAACAGCATCGAACCGTAGCCCGGCCAAGCGCAGCGCCGCCGGGAGTGTTTCAGCGCGAGAGCTTCTCCAGCACTACCTCCCCCGCTTCATCGACCGGTAAATACACCAGCAGGCGTGAGCCGTTACGCGGCGCGGAGTACCAGTACATTTGCTGGAGCTGGAATTCACCGAACTCGGGATGGTTAAAATTTTTAATCTGGTTTTCGACGCCGCGAACTTCGTAGCGCTGATGCCACAGGGCTTCAAACTCGGCAGAGGCGGCGAAAAAACGTGCCAGCTTGTTTTCCCACGCCGGTTCACCACGGTGTTCTGCCATCGCGGCGCGGAAATAAGAGACAAAGGTCGCCAGCGCATCACGATTCGCCAGACGGCTGCGCCAGCCGGGGTGCGTCAGATACAGGTAGATACAATTTCTATCGTCTTCCGGAAGGGTTGAAAAATCGACCCCCATCAGCCGACAAAAGGCATCATTCCACGCCACAATATCGAAATTCGGTCGCTGAACGCTGGCGGGATTAGGCAGCAAACTGTCCAGCATACGGCGTGCGCCGGGGCTTATTGAGTCACACTGAGGGACGTTGACGGATTCCAGCGGCGCCAGCCCCGCCAGCACAAACAGATGGCGCGTCTCAAGCTCGCTGCACGAAAGCGCCTCGGCGACCGCTTGCATTACCGCGACCGACGGATTAACCTCGCGCCCCTGCTCAAGCCAGGTATACCAGGTCACGCCAACATCTGCCAGCATCGCCACCTCTTCGCGACGCAGACCCGGCGTGCGCCGCCGTCCGCTGCGCGGTAATCCCAGCCGTTGCGGATCGAGACTTTCCCGTCGCGCCCGAAGAAATGCACCCAGCTGCTTACGGCTATCGCTCTGCCGTGTCTGCAATGCATCAATTTCACTGTGGCTGATGAGGCTCATGGTATCTCCAGCATAGTAGTGCCAATACCAGTATAACCAGGAACTGGTACCCGTTTATTTAAAGAGCGATGCTACGGCCAATCGCTGAATGACGCAATGGAGTCACCATGAAAACGTCTACTGTTTCACCCGGCCGTGCGGGGCTTCTCCTGCTGATGATCGGCCTGATGTTGCCGCAAATTGATACCTCAATTACCAACGTCGCCCTCGATTCAATTACCGCGTCGCTGCACGCCAGCGCCACGCAACTGGAGCTTATCGTCGCATTGTACGGCGTGGCGTTCGCCGTCTGTCTGGCAATGGGCAGTAAGCTGGGCGATAACTACGGCCGTCGTCGCCTGTTTATGTGGGGCGTGGCGGTGTTTAGCCTGGCCTCGCTGCTGTGCGGCATATCGAATTCAATTACCGCCCTGCTGGCTGCACGCACGCTGCAAGGGGCGGGTGCGGCGTTGATAGTGCCGCAGATTCTCGCGACGCTTCATGTGACTATGAAAGGTACCGCGCACGCTCGCGCAATTAGCCTGTACGGGGGGATCGGCGGGATCTCGTTTATCGTCGGCCAGATGTTCGGCGGCTGGCTGGTGTCGGCGGATATCGCCGGGATGGGCTGGCGTAACGCTTTTTTCATCAACGTACCGATTGGCCTGCTGGTGCTGGCATTCAGCCGCCGCTATGTCCCGGAAACCCGTCGCGACGAGCATTCCAGCATCGACTGGCAGGGCACGCTTAGCCTGGGGCTGGTGCTGTGCTGCCTGCTGTTTCCGATGGCATTGGGGCCGGAACTGCATTGGCCGTGGTCAATGCGTCTGATGCTGCTGGCGACGATTCCACTGCTGTTCTGGATGCGCACAAGCGCGCGACAAAAAGAGCGACGCGGTGAGCATCCTCTGTTACCACCACGGCTGTTGAAATTCGCCAGTATTCGCTTCGGGATGGTTATCGCCCTGCTGTTTTTCAGCGCCTGGTCTGGGTTTATGTTCTGTATGGCGCTGACCATGCAGTCGGGTCTGGGCATGGCACCGTGGCAGTCAGGAAACAGCTTTGTCGCCCTTGGCGTCGCCTACTTCCTGTCGGCGATGTACGCACCGAAACTGATCGCCCGCCACAGTATGGGACGGATTATGGTTGCCGGTCTGGTGGTGCAAATTAGCGGTCTGTTGCTGCTGATGGAGACTTTCCATCACTTCGGCCAATCAACCACTACGCTAATCCTGATGCCGTCGACGGCGCTGATTGGCTATGGTCAGGCGCTGATTGTGAACTGCTTCTACCGCGTAGGAATGCGTGATATCACCGCCAATGATGCCGGTGCCGGCAGCGCGCTGCTCAGTACGGTGCAACAAGCCACGCTGGGCCTTGGTCCTGCGGTATTTGGCTCACTGCTGCTGGTGTTGATGCGTAACCATCACGGCAGTTATACCGATGCGATGGTCGGCTTCCTTGGCGTTGAAGCGGTGATGATGCTGCTGCTGGCGATTATCGCCATTGGCCTGCGCCATCATTTAAACCGTAGCCCGGCGCTCTCCACCTCGTAATGTTAAGTTCCTGTATATGCTCGTCGTCTTTCAAGTTGCAGGTGCGTTGGCTGTGTTCGTTCACCCGAATCACTTACTACAGTAAGCTCATCGGGATTCACTCGCTTGCCGCCTTCCTGCAACTTGAAATCCATAGAGCATAGCGGTTTGCATATTATAGCCAGCCTGTCCATTATAAAGGGCTGGCATTAAAGGAGACGTTATGCAGGAACTGATTACCCAAATCGAAGAAATGGGCATTGAAATAAACCATACCAATTCACTCTTCATCATCTTTGGTATTATTTTTCTCACTGCCATCATTGTCCATCTGATACTGCATCGGCTGGTGCTTCGAACCTTTGAAAAGCGTGCGCAGGCGAGCAGTCATTTATGGCTGCAAATCATTACGCAAAATAAACTGTTTCACCGTCTGGCGTTTACCCTGCAAGGGATTATTGTCAACGTGCAGGCAGTGTTATGGCTGCAAAAAGGCAGCGATGCGGCACAAATATTAACCACCGTCGCGCAACTGTGGGTCATGCTATATGCCCTGCTATCGTTCTTCTCGTTGCTGGACGTTATTTTTAATCTCTCACAAAAACTTTCGGTAGCTTCGCAACTACCGTTAAAAGGGATATTCCAGGGCGTTAAGCTGGTCAGCGCCATTTTGGTCGGCATCCTGATAATCTCCCTGCTACTGGGGCAGTCACCGGCAATTCTGATAAGCGGTTTGGGTGCCATGGCCGCGGTATTGATGCTGGTGTTTAAAGACCCGATACTCGGTCTGGTGGCGGGCATTCAGCTGTCTGCCAACGATATGTTGAAACTGGGTGATTGGCTGGAGATGCCGAAATACGGTGCAGACGGCGCGGTGACCGATATTGGTTTAACCACGGTCAAAGTGCGTAACTGGGATAATACTATTACCACTATTCCGACCTGGTCGTTGGTGTCCGATTCCTTTAAAAACTGGAGCGGAATGTCAGCCTCCGGCGGGCGTCGAATTAAGCGCAGTATTAATATCGACACCACCAGCGTGCATTTTCTGGATGAGCAAGAACAGCAGCGCTTAATTCAAGCGCGATTGCTCAAACCGTATATGGACTCACGTCATGAAGAAATTACCATGTGGAACCAGCAGCACGGTGGCGGCGAGTCGGTGCTTAACCTGCGTAAGATGACCAATATCGGTACGTTTCGTGCCTATCTCAATGAATATCTGCGCAACCATCCGCGTATTCGCAAAGATATGACGTTGATGGTACGCCAGCTGGCACCGGATAATAACGGGCTGCCGATTGAGATTTATGCGTTTACCAATACCGTGGTGTGGGCGGAATATGAAAGCATTCAGGCCGATATCTTTGACCATCTTTTTGCGGTGGTGGAAGAGTTTGGTTTACGTATTCACCAGTCACCGACCGGTAATGATATTCGCGCCCTGGCAGGCGCGATAGGTCAGTAATCCTCAGGCGCTGGCGCGTGAAATAAAGCGCCAGTCCAGCATCACCCGTTCCGTTGGGACGTCCGGATTCTCAATCTTATTAAGCAGCAGCTCCACGGCCTTAGCCCCGATCTCACGTGACGGTTGCTGGACGGTGGTAAGCTGCGGCGACACCATTTCAGCCAACTCCGTGCCGTCAAAACCCACAACCGCAATATCTTCCGGCACCCGTAGCCCGGCCTGTTCAATGGCACGCATGGCACCGGCCGCCAGCGAATCGGAAACGGCAAATACCGCATCCGGGCGTGGATTCATCGCCAGCAGTTTTTTCATTGCCGCCTTACCCGCCGCCGCGCTCAGGTCGTTAGCGTACTCAACGGCCGAACAGTCCAGTTCCTGCTTTTGCAGTACCGATTTATATCCCTGTTCGCGCAGACGGGCATATTTATAGCTCAGGTCGTGGTTGATCAGCGCAATATGCTGACGCCCCATTGCCGCCAGATAACCCACTGCATGTTCCGCCGCATCGACATCGTTAATACCGACGCAAGACACCGCGCCCGCATCGGCATATTCAGCACACTGTACCCACGGCGCATCACCAATGACGGTGGTCAGTTCCGGCAGTCTGGTGAAGGCGTCCATGGTGATAATTCCGTCGACCATTTTGCCGGTCAGCAGGCGCAGGCCCGACTTTGAACGTTCAATATCAGAGCCGGAGTGGCACAGCAAAATACGATAACCGTTTTGCTCAGCCGCCTCCTCGATTCCTTTCACCACCTCGGCGCAAAATGGGTTAGCGATATTCGACACCATCACTAAAATCATCGAGCTGCGTGCCGTCCTGAGCTGGCGTGCCAGAAGGTTCGGCTGGTAGTTGCTCTCTTTTATCGCCTTAAGCACCCGCTCGCGATTTTTCTCTTTCACCGTCTCGCTGTTATTCAACACACGCGATACGGTGGCGACCGAAACCCCCGCTAGTTGGGCGATTTTCTGAATTGACATAGCTACGCGATTCCCTGCAATTAACGCTTTGGTGCAGGCTATCATAAAAACGTGCCCGGCGTACCGGGCACAGGATTATTGCTCTACGCTGACCCAACGCCGTTGTTGATGGCTTTTCACTATTGCATCAATGATATACATCACGTTCGCGCCTTCACTGAATGAAGCAAAACGACGCTCGCGAGCCTCCGGCATTTTTCCGGCCTCAACCGCCTGGTAGAAATTAAGCATCATATTTTTAAACGCATCCGGCCAGCCTTCGCTATGCCCCCCGGGGAAATGCGCCTGCCCGGCAACATCACGATTGAGCAGGCTAGGATCATCGCTTAGCCATTGATTTGCCTGGCTGCGTTTGCCAATCCACAATTGCTGCGGGTTTTCCTGATCCCACGACAGTGAGCTTGCGCTGGCGTTGATATCAAAATGCAGGCGGTTTTTACGCCCGGCGCTGACCTGCGAAACGCTAAAGCAGCCTTTGCTGCCGTCGTCAAAGCGGAACAAAATGGAACCGGCGTCTTCGGTAGTGACCGGAATATCCTGATACTGCGCGTCAGGACGATGCTCGCTAAAGGTAGCTTCTGCGGTGACGCTGGCTTTGCGCGTCGGCCAGACGATAGCAAGGTCAGCCATCACATCAACAATACGCCGCCCGGTGACGAACTGGATGGTATCGCACCAGTGGGAGCCAATATCGGCCACCGCACGCGACACGCCGCCCTGCTGCGCATCCACTCGCCAGTTGAAGTCGGTTTCCAGTAACATCCAGTCCTGATGATAACCGCCGTAGGCTGAAAAGAGCCGCCCGGCGCTACCGTCACGCATCATGCTCGCCGCCTGCTGCACCATCGCAAACTGGCGATAGACAAAACTGACCCCGTGTACCACGCCCGCCTTTTGCGCCAGTTGCTCAAGCTCTCTCGCCTCTTCCGGCGTCAGGCACAGCGGTTTCTCGGAGAAAACGTGCTTGCCCGCGTTTAGGATCTGCCGGTTGACCTGCGCGTGCAGGAAGTTGGGCGTGCAGTTGTGTACCACCTGTAATCCCGGATGGGCCAGCAAAGCATCAACGTCACCGTAAGCATGAGGAATATTGAGCTGGCGCGCCTTTTCCTGCGCCTGTTCCAGCGACGCATCGCACAGCGCTACCACCTCGACAAACCCCAGTCGGCGCAGCGCTTCTACATGCGCCGGGCCGATAAACCCGGAGCCAACGATACCGACATGAATCATCCGCGTACCTCGCTGCCTGCGGCGAAGTCATCAAATGCCCGTGCGGAGACAGGGATGATATGCCGCTGGATAAATTCACTGCCTTCCCGTGCGCCAACCTGCGCATCCTTCAGGCAACATTCCCACTCCAGCACCGCCCAACCGTCAAAGTCATACTGGGTCAGCTTGCTGAAAATCTTTTTAAAATCGATATCACCGTCGCCCAGTGAGCGGAAACGCCCGGGGCGATCGGCCCAGTTTTGATAGCCGCCGTAGACGCCGCTGCGCCCGTTTTTCTGGAACTCAGCATCCTTGACGTGGAACGCCCGAATGCGTGAGTGGTAGATATCGAGATAAGCCAGATAATCAATGTTCTGCAGATGCAGGTGGCTCGGATCGTACAGCATGTGGCAACGCGGGTGGTTATCCAGCTTGTCCAGAAAACGCTCAAAGGTCACGCCGTCATGCAGGTCTTCACCGGGGTGAATTTCATAGCATACGTCGACTCCGTGCTCCTCAAAGCAGTCGAGAATCGGCCGCCAGCGTTTCGCCAGCTCGTTGAACGCCTCATCCAGAAGCTGAGCATTGTGCGGCGGCCACGGGTAAAACCACGGCCAGGCCAGCGCCCCGGAGAACGTCGCATGAGCTTTAAGCCCCAGCCTTGAGGAGGCCTGTGCGGCTTTCATCACGCTGTCTACCGCCCACTGCTGGCGCGCCGCTGGATTGCCTTTCACGGCGGCAGGCGCAAAAGCATCGAAAGCCTGGTCGTAGGTTGGGTTCACGGCGACAAGCTGCCCTTCGAGGTGGGTCGATAGCTCGCTTATCACCAGACCGTGTTCCGCCAGCCGCCCGGCGATATCATCGCAGTAGGTCTGGCTGGCGGCGGCCTGCTCAAGATTGAAAATGGCAGGATGATTGCACGGCAACTGTAGTGCTTTGAACCCTAGCCCTACCGCCCATTGTGCCAGCCCATCGAGCGTATTAAACGGCGGCTGACCGCCGATAAACTGCGCCAGAAAAATCCCCGGCCCCTTGATGGTTTTCATACCCTTCCTCCTTAAAAAAATCACGCCTGCTCTTTATCGTCGTACTTAAACGAGACCAGGAAAAGCAAAGCAATAACGACGGCGGCAACCGCAGGGATCCACCAGAAATTCACCCATGCCTGCGGCACGGTTTGCCCGGCGACCAACTGGTTGTAGAGGACGCCGGAGATCTGCGAGCCCAGCAACATACCGATACCGTATGTGAACATCACCACCATACTCTGCGCTTGTCCTTTCACCTTCTCCCCCGCCACGCGGTCGGTGTAGATAAAGCCCACCACAAAGAAGAAGTCGTAGCACACGCCGTGCAGCAGAATGCCGAGATACAGCAGGAAGCGCGTTTCTTCGTTGATGCCGAGTGCGAAGAACATGTAGCGCACGAACCACGCCAGCATGCCGATAAGCAGCATGTATTTCACGCCCAAACGACGGAACAGCAGCGGGATAATCAGCATAAAGACGATTTCTGACATCTGCCCGAAGGACATTGCGGTGCTAACGTCCGCCACGCCCGCATCGGCCAGATAAGAGGCGGTGTAGGCGTAGTAGGTGCCTAATGGCACGGAGATAAGCGTCGCGCAGATGGCGAATACCAGAAAGTGGCGGGTTTTCAGCAAGGCAAAGGCATCGGCACAAAACAGATCGCGCAGTTTCAGCGGTTGGCCTTTGGCCGGGGCTGGCGTGTGTGGCAGCGTCAGGCTGTAGACCGCCAATATCACCGAGCACAGCGCCGCCAGCGTAAAGATACCGGTGGTATCTGATATGCCCGTCACGCCGATAAAGATCCCGGCAATAATCCAGCCGATAGTGCCGAACACGCGCACCACCGGGAAGGTTTTGTCGATATTGTTCAGGCTGTGGAAAGCAATGTTGTTGGTCAGCGCCAGCGTTGGCATGTAGCACAGGGTGTAGCCAAACAGCAGGCCGATAAGCAGCGCGCCATTTTCTGCCACCAGCGCCTGCGGCACAAACCATAGGATTACCGCACCCAGCAGGTGCATTACTGCCATCACCTTTTGTGACGGGAAGAAGCGGTCAACCAGCATCCCCAGTACAAACGGTGAAAGGATAGAAGCAATCGGCCCTGCCGAGAAAGCATCACCAATCAGCAGGGACATATTGTGTTGGCTCATCACCAGACCTAAGGTGACTGACCAACTGCCCCAGATAAAGAACTGCATAAACATCATCAATGACAGACGCGGCACCAGCAGCCGGTGCTGTACTCCGTTATTTTCAGGACCTTGTGTTGTTGTGGAGACCATGTTTTTACCCTCAAAGTAATCGATTACAAAAACAGCTCAAAAGAAAAGTAATCGATTACAAATTAAAGATCGCGCATGAAATAGCAGATTTGCGAGAAGGGTCACGATTAAAAATGAGTCGGGGATAGAGGCGGGATGGGAGAGTGCCCGGCGGCGCTGCGCTTGGCCGGGCTACCCGTTCAAGTAGCATGGCCGAGCATCGCGACGCCGGGAAGTGCGCGGTAATTACGCTTTGCGACGTAACACTTTAAATGCGATGAACAGGAACAGCACCCATACCGGCAGCAGAATAGCCGACAGACGCATGCCGTCCATGGTGCACATTAGAACCAGTACCATCAGCAGGAAAGCGATACAGATATAGTTGCTGGCCGGTGCCCACAACGCTTTGAATTTTGGCTCACGACCTTTACGACGCATAGCGGCACGGAATTTGAGGTGCGCCATGCAGATCATTACCCAGTTTAGCAGCAGCGTTGCCACCACCAGCGCCATCAGCAGACCAAACGCCTTCTGCGGCAGCAGATAGTTCACCAGCACCACCAGCGAAGTAATGGCCCCGGAGAGAACAAGCGAGTTCACCGGCACACCGCGACGGCTGACTTTGGTCAAAAAGCGTGGTGCGTTACCCTGCACTGAGAGGCCAAACAGCATGCGGCTGTTGGAATACACGCCGCTATTATAAACCGACAGTGAGGCCACCAGAATGACAAAGTTCAGCACCGAAGCCACCAGGTTGCTGTCCAGATTGTGGAAGATCATCACAAATGGGCTGCTGTCAGATTTAATGGCATGCCACGGGTAAAGCGCCAGTAATACAATCAGTGAACCGATGTAAAACAGAAGGATACGGTATACAACCTGATTGACGGCTTTCGGAATTGAGCGTTCCGGATCACGCGCTTCCGCCGCCGTAATCCCAATCAGTTCCAGCCCGCCGAAGGAGAACATAATCACCGCCAGCGATAAGATAAGCCCTTTCCAGCCGGTCGCCAGGAAGCCATCGAAGCGCCAGAGGTTATCGATACTGGCATGCTCGCCGCCTTTACCCGAGGCCAGCATCCAGATGCCAAAACCAATCATGCCAATGATCGCCAGCACTTTAATCAACGCAAACCAGAATTCCGTTTCGCCATACAGGCGCACGTTTACGAGGTTAACGGCGTTAATCAGCACGAAGAAGCCCGCGGCCCACACCCACGTTGGGATATCAGGCAGCCAATATTGCATATAGATCCCGGCGGCAGTCAGTTCAGCCATGCCTACCAGCACGAACATGACCCAGTAGTTCCAGCCGGAGAGAAATCCAGCGAACGGCCCCCAGTATTTATAAGCAAAATGAGCAAACGATCCGGATACCGGCTCTTCAACAACCATCTCGCCTAAAAGGCGCATGATCATAAAGGCGATAACACCGGCAATGGCATAACCCAACACAACCGCCGGGCCTGCCATTTGGATAGCCGGGCCGATGCCGAGGAACAGGCCGGTACCGATGGCGCCGCCGAGGGCGATTAATTGGATATGGCGGTTTTGTAATCCGCGGTGAAGCGTCGGGCTATTTTCCGACGACGCATCCGGTTGATTCTGGCTGGATGCTGATGACGCGTTTCTCACGTCTGACCCCTGTAGCTTTGATATGAAGGGGCACCTTTTAACACTTAGCGCGGCTTGTCGCAAGGCAATCAGTACCCGTAGCACTACGCTAAAAAGCCAGGCAATGCGTAAGATGAGCGCGGTAGGCCTGAAAGCTGCGCACCATCCGGCAGTGTGCGGCAGATTGCCGGATGGCGCGCAGCTCATCCGGCCTACGGTATGATTTATCTCATCCGCATGATGATGAATTTATTGCCACCATGATGCTGAGTGTCAAAACGCTCCTGTTAAGAAGCCTCTTTTAGAAGTCGTAGCTGACGGAAACTTTCAGCGTACGCGCTTCACCCTGGTACAGATAGACACCAAGGTCATCGACGCCAGACCAATATTTCTCGTTGGTCACGTTGGTGATACCGGCACGCCACACCAGATCGTTCTGATCCTGATTCAGGTGCATACGATAACGGACGCCTAAATCCAGCGTGGTGTAGCTATCGAGTTTTTTGGTGTTGGCAGAGTCAGCATATTGGGAGCCGGTATGGTTAACACGCGCGGTGGCCGTCAGGCCCTCAACCGGTTTGATGTCGTATTCAGCACCCAGAACTGCATAGAAGCGGGATACGCCAATCGCATCGTTACCATCGTTGAGACCGCCTTTGGTTTTGGTCATCTCCGGGTCAATCCACAGGGTGCTGCCGTTCAGGCGCAGGCCAAGAACCGGTTCGCCAAAGACGTTCAGCTCAACGCCACGGTTGCGCTGCTCGCCGTCCATGCCGTAGTAGCCGTCGCTATCGAGCACGCCGGACGGTTTCTTAATCTGGAACAGCGCCAGTGAACCGCCAACACGTTCGTAGTCAATTTTCACGCCCACTTCATCCTGCTTCGAGTGAGCGATACCGATACTCTGACCAAAGTTTTTCGCTGTGCTTGGCGCGTTGCCGCCCGGTTGCAGCGCTTCGGTATGGTTTGCGTACAGCGATACCGTTTCCCACGGCTTGTAGACCAGGCCGAAGGTTGGCATCCAACGGCTTTCATCAAAGCTTGAGGTGGTGGTTTCCAGACCGGTGCTGTTGTTGTAGTTGCGAATCACTACTTTCTGATGACGTGCGGCAGCGGTAAACAGCACGGTGTCATCAAAGAAGCCCAACGTATCGCTGAACAGCCAGCCCTGAGTCCGGTTGCGCGCGGTGGTCAGCGGGTCGTGATAGTTGCCACCGGTCAGGGTGTAATCCGGCATCGCAACGCCCTGGTTGTCGTAGATATTAGTGGTTGGGTTGGTTTTAGTATTCGACATACGCCAGGCCGTGGCATCGCGGGTGAGCTTCGCCGAGTAGCCAATATTCACTTTATGTGAGATAGCGCCAGTGTCGAAGTTGCCGCGAAGGCCGCCCATGCCGCTGAAGCTATCAATAAGGCGGTTGGTATCCAGACGCCCGACGGTAGCATCACCATTCACATTGGTCAGCTTCGGCGTGGCGTAAATGCCCTCTTCGTGTGCATGCTGCGCACCGAGGCCAACGTAAGTGGTCCAGTTGTCGGTCAGATCATATTCTGCTTTTGCCATACCGAATTCGTTTTCAATATCGCTATAGCCCCACTTCTGGCCGGTATTTTTGGTATTGCTCGGCACATCCGGGATTTCGCTAATCGCCGCGAACCCCACGCCCATCTCACCGCCGTGGAAGGTTTTTTTCTGGTAGCCAAAATCGAACGAAGAACGGAAACGATCGCCACGATAATCCAGCCCTAAGGAAGCCAAAGTGGTACGACGGTTGTCGTTATCGACACGCGCTTCCCCTTCGCGATGCAGCACGTTCACGCGGGCGCCCCACTGGTTGTCATCGCCAAAACGGCGGCCAACATCCAGCGCACCGCCGACCTGAGAGTTACCGGTGTAATCCACGCCGATACGCGTCGTGGGGATATCTTCGGCGCGTTTAGGTTCCAGGTTAATCATCCCACCGACGCCAGAGCTTGCCGCACCGTTCACTAGCGCGTTAGCTCCTTTAAAGACTTCAATGCGTTCCAGCATCTGGGTATCGACCACCTGACGCGGTACGACGCCTGACAGGCCGCCCATCGTCATGTCATCACCATCGAGCTTCAAACCGCGAATACGATAGGTTTCGGCAAAGTTACCGTAACCCTGAACTGCCTGCACACCGGCATCGTTTTTGACCACGTCGGCGATGGTTTTTGCCTGCTGATCCTGCACCAGCTTCGAGGTGTAGCCGATAACGTTGAACGGCACATCCATTGATTTCTGCTCGCCTAGCATCCCAAGGCGTCCACCGTGAGCTATCTGCCCATCAAGGTAAGCGGGTACCAGTTGGTCGCCGCCGGGCGTGAAATCACTGCTACCCACGCCCTGCACCACCATGGTTTCGGTCTGATTTTTCTTAGCAGTGGCCTCTTGTGTCGCTGCATTGGCGGCAGGCATGACAGCGCTTATCGCCAGTGCGAGCGCAGACAGTTTTGTTTTCATGAGTGGATCCCCAGGTATCAATAAAAAATTCATCTGAAGTGCCAGCAGGTTTCGCAACTTCGCGCCTCAGAATCCCCCAGTGAAATCCCTCACCGATGACTGAGCCAGCCGTACCGCCTTGATGAATAAAAAAGAGACTGAGAACTATACTCATTATCGTTACATGATCAAGCGCAATGAAACACTTAGGGAGAATGCGTATTTAAGGTGGAGGCATTGTCGCGCTGCGGGCGCTTTGCCACAGTGCCGGGATTTGTAAAAGCACCTCTTCAATCATTCGGCGTTTATCATGGCCGGGGCGCCAGAGGGTGACCATTGTCTGACTTATCCCTTCATTGCCGACTGCCACAGGGATGACTGATACATTTTGCCAACCCGCGGCCTGAAAATGCGTGGGCAGAAAACCCCATCCGCAGCCTGATTCAATCAGGCCTTGTAGCATCTCCAGTTCGTTGGTGAAAATAATGCTTCCAGCAATTTGCAAGCGTTGCGATACCGGAATATCAGAGGCCGCATGCATAACAATTTGCGGGGTTAAGGACAAATCGAGCAGTGAACACGGCTTAGCAACCTCCGCGAAAAGCGACTGTGCGGCGTAAAAATCCATCTCGATTGTGCCGATTGCTCGCCACTCCATTTCCGTGCCGATACTGCGATTGTTTGCCTGGAAGAATCCCAGGTCAGCCTCTCCGGCAGCCAGCGCCTGCTCCCCGGCTTCACGCGGCATGCAGATCAGACTCAATCGTACATGCCGTTTTGCCATAACGGTAATCAGGCCATGGATAAACTGCCGCGGCGTAAAGGCATCGTAAACGACACTCAGCGCGTGTGTTTGCGTCGACGGCACCTGACACGCAAACTGCTCAAATGCCCTCGCCTGCTGCATAAGCAGTTGCGCCTGTCGCCGAAGCAACTCACCTTCCGGCGTTAATTGCAGTGCTCTCCCTTCACGGACAAACAGCGCATATCCCAGGCCATCTTCCAGCAAATCGATAAGATCGCGTAGCGTCGTTCGGTCTTTGCCGAGTCTGGAGGCAGCTTTCATCAGGCTTCCGTACTTCGCCACGGCAGTAAAGGCTTCTAGCTGAGAAAACGAATACGACAGTGAAGGCAAAACAAACTCCTGGGTTCAAAGTGGGGGTTTTTCCCCCATTAGGCGTTTTTTATTATAGGCCGTCGATTTTTATACTGCACCTAACCCGTTATCACCCCGGGTTAAGGTGTCTATCTTTTAAACTTCGAACGAGAATACGATGAATAATAAACAAAAATCGTTAACTACCGGGTCATGCATCCTGGCAAGCGTTATCGCTGGCGCACTGTTTTCCCCCTCTGCAATGGCGGCCTGCGAAGGCACTGCGTTAACGCATTGTCCCGCGCCTTTTGATAAGCAGCTGCCTGACACACGGAAAATGCTAACCTGGAGCCAGGCCGATCGCGTAATCGGTTTTCGTAACGACTATCGTAACTATCAGGGCGATGTCTTCCACCACGGTAAATCCACTCCTCTACTGGCCGCCGAAAAACCGCTAAAACAGGCGACGTATCAGGTCAACGGCCAGCAGTGGAATCTGCAGGACTATATTAAGCGACAGAATGTCAGCGGGATGCTGGTGCTAAAGGACGGTAAGGTCGCGTGGAAATATCTTGCAGCGGGCAATACCGATACGACGCTATGGACCTCACGCTCGGTGGGGAAAGCCGTCGTTTCTGTGCTGGTAGGCGCGGCGGTCAAGGAAGGCAAAATTCACTCAATGGACGACCTGGTTACCCAATATGAACCTGACCTAAAAGGTACAGCCTGGGAAGGCGTGACCTTGAAGCAACTGATCCAGCATACCTCCGGCGTAGCGTGGAACGAGGATTATACCAATCCACAGTCTGATTTCGCTAAATTAACCCAATGCGAAGCGCATCCAGGCACCTACGACTGCGTTCGTAAACTGGTTTCGGGCCTGAAACGTGCTCACCCTGCCGGAGAGGCCTGGTCCTACTCCTCGGGCGGCGCCTGGTTACTGGGTGACGTTCTCGAACGCGCAACCGGCATGCCGCTGGCCCATTATCTGGAAAAAACGCTCTGGAAGCCTTATGGCATGGCCAATGATGGCGTCTGGCATTCCTACAGCAAAGATAAGCATGATGTTGGCGCACACGGCTTTAACGCCACGCTGGAAGACTGGGGTCGCTTTGGCGAGTTTGTCTTAAACGATGGACGTCTTCCCGATGGTACACAGGTACTGGCGAAGAACTGGATAGCGCAATCAGCAGACTGGACCACGGCGAAAAACTCGGTCTCGGCTGGTCATCCGCAGGGAATTTACGGCTACCAGTGGTGGAATAATGAAGTGCCCGTTAATGCGACAGGAGTGATACCGCGCCCGCAGGATTCGCTTAAAGATTCTATGTGGGCATTGGGTATTTTTGGCCAGATGATTATGGTTAACCGCGCGGAAAACCTGGTTATCGTCCAGTGGTCAACCTGGCCACAGGCGGAGCCATCGTTCAGCGCACAGCCTCTTGAGGCCTCGCTGATGTTTAGCGCGATAGCCCAGGCACTGCATTAATCAGCAGCCGTTATTGATAACGCCAGAGCCACCTTCGCGCTCTGGCGTTTTCCCTTACGGTTTTGGCTCTACCGCGACATACATTTCAATATCCCAGTAGCCGTCTTGCGCCCCGTTGTTATGATAAATTTCAAAACACGGTTTAGCCGCAATCGGGTGCTTTTCATCCTTCAGAACGCTATCAAAGAACTGATACCAGGGTGTCGCAAAGTCATGATTTTCGACACGAGTCCGCGCTACAGCGTACAAGCCACCGGCTACTGACGCCGTCATCACTCCTTCGCTATTTTCCGGCACGACAAAATCATCAGCAACGGAAACGACCGTGTCACAGCGTAGTTTTTCCGCTGGGACTTCATCAGGGTTATCGTAATAGACGGCGATCCACTCCTGCGCGGGGATCTGCTTGCCATCTACCCACATCATCAGTTGTTCGAAACCTTGCTTTACTGTTTGCTCCCACGGGCCAACCATATGAAAACCGGCGATTTTACGCGGTTCAACTTGTTTAAGTTCGTAGTCCATACTGCCTCCGCATCAACACTGTATTTTCATACAGTGTAATCTGTAACTTGAGGTTTAAACAAACGGATAGTGAGCATTATGTGAGCGAATTCGCAATGTGGTTTGGGAGCGTATAGATATCGTTGAGGGGGGAGTAAAACAGAGAAAATGGTGCGCCCTGCAGGATTCGAACCTGCGGCCCACGACTTAGAAGTTCATAGAACTACCAACTATAACAGCTACTTACCGCATCATTGCTGCGCTCACACGTCCCATGATGCTAAAACTTAGAAAGCCATCACAACCCATCAAAACGCATGAGTGTCCCGAATGCGTCCCACCAACCGCATGGCATTAGTGCAATATGAATAAGTTCCTAAGTCTGTTTTGAGTTGTTTTAGCCAAATTTATTCCCATGTATACTCCTGGCTTGAAATCAGGGCTATCTATGCCATCGAGAAGCAACTGGCGCACGCAAACAGCGGTTCAATACGAGGGATATACAATCACGCTCAGTACATGGATAAGCGCCGGGAGATGATGCAATGGTGGGCGGACTGGGTTGATGAGAAGGTATGAATCATTAGCACAAGACGACTAACCACCTACCCCGGTGTTGAGTTGTTTTGCGCTAATTTTTTGTCCCATCCATGCCCCAAACGAAAAACCCGCCTAAGCGGGTTGTGATTTTATGACAGTTAGAACAGTTTACGAAGGTCCACCCCGTACACCGCCAGCCACGCCGCGCGAGGCCAGGACTTCACGCTGCCAAAGCGCGGGTCTTGTACATCATGTGGAGTTTCGTCGTTATCGCGACACCATTTACGCAGAGGCTGCCAGGGGAACTTCTTTCCGAGCTTCTTCTCTACCGGGATAATAGCTGCATAGTTTTTCCCTTCGCCAAGGCGCTCTGCCAACTTATTTTTCTCGCGCACAGCAATAGAAGCCGTTGTCATAGCAGTTACTTCTCGCTTCTCGGAAATCCAGCGTTTCTCTTTAACTGCACGATCACGCTGTTCAGCAATGATGCGATTCTCTTTCACCTTCAAGAGCAGATCTTCGAGTGCGGCTTCATAGCTAAGCGGAATACCGATAACCGGAGCTGGACGGAAGTACGAATCCTCTAGGCACTCGAAGAAAGACCATGCGTCGTCCGTATCAACAATCTTGGACATACGCGCAGCCCCTTTTTCGGTCCACAATGTAAGCGATCTTGCATTTTTACCAACAGAGTGACTATCAGATACCCTGTTCTTAAACTCACGCAATTCTGGCCCGCTTAAAAGAAAGTAGTGCTTACCGTCTTCAAACCGTTCAAGATTTCGCGAAAGGTTTTTACGAATATTGGCCTCGTCCGTGCCATAACCTTCAGCCAGCGTTTCAGTCGTTACAACGCGCAATCCCTTCCATTCAATAACCGGCAATGGCTGGGGATCGACATTTGGTTCACGAACTGCTAAATTTAATGAAGTCATTGGTTGGTCCCTTATGACAAGTTTCAATGGAAGCCGGTAGCTCTAACTGCCGGCTTTTCTATGTGCGCCATCCCATGCGCCTATCAGTGAATCCATCCTTCCTCACCGCGAAGCCTCGCAAGCATTGGCTGTGCCCGCTTCACGACAAAGTTGTTGTTATCAAGGTTCTCAGCCTCGCGAAGTAACATCTTTTTTGTTTCATCCGTCATGTACTTTGTCTCACAGGCAATATCGCGAATCTTCCCTGAAAGCTCAGAGCCTAACTGTTTCATTCCTGGGTATAGGTGTTTACACATCTGCTGGCTTTTCTCCATCCACAGTTGCAGATAGCAGAGGCTTACCAGTTCATCGTCGGAGAACTGCTTGGCGATCGGTGAGTGTTCAACCTCACGATCAAGAATGTCGAGCACCCAGCGGCGGAACTCTTTAGCCTTGGGCGTGGAAGCAAACATCGCAACCAAGTGAGCACCTCGCAGCGAGTAAACTCTGACCGATTTGTTACGTAAGCTATTGTTTATCCCGTTGACCTTCATATTGAGGGTCAATGACATGGAGTCAGAAAACTCATCAGCATTACGGGCATAGATCTGGCTGATGGCATCAGTTTTTTTGTAGCCGAGAGCCTTAGCCAGTTCGGTGGAGGTAAACCAGATAGAGCCGCTTTCAGTGATGGGATTGAAAGCGAATCCTTGGAAGTTATAATCTGATTTTGCTACACTATTCATGTCGATATTTCCTATGCGGTTATTTTCGATAGAGGCCCGGTTAGTGTTAGCGCACTTCTGGGCTTCGCTGTTTTTAGCGACCATTCGCCACCTCTTCCCTCACGCCCTTCGCCAGCAGACGAACAATTGCAGAGTTCAGAGAAATGCAATCCATCTCAGCCAAGCGCCTGATATCTTTATCCAAACGAGCTGGTAGGCGAAGGTTTAGCTTGATGTTCTTTCGTTCTGTAAAAAGTGATTCTTGCATATCAATCTCCATCTTTGGGGCCAAGTTAACACCTGATATTAAATTAACACCATTGCAGCATATGTCAAGTTGGCCCCATAATAAAATCAAGAAATAATTTTGAGGGTTACCATGAGCAAGTATCCAAGTCAGATGCAGGACAAGTTCAACCTTCGCTTCCCGGACGGGATGCGGGATGTCATAGCAGAACGAGCTAAACGGAATGGTCGCTCTATGAACTCTGAAATCGTGGATATCATCTCAAATGCTTTGTCACAGCCAGCACTAGCACAGGAAGGAATTGAGTTTTTGCTAGGCTTGGCTGATCCAGGTGAGGTTGAAAAGCTGTCAGAAAATGAAAGGAAGCAAGCCAGGAGTCTTCTTATAGATGCATCAGCTATTATGGCGCAGAGACTGGAATCAGAAACCAAAGATTTAAGAGTGCTTTTGTACTTAGCTTCAAAAGAGAGCCCCCTTAATGAGACCAAAAAGACCACCTAACTGTTAAAGAGCGCCTACCCCGTGATTAGGATGGTATGGTCGCTAGATGAGGATGGTGTACTTCTATAGGTTCGGCGAGAAACCACGTGGACTAGTTAAAGAAATCTAATCGATTTTTCTTGCATGTGAAGATAATAACTACTATCAGGGAGTAGTGTGCTGATGCTTGCTTGGTGCTATACTCCTGCAAATTTTTATTAATAATATAAACATTTAGAGCTATTTATGGTCGATGATAAAATAGATTCAAGAGCGGTAAATGAGCCATGCTTGACCGTTGCAAATGCACTAAGTAGGGGACAAAATAACCTAGATTTAATTAGGATAATAGCGGCCTTAATGGTTATATTTGGACACTCATTCGCCCTGACTCTTAATCCAAATGCGCAGGAGCCATTTAGTTATTTCTTCAACTTCACTTACTCAGGGTCCATAGCTGTAAAGATATTTTTCTTCATAAGTGGATTGCTTGTAACTAACAGCATGATGAGAAGCAATGATATTTTGACATTTGTTTCTGCCCGGTTTTTCAGAATATACCCGGCATTCGCCGCCACCATAATAATCACAGGACTTGTAATCGGACCGGTGGTGTATAGCGGGACTTTAGAACAGTACTATGACAGTGGATCATATGTTAATTATATAGTCAACTCATTGCACTTTAACACTCAGTACTTTATTGATGGTGTATTTACTGGCAATAAAGATGGCGGTTCTATCAATGGTTCACTCTGGACCATAGCAATAGAGGTTTCGGCCTATTTACTGGTGTTGTCTGCTTATATATTTACTGGATTTAAAAACAAAATAATCCTGAATACTTTATGTATACTTACAATAGTAATCCCACTTACAAGCATTGATGGATTAAACTTTATAGCAGAGCGTACATCAGAGGCGTTTCTTTTGCCTTCGTGTTTTGCACTGGGGTCTCTTTACGCTATTAACAAAAACAATATACATGCAGATTTAAAGATACCTATAGCGTTCTTCATTATATATAAAGTTTCATACTCCCCTTTGATGAGTTATTTTGCATTTTATGCCGGAGTTTGCACTCTTGCTCTGTGGTTGTCCACAACGAGAATTGCAAAGATGATTACCATAAGAAAAGACATTTCTTACGGTATTTATTTGTGGGGATTCCCTATACAGCAATCACTTAGTTATTTTTACGGGCTAAGTACAATTCAATTAATCATCTTCTCATCCATCCTCTCAATAATCGCAGGTTATGTATCATTTGTTTTCATTGAGAGTCCAGCTATAGCTCTTTCTAAAAAGATAATTAGTCGCCAGAATGAGGGGAAGGCTCATCCGTGAGCCTAAACTTAAGGTTGAACTGTATCAATCCAGTATTCACCGTCAAGGTGGATCATGTCGTTTGCAGACAGGGGGAATGGCGAGACGTCTGTCACTAACCCCCCAGAATGCGTTAATGTGATCCCTGTTTCACCAGCCTTTATATACCCCTGTATTGGGTAGGATTTGTTGTCCGATGTATCAAACAGACACCCATTAACAAATGAGGTTTTCGTTGCCGCAACTGGTGTTGTTACGGCTATAGCGCCTGAAACCGAACTCCCGCCGCCAAACTCAACATGAACATAAAGCTTAAGTTTGTTCCCAAGTTTGTTATAGGCCCCGAAAACCGAACCGGCTCCAACGTTAACATTGTTAATCGTTGGTGTGTATGGGTGAGATGCTGCCTGTATAGGTGCGGCAACAAAAAATGGTGCTTCGTTTTTAACTGGCAGACTAGAGTCAACGCTCAGCATCCTGGTAATTGACGGCCTGGCAAGAACAGCGTAGACATCACTCCCTGCCGGTGAATCGTATGCTAGATTAATACCAGAAACGTTACATCCGCCTGCGGAAACATCAACTGCATACTTTATATTCCACGCCCTTCCGCCTTGCACATTGATATCAGAGCAAGATACGGCAATAGAAATTCCTATATTTTCTATAGAGGCATCAAATGTCTGTCCGTCGACATATGTATCATGAAATGTAAACCCTCTGGCTATACCCTTTAAATCAACACCAAGCGTACCTTCTGACGGCTTGAGCCTTTCAAACTTAAAGGCGTCGCCACCATCTATTTCAATTTGGGTATAACCGCCATTGCACCCTATGGCATGAACATCGTTTATTTCTAAAAAACTATTTTCCTGAAAACCGTCTGGGTCAGAAGGCTTGCTCTCATAAATTTTAACACCAAGGCCACCTGTCCCTCTAACCTCTATACTTTTAAGTGAGTGGTCAAAAACTGACTGAGCATACAGTCCAATACCACCAACATAATGAATCTTTAAATCACTGAATAATGACCATAACCCCACCCTTCGAATATCGAGGCCATTACCAGTAAAGTTTGCCGTATTATTACTGGTAATCGTGAAGCCGCAGAACTCAACCCCGAACGCTGCTCCACCTCCTGATGAACCCCAACCAAGCCCCCATGCTTTTACAGCAGCAGAGAAATCACCAAGCGGGGTGATAAATGATGAGTTTCTTCCAGCGCCATGAATCCTGGCTACTGCTCCTGTATCCTGATCTACTAACTGTAATTCCCCTGATATCTTATACGTCCTTCCGCTAGATCCATACACAACCTGCCCGCTTACCTGAGAGTGTTTTATTGCCCTTCTAAACGCCTCAGTGTCATCAACATCACTCTGAAAGAGAAAATCATCAATGGTATAACGCTCAGCCATCTTGTCATGAACCGTTCTGGCTACAGTCCCAGATCCAGGCTGTTTTACCGATATAAGAGCATCACCACTTCCATCTTGTGCGTTAATTAAATCTGCCCGAAGAGAGGCGTCACCCACACTCAACCACTTGCCAATCCCCACCCCCCCTGTAGTTCCAGGCGTAGAACCAGAAGGAACGACTTTAGGGAATGCCCCGTCCCAGCGATAGTACTCACCATCAGTTTCATCCTGAAGCACCTGATTCGGGAGTTTCAATTCGTTATCTGGTAAAGGCGCTCCAAGTTGAAAGCTTTTCAGTGTGATGTAACCAAACTCTGATATAGCCTGCTGAGCAATCCAGCGAAGCCCTTCTATCGTGTAATGCTTCGAACCAAAGCGGTCTGTGTAAGTCCAGCCCATTGAGGTGACAAACTCGTCAATCTTCCCTGCGTTAAATTTCAGGTCACGAGGTGATTCACTTGGAACGGGCAGGTTAGTTGGTTGCGTGCTCATATTTTTCCCATTAAAAAACCCGGCGCGGTGGCCGGGTTATGCTGTGAAACTGGAGTGATTAGGAGTAGATGCTGTCGCTATATTCCGCGACCGTCAGAGATACCGTATTGTCGGTGTTCGGTTTAATGCTGTTGACCGTCCACAACTGACTATCCAGCTCTTGCACTGTCGCTATGAGATAGCGCGATGGTAACTGCACTGTGTCTCCGTTCCAGATGTTGAGTTGAATATCGGGAATAGCTGCGGTAAAGCCGTATTTAGTGTCTATTCTGGCAGTCGCTGGATAACGTAATGTCGGATTTCCTAAGCTGTCGGTAACAATCACATACATCGAGTCGGTAAACTCGATCGGCTCACTGGTTTCGAAATCATTCCCTTTGCGGCCGGTGATGTAACCCTGTTGCTGGTTGCTATCGTAAATGTCTGCAATCTGTACGACACTGCCAACCTGCATAATACCGTCTTCAAACACCTTGGCATTCATCTTCGTTCGAGAGTAGATAAGTCGCTTCGTCTCGCGTAGCGCACGCTCCCTGGCCTGATACTCATTACGGAAACCGGCTATCTCAAGCTTGTTTGGGTTCTCTGCTTCCTGCTCGACAATAGTGCCATTCAGCACACGGTAGTTGATGTAAGTTTTGTTGTTCGTTGTCGGATGGACATAGGAGACCTGCACGCCGTCGTAACCGCCTGGAAGTGTTGCTTCGTACGTAATTTTGTACTCATCCGTCTTCATGTTGGCCCGGTTGAATACGGCTGCTGGGTTATCGACTTTCTGATCACGTGTAAATGTCAGTACGCCGTCATCCCAGTACGCCATCACAGACGCAGCATTGCAGATGGCCTGAACACGGTCACCTAGTGAATCTTTCTCATCGTCGAAGGTGTAGTCGAAGTATCCCAGCCTCTCATCAGGAAGGCTTTCAGCAAGCGAGTAAAGCCCATAAAGGTCAATGCTGCTTTCCTCCTGTGCCCCCATCACAAGCCATGTGTGCGCCACAGCATCTGCGAAACTCCTGGATGCTCGAAGGTTGTAATCTACCGCCTGTGTGTCAAGGTCGTAACTTATCGTGTGTCGCGTAACCAGTGCATTATATTTTCGATCACGACTACCAAGAGCGTTCTCAGTTGCTCTGACCTTCACTCTCACCAGTGTGTCGGTTTGGTGAACGACATTACTCCGGATATTAACGGCATGTATTTCCTCAAGTTTCAGAATAGAGTGGTCGTTGGAGTTGTTGGTACGCTGTAGGTTAATGGCGTACTTCCCAAATCCGGCCGCCGGTTTTAGCTTATCGGTACGGTAAAAAATCTCGCTGTCAGATTTGTGCGGAGTACCTTGATGGAAGGTGAATGTTTGCTGAGTACCCGGAACCTGATTGTAATCGTCGTCGATTTGCCAGATTGTCACCTTCCAGTCGGTGTAGTCCCTACCGCCGAGCGATGATTGCGTGTGCAGCCACAAATCTGTCGATTCAACCGGTGAGAAGAATGGCCCAACGACCAGCGCTTCATTATCATTGAGGACAAATTTAGTCGTGTTAATTGTTGCGTTCGCCGGAATATCAGATGGACCAGTCAGTTCCCCCATGGTGAATGTATACCAGTGAACCGGATCGATAACTGAGCCGTCATCGGTTTCTGCTGCTGATACGAGGACGCCAGAGAATGAAGCGTCGGTAGTCACGGTGCCTGATGGTGTGTTGTAAGTAACGTTAACAACAAACGTCACAGCGTGCGGAAGCACTAGCCACATGAAGTAGTCAAACTCAGCTTGCTTCACGATTTTCATCGCTATCTGCCCGCCAGCGTAAGTACCACTTACAACAGAATTAGCCGTCGCCGACTCAACAGGGAAGTTATCGCTCTCGTTGGGCCCCGGCATTTCCTGTCCATCAACATCATCAAAAGAGTACCCTTCATTGATCGTTGGTATCACTTCGCCCGGCTGGTAAAACTGGAATTCTGCTCCCGCCATAGACCCGAGGCTCGATTCAGAGTAGCGGACAGAGCTATAGTCATATTTTCCTATACCGATGCACATCCACTCGGTAACGTATTTCAGCCCGCCATCATTTTCATCTCGTCGGACATATTCAAAAATAGACTCCTGAATCAAGTCAGGGAATGAACGAACCTGACCGTAAATATCCGGCTTTGCCTTATAAACACGGGCTGTGTTCGTCTGCCCAGTCAGGCTGTTATTCGGTGAGTCAACAGTGTTTCCACCAGTGTTAGAGATAGCTGGTTTCGGAGCAAGAAACGAGAATACCGAGCCAACAACTTTAAATATTGGACTCAGGATGTCGCCGATAACGCCCTTTGGCTGGTCGAATATCTGGATGTGGTCCAGCTCGCTCAGCTCAAACGTCAGTTCGTCATCGTCGCCCAGCTTCACACCATTGCGGACGATCAGCAGGTCGCTGTGAAGGGTGGAATCATTGGCTGCAATCCAGTCATAAAAAATGGTGCCGTTTGGCACCCTGTAGCGTTCTTTTGGCGTTCCGGGAAATCGGCTTAACTCAATGAGAGCCATACTTGAAAAACTCCACCTTAGTGAATGCCCGCTGAATAACGAGTAAAGAATCTTCTCTCACGCTTCCGTTCTCTCCACGCGAGTGCAGCGCCTTGCGGTTCAGTACCAGCCCAACATGCGCAGGTTGCGCACCGCGGTACCCGACAAATATCCCACCCTCTACAGGCTTATCGACCTGGTTCCAGAAAACTACGTCACCCAGATAGCAGGTAAAGAAGTCCTCACCGGCTTCGTAGTCCGGAGTCTGGTGCAGTTCAATGCCGAGAACATGCCGGTAATACATCACCACCAACCCCCAGCAATCCACCTTATCGAATGAACAAGCACGATTAGCCCACGGCACGCCAATCACCCTCCTAATAAAATCAGAGGTGCTGCAGGCCTGAGTATTCCTGCGGATCATAAAGTCGACCTATATTGTTATTTAGCGGGTTGGTAACAGACAGCGTGACAGAGGCCGAATCTGCATCGATATCAACCGTTTTGACGTACAGCGTCCACGATTTAATCGGTACAGACACATCCGAGCTATCGAATATTTGCCGCGTTGCAGTTATAGCTGTCAGCCGGGCCGTTCCCTTCCATTTCGTCATCAACATTTTGATATCCGACGACAGCCGCCCAAGCTTCACCGTCGCGTCGATCACCGGCGTGCCGCTCTGCTGGCTCTCTTCGATTTCAAAGCGTGCTGGCGTGTAAGTCTGGCTTCCAAGTGTCTTCGGGAAGAACTGCTTATCGACCAGGCGCACGTAGCCAAATGATGGGTGGTAAAAGGTGATAGTGTCGTAGAGTCCGCGCGTCGGGCGCTGCTGTTTATATTCTCTGTACGTCGGCATTATGGAACCCTCGGAAGTGATTCCGGATCGCGTCCGTCCGGATAGCCAGTGACAACGATATCCAGCCAGGAATCCCACGGAGCCGGCAGTTCAACAATGATGTCGTCGAATTCGTCGTCGGCGTTGTAGAGGTGGTTCGCAATAACGGTCCCCGTCCAGGTCACCACCCCGCCAGAGATATTTGTCTGCACCGGCATCTGCGTGAAGTGAAGCTCCTGCAGTTGCATGCCACTGCCGCCCAGGTTGATATTCATCCGGAACCAGTTCAGGCCCTTATTGAGATAATTTGGGCTGCGCAACCACTGCTGAAAAGCGCGCTCCTGATCCAGTGTGAAGATCCAACTTAGCGACCAGGTAACCTTCAGGTCATCGGTGAGGTTCTGGAAGATAGCCGGGCCGACCGCTGGCTGGTCAGTCTGGAACCCGGTATCGAGCGTCATATTTTTGCTGGATTTTTGCGCCAACGGCAGCCAGTCGGGATAGTCGATAATTGGCATCAGCTTTGCCCTCTTGGCGTGCGTTTAACATTCATGTTGCTGGTAATGGCACTACTTGCAGGACCACCGTTATTCATGTCAGCTATGAACGCCTCAAGCGTCCAAGAACCATCACCATTCTGCGTAGCCTGAGCATCCACAGAAGCGGGTGAGTAGTTGTATATGTTGAGTATTGGAGCCCCTCCACCACCTCCGGCTGTCATATCCTTATTGCTGATAACCTTGCCATTGTCTCCCGGTATCATGTACTGCTTACCGGTGCTGGCCTGGTAAATCTCCGGTTTCCCCTTTTCGCCTACCTGATACAAGCCGCCAGCATTCACCGGGCCGCCGTTGTAACGCATGCCTGTTAGAGCAAGGCCTGATGCCAGGCCTACCGTTGACGTAATACCTGTCATGGCAGGAACTGAGTTCCCACCAAAAGAGGCAAGACTGGCAAAGGCTGCTGCCGGAGCCCATGCAGCCGCCGTCGTGGTCGCCATACCGACAGAAGCAGCGGTAGAAGCTGCGCCCAATGTCTGCCCGATAATAAAGTTTTTGAGGGCCTCAACTCCAACCTGGACTAGCGAATTGACCACGCTGTTCAGCATCGTATTCCCGAGTGAACGCATAGCATCCTGCGCTGACATCGTTCCGGTGATCAGCCCGGTTAACGCATTGGATGCATTGCCTGAAAACGCATCCACCGCGCTTGTCAGCATTTCATAACCAAGGCCTTGTTGGCTGAGCAATTGCCACTGAGCGGCTGTCATCTGCTCATTGAACTGGTTTTCCTGCGCAGTCTTTAAGGCAAGGTACTGGGCATCGGTAGCTGCCTTTGCGGCAACGAATTGATCGTAATTTATTTTCCCTTTTTGGTAACTTTGCTGGAGTATCGCCTGTTCCTGCTGCTGATATTGCTGCATCAGGGCTAACTTCTGGTTATTTTCATTCACCAGTTGCTGTACCGGGTCAACTTCTGCTCGGGCAGAAGCTACCGGATTGACTGTGGCCTGGGCGTTAATCTTGGCGAGGTTATTCTGGTGCTCCTGCTCGATGCGCTCAGATTCACGGCTGTACTGCTCTTGAGAGAGAAGTAATTGCCCGTTAGCGTCGGTCTGCCCTTTCAGGCTTTCGAGTGCCGCTTTCTGCGTGTTATAGCTGGCGTTTTCTTTCAGCTCAGGAACGGCGTTTTGAGCCTTAAGAGCTGCGGTGGTTTGCCAAGTCTTCTCCGCGTACTTACCGGCCAGGTCAATATCCTTCTGTGTCGCCGCTGCCCCCAAGGACTGCTGGGCGCGAAGAATGGCCTGTTCCTTGCTTAGGTCTTGCGTTGATCCGGCTGCTAACTCAGATTGCTGTTTCAGATTGGCAAGTTTTTGCGCTACAGACTCTGTTTGAGATTCGGCATTTGCGTTTGTTTTGTTATTTTCTTTCTGGGCCGCAGTGTTTTTGTAAGTTGCTGCGTACTGGTCTTCTAGCGCCTTAACTCTTTTCTCATCAGTAAGACCTGCGTCAGCAGCATCATACTGAGCCTGAAGCCTGGCCCTTGCCTCACCTTCCAGTTTCGATAATGCAAGGCGGCGCTCACCGTTCTGGACGAGCTTTGCTGTCTCTTTGCTGTCAGACTTGGAGTCTGGCCCTTTGAAGCCAGTATCATTCTTTGCATCGTTTGCGGCTTTCGCTCTAATGTGAGCAATTTCACCCTCAACCTGCTTAAGCTGGAATGCAGCTTGTGTGCGACGAATTACCCAATCGTCTTCGCTAAAGTCATACCATTTTCGCCCTTCCTTTAACTCATCGTTATATTTCTTCTGTAGCTCAAGGAGCTTTGGCATCCTGCCAGCATCACCTGCGTTGTTATTGTAGTAATTAAGGTTGTCAGCAACGTTTTGCATCAACCCTGCCAGTGTTGATGTAAGGCCAATGGCCTGGTTCAAGTCGCTTATTGCATTCTTAAATGCAACATCAAGACTGTTTTTAGCCCTGTCGATGCTGACCGGCATTTTGTCGAATTCATCATTTACAGCCTGAGAGCGGTTCTGTATGGCGTTAAGCGCATCTGTTGCCGTCAGCTTCCCTTCCAGCATTCTCTTGCGCAACTCACCTATAGAGATACCCATTCCGGTAGCAATCTGGCGGGCAAGCTCTGGCATTTGCTCAAGGATTGAGTTGAATTCCTCCGCGCGCACCGTACCGCCCGCGATAGACTGCCCAAACTGACGTAATGCGTTAGACATCTCTTCGGTTGATGAGCCGCCGATTGTGCCTATTTTTTGCAGAGTTGAAGTAAGGGCAAGAATCTGTGAGTTTGTAGCTCCAGTCTCTTTAAGCGATGATGTTAATGACTCCCAAAGGCGCTCAGTATCTGCAAGGCTATTGCCGGTTTGTGAGGCGATTGCAGATAGTGCTTTCATCGACTCTTTGGCAGCATCAATACTAGGACTAAGTCGAGTTACGCGGGCCTGAAGGGTATTCATCTCATCGCCAATTGCGATCAGTCGCTTAGCTGTCTCGATGGTAAAAGCAGCGGCAATTGCTACCCCAACCTTGCTCATTGCCCCTTCAAATTTACTGGCAGATCGCGACGTTTTGTTAAAGCCACCTTCCATCTGATCAAGGCGTTGATTAACTTTCTGTTGCGCCTCAATTAGATTGGCAACGTTCATTTCTACTTCATAAACAATATTGCCAAGTTGCTTTTCGCCTGCCATTAGTTATCTCCGGGCATAAAAAAACCCGCATGCGCGGGAGTTACAATAAAATTATCAATCAGACTAACTTAGCCAGCCGGCGCTTGCGTCGCGCAAAGAAATCATCCGCCGATGCCTCATATTCTTCTCTTGTATAGCCTTTCTGATCTGGATATTTTGCTGCCAGCATTAATTGGAATTCCGTCATAGTTAGCTGCTCTGCTTCATTTCTAGGCATGCTGAAGTGATGACGGGCGGCGCTTACGTAATCGAATGCTCTAAATTCTGTGGTTGCCTCGCCAGTTTCATGCTTTTGAAGCCGCCTAACTTTTGCCTTCCCGATTACGCCATGCACGATTAGCGACTGGGCTATCACAATCATTTCAAATGCAGACATGACACCTTTTCGGTAAACGAATGCCCACTTACCCGATTTGCCAGGGATTATTTCTCCCGTTAGCAATGAAGTATCTTCATCACAACAAGCCTGAATAACACTGATTGCGGCAAGCATGCTTCTCTTTATTACCTGAGGCTGGTGAGCGAACTTAAGTAACCAATCAGGGACGAAGCCATAAGCATTAACGCCGCGTTGTAACAGCGAAGATACCTCGTTGTTGTGCAGGTCGTAGAAAGCCTGAACTATCTCATCTGGCTCTCCGATTCGTGTCATTGCCGTTAATGATGGGCGGAAGAAATAATCCCGGTCACCAACGGTTATGCTGCATTCGCCTATTTCTTTTACTGGCGTCATTTTTCCTCCATAAGCAAAATCAAGGGCAGCCTCGCCACCCTTTGGTTTGATTACGGGACAGTCACGGTCACTGTGTGCGTAGCCGTAAAGTCACCATCATCGGTTTTCACCGTGATGACCGCTGTGCCAGCCGTTGCATTTGATGGAGATGAAATCGTGACGGTGTTACCAACAGCGGCAACAGTCGCTCGGGCTGGTACTGATGAGCTAACGGTGAATAGCTTGTTATCTGCGTCAGCAGGTGCAATAGCTACCGTGAAAGTGTTGCTAGCCCCTGCAGCCAAAGAGCTGGTTGTTGGTGTCAATGTCACACCAGTAACAGGAATGTCTGTGTCCGCTTGGGTTAACTGGAAGGTGGTGCCAACGTTCAGCTTAAATTCAAAGCTGTACGTAACGATTTCCTTCACGCCGCCACCATCACTCGCGCCTGACGGAACCATATAACCAATGTGGTAATAATCACCCCAATGCAGGCGCATCCACACCGCTGGCTGGCGTAATGCCTTAACTTCATCAACGATGTATTTAACAAATGCCTGAATACCAAACTCATCAGTGCGATCTTTTGTTCTGACTTCACCCTCAATTGAATACGTTGGGTCTAAAGCAGAGATCATCGTAGCGGTAATGCCGCCTTCATCAGCATCAGAGTTCAATGATTCTGGGCTCAAATCCCATGACGTAGTAGTCGGAAGGCCCATCAGTTTCCAGTCACCCTCCGCTGGAAGAGTATCTGGGCAGCCGTAGGCCAGTTCGAGCGTCTTAGCTCGCCCAATCATGCGGTCAAAGCTGGTTGGACAACCTTGCATAATTTCTTACCTCAATTTTGATAATAAAAAAGCCGCCGCAGCGACCTTGTTTGAGCTTTTGGTGTTACTCACCGTAGAGGCAAGCAAATTGCAGACGCCATACCATGCGTCCTTCTGTTGTTTGAACTGGTGCCGGGATGCCGCCCATGTTGGTTATTTGCCCGACGCATGGGTTGCTGATAGGGTTTGCCTGAATGTAGTCAATTATCGCCTGAGCATCAGCCGCTGACTTTTCGTAATCTCCAATGCTTTTCCCGCTAATTAAATCCACTAGAACGTAATATTCAGAAGACAAATCACGATCTATTGCTGGCCCACCGTTGGGGCGAAAAACAACAAATCGCTCAGCGAGCTTTCCGGTATCCCTCCAGCTTAGGTATTGAGTGCTGTAGTCATCAGTAAGGTGGGCATCAAACAACATGTTGCGAACACGGCGATACATTGGAGGATTCACAGGCTCATTTCCTTGTAAACAACCCGGTCTATCTGCTCTTTGGAATCCTCAAACCCTTTGGTTAAAAATTCCTTCTGCGCAGTAGCTCGCCTGAAGGTTTGCGGCACATTCGGATCGTGAACGTATATCGCATAGTTTGCAGAGTAACCAACACGACCGGTTAACCTATCGCCTCGAACGGAAATGTCTCGAAACTGACTATTGATAAGCGTGGACGTGTCGATAGGGGTATAAATGGCAGCCTGAGTTGAGCCAATAATTAAAGCACTTTGTATGGCCCTAACCGCCTTCCGACCCTGAATGTTACCAATCAGGGCATCAAGGTTTTTCTTCGCCTTACTGATGCCAGTTACTTTCGCGCCCATAGCTACACTCCAGTAATAATTGCCCAATCGTCTGCAATGCGGTCGAACGTATCGGCATATCGAATGACCTGCATAATCTCGTCAGCTCCAGCATTAAGCGGGTCTGGGTCAACACTGGTTCCGATGAGAATGTAATCGCCTGTGCTGGCGTCGGCGTACTCGCTCCAAATCGTGTTCTTAGCGACTATCTCAGCGCCGATGCTGCCAATGCGCTTGCTTAGGCCGCCTTCGTAGTCACAAAGAATCTGGATTGGTGCCGAGTACCCGAGACTGTCGCCGCTTTCGCTGTAACCGAGCGTTTTCCAGACCGTGGCTTGAGCGGTGTAGCTCCAACTGGCCGCTGCCGACATTATCCATCCCTCCAACTAACCACTACCGCACCCGTAGCGCGAATGGTCACGCAGTTGATAACCCACTCGCCGTCCGTTTTCACGTAGCCGGTAGTCTCTCGCCCGGTGTCCGTTTGCACCCATACGCGAGACAACGCTTTCGGCTTGCTCGCCGTTACCGGTTGCCACTCCATCAGCAGCCCCCGACAACAGCAAAGAACCCGACAGAATTACCCGCGCTAATTGGTAGCTCTCCAGTGCATCCACTCGTATCAAGTTGAGACAGGGAGTTACGTAGCCAGGTGATGCTATCGTCGCCATACTCAAACGAGCGGGAAGCGCCAGACGGCGCACCCTGCGATTTGATGCGGCGCGCACCTGATGACGTAGCCATCAGAGCCGCTGCGTACATCAGAATTAGCTGCGCGGTGCAATCGTCATATCCGGCACCTTCAAGGCACGGGATAATCTTGTTCACCACGCAGAGGATCGGATTAAGCAAAGCGTCAGGGATGGCATACCCCAATTCGGAGAGGAAGCCTTTCACATCGTCAGCCGTAACTGGAGTAGCCATAGTTATTTCCCTTTCTTCTGCAAATCTGCCAGCACTGCTTCTGCATCATCGGCGCGTTTCTTTTCTGCTGCCAGCGCGTCGGCGTGAGCCTTGTCTTTCGCTTCGGCTTCGGCGGCCAGCTTTTCGTTCTGCTCCAGCGCGTCAGCGAGTTGCTTTTGCAGGCCGGTCAGATCTGCTGACGGCGCGGAAGGAGTGGAGACTTCGAAGGAAAGCTTCTCGCCTTTCTTCTTGTCGGTTTCCTTCGCCTTGCCAGTGCTGATCCAGCGCTCAGCTGTTGCGTCGTCCACATCTACCACCGAACCAACCTCCAGTTTGCGGAGATTGGCACCGGCGTGCAGGTTATTTGCCACGATTTCTACCAGTGCCATGATTTATCCTCAGCTCGATGCGTGAATTACGGAGTATTTGTTGTTGATGTCCTGCTTAACCATCAACCCCATTGCGCCCCAGGTGCGCCAGATGTAGTCGCTGTTGTACTCAGGGCGCGGAGATGCAACGGTACCGATAGCCTGGCCGACGATCGGAGCGATAACTCCTGCGCCTAGTGGAACAATGACGATTTCGTTACCAGTCAACTGGCTGTCTTCTTTAATCGCTGCCACGCCGGTCAGTTTCAGGATTTCATCCATGATGGTGCCCGACTGGAAGTTGTCAGAGAAGTAGCGCTCCAGATTGGAGATGATTTCACCGGACACATACCAGGTCTGCTCTGCATACTGACTATTCACTCGGCGCATCTGGTCACGCAAAGCGATCGCGCCTGCACGGATAGCCTGTGATGTCGCAGTGCCAGACGTAAAGTCGATGTTCAGGCCAGAAGCACCGAGGTCGATTTGCGCCACACGCTCATCGTCTTTGATGCCTTTCCAGGTCAACCCATCGAATACGGCGAAGTTACCCGCTTTATCACGGAAACCGTTGAAGATGTAGTCAACGTAACGACGCTGGACGTCTTCAACCGAACCACGCTGCGCATCAGACTGTGACTGCAAGGCCTGAGGGCTGTTGAAAATCGGGTCACGCCACTCAAACTTAAATCCTGAGTCGTGGATCGGCACCATCGTGCCATCGAAGGAATAGCTGCGAGCATCGAGCGCCGCACCAACCTGACCAGACATTGAGGTGTGCGCCCAGCCGCGACCGCCGGTGCGGGCATAGTCGTAGCGTGACTGTTCAATGCGCACTGAACGAGACAGCGGCATCAGGTCATTCAGCAGCGTGAACTCTGTATTCGGTTCGAACTGCTGCAGCACGGTGGTATCGAAAGCGCGGTACAGGCGGCGAATATCATCTACAGCGTTTACCGCGTCCAGATGACCATTCTCGCCAAAGCGCGTACGAGCCAGAAAGTCAGCAACAGCCTGCGCACTGGCATTACGCTCATTTTGCAGGTTGTTGAACTGCCACTGGTTAACTTCTGCGTTACCGGTCTTTTCGCCGATAGACTTGGAGAATACAAACATTCAGTGCTCCTTACTTGAACACAACACGAATCAGATCGCCCGCCACCGCAGTGACAGCTTTATCTTCTTCGATGTAGGCGAATACAACGGCATCAGCGACAACGGCGGTGACGCGACCATTTGCGACGGCAACAGGCTGGCCTTTGGTGTAGGTACCGGCAGCGGCCCGAACGTTCAGGAACATACCTGGCAACGGATGAATGCCAACGACCAACTCATTGGTTGGAATGGCATCATCAACGCTCAGGCAGCGCAGGTAATCTTTGTTTGCCACGTACTTAATCGCTGCTTCTGCACCTGCCACAGAAGCCGTGAATTTATCCGTGGCGCTGAAGAATCCCACGGTTCCAGGCAGAGTAGATGCAGCTGCGCCGCCTTCACGGTTGAGAAGCGGGTTCGGGAATACGCCACCCGCGTGGATGATATGCTTTCCATCTTTAGCCATTATTTACTCCGGCATTTCGCTGACTGATTCTGAGGAATTGACCTGGCGGAATGCACCATTCAGGCCGGTGGAGGACTGGCATTGAGCAAACAAACCATCCAGAGCTGCGCCATCGAGCGCGTTAACAGCAAGGTCGTCCAGGCCAAACTTCGTTTTTACGGCTGCGCGCTTTTCGCCTTTCTCTTTATCTGCATTAACGGTCATGCCAGATTTAACAGCGGCGAGATCATCAGCGAATGGTTTGAACCATGCAGGTGCTTGCTCATTGTTGGTTGCGGTATCTTTGGCCTTCTTATCAGCCTCTTCTTTATCTTTCTTGGCCTTCTCATCAGCATCAGCTTTCGCTTTTGCGTCTTCAGTGACCATCTGGTTATACGCATCCATCAGCTCAGCTTCAGTCTTACCTTCGACTTCTTTGCCTTTCGCTTTCAGCGCGTTCGTGATGAGTTCTTTCATCGGGTTTGCTTCCTCTTTGACGTGCTTAGTGTTGGCGCTGAAAAACGCCATGAAGTGGTTGAGCATCTGCTTTAATGCAGGGTCTTGCGGATCAGGGATATCGCTATCTGATAGGTTTACAGTTTCAATCTGCTGCTCATCTCCATCAGAGTTAACGAAGATGCCTACGCCTTCATCCGGAGTACCGGCGCCAGGCTCATCGAGCAGCACCGCAACATGGTCAAACATCATGTTGGTGGCGATCTCGTTGTACTTCTTGCCCTTCGATTCGCCGTTGGCGGCGATGCCGGAATACAGCAAGCCAGTGGAGATGTGGATGGGGTCAGCGTTGGTACCTGCGAGCATCTCATCCAGGCGGTTAATCAGGCGTTTGCCCTTCTCACTGGATTCGGCGTACTGGCGGTTGACGTACATGTCTCCCGTCACCTTCCCGTCTTTATGGCTGACGTTCTGCAGCCAGGCACCGACGTGGTATTCGTTTACCGCCCGGACATCGCGCGCCGAAACATGCTTGCCGTCCACCTTCGGGTGGCCCAGCGGCATCGGGTTACGCTCAAGCGTGTTGTAGGACTTTTCGATTTCTGCTGCCGGGTACAACTTCCGGTTCATCACGATATCGTCCACGACAGGCGTGATGCCGCGAACCACGATATGTGGCTTGCTGTCGATGGTTTCAGTGGTGATGTTTGAAGCGGAGTTGACGACGGTCAGCACGTTAACGCGGTTGCGTTTCATGCTGGGTCCTCATTAGTGGATTTCAGGCAATAAAAAAGGCCGCCATGGCGACCCTTCTATTTTTTATTTCAAACGAATTCTTGCATCATCAAGATTGATTTTCCTTCTTCCATCGAACAGCTCGACTTCTTTTTTACAGGAAGGGCACCATAATTCGTCAATATCGCGATCTACAGGGGTTTTACAAGTTTTGCAGTAAAGAGTACCGTCTTTATCCCATAGTTGCTCAAACTTCATTTTATAATGGCTTGATGGTTTGCGAAGTTTTGCTATTAGCGCCACCACTGTGATGGCGAGTACAGCGATAGCAAATTCACGCCAGTATACTAAATACGGAGTTATATACCCCCTCGCAAAGCCGTATATAAATTCCTTTCCTGAATCTGTTAGCATGGGTATTGCTATCGACGTGAGAATAAGGAAGATGCCAGTCAATATTTTTTTCATATCAGTAAAGTTGTAAGTTGCGGTTTCTCAACTCTGCATTAGACGTTAATTTTCTTCAGCCGTCCACGCCTTACGCTCTTTCGCTAATTTATCCGCCAGCCCCTCATTGAAGATGCTTCCATCGTCGTTGAGCAGTACCGGAATCTGGCTGCAGTAGCAGTTGTACCGGTTGCCATTCTCAGCGTAGAAGTCCTGAACCTCTTCGGTGGTGTAGACCTTGCCGTGACGACTGGCGTGCCACGCTCTAGTCGATGGCTTCAGTGCTGACAGCCACAGCAAGCCGGTATTCAGCCCAAGTCTGTCAGCTGCCCAGTCTGTTTCGTTCCACTGTGCTTGTCGCAGCGCGCCGACCTGCTCAGTCTGAGCGATGGTCTTCGCCTTCGACATCGACACATCGAGCCGCTTACTGATAACGCTGGCTGTCTCGCGAGGATTGACGCCACGAGCCACCGCATCGGTGATGATATTGGTCAGGTCGCCGCGGGCTGTGTCGCTGATAACCTTCCAGTCACTGAACGTTGTCAGCCTTGCCGCCGCTATCTGGTTTAGATAACCGGGGCTGTTTAAAAGCTGCTGTAACGTCGTCTGACTGGCGTAAATCTGCGACTGCTGTGAAAGGTTGTTGAATGCCTCTAAAGTCCCACGTTGTGCCTCAGCGGAGACGTAATCCATCGCCCACAGGTTTTGCTCGCCGCCATCCAGCAGGTAATCATCCAGAATCGACTGCACCGCCTCGAGCAAATCAGTCAGTTCCTGCGCCGACATGTCGTAGATGAACTTGCCAGCGTTGACCTGGTAGAGCCGCATATCCTCGCCGTGGTCATGGCAAAGGAAGTGCCAGTTATGGCTGTTAACCTCTCGCTCTCGCCCGGTAAGGCGCTGGTCGAACAATGCTTTCAGTGCGCGCTTGATGCCGAGATACCGGTCTTCGATATCCCGGAAAATCGCGGTTACCTGCTTAGCTGAGCGCGTCGGGTCAACTTTGCTTCTCGGAACTATCGGCAGCCCCACCTTTGCCGTCTGTTCTGGTGTCATCGGCCAGTGGATCATCGGTCGTTACCTTCTCTTCTGGTTTCGGCGGTTCTTTCGGCTCAGGTAGCGGGTCAAGGCCAACAATCTCGCGCAGCTCATTAGCGGTAAATGCAGGCTCGCCACCATAGAAGCCAGATGCTTTCTGCACAATGTCAGCCAGTTTCGAAGCGTTCTCGATTTTCTCTTTCTCACCGGGCGCAAGCAGGTCGCTCCATGAGATGGTGACTTCACCTTTGGTTGGGGGATCAATGATGCCCAGAGTCCAGAAACGCTCAAGCAGCGCTGTGATGCGGTCAGTCAGGAAGCCATTACGGCGCGTGTTGCGTCGGATAGCCCAGTCCGTTTTATCCTCGTCGCTAGCCAGTCGCCCGGTCTGCTGACCGAACAGGATGGTAAACGGGATTTGTACGGAGGCTGCCAATTCGTTCGCAGTAACCTCCCAGGTCGGCCCCGGGTCGCCAGGAGTAACACTAAGCACGTGCATCTGCCCGGCCTGCATAACGGCTGCCGCATCGGTACCGCGATTCAGCTTGTTGACCTTGTCGCCCATCGCTTCGCCGAGATCGGCATATCCAGCCTTCTTAGCCTGGTCTGCCAGCGTAGCCATGTCGGTCTCTTTGCTGAACTCGACTGCAATCTGACGGCTAGCATTCTTGAGGAATCCTTCAGCGCCACCTCCGGAAACCTTCTCAAGATCGAGCCCTTTGTTGAAGCCGGCTTCAAGTAGTGGAATGCCTGACAAGACGTTGTCGTCTTCAGACCCTTCGCAGAACAGTATCACCCGACTCGGATGCACCGGTTCGCCACGCATCGGGCCAACGAATGCTTCATCACCGACAGGCTGCTCGTTGAAGTTGAACATCTTCGGCTGACCAAATGTTTCTGACTGACGGTCATTATCCCAATCAGCTACCGTTAACTGCGGTTCCCATACCGGGATAAGCTTCACCAGTGCGGACTGACCGAGCGCCTTCACCAGTTTCATATCTACCGGCTCGTTCCACGGCTTGTTGTCTTTCACCTGCAACAGAAGCGCGGAATATCGCCCGACCATATTGCGGCGATCGGCATCCTTCACCTTTGGCCACCACTTCTTCATGAACTTGGTGACATTCTTTTCCCATGGGTTGGTTTTCTTGGCCTCCTGCGCTTCGTCACCATCCACAATGATCGGGTAATCCTGCCAGCAACCGTCCAGCAACCGATGCACCACAGCAAAGCCAGCGGCGTTACGTCGGTACATGTTGTAGAAGTCGTTGAAGGTGATAGTGCGCGGATAGCCAAACTCCTGGTAAAGCGTCGGGCGTTTCGTGTTGCCGCCACCAATGCCAATGGCATTCAGGTAACTCGCTCGCCGCATTTCAGTGGCGAGGTTGTTCACAGCCAGTTGAAGGCCGTTATCTTGTTCGCTCACTGGCGATGCTCCTTAGAAGAATACTGTGCCGACCTGCTTGCGGTTGTTCTTCGCTACTGCGAAATAACGGAAGCTGTCAGCGCCATGCGATGTGAAGTCATGAAGCGGTTTATCTTTCCAGCAGCCGCGTTTGTCGTCCCACTCCTTTCGGTAGCCCTCAAGATGAGAGATACCCTCAGAACATTTCTCTTCATCGAATACGCAGGACGGGAGGATTTCACGGGCCGATTCAATACCGGTGTCGATCCCAGCCTTTGGCACGACCCGGAAATTCATCGAGTACATCTGACCGTCAATCTCGTAGCCCTCTCGAGCCAGTTCTTTACGTGACTTCGCATCAGCAGCAAACTCGCGGTTCTCGATGTCGTGCGGGCCCCAGTGTTCGCCGTACTCATAGCCACGGTCTTTTAGCACCTTCATGTAGTGCCTCAGACCCTCACCAGAGTTTTCGTAGTAGTCGATGATGTGGAACTCATTGCCAACTTCGCGAACAAACCAGATAGCCGTAGAGTCGCCCACGCCGATATCCCAAAACGTGTGAACCGGGAGGTGTGAGTTATCCGGTATTTGACCGATCCGCTTATTGGTGTAGAGCCAGCGGAACTGCTTGGCGTAATACGCGCCCTCAACAGACTGCTGGAATGCCTCAGACGGAATGGTCGGGTACTCTCGCTTCATATCATCGCCGAGGGTCTTCTCTTTGGCGTGATACCAGGCTTTCTGGCGTTCGTTGACGACTACACCATGCTTTGCTTCCATCTCGGCGAAGTAATCAATCAGGCGCTGCGGTAAAGGCTCTACCGGGTCGATTGCATACTGCGGATTCTTCCACCAGGAGAAGAAGAAAAACTTCCAGTCCAGTGCGGATAACGTTTTTCCCTGCAATAACGCTTTCTCAGCCGTCTGGCAGTAATCGAAGAAATACCCCGCCCGACCCTCTGCCGTGCTTTCGATAGTGGCAAAGCATCCGGTTGACACCGCCTCAAATGCACCAGTGACGATTTCACGGGCTTTATGAGGAAACTTGGCGCATATCTTCCCAAACTCGGACACGTGCAGGTAACGCAGCGTACCACCACGAAATGAGGTACTGACGTATAACGACCCCCCCTTCTGAAATACCAATTCTCCCGAAGAGTCATTGCTCGCTGGGTTCGCAGCTTTTATTTCTTTAGGCAGCTTGTCGTAGGCGTACTTCACTTTCTCGCGGAACAGGCGCTTAGCGTCATTCAACGTGTGGGCAATCAGCGCGCACTTCGCAGACTCGAACAGGGCCGCATCCAACTGGATGATGCACACCTCAGTGGTGAAGCCGAGCTGACGAGCTTTCAGGATGATGTTGCGGGTGTGGATCCCCTCGAAGTATTCGCGCTGCTCAGGTGTCATCCTGAACCGCGTTGGCTTTCCCTCTTTGTCGGTGATCCAGTAAAGATTGTTCAGCCGCCAGTCTTTGTCGGCTAGCAGCTTGATGTGCTCAGGTTTCATTAAGCCCCCTGAGACAGTGAATCCATCAGATTAGACAGGTCATCGACCGTCTTATTTCCTTCCTCGGTGTCGAGGTTATACGCCTTGCGCTCAGCGTTTATCACTTTAATTTGAGCATCAACACCGGCAGTGATCGAACGAGACATTGAGGCGTGATTGTCTTCTGTGATTTCTGCATCCTCGAGGAAGTCGCGCAGCTTATTGGTGATGCCGCGCCATGCAGCCAGACCTTCACGGTGAGCCATGACTACAGCGGCCGCCTCATCGGATGCCTTGTCAATAATCTGCTCATCAGTAACCACTGGTGACTGGTTACCGTCTTTGGTTACCGACTTGGTTACCTTGGCTTTCGTTGCCGCTCTGACCTTTTCTGTCAGGTCGCGCTGCCATCCCTCTTTGTTAGCTCTCTTCAGGATGGTGGCGTGGTTAACGCCATGCTTTTCACCGATGGCCCTTACTGACAATGAACCAGCCCGGTAAGCCGATTCAATGGCCTCCCAATCTGGTTTGCTCATTGGTTACTCCGTTATCTATTTACAGGCTCTGACTTCACCTTCTGGCTGATACCATGCTTAACGATGAAATCACCCACCTTTTGGTAATCAGGCTCGCGCCGCGTCATCATGCAGAATAGTGTTAGCGTCCTGATATAGATGGGAAGCCACCACTTGCTTTTGATTTCAACTGACAGTCTGAACGTCGCCATTGCTTTCTTCCTCTGCTGGCACTGGCGTGAACTGCACGCGCTTCACATCGGCCGGGGCGAAATACAGCCACTCGCCGGTCTCAGTCGCCAGCGGCACAAAGCCATTAACCAGCTCAGGCTGACGTCGTGACATCTTGCCCGTGAAGCTTTCGCCTGTTTGGGTGGTTAGCGTGATTTGGTAGATGTCAGCCATTCAGTTCCACCTCTGCGCCTTCTGCGACAACCTCTTTCTTGAAGCAGATATCAGTTAACCAGTGCCAGTTAGTCAGTGCCGCGACAAACAGCAAAGGCTTCATGTATGGGCGAAGTGTCATTTTATAGGTTAGGGTGCCAATCATAATTTACCTCTGCTTGTCATTATCGAAGCCCCTCAGCGAAGAGCTTCTGTAATGAAGAGCCGTTGTGAAAGTGGCTCTCTTTAACTATCTGTTTTTTCAGCAAAGCGTAAAATTGCGCCCGGCATCAAACGGCAATATCCAGCGTCAACTGAAGCTGTTCACGCCAGAATTCTACATTGGCCTCAATCGCTGGCTTATCCCATCTCCAGCGAGCCATCTCTCTTGCCCCATTGCTGGCTTTTGATTTCCGGTCATCGTGAATACGGCAAGCTTGCTCAAACTTCTGTTGCTCAGTCAGTTCGCCACGAAGCAGGCTATCAATGTGCAAGTCGCACCACACAGCAAAGCGAGCATCACACCAACGGGCAAACGCAACGGAAAGCTTGGGATGTAGCCACGTCCCGCCACCCCTGTCCTTTCGCGCCCTACTGGTTTTTACATACCTCGATTGTGAGGGATGTAAAATTTGAGATTCTTCGCCCGTAAGCGCCTCATCTAAAGCCCGGACGTATTCGAGCGTTTCTGCCAGGCGCATCCAGTTATCTATGCGTTTGCCATATCTTTCAGCAATGCCAGTGACATTGACCCAACCATCGGTATTGAAGCGCACAGCTTCACCTTTGTAATTCAGTGGAATCACATTCATAGCGTTTACCTTTCTTTGAGATGAACCCTTGCCGCAATGGAAATCAGCCCACCGAAGGCTCGCCAGCACAAACTGACTTCCTCAAGGGCTCATTTCAAAGTGGTTGGTTCGGTGTGGTTATGTGCGCATTGCGGTGCGCGGTTTACTGCGGGCATAAAAAAGCCCGACCGAAGTCAGGCTCTGTTATTTGGGTTACGAATCACTTCAGGCACTGGGTAGTGATGTATTCCTGCATGCCGTGAATCATTTTGTCGACGGTGGCGATTCCGTCTCGGTGATCGAAATAATTCCGTCGAGCGTCTGGAGTAAGTTCGGGGGCTCCTGCATCATCCACGCCGGTGGCGGAGGTGGCTTTACGCACGGCTGGGCAAGTTGCGGCGACGCGCAGCCGTTTAGCGCCAGAATCGACATCCCGACGCAAATCGCTAATGGTTTTTTGCGCATCGGCTAGCTCCTTCGTGTATTTGGCATCCAGCGCAGCGACATAACGCTGGCGCGTCTGCATGTCGGTGATGGTTGCTTTTGCCAGAGCGGCTTCGTTAACTGCTGTGTCTCGCTGCTTCTTGTATTCGGTGGCGTTGTCGCGGTAGTGGTTAACGAAGAAAGCCTGCACTCCGATTAGTACGACAACCGACAGCTGCAACCAGTAACGCTTAACCAGCGCGCCAATCACGACAGGAACAGAGCGCGCTCCGCCTCACGTCGACGGGTAAGCCCATTCAGGACTTTGCCGCCAGCTTTATTCCAGCGCAGGAACTCGTCAGCCGCCCCTTGAACATCTCCATCATTAAGCTTTTTCAGCAGAGTAGAAGTAGAGAGCGCCCGGGAACCGACGTTGTAGGCAAACGAGACCAGAGCATCGAACTGACCCTGGGTTAGCTTTACCTTAACCACTTTGAGGACGTCATTCTCAAAGCTAACGAGGCCTGTGCGAAGAAGACGATCTGCAGTTTTCATGTCTATCTTCATTCCGGGTTTTACTGGTTTTCCATCTACAGGATGAGTCCAGCCATAACCGATTGTCCAAGGAGCGCCACCTGTTCCCGGATCAGGATACGCGGTTAAGCTGCATCCCTCGAAATCCTTGATGTTCTTTATCCCTTTTTCACTAGTTTGCATCGTCCACCCCTACTTTCTTGGCAGTGAATTTCTTGATAAGCGATCCGATTGAAGCAGTACCGAGATAGCCAATAAAAACACTGCCGATATAGGCAAGGTTTGTGCTCATACCGATGAACACGAGAATGTCTCTTACGAACCAGGCAAACATCGCGCACATCAATCCATCAATAAGCGTTTTTGATAGCGTGTCACCGTTATAGCGGCCACGCAGATACGCCATGATGAATGCCAGGATCGCACCAATGCCCTGCTCTTTGGCAGCTAGCAAAGCGGCGATGAAGTCTTGTTTGTAGGGCATCTTCATAGTCTCTCTCCTCGCAGTAGAAGCGGGAGCTGTGTTTGTAGTGGGGAAAGGCCGTCAGACACATATGCTACGGGGCATCTGAGTTTGAATGTCTGCGGCCTGCAATAAAAAAGCCCACGGCGAAGTGGGCAAGATGAGGGTAGTGCGTTGAGCTTTCGCTCTTATGGTCCTGGGTAGGTATTTGGTGTGTGGTGACCGGTGCTGTGTTTTCCGGCATGTAAATGAACTACCCGTCGTCGCCATGGTGAGCCTTTACCTCACCATCTAGCTGATAAGTTAGCGCATCAGCCTGCGCATTCACCACAACGATAATTGCACTGCGCCTGTTTCGGTTAGCGTAACGGGATTAACCGGTCACCCCAATGCAATTATCTGTTGTGCAGATACAAAAAAGCCCCGAGCTGTTAACTCAGGGCCATTAAATAGTTGCTCAGCTCACCCCATCCACCTAAGTGACCTTTGATGGGCTACGCTACACGATGTGTTTCATCTCATCTCAGAGAATCATCAGGCGCATTGATTGGTCACCCCGGACACCTACTTGCTGAGCGATGGTGTCGTACGCTCTTGCAAACCTCTCAGCTTGCGATGGTTGGAGTGCCAGACTATGCGTCGAAGATACCAACTAGGCGGTTTAGTGGTGAGAGCCGCCTCTTTCGCCTCACCACCCTAGCTCTTTCGCCTTCGACGTCCGAGCATACACTGATTATGCATCTTCAAAACTTGTTTTCAAGTCTTTTTTGAAAGTTTCTTTATTTTCGATACCAAGTTCTGCAATTAACGTGAAGAAGACAGCAGAATTGAACAACTCAATACACCAACGAACGCGATCGATGCACTGTTTTTCGGTAAGAAATGGGGCGTGGCAGTGCTGCATCCATCGGGCCATATCATTGATGGTCTTTCGCCAGGTGTAATAGTCCTTTCCGATTTCGTAGACGATGCTGTTTGTGGCGAATGATTTGAGAATCATGCGCTCCATGAATTCAGCTTCTTCCTCGTCAGCCGCCTTCCCCATCAGGTCAGATAGTGACTTCTTAGGCCAGATGATAGCCTTTGCCTGGGTGATCAGCTGATCGCCAGTGAATCCCATCTTGCGCAGCCCAGCCAGAACCGTGGTTATGCGCTCTTGCTGCTCACCAGTCCACCCGGTAAGAATCATCGACCACATGCCGCCGCCGTCGGTCAGGTGCTCCGTACCACTCCCGCCAAACTCTCTGCCCCACAATCCGAGCAGAGAGCGAACCCAGCGGCTTTGTGATGGGGTCAGGCGGCGGTATTTCCCCAGGTACGACCGGCGAGGAACGGAGGCCAACTTCATCCAGGAACATTCAGGATCGGCACGCAGTACCGAGGATTTCTGGTAGTTATTGATTTCGGTGCGGGTCATGCTGCCTCCCTGGTTTTGATGAGTTGACGCCTCAGGGCGCTGAAATGCTTCCTGATAGCTTCGAGTTCTTCAACGGTATATCGGTGCGGGGTGTTATCGTTATCGAGTACCTCGACGCGTTCAGTGCCGATTTTGCGTATCAGGCGAATGCGGTACTGCTGCTGATTTCCGGATAACTGAACATTGCAGTGGTGACATTGTTTATTGATATTGTCTTCGGTATAGCGCAGGTGTGATGCCTTACCACGTGAGCGGTAGTGACCTGCTTCCCACTGGACGGTGTCGAACGTTCCGCAACTGATGCATGGCAAATCATGGTCACGCTCACGAATGTAGTCATTAACGACGCGCTGAGTTACGTCTTCCCAATGCCTGAGAGGTTTGACGGCTGCTTTTCGCTTGCGCCATGCAACGCGATCCGCTTTCTGTTTTTCGGCGAGTTGTTTTTCTCGCTTCTTCCCCAGCACCTGTAGAGCGTATTCAGCGCCATGCTCAGGGCAGCACCACCAGACGTTATCGAATGTGGCAGCAAATTTGGTTTTGCAGATTTTGCAGCTGCGGCGGGATGGTTTACGCATTGCGATCACCCCACTGCTTGGCCCACTCGATTTCGATGCGGGACTTCTCGCTGAATTTGACGTTCTGCTGAGTGCCGAACCAGTAGATAGCCTCGATGACTTCAACCATCTGCTTGACGGTCATCTTGCTGGTGCGCTGTCCGAACATCACAATGCCGCCATCCAGACCGGGGGCCATGCGCTGCTCCTGCTTTTTGGATTTGGCAACCATCGCGGTTATCAAATCCTTCCAGTCATCTGAGTCGTATTTGTTGCCGAACCAGAGAACCTGGTCAGAGAGGTCTTTCAGAAGCGGCCACATTTTTTTGTTTTGAATTGCGGTGCGCGTCATCTCTTTGATATCGAGAATCAACGGACGCTTAGCATCCACCGGCAATGCCCGGATGAAGTTGATAGCGTTCTGCTTAACGGATTCGTTAACGAGATGGAATTGTTGCTTCACGCTTCACCTCCGCAGAGGTCAAACGCAGAATGCAGAAAAGCACAGGCGCCGGAAAGCATCTGTGACAGGTGATGTGATACTTGTTTGTTCATTTGCGCCATGTGTCCCCACTTGGCGCCGGATGCATTACAGCCGGGCGTTCAACTCCGACTGCAATGCAATTATCGCTTACTGATTATGATTTATCAAACGATGTTGCGTGACGTTGATGTTCTTTGCGTTCTGCGGAGGATTTAGGCATCAATATTCACCTTGATAGCAAACACCTTCACCGGTTCCGGCCCGAAGTGCGGATGAGTAATCACCTTCACCTCATAGCCGTCATATGGGATGTCGATGCGCTTGCTCAGGTCATCGCGCTTCGGGTAGCCGCGAGTAATTATCAGCCGGTCATACCAGCGACCGAAAATGCGATTTCCCCAGTACGGATTCACCAGCCGGTACTCTTCGACTTTCTCTCCGCGCTTCATCTGGTCGAAGTATTCACCGTTCACTGCCAGTTGCAGGTTAGCCATCACTTCACCTCCCGCGCAGCTTTACGCTTTGCTCTTGCCAGCAAACAAGTAAGCACGAAAGCACGGTGCTGTCGCATTCCTTCAGTCATCACCCCACCTCCTTCGGCGCTGCCGGTAGTGTGCATTCGCACTCCACTGTCCCAAGCATCTGCGGGCAGTGATAAGTTCCGCGTCCGCCGCATTTAGGGCAATTGGTTGACGTTTCCGAGATTTCCCGAAAATATCTGGTTGACGAATCCTCGTTTTTCCGACAATTGCCAGCCTCATAAGCTACGCGCATCCAATGGAACAGGACTTCTGTCATTACACAGCCGCAATCAACATCGATAGAGCCTTCCTGCTGTGAAAGCCACTGCTCAAACGGCAACTCATCACGATTACTTACAGGTTCGAGTTGTTCGGAATTACCGGATAGCTGAAGCATGGCGTCCTCATTGGTGAGGGTACCATCGGACTGAAGCATGGCGGCGCGGCAGGTGTTCCACCCTGCGTGATAATCAGTGAAATTCTCCGTTTTCTTGTAGGCGGGAGGCGCTGGCGGTGCGGCGTAGAGAGGCGTCGAATGCAGGCCTAATATCCCCTCAGCATTGGCGACATAGCCGCTGTCGGTAGTTAATTGGTCACCAGTGCGGGCGTGAACTATCCACGCCACCGGCTCACCCTTCGCCATCCGCAGTTCCCGCAGCTCTCTCATCAGCGAAAGCTGCTTGGGCGTCATACCGTCACGCTCTAACTTCCATATCATCTGGTCGAGTTCTTCGTCGGTTACTGGTACTGTTTGGTTGGTTGTCATGCTGCACCTTCCTGATATTTTTCGAACCAGAACACGACTGGCTTTTCGACCGTCTCAACCAGGCCAAATCGTTCAGCGGTACGGAAGTTGACGCTATAAGCGCGAGCCCTATCAGCCTGTCGCGCAATCTCTTCCCGGAACAGGTCAACGCTAAATGTGGCCTTGAATAGATTGCATGGCGCACAAGCCGGGAACAGATTTTCAATAGCGTCATTCTCAGGCCGCCAGAATTCACCCGTAGCCACCGCGCGGCGTGTACCATTTGACTGGCGTTCGCCAAACTCCCATTTGCGCAGCGCGGCTTCAACGTGGTCTGCATGCCAGCCTTTCTCGGGCAGTTCGCAGCCGCAATAAGCACAACGGCCGCCGAACTTCATACGCAGCTCTGTGCGTTGTTTCTTCGTCAGTGCCATCATGCCTCTCCTTCGATAACCTGGATGCCAGCGGCGCGGTGTGCTTCACGGTATGCCGATACTACGGGGCAGGTATTCGCCATATCAGCGTTAACGCTACCGTCCGCGTTTAGGTACTCTGCTGGCAGCTTCACGGTGACGGTGCGGGACTCTGATTCCAGTGGTGGCAGGTCTGGAGTCTTAACACCAAATAGCGCCGCCAGTGCCCTGTAGTTCTGTTCACTGTGATAGCGACCTTTGCAGCGAACCAGTTTCTCGGCGGCAGCAGTGATTGCCTGCGCCTTCTCCAGCGCCTCTACCAGCGCCAGAACTTCCACAGTATGCATCGCCATATTGAACTCTCCGTGTTCGTTGGCTTTCTCTGCTGTCGCTCGAAGTTGCTGCGCCAGTGCTGTGATATCGTTCATTGGGCCTCCTTTGGGTGCCAGGTGTACACCGGAGCGATAATCACCTCCATGCAGGTTCCGCGCTCATTATGCTGCTCAAGTGCTTCGAGAATGTCTGCGTCGGACTGTGTGTCTCCGTAGCTTCCGACTATGCAAAGCAGATCAACGGGTGCGCCAAGATTTTGCATGGCTATGGTTAACTGTTTAGCCAGTTTCATTTTCATTGCTTCGTCGCTCATTGGGCCTCCTTCTTGACCAGCTTGGTCATGTCGATAATTTCTTCGCACAAATCTGAATATTGAAACGGGCCGCAGTTATGCGAGTTTCTGAGTGCAGAGAATGCAGTCCGACGCAATTCTTTGAGAGCGGTTTCAAGTTCTTGATAGGTCGGCTTGCTCATAGCGCTGCTCCCTGTCGTAACTGGGCGGCGAACTCTTTAGCTACCGTTGAATATGGGTGCTCATGTGGGCCAAGAACTTTCAGGCTGGATGCGAACATCTCAACACCCTGAGCCTTGATGTTTGCAATGGCGGCGTCGGTTGCCGGGGTTTTAGGCCACCCCATGCGTTTTAACGCTGGAGTATCGCGGTAATCATCTTTCAGCCCCGCATTCTCCGCGACCACCGCAGCCAGTTGCTGCTCAAGTTCTTCGTATGTTGGTTTCATGCCATCACCCCGTAAATTGATAAGACCCGACGCATTGCCGCACTGCTACGGCATTCGCTGAAAATTAAATTCGTACTAACCCGACCTGATTTCTCATCGTCAGTCTCCAGCCGGTAATAGACCGTTCGCCAAAGCTTCGACTCGACAACAATCACGCCCTCACGGAATAACGTGTTAGTCGCCTGGCTAATGCAGGATCGGGAGCTTCCGTGAAAAGCGGCTACGTCAGTGGAGTTAAACGAGCGATGTGTTTTCAGGTATTCGATAATTGCTTGTCGTGCTGTCATGACTGGCTCCTGTAGCTATCCCAGGTGAATGACAAGGTGCAGCCGCCGCCGTCGTTCATGCGGTCAATGACGCGCTCCCCGATGAATGCCGATAACTCATCCTTGGTCTGGTTGCTGATCAGAATGGTGGGCTTCATTTTTTCGTACCGAGTGTTGATGATTTCAAACATGATCAGCTTCTCGGCCTCGCTTCCGAACTGAACGCCAACCTCATCAATAATCAGCAGGTCTACATGGGTGAAGTGCGATATCACTTCATCCTCGCTACGGGTTGATGTTTTAGACCATGTCGATTTGAAGTCGCGTGCAATTTTGAGTGCGGTAGTGAATATCACTGAACTCTGGTGATGCTCGATTACGTGGCGAGCTATCGCCAATGCGAGATGATTTTTCCCTGTTCCTGGCTTTCCGCACATCACTAACCCACCGCCTTGCTTAAGACGTTCAGGCCATTTTGCTGCGTATGCCTGGCATACTCGCATGGCGCGATCGGCATCTTTCGTGACTGGTTGGTAGTTATCCAGGGTGCAGGAGGCAAACCGCTCAGGGATGCTCAGAGAGCTAAGCAGAGAATCAATATTTGCCTGCTTAGCGAGCCGCAGAGATTCCTGATGTTCAATTTCACGATCAGCAAGCTTGTCTCTCAGGCATGACGGGCATTTAGATTTCGATGAGATGATTTCTCTTCCAGCGATCACCACTTTTCTGACAAATGCCGAGTAATCACCGTGTTTGCAGCAATTCGCATCGACCTCTTCAAAGGAAACTCCATCCTGCAATTCCGGCTTAGGATTGCTTACTGACTCAAGCTCTCGACGCAATGACTCAATGTCTTTCAGTTGCCCGTCAAGAATCTGTTTGTGCATGTTGATATTCATTGTTAGTCCCTCGCCCACGCAGGAATTTCGGTTTTCCCATAGTCTTTGCCAGCGAAATTCTCTGGAATTCGACTTTGAGGTTTTTGTTGCTGCTTACCAGCTTTAGGCTCAAACAGTCCTTGCCAGCCATTGGCGATGCTCTGGTTAATGATTTCTTCAGGTTGGTATCCGTTGTTCCTACAGCGTTCGAGAAGGTTTATCGATTGTGTAACCGTCTGCTGGGATTTGATTGGCTTCTTCAGGTCATGCCTGTATGAAACCCATGAAGCCCATAGCGAGGAAGATAACCATTCTGGTAATGCCGAATTGTTGGGGTCGAAACTAACGGGCTTAGGCGTCTTATTTGTTTTATTACTATTGTCTTTCTTGTCTTTTGTATGTTTGTCTTTTGTGTTTACCTGATTCGGGTAAGTGTCGTTACCTGATTCGGGTAAACTTTTCTTACCTGATTCGGGTAAAGTTACCTCTTTCAGGTAATGTTTTATTTTCTTACCTGATTCGGGTGAGTTAGCCCACTCGCTGACTGTTTTGTTAATCCCTACACTTCTCCCAGATTGGGAGAAAATCCCACGCTTCACTAATGCACTTTTTGCTGCTGAACATTTATGAGAAAGAATCCCGGTTAGTGCAGAAAGTTGTTCATTGCTAACCCAATCAGATTTCTTGTTAAAGCCATAGGTTTTGCGCATTACAGCCATGAATACCAGTAGCTGATGCTGAGACAAGCCAGCCAGCATGACAGCTTCAAGAAGTTCGTTGGCAATGCGCGTATAGCCATCTTCAAGATCTGCCACGCGCAGCTCCTTAAGTGCCACGTCAGGCACAGGGAAATTGATTACTCTGGCGATATTTGCCATAATTACTCCTGTGAATTGATCCAGTTATTCGGCTAGAATTTCATGGAAATCTGATCAGAGTCCTCGGTTGCCGCCGGGGACTTTTTCTTTGTGAGAACAGCAGCTACTTCCTTCGCAAGACGGGCCATGTCGTCATCGACAACACCCCACTCCAGAACAGCGAGAAGCATTGATAGCTTCGGCAGCATGCTTTCCTTCCAGCGCGTAATACCTGATTTATCCATACCCAGCGCTTTGGCTACGTTAGTGGAGCCACGCATGGCAATCTGATTCAGGATCCAAGACTCGATTTTTCGAGCCTGGTCTTTGTTTCGTGTCGTTGTGGTTTCCATTGTGTAAAGTTCCTTTGTGTTGAAATAGTTAAAAGGCCATGCGCAGATACGCATAGCCATTAAGACTTGTTTGTTATTTGAAGTTAGCTTTTCAGCTACGTAGGCCGGACGGCCGTTGTGAGGGTATTAATTATGCTGCGTGGTGTTCAGGTGGGAACACGTCGTCAAGATTAACGGTTGCGCCTAACTTGTTTAGGCAGTCAACAATCGCTCGACAAGTTTTAAGGTCTGGGTGGCGTCTACCACACTCCCAATGACCTATTGCGCCTTGGCTACATCCAATAATGTCCGCCAACGTTGTTTGGGATACCTTCAAGGACTCCCGATACATTCTTAGGTTGCTCATACATCCTCCATAGTAACCATAACCAGACAATACAATATGTACTTTGATAAAGCAACACAAAAAATACATAACGTGCATGGCTGATTGTAGTACAAAGCGTAATAATGGCGATATGAATATGAAATGGAACGAACTGGCAAGAGCCAGAATGAAAGAGCTTGGCATTACGCAAGAAATGCTGGCTGAAGAGCTTGGAATGACGCAGGGTGGCGTAGGTCACTGGTTGCGTGGATCGCGACATCCATCGTTAGATGAAATCGGGATTATTTTTCAATATCTTGGGATTTCAAATGTTTCATTTAATCATGATGGTACATTCTCGATCTCTGGCCAGGTTACCAATGCGCCAGTGAAAAAGCAGTATGACTACCCAGTATTCTCACATGTACAGGCTGGCATGTTCTCCCCTGAATTTCGCACATTCACCGAGCGTGATGCGGAACGATGGGTAAGCACAACGAAGAAAGCCAGCGACAATGCATTCTGGCTTGAAGTTGATGGTCACTCAATGACAGCACCACCTGGTTCAAAGCCAAGCTTCCCGGAAGGAATGTTGATTCTGGTAGACCCGGAAGAACCGGTCGATCCTGGTGACTTCTGCATTGCTCGCCTTGGTGGCGATGAGTTCACGTTCAAGAAGCTGATCAAAGACAGTGGGCAGGTATTTCTACAGCCGCTAAATCCTCAGTTCCCTATGATGCCATGCAATGAGCATTGCCGGGTTGTAGGGAAGGTTGTTGCATCACAGTGGCCTGAAGAGACGTTTGGGTAAATAAGTTTAGATTAAAACAAACTGTAATCAGTGACAAAATCAAGTTTCCTAGCAAGGGAGTAGTTAGATATGCCACAAATTAAAAAATCAAAAGATTTTAATACTAATTTTGCTGATGTTTTTATCACTACAGGCATGAATATTGGTGACAATGAATATTGTCAGATTACATTTTGCAGGCACATCGTTGATAATATCAGCATCCCTGATGAAGCGAATCCCGATGCTGCCGCCAGTATGTACTTAGAGGCCACCAACACAATTACCCTCCCGATGTCTATGGCAAAAAACATGGCACAGGCAATCCTTAATGCCCATATCGCTGATCCTGGCCTTGTAACTCCATTTGAGAGAAACGTCGAAATAAAGGATTAATTCGTGGATCGCGCCTCAATAGTCAGCTCATCGTCAGCAGCAGTCAAGGTTGACGCATATGTGATGCCTGCATATCATGAAAAAGCAGATGCGCAGCCTATTTTGCCATCAGAACCAATTGAATTCAGTTTAGTGGCCCCTAGAACTAAGCCCACATCTGACGGTCCAAGTAATGCGCGACAAGCAAACTTAGAGGTAGACGACGTGGTCATTTCACGGGAAGAATTGGAAGCTAAACTAGCCCAAAATAAAGCTGAAGTCGATGTAATCGCTGCGGAAATGCGGCGCGAAATGGCTGAGTTTAGGGCTTTTCAGTCGCAGCAATTTACTGCAATAAGCACTTCTATCTCTGAAATCAAATCACAGATTTCCGGAGTCAATGGCGAAGTTACTGGCCTCAAAGGCCAGATTGATGGATTGAAAACAACATCTGCAACCTTGCAATGGATGGTGGGGGCAATATTAGCTTTATTAGCTGTAATTCTCGCTCTCCCTCAAATGCAATCTTACCTTAAACCTGTCGACAACCATCAAACTCAAAGCGTACCTGTAAATCAACCTCAGCCCACCGCTACCGAAAGTCACAAATAACCCGGCCACCGCGCCGGGTTTTTATTTGACCAGACTATTCATGGTGTTAAGATGATTCCGATTGCAATCAAGGGAAATATAAAATGAAGAAAGTAGTTCTTTTAGCGCTTGGAGCGCTTTTATTGTCTGGCTGTACTGTTCGTGTGGCCGATCTGACTGTGGCAAGCACCAAAAATTACAACCTCAACGGTGGTAAGTTCTACAAAGGTAAGCGAGTTACTGCTGAGGACAGCTATCCAGTAATCATCTTCCCTACTGGCATTCCTAACGTCAAAACCGCAGCAGACCGTGCGATCGAGAAAGACCGCTGCGCTGTTGGTCTGAGCGATGTTGTGGTAACGCAGCTCAACCACGCGTTTATCTTCGGTAAAATCGGCCTACGCGTAGAAGGCAACTTAGTCATTGACCGTAGCCTTCCTGGTTGCGAAAACGCGAGCTAAGTTCACTTCAACCCGGCCACCGCGCCGGGTTTTTACTGCCTCCACCCTTCCCTTTCCCTCTGCTCTTCTAGCTCATTCACTCTTTCGAAATTTTTTCTTTTCTTCATGATAGATATGAGTTGGCGATAGCCATGATGCGCTGGCGCGTAAAATTCCATATAGTATTTTTTCCCGGTCAGCTCTTCATACTCAGCAGCCTGATTATCATGCTTTTCCTTCAAAGCGGGAAAAGACAACTCGCCCAAAGCTATCTGCTGCTCACATAGCTGAACAGCCCTTTCCAGGTTGTCATCTATATCCCTTAACTTGTAGTGCCTTTTTATTTCTTCTTGAAGTTTAAAGTGCAGATCTATCACCTGGCTTCCGCTAAGCCACCGCAACTTATCCACCCATTCTTTCTTATCCATAACCATGCCCTCTTTGGTGTTTTTATGAGCATATCACCACAGATTAAAAATAAATACCTCACTCAAACAATACGTTATGGTGTTTTCTTTGATTTATAGAACAAATTGTATTGACCAATTACAAGTACAACATGTACTATTAATTCCATCAACAGGACGCAACATTCACCAGGACGGTGAGAATACAACGATTCAGTGATGAATCTACGCGGCTGAAAAGCCGAAACAACCAAAGTGAACTTTGGGGTGAATGCAGAAGCTAACCTTCTCGGCGGAGGCGCTTGGCAATGAGTTCGCGACCGGAGTTAGTCGCCCGGCTGTGTTCACCACCAAAGTTCATTAGGAGGTCACCATGTCCCGCAGAACAGCATTCAATGGTTCAGCTTCAGGCCGCCGCCGTGAGCGACGCGCAGCTCTCCAGAGCGAATTAACAAGCAGTACCGAAACATTGCACCGCCCTACTCTTAGCCGCGCTCAGAAGCAGGCTCATGGCTCGCATTTCACACCTTCATGCATCGAAGAAGCAACGGCTATTAAGTCCGTTTCTCAGGATGCCAAGTCTCAGCAGGATGAGTACAAACGCCAGCTGGAACGCGCGGTAATTGTATTTGGTTATGAGTTTGGCCATGCGCAGTTGGAGTCAGGAATGTGTCTGCCAGATGTGGCTTTATACGCAGCGGGGCATCGCAAATCCAAACAAGTCACCGCTCGCTGATTTGAGGATGAATATGAAAAACAGCGTTAAATGTCCGGTCTGTGGCCGTGACTTCGACCCACGCACACCGGTCTGCCACATCAGCAAGTATCACCAGTCTGCGAAGAATTGCGAGCTGGAGAAGATTCGAGACGCCAGGCGCAGATATTACACGCAACATTCAGGCCGATAGCTCTTCACGAGGGGCTGACGGTAAACAAACAGAGAGGTGAGTATGGAAGAAACCACAAATGAACTGGTCAGGAAAATGGCTGACCAGTTTTTAAAGGAAATGGAAGTTATTTCAGCGAACCAACAACGCTTTCAATTTCTTTTTGACGCTTATCAAAAGAGTCAACGAGAGAGTCTGGAGCGCCGTTAACTGAGAGTTCGTAAGACTCTTTCAGCACTGCCCTTGCTTGTTGTGTTACTTCAGCAGGCAGATGCGCAATCGTAGCCATGAGGACGGCCTTGAGTGCGTTGTTTTTAGTCTCAAGCTCATCAACTCTTGCGCTCAATTCCTTAACTAAATATTCAACTTTAACTTCTGACATAAATAAATCCTTTTTATGACTGTGGAAACACCAGTCTACGGCTTTCCTTTGACTGTGGAAAGCAGGGAAGCCACGCGCCGGGCGTGGATAAATATCCCGGCACTAATCTGACATAGGCTGCCTAACTGGCGGCCTTTTTATTGGTAACTACAGAGGGTAAGAGGATGGAAGGATTGCAACCGACTCAGGCCATGATAGATGCAGGAATTAAAGAACTTATCGAAAACGGTGTGGATATTGAAACCTTGTGGGGTGATATCGAAATAAGCCTTGAAGATTTGCTGTGCTTTGTATGGCAGGCGATGAAATCTGCACAAATCGAATGACCCGCTCCGGCGGGTTTTTTCATACCTCAGCAGCTTCTCAGAGGCTGTTCAGTTATGAAGCGGCTATCCAACCGCAATGACGCAACAGTACAAACTGGCACGGCGTCGAATGCATTTCAACGTTCAGCGGCGCGGCTTAAGCGCGGAGATGATTATGAGTAATACGGAATTAGCTTTGAAGATATTCATCATTTGGTTTATTGGCGTGTTCCTGCTTGGCATTGCCATCAACTTAACGACCAAAAAGGAATACAGAAAAACACTCAAGGAACTTGCAGTGGAGCACATACGAATGACCACCGTATTTGGTGGTGTGGGCGCTGTAATTTGTGCGCTTGTCTGGATTTTATTCGAGGTGTTTTGAAATGACTATCAACCACAAGTTACTCATTCAGGCACAACAGAAAGCCCGTGCAGCACGTCAGAACGGTGACGGCGCTAAGTGGATGGAAGCCAACGAAGAGATGAAGAAAGCGGCTGGTATGCCGTGGTATCGCGGGAATGTGGCGGGAGGTACTCAGTATGGAATGGATTAAGTGCAGCGACCAGATGCCATCTAATGACCTTGATGTAACACTATTCTCACCAACTATTGGCGTTTTTAACGGTTATTTTTGGCGCGTCCAAATTTGTAATGAATCAGTAGGGTTTTATAGCAACAGTGGTGAGCACGATGATGGATTGAAGAGTGATGTTACCCACTGGCAACCGCTTCCCAAGCCACCAACAGAATAACCCCCCCTCCCTTTCCTCTCTGGCAGTCATTCAGATGCCGGGCAGCGCTTACACACAATTCAGGAGAACTCATGAGCGAGTTGACCGTAATCGAAATCAAACCAGACCAGGCTCCGGCGCTTTATGTGCCAAACGGGCTTGATGCTTATCTCGAACAGATCCGACAGTTGTCTCAGGAAGTCCCTGATGTAACCACCAAAAAAGGCCGAGACCGCATTGGCAGTCTGGCCCGCGCCGTTGGCTCAAGTAAAAAGGCGATTGAGGATCCGGGCCGTGCTTATCTGAAGCACCTCAAGGAAGCAGTGAAGCCAGCAGAAGAAGAACTGCGCCGATTCACTCGTGAGTGTGATGGTATTCGCGACGCCATCCTGAAGCCTCGTGACGATTGGGAGGCAGAGCAGGAACGCATCAAGGTAGGGGAAAAAGCCAAGCGAGAATCTGAGGAACTAGCTAAGGAGATTGAACTGGCTCACAGGGAAGCGATCCTGGATAACATCGAATATGACCGTGAACTGGCAGAGAAGAAAGCCGAAGCCGAACGCCAGCGCATTGCTCACGAAGAAGAGTTGAAACGTCAGGCAGCGGAAAAAGCCAAGCGCGAAGCAGAAGAGAAAGCAGCGGCCGAACTGGCGGCGGCGAAGAAACGTGAAGAAGATGCGATCGCTGCAAAGGCTCAGGCTGAATTGCTGGCTAAGCAAGCACAGGAACGCGCAGAGCGGGAAGCTAAAGAGGCACAAGAGCGCACAGCAAAACTGGCGCAGGAAGCGCGTGAACAAGCTGAGCGTGAAAAGCAAGAAGCTATTGCCGCCGAGCAGCGCAAAGCTCAGGAAGAAGCGACTCGCATTAAGCGTGAGGCTGAGCAGAAAGAAGCGGCACGACTGGCAGAAGAGAAACGCATCGCTGATGAAAAGGCCAAGCGTGAAGCTGATGTTAAGCACCGCAAAGCGATCGACACAGACATTGTGAACGCGCTCACCGCAAACTCCAGCATCAGCCGTTACCAGGCTATCGAAGTACTTACCGCTCTGATGAACGGCCTGATACCACATTCCAACATTAATTACTGAGGTGGCTCATGGCAGCGTACCACGTTCAAGACCGTATCGAGGCGCAGAACTGGACGCGCCATTATCAGCAACTGGCCCGTGAAGAGCGCGAGTCTGAACTTGCAGATGACCTTGAAAAAGGATTGCCTCAGAGCAAGCTGGAGTCGTTATGCATTGACGAATTACAGCGCCGAGGTGCTAGCCGGAAGGCAATCTCAAAGGCATTCGACGACGACGTCGAGTTTCAGGAAAAGGCCGGAGAGTTTATCCGCCACATGGCTGAGGTAATCGCTCGCCACCAAACAGATATAGACGAGGCAAACTAAATGAAGCCAGGTGTATACAAGGGACTTAGCGACGCTGACTACCACGCCGATCCGGCAATTGGTTCAACGTCGGTTAAGCAGGTTAGCATCAGCCCAGCAAACCTTTACTTCAACCCATTCAAAGGCAGTAAGTCTGCACATATTGGCTCTGCAATCCACTCCGTTCTACTTGAGCCGCATGCTTTCAGTGAGAGTTATGTGTTGCGTGATGACATAGCAACTCGCGCATCGAAAGAATTTAAATCACTGGCTGCCGTTCACTCGCCTGATCGCATCATCATCGGTAGCGAAGTTGAAACCATCAAGCGGATGGTGGAAACCGCAAAAATGAATGATGACCTTACCAACTACATGGCGACAAAAGGTGATTCTGAATTATCAATGTTCGCTAAATGCCCTACTACCGGGTTAATGCTTAAGTGTCGATTTGACCGGTTATCAGAGTCACTACCCTACCCTCTGGACGTGAAAAGTTGCCGTGATGCATCAGAGCGAGGGTTTAGTAGCGCGTTCGGTCAGTACAAATACCATATTCAGGCCGCGTTTTACCTCTACGTCCTAAAGCTCGCTACAGGCATTGAGCTTAATAACTTCGCTTTTTTCGCTATCGAGAACACCGCCCCGTACCGGAATTGTATGTACTACATCGGCGAAGAGTCTCTTGATTTGGGCCGCCGTGAAATGTGGCCAGCGCTGGAAAAAATAAAAGAATGCATGGTTGATGAGTCCGTTAAGTACGAGGGGATCGTCCTGCCATCCAACGAAATTAACGTCCCGGCATATCTGCTGGATGAAGAATATGACGATGAGGTAATTCTCTGATGGATCTTTCACGAACAATCATTCCCAAGTCAGACCAACTCAACTTTGAAGATGTCCAGAGCCTGAACATTACGGCAACCATTAAAGCCGTTCGAGCTGGCAACTCTGAGCAGCCAGTTTTCATCGATCTAGAAGGTTATGAAGGCAGGCCATACAAGCCGTCTAAATCAATGCGACGAGTTCTTATCGGTGGCTGGGGTGCTGATGGTCATTCATGGGTTGGTAAGTCGCTGACTCTAGCGGGTGACCCCAGCGTTAAATTTGGCGGCGTGGCTGTCGGCGGGATTAAGGTTTACGCCATGAGCGATGTTGAAGGTGATTTCTCTCTGATGCTGTCTGTGTCTCGCGGAAAGCGCCAGGAGCACCGGGTGAGAAAACTAGAGGTGCAGAAGAAAATTACTGACCCACAAGAAATTCTCACGTGGTTTAGCGGATCCGCATTGAAGGCTGATTTGACGGTGCTTGAAACAACATACAACAGAGCCAAGGCAGCCCTTTCTTCTCATCCAGAAGAGATGAAGAAACTCGAATCCGTTTACTCAACAAGGAAGGCGGAACTGGAGGCGTAATGAAGTGTGACCCTTGGGAGTGGTACGAAGAGGACTTCCTCCGGGAAGTCGCCTCATCGATGACTGCTGATGATATCGGGGAGAAGCTCGACCGCACATCAAGCTCGGTATTCAACAAAGCCTCAAGGATGGGAATCAGGCTAACCGCGTTAAAGGAATGCAAGCCATGGAATCAGATTGAGGAAGAGATGATAGCTAACCTCCCCGCTAACGCCGTCGCTGACCGAACCGGTCGCAGCATCTACGCGGTACGGGCCAAGCGGTACAAGCTGAGTCGACGGGAGGCCGCATGACTTATCAACTACACGTTGGACGCTGCGAGGAAGTACTTAAGGCAATGCCAGATAACTCTGTCGATGCGATCGTAACCGACCCGCCATACGGACTGAGCTTCATGAATCACAAATGGGATTACGACGTACCCACGGTAGAGCAGTGGAAGGAGTGCTTGCGGGTACTTAAGCCGGGCGGTCATCTGCTGGCTTTCGGTGGTTCACGAACCTATCACCGCCTTGTCGTTAATGCAGAGGATGCCGGTTTCGAGATCCGCGACCAAATCCTCTGGATTTACGGCAGCGGTTTCCCGAAGTCACATAACTTAGATGGTGAGTTTGATGGCTGGGGTACCGCATTGAAACCCGCTCATGAGCCTATCGTCATGGCACGCAAGCCATTTAAGCAGACTGTATCCGCCAACATGTCCGAGCATGGTACCGGAGCGATTAATATCGACGCCTGCCGGATACCAACCGGAGAGGTACTTATCGGTGGGTCTGGCGGCCTGCTTTCGCATCAGCGTGACGGTAACGAGCCAGTTGGCGACTACGAACAGGCACCGGAGGGACGCTGGCCAGCAAACATCATTCACGACGGAAGCGATGCTGTAGTGTCAGCGTTTCCGGATGCGAAAGGCCAGCAAGGGAATTTAAAAGAAACTGGACGCGCACGTCCATCACAGGGTCGATATGGAGATATGGCTCCGCCAAAGGCGCACGTTGCCAGGGTGGAAAGTGAAAAAAGCGCCGCCAGATTCTTCTACTGCGCCAAGGTCAAACCGAAAGAGCGCGACGAAGGCCTCGAGAAATTCATCTCGACGTCAGCCAGTGATATGACCGGCGGACGCAAAGAGGGAAGCGTCGGAATTAACGATCCGCGCGCAGGTGCCGGACGAATCAATGGCGCTAAGAACAATCACCCTACTGTTAAGCCAATCGCTCTGATGAGCTATCTATGCAGGCTGATTACTCCGAAAGGCGGTACCGTGCTTGATCCGTGGATGGGGAGTGGCAGCACAGGTCGGGCAGCTATCGAGGAAGGATTTAACTTCATCGGCATCGACCTGAATCCTGACTACGTGACAATCGCTTCGGCACGTATCGCACACTCCTTCAAGAAAACGGAGGCAGCATGACACCAGAAGAAAACAACGTAGTCCGCTCACAGGGACGTAAGTGTGTAGCAGAAATTCAGCAGGCACTTAAATGCAGGCCTAAGCCGAAATGGAATGCAGTAGTGCCGCCGATTCTCAAGAAGCACCACAAGGTTATTGCCGGGCTTGGTGTTTCTCTCATTGAGTTCAATAGCATCATGGGCCGCATGCAGGGCCGTTACGGTGTCGAGTCATGACCAAACTATCGCAAATCATCAGGGAGCTTAGAGCTCCCTTTTTATTGCTCACATTAACTATCAATCAGACGTTCAGGGAGTGAGAAATGACAGAGTTTAAAGGTACTCCGGGCAAGTGGGGGTTTACTCATAGCTCAGCAAGCGATAGCAGCACTGCGTGCATAGAAATTACATCAACGGAATCTCTCCATGAAGTTGCCTACTTGCAGAGCACCCCATCAAACATTGGGAAATATGAGCAGACATCATTCGACAGAACGATTTCAAACGCTCACTTAATCGCTGCGGCTCCTGAACTACTCGAAGCACTGCAATGCCTGTTCGAACACTATAAAGCACTAGCTGATTCAGGCGATGCCGGTAACTGGCTACTCGAAGATGAACCCGCAGGCAAGAAAGCCCTCCACGCCATCGCCAAAGCACTCAGTAAGGAATAGCTATGGACATTATCGATAACGCATCAACGCTTGAAGATTTGCATCGTGAAGCAGCACTGAGTATGCACCGGCTTAACCGCAACCTGGTATCTGCGGAGAAATGTAGTGATTGCAGAGATCCGCTAACTAAGGAGCGTCAAGAGGCTTCTCCCGGCTGCACGATGTGCGTTAGCTGTCAGGATGATGCAGAGAGACGGAATCGGAGGATGTGATGGGAAAAATGACTTTCGTATTTGAGTATGAGGACGGCAAGGAGCCGCTGGTTAACGCGGGGATGGAGTTTATGGGCGGGAAGATTGTAGCGGCGGCTTTTCGTGATGCTCTCGAAGATCCTGAGGTTTGTGATGTCCCGGCTCCAGAACCTGATTGGCTGGAGAAACTACTCAACAGGTCATGACGCAACTGATAGCTAATTCACTGAGTCGGCTATTGGGTGCAAGCCGTTATCACCTGATGTTCTTGCCCACTCCGGTGGGCCTTTTTTTGCCTGGAGAAAACCATGGAGCAATACAGCCTTACTTTAGATGAGGCCTGTGCATTTCTGAAAATATCCAGACCCACCGCGACAAACTGGATCCGCACTGGCCGACTTCAAGCAACCCGCAAAGACCCTTCCAAACCTAAATCCCCTTACCTCACCACCAGACAGGCTTGCATTGCGGCGCTTAACTCACCGCTGCATACTGTCGATGTGAGCGCGGTGGATGCATTTAAAGAGGAAATAAAATGTCCATCTTCCGCAGAGGTGAAATCTGGTACGCCTCGTACTCGCTCCCGGGCGGGAAGCGAATTAAGGAATCTCTTGGCACAGCGGACAAGCGGCAAGCTCAGGAATTGCACGACAAGAGAAAGGCCGAACTCTGGCGAGTAGACCGGCTTGGTGATTTTCCTGACGTCTCGTTTGAAGAAGCATGCTTGCGCTGGCTGGAAGAGAAAGCAGATAAGAAGTCTCTCGACTCAGACAAGAGCCGGATCGAGTTCTGGCTGATTCATTTTGAGGGTATAAGGCTTAAGGATATTACTGAGGCGAAGATTTACGCTGCAGTAAGCAGGATGCAGAACAGGAAGGCAAAGGAGATCTGGCAGAGTAAGGTTGATGCAGCAAAGAGGAAGGGGAAGGATGTGCCTGTGTTCGAACCCAGGCCTGTAACTACCGCAACAAAGGCCAAGCACCTTGCAATGATGAAGGCGCTACTCCGTGCCGCTGAGCGCGACTGGAAGTGGCTGGAGAAAGCACCTGTTATCAAAGTTCCAGCTGTGAGAAACAAACGTGTCAGATGGCTTGAGCATGCCGAGGCCAAACGGCTTATTGATGAATGTCCGGAGCCGCTGAAGTCGGTCGTTAAGTTTGCGCTGGCAACCGGCCTTCGTCGGTCGAACATCATCAATATGGAATGGCAACAAATCGACATGCAGCGTCGTGTTGCCTGGGTGAATCCTGAAGACAGTAAATCAAACCGCGCTATTGGCGTAGCGCTGAATGAGACTGCATGTAAGACGATCCGCTCTCAGATAGGCAACCATAGTAAATGGGTGTTCGTGCATTTGAAATCGGGCTATCGAGGCGATGGGACATCAACGCCTTCAGTACGGAAGATGAGAGTAGACGATAACCGGGCATGGGGTGCGGCTTGTAAACGAGCGGGCATTGAAGACTTCCGCTTTCACGACCTGAGACATACATGGGCAAGTTGGCTGATTCAATCTGGAGTGCCGTTGTCAGTTCTGCAGGAAATGGGTGGATGGGAGAGCATAGAAATGGTTCGCCGATATGCTCACCTGGCACCTAGTCACCTGACCGAACACGCACGCCAAATTGACTCGATTTTTGCCGATGATGTCCCAAATATGTCCCACACGGGAAATCAGGAGAAAGCGAAAGAAGCGTAAGTGTATGATTTGAAATGGTGCGCCCTGCAGGATTCGAACCTGCGGCCCACGACTTAGAAGGTCGTTGCTCTATCCAACTGAGCTAAGGGCGCACTGGGGAACTTCTTGATGAGGTGAAGCGCGTGGAATTATACGGGCGCAGACAGGTGAGTCAATCCATTTCCATGCGAAACCTGCACTGAATGTGGTGATGGATAAACTACCGCCAACTATCGCTCAACTCTTCAACAAAACGACTTTCCGATGAAAACTCGCAAACGATACCTGACAGCGGGCCTCGCATCTGACAAAATATGTCCATCCCCCCTTCGTTAATGACAGATGGAATAATTTCCCTGATGGCAGCAAAGATTATTGACGGTAAAACGATTGCGCAGCAGGTGCGCTCTGAGGTTGCGGAAAAAGTGAAGGCTCGCATTAAAGCCGGAAAACGCGCCCCTGGGCTGGCCGTTGTGTTGGTTGGCAGCAACCCCGCATCGCAAATTTATGTCGGCAGCAAGCGCAAAGCCTGCGAAGAGGTGGGCTTTATCTCCCGCTCCTACGATCTGCCGGAAACCACCAGCGAAGCTGAACTGCTGACGCTGATTGATACCCTGAACAACGACACCGCTATCGACGGTATCCTGGTGCAGCTTCCGCTGCCTGCGGGCATTGATAACGTGAAAGTATTGGAACGTATCGATCCAGACAAAGACGTTGATGGTTTCCATCCGTATAACGTGGGCCGTCTGTGCCAGCGCGCACCGCGCCTGCGTCCATGTACCCCACGCGGTATTGTGACGCTGCTTGAACGCTACAATATCGACACTTACGGTCTGAACGCCGTGGTGATTGGCGCCTCCAACATCGTAGGCCGCCCAATGAGCATGGAACTGCTGCTGGCTGGCTGTACGACCACTGTGACCCACCGCTTTACCAAAAACCTGCGTCATCACGTCGAAAATGCCGACCTGTTGATCGTAGCGGTCGGTAAACCTGGTTTTATTCCGGGTGAGTGGATCAAAGAAGGCGCCATAGTGATTGATGTCGGGATTAATCGCCTCGAAAGCGGTAAAGTAGTCGGCGATGTGGTGTTTGAGGATGCCGCTGCGCGCGCGTCCTACATCACCCCGGTACCAGGCGGCGTAGGTCCAATGACCGTCGCAACCTTGATTGAAAACACCTTACAGGCGTGTGAAGAGTATCACGACGTGGAGAAGGCATAAGATGGCAACATTTTCTTTGGGTAAGCATCCGCATGTGGAACTCTGTGACTTACTGAAACTGGAAGGCTGGAGCGAAAGCGGCGCACAGGCGAAACTCGTCATTGCCGACGGTCTGGTAAAAGTTGACGGTGCGGTAGAAACCCGCAAACGCTGCAAAATTGTCGCGGGTCAAACCGTAGATTTTGCTGGCCAGAGCATTACCGTCACCGCATAAGCCTCACCAGTAACCCGGCAGAGCATTGCGACGCCGGGTTCATTTTTGCACAATTTCAGAATAACACCCTGCTGCATAAATTGCCTCTAACAGCGATACTCTGTACTCCTTAGCTTGATACGGATTACAGATGCCCACCATCATCACCCATGCCGCCGTCCCAATTTGCCTGGGGTTAGGCCTTGGCACGCGCGTTATCCCACCACGTTTACTGTTTAGCGGCATTGTCCTTGCGATGCTGCCCGACGCCGACGTGCTGGCGTTTAAGTTCGGTATTGCCTACGGCAACGTTTTTGGCCATCGCGGCTTTACCCATTCGCTGCTGTTCGCTTTTCTTGTTCCTCTACTCTGCGTACTGATAGGCCGACGATGGTTTCGCGCAGGGCTGGTCCGCTGCTGGCTATTTCTGACGGTTTCACTGCTTTCACACAGTTTGCTGGATTCGGTTACTACCGGCGGTAAAGGCGTCGGCTGGCTGTGGCCGTGGTCGGATGAACGCTTCTTTGCCCCGTGGCAGGTAATTAAGGTCGCGCCATTTGCGCTTTCTCGCTATGCCACACCGTATGGGCATCAGGTGATTATGTCGGAGCTGATGTGGGTGTGGCTACCGGGTGTGGTGGTGATGGGGTGTCTGTGGTGGCGTCGGCGGTGAGTCAGGGGTCCCGGCGGCGCTGCGCCTGGCCGGCTACATTTGTAGGCCGGATAAGGCGTTTACGCCGCCATCCGGCGTTATCCAAAATGACACTGCTGACAAAGTGAAGCTCATCACAAATCATCATACCTGGCGGCCCCCTTTCAGAGCACTAAAACGTTTGTTCTATCCGTAATCGTTTGATTATCAAAAACTAAAAATCGCCCTCGCCGAGATTGATATAATAATCATATCAATAACAGCATTTATCAAATTGGATTGGCAATCAACCGCTCCCCAGAATAGCGCAAAACATCCCTGATTCTGGAGTTCCTATGTCACCGTCAATCCTCAACAATACCCCTTATGAAGCCGTCGAAATCCTTCGCGCAGCCAAGCCTGGGTTTATCCCACGTATCGCACTGATTCTCGGCTCTGGCCTCGGTGCACTGGCCGACCGCATGGAGAACAAAACCGCATTATCCTACGAGGAACTTCCGGGCTTTCCGGTCAGTACCGTCATCGGTCATGCCGGGGAAATTGTTATGGGTACGCTGCACGGCGTACCGCTTATCTGCATGAAGGGGCGAGGTCATTTCTACGAAGGTTTAGGTATGGGCATCATGACCCAGGCGGTGCGGACCTTTAAGCTGCTCGGCTGCGAATTTATGTTCTGCACCAATGCCGCGGGTTCGCTTAACCCAGCGATTCCTGCCGGAAGCCTCGTCGCCTTAAACGATCATATCAACACCATGCCATCCACACCGATGGTCGGCCCAAACGATGACCGCTTCGGCCCGCGCTTTTTCAGCCTGGCAAACGCCTACGATAAAGATCTGCGTGAACAGTTACATCAGACGGCGAAAAGCCTTGAAATCTCCCTCAATGAGGGCGTTTTCGTCTCCTACCCGGGGCCGAACTTCGAAACTGCCGCTGAGATCCGCATGATGCAACGCATGGGCGGCGATGTGGTCGGCATGTCGGTTGTCCCTGAAGTGATTGCCGCGCGCCACTGCGGGCTGAAGGTGCTGGCAGTTTCCGCCATCACCAATATGGCGGAAGGGCTGAGCGATGTAGAACTCTCGCACGAGCAGACGTTGAAATGTGCAGCCATGGTGACCGACGATTTTATTCGTCTGATAGGTCAGTTCATTAAACAGTTCGCCTAATCCTTGAATGATCGGCGGGCTGTAAGCTGCTCGCCTGGAGAGATGTATATGTCAGAATCGTCATTTTCTCGTCCGAATTTAAACGCCGTCTCGTACCTGAGCTACTACTTCGTCGGTGCGCTTGTCTCTACGCTCGGTATCGTGCTCGGTCCACTGTGCGCGGCATTTAATAAGGATCCAAGCTTTATCGGCCAGGTCTTTACGCTCATGAATATGGGCATGTTTATTCCGATCATGCTGGGCGGGATTCTGATGCGTAAATGGGGGCTACAAAAACCGCTGGTGATTGCGGCGGCTTTGACTGTCCTTATCAGCGCGATTCTTTTCGTTTCCCCTACCCTGACGATGTTCAGCTTCGCGGTGGCCGGTATTGGCGCCTGCGGAGGGATTTTCATGACCATCGGCAGCTATCTGGTTGTACGTATTAACCCGGATGAAAAAAGCCGCTCCTCAAGCCTGATTTTTACCGACTTCTTCTTTAGTCTTGCTGGCGCGACTCTCTCCTTCCTGCTCGCCTGGTTGTTCCGTATGGGCGCAAGTTGGATAGCGATGTACGGCATCATGGGCGGCTTAGGTGCGCTGATGTTAGCGTTGACTTTGCGCTGTCGCTTCCCGACAACAGAAGCACCTGCGCCGCAACAGCACAACACGGCTGTCACCCGCGAACCCTGGGGGCCGTCGATTTACTTGATCTGTTTTGCCCTCTTCGCCTTCCTGCTGGCGGAGCCTATCTTCACTATGTGGACGCCGGGCTACCTACAGTTCCGCTTCCATATCCAGCCGCAAGAAGCGGCGCTTTATACCACCGTGTACTGGGTCGCGAAGGCAATTGGTCTGTTCCTCAATCAGTTCACCGTGAAGTGGATGAAGTTACGCACCTTCCTGCTGGGCTGTACCTGCATCGGGCTGGTCGCCATTGCGCTGATTGCCAACAGCAGCAATACCACGCTTATTCTGGTGGCCTGCGCAGTCTTTGGCTTCTTTAACTCAGGCCTCTTCTCCGGACTAATGAGTTACGGCTCGCTACAGGTTAGCCAGAGTTCACCGACGCTTATCTCTGCACTGCTGACCTGCGGCACGGTGGGAACGCTGCTGTTCGCAAGTGTCTCTTCACTGGTAAATGGCCATTACGGTCTGCACGGCGCGTTGAATACGGCCACGATTTCCTACGCTATTTTGCTGCTGGTTCTGGTTGTCGCCATCGTTTGTAGCCGCGCAGAACGTCTGCACACCACCGCGCCGGCGGCGGTTTGACAAGGCAAAAGGAGGGAGGCATGATGGCCTTCCCTCCTCTTTTCCCTGAACAGCCGATGAACGACGCTCTGGCCAACAATCGCATAAATATCCGCGCCCTACGCTATTTTCAGGCCCTTGCCGAAGAGTTACATTTTGGCCGCGCCGCCACGCGGCTGAATATCTCCCAGCCGCCACTCAGCATCCAGATTAAAGAGCTGGAGGAGACGCTGGAGACCAAACTGTTCGAGCGAACCAGTCGTAAGGTAGCGCTGACCCGCGCAGGTCAGGTGTTAAAAACCGAGGTTGACAGGATTCTGAACGCCACGGAGCTATCCCTTAACTACGTGCGACAAATTGGCCGCAGCGAAAACCAGCATATCAGCATCGGCATCGTCGGCAGCGCGCTTTGGGGCACGCTACTGACACGGCTGAAAAAGTTCAAAGCCACCCATCCCGATGTTGACTGGAATCTGCACGAATTGTCACAACATCAGCAAATTGACGCACTGCGTGCTCGCACCATTGATATCGCGATTAACCGCAACGTATTGCCTTATAGCGAAGCCCATATTCGCAACCAGCTTATCTCCCATGAATTCATCGCGCTTGCCGTGCCGGAAAACGATCCCCTGACCCAACTGGACGCAGTGCCTTTAACCGAGCTTGCCACAAGGCCCCTGATTTCACTGTCTTTCCAGCAAAGTGACTTTGCTCGTCAGCTTAATGACCGCTGCGCGGAAGCCGGGTTTTATCCGCTGATAGCGCATCAGGTAAATGAGCCACAAACGGCGCTGGCGCTGGTTAGCGCGGGAATGGGGGTGTCATTGTTGCCGGAGACCTGCGGGCTTATCCACTGGCCTGGTGTACGTTTTTTAGCGCTGGAGGAAGCTGTGCCAGCCGATCTGTATGCGTTGTGGTATGACGAACCGCTATCTGAACTGATGACGGCATTTGTGGCGGGATTACAGGGACGTTAACGCCGAGAGATTCCCCGGAGTCGACGCTACCGTCGATGTAGGCCGGATAAGGCGAAGCCGCCATCCGGCCTACGTACACGTTACAGACTTACTTACGACGCCAGGTGGTACCCTGCGGGCCATCTTCCAGCACGATGTTCATCGCGTTCAGACGGTCACGCGCGGCGTCGGCTGCCGCCCAGTCTTTGGCTTTACGCGCATCAAGACGCTGTTGGATCAGCGCTTCAATTTCTGCGACTTCACCATCATCTGCCTGCGCACCGCTTTGCAAAAATGCTTCTGGCTCTTGCTCCAGCAAGCCCAGTACTGAAGCAAGCTTACGCATATGTGACGCCAGCGCATTGGCGGCATGCGCATCTTCAGTTTTCAGACGGTTCACTTCACGAGCCATATCGAACAACGCGGAATAGGCTTCCGGCGTATTGAAGTCATCATCCATCGCTTCAATGAAACGCGCTTCAAACGCTTCGCCACCCGCCGCCGCGACGGATTTGTCAGTGCCACGAAGCGCTGTGTACAGACGCTCAAGCGCTGAACGCGCTTGTTTTAAGTTCTCTTCGCTGTAGTTTAGCTGGCTACGATAATGGCCGGACATCAGGAAGTAGCGGATGGTTTCCGCGTCGTAATATTTCAGCACATCACGCACGGTAAAGAAGTTGCCCAGCGATTTGGACATCTTTTCACGGTCAACCATCACCATGCCGGAGTGCATCCAGTAGTTAACGTATTCACCGTCGTGCGCGCAGGTAGACTGAGCGATTTCGTTTTCGTGGTGCGGGAACATCAGATCTGAACCGCCGCCGTGAATATCAAAATGGTTGCCCAGCTGTTTGCAGTTCATTGCTGAACATTCAATGTGCCAGCCCGGACGACCTGCGCCCCACGGGGATGGCCAGCTTGGTTCACCCTCTTTCGACATCTTCCACAGCACAAAGTCCATCGGGTTGCGTTTAACGTCAACAACGTCAACGCGCGCACCCGCCTGAAGCTGGTCCAGATCCTGACGTGACAGCTTGCCGTAATCGACATCGGTTGGAACGTCGAACATCACGTCACCGTTGTCCGCCACGTAGGCATGGCCTTTGGCGATGAGCTGCTCGGTGATTTCGATGATTTCAGGAATATGGTGGGTGGCACGCGGCTCCTGATCCGGACGCAGAATATTCAGCGCGTCAAAATCGTTATGCATTTCAACGATCATCCGATCAACCAACGCCACGAAGCTCTCACCGTTATCGTTAGCGCGTTTGATAATTTTGTCGTCGATATCGGTAATATTGCGCACGTATTTCAGCTTATAGCCAAGGAAACGCAAATAACGCGCCACCACGTCAAAGGAGACAAACGTACGGCCATGGCCGATATGACAGAGATCGTAAACGGTGATACCACACACGTACATACCGACTTCACCGGCGTGAATAGGCTTAAATTCCTCTTTTTGGCGCGTCATTGTGTTGAAGATTTTTAGCATCGAGAATTCCATGTTTACGTGTGTGAACCGGGCTTTCGCCTCAAACGGCATATTCTACCCGTAATTCAACCCGGAAGCAGCACACAATGCAAGTTGGCATCCACCCCACATTCTATGTGAGGTTTCCTGCACCCAGACGGCAATGCCCTGCCGCAAGAATATTCTTCGCCGCATTAATGTCGCGGTCATGTATTGCTCCGCACTCAACACAAGTCCATTCTCTTATTCGCAAACCTGCCCTACCTTTCGGACTGTTGACAGAAATAGCACCGCAACACGAACACGTTTGGGTGGAGTACCTTTCACTGACAATATCAAACACGACTGACCGCGCGATCGCCTTATATTTCAATTGTGTTTTCAACATTGTCCAACTTGCATCTAAAACACTTTTAGCAAGCTTGGTTTGAATCAATGCCTTACTACTTATATCACCAACAAATATCGCCACGTATTGGTTAACCAGACCCGTAGTGTATTTATGTAGACTATCCTTTCTACGATTTTTAATTTTTGCATGAATGTTTTTAATGCGATATTTTTTTCGAGCCCTTTGCGCTTTTCTTAACACCGGCTCAAGACTGCGATAAAAGTGTCCAACCTCAAGCCTTCCACCCTCTGAATCTGTCGCCGTAGCCTTCAGACCTAAATCAATCCCTAGCGCACGAGTTCCTGGTGAGATCGAAGTCGATATTTCTACAAAAATATTAAAATACCAACGCCCGCGACTATCCTCAGCAAAACTACCAGCACGAAATATATAATTTTCAAGATGATAGCTATCCCACACCTTAAATAAATGCCCTGCAAATAATACACATCCATCACGCCATTGCGCTGCTCGTGATTTAAAAGGAACCCAACCTAAAGAACGCCTCACGCCATGACTTTTGCGCCATCTTAAACGAGGTCGCTTAGATTGTTGGCGAGCCTTGCTATGATAGGAAATAACCTCCTGCACGGTTGACGAACCAATTATCCATCCCCGTTTTCGCTGAATGCCCGCAGTCATTTTTCGCACATCAAAAGCCGATAGCCACTGAGGTTTCTGCGCACCGAACTCCCCTGCGTTAGAATATGCAGCGCAGGTTATTTCATTTGTCAGATTAAAGATGGCATTCACTTCACTTGCCATTTTCCGTAGCAAGCCTGCATGACAATCCTTTACCCGGACAGAAAGTGTTCTGATATGTGTGCTCATACTGTGTATATACACAGTCAAGGGAAATATAAGATTGACCAACATCAATGACAATGCATAACGCCGCCTGGCCTCTTTGCAATAGCGCAGGAAAGGCTTAGTGATCGATGTGCACGGTTATGCTATAACAGGCACCTATATGCCGCTAAATTGCGGGCTAAAGCACCATACTAAACGGAACAGGATGCAGAAATGGTTACTTTCCACACTAATCACGGCGATATCGTCATCAAAACGTTCGACGATAAAGCGCCGGAAACAGTTAAAAACTTCCTGGACTACTGCCGCGAAGGTTTCTACAACAACACAATTTTCCACCGTGTTATTAATGGCTTCATGATTCAGGGCGGCGGTTTTGAGCCTGGCATGAACCAGAAAGAAACCAAAGAAGCCATCAAAAACGAAGCGAACAACGGTCTGAAAAACACCCGTGGTACGCTGGCAATGGCGCGTACCCAGGCTCCACACTCAGCGACTGCACAGTTCTTCATCAACGTTGCAGACAACGACTTCCTGAACTTCTCCGGTGAGAACCTGCAGGGCTGGGGTTATTGCGTATTCGCAGAAGTGGTTGAAGGTATGGACGTTGTTGAGAAGATCAAAGGCGTTTCTACTGGCCGTAGCGGTATGCACCAGGACGTTCCAAAAGAAGACGTTATCATTACAAGCGTGACCGTTAGCGAGTAATTGGTGGCGACACTCTTTATTGCAGACCTGCATCTGCAAACAGAAGAACCGGCGATTACCGCCGGTTTTCTGCGTTTTTTACACGGTGAAGCCCGCAGCGCCGATGCGCTGTATATCTTAGGCGACCTGTTTGAAGCCTGGATTGGCGACGACGACCCTAACCCGCTGCACCGTGAAATTGCCTGTGCTATCAAATCATTGGCTGATTCCGGCGTCCCCTGCTACTTCATTCATGGCAACCGGGATTTCCTTATCGGCAAGCGTTTTGCGACCGAAAGCGGCATGCAATTGCTGCCTGAAGAGAAAGTGCTCGATCTCTACGGCCGCCGGGTGCTGATTATGCACGGCGACACGCTTTGCACCGACGACCCCGGTTATCTGGCGTTTCGTGCCAAAGTTCATACGCCGTGGATCCAGAAATTATTCCTGGCCTTACCGCTATTTATCCGCCGCCGCATTGCACAGAAGATGCGTGACGACAGCAAAGCCGCCAACAGCAGTAAGTCGATGGAGATTATGGACGTCAACGCACAGGCCGTAGTTGAGGTCATGGAAAAACATCATGTGCAGTGGCTGATTCATGGGCATACCCATCGCCCGGATACCCATACGCTCGATGCCAACGGCGAAACCGCACATCGTGTGGTACTGGGCGCCTGGCACACGCAAGGCTCGATGGTAAAAGTCAGCGTCGACGACGTCGAACTTATCCCCTTCCCGTTTTAATATCTCCGCCCAATAAGAACATTCTCTCTCTACGCAACCGTTTTCCTTGCCCATTTTACATGTTATTCTCTGTGACCTCTAAGTCGTGTGCAGCACACCCACAGGAGTTTTCAGACGCATGTCTTCGCGCAATAATCCGGTACGTATCGCCATCGTGATGGGGTCCAAAAGCGACTGGGCTACCATGCAGTTCACCGCAGAAATCCTCGATATTCTGAACGTTCCTCACCATGTTGAAGTGGTTTCCGCCCACCGCACCCCCGATAAACTGTTTAGCTTCGCCGAAGAAGCAGAGAGTAACGGTTATCAGGTGATTATTGCCGGTGCCGGTGGTGCTGCGCATTTACCCGGAATGATTGCAGCCAAAACTCTGGTGCCCGTGCTGGGTGTACCGGTACAAAGCGCAGCGTTAAGCGGCGTCGATAGCCTTTACTCCATCGTCCAGATGCCGCGTGGTATTCCGGTTGGCACGCTGGCAATTGGTAAAGCGGGCGCAGCCAACGCCGCCCTGCTCGCCGCACAGATCCTGGCGCAGCACGACACTGAACTGCACCAGCGCCTGCAAGAGTGGCGTCGCGTACAAACGGATGAAGTGCTGGAGAATCCAGACCCACGAGGTGCGGCATGAAGCAGGTCTGCGTATTGGGTAATGGTCAGCTAGGCCGAATGTTACGCCAGGCCGGTGAACCACTGGGTATTGCCGTCTGGCCTGTTGGCCTGGAAGCCGACCCGGCTGCGGTGCCGTTCCAGCAAAGCGTGATTACCGCCGAGATTGAACGCTGGCCGGAAACCGCATTAACCCGCGAGTTAGCGGAGCATAAGGCGTTCGTTAACCGTGACGTCTTCCCGATTATTGCCGACCGTCTGACGCAAAAACAGCTGTTCGATAAGCTCAACCTCGCGACCGCACCGTGGCAGTTGCTGGCGAGCGCCGAAGAGTGGCCTGCGGTCTTTGACCGTCTGGGTGAGCTGGCTATCGTCAAGCGCCGTACTGGCGGCTACGATGGTCGCGGCCAGTGGCGTCTGCGCAAAGACGAAACGGCACAGTTACCGGACGACTGCTACGGCGAGTGTATTGTCGAGCAAGGGATTAACTTCTCTGGCGAAGTCTCGCTGGTCGGCGCACGTGCCCACGATGGCAGCACCGTATTCTATCCGCTGACCCACAACCTGCATCAGGACGGGATTCTGCGCATGAGCGTGGCTTTCCCACAGGCTGATGCCGGGCAGCAAGCGCAGGCAGAAGCGATGCTTTCGGCGATTATGCAGGAGCTGAATTATGTTGGCGTGATGGCGATGGAGTGCTTTGTCACCCCAGCCGGACTGCTGATTAACGAACTGGCACCGCGCGTTCATAACAGCGGTCACTGGACGCAAAACGGAGCGTCAATCAGTCAGTTCGAGCTACATCTGCGCGCGATTACCGACCTGCCGCTGCCACCACCGGTGGTGAATAACCCTTCAGTGATGATTAACCTGATTGGCACCGAGCTGAACTACAATTGGCTAAAACTGCCACTGGTGCACCTACACTGGTACGACAAAGAGGTTCGTGACGGTCGTAAAGTCGGTCACCTGAATCTCAATGACAGCGATACCGGCCGTCTCAGCGCCACGCTGGAAGCGCTGGTTCCTCTCTTGTCTACCGAGTACGCCAGCGGTATTGCCTGGGCGCAAGCGCGTCTGAAATAGGCCATTAATGCCGGGGAAGAAACTTACGCTTCCCCGGCCCCCTCTTCAAAGCGTAAAATCCTGTCATAACCGCAATACCCCCTGTAGATACATAGAAGGATTTCCCCATGAATAATGGGACGGATTACTGCGCGATTCTGCGTGCAGAAACGCCCATCATTGACGTTCGCGCCCCCGTCGAATTTGCGCAAGGCGCGATGCCTGCCGCCGTCAATCTCCCGCTGATGAACGACGAAGAACGTGCCGCCGTCGGTACCTGCTACAAACGCGAAGGGGCAGACGCGGCGCTGGCGTTGGGGCATAAATTGGTTGCCGGCGAGACGCGTCAAAAACGCATTGATGCCTGGCTTGCCGCCTGCAAAGAGGCGCCGCAGGGCTATCTGTGTTGCGCGCGCGGCGGACAGCGCTCGCATATTACGCAGAGCTGGATCAAAGAACACGGTATTGATTACCCGCTGATCGTCGGCGGCTACAAGGCGCTGCGTCAGGCGGCGATCCAGGCCACCGAGATGCTGGTGCGCCATCCGATCGTGTTGATCGGCGGCTGCACTGGCAACGGCAAAACACCGCTGGTGCGCGAACAATCACAGGGGATCGACCTCGAAGGGCTCGCCCACCACCGCGGATCGTCGTTTGGTCGTACGCTGACGCCACAGTTTTCTCAGGCGACCTTTGAAAATCATCTGGCGACTGCGCTGCTGAAAGGCGCGCATCAGCAGGATCAGGTTCGCTGGGTGCTGGAAGATGAAGGCCATATGATCGGCGCTAACCATCTGCCGGAATGCCTGCGCGATCGGATGGCACAGTCACCGATCGCCGTCGTCGAAGATCCGTTTGAGCTGCGCATTGAACGCCTGCGAGAAGAGTATTTCACCCGCATGCATCACGATTTCATCGCCGCCTATGGTGAAGAGCTGGGCTGGCAGGAATACAGCGAGTATCTGCATCATGGGCTGTTTGCGATTCGCCGCCGTTTGGGGCTACAGCGCTTTGCGGAACTGACCGCCACGCTCGATAACGCGCTAGCTCAGCAACAATGCAGCGGCTCTACCGAAGCGCATTTTGCCTGGCTGGTGCCATTATTAAACGAATATTACGATCCGATGTACTGTTATCAGTTAGAGAAGAAAGCGGACAAGATTGTGTTTCGCGGGACGTCAGAAGCCGTGGTCGAGTGGCTGGCAGGCAATCAATTGTAGGTCGGATAAGGCGCGGCATCGCCATGCCTGATGGGCCGTCATGCTTATCGGGCCTAAGCGTACCGTTAAACAAAAAGTAAGGGCGGCAAAAGCCGCCCTTTTTACGATTAGAAATCGTAACGCAGACGGACCAGGTTCATATCACCCAGGTCGTCGGTGCTGGAGGTAAAGACGTGTTCGTAATCAACACGGAAACCATAATCCAGCTGGAAGCTGATACCCACGCCATTGTCGATGCGCTGGTAGTTGCGACCATTCACGTATTCAATACGGTCACCCATGAAGTATGGCTGAACAGATTTAAGCGCATACTGGCCAACCGGGATTTTGTAGCCCGCGAAGTATTCCACACCCCATGCATCGCCCGCGAAATAGTCATTAACAGACGCTTTCTTGGTGGTCATGAAGTTCTGATACCAGCCGCCGCCAACAGAGAAGGTCCAGTTGTCTGGCGTCCAGCTCAATGCGGTACCGACGATGTTTTGATCGTAGGTTTTGCTGTCGTTGTTGTGGGTGGTGTTCATATCAGCACGGGTGTAGTTCCATGCGGTACCCCAGGTCAGGTCGTCGGTGATATGGTAATCCACACCCAGTGAACCGCCGCCTTTACGTTTGTAAAGCAGGCCGTTATTCAGGTTTAGGTCATCGCTGAACAAGTAAGAAGCGTAGAGATCAACATCGCCCACGGTTTTCTTATATTTCAGAGATTTACGGGTACGATAAGAACCATCGTAGTCGCCGTTGATGCCGTTACCTGAAGCCTGACCAATCATGTCATAGTCCCAGATATCGGTTTTCACACCCACAACATCGTAGTAGATGCTGTTTTGTTGACCGAAGGTCAGCGTACCCCAGGTATCACTCTTCAGGCCGGTGTAAAGCATACGACGAGTCGTGTCGTTGGCGCCTTTAGCGTAGTGGTTATCCCAGTCGAATACCGCAGGAATGTTCACACCCAGCTCGTAGTAGCTGACCCAGCTAATATCATCGAACAGGTAGTAATCTGCTGCGAAACGGAAACGGGTGCCGCCGTCAAAACCGTTACGCTTGTAACCGTTTTTACCGTCATTACCGTTCATGTTCTGGAACTGCGGACGAATACTGCCGCCCACGGTGAAGTTCAGACGGCTTAATGGGTTACCAGCCTGAGGATCCTGCTTAAGCAGGGTGATTTCAGCCTGGGATGCGAAAGACGTCAAAGCCACTGCAGCACCGATCGATAACGCCAGTGCTTTCATTTTTATAGTCATTATTTTTCCTTGATAGATTGCGAGCCAACTATCTGGCTGACAAATATTATCGTTTATTAATAAATTCCACCTCGCTGATTTTTAATGAAACGTGCGATTTAGGTTTCCAGATTTACCCAATGGTGCCGTAAAAGAGACAAAGCGATGAAAGGATAGGCAATTTGACGAGACAGCAAAATGTTGCCGGCTTCACTGCGTGACGCCGGGGTGTGTCGTAATAACCCCTGGCGCCATTCCCGGGGTCGGCGTAAACGCCTCACCCGGGCTACAGATTATGCAAAACTAACTGGCGAACTGACGGAACAACGCACGGCCTTTCAGGAGTCGCAGCCCCAGGCCTACTCCGCAAAGCGACAGCAGTAATGCCCCGCACAGCGGCAATGCCACCCACAAACGCCAGTCCGGCGACCATGGGAAATCGAACACTTTGCTTTGTAGCATCGCTAACGCGGTTTCAGCGCCGATTGCCGCCACCAGCCCGGAAATCGCGCCCAATAGCGCAAACTCCGCCAGCAACGTGGCACGCAGCAATGGCTTGCCAGCACCGAGCGTACGATAAACCACCAGTTCCTGATGGCGCTGACGCATGCCAACCTGCACCTGAGCAAGCAGCAGCAACACGCCACAGGCAGTGACAAGAACCACCATCACTTCCAGCGCCCGACTGACCTGCGACAGCACCTGCCCTACCTGTTTCAAAATAGCCCCGATATCCAACAGACTCACCGTTGGAAACTCGCGGTTAAGCTGGGTCAGAAGCGTAGTATCGCGATCCCAGCGGAAACTGGTCAGCCAACTCTGCGGCTGACCGTCCAGCGCGCCGTCCGGGAAGATAAAGAAGAAATTCGGCCGTAGGCTCTCCCAATCCACTTTCCGAATACTGCTCACCTTCGCGCTAAAGTCCTGGGTGTCACCGGTAAAGGTTACGCTATCGCCGAGACCAATATTAAGCCGCTGCGCCAGCCCTTCCTCAATCGACACCTCCCCCGCTTTCGGCGGCCAACTGCCCGCCACCAGTGGATTATGTTCAGGGCGCTGGTTTTGCCAGGTGAGGTTTAGCTCACGGTTGAGCGATTCGTCTTTATTGCCTTCAGTACTCTGGTTATTAATCTGCGTCAGACGAGCGCGGACGATCGGATAGAACGCCGCCGGGATCACCTGATGATCGGCGAGGAAGGTTTTCACCTCACGCACCTGCTCAGGTGCAATGTTGATAAGGAAATAGTTCGGGCTTTCCGGCGGAAGCTGCTGCTGCCAGCGATCCAGGAGATCGCCTCTCAGCACCAGCAGTAGCGCCAGTAGCATAAACGACAGCGAGAAGGCCGCCAGTTGGCTCAACGTTGACCACGGCTGACGGAGCAACCGGTTGACCGCCAGACGCAGGGGCAACGCGCGCAGCGTCAGGCGTTTTAATACCTTCAGCAGCAGCCACCCCACCAGGCCACACAGTACCGCCAGAACCACCGCCCCGGCCAATACCGACCACAGAAGCGGGCTTGCGCCCATCAGCCACGCCAGCAATGCCACCGTCACCGCACTCACCAGCGGCAGATAAATTTTCAGCGGCCAGACGTTGGCGACCATATCCTGGCGCAGTACGCGTAAAGGCTGCGTTGCCAGCAGTAAGCGGTACGGACGCAGCCCCACCAGCATCGAGATCACCGTCATTGACCCCACCGCCCACAGCCACGGCCAGGCGCTGGCGGCAGGAAGCGCTGCCGGTAATACCGGCTTTAACAGCATCAGCAGAATGGACTCAAAAAGCAGCCCCATCGCTCCCCCCGCCAGCGCCGACAGCGCCAGCAGCAGCACCCACTGGCCGATAATCAGTTTGCGCAGCTGCGCGCGTCCAGCCCCCAGCGTTTTCAGGACCGCCACCAGATCGTAACGACTGCGGCAATAATGCCCCATTGCCACCGCGACTGCCGCCACGGCTAAAAGCAGGGTTAACAAGGCGGACAACAATAAAAACTGCTGGGAACGTTGCAGCGATTTGCCCAATGCCCCCTCGTCCTTGTCCGGACTCAGCCAGCGGTGTTCGGGCTTAAGCTGCGGCAACAGCCAGCCTTCATAGCTCGCCAACTGCGGCGGCGTTCCCGCGAACTTGTAGCTCCAGCTCACCCGGCTACCAGGCTGTACCGCACCGGTTTTCGCCACATCTGCCAGGTTCATCATCAAGCGCGGAGCCATTTGGAAGGGGTTAAAGCCGCTGTCCGGCTCCTGTATGACCTCTCCAGCAATCCGTAACGTGGCGTCACCGACGTCAATGTTATCGCCAGTTTTCAAATTCAGCAGCGCCATCAGACGTGGCGCCATCAGCACCGTACCCGCCTGCGGCTTCACGTTGGCAGGTAACGTTTGTAGTTCACCGTACAACGGGTAGCTATCGTCCACGGCATTGACATCCGCCAGTTGTGGGGTATCGCCCGCCCAGGTCATGGTCGAGAAGTTAATCTGTTCGCCGACCGTCAGCCCCAGCGCACGCGCTTTCTCCAGCCACGCATGCGGGACTTCACGTGAACTGCGCAGCGCCCGATCGCCCGCCATATATTCACGACTTTGTTGATTAAGCCCTTTGTCCATACGGTCACTGATGCTGCCCAGCGCCAGCACGCAGGCCACCGCCAGGCTTAACGCCAGCCAGACAATCAGCAGCGATGGCGAGCGCCATTCGCGCCAGAACCAGCGTAAAATCATGCTTCCTCCTGGAGCTGTCCATCAACCAGACGTAGACGGCGGTCGCAGCGTGCAGCCAGTTGTGCATCGTGGGTGACGAGGATAAGCGTAGTGCCATGTTCGCGATTCATAGAAAACAGCAGGTCGGCGATTTTGTCGCCGGTCTGACGGTCAAGATTGCCGGTCGGCTCATCGGCAAATAACAGGTCTGGGCGACCGTTAAAGGCGCGCGCCAGCGCCACGCGCTGCTGTTCGCCGCCGGAAAGTTGCGCCGGAAGATGGTGCAGACGCTTGCCCAGCCCCAGCTGTTCGAGCAGCGCTTTCGCCCCCTGGCGACTCTGACCGTCGCTCTCACCTCTGAGCAATGCGGGCAGCTCAACGTTCTCCTGCGCATTCAGCGTCGGAATCAACATAAAGGATTGAAAGACAAAACCAATATGTTGGGCTCGCAAACGCGCACGTGCCTCTTCGTCCATGTTAGTCAGCGGATGGCCCAACAGTTTCACCTCGCCGCTGCTCCCATCGTCCAGCCCCGCGAGAATTGCCAGCAACGTCGACTTACCGGAACCCGACTCGCCAATTAAAGCAAGGGTTTGCGCCGGTTTGACAATCAGGTTAACTCCGGTAAGGATGGAAAGCTCATGCTCCCCCTGACCGACGGATTTCTTAAGATGATGAACTTCAAGTACGTTTTCCGCTGGCATTTGCCTGTCCTGTTTGTAATTTTGTTAAGCTTTCGCGCCGCGGCGGCGGACACGTTGTTAGTGCTGGGCGACAGCCTTAGCGCCGGCTATCGCATGGCGGGCAACACCGCCTGGCCCGTCTTACTGAACGATAAATGGCAGCCAAAAATCACCGTCGTCAACGCCAGTATCAGTGGCGACACCGCCCAACAGGGGCTGGCTCGCCTGCCGGTACTTCTCAAGCAACACCAGCCACGCTGGGTGTTAGTTGAGCTTGGCGGCAACGACGGCCTGCGCGGTTTTCCACCGCAGCAGATCGAGCAAACACTGCGCACTATTTTGCAACAGCTTAAAGCCGCCGACGTTCAACCGTTATTAATGCAAATTCGTCTGCCCGCAAACTATGGACGCCGCTATAATGAGGCCTTTAGCGCCGTGTATCCGAAGCTTGCCAGCGAGTTCACCGTGCCACTGCTGCCCTTCTTTATGGAAGAGGTCTATCTCAAGCCGCAGTGGATGCAGGATGATGGCATCCATCCCAACCGTGACGCCCAGCCGTTTATTGCTGACTGGATGGCGACACGTCTGGCTCCATTAGTTAATCACGACGCCGGAAAGTAAAGCGGTGTCTTCAGGTAAAGTTATGCAAAAATCGGTCTTAATTACAGGATGTTCCAGCGGGATTGGCCTTGAAAGCGCGCTTGAGTTAAAACGCCAGGGGTTTCACGTGCTGGCCGCCTGCCGCAAACCCGATGATGTTAAACGCATGGACGGCATGGGGCTGACGGGGATTTTACTTGATCTCGACAGCCCGGAGAGCGTTGATAACGCCGCCGAGCAGGTTATTGCCCTGACCCATAATCGCCTGTACGGCCTGTTCAATAACGCCGGATATGGCGTCTATGGTCCGCTGGAGAGCATCAGCCGCGCGCAAATGGTGCAGCAGTTTTCCGCCAACTTTTTTGGCGTCCACCAGCTGACCATGCGCCTGCTGCCTGCCATGGTGCCGCACGGTGAAGGTCGGATTGTGATGACTTCATCGGTGATGGGGTTGATTTCGACGCCGGGCCGGGGCGCTTACGCAGCCAGTAAATACGCGCTGGAAGCGTGGTCTGACGCCCTGCGTATGGAATTGCGCCACTCAGGTGTGAAAGTCAGCCTGATTGAGCCTGGCCCTATTCGCACCCGCTTTACCGACAATGTGAATCAAACCAGCGATAAAGCGGTTGAGAACCCCGGTATCGCCGCACGTTTTACCCTTGGGCCGGATGCGGTAGTGGAAAAAGTGCGCCACGCGTTTATTAGCGATAAGCCTAAACTGCGCTACCCGGTGACATTAGTCACCCATGCCGTTGGCTGGCTCAAACGTCTGCTGCCGGGTCGGTTGATGGACAAAATTCTGCAGGGCTAGGTTGAAGTGCTCACTTTTGCCCTCATCTCGAATACAAACTGACTATAGAGAATGACTTATGTCCGTACAGAATATCGTAAACGTTACAGAAGCTAACCTGCACCAGACTCTGGAGCAATCCGCCTCCATTCCGGTGCTGTTCTATTTCTGGTCTGAACGTAGCCAGCATTGTCTGGAATTAACCCCGGTGCTGGAAAGCCTGGCCGCGCAGTACAACGGTCAGTTCATTCTGGCAAAAGTTGACTGCGACGCTGAGCAGATGGTGGCCTCCCAGTTCGGCCTGCGCGCCATCCCAACCGTCTATCTGTTCCAGAACGGCCAGCCGGTCGATGGTTTCCAGGGGCCGCAGCCGGAAGAAGCCATTCGCGCGCTGCTGGAAAAAGTGTTGCCGCGTGAAGAAGAGTTGAAAGCGCAGCAAGCGCTGGCCCTGATTCAGGAAGGCAATCACGCCGAAGCGCTGCCGCTGCTCAAAGACGCCTGGCAGATCTCCGGTCAGGACAGCCAGATTGGTCTGCTGCTGGCAGAGACGCAAATTGTACTGAATCGTTCAGAAGACGCCGAAGCGGTGCTGAAAACTATTCCGTTGCAGGATCAGGACACCCGCTATCAGGGCCTGCTGGCGCAGATTGAACTGCTGAAACAGGCGGCAGATACGCCGGAAATTCAGCTGCTGCAACAGCAGGTAGAACAGAATCCGGATGATGCAGAACTGGCGTCTAAGCTGGCGTTGCAGTTGCATCAGGTGGGCCGCAATGAAGAAGCGCTGGAACTGCTGTTCAGCCACCTGCGTAAAGATTTGGGCGCGGCTGACGGCCAGGCGCGCAAAATGTTGCAGGAGATTCTGGCAGCGCTTGGTACGGGGGATGCGCTGGCATCTAAGTATCGTCGTCTGCTTTATTCGCTGCTGTACTAACGGTGCCATCCCGGCGGCGCTGCGCTTGGCCGGGCTACTTTCGTGCATATTTGTAGCCCGGCCAAGCGCAGCGCCGCCGGGAATTTTTCATGCACTCTTCTTCAACTGCGTCACCACTAATTGATGCCGAGTGTTGTAAAACTTCCGATAGGTCAGGTAGCAGGCAATTATTGTTGACAGGCTGGCGGTCGACAGCAACATAAATGTTACCATTATCTGATACTTAATCGCTTTTACCGGGTCAATACCGGCAAAAATCAGCCCCGACATCATCCCCGGTAAACTCACTAGCCCAACGGTTTTCGCCGAATCCACGGTCGGAATAAGCGATGCACGAATACTTTCACGAATAATCCGTGCGGAGGCCATTTTCGGCGTTGCCCCCAGGCTTAGCTTCTCCTGAATCTGCTGCTGTTCGGCGCTAAAACGCTGGCCCAGATTGTTGTAGCACAGCCCCACGGCAATCATCGCGTTACCGGCAATCATCCCGGAAATAGGGATAACCTGCATCGGCACGAAAGCAATCGAGCCAGAAAACACCAGTACCGCCAACGTCAAACCCGCGCCTGCAGTGATCGCGATAAACGATGAAATAAAGGCATTACCGATATATTTACTGCGCTTTTGCGCGTTGTAGGCAGCGTTAAAGCAGATAAACAGCACCATACACAGCGTGAGCACCGCGTGGTTGACGTTGAAGATATACTTCAGCACGTAACCGACAATCACCAGTTGCACTACCGCCCGGCAAATACTCCAGATAATGTCTTTTTCGAGCGCCAGTTTTTCCCGATAGCTCACCAGCACGGCTATCAGCACCAGCACCATCGACAGGGCTAGAGATTCGTTAGTAATGATATGATCATTCATGATGTGCCTCCCGCACGCTTGCATGGTGGGATGGCAGCATTATCACTTCATCCGCATGGCTAATTTCATCTTTATCGTGCGTCACCCACAATACCGCCACCTGCTTATCACGCACGTAGCGATGAATAATGTCGTTCACGTTCTTTTTATTTTGCTCGTCCAGCGCACTGGTAATCTCATCCAGCAATAGCACTTGGGGCAGAAATTGCAGATTGCGAATTAACGATATCCGCTGTTTCTCCCCGCCAGAGAGTTCGTTAATTGACTTAGATAACGTCTCTTCCGGCAGACCGAAACGGGTCAGTTGTGTGAGAAAACGGTCTGGTTCCGGGTGCTGGTGGCGAATTTGCCAGGGGAAAATCAGATTGTCATAAACCGTATCGCCAAACAGCGCGGGGGTTTGCGCGCAGTATGATACCTGCTGGCGATAGGTTTCCGGAGCGAGCGTGTTGATGTCTTTGCCATCAAAGAGGATTTGCCCGGCACTCGGTGAAAGCAGCGAGGCCACTATCTTTAATAACGTGCTTTTGCCACAACCTGAAGGGCCGGTAATCAGCTTAAACTCGCCAGGGGCGATGCTAAGATTAACCTCTTTAAGAATTGTATTCCCACCAATATCAAAGCTCACATTCTGGAGCTGTAAAATCGCGTTATTATCCTTCATGGCCTTCCATTGTCCTGATTCGTACTTTTAGTCCCCTAGTGTAACGCCAATTAATTTCGGGGGGCGAATTTCACCGCCATAGCCGATATACTTGTTCACGTTACGGACAGTTAAACAGGAGGTTTTATGCTGGTATTTATCCCTATTCTTATCTTTGTGGCCCTGGTTGTTGTCGCCGCAGGCGTCAAAATCGTGCCACAAGGCTATCAATGGACGGTTGAACGTTTTGGGCGTTACACCAAATCACTGCACCCGGGTTTAAGCCTGGTGGTACCTTTCATGGACCGTATTGGTCGCAAGATCAATATGATGGAACAAGTTCTCGATATCCCTTCTCAGGAAGTTATCTCCAAAGACAACGCCAACGTTTCCATTGATGCCGTCTGCTTTATTCAGGTGATTGATGCGCCTAAAGCGGCGTATGAAGTCAGCAACCTTGAGCTGGCGATTATCAACCTGACGATGACCAACATTCGTACGGTGCTCGGTTCAATGGAACTCGACGAAATGCTCTCCCAGCGCGATAACATCAATACGCGCCTGCTGCATATTGTTGATGAAGCCACCAATCCCTGGGGCATCAAAATCACCCGTATTGAAATTCGCGACGTGCGTCCACCGGCAGAGCTTATTGATGCCATGAACGCGCAGATGAAAGCGGAACGTACCAAACGTGCTTACATACTGGAAGCCGAAGGGATCCGTCAGGCGCAAATCGTCAAAGCGGAAGGTGAGAAACAGGCGCAAATACTGACTGCGGAAGGCGAGCGTCAGTCGGCATTCCTGCAAGCAGAAGCGCGTGAACGTTCTGCCGAAGCGGAAGCTCAGGCCACCAAAATGGTTTCTGAGGCCATTGCCGCCGGTGACATCCAGGCGATCAACTACTTCGTTGCCCAGAAATATACCGACGCACTGCAGCAAATTGGTTCTGCCAATAACAGTAAAGTGGTGATGATGCCGCTGGATGCCAGCAGTCTGATGGGCTCCATTGCCGGGATCGCCGAGCTGATTAAAGACAGCGCAAGCGAGCGGAAATCATAATGATTGCCCTCATTATGGCGCACCCTCACCTCTTCTGGTTAAGCCTTGGCGGTCTGCTGCTGGCGGCTGAAATGCTCGGGGGCAGCGGCTATTTGCTGTGGAGCGGCGTGGCTGCAGCAGTCACCGGGTTACTGACCTGGGTGCTGCCGATTGGCTGGGAGTGGCAGGGAACGCTATTTGCCGTGCTCACGCTGCTGGCAGCCTGGCTATGGTGGAAATGGCTAAGTCTGCGGAGCGGTCGTCAACGCCCCGCAGAAAACCAGCTCAACCAGCGCGGTCAGCAACTGCTGGGACAACGCTTCACCCTCGACAACACGCTGGTCAACGGACGCGGCCACATGCGCGTGGGCGACAGTTCGTGGCCGGTTGTGGCAGAGGACGATCTGCCTTCAGGCAGCAAAGTTGAAGTGATTGCGGTAGAAGGGATTGTCTTACGTATCAGACTCACCCCTTCGCGTTAAGTCTCAGGCCTGGGCTTTACGGTGGCAGCAGCCGGACAGATTATCAATAATCGGGCATTCGGCGCTGTCATCGCCCGGGCATGATGCCGCAAGCGTTAAGAGCTGATCGCGCATCACCTGTAAATCGCTGATATGGCGTTCAATATCGGCTACTTTTTGTAGCGTATAGGCTTTAACATCTGCGCTATGCCGTTTTGGGTTATTAAACAGATTCACCAGCTCGCCACATTCTTCCAGATTAAACCCCACCTGTCGCGCCTGGCGCAGTAGCGTAAACTCATCAAGGTGCTTTTGCGTATAGCTACGGTAGCCGTTCTCGCTGCGCAGCGGTGGCGTCACCAGCCCTTTCTCTTCATAAAAGCGAATGGCTTTGCTGGTTAAGCCGGTTTTTTTAGCAACATCACTGATATTCACTTTTCCCCCTTGACCTTCCCCTTGCTGGAAGGTTTAACCTTCATAACTGTAGACCAAAAGAGATTATTGGTCATTCATTATTGAGGAAAGTGATATGTCTCATACCATCGATCTGGCACTGGACGGTCTGTCCTGCGGCCATTGCGTAAAACGCGTAAAAGAAAGTCTGGAGCAACGCCCTGACGTCGAACAGGCGGACGTAACCATTGAAGCGGCGCACGTCACCGGCAGTGCCAGCGCCGAGTCACTTATCGACACCATTAAACAAGCCGGTTACGGTGCGGAGCTAAGCCACCCAAAGGCTAAACCGCTGGCAGAGTCATCACTCCCGTCGGAAGCACTGACAGCGGCCACCCCTGAGCTTCCGGCAGCACAGGAAATCGATGACAGCCAACAGTTGCTGTTAAGCGGTATGAGCTGCGCCAGCTGCGTTTCCCGGGTACAAAAGGCGCTGCAAGCCGTACCGGGCGTCGTACAGGTACGGGTTAACCTGGCGGAGCGCACGGCCCTCGTGATGGGCAATGTCTCCGCCAGCGATTTAGTGCAGGCCGTCGAGAAAGCGGGCTACGGCGCGGAAGCGATTGAAGACGACCTTGAACGCCGCGAACGCCAGCAGGAAACTGCGCTGGCGACCATGAAGCGTTTTCGCTGGCAGGCAATTGTCGCCCTGCTGGTCGGTATTCCGGTGATGGTCTGGGGGATGATCGGTGACAACATGATGGTCACCGACGATAACCGTTCCCTGTGGCTGGTTATCGGCCTTGCCACCCTCGCGGTGATGGTCTTTGCAGGCGGTCACTTTTATCGCAGCGCCTATACAAGCCTGAAAAATCGCACCGCCACCATGGATACGCTGGTCGCACTCGGCACAGGCGTGGCGTGGCTGTACTCAATGAGCGTCAACCTGTGGCCACAGTGGTTCCCAATGGAAGCTCGCCACCTCTATTACGAAGCCAGCGCCATGATTATCGGCCTGATTAACCTCGGGCATATGCTGGAAGCGCGGGCGCGTCAGCGTTCGTCTCGGGCGCTGGAAAAATTGCTCGACCTTACTCCACCCACCGCGCGCGTGGTGACCGACGAGGGTGAAAAAACCGTGCCACTGGCGGAGGTACAGCCGGGCATGATCCTACGTCTGGCGACCGGTGACCGCGTCCCGGTTGATGGTGAAATTAGCCAGGGCGAAGCCTGGTTTGATGAAGCAATGCTCACCGGCGAACCGATTCCACAGCAAAAAAGCGATGGAGACAGCATTCATGCCGGTACCGTCGTGCAGGACGGTTCGGTGCTGTTCCGCGCTAGCGCAGTCGGTAGCCACACCACGTTATCGCGCATTATTAAAATGGTGCGTCAGGCGCAGAGCAGTAAGCCTGAAATTGGTCAGCTCGCCGATAAAATCTCGGCGGTATTTGTCCCAGTCGTCGTCGGTATCGCCATTTTTAGCGCCGCTATCTGGTATTTCTTCGGCCCTGCGCCGCAGATTGTCTATACCCTGGTGATTGCCACCACGGTACTGATTATCGCCTGTCCTTGCGCATTAGGGCTGGCAACGCCGATGTCGATTATCTCCGGCGTCGGTCGCGCCGCGGAATACGGTGTACTGGTACGAGATGCCGATGCGTTACAGCGTGCCAGTGAGCTGACGACTCTTGTGTTTGATAAAACCGGTACCCTGACCGAAGGCAAACCGCAGGTGGTGGCGGTGAAAACGCTCGGCACCATCAGCCAAGCCACCGCTCTGCGTCTGGCTGCCGCGCTGGAACAAGGTTCAAATCATCCGCTGGCACGTGCCATTATGGAAAAGGCTGCCGAGACATCATTGCCGCAGGTCAGTGCTTTTCGCACCCTACGTGGATTGGGCGTCAGCGGCGAGGCTGACGGGCATCGGCTGCTGTTGGGCAACCAGGCGTTAATGCACGAGCAGCAGATCGTGACCCACGAGTTAGACGAAGAATTGGCACAACAGGCAGCGCTTGGAGCGACGCCGGTACTGTTAGCCATTGATGGTCAAGCCGCCGCGCTGTTCGCCATTCGCGACCCGCTGCGCAGCGACAGCGTCGCGGCCCTGCAACGTCTGCATCGCGAAGGTTATCGTCTGGTGATGCTCACCGGTGATAATCCCGTCACTGCGAACGCAATCGCTAAAGAGGCCGGCATTGATGAAGTGATTGCGGGCGTGCTACCGGACGGTAAAGCGCAAGCCATTATCAATTTGCAGGCCCAGGGTCAGAAAGTCGCGATGATCGGCGACGGTATTAATGACGCCCCTGCGCTGGCGCAAGCGGATGTGGGCATCGCTATGGGCGGCGGCAGCGATGTGGCGATTGAAACGGCGGCTATCACACTGATGCGCCACAGTCTGGTTGGCGTGGCGGATGCGCTGGCTATCTCCCGAGCCACGCTGCGCAATATGAAGCAGAACCTGCTGGGGGCATTTATCTATAACTCACTGGGGATTCCAATTGCTGCAGGGATCTTGTGGCCGCTGACCGGCACGCTGCTAAACCCGGTAGTCGCGGGTGCGGCAATGGCGCTGTCCTCTATTACTGTGGTGAGTAACGCTAACCGCCTGCTGCGGTTTAAACCGAAACAGTAATCTTCCCGTCCCTCCTGCTCTTGGGGGGGACGCATTTGCACCTTTTCGTCCATCGCGCTAGCATGAGATTTTGTTTTCAGGGAGCGCGAATGAGTCTGGTAATTCATCTACAACGCCTTTGGCGCGCCCTGCGTGGTTCGCCCTACAGCTGGCCTGCGATTGATATTTCACTGCCCGGTGGACGCCACTTACATCTGGTTGGCAGTATTCATATGGGGACTCGTGACATGGCCCCTCTTCCCGCCAAATTAATTAAGAAGCTTCGCCAGGCCGATGCGCTGATTGTCGAAGCCGATGTCTCGGGTAATGAAACTCCCTTCAACAATCTGCCGGTCTGCCCGCCTCTGGACGAAAGACTGAGCGAGATACAGCGCAATACTCTGGAGAAACTGGCCGAGGAGCAAGGGCTTTCCCTGTCTCGTTTTGACAGCCAGCCACTTTGGCAAATTGCAATGATACTTCAGGCAACGCAAGCGCAGCGGCTGGGACTACGGCCCGATTACGGCATTGACTACCAACTGCTGGCTGCCGCGCGTGAGGCTGCGCTGCCGGTTCAGGAGCTCGAAGGAGCAGACAGCCAGATTGACCTGCTGTGCCAACTGCCTGATGGTGGCATGGCGCTGCTCGATGATACGCTAACCCACTGGCACACCAACGCACGGTTGTTACAGGTGATGATTGGCTGGTGGCTCCAGCAGCCGCCGTCAAATGGCAGCGCTTCGTTACCCAATACGTTCAGTCAGTCGCTTTACGATGTGTTGATGGTCAAGCGCAATGAAGCCTGGCGCGACACGCTGCTGACGCTGCCACCAGGACGCTACGTGGTTGCCGTAGGGGCGTTGCATCTGTATGGGGAAGGCAACCTGCCGGAGATGTTGAAATAAAAAAATGGCCAATATTTCTATTGGCCCGTCAAAGAGGAATTTCATCATTATTATTATCCCGGCGTTTTCACTCCGGATCCTTCGATTGTCGCTCAAAGTTACCGCAACTGCCAACACCTATTGCGCAAGATTATACTATTTTTTAGTCCGCTTCCGGGCGTATGCTGAGGGCATATCACGTCTGTAGTCGGAAGGAACGTTATGACACCCGCCGTTAAGTTACTCGAAAAGAACAAAATCCCGTTTAGTATTCATACCTACGATCACGATCCGAATGAGACCAATTTCGGCGACGAAGTCGTGCGCAAATTAGGGCTTAATGCCGACCAGGTCTACAAAACGCTGCTGGTGGCGATGAATGGCGACATGAAGCAGCTTGCCGTGGCGGTAACGCCGGTTGCCGGGCAGTTGGATCTCAAGAAGGTCGCCAAAGCGCTGGGGGCGAAGAAGGTGGATATGGCGGATCCGATGGTGGCTCAGCGCGTCACCGGCTATCTGGTGGGCGGTATTAGTCCGCTGGGGCAGAAAAAACGGCTACCGACGGTCATTGATGCGCCGTCGCAGGAATTTAGTTCTATCTTTGTCTCCGGCGGTAAACGTGGGCTGGATATTGAACTGGCCGCGGGAGATTTAGCGAAAATCCTTAGCGCAACTTTTGCGGATATTGCTCGTCGGGATTAAAGGTTAACCCCAGGGTCGCATGCGCTCGCCTGGGTAAACCCGGCGGCGCTGCGCCGCCGGGAACGGCTCAAAACCTTACTGCCAGCTCACTTCCCCTTTCGGTTCGTAAGCCTTCACATCCAGCGGTGAATTTTGCTCAATATACTGTTTGAGCACCTCTGCATCGATAAAACCGGTATTCACATAGCCAGGCTTAGTATCAATTTTTGGATAACCATCGCCACCGGTGGCGTTGAAGCTCAGCGTCGCCATGCGATAAGTTTTCGCCGGATCGACCGGTTCACCTTTGATTTTAAGATCCTGAAGCTGTCCGCCCTTTGCCACAAAGCTAACGTTAGCAAACTGCGGGTAAGCGCCTGAGTCCGGCTTCATTTTCGCCACAGCGGTCAGGTACTCAATCACCTCTTTCCCGCTCATGTCGGCATACACCACCACATTGCCAAACGGCTGTACTTTCAGCACGCTTTTGTAGGTGATATTGCCAGACTCAATAGAATCACGAATGCCACCACCGCTCATCACGCCAAAATCAGCGCTGGTACGTGCCATTTGTGCCGCCAGAATCAGATGCCCCATATTCGTCTGCACAAAACGGACTTTGCTGCGGTCGCCTTCAAGTTGCCCGTTCACGCTGCCCACTTTGACGTCCAGCTGTGCTTTACCTTTGCTCTGGAACGGCGTTAGCAGGGAGAGCATCTGCGGGCTTTCAGGGATTTGCGGCGTGTAGAGTACGCGCTCACTCTGCCCGTTATCGTAGGTGACCTTCTTCTTCAAGTTGACCGGAATCAGCTGATAATGCATAAGTTTCAGTTCGCCGTTGCGGAACTCAAAGTCCGCACGTCCGACATATTTCCCCCACTCATGCGCCTGCACAATCCAGATACCGTTCTGTTTATCCGGCGCGCACGGGGTGCCTGGAACATAATCCACCTGCTTTTTATTCTCTGATGCCATACACACTGGATCTTGTGAGTGACCACCCACAATCATCGCCAATGAGCCTGCTGGCAGGCTGCGCGCCATCTCCACGTCACCCGGCGCGTTGGAACCGTGTTCACCGTTATCGTAATGGCCCATGTGGGTAGTTGCCAGAATCAGATCAGGCTTCTCGTTTTGCTGTAGCTCCTGAATCACCAGTTTGGCTTCATCCGCCGGTTTGCGGAATTCAATATCGGTGAAATATTCCGGGTTGCCAATTTTTGCCGTGTCGTCGGTTGTTAATCCAATCACGGCAATTTTTAGATCCTGGCGTTTAAACAGCGCCCAGGGTTTAAACAGGCGTTCACCGGTACTTTTCTGGTAGATATTGGCCGAGAGGAACGGGAATTTGGCCCATTTTTCCTGCTGACGCAGGACGCTCATTGGGTTATCAAATTCGTGGTTACCGACCGCCATAGCGTCATAACCCACCAGATTCATGCCACGAAAGTCCGGCTCAGCGTCCTGTAGGTCAGATTCCGGCACGCCAGTGTTGATATCGCCGCCGGAGAGCAGCAATACGCTGCCGCCTTCAGCAGCCACCTCTTTACGAATGCCATCCACCAGCGTTTTTTGCGCCGCCAGGCCGTATTCACCATATTCACTGCGCCAGAAATGCCCGTGATGATCGTTGGTATGCAAAATGGTGATTTTATAAGTTTTATCTTGCTGGTAAGCCTGTGCCGGTAAACTGGCGACAGATAATGCCGCCAGCATCGCCAACGCCACGCCCCGTTTGACGAATCGCATAATTCTCTCCCTGAGTGAATAACAACCGCAGAAATTACAACGCTCTGAAATATTAGTCCATTTTGTTTTCAGAAATGAGACTTCCTTCAAACGTCTTAGGCAGGTATCTTAGTCTGATAATTATTATTAAAGCGTATATCCCCAACATCGCTCGATAAAATACAAGTGGAATCTATGGCAATCACTGAAACCAGCCCTAACCGGCCTGGCCCTTCTGCGTCCTCGCAACAGGGTCGTACCTCATTTGGTATCCTGGGAGCAATCAGCCTCTCCCACCTGCTCAACGACATGATCCAGTCGTTGATCCTGGCGATCTATCCGCTGCTGCAATCGGAGTTTTCACTCTCCTTCGTGCAGATAGGCATGATCACCCTGACCTTCCAGCTCACCTCGTCGCTATTCCAGCCGGTTATCGGCTACATTACCGATAAACGCTCGATGCCGTGGTCGCTACCGGTGGGAATGTGCTTTACGTTGAGTGGTCTGGTACTGCTGGCGCTGGCTGGAAGCTTTGGCACTGTATTACTGGCGGCAGCGCTCGTCGGTACCGGTTCCTCGGTTTTCCACCCGGAATCATCCCGCGTGGCGCGCATGGCTTCCGGTGGTCGTCACGGTCTGGCACAGTCCATTTTCCAGGTTGGCGGCAATTTCGGCAGCTCGCTGGGGCCATTGCTTGCAGCGGTGATCATCGCGCCTTACGGTAAAGGTAATGTGGCCTGGTTTGTTCTTGCCGCACTGCTGGCGATTGTGGTACTGGCACAGGTAAGCCGTTGGTATGCCGCACAGCATCGTATGAATAAAGGCAAACCTAAGGCACCGATTATCAATCCACTGCCAAAAAACAAGGTCATCCTGGCGGTTTCCATCCTGTTAATGCTGATTTTCTCCAAATACTTCTATATGGCGAGCATTAGCAGCTATTACACCTTTTATCTGATGCAAAAATTCGGATTATCGGTACAAAATGCGCAGATTCATTTGTTTGCGTTCCTGTTTGCGGTAGCCGCCGGCACGGTGATTGGTGGCCCTGTTGGCGATAAAATTGGCCGTAAATATGTTATTTGGGGCTCTATCCTCGGCGTTGCGCCTTTCACCCTCCTTTTACCCTACGCAACCCTGTGGTGGACCGGTATTTTAACGGTGATCATTGGATTTATCCTCGCTTCAGCATTTTCTGCCATCCTGGTGTACGCTCAGGAGCTATTACCGGGGCGTATCGGTATGGTTTCCGGACTATTCTTCGGTTTCGCCTTCGGCATGGGAGGCTTAGGTGCCGCGGTGTTGGGGCTAGTTGCAGACCACACCAGTATCGAATTGGTCTATAAAATATGTGCTTTCCTACCACTTATTGGGATGTTGACCATATTCTTACCTGATAACCGGCAAAAACACTAAGTTACCGGCGGCCAAAGTCTCTCTTTGGCTGCCTTCATCTCCGCGCAAACTCGCCTCTTACCTGACTTATCCCATTTAATTTTCACTTTTGTGCCGTTTACTCCGAAAATTCAATTTTTTAGCCAAATTCAACAATTATTCACAAACATAATAGTGAAAATTGTCATAAACTATTACCAGGCTTTTTGGTTTTCAGGCTGCTTTGACACTCTGCGCCAAAAATGGAACCACGCATCACGACGAAAGGAGACGGAATGCATCACGCCACACCGCTTATTACCACCATTGTTGGTGGCCTTGTGCTCGCTTTTTTCCTTGGCATGATTGCCAATAAGTTAAGAATTTCACCACTGGTGGGTTATTTATTAGCGGGCGTGCTGGCCGGACCATTTACTCCAGGATTTGTTGCTGACACCAAGCTTGCACCCGAGCTGGCAGAACTGGGCGTTATTTTACTAATGTTTGGCGTGGGTCTCCATTTCTCGCTTAAGGATCTGATGGCAGTGAAAGCCATCGCCATCCCCGGAGCCATTGCTCAAATAGCCGTCGCCACATTGTTGGGGATGCTGCTTGCCACCTTCTTAGGCTGGTCGATGATGACCGGTATCGTCTTCGGTTTATGTCTTTCGACCGCCAGTACCGTTGTGCTTTTACGCGCCCTGGAAGAAAGGCAACTGATTGATAGTCAGCGCGGGCAAATTGCCATCGGCTGGCTGATTGTTGAAGACCTGGTGATGGTACTGACACTGGTTTTACTGCCAGCCGTTGCCGGGATGATGGAAAAAGAGAACATCGGCTTCGCCTCACTGGCTATCGATATGGGGATTACTATCGGTAAAGTGGTGGCATTTATTGCCATTATGATGCTGGTTGGCCGCCGTCTGGTGCCGTGGATCCTCGCTCGCAGCGCCGCCACCGGTTCACGCGAGCTGTTTACGCTGTCAGTGCTGGCGCTGGCACTAGGCATCGCCTTTGGCGCGGTTGAATTGTTTGACGTCTCCTTCGCGCTGGGTGCCTTCTTCGCCGGTATGGTGCTAAACGAATCCGAGCTTAGCCACCGCGCGGCCCACGATACGCTGCCGCTGCGCGATGCGTTTGCCGTCCTGTTCTTTGTCTCCGTCGGCATGCTGTTCGACCCGCATATCCTGATTGAGCAGCCGCTGGCCGTTCTGGCGACGCTGGCTATCATCATCTTTGGTAAGTCGCTGGCGGCATTCGGTCTGGTACGCCTGTTTGGTCACTCGCAGCGTACTGCATTGACCATCGCCACCAGCCTTGCGCAGATTGGTGAGTTTGCCTTCATTCTGGCAGGTCTGGGAATGGTGTTGGGTCTGCTACCGCAGGCAGGGCAAAATCTGGTGCTGGCTGGCGCGATTCTCTCCATTATGCTTAACCCCGTGCTGTTCACGTTGCTTGAGAAATTCCTCGAGAAAACGGAAACGCTTGAGGAGCAAACGCTGGAAGAGGCTCTGGAAGACGAGACGCAAATCCCAGTGGATATCTGCAACCATGCGCTATTAGTGGGCTATGGGCGCGTAGGCAGCCTGCTGGGCGAGAAATTGATGGCTCAGGGCATTCCTCTGGTGGTGATTGAAACGTCACGTACACGGGTTGATGAGCTGCGTGAGCGCGGCATTCGCGCAGTGCTGGGCAATGCGGCCAATGAAGAGATTATGAATCTGGCGCACCTGGACTGCGCGCGCTGGCTGCTGCTGACCATTCCAAATGGTTACGAAGCGGGAGAGATCGTCGCGAGCGCCCGTGAGAAGTGCCCACACCTCGAGATTATTGCTCGCGCGCATTACGACGATGAAGTGGCTTATATCAGCGAGCGTGGTGCCAATGAAGTGGTCATGGGTGAACGTGAGATTGCTAAAACGATGCTTGGGCTGTTGAGCGAACCGCCGTTGAAAGAGGCGGTAAGCGGGTAAGATTGTGCGATCCCGGCGGCGCTACGCTTGCCCGGGCTACAAGGATGTAGCCCGGGCGAACGAAGTGACCCCGGGACTGCTCGGGCTTAACGTTCCCAGTACGCCTCTTCCAGACTATCCTCTTTCTCCGGCAGGCCACGCGTCAGACGCGGTGAGTGCTGGTTTAATACTTGATAGCTTACCCGATTAGCATACTTACAGACCTGCGCCAATGACGAATAAGTCAGCCAGTTGTGCTGGTGCTTGCTGGAATTCGGCACGTTCGAACGGTGATAAGCATTGGCGGTAATATCATGCAGCAGGGCCGCCAGCGCGCCGTCACCAGCACCATTAGTATTCATAATCTTCTCAGGCCCCCCCATAAAAGGCGCGATATGTGAGTAGATACGCAACGGATCCTGGCAATCTTTAAAGCGCACCGCGCGGCTGAATTCATACTGGTTAAACTCGGCAATTGCACCTGGCAAAAGCGGATGCTGGGTTTTACGCTTAGTGTCGTTCTCGGTAAAACTTGCCATATACAGCCCGGTTGGCCCCGCAGTACACAACACCAGGTCCACCCAATCCAGCGCTTTATCCGACGCTTGTAGCGGGTCGCTCAGGCCCGTCAACGCTTCGGCCTCTTCTTCGTTCATCGCCAGAATCGATACATGATCTTTGATAAAGCTCTGCCACCAATCTGGGCTTTCGGCGATCACAAATTTGGTGCCCAGCGTCAGCACGACCGGCACATCATATTTTTTCGCGTAGGCGATGGCCTGCATGGTCGCTTCCGGCATTGGCTCGCCAGGCTTGCAGCGCACTAAGTAGGAAGTCAGTACCAGCGCAGAAGCACCGGCGATAACCGACTCAGGAATGCTTTCCGGGCGCAGCTTGTTCATATGGCCCGGGCTTATCGCAAACGTACGCTCTCCGGCATCACCAATCAGCGTAAAGCAGCGACCAATTGGCCCATCAACGCCCTGCAAATGGTTCAGGTCAGTACGGCTGGAGGTATTGCACAGATAGCGATAGGCGTAGCCGCCAATCTCGATGTTGCTGCACATCACGCCCAGCAGTACGGAGCGGTCGTCCGCCAGTACCGAGTAGTTGTGCATGGTATTACCGATGGTGCCGCCGGCAAACTGGTGGGTGATCAGATTTTCACGCACCAGTTCCTGATACAGCGCTTCAGCAATATCATCTTCAATCACCAGTGAGTGCCCGGCGCTCAGGCCATAGCGCTCAATAAACGCATCGTCGACTTTGGCTTCAATATCGACCAGAGTCTGGTCAATACCCACGACCCACGAGATGCTGGTTTCGCTCTCAGGCTGGATCTGTTTTAGCAATGGATCGCGAGCGTCCACCGGGAAATAGTGTTTGGATTTGCGTTTACCGGGAAATTTCATGGTGATTTTTGAGTGGCCTTAACAGGCGGAGAATAGTAACACACTCCTCCACCTGCTTGCGATCAGCGGTATTGCGCGGTCAAATTCGCCATCATTTTGATATGTGCATCATCGTCATTCAGCGCTGGAATATATTCATATTTCTGCCCACCCGCCTCAAGGAACAACTCACGGTTTTGTACGGCAATCTCTTCCAGCGTTTCCAGACAGTCGGCGGAGAAGCCCGGGCACATCACCTGAATATGCTTAACGCCTTTTTCACCGAGCATTTTCAGCGTTTCATCGGTGTACGGCGTCAGCCACGGCTCACGGCCAAAGCGTGACTGGAAGGTCATCATCACCTTATCAGGTGAAATCCCCAGAGAAGAAACCAGCTCACGGGTGGTATCACGGCAACGCTGCGGATAGTCATCGCCTTCATGCGCATAGCGCTGTGGGATGCCGTGATAGGAAAGCAGCAGCACTTCCGGTTCACCGTGACGCTCAAATGAAGCCTGTGCGCTGGCAGCCAGCGCCTGAATATAGTCCCGGTCTGTCGCGTAGTCGCGAATAAACGACACGCTTGGAATCGCGCGTTTTTTTGCCAGTATGCGTGCCAGTTCATCCCACACCGCCGCAACGGTCGAGCAGGAATATTGTGGATACAGAGGCAGCACAATGAGCTGGTCAATATCCTGCGCCAATAACTCATCAACCGCGCTTTGCAGCGACGGCGTGCCGTAACTCATGCCAAGCACTACCAGCACATCCGGCAGATGAGCCGCCAGCGCGCGCTGCTGGCGACGACTGTAGACCATCAGCGGAGAACCTTCCTCCATCCACACGGATTGATACAGCTTCGCCACACGCGGTGCACGGATGGGGAGAATGACGCCACGGAGCAACGGCCACCAGAGTAAACGGTTGGTGTCGACCACGCGGCGGTCGCTTAAAAATTGCAGCAGATAACGCTTAATCGCGCCCGGCGTCGGCGCGTCGGGGGTGCCGAGGTTAACCAGCAGAATACCGGGTTTCTTGTAATGCATTACCGTCTCTTATCGATTCAAATTGTTGATAATTGTAGCGGAAAAGCGAGGAAGAAAAACTAATTGCTGCGAGAGGTGGGGAGAGAATTTTGCCTGATGGCGCTGCGCTTATCAGGCCTACGGGAGAGTGTAGGCCGGATAAGGCGTTTACGCCGCCATCCGGCATCGGAGGCGGCAAAACATTAACCGAGAATCTTCGCCAGTTCAGCGCGTACGTCAGCCACGGCTTTAGTGCCGTCAACTTTTGCGTACTTGGTGTTACCCGCCTGCGCTTCTTTGGAATAGTAACCAATCAGCGGTGCGGTCATCTGATGGTATTCCACCAGGCGCTTACGTACGGTTTCTTCCTGATCGTCTTTACGAGTAGACAGGTCTTCACCGGTGACGTCATCTTTACCTTCAACCTTCGGTGGATTGAATTTGATGTGATAAACGCGGCCAGAAGCGGCGTGAACGCGACGACCAATGATACGGTCAACGATCAGCTCGTCCGGTACGTCGAATTCCAGAACGTAATCGACGTTGATGCCTGCTTCTTTCATGGCATCAGCCTGAGGAATGGTACGTGGGAAACCGTCCAGCAGGAAACCGTTACGGCAGTCTTCCTGGGAGATACGCTCTTTCACCAGCGCGATAACCAGTTCATCAGTTACCAGTTTGCCCGCATCCATGATGTCTTTGGCTTGTTTGCCCAGCTCGCTGCCAGATTTTACTGCGGCACGCAGCATGTCACCGGTGGAAATTTGCGGAATGCCATATTTCTCCATGATGAACTGAGCCTGAGTTCCTTTCCCCGCGCCCGGAGCGCCAAGCAGAATGATACGCATTACGAAAATCCCCTTAAAGGTTGTCGATATTTTTTAAAAAGCGCTAAAAGATACCACCAGAACGGCGATGGCTCAAGGAAGGAGGGTCGGCTGAAACGGTTAACGGTGAGATATTTTGCGTACGGTGCGGTTTAATGCCCTCACCCCGGCCCTCTCCCACAGGGAGAGGGAGAAAACCAATACCGGGCCAGTCCCCTCTCCCTTTTAGGGAGAGGGTTAGGGTGAGGGTAAGTCTTACGACACCAGCAACTGATTCATACGGCGAATAAACTGGTTCGGATCTTCCAGCGTACCGCGTTCAGCAAACAGAGCCTGGTCAAGCAGCAGCTCAACCCACTCTTTAAACTGCCCTTCGTCTTCGGTGTCAGCAGTGCGTTTCACCAGTACATGATCCGGGTTCAGTTCAAAGATGTATTTCACTTCTGGTGCAGCCTGGCCCGCAGCGGCAAACAGTTTTGCCATCTGAGTGCTCATATCGTCAGCATCGGTCGTGACAATCGCCGGAGTGTCGGTCAGACGATGCGTCAGACGCACCTCTTTCACACGCTCGCCCAGCAGAGTTTTCACGCGCTCAACGAACGGTGTCAGCGCTTTTTCTGCTTCTTTCGCGCTTTCGTCGACTTCGTCAGCCAGCTTGTCGATGGACTCATCGGCTTTTGCCACGGACTGGAATACCTTACCATCGAACTCGGTCAGGTAGTTCATCATCCACTCATCGATACGGTCAGAAAGCAGCAGGACTTCGATACCTTTCTTACGCAGCAGCTCCAGGTGCGGACTGCTTTTCGCCGCTGCATAGCTATCAGCGGTGATGTAATAGATTTTTTCCTGCCCTTCTTTCATGCGCGAGACATAGTCGGCAAGCGACACGGTCTGCTCGGAAGAGTCGGTATGGGTAGACGCGAAACGCAGCAGTTTAGCAATCGCTTCCTGGTTGCCGTTATCTTCCGCCGGGCCTTCTTTGAGTACCAGACCGAACTGTTTCCAGAAGGTCAGGTATTTCTCGGCATCGTCTTTCGCCAGTTTATCCAGCATCTGCAATACGCGTTTGGTCAGCGCATTACGCAGGTTACGCGTCACCGTGCTGTCTTGCAGAATTTCACGCGACACGTTCAGCGGCAGATCGTTGGAGTCTATCAGGCCACGGACAAAGCGCAGGTAGTTCGGCATAAACTGCTCGGCGTCGTCCATGATAAAGACGCGCTGCACGTACAGTTTAAGGCCGTGCTTATGATCACGGTTCCACATATCCCACGGCGCCTGCGATGGGATGTACAGCAGGCTGGTGTACTCCTGCTTACCTTCCACACGGTTGTGGCTCCAGGTCAGCGGGTCGGTAAAGTCGTGGGCAATGTGCTTGTAGAACTCTTTGTATTCGTCGTCGTTAAGCTCAGCTTTATTACGCGTCCACAGCGCCTGTGCCTTGTTGATTTTTTCCCAGGAGACGACGGTTTCGCCGTCTTTTTCTTCCTGTTTTTCAATCTCTACCGGCAACGCGATATGGTCAGAATATTTGCTGATAACCGAACGCACGCGCCAGTCGTCGAGGAAATCATCCTCGCCTTCGCGCAGATGCAGGGTGATTTCGGTCCCACGGTCAGCTTTTGTGATATCCGCAACGGTGTATTCACCAGCGCCTTCAGATTCCCAGAACACGCCATTTTCTGGCTTGTCGCCGGCTGCACGGGTACGCACGGTGACTTTGTCAGCCACGATAAACGCCGAGTAGAAACCGACGCCGAACTGGCCGATAAGCTGGCTGTCCTTCGCCTGGTCAGAACCCATGGATTCGAGGAATGCCTTGGTGCCGGACTTGGCGATGGTCCCGAGGTGGTCGATAACCTCTTCACGATTCATGCCAATGCCGTTATCGGCAATGGTCAACGTACGCTTATCTTTATCGAAGGAGACACGCACACGCAGTTCGCCGTCACCTTCATACAGATCTGGCGTCGACAACGCGCGAAAACGCAGTTTGTCCGCCGCATCCGATGCGTTAGAGATAAGCTCACGCAGGAAGATTTCTTTGTTGGAATACAGAGAATGGATCATCAGGTGCAGAAGCTGTTTTACTTCTGACTGAAAGCCACGTGTTTCTTGTCCTTTCATTGCAAAATACCTCAATGCTGATTACAAGGTAAAAAAAAGCGATGAGAGGAAAATGGGGATGAGTGAAGAGAATTTCAAGCGAGAGCAGTAAATCCTGCTCTCGATTGATTAAAAACGAATCTTATGACGCCCGGCCAAAGAGTGCGAAAGCGTAGTGCCATCGACCATCTCAAGCTCACCACCGACGGGTACACCATGGGCAATACGGCTGGCTTCAACACCAGACTGCGCGCACAGCTCGGCGATGTAGTTAGCGGTCGCCTCCCCTTCCACCGTTGGGTTGGTGGCGAGGATAACCTCGGTGAGCTGCTCCGTTTCCAGACGCTGCTCAAGGCGGTCAAGTCCGATATCGTCCGGCCCGATGCCATCCAGCGGCGAGAGGTGGCCCATCAGCACGAAATAGCGGCCAGAAAATTGTCCGGTCTGCTCAATGGCGTAAATGTCCGCAGGACTTTCCACCACGCAGATTTGACCGTTTTCCTGACGACGCGGGTTCGAACAGATGTTGCACACCTCTTGCTCGGTGAAGGTGCGGCAATCGGCACAATGGCCGATTTCCGACATCGCGCGCGTTAATGCCTGCGCCAGACGCATCCCGCCGCTGCGATCACGCTGCAGCAGGGTAAACGCCATGCGCTGCGCTGACTTCGGGCCAACGCCCGGCAGACAGCGCAATGCTTCCATCAGCTGAGTTAACAGCGGACTGGTTTGCATCAGAATGGCATCTTGAAGCCTGGCGGCAATTGCATACCGGAGGAGACAGACGCCATTTTTTCTTTCTGGGTTTCATCAATACGGCGCGCCGCATCGTTGAAGGCCGCAGCCACCAGATCTTCCAGCATGTCTTTATCGTCTTCCAGCAGGCTTGGGTCGATTTCAACGCGACGGCAGTTATGCGCGCCGTTGATGGTCACTTTTACCAGACCTGCGCCAGATTCGCCGGTTACTTCCAGCTGAGCGATTTCTTCCTGCATTTTCTGCATTTTATCTTGCATCTGCTGGGCCTGTTTCATCAGGTTACCCAGACCGCCTTTACCACCAAACATAGGCTTCTCTCTTGTAAGTCACGTTAAAGGATGACAACCGTGAGCCAGGCTCACAATCAAATGGGGCGAATACTCTCTTCATCCAGATCCGCATCGAAAAATCGGCGCAGGGTCTGAATATTATTATCCGCGATAATCGACTCGCGCGCCTGCGCGAGCTTCTCTTCATAGATGGCCTGTCGCCATTCCAGCGGCGTACGCACCGCCGGATTATCATCTTCAACGATGGTCAATTCAACAGGCGCACCGAATAAAGTGCTCATGGCCTCGGACAGCTTTTGCAGTGAACCCGGCGAATTCAGGTGCCGCTGCGTCGAGCGCAGATGCAGACACACGGCATTGCCGTTTTGCTCTTTCCACGCGTTAAGCGCCACCTGTTCTACCAGCTTTGGCAGCGCCATCTGACTGACCTGCGCCGCCCACTCGTCACGCTCAATGGCTTCAGCCGTCAGCTTGACGGCAAGCTCAGGGGTTTTCTCATGCTCCAGCGCCTTCTTCAGCGCCTTCGGCGTGGCGACCTCTTCTTTTTTCACCTCAGCGACTGGCGTGGTCGCTTTCCAGCGATAGGCCTCTTTTTTCGCCGCGGGCTGGGTCAGTGCCGTCGGAGCCGGACGCGCCTGAACGCGCTCGGCTACCGAAGCCAATCTTTCCAGCGCAGCGTTATTCACCGGCCGCGCGCGGGAAGCGGCTGCCGGTTCACTCTTTTTTGGTTGGGTTGCTCCCTGATTACCTTGCTGGAGCTGACGACGTGCGGCAAGTACCTGATTGGTTGAATCAGGCAGAGTCGCCGCAGGCGGCGTTACCGGCGCGGTGTTTTGCACTGGCGGTTGCGGCTGTTGCATTACCGGCGTATTCGCAGGGACATATGTCTGCGGTGGCGTTTCCGGTTCAGGTAACGGCGCATTCGGGTGGAATGCCAGCGCCCGCAACAAGGTCATCTCAATGCCCATACGTCTGTCTGGTGCATACGGTAACTCTTTGCGGCCCATCAACAGCGTCTGGTAGTAAAGCTGAATATCCGTTGGCGGAACGGTACGCGCCAGGTTGCGCATCCGCTGTTCCACTGCCGCCATATCGCTGCCCAGCGCCGCAGGCGAAAGCTGAACCATCGCAATGCGGTGGAGCAAGCTTTGCATTTCAATCAGCAGCGCTTCCCAGTCAACACCACGCAGCGCAGCATCGTTAACCCGTTCCATCACCTGCTCACCGTTGGCGGCCACTAATGCTTCAATCAGCGACAGCGCCTGTGAGTCATCCAGCGTACCGAGCATTTCGCTCACCGAAACGGTCGTCAGCTGCCCATCACCGCTGGCGATCGCCTGATCGGTCAGACTTAAAGCATCACGCAGGCTACCGTCCGCGGCGCGCGCCAGCAGTTGCAGAGCGCGTGGTTCGTGAGTGATATGTTCTTCGTCGAGGATATGCTCAAGCTGATGGCGGATCTGCTCAACGTCCAGCGCTTTGAGATGGAACTGTAAGCAACGCGACAGAATCGTCACCGGCAGCTTTTGCGGATCGGTGGTTGCCAGCAGGAATTTGACGTGCGCAGGCGGTTCTTCCAGCGTCTTCAGCAAGGCATTAAAGCTGTGACGGGAAAGCATGTGCACTTCATCGATCAGATAGACTTTAAAACGACCGCGCGCAGGCGCGTACTGGACATTATCCAGCAGGTCGCGGGTATCTTCGACTTTGGTTCGTGACGCGGCATCGATCTCAATCAGATCGACAAAGCGCCCCTGTTCGATTTCCCGACAGTTGTCACACACGCCGCACGGCGTGGCGGTGATACCGGTTTCGCAATTCAGTCCTTTCGCCAGTAAACGGGCGATGGAGGTTTTCCCCACACCACGGGTGCCGGAGAAGAGATATGCGTGATGAATGCGCCCTAACGATAAGCCGTTCGCCAGTGCGGTCAGCACATGTTCCTGGCCAACGACGTCAGCGAAGGTTTGTGGGCGCCATTTTCGGGCTAAGACCTGATAACTCATTGGCTGACTCTGAAACGCTGGAAGGTGGATTCTTGAAGGGGTAATGCTACCACAGCCCCGCCAACTCGGCGAGGCTATGTATCGGGAAATGCTTAGTGACCCGGGAAATTCACCAGACTGTAGCTGGTGATGCCCTGTTTTTCCAGGCGCTGTTCGCCGCCGAGGTCAAACAGGTTGATGATGAATGCCGCATCGTGCACTTCGCCACCCAGACGACGAATCAGTTTCACCGTCGCTTCAATCGTTCCGCCGGTTGCCAGCAGATCGTCGACGACCAGTACTTTATCGCCAGCTTTAATCGCATCAACGTGGATTTCCAGCTGATCGGTGCCGTATTCCAGCTCGTAGCTTTCGGCAATGGTTTCACGTGGCAGTTTGCGTGGTTTACGTACTGGGACAAAACCGACGCCCATCGCCAGGGCTACCGGTGCGCCGAACAAGAAACCACGTGCTTCGGTACCCACCACTTTGGTGATGCCGGCATCTTTGTACTTCTCGACCAGCAGTTCAATGCTGAGCGCGTAAGCTTTCGGGTCTTCCAGTAAGCTTGTGACATCGCGGAAAAGGATGCCTGGTTTAGGATAATCCTCGATGCTCTGGATGCTGTTCTTCAGGTATTCAAGCTGCTGTGCAGTTGCGGTCATAGGTTTGTGCCTAATTAAAACAGTGTTACTTAAGGCGAGCAAAACGGGTTAAAAACCTTAAATGATTAATTTTTAACCGGGCGCGCCTGTGCTCGAAAACGCCAGAATTTACTGGCTAGTTCGGAGAATTGCAACACCATTAATGCGGTTCACGATTTTTGTTGTTCTGCATCAACCACCGGGATCCGCCACATAAAAATGAGTAACCCGCAGAGAATGGCGAGCAGCAGCAGGCGTACCCAAAGCATGTTGACCAGCCACAGAGAGACACCGAAAGTCAGTAAAATCAGCGCGATTGCCCGAGGTTTTGCGCCCGGCGGCATTGCTCGATAGCGCTGCCAGTGGCGCAGATAGCTGCCAAACCATGAGCGGTAAAGCAACCACTGGTGGAATCGTGGCGATGAGCGAGCAAAGCACCATGCTGCCAGCAGAATAAACGGCGTTGTCGGCAACAGCGGTAAAACCACGCCGATTGTGCCAAGGGCTACCGCCAGCCAGCCAATAATGATTAGAATAGTACGTTGCATATGCGAATCGTTATCAAGTGAGTCTGCTAATGTAGCATAGCCGATAAGTTTAATACGGAGAACCTGGTGAAAACGGCCCTGCTTTTACAAACGCTGGAACAACAGCTTGCCCGCCTGCAAACTCAGGTCGCGCCGCTGGCCTCGCACGCGACGCTGAGCGCCCGTTTTGACCGCCAGCTTTTTCGCACGCGCAGCACGCAGATGCAGGCCTATCTCGATGAAGCTTACGCTCATTTTCAGGAACTCAAACATGCGGTCGAACAGCAGCAGCTTCCACAGGTTGCCTGGCTTGCCGAACATCTGGCCGCACAAATTGAGGCCATTAATCGCGAAAGTGAATCCTGGTCGCTGCGAGTGTGGGATAGCGCCTCACCGGGGCTGCGCCGCTGGCAGCGTAAGCGACTGGAAACACAAGATTTTGAACGCCGCTTGCTGGAAATGAAGCAATTGCGTCAGCAGCAGTATCAACAGGCCACCACGCTTGACGAGCAGCAACGTCTGGCGCGTGAGATTACCGCTTTTGACGGGCGCATCGCGCGCTGTCAGCAGGCACTACAGGAAATTGAACGCGTTCTGGCGCGTATGACACGCTAACAAGGAGACGCTATGTCGCTGGAAAATGCCCCGGATGACGTCAAACTGGCAGTCGATCTTATCGAGCTGCTGGAGAGCAATAACATCGCGCCACAAATTGTGCTAAGCGCGCTGGAAATGGTACGGCAAGATTATGTCAACAAACTAAAAAATGCGGAAGACGCCTCGTAAAACGCATCTTTGCGAGCTGTGGTTCCCTCATCGTCTGTGGCACATTCCAGGCCACATTCAGGACGATACGATGACGAAATATCATGAAACTTTTCTCGGCAACACCACACGACGCCATTTTTAAACAGCTTTTGCATCATCAGGCGATTGCCCGCGATTTCTTACAGATACATCTACCCACAACACTGCTATATACGCCAAAGCGATCTGGCCACATTACATGAACAGCTCGGCGTTTTGCTTTTGGATAATGGGTTAACTGCACCACAGTTAGACGCGTTGATTAGCTATATGCTGCAGGCGGGCGGGACACAGCACCCAGAGGAACTCATTACCAGACTTGCGGAATATTCACCACAACATAGGGAGCAACTGATGACAATTGCGGAATGGCTTGCCGAGAAAGGGCGAAAACAAGGGATTGTGCAAGGCATGGAACAAGGCGAAGCGATTGGGCGCAGAGAAGAAGCGTATAAAATAGCACGCAATATGTTAAGCGCAGGACTCAGCGTCACGCTGATTACCCAGCTTACCGGCTTAACCGCTGATGATCTTGAAACCCAACACGATTAAAAAAGGGCGACAAATTGTCGCCCTTTTCCTTAGCAATCGATGACGAGATCCTTTCCGTCGTCTTTACTATCGCGTTTCACTTCCGTCACTTCATCACCCTTTTCATTGTGCAAATGCACTTCCAACTGGTTGAAGGCGATATTGATATCGTTTTCACGACACAGACGATCGATGGTGCGGTTCAGCTCATCAACGGTATAGCTACGATCGCGTAATTCACGCACGTATAAGCGCAGTTCATGATCCAGCGTGCTGGCGCCAAAGGTGGTGAAGAACACGGAAGGCTCAGGATCGTGCATCACTTTCGGATGGCTGGTTGCAGCCTCCAGCAGTACCTTTTTCACCTTATCCAGATCCGAACCATAAGCGACGCCAAGGCGGATAACGACACGGGTAATGGTATCGCTGAGCGACCAGTTGATCAGTCGCTCGGTCACAAAGGCTTTGTTCGGAATAATGACTTCTTTGCGATCAAAATCGGTAATGGTGGTAGCACGAATACGGATCTTGCTGACCGTCCCGGAGAAGGTACCGATGGTGACGGTATCGCCAATACGTACCGGGCGCTCAAACAGAATAATCAGGCCAGAGACGAAGTTACCGAAGATCTCCTGCAAACCAAAACCAAGGCCTACCGACAGCGCGGCGGCAAGCCATTGCAGTTTGTCCCACGATACGCCCAGCGAACCGAAGACGGCCATCGCCCCGACAACCAGAATGACGTAGTTGAGGATCGTGGTGATCGCGTAAGACGCACCCTGGCGCATATTTAAACGCGAGAGCACCAGGACCTCCAGCAGCCCTGGTAAGTTGCGGATCAAGGCCCATGCCACCATGGAAGCAATAATCGCAAAGAGCAGGCTGCCCATGGTGACGTCTTTAACGACGCTCGCCCCGGCTTCAGTACCGTTGTAGTGCCACAGTGTAATGCTATCGAGGTAGCTAAACACGGTAATCAAATCTGACCAGATGGCCCAGAACATCACACCAAATAGCGCCACCATCACCAGCATGGTGATACGCAGCGTTTGCTGGTTAATTTGTTCAAGCGCAATCGTCGGCTCTTCCTGAGGCTCAGCCCCTTCAGCACCCTCTTTCACCATATTCTGTCGACGCGCAACCGCGCGGCGATAGGCGATACGGCGCGCAGCCACGCTCAGGCCACGCAGAACGGTCTGGTAAAGCAGGTTCCAGAATATGACCAGATAGACCGTTTCAATCCAGCGGCCAGACAGGCGCAGCGTGGTGTAGAAATACCCCGTCGCGGTTAACACCATCAGACCCAGCGGCACCAGTGCCAGCACGGTGACGGTGATAAGACGCAGGCTGTGCGACTCTTTGTCACGCCAGCTATCACGACACATCGGCCACATCAGTACCGCAATCACCAGCAGGTTCATCAGGATAACAAACTGCCCCAGCACGTCATCCATCAGGTTTAGCGGGGAGAGTTCAGATACCACCGACCAGAAGTGAAGCGGCAGAAGTGCCAGGCTGACACGAACAATCTGCCGACGCCAGTGGCTGGTCAATTGTTCCGGCATGTTGAAATGACGTACGGCGACGCCGTTTTTCTCCAGCACTTTCCAGCACAGACCAAATACCAGCCAGAAAATCGCCAGTTTTTTACAAAAAGCCCACAACAACATGCTGATGTTGAGCTGCATCGTCAGCAATATCAGACCAATCGCCAGCACCAACAGCACCACCGGCAGGGCGCGGATCAAGTCGATTAAAATGGCTTTTGGCGTATGTAACTGACTGTCGTTGCGTAAATTACCGACCTGATCGCCGAGACGATTTTGGTAATTTCTCAACCACTGAAGCCGCCAGCGAATCAGTCCGGCAATCAGTAAAAGTGGCAGACCGGCCAGAAAAGCGATGAACACCGCAGGCCACGCTTTTTCCCAGTTAACGGTGATTTTCATCGACTTAAACTGGTCTTTTAGCGCGCCCGGGAAAGATTTGATCCAGTCCCAGTCCATCGGTCTGTTACTGTTCACCCAGAAAATTTGCTGAGTCAGAATGGATTTCAAACTTTTGGAGACGCTCATCAACTGTTGCTGATTAATTTGCAAGTTGATGGCCATCATCAGTTGGTTACCCAACTGTTTGTTAATCAAGTCAAGCATTTCACGTCGTGCATCAACAATCTGCAACAGCGCGTCGTGTACTTCGCTATCCACTTCATTACTGTGCCCTTCCTCCACTTTGGCAACAAATTCGTCGCTCTGGAATAAGGCATCACGCTGCTGGTTAATTTCAAACTGCTCCAGCCGCAGGTCTGCAATGCGCGTCGTCATATCCTGCAACTCATCTGCCGATGGCAGCGTCTGTTGCTGTTGATACAGAATTCGTGACAACAGCAGGCTGCCTCGTAAAACCGCAATCTGCTCTTTGACGTTTCGCTCTGATTGCAGCGCCCGGTCAAGCCAGGTTTTCACCTTGATATTTTGCTGCACCAGTTGGTTACCGCTTTCGGTTGCGGTAATCAATTTTTGGCTCAGTTGATGGTTAATCTCCAGCTCTTGCTTAACCAGCGGGTTACCCTGGATACGCGCAGTCTCTTCAGGCGATGCGGTCTCTGCGGCCGTTTTTTCCGATAGCAACAGGCGCTTGCTATTCACGGCTTCTTGCAGCAATTGAAGTTGATGTTCAAGGCGAGTGCTATAAGCAGTCACGTAATCACGCTGCTTTTGCAGGGTGTCCTGCAATACGGTGTTACCGGCGAGGCTTTTACGCTGAAGTTCAATCTCAGCATCGAGCAGCGTTTTCTGCACCTGCAGCATGGTCTGCTGGGTCGGTCTTAGTGCATCGCCGATGGTGCTGCCATTCAGGCTGTTTCGCACCTGCAGCAATTGCTGCGAGGCGGAGTTCATCGCGTTTTGTACCCGCTCAGGCTGCGTTTGCAGTGAGACCAGTTGGCTGTTGTAGGTGGCCAAATCGTTTTGCGCATTCTGCAAGTCATCAACGGCTTGCGAGACGCGAGCCTCCAGTTGACGAAGCGAGAGCGTACTGAGCGTTTTACGCGTTTCATCGTCGTTGTCGACGTCGCTGAGAGAGTTCAGGTTGTCGGTAGCCTGACGAAGCTTCGCTGGTGCCTGTTCCACCTGCTTTTGTAGCTGGCTGGTTTCGGCTTTGACGCGCTCTATTTTATCAAGCAGTTGCAGCGTTTCATCGAGATCCTGCTGCACCAGCTTATCCTGCGGCGTCAGGTCTTTCTTATTATTGAGGGAATTCAGTTGATCCTGAACGTCAGTACGGTCAGGAATATCATTGCCGTTTATCGCCCGCGCGTGTACCGCAGCGATAGAAAAGAAAAAGCAGACAGCAATAATACAAAATGCGGAAATCGTGGCCCGTGGGCGGATAGTAAGCAGCATAATATTAACATGAGTGATTGCTAAAGCCGGCAATTGCCGGGGATAAATGCCTGGGCAGAATAGCACTAATGGTGACAAGCGAATAGACGGATAATCCAGGATTCTTCCTGGTAATTAGGGGGTATTTAAACCGCCGATTCCCCGCGCAGTGTCGGGCAAAACTGGTACATCTCAAGTAAGATTGCGACGTAAGACTGCGCTTCAGCCCGCAGGTCAAATGACGCAGGAGCAAATAGCCAGTTTTCCATCAGTCCTGAAATGTAGCTACGGGTTAAAATTGCCGCTCGGCGACTTAATAAATTGGCCGGTAACATGTTTGCCATGACACAGTCATTTAACGCCTGTTCAATTCTATCGTAACTTTCTATACATAAATTGTACTGTGCTTGTTGCACTACGGCCATTTCACCGACAAACTCACACTTGTGAAAAATAATTTCCATTAAGAGACGTCGGCGTTCTTCCATCACGGTTGCTTCAAGAATATAAACCAGTATTTCCCTTAAAACTGAGAGTGGATCGTCCGGGAATTTTGCCCGATACTCAATTTCAAGATCGCTAATGCTGGATTCTGATAACGCCCAGATCTCGTTAAACAGATCGGACTTACCCTTAAAGTGCCAGTAAATGGCGCCACGCGTTACGCCAGCCGCTTTTGCAATCTCGGCCAGTGAGGTGGACGATACGCCTTGCTGTGAGAATAAACGCAGGGCGACATCCAGTATGTGTTGACGCGTGACACGCGCTTGTTCTTTGGTTTTTCGTGCCATAGGCCAGTGAAATTGCAGAGGTTATGGTTACATACATTTATGAATGTATGTACGATAGTATGATGATAATACAAACGCAGCAATGGGTTTGTGAACGCTTGTTTCATTGATCAATTTGAAATCGGACACTCGAGGTTTACATATGAACAAAAACAGAGGGTTAACGCCTCTGGCGGTCGTTCTGATGCTCTCAGGCAGCTTAGCGCTAACAGGATGTGACGACAAACCAGCTCAGCAAGGAGCACAACAGGCGCCAGAAGTTGGCGTCGTAACGGTCAAATCTGAACCTCTTGTCATCACAACGGAACTGCCAGGCCGCACCAATGCCTTCCGCATTGCCGAAGTACGCCCGCAGGTTAGCGGCATTATTCTTAAGCGTAACTTTACCGAGGGTGGCGAAATCACAGCGGGCGAGTCGCTGTATCAAATTGATCCAGCAACTTACCAGGCGTCTTATGAAAGCGCGAAAGGTGATTTAGCGAAAGCGCAAGCTGCCGCCAATATTGCCAAAGTCACCGTCAACCGTTATTCCAAACTGCTCGGCACTCAGTACATCAGCCGTCAGGACTACGATACTGCGGTCGCCGATGCGCAACAGGCTAACGCCGCCGTCCTCGCCGCAAAAGCGGCCGTTGAAACGGCACGTATTAACCTGGCTTATACCAAAGTGACCTCTCCAATCAGCGGTCGTATTGGTAAATCATCCGTCACTGAAGGTGCACTGGTGCAAAATGGCCAAACCACCGCGCTGGCAACCGTTCAACAGTTAGATCCGATCTACGTTGACGTCACCCAATCCAGCAATGACTTCTTACGTCTGAAGCAAGAACTGGCAGATGGCAAACTGAAGCAGGAAAACGGCAAAGCGAAAGTGGATCTGGTGACCAACGATGGCATCAAGTATCCGCAGAGCGGCGCATTAGAGTTTTCTGACGTGACCGTTGACCAGACGACCGGTTCTATCACGCTGCGTGCGGTGTTCCCGAACCCTGATCATACGCTGCTGCCGGGCATGTTCGTCCGTGCACGTCTGCAGGAAGGGACCAACCCGAACGCGCTGCTGGTACCACAGCAGGGTGTCACCCGTACTCCGCGTGGCGATGCAACCGCGTTGGTTGTCGGTGAAGGCGATAAAGTTGAAACCCGTCCGATCGTTGCCTCACAGGCAATTGGCGATAAGTGGCTGGTAACCGAAGGTTTGAAAGACGGCGATCGTGTCATCATCACCGGTCTGCAAAAAGTGAAACCTGGCGTGCAGGTAAAAGCTCAGGAAGTCACTTCTGACGATAAACAGCAAGCCTCAGCAGGCGCCGCTCAGTCAGAACAAACCAAGTCTTAACTTAAACAGGAGCCGTTAAGACATGCCTAATTTCTTTATCGATCGCCCCATATTTGCATGGGTGATCGCCATTATTATCATGCTGGCTGGGGGGCTATCGATCCTCAAATTGCCGGTAGCGCAATATCCAACGATTGCGCCGCCTGCGATTTCGATCACAGCCATGTATCCCGGGGCTGACGCCGAAACGGTGCAGAACACCGTAACTCAGGTTATCGAACAGAACATGAACGGTATCGATCACCTGATGTACATGTCCTCCAACGGTGACTCAACCGGTACAGCGACCATCACCCTGACCTTCGAATCCGGTACCGATCCGGATATCGCACAGGTTCAGGTTCAGAACAAGCTCGCTTTGGCGACGCCACTTCTGCCGCAGGAAGTTCAGCAGCAGGGTATCAGCGTTGAAAAAGCCTCGAGCAGCTTCCTGATGGTTGTCGGCGTTATCAACACTAACGGCACCATGAATCAGGATGATATTTCTGACTACGTGGCTGCCAACATGAAGGATGCGATTAGCCGTACCAGCGGCGTCGGTGACGTTCAGCTGTTTGGTTCCCAGTACGCGATGCGTATCTGGATGGATCCTAACAAACTGAACAACTTCCAGTTGACGCCGGTTGATGTTATCGCCGCACTGAAAGCACAGAACGCCCAGGTTGCTGCAGGCCAGTTAGGTGGTACACCGCCGGTTAAAGGTCAGCAGTTGAACGCCTCCATCGTGGCACAGACCCGTCTGACCAACGTGGATGAGTTCAGCAAAATTCTGCTGAAAGTGAATCCAGATGGTTCCCAGGTTCGCCTGCGCGATGTGGCGAAAGTGGAGCTGGGCGGTGAAAACTATGACGTGGTCGCGAAGTTTAACGGCCAACCGGCTTCCGGTTTGGGGATTAAACTGGCTACCGGTGCTAACGCCCTGGATACTGCCAATGCTATCCGCGCTGAACTGGCGAAGATGGAGCCGTTCTTCCCATCAGGGATGAAAATCGTTTACCCATACGACACCACCCCGTTCGTTAAGATCTCGATCCACGAAGTGGTGAAAACGCTGGTCGAAGCGATCATTCTGGTGTTCCTGGTCATGTACCTGTTCCTGCAAAACTTCCGCGCGACGTTGATTCCAACTATCGCAGTACCGGTTGTATTGCTGGGGACCTTTGCCGTGCTTGCTGCATTCGGCTTCTCGATAAACACCCTGACGATGTTCGGGATGGTGCTCGCCATCGGCCTGTTGGTGGATGACGCCATCGTGGTGGTCGAGAACGTTGAGCGTGTAATGGCGGAAGAAGGGCTACCGCCGAAAGAAGCCACGCGTAAATCAATGGGCCAGATTCAGGGCGCGTTGGTCGGTATTGCGATGGTGCTGTCAGCGGTATTTATCCCGATGGCCTTCTTCGGTGGTTCGACCGGGGCAATCTACCGTCAGTTCTCCATCACTATCGTTTCCGCGATGGCGCTGTCAGTACTGGTTGCGTTGATCCTGACGCCGGCACTGTGTGCCACCATGCTGAAACCGATTAAGAAAGGTAGCCACGGCGCGACCACCGGTTTCTTTGGTTGGTTTAACCGTATGTTCGATAAGAGTACGCACCACTACACCGACAGCGTAGGTAACATTCTGCGCAGTACCGGTCGTTATCTGCTGCTCTATCTGATCATCGTTGTGGGTATGGCGTTCCTGTTCGTTCGTCTGCCAAGCTCGTTCCTGCCGGACGAAGACCAGGGTGTATTCCTCAGCATGGCGCAGCTGCCTGCTGGTGCTACCCAGGAACGTACGCAGAAAGTGCTTGATGAGATGACCGACTACTATCTCACCAAAGAGAAAGCCAACGTTGAATCAGTCTTCGCCGTTAACGGCTTTGGCTTCGCAGGTCGTGGTCAGAACACCGGTATCGCGTTCGTCTCTCTGAAAGACTGGAGTGAACGTCCGGGTGATGAGAACAAGGTTGAAGCCATTACCGGCCGTGCGATGGGCTACTTCTCGCAGATTAAAGATGCGATGGTGTTCGCCTTTAACCTGCCAGCGATTGTTGAACTGGGTACCGCGACCGGTTTCGACTTCCAGCTGATTGACCAGGCAGGTCTGGGTCACGAAAAACTGACTCAAGCACGTAACCAACTGTTCGGCATGATTGCGCAGCACCCTGACATGCTGGCGGGCGTACGTCCGAACGGCCTGGAAGATACGCCGCAGTTTAAAGTCGATATCGATCAGGAAAAAGCACAGGCGCTGGGTGTTTCGATCAGCGACATCAACACCACGCTGGGCACAGCCTGGGGCGGTAGTTACGTCAACGACTTCATCGACCGTGGTCGTGTGAAGAAAGTGTATCTGATGTCCGAAGCGAAATACCGTATGCTGCCAGAAGATATCGGTAACTGGTACGTTCGCGGCAGCGATGGTCAGATGGTGCCGTTCTCGGCCTTCTCTACCTCGCGCTGGGAATACGGTTCACCGCGTCTGGAACGTTACAACGGTCTGCCTTCTATGGAGATCTTAGGTCAGGCAACACCAGGTAAGAGTACCGGTGAAGCCATGAACCTGATGGAAGAGCTAGCGGGTAAACTGCCTGCGGGTATCGGTTACGACTGGACGGGCATGTCCTATCAGGAACGTCTGTCCGGTAACCAGGCCCCTGCCCTGTATGCCATCTCGCTTATCGTCGTCTTCTTGTGTCTGGCAGCACTGTACGAGAGCTGGTCTATTCCGTTCTCGGTTATGCTGGTTGTTCCGCTGGGGGTTGTCGGCGCGCTGCTGGCGGCAACATTCCGTGGCTTAACCAACGACGTTTACTTCCAGGTAGGTCTGTTGACCACCATCGGGCTATCGGCGAAGAACGCAATATTGATTGTGGAATTTGCTAAAGACCTGATGGATAAAGAAGGTAAAGGCTTGATTGAAGCAACGCTGGAAGCGGTACGTATGCGTCTGCGTCCAATCCTGATGACTTCACTGGCGTTTATCCTCGGCGTTATGCCGCTGGTTATCAGTACCGGTGCAGGCTCCGGTGCGCAAAACGCCGTAGGTACTGGGGTTATGGGCGGGATGGTCACCGCGACCGTTCTGGCTATCTTCTTCGTACCGGTGTTCTTCGTGGTGGTCCGTCGTCGCTTTAGCCGTAAGAGCGAAGACGTTGAGCACAGCCACAAGGTTGAGCATCACTAACAGTACGTCATCCCAGGGGCCGCGCAAGCGGCCCTTTTTTTATCCTGTTGCCTCCCCCTGGCTCTAACATTCGCCCATAACGTCTATTTTTTATTCACCATAAAATAGAGAGCGTGTGTTATGCACAATATTAAAAATAAACTTCCTGTCGCTAAAAATCTGCAATTGAGATTTTTCTATAATTAATTATGAATAATCTGCATTTTTCTTATCCGTTATAGGATTTAAGATTATTCCTACGAAAGTAAGTGGCACGATGCTAAGTTATACGCTGTCTAATGTATTCATTAGACCTTTTCCACCTAACATTCTGACGCGCAAACAAGGTGTTAGCCTTTGAGGTGTCACAGACTTTCTCTTCTTCACATAAAAAACTATCCTATTGAGGATTAATTGTAATTTTTCGTAATAGCTCGGTGAAATCTTATCCAGAGTAGATTATAGTTACAGCAGATCGGGAACACCTGTATGTTTCAGATTGATCAGTAGTACCCATCCCACAACGGTATTTGTTATTCGCTTTTGTATTACTATCAGGGGGATGCGTTATGGACGAATACTCACCAAAAAGACATGATATCGCACAGCTTAAGTTTCTTTGTGAAACCCTGTATCATGATAGTCTTGCCACGCTGGAAGAGAGCAACCATGGCTGGGTCAATGACCCGACATCAGCAGTCAATCTGCAGCTTAATGAGCTGATAGAACATATTGCAACGTTTGCACTTAATTATAAGATTAAGTACAGCGAAGATAATAAACTGATTGCGCAGATTGATGAATATCTGGATGATACTTTTATGCTATTCGGCAACTACGGCGTTAATAGCGATGATCTTCAGAAATGGCGCAAGTCAGGGAACAAACTTTTCCGCTGTTTCGTCAACGCAAGCCGTGCTAACCCCGTTAGCCTCTCTTGTTAAAACTATTACAATCAATGGGTGAATTATGTCTGATAAACCACTAACTAAAACTGATTATTTGATGCGCCTGCGACGCTGTCAGTCAATTGATACGCTGGAGCGTGTCATTGAAAAAAATAAATATGAACTCTCTGATAATGAACTGGCTGTATTTTACTCAGCGGCCGATCATCGCCTGGCAGAATTGACCATGAATAAACTCTACGACAAAATTCCACCAACCGTATGGAAATTTATTCGTTAAGTCTTTTCCCTTAAGGTGCGTCACTTACCCCCTCTTGCTTCGTCAATATCTGTGATTATTATCACAGCGTTAGATTGGGAACGTTCCCAATCAATGAACAACCTTCTATGGTGATAGCTTCCAGCAATAGGGAGGCTCCCATGAGTGAAGAAAAACGTAAGATGATCGCCGGTGAGGCCTATAGCCCGGCAGACGATACGCTAAGAACAGACAGAATACGCGCCAGACAACTCATCCACCGCTATAACCATACGACTCCGGATGAGAAAACCGAACGCGCACAACTGCTCAAAGAGTTATTAGGTCAGGGCGACAACGCCTATATCGAACCGACTTTTCGCTGTGATTACGGCTACAACATCTATCTTGGTGCTAATTTCTACGCCAATTTTGACTGCGTCATGCTGGATGTCTGCCCGATTCATATCGGTGATAATTGCATGCTAGCGCCGGGCGTACATATCTACACCGCCACACATCCGCTGAACGCCACTGAGCGTAATAGCGGTATCGAATTTGGTAAACCGGTCAAGATTGGACACAACGTCTGGATTGGTGGCAGAGCCATTATTAATCCCGGCGTGACGATTGGTGACAATGCGGTCATTGCATCCGGTGCCGTGGTGGTAAAAGATGTGCCAGCCAACGCCGTTGTCGGGGGTAATCCTGCGGTCATCATCAAAATGGTCCCCTGATGCATTGCTGACTGTTATGCTTTTTTGCAACTGATCTGTTACTTTCAGTAAGGATTAGTGCAACATACAATAGGCTATTGTGCCTTACGTTTCCGAGCAAAAGATGTCAGAGATCCAGCGATTACTCACGCAAACCATTGATGAATTGAATACCACTGAAAAGCGCGACAACCGTCCGCGCTTTAGTATCAGTTTTATCCGCAATCATCCCGGCCTCTTTATCGCCATGTATCTCGCCTTCTTTGCCACCCTGGTGGTGATGATGCGCTCAGATACGCTGGCTGATTCCGTCTGGCTGCTGTGGTTAATGTTTGTGGTGCTAAACGGCTTTTTCTTTTTCGACGTTTATCCGCGCTATCGTTACGAAGATATCGACGTTCTCGATTTTCGCGTTTGCTACAACGGTGAATGGTATAACACCCGTTTTGTGCCGCCGCAGCTGATAGAGCGAATCCTTGAATCCAACCGTGTAGATCATTCATTGAAAACACGGCTGCAAAAAATGATCGCCACTAAGGGCGAGCTGTCATTTTACGACGTATTCAGTCTTACCCGCGTCGAAGCGGTACAATAAGCCGCTGTAACGTCCGTATTGCCGCTGAAAACTGCGATGCGGACGTATTGCCATAGCCCAATACCAGACCGCTTCGCGCTTGCTGCTTCTCAAGATAAAACGGGCTGAGCGCGCTGGGTGCCATTTGATGCAGTCGAGCCTGGCGCACCCATTCAACATCATCAACCCCTTCGATTTCCACCGTCAGATGTAACCCGCCTTCTCCCGCCATCAAGCGATGCGGCACGGTCAGTTCCTGCTTTAGCACATCCTGCAACTGCGTTTGGCGCTTGCGGTACAAACGACGCATCGCCGCCAGATGCCGGGAATAATGCCCCTCTTCGATAAAGTTCGCTAGCGCGCGTTGTTCGGCGCGATGTCCACCGCGTAATAGCGCGCGTATCACGGGTTGCGCTGCTTCAACCAACATGGACGGCAACACCATAAAACCAATACGTAGCGAGGGGAAAAGTGTCTTACTGAACGTACCGAGATACACCACCGGAGCGTTATCTGCCATCCCGCGCATGGCAGGAATGGGTTCACCGCTAAAGCGAAACTCACTGTCATAGTCATCTTCCACAATCCAGACACCGTGCTGACGCGCATAGTCTAACAGCGCCAACCGCCGGGCGGCGCTCAACACGCTACCGGTAGGATACTGATGTGAAGGTGAGGTAAAAATCAGCGTGGGTGGCGCTAAATCAGTCGCCAACTGCATACCTTCATTATCGACAGAAATACCTTGCAGCCTGAGCCCCGCCGCGATGAATGCGCTTTTGGCCCCAAAATATCCCGGATCCTCAACCCAGGCAGTTTGCCCGGGTTCGCTCAGTAAATGGGTACACAAATTGACGCCTTCCAGTGCCCCTTCCGTGATCACAATCTGCCGGGCATCACAGTCGATACCGCGTGATAACGCCAGATGCCGCGCAATAGCCACCCGTAGCGGCCATTCTCCTGCCGCATCGCCGTAGCCCAGCAGGGAGCTCCCCTCTTCACGGAGCACTCTATCGAGCAGTCTCCGCCACAGCGGCAGGGGGAAATAGTTTATCGCTGGCGTTCCCGGTGCAAACAGCAGCGGCGGTGTGTCGCGAGGCAGAACCTGCGGTAACGACTGCAAACGCGAGGGCAACGATACCGGGGCGGCCGGTGAATCACAGGATTCCTGCGGCAGTGAGGCAACGCGTGAGCCGCGACGATCGCGATATAAATATCCTTCCATCGCCAGTTGCTCCATCGCAGCGTTCACCGTGTTTCGCGAGATCTGCAACCGCTCAGCGATCACTCGCGAGCCAGGAAGCCAGCACTCGGCCTGTAGCTGCCCGTGCATAATCGCCTCTCGCAGAGCGCTATACAAACTGCGTTGCAGCGTTAATCCGCCCCGGGTTTGCAGCGATCGGGCCAGCATGGCAAAAAAAGGGGCGTCGGGAATATTCATGGCTTCTCCTGGTGGCACTATCAGAATATAGTCTCGTGGCACTTTTTATGGAACCAGTAAAAACGCTACTCTCGACGTCTTGTTAATTCCTAAGGAGAGGTTATGAGTCAGCTTAATCAATTTGGTCAATTAATTGGCGATGCCCTACCTGACTGGCAACCGCGCCCACATCCACAGCGGATTACGCTGGAAGGCCGTTACTGCCGACTGGAGCCGCTCAGCTTAAAGCACGCTGACGCGCTGTTTGCCGCCCACCAGCAGGCAACGGATACCCGTGCATGGACATGGTTACTGCGCGAAGCGGAGAGTTCGTTAGCGGTTTATCGCGAATGGATTGCCAGCGTAGAAACGCTGCAGGATCCTATCCAGTTTGCGGTGATTGATACGCGTACCAACCTGCCGGTCGGCTCATTGGCACTGATGCGTATTGACCCTAATCATGGTGTTGTGGAGGTGGGGCATGTGCATTTCTCCCCATTACTTAGCCGCACGCCAGCCTCTACCGAAGCTCAGTGGCTGCTGATGCATTATATTTTTGAAACCCTGGGATACCGTCGCTATGAGTGGAAGTGCAACAGCTTCAACGAACCGTCACGTAATGCCGCACAGCGATTAGGTTTTCAATTTGAAGGCCGTTTCCGCCAGGCGCTGGTCATTAAAGGCCATAACCGCGATACCGACTGGTTCTCCATTATTGACGGTGAGTGGCCGGCATTAGATACCGCCTTCCAGAAATGGCTTGCCGCCGACAATTTTACCGCCGACGGCAAGCAGCGCCAGTCCCTGGAGACATTTCGTCAAGCTCACGCTTAACGTCGTTTCTTACGCCCCTGCACGGCCTTGAAGCGGGGATTGGATTTGCAGATAACATACAGACGCCCTTTACGTTTCACTATCTGACAGTCGGGGTGTCTTTGTTTCGCGCTGCGCAGCGAGTTAAGTACCTGCATCATGAACCTCTTTTAACATCGACAAAACGACCAAAACGCTGGGTGAAACGAGCCACGCTACCTTCCGTCGACGCGGTGCGCTGTTTCCCGGTGTAATACGGATGCGACTTGGACGAAACATCAATGGTGACATAAGGATATGTCACGCCTTCGAGCTCAATTTCCCGGTCGGTTTTGATGGTGGAGCCCACCGTAAAGAACTCATTCGCGCTGGTATCGTGAAACACCACAGGACGATAATGGGGATGGATATTCGCTTTCATCTGAACCTCAATCAATATGTTATAACATAACAATTAAGATACGCCGTCATTGCCCACATTACAACCCTCCTGTTGTCAGGTTTTCTCTATAGTCATTTTTCGCAAAAGCTCAGACCCCCACGCCGACATAAATTAGAAAATAACGTTATTGGAGCCAGGTTTCGTCATCAGGCAGGCTGTGATTATCAACCTAACGGAGATATCCCATGCAGCGCTGTTGTTGTCATCCCGCATTTGCACCACCGGAATATCAAAATAAAGATCTGCAAAACGGAGAACATGATGAGCCTTACCTCCCTGCCCGTATTAAGCCTGGCCCGCTATCACCAGCCCTCTGAACGCCCGCTATTTTTAGAGCAGCTTCGCCATGCAGCCCGTGACGTCGGATTCTTTTATCTGACCGATCACGGCATCAATGAGGCTCTCCAGCAGTCAGTACAATCGGAATCACGCCGTTTCTTCGCGCTGTCCGACGCACAAAAACAGCAGGTGGCGATGATTCACTCACCACACTTTCGCGGTTACAACCGCAGCGCCGCAGAGCTCACGCGCGGACAGCCAGACTGGCGAGAACAATTTGATATCGGCGCCGAACGGCAGGCGATTTCCCTACGTGAACACGATCCTCGTTGGCTGCAATTGCAGGGGCCAAATCTGTGGCCTGATGCCCAACCCACCTTGCGCCCGGTATTAATTCAATGGCAGCGAGCGATGACCGATATGGCCATGACGCTACTACGCGCTTTTGCCGAAGCCTTACAGCTCCCGCCGCAAGCGTTCGACACGCTATACGGCGAAAAACCCAACGAGCACATTAAGCTCATTCGTTATCCCGGCCAGCAGGATACGCACAACAGCACACAGGGCGTTGGGGCGCATAAAGACTCAGGTTTTTTAAGCTTCCTGTTACAGGATGAACAAAAAGGATTACAGGTGGAGGTCAACGAAGGTCAGTGGATCGACGCCGAACCGCTGCCCGGCAGCTTTGTGGTGAATATTGGCGAATTGCTGGAACTGGCGACCAACGGCTATCTGCGGGCAACCGTCCACCGCGTTGTTTCACCGCCGTCGCATCAACAACGTCTGTCGATAGCCTTCTTCCTCGGCGCACAGCTGGACGCCATCGTACCTATTTACGCGCTACCGGAGACGCTCGCCAGCGAGGCCACCGGCCCGCAAAGCGACCCGCAAAACCCGCTACTACGGGATGTTGGCTGGAACTACCTGAAAGGCCGTCTACGTTCCCACCCGGACGTGGCGGAACGCTACTACCGTGACGTACTGCGCGCGCGCAGTGAACAACTCATCGCCTGACAACAACACGAATAAGGAATCACACCATGAAACATGCCGCCTTTAAACTGGCAGGGATTGCACTGTCTCTTTCTCTGGCCTTTAACGCATCAGCCGAGCCGCTGCGTATTGCCGCCGACCCGGTACCGCACGCCGAGATCCTCAACTTTATTAAAAAACAGGATCCGAAACTCGACCTGAAAATCATTGAGCTGACCAGCGGCGTCAACGCCAACGAGCTGCTGGCGAATGGCGATGTTGACGCCAACTACTTCCAGCACGTGCCGTATTTAAAAGATCAGGAAAAAGCGCTGGGCAAAACCTTTGCCGTCGCTGCTACCGTACACATTGAACCGCTGGGGATTTACTCGCGCAAACATAAAGATCTGAAATCCCTGCCGGAAGGGGCTACGGTGGCAGTGCCCAATAACACGACCAATCTCAGCCGCGCGCTATTTCTGCTACAAAGTCACGGGCTGATTAAACTGGCGGATAAATTCACCGACCCGGCCACCACGCTCGCGACGCCAAAAGATATCGCAGAAAACCCGCATAAGTTAAAGATCCTCGAAGTCGAATCGCCACAAATCCCGCGCTCGCTGGACGATGTAGACCTTGGTGTTATCAACGGTAACTACGCGCTGGAAGCCGGGTTGACCCCTTCAAAAGATGCGCTAGGGCTGGAGAGTGCCACCAACAATCCGTATGCCAATATCCTTGTCACGACTCCACAGCTGGCGAATGACCCACGAATTAAAGAACTGGCAAAAGATCTAACCTCCCCGCAGGTGGCTGAATTTATTCGTCAGCACTACAACGGTTCAGTGATCCCGGTTAGCGCGCCAAAATCATGATCGTCATTGAAGGGCTGAGCAAGCAGTATGCCGGAAGCGGCCAACCGGCACTCAACGACGTTTCGTTCACCGTCCCGAAAGGGGCGATTTACGGAATACTGGGGCGCAGTGGCGCGGGGAAAAGCACGCTTATCCGCTGCCTGAACTTACTGGAGCGGCCCAGTGCGGGCCGCATTCTGTTCAACGGTGACGATATTGTGCAGTACGACAAAGCGCAGCTCCGCGCTCATCGTCTGCGCACCGGTATGATTTTTCAGCACTTCAATCTGCTGCACGCCCGTAGCGTGGCCGACAACGTCGCGGTCCCGCTGGAAATCGCTGGCGTCGCGAAAGCCCAGCGACAACAACGCGTCGCCGAACTGCTGGCTCTGGTCGGGCTGAGTGATAAGGCGCACGCCTTCCCCTCCCAACTTTCCGGCGGACAAAAACAGCGTGTCGGCATTGCGCGGGCGCTAGCAGCAAACCCGGATGTCCTGCTATGCGATGAGGCCACCAGCGCGCTGGACAGTGAAACTACGGCCAGCGTACTGGCGCTGCTGGAAACCATCAACCGCCAGTTAGGGCTGACTATCGTGCTAATTACCCATCAACTGGAGGTGGTGAAAACCCTCTGCGATCACGCGGCGCTTTTAGAAGCGGGTGAACTTCAGGAGAGCGGAAAAATCGCCGACCTGCTGGCCTCACCCTGGTCACGTTTGCGGGATATTTTACTGGGCGACGGCGATGAAGAACGCCGTTTCCTGGCACGCCACGGTCTGGATGGGAGACACCTATGCATAGTCGCATGAGCTGGGAAGATTTATGGCCACTGCTGGCTGAAGGGACGCTGGATACACTCTACATGGTTGGCCTGGCCGCACTGTTTACCGTCTTAATCGGCTTACCGCTCGGCGTGCTGTTGTTTATTTCTCGCCGCCAAGGGCTGGTGCCGATGCCACGGCTCAACGCTGTGCTGGGTACCATCATCAATACCGGACGTTCACTGCCGTTTATCGTGCTGCTGATTGCGCTTATCCCTTTCACCCGACTGCTGGTCGGCACCACGTTGGGCAGCACGGCGGCAATTGTACCGATTACCATTGGCGCATTCCCGTTCTTTGCCCGCCTGACCGAAAGCGCGCTGGATGAGGTGGATTACGGGCGCATCGAAGCCGTCCTGTCGATGGGTGGTAACGCATGGCACGTTATCAGCAAAGCGCTGTTACCGGAGGCGCTCCCCGCGTTATTCGCGGCCACGACACTGACGGTGGTCATGTTGATTGGCTTCTCCTCAATGGCGGGCGTTATCGGCGGCGGCGGACTGGGCGATCTGGCGATTCGCTATGGCTATCAGCGATTTAACGATCAGATAATGGTGGGTACGGTGGTCATCCTGGTACTGATGGTGCAAGGCGTACAGATGGGTGGTGATCGCTTAGTCCGGGCACTGGCGCATCGCCGCTAAGTGGGGGAAATTCTGACAACGGTCAATGATTTCCCGTCATCAGCACACGGGTTGTCAGGTATACTTGTCAGAATTACCCCAGGATAAGGACTGGCAGTGACAACACGACATTTGGTCGGTCTGATAACCGGCGTGCTTATCCTGGCCATCCTCCTGCCTATCCTCTTAAGTATCTGGCTTGCCCAGCGTGAAGCCCATAGGCAGTTTATTGACGAGCAGGAGACTTATGCCTCACGGGTGCTGATTCGTACCGGGCAGGTGATGGATCAGGTCAAAAGCGCGCTAAAACAGATGGATACGCTAACAGCTCCGGGGTGTACCAGGATTCACCAGCAGGAGATGCGTCGCCTTTCTTACTCCTGGCGCTATATTCAGGAAGTGCTTTATATCGATGGACTCACGACCAAATGCTCGTCGCTGGAAAATAACGGCAAAACCTTTACCTTCCCCCAGCCTGACCGCGTGACGCCCGCAGGCTATCGCGCGTGGTATACCGAACAAAACGATCTTGGCGTTAAACGCTATATGGCCGCTTTCGCCTCAGAACACCATATGGTGATCATCGATCCCATATCGTTTATTGACGTGATCCCCTTTACCAATAACACCACGCAGATTGCGCTCATCAGCGCCCACAATAACCGTGTGTTTGCCAGTAGCGACGAGTTGGATCCAAAAGTCTGGGAGCGTATCCACAAAAACAATCTCACCACGCTGACCGAAAACAACGTGGTTTACACGGTGCGTCAATACCCTGATCTACAACTGACAATTTTGACCTGGTCTTCCACCCTGCCGTTGTCCGAACGATTACATCATCAGCTTCTCATCTGGATGCCCGCGGGTATGCTGTTTAGCCTGCTGGCGAGTTGGCTGATTATTCGCGTCCTGCGTCGTCTACAATCGCCACATCAGAGGATGCTGGATGCGCTGAATAACGCCGAAATAACCGTTAACTATCAGCCAATTGTGTCGCTACAGGATGGAAAGGTCGTTGGCTGTGAAGCGCTGGCCCGCTGGAAGCAGCCCGATGGCAGCTATCTCTCTCCCGATATTTTCATTCCGCTTGCCGAGCAAACTGGCCTCATAACCCACCTGACCGAGAATGTGGTCAAATCGGTATTCCATGACCTCGGTAAATGGTTGCATCTCCACCCTGATTTCCATGTCTCCATTAATCTGTCAGTAGCTGACTTCCACTCTGTGGTACTACGAACCTTACTGCATCAACAGTTGAGAACGTGGAACATTAAGCCACAACAAATTGCGCTGGAGCTCACTGAACGCGGCTTTGCGGATTCGAAGACCACCCTGCCCGCGATTGCCGCCTATCGCCGTAATGGGCACCCTGTCTATATCGATGATTTTGGAACCGGCTACTCCAGCCTGCGCTACCTGCAAGACCTTGAAGTCGATACCTTAAAACTCGACAAATCTTTCGTCGATGCACTGGAATACGCGCAGGTAACGCCGTATATCATTGAGATGGCAAAAACGTTGCAACTGAATATTGTGGCGGAGGGCATTGAAACGCCCTGTCAGGAGAAATGGTTACGCGAACATGGCGTACAGTTTGGGCAGGGCTGGCTCTACAGTAAAGCCTTACCGAAAGAGGCTTTTATTCTCTGAGCTGAGAATAACCTGCGTGGACATGGCATCAGCGCTTCGCACTGATGCCATGCGATTGAATTAGCGTTGCTGCCAGCTAAACGTATAGCGCAACCGCCGTTGCGGCAGTAAATACTCCGGCAGTACGCTAGGGCTCCAGGAATCATCTCCGCCGACGCCCATATGGAAGGCATCAAGGTTCAGCCAGCATCCCGGCTCTTCCCGCAGCAGGTGATGATGCGTGACCTCGTGTAGCTGACGCTGGCTGTAGCGACTCAAGCCGAAGTGGAAATTACCCTGCCAGCCGTGCACACCGTAATCAAGCTGGCGCGTTTCGCCGCGCAGGCCGTTTTCCGTCGGGAAGATATACGGCGTATGCAGCGCCGCCAGCGGCAATGTCCAGCGCCCCTGGCGCGCCGCTAGCCGACGATCAGGATAGTTTTCATGTGGGCCTAATCCCAGCCAACTGACCTGTTCTTCCACCGCCGCCAACTGACAATGCAAACCAATACGCGCCGGATGCGGGATATCGTCAGCGACCTGCACATCGATATCACCGTGCAGCACGCCATGTGTATCGATAAGCCAGAGTTTATGGCTGATAAACAACACCTTGCCCTGATATTCCCAGCTATGCTGCGTTTCCACTTCAACGCCACGGTCATATTCAAACGCTCGGCACAGCAGCAATCGTGGCATCATCGCGTACATCCCCGCCGCTTTCCAACGTTCCACCCATGCATTCGGGTCAATGCGTGTGACTTCGCTTACACCAATGTCGTTATCCAACGGTGCACGAGTGAAATTATCACTCAGCGGTGACAACAAGCTCGGTTGCCCGTCGCGCCACCACTGCGCCAAATCACCAGACTCACGGCTAAACTGCCAGCGCTGGTTGCCATGGTGAATCTCGAATGCCTGGGCCTCAACGCACAGTTGCGGTGCTTCACCTTCACCCTGCGGTACGGGCAGTGACAATGCTGACGGCAGCGGCCACTGCTCCCAGGCGCATATATGATTGGCCGCAGACCAGTCTGTCGCCTGTGGCTGATAAACTTCGAGGTTTAACCAGCACTCGCCATGTAGCGCAGCAAATTCGCTGAATGGCAGCGTCACCCGTTGGGTCGACTGCGGTGCAATATTCAGCGCGATATCGCCATCGGCAATGGTTTTGCCCGCGACGTTAACCGACCAGCGCAGCCGCTCGTTATCGGTGTGACGGAACAGGTAATCACTGGTGATATCGACCGTGAACGGCGTGGGTTCCACTTGCTTAAAGGTGAAGAACTGCTGCGCCCGCTGGGCCTCAAAGAGCGCCGGATGTGGGGTTCTATCCGGGAACACCAGTCCGTTCATACAAAACTGGCGGTCGTTTGGCGTATCACCAAAATCGCCGCCATAGGCCCAGAAGGTGATGCCGCTGTCATCGGTTTTACACAGCGCCTGATCGACCCAGTCCCAGACAAATCCGCCCTGCAAGCGCGGATTTTCACGGAACGCCTGCCAGTATTTAGCAAAGCCGCCGAAGCTATTGCCCATCGCATGGGCGTATTCACATAAGATCAGCGGACGCGTCTCATCCGGCAGGCCAATCCACTTTTTGATGCCCCATTTCGTTACTGTCGGATGCGGCTGATCGGTATCCACGCGGGAATACATCGGACAGATAATATCGGTCGCCGCCGTATTGGCTCCGCCGCCCTCATACTGTACCGGACGCGAAGGATCGGCCGTTTTTAGCCAGCGATACAGCGCATCATGGTTTGCGCCGTGGCCCGACTCATTGCCTAAAGACCAGATGATAATGGAAGGATGATTGCGGTCACGCGCGACCATACGGGTCACACGTTCACTCATCGCAGGTAGCCAGCGCGGATCGTCTGCGAGACGGCTCATCGGCACCATGCCATGGGTTTCAATGTTTGCCTCGTCCACCACGTACAAACCGTACTGGTCACACAGGCGATACCACAGCGGATGATTAGGATAATGGGAGCAGCGCACCGCATTGAAATTATGCTGTTTCATCAGTTCAATATCGCGGCGCATAGTCGCTTCATCCACCGCCTGCCCATATTCCGGGTGATGCTCATGACGGTTCACACCGCGAATCAGCAGCGGCTGACCATTCAGCTTGAGCAGGCCGTTACTGATTTCCACCTGACGGAAACCCACGTCGCAAGCTTCCGATTCCAGTTGTTGCCCATTCGCATCACGCAGAGTCAGCACCAGACGGTAGAGATTTGGCGCTTCCGCACTCCATAAGGCCGGCTGCGCCAGCGACAGCGTCAGGTTAACGCGTTCAGCCCAACCGCCGCGTTCATCAACGATATTGTCACCCGGCGTTTGACGACCGCTCGCCACTTGCTTTTCGCCGTGCCATAGCGTGGCCTCCACTTCCGCTGCCGCAAAATCCTCCCCCTCCAGGGTGACCTGAATGTCCAGCTCGCCGTGGGTGAATCGGTCATACAGTCGTGGCGTGACCTGATAATCGGCAATACGGGTAGCCGTTTTGTGCAGTAGCGTGACGTCGCGATAAATGCCGCTCATCCGCCACATATCCTGATCTTCAAGATAGCTGCCATCGCACCAGCGCAGCACCATCACCGCCAGCCGGTTCTCCCCGGCCTGCACTACGCCGCTAAGATCAAATTCGGCGGGCAATCTGCTGTCTTGTGAATAACCGACCCATTTTCCGTTGCACCACAGGTGAAATGCCGAGTTAACACCGTCGAAAATAATCCGCGTCTGGCCTTGTGCCAGCCAGTCAGCTTTGACATGGAATGTGCGTGAATAGCAGCCGGTTGGGTTATCGATCGGCACCCACGGCGGCGTTACCGCAATAGGATAAGTGACGTTAGTATAAATCGGCGTATCGAAGCCCTGCATCTGCCAGTTAGACGGTACCGGCATCACCACCGTATCGCTAAGATCCTGTTCTACCCAGCTCTCTGGCACCGCTTCTGGCGCGTTGAAAAAGCTAAATTGCCAATTGCCGTTCAGCGAGCGGCGGGCGGTGCTGACGTTATCCCACAATGCGTCTTCTGGCGTGCGCCAGCTGTGAAACGGCGCATGGGCAGGCAAACGGTGCCACTGGCTCAACTGTGGATTTTCCCAATCACGGCGTGCCAGTAAAGCAGAGAGGGGTAAAGCGGAAGACGACGTCATAATTACCTCATTGCGAAGCGCTCACAATTTCTTATGAGAGTGCCCGGATCGCGCAGTTTGGTAAAGGATCGGATCAGCAGGAAGCGAGTTAGATCACAAATCGTTCGATCGTCTTGCTACCCTCGCCGCCAGCTCCTGCAAGCACTGCGCCAGACAATCATCCGGCAATACCTCCGGTGCGCTGGCCGCCGTTGAGTGACGCACAACAAGTTCGACATTCAGACGAACTTGTTGAAGCTCTGTGGCCTGCGAAGTCTTATTAATCAGCCAGTCAACGCTTAGGCGCCCGGCCTCTTTAAACTGCTGACGCACGGTGGTCAGCGGCGGCGAGAACCAGGCGCTGTCGGTGGTATCGTCATAGCCGATAACCGATAATTGTCCCGGCACCCGAATACCTTTTTCCGCACAGGCACGTAGTACGCCCAGCGCCATCTGGTCGTTTGCCACCAGCACGGCTTGCGGATACGGTTTGGTATTGAGCAGGTGATGCGCTTTTTCATATCCCGATGCCGCGCTCCAGTCACCATACGCCACTGCACCGGACTCAATTCCCGCCTGTTGCAGCGCACGCTGCCAGCCAGCGAGTCGCGCCCGCGCAGAGACTGAGCTTTGCGGGCCAGCCAAGAGTGCAATCCGCTGATGCCCTAACGCCAGCAGATGTTCAACGCCCAAGTCAGCGCCCTGGTCTGCGTCAAACACTAGGCTATTCACCTGCGCATCATTGCCCACATCAAGAAACAGCACGGGCACAGGTGAAGCCGCAGCCAGCGCTTCTGCCACCTCGCGCTCCAGCGGCACGTTGATCAGTAGACCTTCCACACGTTGGGACAAAAGTTCCTGTAAAGCCGTAAAACAGGCATCGCGGTCGTTGTTTTCTACCATCGAAATCAATACCGACAACCCCACTTCTCCCGCGCGTCGCTTCACGGCAGAGGCAATTTGCGAGGGAGCGTGAAGCGCCAGATCGGTGGTCAATAACCCTAGCGTACGCGTCGCCTTGCCGGCCAGCTGTTGCGCGCCGCGATTAGGCACGTAGTTCAGTTCCCGCATCGCGGCCTGCACTTTTTCTCGCGTACGTTCAGAGACATGCGCGGCCTGATTGATGACCCGCGACACAGTCTGATAGGAAACCCCGGCAACACGGGCTACATCATAAAGCGTAATTGTTTTCATACTGACTCAGATAAACCGGCGTGATAGCAGCAGTGTAACCTGAAAAATTAATTTGTGCTGTGAGCGCTTCGCAAAATCAGATTGGCCGCTCAGCTTTTATCGGGCGGCGCTGAGCCACACGCGGTAACTGGAACCACGGTAGACAAATCTGTATGAGCGGCCCAATCGCCAGCGCATAAATTACGGTACCGATACCGAACGTACCGCCCAGTAGCGTACCAATCACTAACACCGACAGCTCAATAGCCATGCGGATCCAGCGAACAGACCAGCCGGTACGCGTATGAATACCGGTCATCAGCCCATCGCGCGGCCCGGCGCCAAAGCCCGCGCCAATATACATACCGGTCGCCAGTGCGTTAAGAATCACCGCCAGCCCCAGCATCAGCCCGCGTAGCCATAACGATTCCAGCGGCGGCATGAGCGCTAGCGTCGCATCTGCGGCCAGCCCCAACACAATCACATTACTGATAGTGCCAAGCCCCGGACGCTGACGCAGCGGGATCCACAGCAGCAACACGGCGGCACCGGTGAGGATCATCACCACGCCCAAATTCACGGAGGTCAATCCGGCGACCCCAAGATGAAATACGTTCCACGGGTCAGCGCCCAGGTTGGCGCGGACGTAAACGGCGGTCGACACCCCATAAAGCATTAACCCAAAATAAAGCTGAATCAGTCGGCGTAGCATTGGCACCTCTGCCTGTCGGTTTAGAGCTTCATCATCACCAAAAATGGCATTATGATTAATGACCAGTTTTTAAAAAGTGGACTGCTGATATGTTACGACGTTCCACCACGCAATCTTTAGTCCGCCTGCTGGGTCACTGGCAGGAAACTCCATCATCCACACCGCTGTGGCGACAGCTGACGGATGCGCTGCAGTTATTGATTCTCGATGGGCGACTGCCGCTAGGAACCCGTCTGCCTGGCGAGCGCGAGTTCGCCAGCGCGCTGGGCGTAAGCCGCACCACTATTGCTAGCGCACTGGCGCAGCTGCGTGATGAGGGATATGTGCAGAGCCGTCAGGGTAGCGGGTCGACGGTCACGCTCGCGGGTGAAAGTGCCCAGCGTTCATCGCGTCTGCCGACCTCGCCGACGCTCGACCTCTCCACCGCCGCACTTGCCGCGGGAGCAGAAATACATCAAGCATACAGCCATGCTCTCGGGGCGCTGCCGGGCTATCTCAGCCATACCGGCTACGACCAGCAGGGTCTACCGGAATTACGCGAAGCCATTGCTCGTCGCTATTGCGCACGTGGATTGCCCACCACCGCTGATGAAATTATGTTGGTTAACGGCGCACTAAGCGGACTGGCATTAATCCTGCGTTACCTCACCGGGCCGGGCGATCGTGTGGTGGTAGAAACCCCCACCTACCCGCTTGCCATCGCCGCGATTGAAGGCGCGTCATGCCGACCGGTCGCCCTTCCCCTGCCGCACAACGGCTGGGATACAGACGGGCTGGCGGCTATCATCGCCCAAACGGCACCACGTCTGGCGTATCTGATGCCCGATTTTCAAAACCCAACCGGACAGTGTATGGATGCAGCGACCCGACAAATTGTCGCCGACCTTTCTGCACGCACCTGTACCGCATTGGTCGTCGACGAAACCATGGTTGATTTATGGTACAACGCCCCACCCCCGCCGCCGCTGGCGGCATTTAATACAGATGCACCAATTATCACCGTCGGCTCAACCGGGAAAAGTTTTTGGGGTGGTCTGCGACTGGGATGGCTGCGGGCATCGTCTCAAACCATCGCTGCACTGATCCAAACTCGCGATACCCTGGATTTAGGCTCGCCGCTGCTGGAACAACTCGCCACCTGCTGGCTATTGGACAACGAAAAAACGCTGCTCCCTGAACGAAGAAGGCTGCTGACAGCGCGACGGGATATGTGTGCGGAACTGATGCGTGAGTATTTTCCACAATGGAAATTTGTCTTACCGGAGGGAGGATTGTCGTTCTGGGTGGAGTTACCCGAAATGATGGCCACCCGCTTTGCCGCACGCGCGGAAAGCAGTGGCATCCATCTTGGCGTCGGCACGCGTTTTGGCCTGGCGGGTGGCGGGGAAAGAAACCTGCGCATACCTTTTACGCTTGATGACGAAACGCTTAAGCGTGCCTTCACCACATTACAGCCAATATGGGCAATGTTAGCAGGCCAGCATGGCGCAAATAGAATACGGAAAATTATATAATAACGCGCCGAGGAAAAATGAATCCTCAAACAGAACTAGCCTTGTATTATTATATTATTTAGTGAAAACCCAGCACAAAATAATATATTAATGCTGCGGAGGAATCGGGAATCCTTTCAGGGAAATGACAAACGATTCTCCCTCTTTTTTAATCTTTGCGCCGGTATCGCACCAGTCAGAGGCAATACGAAAGAACTCATCGCTGCCCACATCCCAGTCCAGAAGAACATGTTTAACATAGCCTGAACGTAACAGATTGCAGGCTTCACTGTAATTACACGCTATTGAGGGTTGCTGTTTCATTTTTTCTTCTTCAGGATTTTCCGTAATGCTTTGATTTCTTTAGATGTAAATGGCGAAACATCTTCTTCCGTATGTTGGCTATCGATGTCATCTTCACATACACCCGCCTGTTCCTGGTTCTCGAAAGCAAGCAACAGGAGCTTTTGGGTCGCGGCACTTAATGTCAGGCTATTCTCTTCGGCATAGTGGCGAAGACTTTCTTTTACGGTTTCATCAATTTTTACATTGAGCACTGCGACTGTCATGTTGACCTCTTCCTGTCACAACGCGCATCGGCGCGGATAAAATGGTTTTTTTGTATTTTTCGGTAATAACTAATACATCAAACCAACAATACATTCCACAAATATATTTATAACAAGATGAACAAGATAAATACCCAATATTAATCTAAATACAATTTATGACATGTATATGACAGTATTATTACAGGCGCATGAAATTTAATGGCATAAGAAAAAGCGTAAAGCAGAAATTAACCATGAATATAGTATGGGGAAGAGTGAGATTTTTTCGAATGACTTCAGGGAGGGCTGAATTGGGTGGGGGCCCTGCCAGCTACATCCCGGCACACGCGTCATCTGCCCTGGCTGCTTCCTTCCGGATCTGACCTGGTGAACAGAGTAGCGTTGCGGGAGAACCAACAGAGCCCCCATTGAGAGCGTTGTTCCCAACGCGCAGGCGCATTATCACTGCTGTGCCCGGCAATTGCAAGCTATCAGCTTTCACCTGCTGGATTCTTGCGCAATCACCTCTTCACAGCAGGCATTTAGCTGATTATGCTGAGGGTTCTTCCTTCAGGAATAGAACAATGGATGCAGTAGACTCATTCCCCCATCGCGTATGGCAAATTGTCGCCGCCATCCCACCAGGTTACGTCACCACCTACGGTGACGTTGCAAGGCTCGCAGGGTCACCCCGCGCTGCGCGGCAGGTCGGGGGTGTGCTAAGGCGCCTGCCGGAAGGTTCTACACTACCGTGGTTTCGGGTGGTGAATCGTCATGGCGCCATTTCACTGACCGGGCCGGATCTCCAGCGACAACGTCAGGCGCTGCTGGCCGATGGCGTACAGGTATCGGGAAGTGGGCAAATTGATATGCAGAAGTATCGCTGGCGGTATTAAAGATTCTGGCGAGATGTGTTGAAAAAAATGCCCTCGCAAGGAGGGCATTCGTTGATTAAGGGATCTGCACTGGAGCAGTGTCCTTAACCGGTACCGTGGAGGTATCCTGAACCGGAACCGCCGTTTGCTGTACCGGAACCAAAATCAAATCGGCCTTCGTTCCGTTACGGTTGACGACTTCCTGGATGGTGTCAGTAATAAACAGCAGCTTACCATCAACCGTGATAGCTGCACTCAGCAGGATACGGGCATTCGGCTGAATATCCGCTGGATTGAATGGCAGCACAAAGCTAAATGGTGCCTGTTTCCCGTCGGTACGGGCAACTTTCTGCGCCAGCACTTTCGATGGCGCGTCGGCAAGCGAAGCATCGGACAAGGTTACCGTTAACACCGCATTCGGTGGCAATGCCACTTTCTGGCGGATCAAGACATTACCGGTTACGCTCGGGCCAGCGATGGCCTGAACGGCTTCTGGGGTGTGATTTTGCTGGTGCGTCTGCGAACAGCCCGCGAGGGCAAGTGCAACCGCCAAACCGCTTAAGATCGGCACAAGTTTCATTAGCATTCTCCTTTTTGCTCACTCAAATTAAGGCCATTTTCTCAATTGAGTGACAACGCCTTAACAAACTTAACCGCTTAAGTGTGGCACATATTTTACATTTATTCCTGCAAACACCCCATTATTCAGATAATTGAACCCATCGGACCACTCGCCAAATTACGTTATAATGGAGAGATTCACCTGCCGTACGACAGTAAAATTATAGAGGGTACCAATGAGCCAGGCGCTATCAAATCTGCTGACATTACTGAATCTGGAAAGAATTGAAGAAGGCCTGTTTCGCGGCCAGAGTGAAGACCTCGGCCTGCGCCAGGTCTTTGGCGGGCAGGTTGTTGGCCAGGCATTGTATGCAGCCAAAGAGACCGTGCCTGCTGACCGTTTAGTTCACTCGTTCCACAGCTACTTCTTGCGTCCAGGCGACAGCCAGAAGCCGATTATTTACGACGTAGAAGTCCTGCGCGACGGTAATAGTTTCAGCGCGCGACGCGTTGCCGCAATTCAAAATGGCAAACCGATCTTCTATATGACGGCGTCATTCCAGGCTCCTGAGCCGGGTTACGAGCATCAGAAAACCATGCCAACGGCCCCATCACCGGATGGTCTGCCATCTGAGACGGATATCGCCCGTTCGCTGTCACAGCTGCTGCCGCCGCAGGTAGCCGAGAAGTTTTTGTGCGAGAAACCGATTGAGATCCGCCCGGTTGAATTCCACAACCCCTTAAAAGGCCACACCGCCGAACCACGTCGTCAGGTATGGATGCGTGCCAATGGCGCTGTGCCGGACGATCTGCATATTCATCAGTACCTACTGGGCTATGCATCCGATTTCAACTTCCTGCCGGTGGCGTTACAGCCGCACGGCGTCGGCTTCCTTGAGCCGGGCATGCAGGTTGCTACCATCGATCATTCCATGTGGTTCCATCGCCCGTTCAATTTAAACGATTGGCTGCTGTATAGCGTGGAAAGTACTTCTGCATCCAGCGCTCGTGGCTTTGTTCGCGGTGAGTTTTATACCCAGGACGGTGTACTCGTTGCTTCAACGGTACAGGAAGGGGTGATGCGTAACCGGGGATAATCCGTTGGTAGCCCGGCCAAGCGCAGCGCCGCCGGGAATTCCCCGGAGTCGGTGCTGACGCACCTCGTCCGGGCTACCATTGCAGGATGTTCAATTATCGACAGGATTTATGCGTTGTAGGCGTTTTCGCCGTGGCTGTTGACGTCCAGACCTTCGCGCTCCTGGTCTTCTGGAACACGCAGACCTACCGTCAAATCAGCGACCTTGTAGGCAATAAAGGCCACGACGCCAGACCAGACGATGGTGATACCGATGCTTTCCAGCTGAACGAGAACCTGATGGCCCATGGTCACGCCTTCGGCGTAGCCCACACCGCCAAGCGATGTTGAGGCGAAGATACCGGTCAGGATACAGCCAACAATGCCGCAGACGCCGTGGACACCGAACACATCACAAGGGTCATCTACACGCAGTACGCGTTTCAGAGAAGTCACCCCCCACAGCCCCGCCAGACCAGCAACAATACCCAGAATCAACGCGCCACCGACACCGATAAAACCGCACGCTGGCGTGATACCGACCAGACCCGCAATCGCCCCGGAACAAGCACCCAGCAGAGAAGGTTTACCGCGCAGCACCCATTCACCAAAGACCCAACCGAGAATCGCGGCTGCGGTCGCCACAACGGTGTTCACAAAGGCCAGACCGGCGATTTCGTTGGCCGCGCTTGCGGAACCGGCATTGAAGCCGAACCAGCCGAAATAGAGGATCGCGGTACCGATAAACACCATCGGCAGGTTGTGCGGTTTGAATGCTTCTTTACCGAAGCCCACGCGCTTGCCAATCAGATAGGCACCGACCAGCCCCGCCACCGCGGCGTTAATGTGTACCACTGTGCCGCCCGCAAAATCGAGCGCACCGTGACTCCCCAGCAGGCCGCCGCCCCAAACCATATGCGCAATCGGCACGTAGGAGAGCGTCAGCCAAATAACCACGAAAATCAGCACCGCAGAGAAGCGAATACGTTCAGCGAGCGCGCCGACAATCAGCCCCACGGTGATGCAGGCAAAGGAGCCCTGGAACGCCACGTGGATATACTGATAGAAGGAGCCCATCGGGTCGGTAATCTTAATATTTTTCAGCATCACCCAATCGAAGTTGCCGAAGAAGCTGCCGCCGGAACCAAAGGCCAGCGAGTAGCCATAAATCACCCACAGCACGCAGACCAGCGCGAAAGTTACCGCGACCTGCGTCAGCATAGAGAGCACGTTTTTGCCACGGATCAGGCCGCCGTAAAACAGTGCAATACCTGGGATGGTCATAAACAACACCAGCGCGGTACAAATCATCATAAAGGCGTTATCGGCTTTATCGATGACGGCAGGTGCCGCCATCGCCAGACCCGGCAACAGTGCCAATGCGCCAAACCCCGTTTTTACCATTGTTTTTTTCATCATCTCGATCCCTATCACTGTGCTGGCTGGGAATTACAGCGCCGCTTCGTCGGCTTCGCCGGTACGAATACGGATTACGCGCTGCAGTTCGGCGACAAAAATCTTACCGTCGCCAATTTTTCCGGTGTAAGCGGCTTTGCTGATCACATCGACGACTTCATCGAGCTGATCGTCGGCGATAGCCACATCAATCTTTACTTTCGGCAGGAAGTTGACGCTGTATTCCGCCCCGCGGTACAGCTCTGCATGGCCTTTCTGACGACCGAAGCCTTTCACTTCCGTCACCGTTAAGCCCTGAATGCCAATGGAAGACAGCGCTTCGCGAACGTCTTCAAGTTTGAATGGTTTGATTACCACGGTAACCAGCTTCATAGATCCCCTCCAGTCAGAATTCGGTAATGGCTGTGAACACGAAAGAGATAAAGCAAGGGTCGTGCCAGAAATGAAAAGGGGCATGCTGGGCGTGAAAATCGGGGGGGATGTCGTTCAGTCAGGAGGAAAGGTAAACAAAAACGCACCATGCGGGTGCATGATGCGTTTCACAACGGCATTCTGTTAGAAAAATGCCTGACGCTGGTGCATCAGTGGGCCAATGCTTCATCCTGAGCGCTGGCAGCCAGTTCTTCACCCGCAAGCTGGAGCTGATACATTTGCCAGTATCGCCCTTTTGCTTCAAGCAGTTGCTGATGCGATCCCTGCTCTACCGCCTGCCCACGATGAAGCACCATGATGGTGTCCGCATCCACAATGGTCGACAAACGGTGCGCAATCACCACCAGCGTCGTGTGCTGGCGCACGGCGGCCAGCGCATGTTGAATCGCCTGCTCGGTACCCGAGTCAATATTGGCCGTCGCTTCATCGAGAATCAGCACCTGCGGCGTATCAACCAGCACGCGAGCCAGCGCCAGCAGTTGTTTTTGCCCTACCGAGAGGTTATTACCCTGCTCCCCAAGATGCGTATAAATACCGTCACTCATCCCGCGCGCCAGTTCCGCCAGCTGCACCGTTTCCAGAACCTGCCAGACCTGCGACTCACTGATATCACGCCCCAGGGTGACGTTAGCGAAGAATGAGTCCGCGAGCACCACAGGATCTTGTTGCACCACGGCGATGCCTTCACGTAACACGGCGTGGCTGAGGCTTTGCAGGGGGCGACCACCGAGGCGTATTTCACCGGAGTTCGGCGGATAATAGCCCATCAGCAGACTGGCCAGCGTACTTTTACCGCTTCCGGTATGTCCCACCAGGGCGACAAAACTGCGCGCCGGGATCGACAACGAAATATTTTGCAGCACCAGTTTGTCGTCACGATAGGCAAACGAAACGTTATCGATATCAATATTGCCATTTTCCAGTGGCGCCATGTCATTGCCATACTGCTGACGCGGCCTGTCCATCAGTTCGAACACGCGTTCCCCCGCTACCACCGCCTGTTGCAGTATGGATTGCTGGGTAGTCAACTCAATCAACGGCTCATTCAGTCGCCCAAGATAGCTAATAAAGGCATACAGCACGCCGACCTGGATCGATCCCTGCGCGCTAAAACCAAACAGCATCAACAAGCCACAGAGCACCAGCGTGGAAAACAGGCTAAGCAGTGGACGCAGTAAGAAACCGTCAAGCCGTAGGGTTTGCATCCGTGCCATATAGTGTGAACGGCTAACTTCCCCAATACGCTCGCCAAAGCGCACCTGCTGGCGGAACTGCTGAATCACGCTCATCCCGTTGATGACTTCGTTGAAGCCGTCGTTAATATCCGCGAGATAAGCCCGCACGCGACGCACAATCGGCGTGCTGTAGCGTTGATAAATAACCATCACCGTCATCACCGCCGGGAAGATAGCCAGTGCCACCAGCGCCATGCGCCAGTCAAGGCTAAACATTGCCACCAGCATGGCACCAATCAGCGCGGCGCTGCGGAGCACCGTCGCCACAACGGTGACATAGAGATCGCGGATCACCTCGGTATCGTTAGTCACACGGGAAATCAGTTGCCCTACCGGCTGGGTGTCAAACTCGCTCAACGGCTGGCGAAGCGCGGCATCCATCACGTCGATTCGTAATTGCTGTACGACGCCGACTGCCGCACGGTTAAACAGCAGCGACTGACTGTAGTGCAAGCCTGCCGCCAACAGTTGTAAACCGATATAGGCCGCCGCCAGACCCGCTACGGTACCCCACGGTAAAATATCCTTCGCCACCATGTTATCGATAAAGTAGCTTATCAGGAGCGGCCCGCTAACCTCTGCGGCAGCCGCCACCCATAACATGATCACCGCATTCGTCAGCGGTTTGCGCCACGGCGAGCCGTAGGCCAGCAGGCGTTTTAACGTAGGCCACAGTTGCCCAAAACTACGCATCGGCGGCCTCCGTTTTTTCATCTTCTGGCGCGTCGTTCAGCGCGGCTTCAAGCTGTTGATAGCGGTGCATGTCGCGATACCACCCCGCCTGATGCGCCAATTGGTCATGGTCACCACGTTGCGCGATATGACCATGCTGCATCACAATAATCTCGCTGGCATCGGTCAGCGCCGAGAGCCGGTGGGCGCTAATGATAAGCGTCCGCCCCTCGCCCCACTGGCGCAGGTTATGCAGTATCTGGTGCTCAGTACGGCCATCGACCGCCGATAACGCATCGTCAAGAATCAAAATTTCAGCGTCCAGCAACAGAGCACGGGCAATGGAAATACGCTGTTTTTGGCCGCCGGATAGCATCACGCCTCGCTCACCCACTTCGGTGTCATAACCTTGTGGTAAACGCAGAATATCGTCATGAACACAGGCCAGCCGTGCCGCGTGTTCTATCTCTTCCTGCGTCGCTCCTGGGTTGCCCAAAGCGATATTGCTGGCGACCGTATCCGAAAACAGGAACGGCGTCTGACTGACAACTGCCAGGCGGCTGCGCCAGGCATCCAGTTGCAGCTGACGCAATGGAATATCGTGGAAACAGATCTCGCCCTCATCGACATCAAAATGGCGTTGAATCAACGACAAAATGGTCGATTTCCCTGAGCCAGTTGGGCCACAAAGACCCAACATATGGCCCGGTTTCAGGGTCACATTCACATCGCTCAATGTCGCTTTATCCGTTTGCGGGTAACTAAAGCGATGAATCGCCAGCGTTAACGTTCCACGGCCTTCAGGCACTGGCTGCGAGCCATCGTTAACCACGGGCGCTTCCGCCAGCAACGTACGAATTCGACTGTAGGCGGCGCTCCCACGCTCAACGATATTGAACATCCAGGCCAGCGCCAGCATCGGCCAGATCATCAGCCCCAGGTACATCATAAAACTGGTTAACTGACCGAGTGTGAGCATGTCCTGCGTGACCATCCAGCTACCGCCCGCAATAGCCAACAGATTCGCCATACCGATGGCGATATAGATAGTGGGATCAAAGCGAGCATCAATACGCGCCACGCGCATGTTTTTCACCCCGGTATCCGCCGCGTCGGCGGCAAATTGCGCGGACTGACGGTCTTCGAGGCCAAAAGCTTTAATCATGCGGATACTGGTCAGGCTTTCCTGGGTGCGGTCGTTAAGGCTCGAGAATGCCGCCTGGGCTAATTTGAAGCGCTCATGCAGCAGGTTGCCGTAGCGGTGGATGACCAACGCCATGATGGGCATCGGAACCAGTGCCAGTAAGGTGAGCTGCCAGCTGATTTGGGTCGACATGACGATCAACACCGCACAGCCCATCACCAGCGAATCCACCAACGTTAATACCCCTTCCCCGGCGGCAAAGACCACGCGGTCGACATCGTTAGTGGCGCGGGCCATTAAATCACCGGTACGGTGGCGCAGATAAAATTCCGGATGTTGGCGACTTAGCTGACGATAGAAGTCTTCACGCAGCTCAACGGCTAACTGATAGGATGCACCAAACAGCAGCACGCGCCAGACATAGCGCAGCAGGTAGACCACTATCGCAATCAGCACCATGGTGCCAACCCACATCATCAGCGTCCCAGCGCTAACGCGCTGTTGCGATACGCCATCCACCACGATGCCCACTATTTTCGGTGGGATAAGTTGCAGGATGGCAATAATAATCAGCAACACGACCGCGCCGAGATAGCGACGCCATTCCCGACGGAAGTACCAGCTGAGTTGAGCAAATAATCGCACGCAGTAAAATTCCAGAGATAGTGTTATTCGATGGGCAGCGCGGTGGTGTATTTAATCTGTTCCATCGCAAAGCTTGAGGTCACATCCGACAGCCCAGGAACCCGGTTGACCAGGCTCTTATAGAAATCATCGTAGCGTTTCATGTCGGCCACCTGCACCCGCATCAGGTAGTCATACTCCCCAGCCATACGCCAGAAACCGAGGACTTCCGGCATCTGTGTCACTTCACTGACAAATAGGCTGTACCAGTCGCTGCTGTGATGCTGAGTTTTAATCAGCACAAATGCCGTAAGCCCCAAACCAAGCTTTTCCGCATCAAGCAATGCCACGCGACCCAATAGCACACCGTCATCTTCCAGTCGTTTAAGACGTTTCCAGCAAGGTGTGGTGGTCAGATTAACGGCATCCGCTAACGCCTGCAAAGAGAGCGTGCAATCTTTCTGTAATAAGGCGAGCAGCTTTCGGTCAATTTTATCTAACATAGGAGTCACCGGGAGAAAACTTTTCTATCTTTATTCTATTTTAAAGATTAGAAGGCAACAATTTTTTCTGTGCTTTTCGCTAAGCTAGGCACAAAATGACAAACGGAAAATCACGATGAATAGCACCTGGGTCAAACACGCGATTAGCGAAATTAACGCCGATTACCAACGCAGCGCCGACACGCATTTGATTCGCCTGGCGCTTCCCGCTTTTCCTGGCATTCAGCTGTACCTGAAAGATGAAAGCACCCACCCCACCGGCAGCCTGAAGCACCGTCTGGCTCGTTCCTTATTCCTTTACGGTCTATGCAATGGCTGGATCAAGGAAGGCACCACCATTATTGAATCGTCGTCGGGCTCAACGGCGGTTTCTGAAGCCTATTTCGCCCGTCTATTGGGGCTACCGTTTATCGCGGTAATGCCGTCGTGTACGGCAAAGCGCAAAATTGAGCAGATTGAGTTTTACGGTGGGCGCTGCCACTTTGTTGAGAGCGCCTGCGAAATCTACGCGGCGTCCGAAACGCTGGCGCGCGAGCTGAACGGTCACTATATGGATCAGTTCACCTACGCTGAACGCGCTACCGACTGGCGGGGAAATAACAATATCGCCGACAGCATTTTCCGTCAGATGTCGCATGAGCCCAATCCAGTGCCTGCATGGGTAGTGATGAGCGCGGGGACTGGCGGTACTTCCGCAACGATTGGACGCTATATCCGCTGTCAGGGCTATGAGACGCAGCTGATGGTGGTCGACCCTGAAAACTCTGTTTTTATGGACTACTGGCAAAGCCGGGATGCCAGCCTGCGCGGCACAGTAGGCAGCAAAATTGAAGGGATTGGTCGCCCGCGCGTCGAGCCATCTTTTATCCCGGACGTGGTTGATGACATGCTACGTGTTCCCGATGCTGCCAGCGTTGCCACTGCGCAATGGCTGGAAACCCAGCTTGGACGCAAGGTTGGCGCATCCACCGGAACCAATATGTGGGGAGCACTGCAGCTCGCCGTGCAGATGCGCGCAGAAGGCAAAACCGGGTCAATTGTGACGCTGCTGTGCGACAGCGGCGAGCGCTATCTCGATACCTATTACAACCCGCAGTGGGTGGCGAGCCATATTGGCGATGTTGCCCCATGGCACAACCAGATTCAGCAGCTTCTCGGTCAATAAAAAAAGCCAGGCATCATCTGATGTCTGGCTTGCTGGAAGATCTCTCTATTCGGGGGAATAAGGAAGGTTTGGTTTATCCAGCCAATGCGTTAAATAGTGAGAAACCGCCTGAGTATTGCAGTTTCCGATAACCGGTAGATGGGGCAGCGCCGCTTTTAGTTGCCCCATTGCGTTGCCCATGATCACACCGCGGCCCACCAGCCCCAGCATTTCACGGTCATTCATTGCATCGCCAAAGGCCATGCATTCGTCCATCCCGACGCCCAAATGTTCTCCCAGCACCGACAGCGCCGCGCCTTTGTTGCTGCCTAGCGGCAACACTTCCAGACAGTCCACGGCCGAGAAACAGATATCGGCGCGCTTATCCAGCGCTTCCACCAATTGGATGCGCAGGCGGCAGAGATCGTCGTGATCGCCGCAGAAACAGATTTTGGTCACCTGATGCGCCGGGATCCGTCGCAAGTCGCGCAGCTGGTAGCGGAAACCGTTGTAGATATGCGCCAGTAACAAATCAGGAATGTCGTGACCGGTAAACCATCCGCTGTCATTAAAAACGTGGACGCTGGCCTCTGTCTCCCAGTGGCTATGCAGTACCTGCTCAGCCACATCCGGAGGGAGATCGCTACGGTGCATCACCTCACCCTGCTGAGAGTGAATGCGCGTGCCATTACCCGTTATCAAAAATGCATTCAGGGATAACGCTTCAACGAGGGGGCGCATCTCCAGTACGTGGCGGCCGGTGGCAAAAGTCAGCGTGATATTGCGCTCGCGCAGTCTCTTTAATACCGCGACTGTACGGTCACCTAAACGATGGTCTGGCATCAAAAGGGTGCCATCCATATCAAACGCTGCCAGTCTTGCCATTTTTATTCCGCCTGTGATCGCTTTTTCTTGCCACCCAGTATCTGCTGAGATATACGGAAGTAATACTGAATAGTTAACATTTATTGTTCCGGGTTTATATGCGACTGTTAAACCGTTTAAATCAGTTTCAGCGTCTGTGGCAGCCGTCACAGGGGGAAGAACAGCAGGTAACCATCGCCGAGCTGGCAGCGCGCTGTTTTTGCAGCGAGCGACACGTGCGCACGCTGCTTCGTCAGGCACAGGAAGCGGGTTGGCTCACCTGGCAGGCGCAATCCGGGCGAGGAAAGCGTGGGCGGCTTACGTTCCATACCGCTCCGGAAACGCTGCGTAACGAGATGATGGAAACCGCACTGAACCGCGGCCAGCAGCACAATGCGCTAGAGCTTGCGCAAATTGCGCCACTAGAACTGCGTGCGCTGCTGCATCCGTTTTTGGGCGGGCAGTGGCAAAACAATACGCCCACGCTGCGTATTCCCTACTATCGACCGCTGGAACCCCTACACCCTGGTTTTCTGGCCGGGCGCGCTGAACAACATCTTGCGGGCCAGGTCTACTCCGGATTAACCCGCTTCAACCAGGAAGCTTCACAGCCACAAGGCGATTTAGCGCACCACTGGTCGGTCTCCTCTGATGGGTTATGCTGGCAATTTTATATTCGTTCCACGTTGCACTGGCACAATGGCGATGTGGTAGAAACCGATCAGCTTCGCCGCCGTCTGCTAATGCTACTGGCGCTGCCTGAACTGACTCGCCTGTTCTCGAGCGTCAAAGCGATTAGTCAGACGCATCCCCAATGCCTGACCTTTTCCCTACATCGTCCGGATTACTGGCTACCCCATCGGCTGGCAAGCTATTGCAGCGTGCTGGCGCACCCGGACGAGCCGGAACAGGGAACCGGGCCATTTATGCTAAAAATTTTCGAACCGGAACTGGTGCGTATTGAAAGCCATCATCGCTACCATCACAGTCATCCATTGCTGCAAGCGATTGAATACTGGATAACCCCGCAGCTTTTTGAGCAGGGCCTGGGAACCAGTTGTCAGCACCCGGTACAAATCGCCATCGGTAAGCCGGAGGAGTTGGGCAAATTGCGGCTGGTGAGCCACAGCATTAGTTTGGGATTTTGCTACCTGGCACTGCGTCAGAGCCGACGGTTGAGCATGGCGCAAGCACAGCGTGTGATCGCATTAATTCACCGCTCAGGGCTGCTGCAAAGCCTACCGCTGGGTGAGAACTTAATTACCCCCAGCGAGGAGATGCTGCCAGGCTGGGCCATTCCGCTGGCGCAGGATAATAGCGATGTTCCCCTACCATCACACCTGACGCTCATCTACCATCTCCCTGTGGAACTCCATACCATGGCAGAACAGCTTAAGGCAGCGCTAGCGAAGTCAGGCTGCGAACTGACGGTTATTTTTTACGATGCCAAAAGCTGGAACGGTTGCACAGACTTGCCGCAAGCGGATCTGTTTATGGGTGACCGACTGATTGGTGAAATGCCTGAATATGCCCTGGAGCAATGGCTACGCTGCGATGCGCTGTGGCCGGCACTGTTTACCGATGCGCAGGCTCGGCACGTGCAAAATGCGCTGGATGAGACGCAGGCCGAGCCCGATGATGAACAGCGTATTGCCGCGCTTAAGCATCTTTTTACTCACCTGATGCGCGATGCCATTCTGACACCGCTATTTAATTATCAATATCAGGTCAGTGCCCCTCCGGGCGTTAACGGCATTCATCTGAACGCACGCGGTTGGTTCGATTTTTCCGAAGCCTGGCTGCCACCCGCCACGCGGTGAAGAAGCTGGTCGACGCGGCGCGCAGGCGTTACCATAGCGGCTTTTAGAGTCACAGACAGGAAAAGCCATGAAACGTGCCGTTGTCGTCTTTAGCGGTGGACAAGATTCCACCACATGCCTGGTGCAGGCGCTGCATCAATATGATGAAGTTCACTGCGTCACGTTTGATTATGGCCAGCGCCATCGCGCTGAAATTGACGTTGCCCGTGAACTGGCATTAACGCTGGGTGCACGTGCGCACAAGGTGCTGGACGTTACGCTATTAAACGAACTGGCCGTCAGCAGTCTGACCCGTGACAGCATCCCCGTGCCAGATTACGAACCAGACGCCGATGGCATCCCCAATACCTTTGTGCCGGGGCGTAATATTCTGTTCCTGACGCTGACGGCAATTTACGCCTATCAGGTTAAGGCGGAAGCCATTATTACCGGCGTGTGTGAAACCGACTTCTCCGGCTACCCGGACTGCCGCGACGAGTTCGTCAAGGCGCTACACCATGCGGTAAGTTTAGGGATGGCAAAAGATATCCGTTTTGAAACGCCGCTGATGTGGCTGGATAAAGCGCAAACCTGGGCACTGGCGGACTACTGGGGCAAATTAGACCTGGTGCGTAGCGAAACGCTGACCTGTTATAACGGGATTAAAGGTGACGGTTGCGGTCATTGCGCGGCCTGTAGCCTGCGAGCTAATGGATTGAACCACTATCTTGCAGACAAGCCTGCGGTCATGGCGGCGATGAAGCAGAAAACGGGGTTGAAATAAGCCTGGCGATATTCCCGGCGGCGCTGCGCTTGGCCGGGCTACCCGAGGGCGTAGGCCGGATAAGGCAAAGCCGCCATCCGGTAATGTGCGCGGTTATGCCTGATGGCGCGTAGCTTATCAGGCCTGCATGTTGTCAATGCTCACAGTATCTACAAATATACACGAAAGTAGCCCGCCCAAGCACAGCGCCGCCGGGGCCACAAATGTGGCGAGGCGTTTACGCCGACCCCGGGTCGGGCACATCACTCAATCATCGCTTCCAGGTGTTCCCGCAACTCCCCTTCCAGCGCCAGTGCTTTCTGCGTTTTCAGGTCGATACACACGAAAGTAATCAGCGCATCGGCGACAACCTGCCCTTCAGGCTCCAGCGTCACGACCTGACTTAACACGCCGCTTTTCGCATTGAGTTGCTGCACCTTGCTGGTCACCGTCAGCAGATCGCCAAGCACCGCCGGACGGCGGTAGTTAATGTTAATATTCACCACCACGAAGGCGATATTATTCGCACTCATCCACTGAAATCCCGCACTGCTCTCCAGCCCATCCCATCGGGCCTCTTCAAGAAACTCCAGATAGCGAGCGTTGTTGACGTGTTGATAGACGTCCATGTGGTAACCGCGAACTTTGATTTGTGTCTGCATAGCGCCTTAGCCTTATTATTTTAAATAGAGTCAGAGGCCACACCACTGGTATGACCTCTTTAGTCTGGCAAATTTTCAGACGAGTGCAAACACTCCGGATGAATTAAAGCGTGAGATGCGCCAGATTTCGCTCAACCAATGAGTTGCCCATTCCCGGCACCTGCTTGAGATCGTCGAGCGTTTTAAACGGACCATACCCTTCCCGATAGCTGACAATAGCCTGCGCCTTCTTGAGGCCAACACCGTTCATGGCCTGAGCCAATGCCTCTGCCGTCGCCGTGTTGATACTCACCTGGGTACCTTCATCGTCAGCGGCTTTAGCACTAGCAGAAGCTTTCGCCTGTTCTCCCGACGCCTCGCTGGCTTTCGTCTGTACGGCCTGCGCTTTCGCTGAGGCCGGCTGTGCCGCCTGCGCACTCGCACTCATCCCGGCACATGCCAATACAGCCGCCATAACACACATTTTGATTCCACGTTTCATTCTGATTTTCCTTGTTAGTTGATAGCGAGGAAACCATAACGGCTGTGGAGACACAGTTCAAAAGGCAGATTTTAAATGTGGAAAAGGCCGCGAAAGCGGCCTTTGTGGTGTACAACGCCTTACAAATTTATGCGAGGCGTGTTCCGATTATTACTGCTGCTCGATGATATCGCCGAACTTAATCTTCGCGGATTTACGCAGGTTGTTCATCAGTGCTTCGAAAGATACCTGGGCGTTATTCTGAGTAATCCCCTGTACCATCGCTTTCTTCTGCGCTTCCGGCATTTCACCGGCTTTCACTTCGTCCAGAGCCAGCAGAACCACGTTGCCCTGCATATCGTTGCCGATACCAAAGCTTGGCTTATCTTTGTGCGGCAGTGGCAGGGCGAAGGCCGCCTGACTCAGCGGATCCTGAGCTGCACGGCTCAGCGTTTTGCTTGCGCTAAAGCTCAGACCAGCCGCTTTCATGGCTTCATCACCTTTACCGTCTTTCAGCGCCACCAGCAGCTTCTCAGCATCCAGTTTGGCCTGCTGCGTTGCTTTGTTGTGCTTAACGATATCCGTGACTTGTGCTTTCACATCAGCCAGCGGTTTCACCGTCTCGGCTTTGTGTTCACTCACGCGCAGGATGAAGGCACGGTCACCGTCAACGGTAATAATGTCGGAGTTGCTGCCCGGCATGCCGTTATCGCCAACCAGACCGCCGTTAAAGATAGCATCGGAGACCGGTTTGAAATTCAATTCTTCCGGCAGGGAGTTGCGATCGAACCAGCCTGTCTCAACGGCTTTCACACCCGCAGCCTGCTCAGCACCCGCCAGCGAGTTGTTGTCGTTGCTGGCCGCGTCGCTCACCTTCTGCTGCAGCGCGTAGTAGGCATCAAGAGACTTCTCTTGCTTCACTTTGTTCGCGATATCGCTACGCACGTCCGCCAGAGGTTTAACCTGTGAGGCCTGAACATCGTCCAGACGAGCGACCAGGAAACCAACGGAGGATTTAATAACACCAGACAGCTGGCCTTTCTCTTTCAGACCGGCATTTTTCAGCTCGTCAGGCGTCGTGGACTCTTCCAGCCATCCCATATCGCCGCCATTACGTGCGGAGATAATGTCAGACGATTTCTCTTTAGCCAGTGCGGCAAAGTCGCCACCTTTGTTCAGCGCGTCCAGGACGGCTTTCGCATCGGCTTCTGTTTTGGTCTGAATCACGCTGTAGCGGTTACGCTGCGGCTGGGTGAACTGATCTTTATGCTCATCGTAATAGGACTGGATTTCTTCGTCAGTCACTTCGTGAGTCATCGACGCGGCATCCAGTTTGATGTAGCTAATACGGAACTGTTCTGGCGCCACGAACTGACCTTTGTTCTGTTCGTAGTAACTCGCCACTTCCGCGTCGCTCACCTGCTGTTTTGCCGCCAGAGCATTCACATCGATGGTCGCTTCACGCACCAGACGCTGCTGAGCAACCAGCGCTGCCAGCTGTTCAGTTTCACCAGGCAACATGAAGTCGGTGCCCGCCACAGCATTCACCAGCTGTTGAGTGGTTAACTGGTTACGTAACGCCTGAGCGTACTGGTCAGCCGTCATGCCCATCTGATTAACCAGCGCGTTGTAGCGGGTGTTATCAAATTTGCCTTCGCTCTGGAATGATGGTGTCGCGATGATAGCTTTACGCACTTGCTCATCGCTGATGCCAAGGCCTAAGTTTTTCGCATATTGATCCAGCAGCGCTTCATCAATCAGACGATTCAACACCTGCTGGCGCATAGATTTGATGTAATTTTCGTTAGCAGCCAGTTCAGAGTACTGGTCGCCAAGCTGCTGCTGCATGCGGTTACGCTCGCTAGCAACGGCATTTTCAAACTGGCCGCGGCCTATTTCCTGGTCATTGACTTTCGCGGCATAATTATTGTTACCGCCGATCAGATAACCACTCACGCCGGTCAAAATGAACGACACGATAATGAGACCGAAAATGACTTTGATCACGACGCTATTGGCTGCCGTGCGTAAATTGTCCATCATGGTGTAACAACACTCCGCTGTAGGTGACAAATACCTCGAGCAGCATAGCACGTGATGGCCGCTGCGCGTGAGGCCGTATTGTGACAAGAAACCGGGGTGGTTGTCAGCACACACCGTACATAAACGCCTAAAACGCCGCATTCAGGCATAAAAAAAGGCACATCAGTCGATGCGCCCTTGTACTTTGCCACATTCCCGTTACGGGAAAGCGATCAATTTACTGCGTCTTTCAGTGCTTTACCTGCACGGAATGAAGGTACTTTAGCCGCAGCGATAGTGATCTCTTTACCGGTCTGAGGGTTACGGCCAGTACGGGCAGCACGATCTTTGACAGCAAAGGTACCGAAACCTACCAGTGCAACGTCATCCCCAGCTTGCAGAGATTCAGTAACAGAAGCAATTAAAGCATCTAACGCACGTCCAGCTGCAGCTTTGGAGATATCCGCGCCAGCAGCAATTTTGTCAATCAGTTGAGATTTGTTCACTGTTCTCTTCCTCTCTTTATTATTTATATCGCACCGGAATCCTTCGCGGCACAATCGCGGAGCAGTTATATCAGGACTACCATGCCCTTACAACACCCGTTGTCGACGACACACCTGCCAGCCGTCTAAATTAGCGAGACAAAAAAAGGCTGGCAAGTCAGTTTATGCTTGCCAGCCCCATATTTATTATCGCTCTTTGCGCGAGGTCACTATTTTGCGCTTACAACCTGCATTCCACTCGGTTCATTTTGCAGCGCCAGAGCCAGAACTTCCTCAATACGCTTCACAGGATGAATCTCAAGATCGGCGAGGACGTTGTCAGGAATCTCTTCCAGATCGCGTTTATTCTCGTCAGGAATCAGAACTGTCTTAATGCCGCCACGGTGTGCTGCAAGCAGTTTTTCCTTCAGACCACCGATTGGCAGCACCAGCCCACGCAGGGTGATTTCACCCGTCATTGCCACGTCTGCACGCACCGGGTTACCGGTCAGACAGGAAACCAGAGCTGTACACATCGCAATACCGGCGCTTGGACCGTCTTTCGGTGTAGCCCCTTCCGGTACGTGAACGTGGATATCGCGTTTTTCGTAGAAATCTGGGTTAATCCCCAGTTTTTCCGCGCGCGCGCGCACCACGGTCAGCGCTGCCTGAATGGACTCTTGCATCACTTCACCTAGCGATCCGGTGTAGGTCAGCTTGCCTTTACCCGGTACACAGGCGGTTTCGATGGTCAGCAGATCGCCGCCGACTTCCGTCCAAGCAAGTCCTGTTACCTGACCGACACGGTTTTCTTCATCCGCACGACCGTAGTCGAAACGCTGAATGCCGAGGTAGTCGTGCAGGTTATCGCCGTTAATCTCGATGTGTTTAAGCGTTTTATCCAGCAGCAGCTGTTTCACCGCTTTACGGCACAGTTTCGAGATTTCACGTTCCAGGCTACGCACGCCCGCTTCGCGAGTGTAGTAACGAATAATGCCGACAATGGCGCTATCGTCTACCGTCAGCTCGCCCTTTTTCAGCGCGTTACGCTCAATCTGCTTCGGCAGCAGGTGACGTTTGGCAATGTTCAGCTTCTCGTCTTCGGTATAACCGGACAGACGGATCACTTCCATACGATCCAGCAATGGTGCCGGGATGTTCATGGAGTTTGACGTTGCCACAAACATCACGTCGCTGAGATCGTAATCCACTTCCAGGTAGTGATCGCTGAATGCCACGTTCTGTTCTGGATCAAGGACTTCCAGCAAAGCAGAGGCCGGATCGCCACGCATGTCCGAAGACATTTTGTCGATCTCATCAAGCAGGAACAGCGGGTTTTTAACGCCCACTTTCGCCATTTTCTGGATAAGTTTACCCGGCATTGAACCGATGTAAGTACGACGGTGACCGCGAATTTCCGCTTCATCACGTACGCCGCCCAGCGCCATACGAACATACTTACGTCCGGTTGCCTGCGCAATGGACTGACCCAGAGACGTTTTACCCACCCCAGGAGGCCCTACCAAGCACAGAATTGGCCCTTTGAGCTTGTTTACACGACTTTGAACCGCGAGATACTCAAGGATGCGGTCTTTAACGCGTTCAAGGCCGTAATGGTCGGTATCGAGAATTTCCTGCGCCTGGCGAAGGTCTTTTTTGACCTTGCTGCGCGTATTCCACGGCACCTGTACCATCCAGTCGATATAACCGCGAACCACGGTAGCTTCTGCTGACATCGGTGACATCATTTTCAGCTTCTGCAGTTCAGCTTCAGTTTTCTCTTTTGCCTCTTTCGGCATTTTCGCGGCGTCGATCTTACGCTTCAGCGCTTCGTTCTCGTCCGGGACTTCGTCCATCTCGCCGAGTTCTTTCTGAATCGCCTTCATTTGCTCGTTCAGATAGTACTCACGCTGGGATTTTTCCATCTGCTTTTTAACGCGGTTGCGAATGCGTTTCTCAACCTGCAGCAGATCGATTTCAGACTCCATCATCGCCATCAGATATTCCAGACGCTCGTTGATGTCAGACATCTCGAGTACGGACTGTTTATCAGCAAGCTTCAGCGGCATGTGCGCAGCGATGGTATCCGCCAGACGTGCAGGGTCGTCGATACTGTTGAGCGACGTCAGCACTTCTGGTGGGATTTTCTTGTTCAGTTTGATATAGCCTTCAAACTGACCGATTGCAGTACGCACCAGCACTTCCTGCTCGCGTTCTTCAATCGCCGGCGACTCCAAATACTCCGCTTTCGCCGAGAAATGCTCACCGTTATCGGAGAGCGTGGAGATACGCGCACGCTGCAACCCTTCGACCAGTACTTTGACCGTACCATCAGGGAGTTTCAGCATTTGTAAAATAGAGGCCACGGTCCCGACGGTGAAAAGATCGTTTACACCCGGCTCATCCGTTGAAGCATCTTTCTGCGCGACCAGCATGATTTTTTTATCATGATCCATGGCCGCTTCCAGACAACGGATAGATTTTTCCCGCCCTACGAATAAGGGAATGACCATGTGCGGATAAACCACCACATCGCGCAGCGGCAATACGGGGATTTCAATGCGTTCAGAACGCTCAGGATTCATAGAGCTCTCTCTTAGTTTAGTGTCCGCCAGGTAAGCTGGTCATGTGACTGTGCTTCACACAACCATTAACATGTAACCAGTATATGGGGATGTATTCCACACATTCAACGCCAGGAATCAGGAAAAATAAAAGGGGAGATAAAATCCCCCCTTTTTAATTAACTGATTGTATGAACTGGTGAATTATTCGCCAGATGCCTGCTGTGCTTCCGGCTTGCCGTAAATCAGCAATGGTGCACTTTGACCCTCAATCACCGATTCATCGATAACCACTTTTTCAACGTCTTCCATTGAAGGCAGATCGTACATGGTCTCGAGCAGCGCCGCTTCTACGATTGAACGCAGACCACGGGCACCGGTTTTACGGCTCATCGCTTTCTTCGCGATAGCATCCAACGCTTCATCACGGAATTCCAGATCCACGCCTTCAAGGTTAAACAGCGCCTGATACTGCTTGGTCAGGGCGTTTTTCGGCTCTTTCAGGATCTGAATCAACGCGTCTTCGCTCAGCTCAGTCAGCGTGGCAACAACCGGCAGACGACCGATAAACTCAGGGATCAGACCAAATTTGATCAGATCTTCTGGTTCTACCTGGGTCAGCAGTTGGCCTTCGCTGGCTTTGTCAGTTTTCGATTTCACCGTTGCGCCAAAGCCAATACCTGAACCGGTTTCTACGCGGTTGGCGATCACTTTATCCAGACCGGCAAATGCGCCGCCACAGATAAAGAGGATCTTCGAGGTATCAACCTGCAGGAACTCCTGCTGCGGATGCTTACGTCCACCCTGCGGCGGAACGGCAGCCACGGTGCCTTCGATAAGTTTCAGCAGAGCCTGCTGTACGCCTTCACCGGAGACATCGCGCGTGATCGACGGGTTGTCGGATTTACGCGAGATTTTGTCGATTTCATCGATGTAAACAATACCGCGCTGCGCTTTCTGTACGTCGTAATCGCACTTCTGCAGCAGTTTCTGAATAATGTTTTCAACGTCTTCACCAACGTAACCGGCTTCGGTCAGCGTCGTCGCATCCGCCATGGTGAACGGAACGTCCAGCAAGCGTGCCAGGGTTTCCGCCAGCAGCGTTTTACCTGAACCAGTTGGGCCAATCAGCAGAATGTTACTTTTGCCAAGCTCAACACCGTTGCTGGTATCGCCATTACGCAGACGTTTGTAGTGGTTATAAACCGCGACGGCCAGCACTTTTTTCGCCTGTTCCTGACCGATGACGTAGTCATCAAGATGGTGACGAATTTCGTGCGGTGTTGGCAGCGCGCTGCGTTCACGATGCGGCGCTACCTCTTTAATCTCTTCGCGAATGATGTCGTTACATAAGTCGACACATTCGTCGCAGATATACACGGATGGGCCGGCGATGAGCTTACGCACTTCGTGCTGGCTTTTGCCGCAAAAAGAGCAGTACAACAATTTGCCCGAGCCATCTTTGCGTTTATCTGTCATGAGTCAAAACCTCTTTTTAAGTTCTTTGTGCCGCCTATGACGACGCAAATGCCATTCTTAAGCGCGAGCTGGTTTGAGCCGCCTTTAGAGTATATACCCTGCTGCGGCCCGTGCCGTCATGACATTAGTTACGCTGACTCAGAATTGAGTCAACCAAACCATACTCCACCGCTTCAGGGGCAGACAGGAAACGATCACGTTCAGTGTCGCTTTCAATCTGCTCCAGAGATTTGCCAGTATGGAGCGCCATTAGCTCATTCATGCGCCCTTTCACTTTCAGGATTTCACGGGCGTGGATTTCGATATCCGTCGCCTGGCCCTGATAACCGCCCAGAGGCTGGTGAATCATCACGCGGGAGTTTGGTAAGCAGAAACGCTTACCTTTTGCGCCTGCCGTCAGCAGGAACGCACCCATTGACGCCGCTTGCCCCATACAGATGGTGCTAACGTCCGGTTTGATAAACTGCATGGTGTCATAAATAGACATCCCTGCTGTAATCACGCCGCCAGGGGAGTTGATATACAGGTAGATATCTTTTTCCGGATTTTCCGCTTCCAGAAACAGCATTTGCGCCACAATCAGGTTTGCCATGTGGTCTTCCACCTGACCGGTCAGAAAGATGACGCGCTCTTTCAGCAGACGGGAGTAGATATCAAAAGAACGTTCGCCACGTGAGGTCTGTTCAATGACCATCGGCACCAGGGCCATGTGGGGTGCAAAGTTATCTCGTTCGCCACTGTATGACATTTCCGTCTCCTGGATAAAAAATAATATAGCCACAGCATTCTGATTTTAGAGATGCGGCGAGTGAATCGTTCCCCCAGTAATGGGTACGATCTTACCCTATTTCAAGCATAACAATATTTTGTTGTTACGCTAATACAGAAAAGGGCTTTAGTTGGCTATCAGTGCAATAAAAAAAACCCGTCACCAGAAGGCAACGGGTTTTTCTCAAAACCATCAACCGGAAAGCGAAATTACGCCTGCTGGTTCATCAGTTCATTGAAGGAAGTTGCTTTTTCAGTCACTTTCGCTTTTTCCAGAACCGCTTCAACAGCCTGTTCTTCCAGAGCGACACTGCGCATGTTTTCCATCAGCTCTTTGTTTTTGCCGTAGAATTCAATGACTTCTTTCGGATCTTCGTAGGCAGAAGCCATTTCTTCGATCAGGGTAGCTACGCGTGCTTCGTCAGCTTTCAGTTCGTGGGTACGAATCACTTCGCCCAGCAGCAGACCAACAACAACGCGGCGTTTAGCCTGCTCTTCGAACAGTTCACGAGGCAGTTCCATCGCTTGCTGCTGGTTGCCACCGAAACGCTGTGCAGCCTGACGGCGCAGTACGTCGATTTCGCTGTCAATCAGGGCAGCAGGAACGTCGATTTCGTTAGCCTGTACCAGACCTTCGATTGCCTGAGTTTTAACACGGTTACGTACCGCGGCTTTCAGTTCGCGATCCATGTTTTTACGCACTTCTGCACGCAGACCTTCTACGGAACCATCTTCCACGCCGAAACGTTTGATGAAATCAGCAGTCAGTTCTGGCAGCTCACGCTCTTCAACTTTCTTCAGGTTGATAACGAATTTAGCCGCTTTACCTTTCAGGTTTTCAGCGTGGTATTCTTCTGGGAAAGTCACGTCGATGGTGAACTCTTCGCCCGCTTTGTGACCTTTGATACCGTCTTCAAAGCCTGGGATCATGCGACCCTGGCCCATTGCCAGTACGAAATCAGTCGCTTTACCGCCTTCGAATTCTTCACCGTCTACGGAACCGGAGAAATCAACGGTAACGCGGTCTTCAGCGTCAACTGCACCGTCTTTGTCTTTCCAGGTTGCCTGCTGCTTACGCAGAGTGTCCAGCATGCCGTCAACGTCGGCTTCGGTCACATCAACAACCGGTTTTTCAACTTCGATAGCGTCCAGACCTTTCAGTTCAACTTCTGGGTACACTTCGAATTCTACTGCGTAGGTGAAGTCTTCACCCTGCTTGTATTCGCCCGGAACGTAGTTCGGTGCGCCAGCTGGATTAATCTTCTCTTTGATGATCGCATCAACAAAGTTGCGGCTCATCAGGTCACCCAGCACGTCCTGACGCACGGAGGCGCCATAACGCTGGGCAACAACATTCATCGGTACTTTACCTTTACGGAAACCGTCAATGCGTACTTTTTTCGCGACGTTGACCAGCTCGCTTTTTACAGCGTTCTCGATGCTGTCAGCAGCGATAGTAATCGTTACACGGCGGCCAAGGCCCTGAGTGGTTTCAACTGAAACTTGCATCTTGTTACCTCAAAAAAATCACAGTGCTCGGTCAACTCTGAATCATGCCATGCAGTACCGGGATGTTATCTTTAAATCAGAAACACATTCCCTGTAGCCAGAATCATCCCGAAGACATTCCGAAAAATAAGACGCAGCATTATAGCGGCATCACTTTTATGAGTCGAGAACGGTTATCACGCGTTGCTGCGGCATTTTTCACAATTCCCGGCTATTTTTTGTCTGAATACTGTCTTTGTCGCTCAAAATTCAGACAAAACAAAACGGCCCGCAGGCCGTTTTCTCATAATCTGTACGCAACATACTGGAAAAGTTCCGTGTTGCAAATGCCTTTTCTACGCGATAGTGCCCGCACCACGACATGGTGGAGAGGCAATGACAGTATCCTGCAAACCTTCCCACTCTTTTCGTGTGTAAGTATGTAATGCCAGCGCATGTACGGTGGACGCAAACTCCTCTGTCAGGGTGCCATAAATCATCCGGTGACGGTTAAGGAAGCGTTCCCCAGTAAACTTGTCGCTGACCAACACAACTTTAAAGTGGCTCTCAGAGCCTGCCGGTACGTTGTGGCGGTAGCTTTCATCGACAACTTCCAGGAACACAGGATCAAACGCTGCCCTTAATTTTTCTTCGATTCGTTCACGCATCATCATGATATTACTCCTTCGACAACGTTAAGATGCCGCCTATCCCTTTAAATGTTAGCCGCTTTCGCTGACTTCATTACACAAAGGTAACAAAAAATTAGCGTTCGCCCCATTTTATTTGTCAAGTAGATGAAGTTAACGCCTTTTACAATCCGCGCTCATCTGAAATCCACTCTGGAATTGTCCGCAAGCGCATAAAAACGTCAAGACGATGAAATTACATGCATTGCCTACTTCCCCTAGCCGTTGGCGATGTTATGATGACGGGGATTTTCAGTAAACAATGCGTTTTGAGACCCCTAACATGTTAAAAAAAATCCTCTTCCCTTTGGTTGCACTGTTTATGTTGGCTGGATGCGCGACGCCTCCGACGACCGTTGACGTGTCGCCTAAAATTGCCCTGCCGCAGCAGGATCCAAGTCTGATGGGCGTGACTGTCAGCATCAACGGCGCCGACCAGCGTCAGGATCAGGCACTGGCCAAAGTGACCCGCAACAACCAGATGGTCACGCTGACTGCTTCCCGCGACCTGCGTTTCCTGATGCAGGAAGTGCTGGAAAAACAGATGGCTGCTCGTGGTTATATGATTGGCCCGAACGGTGCGGCAAACCTGCAGATTATCGTAAGCCAGCTTTATGCGGACGTTTCCCAGGGTAACGTGCGTTACAACATCTCTACCAAAGCAGACATCGCTATCATCGCGACGGCGGCTAACGGTAACAAGATGACTAAAAACTACCGTTCAAACTATTCCGTTGAAGGCGCGTTCCAGGCCTCTAATAAAAATATCTCTGACACGGTTGATAGCGTACTGAGCGACACCATCGCGGATATGTCTCAGGACACCACTATCCACGAATTTATCAAACAGAACGCGCGTTAATCCGTCCCAGACCCGGCTTCAGGCCGGGTCTGAACGTTAATATTTATGTCAACTCACTACCTGCGTATTTTTCAGCAACCGAAATCAGCCATTCTGCTGATTCTTGGTTTTGCCTCCGGTTTACCGCTTGCCCTCACCTCCGGGACGCTACAGGCGTGGATGACGGTCGAGAACATCGATCTGAAAACCATCGGTTTCTTTTCGCTTGTCGGTCAGGCGTACGTCTTTAAGTTTCTCTGGTCACCGGTGATGGACCGCTATACGCCGCCGTTTTTAGGGCGTCGTCGCGGCTGGCTGCTGACAACCCAATGTTTATTACTGCTCGCTATCGCGGCGATGGGCTTTCTCGAGCCCACATCGCAACTGCGCTGGATGGCCGCGCTGGCGGTGGTTATCGCCTTCTGCTCAGCGTCTCAGGATATTGTTTTCGATGCCTGGAAAACGGACGTTCTCCCGACGGAAGAACGAGGAGCCGGAGCCGCTATCAGCGTGCTGGGCTATCGTCTGGGGATGCTGGTTTCCGGCGGTTTAGCACTGTGGCTGGCCGATAAATGGCTTGGCTGGCAGGGTATGTACTGGCTGATGGCCGCACTGATGGTGCCGTGTATTATCGCGACGCTGATGGCGCCGGAACCCAGCGATGTTATCCCGGTGCCCAAAAGCCTTGAACAGGCGGTGGTTGCCCCACTTAAAGATTTCTTTGGCCGCAATAATGCGTGGCTTATTCTGCTGCTGATTGTGATGTACAAACTCGGCGATGCTTTCGCCATGAGCCTCACTACCACGTTTTTAATCCGCGGAGTGGGGTTTGATGCGGGTCAGGTGGGAATGGTCAATAAAACTCTTGGCCTGTTTGCCACTATTCTCGGTGCGCTGTACGGCGGCGTATTGATGCAGCGCCTGACGCTGTTTCGCGCGTTGCTCATCTTCGGCATCCTGCAGGGCGTGTCCAACGCCGGTTACTGGATGCTGTCGGTCACGGATAAGCATATCTATTCAATGGCCGCTGCCGTTTTCTTTGAAAACTTGTGCGGCGGTATGGGTACAGCCGCGTTCGTCGCGCTGCTGATGACCCTGTGTAACAAATCGTTCTCAGCCACCCAGTTCGCCCTGCTGTCCGCACTTTCTGCTGTAGGCCGGGTTTACGTGGGGCCGATTGCAGGTTGGTTTGTCGAAGCACATGGTTGGCCAACGTTTTATCTGTTCTCGGTTATTGCTGCGATCCCAGGTATTTTGCTTCTGCTGGTTTGCCGACGAACGCTGGAATATACGCAAGAAACCGGGCAGTTTATGCCGCGTAATGCCTTTAGCGGCGGCTATCGATTGGCTCTGCGTTTACTGTTAATTGGCACTGTTCTGCTGGGTATCTGGCTGCTGATACTGATAACCAATGCGCTGAATTTATCCGCGCTGAGTGGGTCTGCAATCGTACTAGAAGCGGGTGTGCTCATTGCCTTTGCCGGGATTGTCATTGGATGCTTGTTAGATTATCTGGCGATGCGCAAGGCACATTTGCACTAAGTACGAATAAAATACGATCGATACGTTGTAATCACGATACGTAATAATAACAACCGCATCGTATATTAAAAAAAATATTTGTGCTTTTGTGCCCTTAAAAATTCTGGAAATTATTGGAACGACTTAGCTGCGCGTTATTTCATTAAACGATTCAGCATCCTTTCAATTAATTTTTCGTTTTCTAATTGTCTATTATTTGATGGTTAATTGTTAATTATTTGTATATTTTTGACAATGGTTATACCAATTGCCCTCTTAACCCCTCTTTCGCTTCCCCTTTCGTTATAACACCCGCCATATGGGCTTTCAGCCTGAAAAGTAGACATATTTAGCAACATCTGTGACAGGTGCGGCAGAACCCGGTAACACCTCACTGACAGAGCACCAATGATGTTTACAGTAATGTAACCTTCCCGTAAAATGCCCACACACTTTAAACGCCACCAACACCCCGTGGAATTGAGGTCGTTACATGAGACTCAGGAAATACAATAAAAACTTGGGATGGTTGTCATTAATCGCCAGCACTGTATTACTCAGTGGTTGTGATTCTGCGCTACTTGACCCCAAAGGACAGATTGGACTGGAGCAGCGTTCGCTGATACTGACGGCTTTTGGCCTGATGATGATCGTCGTGATTCCCGCCGTCTTAATGGCAGTCGGTTTTGCCTGGAAGTACCGTGCAAGCAATAAAGATGCGAAGTACAGCCCTAACTGGTCACACTCCAACAAAGTTGAAGCTGTGGTCTGGACAGTGCCTATCCTTATCATCGTGTTCCTCGCCGTACTGACATGGAAAACCACTCACGCCTTAGAACCTAGCAAACCGCTGGTTCATGACGAGAAGCCTATTACTATCGAAGTCATTTCTATGGACTGGAAATGGTTCTTCATCTACCCGGAGCAGGGCATTGCTACCGTTAACGAAATCGCTTTCCCAGCGAACGTTCCGGTGCAGTTCAAAGTGACCTCCAACTCCGTGATGAACTCCTTCTTTATTCCGCGTCTGGGTAGCCAGATTTACGCAATGGCCGGTATGCAGACCAACCTGCATCTGATCGCTAACGAACCAGGTATCTACGACGGTATTTCTGCAAGTTATAGCGGCCCGGGCTTCTCTGGTATGAAGTTCAAAGCCATTGCGACACCGGATCGTGCCACATTCGATCAGTGGGTCGCTAAAGCGAAACAATCTTCGAACACCATGGATAACATGGCGGCATTCGAGAAAGTGGCTGCACCGAGCGAATACAACAAGGTGGAGTACTTCTCCAGCGTGAAACCTGATTTGTTTAAAGCAGTTACCAGCAAATTTATGGATCACGGCAAGGGCATGGACATGTCCAAACCTGAAGGCGAGCACGCATCGCACGAAGGAATGGAAGGCATGGACATGAGCCACGCGGAATCCGCTCACTAAGGGGCCGAGGAAGAATACGATGTTCGGAAAACTTACACTGGATGCAGTGCCCTATCACGAACCCATTATCGTGATTACGGTGGCTGCCATTATCGTCGGGGGACTCGCTCTCCTGGCGGCTATCACTTACTTCGGTAAGTGGTCATATCTATGGAAAGAGTGGCTGACTTCGGTTGACCACAAACGACTCGGCATTATGTATGTCATCGTCGCTATCGTCATGCTGCTGCGTGGCTTTGCCGATGCCGTTATGATGCGTAGCCAGCAGGTGCTGGCCTCCGCCGGGGAAGCAGGGTTCCTGCCGCCTCATCACTACGATCAGATCTTTACCGCCCACGGCGTTATCATGATCTTCTTCGTCGCGATGCCGTTCGTTATCGGTCTGATGAACCTCGTGGTTCCTCTGCAGATTGGCGCGCGCGACGTGGCATTCCCGTTCCTGAACAACCTGAGCTTCTGGTTTACGGTTGTCGGTGTGATTCTGGTTAACCTGTCATTGGGCGTAGGTGAGTTCGCGCAGACCGGTTGGCTGGCGTATCCACCGCTCTCAGGAATTGAGTACAGTCCGGGCGTTGGCGTCGATTACTGGATATGGGCATTGCAGCTCTCCGGTATCGGTACGACCCTGACCGGTATTAACTTCTTCGTGACCATCATCAAGATGCGTGCACCAGGTATGACGATGTTCAAGATGCCAGTATTTACCTGGGCATCTCTGTGCGCCAACATCCTGATTATCGCCTCCTTCCCAATTCTGACGGTTACCGTCGCGTTGCTGACCCTGGATCGCTATCTGGGCACCCATTTCTTTACCAATGATATGGGCGGCAACATGATGATGTACATCAACCTGATTTGGGCCTGGGGTCACCCGGAAGTGTACATTCTGGTTCTGCCTGTATTCGGTGTCTTCTCCGAAGTGGCGGCAACCTTCTCGCGTAAACGCCTGTTTGGCTACACCTCGCTGGTGTGGGCGACCGTGTGTATTACCATCCTGTCGTTCATCGTTTGGCTGCATCACTTCTTTACTATGGGTGCCGGCGCGAACGTTAACGCCTTCTTCGGTATTACCACGATGATTATCGCCATCCCTACCGGGGTGAAGATCTTCAACTGGCTGTTCACCATGTATCAGGGTCGCATCGTCTTCAACTCTGCGATGCTGTGGACCATCGGCTTTATCGTGACCTTCTCGGTTGGCGGTATGACCGGTGTTCTGCTGGCAGTTCCGGGTGCTGACTTCGTGCTGCACAACAGCCTGTTCCTGATTGCGCACTTCCATAACGTCATCATCGGCGGTGTGGTATTCGGTTGCTTCGCAGGTCTCACCTACTGGTGGCCGAAAGCCTTTGGCTTTACCCTGAACGAAACCTGGGGTATCCGCGCATTCTGGTTCTGGATCATCGGCTTCTTCGTCGCATTTATGCCGCTGTACGTACTGGGCTTCATGGGCATGACCCGTCGCCTGAGCCAGCAGATTGACCCGCAATTCCACCCAATGCTGGTTGTTGCAGCCTGCGGTGCGGCACTGATTGCCTGCGGTATCCTCTGCCAGCTGATTCAGTTCTATGTGTCTATCCGTGACCGCGAGCAAAACCGCGATCTGACCGGTGACCCATGGGGTGGCCGTACGCTGGAGTGGGCAACCTCTTCCCCGCCTCCGTTCTATAACTTTGCCATTGTGCCGCACATTCATGAGCGTGATGCATTCTGGGAAATGAAAGAGAAAGGCGAAGCGTACAAACAGCCGACACAGTATGAAGAAATTCATATGCCGAAAAACAGCGGTGCGGGCATCGTGATTGCCGCCTTCGCAACGGTATTTGGTTTCGCCATGATCTGGCATATCTGGTGGATGGCGATTGCAAGCTTCGCGGGCATCATCATCACCTGGATTATCAAAAGCTTTGACGAGGACGTGGATTACTACGTGCCGGTGGCGGAAGTCGAAAAACTGGAAAATCAGCATTTCGATGAGATTTCTAAGGCAGGGCTGAAAAATGGCAACTGATACTCTGGCGCATAATGCCCACGCGCACGAACACGGGCACCACGATACAGGGCCGATGAAGATCTTCGGCTTCTGGATCTACCTGATGAGCGACTGCATTATCTTCGCCACGCTGTTCGCCACCTATGCCGTTCTAGTGAACGGCACGGCAGGCGGCCCGACCGGTAAAGATATCTTTGAACTGCCGTTCGTTATGGTTGAAACCGCACTGCTGCTGTTCAGCTCCATCACCTATGGCATGGCGGCTATCGCCATGTACAAAAACAACAAGAGCCAGGTTGTTTCCTGGCTGGCGCTGACCTTCCTCTTCGGGGCAGGATTCATCGCGATGGAAATCTATGAATTCCATCACCTGATTGTTGAAGGTATGGGCCCGGATCGCAGTGGCTTCCTGTCAGCGTTCTTTGCGCTGGTCGGTACGCACGGTCTGCACGTCACCTCCGGTCTTATCTGGATGGCTGTGCTGATGGTGCAGGTTTCCCGTCGCGGCCTGACCAGCACTAACCGTACCCGCATCCTGTGCCTGAGCTTGTTCTGGCACTTCCTGGACGTGGTATGGATCTGTGTGTTCTCCGTTGTTTACCTGATGGGGGCAATGTAATGAGTCATTCTACTGAAAGCAGCGGCGCTTCCCATGGCAGCGTAAAGTCCTACATGACAGGTTTTATCCTGTCTATCATCCTGACGGTTATTCCGTTCTGGATGGTGATGTCGGGCAGCGCGTCGCATGCGGTAATTCTGGGGACCATTCTGGTCACCGCTGTGGTGCAGATTGTCGTACACCTGGTGTACTTCCTGCACATGAACAGCAAGTCTGACGAAGGCTGGAACCTGACCGCGTTTGTCTTTACCGTGATAATCATTGCCATCGTAGTAGTCGGTTCAATCTGGATTATGTGGAACCTGAACTACAACATGATGGTTCACTAAGAGCGGCGAGTATGTTTAAGCGATACCTGCAAGTTACGAAGCCTGGCATCATTTTTGGCAACCTGATCTCCGTGATCGGCGGTTTCCTGCTGGCCTCCAAGGGCCACATCGATTACCCGCTGTTCGCATGGACCTTGATCGGTGTGTCTCTGGTGGTCGCCTCGGGTTGTGTTTTCAACAACTACATCGATCGTGACATCGACCGTAAGATGGAACGTACGAAGAACCGAGTGCTGGTTAAGGGACTGATTGCGCCAAAAACGTCACTGGTCTACGCCACTTTGCTGGGTCTCGCTGGCTTCATGCTGCTGTGGTTCGGTGCCAATCCCCTCGCCTGCTGGCTTGGGGTGATGGGATTTGTGGTTTATGTCGGCGTCTACAGCCTGTACATGAAGCGCCACTCCGTTTACGGCACGCTGATTGGTTCACTCTCCGGCGCCGCGCCGCCGGTGATTGGCTACTGCGCCGTTACCGGCAACTTCGACAGCGGCGCGTTGATTCTGCTGGCGATCTTCAGCCTGTGGCAGATGCCTCACTCCTACGCTATCGCGATTTTCCGCTTCAAGGATTATCAGGCAGCGAATATTCCGGTTCTTCCGGTAGTGAAAGGCATTGCTGTGGCGAAAAATCACATCACGTTGTACATCGTGGCGTTTGCTTTAGCGACGCTGATGCTCTCGCTTGGCGGCTACGCAGGTTACAAATACCTGGTGGTTGCCGCAGCGGTTAGCGTCTGGTGGCTTGGTATGGCACTGCGCGGTTACAAAGTGGAAGATGATAAGGTCTGGGCGCGCAAGCTGTTCGGTTTCTCCATCATCGCCATTACCGCACTCAGCGTTATGATGTCGGTCGACTTTATGGTGCCGAGCTCACAGAACTTGTTAGCTTCAGTCTGGTAAGACAAAAGGCTGTTACTGAAAACCCTGCTCCGGCAGGGTTTTTTATTGCCTGAAAAACAGTCAGCAAACCTATATTGATGTATTCCGAATTATCGGCACGGTCAGCGTTTAGACAGCTAAGGCGAAGGATATCAGGTATAGAATCGCGGCGGGTGCTTGAGACTATTTGTCTTGAGCATGGTGTGAAAGGCAGATAGACAAAAGCCCCAGATAACATTCAGCGTCCAGCAAGACGCTTAACATTAATCTGAGGCCCCTAAATGCACAACAACATTAGGTTAGCCTCTTACCGACCTTCGGGTCAAGGAGAAGTAGGCTATGAAGCGGAACAAGGCAATCGTTATTGCCCTGATAGTCTTGGGTATTACCGTCATGATGTCGGTACTGGTCACACGCAAAGATCTTTGCGAGGTCCATATCCGAAGCGGACAGACAGAGGTCGCCGTCTTCACAGCTTACGAATCTGTTAAGTAAGAGACCCGGCGGGGAGAAATCCCCGCCACTCTTGATGTTGGCAAGTATTCTCAGCGCACCCAATTTACTTTATTACACTTAACCCACCAGCATTACATACGCGCTATTGCTGGAAACACCCTATCGCCCCATTCATCCTACAGATGAGACATTTCCTACTGGTATCCGCTGGTGAAGCCATATCAATTATTAATGCAAATGATGCATTAAAATCTCGAAGATCATCCACATCATCCGCCAGGTTTCGTTGCAAGCCGCATTATGCTTTACCTTCTTCCGGTAGCGCCTCTGCCACCGGATTATTCATTTTCGTCTCTATTTCGCACAAATGATTCAATAATGTAATATTTGTTAATTAAGCGTCTGTTTACCCTGCCCTCTCCCCGCACTACACTACTCCCAGCTTTTATTTTGAGGTGGGAATGAACGATTACAAAATGACGCCCAGCGAGTTACGCGCAACCTGGGGTTTAGGAACCGTATTTTCTTTGCGTATGCTCGGCATGTTTATGGTTCTGCCGGTTCTGACCACATACGGCATGGCATTGCAGGGCGCAAGCGAAGCGCTCATTGGTTTGGCTATCGGTATTTACGGCCTGGCGCAGGCTATCTTTCAGATTCCCTTTGGGCTGGTCTCTGACCGCATTGGACGCAAGCCGTTAATTATCGGCGGGCTGGCGATTTTCGTTCTCGGCAGCGTGATTGCCGCTATGTCCGATTCCATCTGGGGCATTATTCTTGGCCGAGCGCTACAGGGCTCCGGGGCCATTGCGGCAGCGGTCATGGCGCTGCTTTCCGACCTGACCCGTGAACAAAACCGCACCAAGGCAATGGCGTTTATCGGCGTCAGCTTTGGTGTCACCTTCGCCATTGCGATGGTACTTGGTCCCATCATCACCCATAAACTTGGCCTCCACGCGCTATTCTGGATGATCGCCGGGCTGGCAACGCTCGGTATTGTGTTAACCATTCTGGTGGTACCGGACAGCAAAAATCACGTTCTCAACCGTGAGTCCGGGATGGTGAAAGGGTGCTTTAGCAAGGTATTGATGGAGCCACGTCTGCTGAAGCTCAACTTCGGCATCATGTGCCTGCACATTCTACTCATGTCCACCTTCGTTGCCCTGCCGGGCCAGCTGGAGGCTGCCGGATTCCCGGCGGCCGAGCACTGGAAAATCTACCTGGTAACGATGCTGGTATCGTTCATATCGGTAGTGCCTTTTATCATTTACGCCGAAGTAAAACGCCGCATGAAGCGCGTGTTTGTGCTGTGTATTTCCCTGCTGTTGATTGCCGAAATCGTCCTGTGGGGTTCCGGTAATTCATTCTGGGAACTGGTCATTGGCGTGCAGATATTCTTCCTCGCCTTCAACCTGATGGAGGCGCTGCTGCCTTCGCTTATCAGCAAGGAGTCGCCAGCAGGTTACAAAGGCACGGCGATGGGGATTTACTCCACCAGCCAGTTCCTGGGCGTCGCGATTGGCGGGTCATTGGGCGGCTGGGTTGACGGCCTGTTTGATTCCCAAACGGTATTCCTCGCCGGTGCATTATTGGCGACCGTCTGGCTGTTGGTGTCGATGACAATGCAGGAACCGCAGTATGTCAGCAGTCTGCGTGTTGAAATTCCAAAAGATATCGACGCAAGCGATGCCTTACGTGAACGGCTGCTGGTAATGGATGGAGTCAAAGAGGTTCTGGTAGTGGCAGAAGAACATTCGGCCTATGTCAAAATTGACAGCAAAGTAACCAATCGCTTTGAGGTTGAGCAGGCGATTGCCGCTCAATAAAATGGTGCTGCCCGCATAGCTAAGCGGGCAGCGCTTACGCAATTAGTCGCGGAAGTTTTTAAACTGGAACGGCTGACCAAGGTCACCGCCGCGTACCAACGCCATCGTAGACTGCAGATCGTCGCGCGCCTTGCCGGTCACACGAATCTCTTCACCCTGAATTTGCGCCTGTACTTTCAGCTTGCTGTCTTTAATCAGCTTAACGATTTTCTTCTGAACCGCACTCTCAATCCCCTGCTTCAACTTGGCTTCAACAAACCAGGTTTTCCCGCTGTGGACGAAATCTTCCGGCACGTCCAGCGACGTCCCTTCAATGCCGCGTTTAAGCAGCTTAGCGCGCAGAATATCCAGCAACTGATTGACCTGGAAATCAGATTCGCTCAGTACTTTAATCGTCTTATTCGCTTCGTTTAATTCAAAAGTGGCTTCAACACCACGAAAGTCAAAGCGTGACTCTACTTCGCGGCTCGCGTTATCTACCGCGTTGCGCGCTTCCTGAAGATCGACTTCAGAGACAATATCGAAAGATGGCATCTTTTCCCCTCCCTTAGTTTCTTTTGCGTTGCATAATACCTGCAACACGGCATAACTCAACTGGTTATCCCCGGAAGCTGAATTGATAGCGCTATACTCGTCGTCTTTCCAGTTGTAGATGCGCGGACGACGTCCATTTACCCGAACTACGGACAAAAAGAGATTCACTCTCTTGAGCCGTCCTACAACTCGAAATCCATTAAGCATATACTCACGGTCAGCGTGAAGTATGACATACCAGCAGCATCGTTTGTGGTAAGAAGACGGTCAGGAGGTTATTTGAAAATTACGGTATTGGGATGTGGCGCGCTAGGCCAATTATGGATGACGGCACTCCACAAAAAAGGATTTGAAGTACAAGGCTGGTTACGCGTACCTCAGCCCTACTGTAGCGTGAATCTCTTAGAACTTGACGGCACGATATTTAATCAGTCCCTTATCGCTAACGACCCCGATTTTCTGGCGCAAAGTGATTTGCTTTTGGTCACGTTAAAAGCGTGGCAGGTTTCCGATGCGGTGAGAAGCCTGGCGGTTCATCTCCCGGTAACAACGCCTATCCTGCTGATTCATAATGGTATGGGTACGTTACAGGAGCTAAACGATCTCAAGCAGCCTATTTTGCTCGGCGCGACCACCCAGGCTGCACGCCGCGATGGTAGCGTCATCATTCATGTTGCTAACGGCACGACGCACATCGGCCCAGCGAAGCACTACGATGAAGACTACAGCGTACTGGCTGAAACCCTGCAAAATGTGCTGCCAGACGTAGCCTGGCACGACAGCATTCATTCCGCGATGTGGCGCAAACTCGCCGTTAACTGCGTCATCAACCCACTCACCGCGCTAATGAACTGCCCTAACGGCGATTTGCGCTATCATCAGGAGCAGATTGCCCATATCTGCGAAGAAGTGGCGATGACCATGACGCGGGAAGGATTTCATACTTCACCGGAAAGTTTGTTACTTTATGTCAATCAGGTGATTGATCTAACAGCAGAAAATATATCTTCTATGCTGCAGGACATTCGTGCACTTCGGCACACAGAAATTGACTATATCACCGGTTTCCTGCTCAAGCGCGCACGGGCACATGGCATTCCGGTGCCTGAAAATACCCGACTGTATGAACAGGTTAAACGTAAGGAGAGTGAATATGAGCGCGTCAGCACTGATTTGCCTCGCTCCTGGTAGCGAAGAAATGGAAGCCGTGACCACGATTGATTTGTTGGTGCGTGTCGGTATCCAGGTCACAACCGCCAGCGTGGCAAGCGATGGCAATCTGGCTATCACCTGCTCGCGCGGTGTCAAGATTCTGGCCGATGCCCCGCTGGTTCAAGTGGCAGATGGGGACTTCGATATCATCATTCTGCCGGGCGGTATAAAAGGTGCGGAATACTTCCGTGACAGTACGCTGCTGGTTGAAACGGTGAAACAGTTCCAGCGTTCCGGGCGCATTGTCGCCACCATTTGCGCCGCCGCTGCCACTGTTCTGGTCCCGCATAATATTTTCCCTATTGGTAATATGACCGGCTTCCCCGCACTGAAGGATCGAATCCCTGAAGAACAATGGCAAGACCGACGTGTAGTCTGGGATCCTCGGGTGAATCTGCTCACCAGTCAGGGGCCTGGGACAGCAATTGATTTTGGGCTGAAAATTATTGAATTGCTGGTAGGCCGCGAAAAGGCGTATGAGATTTCGACGCGATTGGTGATGGCGGCGGGGATTTATAATTTTTATGAGGAGTAAATGTAATTTAGGCCAGGCACTTTGGTGATAGCATAGCTAGCAGATTGGTTTCCATCGAAATAATGTCAGGAAACCAATCCTCTGTATCACGTGACAATCAATGCCTGCTGTACCGCTCAACCAAATCTTCTACCACCATTTTACACGTCGCCTTTTCAAGATCGTTTATTTTCCTCTGAATAGAGTCAGCATCGTTTTTCTGATCTTTTGCAGGGACTAACGGAATCGTCAATGATTCAGCGTTAACCGGGGAGTATGTTGACCACTCTCCACTGGCTACATCAACCAAAACAAACCGAATCAAATAGCGCAAAGATATACCCGCGATCTTTTCGCCACTATATTTTTTCCAGACAGTTTCTTTTAAGGCTGAATTATATTTAGCAGACTCAATCTCATCCCAATAGACGATGATGGTATTATGCCGACCTTTTGCAGCAATATATCTCAGTGCCTGCATGTAATTAGCATTAATCACAGCGCTTTTATTCTCTATTTCATTTTCAGCCAGGTCACTGACCGTTTGCTTAATCGAAGAGGCTGGCTGGGAGGCTCTTTTTTTCCTGACAACCGGAATCCCAGAAAATGTTGATACCTTATAATAGCGCTGCATTTCCTTTTGCATCATAACGTCTGGCGCTCGCGAACCCGATTTCACCAGGACAATAGATGAGTGCAGAGGAACGTCAAACTGTCCTTCAGCTTCCTCAACGGCATTCTGGATATCCTCTTCTGTGATCTCCAGCGTTAACTCATTGCCGAAAACATCCTGCTCAGAAAGTTGGGTAGTAGAAGTTACATCAGTGCGCTGCGAGGTTACCGATTTTTTCTTATCATCAATTGATGAGGATTTTGAACATCCATTAAGTAAAGCAATGCTCATAAACAGAATCAATAAATATCTATTATTCATCGAGAGGCCCAATCATTAATATATTTATCTGACACACAGAAATAAGGCTTCTGATTATACTTTTATTTTAAGAGCAAAAGCATAAAAATAAATATTCATTTATTGAATAATAAAAGCACAAAAATAACACCAGTGAATAAATTAAAATACCTATAATGCTTTTCAATAATAAAAAATAAAATTAGAGATGCTTATTAAAATCCGGGTATAACCATAAAAAAACGCCTCTAAAGAGGCGTTTCAGGAAGCAAATTGTGCAGCAAATACGGGTGAGCGATTTGTCCTACGGACGATAAACTTTGACGTTAGCAAAGCCCTGCTCGCGCAGATACAGCGCCTGCAGGCGACTCATCACGCCACGTTCACACCACAGCAGATAGGTTTTACTCTGATCAAGGTTACCAAACTGCGTACTCAGCTTGTAGAACGGCAGCGATTCCACGCCGACACCTTCCACCTTCAGCGGCTTAGCATCCTGCTCATCAATAGAACGAATATCCAGGATCACGTCGTTCTCAGTGAAACCACTAACGGTTTCAACTTCTACCACTTCCTGCTCGGTCTGCTGAGCGATATCACGGATATCGACGTTATTCGCTTCGGTAACCACTTTATCGAGAATGGTGAAATCGAAGTTGGCTTCTTCCGCTTCAATTTTCGCCTTCACGGCCTTGATGGTTGGGCTTTTCGAGATCACACCGCAGTATTCCGGCATGGTACGAGCAAAATCTTCAGTACCAATTTCACGCGCCAGATCGATGATGTGCTCTTTATCATGGGAAATCAGCGGACGCAGAATCAGAGTATCGGACACATTGTCGATTAAACGCAGGTTCGTCAGGGTCTGGCTGGAAACCTGACCTAACGCTTCACCGGTCACCAGCGCTTGCACGCCGTAACGTTCAGCGACTTGTGATGCCGCACGGACCATCATGCGCTTGAGCACCACACCCATCTGTCCGTCTTCGACTTTCTCGAGGATTTCGCCAACCACAGGTTCAAAGTTGATAGCCACAAAGCGCACACGGTGTGAACTGCCGAAGCGGTTCCACAGGTAGTGCGCGACCTGGCGAACACCGATTTCGTGGGCGGCGCCACCGAGGTTAAAGAAGCAGTAATGTACGCGGCAGCCGCGACGCATCAGCATGTAACTGGAAACACCAGAGTCGAAACCGCCAGAGATCAGCGACAGGACGTCTTCCTGGGTACCGATAGGGAAACCGCCGATACCTTCGTAACGCCCTTTCACCAACAGCAGACGATCGTTCTCGATCTCGAGGTTGACGGTCACATCTGGCTTAGTCAGCTTCACGCGCGCCGTTTCAATATGTTGATTCAAGCCACCGCCTACGTAACGCTCGGCTTCAATGGACGTGAACTCATGCTTACCGCGACGTTTAACGCGCACGCAGAAGCTTTTGCCTTCAAGCGCGTCACGCCACAGCGGCAGCGTCTGCTCAAAAATATTGTGCAGCGAGGTAAACGGAACGTCTTCCACTTCCAGAATATGATGAATACCCGGAATACGCGTCATCGCGTCGATAAGGGTCTGGCGCTTATCTTCATCTTTCGAGCGAACTTCGATGTGATCCCAGTGACGAACGATAGCGAGGGTTTCATCGAGATTTTTGAGAACGTTACGGATATTCCCGGTTAAAATTTTAATAAAGCGCAAACGCACAGTTTGGCTTTTGATGGTGATTTCCGGGAACAATTTAATGATAAACTTCATGGCGGCAATGGTTCGTTGGCAAGCCCTGAGGGGCTTTGAGCAAAAAGATGTATCGCAGTGTACTGATAATTCCAGGCGTACCTGCGTCCAGGTCGCGGAGTATACCATCATCCTGCTTACCATTGCGTGTTATTTGCTTCACGCCCAGACTCCGTTACCATAGACACCGTCGCGATTTAACAAGAGCCAAACATTCACTATGCCAAAGAAAAATGATGCCCCGGCCAGTTTCGAAACTGCTTTAACCGAGCTTGAGCAGATTGTTAACCGTCTGGAAAGCGGCTCCCTCCCACTGGAAGAAGCGCTAAACGAATTTGAACGTGGCGTGCAGCTGGCACGTCAGGGGCAGACAAAACTGCAACAAGCGGAACAGCGCGTGCAGATCCTGCTTGCCGATAACGAAGACGCTCCCTTAACGCCATTCACGCCGGACGCCGAATAAAATGGATTTTTCGCAACAGCTCAATGCCTGTGTCGTCCAGGCAAACGACGCGCTGCGCCGATTTATCGCTCCGCTACCGTTTCAGAACACTCCACTGGTTGACGCCATGCAGTATGGCGCATTATTGGGCGGTAAACGCCTGCGCCCGTTCCTGGTGTATGCCACCGGCAAAATGTTTGGCGTTAGCATGACAACGCTGGATGCCCCGGCAGCTGCCGTTGAATGCATTCATGCCTATTCACTCATGCACGACGATCTGCCGGCAATGGACAACGACGATCTGCGTCGCGGCCAGCCAACCTGTCATATTAAATTTGGCGAGGCGAGCGCAATTCTGGCTGGTGACGCGCTACAAACGCTGGCATTTTCTATACTCAGTGATGCGCCGATGACAGAAGTCTCTGACCGCGATCGCCTGGCGATGCTGTCCGAACTCGCCACCGCCAGCGGCGTGGCAGGTATGTGCGGCGGTCAGGCGCTGGATCTGGAAGCGGAAGGCCAGCGGGTGAATCTGGAAATGCTGGAGCGTATCCATCGCCATAAAACCGGCGCGTTGATTCGTGCCGCCGTGCGTCTTGGTGCATTAAGCGCCGGTGAGCAAGGCCGCAAGGCGCTGCCGCTGCTGGATAAGTACGCCGAATGCATCGGCCTGGCATTCCAGGTTCAGGATGACATTCTGGATGTGGTGGGGGATACTGCGACCCTCGGAAAACGCCAGGGTGCCGACCAACAACTCGGTAAAAGCACCTATCCTGCACTACTGGGCCTTGAGCAAGCCCGGAAAAAAGCCAGTGACCTCATCGCTGAGGCACGCCAGTCATTAACCGTACTGGCGGCACAGTCACTGGATACCACAGCACTGGAAGCGCTAGCGGATTACATCATCCTGCGCGACAAATAAACAATAAATGAGTCTCCGATGAGTTTTGATATTGCCAAATACCCGACCCTGGCGCTGGTCGATTCCACCCAGGAATTGCGCCTGTTGCCAAAAGAGAGCCTGCCGAAACTGTGTGACGAGCTACGCCGTTACCTGCTCGACAGCGTGAGCCGTTCAAGCGGACACTTTGCCTCCGGGCTTGGCACGGTGGAACTCACCGTGGCGCTGCATTACGTCTACAATACGCCATTCGACCAGCTTATCTGGGACGTCGGCCACCAGGCATATCCGCACAAAATTTTGACCGGGCGTCGCGACAAGATTGACACCATTCGGCAAAAAGGTGGGCTACACCCATTCCCATGGCGCGGTGAGAGTGAGTATGACGTGCTGAGCGTCGGTCACTCATCGACCTCCATTTCCGCAGGAATTGGCATTGCGGTAGCGGCTGAAAAAGAAAATAAACAGCGCCGTACCGTCTGCGTGATTGGCGATGGCGCAATTACTGCGGGCATGGCATTTGAAGCCATGAACCATGCGGGCGATATCAAGCCAGATATGCTGGTCGTGCTGAACGACAACGAAATGTCGATCTCGGAAAACGTCGGTGCGCTGAATAACCATCTGGCGCAATTGCTCTCCGGAAAACTCTACTCTTCCCTGCGCGAAGGCGGCAAAAAAGTCTTTTCTGGCGTTCCGCCGATCAAAGAATTGCTCAAGCGTACCGAAGAGCATATCAAAGGGATGGTCGTCCCCGGCACCCTGTTTGAAGAGCTAGGCTTTAACTATATCGGGCCGGTAGACGGTCACGACGTACTGGGGCTGGTCAATACGCTTAAAAACATGCGCGACCTGAAAGGCCCGCAGTTCCTGCATATTATGACCAAAAAAGGCCGTGGTTATGAGCCGGCCGAAAAAGACCCGATTACCTTCCACGCGGTGCCAAAATTCGATCACACCAGCGGTAAGTTGCCTAAAAGCAGCGGCGGTCTGCCATCATATTCCAAAATCTTCGGCGACTGGCTGTGTGAAACGGCAGCCAAAGACAGCAAGCTGATGGCGGTAACGCCTGCGATGCGCGAAGGCTCTGGGATGGTCGAGTTCTCGAAAAAATATCCCGATCAGTATTTCGATGTCGCGATTGCCGAGCAACATGCGGTCACGTTTGCCGCAGGGCTGGCAATTGGCGGTTATAAGCCGATTGTGGCTATCTATTCGACCTTCCTGCAACGCGCTTACGATCAAGTGATCCACGACGTCGCCATTCAGAAATTGCCGGTGCTGTTTGCTATCGATCGTGCAGGCATTGTCGGTGCTGATGGGCAGACTCACCAGGGGGCGTTTGATATCTCCTTCCTGCGCTGCATCCCGGAAATGGTCATCATGACGCCAAGCGATGAAAACGAATGCCGCCAGATGTTGTACACCGGCTACCACTACGGCGACGGCCCAAGCGCCGTGCGATATCCGCGCGGAACGGGCACTGGCGCAACGCTTGAACCGTTAGCAAAACTGCCGCTGGGCAAAGGCGTGGTGAAACGTGAAGGCGAGAAACTGGCGATCCTTAACTTCGGCACGTTGCTGGTGGAAGCTGAAATCGTCGCAGAAAAACTTAATGCGACGCTGGTCGATATGCGTTTTGTGAAGCCGCTGGATGAGAGCCTGATTCTTGAGATGGCTGCTCGTCACGAATCGCTGGTCACACTGGAAGAAAACGCCGTTATCGGTGGCGCGGGAAGCGGCGTCAATGAAGTGCTGATGGCACATCGTAAACCGGTACCGGTACTCAACCTTGGCCTGCCCGATTTCTTTGTCCCGCAAGGGACGCAGGAAGAGGCGCGAGCCGATCTTGGTCTGGATGCCGCGGGCATTAGCGCCAGGATCGCGGCCTGGTTAGCATAATCCCTCCTCTCGCTCCTGCTATGCTTAAAGGTAAACCTTTTACCCCGCTAGCAGGAGCGACATCATGCAATACCATCTCTTAGGACAAACCGATCTTCGTGTTTCCCGCCTTTGTCTGGGCTGTATGACCTTCGGCGAACCGGACCGGGGTAAACATGCCTGGACACTGCCAGAAGACAGCAGCCGCCCCATAATCCAACGCGCTCTCGAAGGTGGCATCAATTTTTTCGATACTGCAAATAGCTACTCTGACGGCAGCAGTGAAGAGATTGTTGGCCGTGCACTGCGCGACTTTGCTCGCCGTGATGATGTGGTGGTCGCCACTAAAGTTTATCATCAGGTGGGTTCCCTTGAAGAAGGACTCTCCCGCGCGCAGATCCTGCGCTCCATTGACGATAGCCTAAGCCGACTCGGCATGGACTATGTTGATCTGCTGCAAATTCACCGCTGGGACTATCGCACGCCGATTGAAGAGACGCTGGAAGCATTGGACGAGGTTGTAAAATCAGGGAAAGCCCGTTTTATCGGCGCTTCTTCAATGCACGCCCGCCAGTTCGCCCATGCGCTAGCGCTACAGAAAACCAACGGCTGGGCGCCATTTGTCACCATGCAGGATCACTACAATCTCATCTATCGCGAAGAAGAACGTGACATGCTGCCGCTGTGTACCCAGGAAGGCGTGGCGGTGATTCCATGGAGTCCGTTAGCACGCGGACGTCTGACGCGTCCGTGGGGGGAAACGACGGCGCGACTGGTTTCAGATGAGTTCGGTCAGACGCTCTACAGCTCGACGGAGGGGAACGACGAACAAATTGCCGGAGAACTGGAGCGAGTTGCAGAAGAGATTGAGGCCAGCCGGGCGCAAACGGCACTAGCGTGGCTTCTGAGTAAACCGGGTGTGGCAGCGCCAATTATTGGTGCGTCGCGTGAGGATCAATTGGATGAACTGCTGAATGCGGTGGATATTACGCTGACATCAGAGCAAATTGAGGCGATGGAAGCACCGTATCAGGTGCATCCGGTGGTAGGGTTTAAATAAGCGCTTGTTTCCCCTCACCCTAGCCCTCTCCCCAAAGGGGCGAGGGAACCGATCGGTGTCGTGGGAAAGTCGGTAGTTCAAATAGGCGTCAGTATTGGTTTTCCCCCTCTCCCTGGAAGGGAGAGGGGGAAAACCATCACAGAATATGATGCCCTACCACGTACAAAATCCCCGCCGAAATAACCCCGGCGATAATATCGTCCACCATAATCCCCATACCACCGTGGATATTGCGGTCAAACCAGCGGATCGGCCACGGCTTCCACATATCAAAAATGCGGAATACAACGAATCCAGCCAGCACCCACTGCCAACTGATAACCGGGATCGCCATCAGGGTTATCCACATGCCGATAAACTCATCCCACACAATGCTACCGTGGTCATGCGTACCCATATCGCGCGCCGTGCGACGGCAGATATATACGCCGATGCAAATACCGAACATCACCACTAGCGAATACACTTGTAGCGGTAAAAATGTCAGCAAGTACCAGAATGGAATCGAGGCTAACGACCCCATCGTGCCTGGCATAATTGGACTGAGTCCGCTGCCAAATCCAGTCGCCAGCAGGTGCCAGGGGTTACCTAAATTCAGGCGGCTTTTAGCGGTATCAGGCTTAGCCAAAGTGATCGTATCCTTTCCAGTCCAGCGTGACCGCTTTGCCATCTTGCGTAAAATTCAGCCCTTCCACATCCGCGCTGATTTGCCCAACACAGGTAAACGGCGTACCCAGTTTGCCCAGCGCGACTTCCAGCGCTCCGCGGTTCAGTTCGGGAACGGTAAAGCAGAGTTCATAGTCTTCGCCGCCGGAGAGCGCCCAGCGGCAGGCCTGTTCTGGCGCAACATGACGCTGCATCGCTTCAGAATAGGGCAACGCATCCAGATCCACGCGCGCGCCCACACCGCTGGCCTTCAGGATATGCCCGAGGTCAGAAATCAGCCCATCAGAGATATCGATAGCCGAGTTCGCAAGATCGCGCAGTGCCTGCCCTTGCAGAATACGCGGTGTTGGACGCAGGTGTCGCTGGCGCAGATAAGCGGCGTCTTCCGGTTCATCAATGGTTAACTGATTGAGGAGCAACGCCAGCCCGGCGGCACTATCACCCGGCGTACCGGTAACGTAAATCCAGTCTCCCGGCTTCGCACCAGAACGCTTCAGCGCCCGCCCCACCGGTACATACCCGTGGATGCTGAGCGTCATCGACAGCGGCCCTTTGGTGGTATCGCCGCCAATAAGCTGCATATCGTAGTAATTTAGCTGCTCAAACAGGCTATCACTGAACGCCGCAAGCCAGTTTTCATCGACCGAAGGCAGAGTCAGCGCGAGCGTTAACCACGCAGGATCGGCCCCCATAGCGGCGAGATCGCTGACGTTAACCGCCAGAGCTTTATACGCGAGATCCGCAGGGTCAATATCAGGAAGAAAATGATTACCGACTACCAGCGTATCGGTGCTGATTGCCAGGGTTTGTTTTTCGGGGATGTTGAGTAACGCGCAGTCGTCACCAATTCCGGTTTCGACATCAAGACGGGCGTTTCTTACTCGGTCAAAATAACGGGCAATCAGGGAGAATTCGCCGCATGCCATACGTTATGCCTCAGCAGAAGGATAAAACAAGGCCGGGGAAAGTGGTAGACACCACCCTCTCACCGGCCTACGGGTTACTTTTTGCGGGGACGAATGGCAGGAGCGGCTTTATCCAGTACACCGTTGACAAACTTGTGGCTGTCTTCAGCGCCGAAAGTTTTTGCCAGCTCAATAGCTTCGTTGATAGCCACTTTGTACGGCACATCATCACGCTTGGACAGTTCGAACAGCGCAATACGCAGTACCGCTTTTTCTACCTGGCCCAGCTCTTCGAGCAGACGGGAAAGGTACGGCTTCATCAATCCGTCGAGGTACGCGCTGTTAGTCGCTACCCCGGACAGCAGTTCGCGGAAGTACGCGACGTCAACATCTTTAACGTCTTGTTCCGCCAGGAACTGGTATTCAACATCAGAGATGTCGTTCTGGGACAACTGCCAGGAGTAGAGCGCCTGGACGGCACACTCACGGGCGCGGCGACGAGCAGCAGGTTTCACGGATTTCCCCTTACAAAAATCAGGCCTTGATGGCTTTCAATACATTAATCATTTCAATCGCGGTCAGTGCAGCTTCTGCACCTTTGTTCCCGGCTTTTGTGCCAGCGCGTTCGATAGCTTGTTCAATACTTTCGGTGGTCAGAACACCAAAGGCTACCGGGATTCCGCTGTCCTGAGCGACTTGCGCCAGACCATTGCTTGCCCCGCCAGCGACATATTCGAAGTGAGCTGTACCGCCACGGATAACTGTACCCAGTGCTATCACCGCATCGTATTTACCGGTTTTTGCCAGCGCATCTGCTGCCAGCGGCAGCTCATAAGCACCTGGAACCCAAACTACGGTGATGTTTTCATCTTTAACCTGACCAATGCGTTTCAGGGCGTCGATAGCACCTTCCAGCAGGCTGTCATTGATAAAGTTGTTGAAACGCGCGATGGTGATGGCGACGCGAGCGTCCGGGGTAGCAACGTTAGCTTCAATAATGTTCATACTCTTCCTTTGGGTTCATTTGCCCCGCAGGGGGGCGGATTTTATCATAATATTCCGGGCGCTGCTGCTTCTAATTCAGAAAGCCTCACCTGGCTGTTAAATGCAGGCAGACATCAGGGCCGACCTGACGTATCTCATTGAATTTAAAATGGGGGGCATCGGCCAGTTTCTCAAGCCCCGGCAGCACACATAATCCGCGCGCGTCGCTGCCTAATAGTTTAGGTGCGATGTAGACGATAAGCTCATCAACCAGACCCGCCTGAATCAGCGCACCGGCAAGCGTTGGCCCGGCCTCAACCCAGATGCTGTTAATTTGCTGTTTTCCCAGTTGCATCATCAATAAAACCAGATCGAGATGCCCGTTATGCTCTGGCACTTTTAGCGTTTGCACGCCTTCCGGCCAGCTACGGGTATCATCTTTGGTGCGCGCAAACAGCGTTTCACCCGGCTGCTGCACAATTCGATGCTCTGGCGTCACACGATTACCGCTGTCGATAACAATACGCAGTGGCTGACGCAGATTTTCTTGCGGGTAAAGCTGCTGAGTGTCGGCACTCAGCTCATCCCAACGTACGGTTAAAGCGGGATCGTCTGCCAGCACCGTGGCGCTACTGGTTAAAATGGCGTGACTTTCCGCGCGCAGGCGCTGCACATCGCGGCGAGCCTGCGGGGAGGTGATCCACTGACTTTCACCGCTGGCCATCGCCGTGCGGCCATCAAGCGATGCGCCAAGCTTTAGCTGTACATAAGGAAAACCGGTGCGCATACGTTTGAGAAAACCTTTGTTCAACGCTTCGCCTTCACTCATCATCAAGCCATGACTGACCTCAATACCGGCCTGCTGCAAGCGATAGAGACCACGGCCCGCCACCTGCGGATTCGGATCCTGCATGGCAGCCACCACGCGTGAAACACCGGCGGCAATCAATGCATCGCAGCACGGCGGCGTGCGACCGTGATGGCTGCATGGTTCAAGCGTCACATAGGCGGTCGCGCCCTTCGCTTTATCACCCGCCATCCGCAGCGCGTGAACTTCCGCATGCGGCTCACCGGCACGATAATGAAAACCTTCGCCGACGATTTCGCCTTGATTCACAATCACACAGCCAACACGCGGGTTCGGATGGGTGGTGAATCGCCCGCGCGCCGCTAACTTTAGCGCGCGCGCCATGTACATTTCATCGTGCATAGCTTAGTCCTGTAAGCGGGCGATCTCTTCGCCAAACTCTTTAATATCTTCAAAGCTGCGATAAACGGAAGCAAAGCGAATATAAGCCACTTTATCGAGCTTTTTCAGTTGCTCCATCACCAGATTACCCAGCAGCTTGCTCGGGACTTCGCGTTCACCGGTAGCGCGCAGATGCGATTTGATATGATTAATCGCCATTTCTACATCATCGGAACTTACCGGGCGCTTTTCCAGCGCTCTGAGCATACCGCTACGCAGCTTGTCTTCGTTAAACGGTTCGCGCACGTCATTGCTTTTCACCACGCGAGGCATCACCAGCTCAGCCACTTCAAAAGTGGTGAAGCGTTCGTTGCATACCAGGCATTGCCGACGGCGGCGAACGGAGGAACCTTCTCCCACAAGGCGGGAGTCAATCACTTTAGTGTCTACGGCGAAACAGAATGGGCAGTGCATACGACGTCCTGACGGTGAGGGTTAATGAAATCTATTTTACCCTGAACTGGCGAGACAACAAAGGAACAGCGCTTTTGAGATAATGGATCGATGCCAGAAGACCTAATGCGCGCTACCATTGCGTTATCCCAAGAGAAGGAAAAAGACACAATGACAAGACGTTACCTAAGAATAGCCCTGCTGGGAAGCCTCGTCAGCCTGACCGCCTGTGCACAGCAGGCGGAAGTGAAGCAAATGCATCAAAGTATCAGTACATTAAGCGCTGAAATGACGCAGTTGAACAAAGAAACGGTAAAAATCACTCAGCAGAATGCGTTGAATGCAAAGTCAACCCGTGGCGCTTACCTGCTGCCAGGCGCAAACACACCTGCGCGTTTGAACAGCCAGGTTGGAACACTGCGTATGTCGCTGAAAAATATCGCGCCAAATGCGCAGGGGACCGCGCTCACTTTACGTATTCAGGGTGAATCCAACGATCCGCTACCGGCCTTCACCGGTACCGTGGAATGGGGGAAAATTCAGGGTACCACCGAGCAGTATCAGGAAGTGAACGTGCAAAATCAGCTTTTCTCAGCGCCAGCAAGCATACTTGCGCCAAGCGATGTGGATATTCCCCTCCAGCTTAATGGTGTGACGCCTGACCAACTAGGCTTTGTACGTATTCACGACGTTCAGCCCGCTAACCCACAATAAAGCTTTCAGGCACCGGAGTGACAATAACGCTCCGGTGCTGCCATTGCTTCCCTCACCTTCTATACATTTCCTGTGTGTAAAAATTTGCAATAATTCACTCCATCAGTACAATCGCGGCGTCCAATCTACGCAAACGTGAACGCAATCGATTACGCACTTGAAAAATGTGTGAACTGCGACTGATTTTCGTGAGCAAGGATTCATATAATAGGCACGCAGAAACACGAAACATTTAGAAAAACTTCGGTGATAAAAATCACTCTCTTTCGAATTTTTTTATTAGTGGCATAAATATGAAAAAAACATTACTTGCAGCCGGTGCCGCGCTGGCGCTTACCGCTTCTTTCACTGCTAATGCTGCGGACAGCACTCAGCCGCAGTACGTTTCCGACTGGTGGCATCAGAGCGTCAACGTTGTTGGTAGCTACCACACTCGCTTCTCTCCAAAATTGAACAACGACGTTTATCTGGAGTACGAAGCATTTGCCAAAAAAGATTGGTTAGATTTCTACGGCTACATCGATATCCCAAAAACCTTCGACTGGGGTAACGGCAACGATAAAGGCATTTGGTCAGACGGTTCCCCAATGTTCATGGAAATCGAACCGCGCTTTTCTATCGACAAGCTGACCGGTGCAGACCTGAGCTTTGGTCCGTTCAAAGAGTGGTATATCGCCAACAACTACATCTACGATATGGGCGATAACAAAGCCAGCCGCCAGAGCACCTGGTACATGGGTCTGGGTACCGATATCGACACTGGCCTGCCAATGAGCCTGTCAATGAACGTGTACGCGAAGTACCAGTGGCAGAACTATGGCGCATCCAACGAAAACGAATGGGATGGCTACCGTTTCAAAGTGAAATACTTTGTGCCGATTTCCGACCTGTGGGGCGGTAAACTGAGCTACATCGGTTTCACCAACTTCGACTGGGGCTCAGATCTGGGCGATGATGAAAACCGTACCAGCAATTCCATCGCCTCCAGCCACGTCCTGGCACTGAACTACGATCACTGGCACTACTCTGTTGTCGCACGTTACTTCCATAACGGCGGCCAGTGGAAAGAAGGCTCAACCCTGAACTGGGGTGAAGGCGACTTTAGCGCCAAATCTACCGGCTGGGGTGGTTACCTGGTGGTGGGTTACAACTTCTAAGTTCGATACCGCAAAAAAGGCCAGAGGTTTCCCTCTGGCCTGTTTCGGGCGCATGCTGCCACGCGGCGACAATCACGCCCACCGCGCATTATTTCCTGCTATGCCACCAGCCTAAAAACAGACCTGTCGCAATACTGACAAGCGTAGGTGCCGCCAGATCGTGCCAGAAAAAAATGCAAACTTCCGTGAGCGTCATATAGCCGCCTTGGTTGCAATGGCAACGGTTCGCGGCTATCCTGATGTTGTCTAGACATAGGATCGCCCCCGTTATGTTGCCGGTGAATACCGAACAATGTGCGGGGGTTTTCTCTTTCCAGCAACAACGCCACCGGGGATCAAGCCCCCGCAACACTGCGCCTCACCGGGTAAACCCGGCTTGCCGCTGATTCTACTCTGCCAAGACATATCCACATGACTTAAAAACAAAAAAATCCCAACCTTGCGATCGGGATTCCAGTAGCAATGTACGCGTTACAACACGTCGGTTATTTCTTTTTATTCATCATCGCTTGCAGGTTGGCAAATGGATTATAGGTCGCCTCACCCACATCCTTCTGCGCATCTTCCCCGGCAATCACCGTCGAACCGTATTGATCCGCTTCAGTATATTTTGAGTGCTCGTGATCGTGACAATACAGGCATAAAAGCTCCCAGTTACTGCCGTCTTCCGGGTTATTGGTATGGTCGTGATCCATATGGTGAACCGTGAGTTCGCGCAGATTGGAGTAAACAAACTCTCGTGAACAGCGCCCGCAGACCCACGGGAACAGCTTCAATGCTTTTTCGCGATAACCACTTTCCAGACGGACGTAGTTTTTAGGGATGATGGCCATGATGACTCCTCACAAAACAATAATCGGGCTTATTTTTAGAATACTGCAATAAAAAAGCCGCAACACAATCGGTGTGTTACGGCTTTTTTCAATGACGTAATAACGCTCGCTTACGGCAGAATGGACGGCTGATCCGCCCCTTCCTTCTCAACTTTCTGCTGCAGCATATGCTCACGCTTCATACCCAACTTCAGCGCCAGCGCCGATGCTACGTAGATAGAAGACGCGGTACCGATGGAAACACCGATAAGCATGGTCAGCGAGAAGCCTTCTAACACCGGACCACCGAAGAGGTACAGCATCAGAATAACCACTAACGTGGTACCGGACGTAATCAACGTACGGTGCAGCGTCTGGGTCAACGACACGTTAAAGATTTCGTAAGGCGTACCGCGACGAATTTTGCGGAAGTTTTCACGAATACGGTCAGATACCACGATGCTATCGTTAAGCGAGTAACCGATTACCGACATCAAGGATGCCACGATAGTCAGGTCAATCTCGATCTGGAACAGCGAGAGGATACCAACAGTGATGATCACGTCGTGCGCAAGCGAGATAACCACACCTGCCGCCAGTCGCCATTCAAAACGGAAACCGACGTACACAAGGATGGATAACAGCGCCACCATCAGTGCCATTGCACCAGTCTGTGCCAGATCGGCACCAACGCTTGGCCCAACGAACTCGATACGCTTCACGGCGGCGTTCTGGTCGGTTGCTTCGTTAATCACACTCAGCACCTTACTTCCCAGCACCTGCCCGCCATCTGCACCTTCAGTTGGCGGCATACGCACCATGATGTCATGACTGCTACCGAAGTTCTGCAGAAGCGGCTCAACGAAGCCCGCTTTCTCCAGCGCATCGCGCATCACGTCCATATCCGCTGGTTTTTCCAGCGTAATTTCAATCACCGTACCACCGGTGAAATCGAGCCCCCAGTTAAACCCGCGTACGCCCATCACCACGATGGCCGCAATCAGCAGGAAACCCGAGATGCCGAAAGCCCAGTAGTCCCAGCGCATAAAGTCATAGACTTTACGGCCGTGGTTCAATTGTTCAACAGTATATTCCTGTGCCACATCGCACTCCTCAGATTGACAGCTTTTTGACGCGCTTGCCGCCATACAACAGGTTTACGATGGCACGCGTACCGACAATCGCGGTAAACATCGACGTCGCCACACCGATACCGGTAGTAATCGCGAACCCTTTAATTGCCCCGGTGCCGACTGCATACAGGATCAGGACTTTAATCAGCGTCGTAATGTTCGCATCGAAGATGGAACTGAACGCGCCAGCATAGCCCTCGTTGATAGCCTGTTGTACCGAGCGTCCGTTACTGAGCTCTTCTTTGATACGTTCGTTGATAAGAACGTTCGCATCGACCGCCACGGCAAGGGTTAACACAATCCCCGCAATACCTGGCATACTCAGCGTTGCCCCCGGCAGCAATGACATGATACCGACGATCAGTACCAGGTTTGCCAGCAGAGCACTGGTCGCAATCAGGCCAAACTTCTTATAGAAGAACAGCATGAACAGGATAGAGACCACCAGACCGGCCAGACATGCTTCCAGACCTTGCTTGATGTTCTGCATACCCAACGTTGGACCAATGGTACGTTCTTCAACAATCTGGATTGGCGCAATCAACGCACCCGCACGCAGCAGCAGCGACAGCTGACGCGCTTCGTTCGGGTTGCCGATCCCAGTGATACGGAAGCTGTTACCCAGTCGGGACTGGATATTGGCGATGTTAATCACCTCTTCTTGTTTCACCAGTACTGCACGGCCATTCGCATCTTTCTTACCGCTGTCTTTATACTCCACAAACAGGGTCGCCATCGGTTTACCGATATTGTCCTTGGTGAAGTTGGACATGATGTTACCACCTGCGCTATCCAGCGAGATGTTAACCTGCGGTTGGTTATATTCGTCCTGGCTCGAAGTCGAGTCGGTGATATGGTCACCGGTCAGAATCACACGTTTGAACAGCACAACCGGCTGGCCTTCACGAGTGTTTTTCACTTCAGAGTCGCCCGGAATACGCCCGGAAGCGGCTGCTGCCTGGTCAACATTGCTGTTTACCAGACGGAATTCCAGCGTCGCCGTGGCGCCCAGAATTTCTTTCGCACGCGCGGTGTCCTGAATACCCGGCAATTCGACCACAATACGGTCAGCGCCCTGACGTTGAACGACTGGCTCAGCAACGCCCAGCTGGTTCACACGGTTACGCAGAATGTTGATGTTCTGCTGTACCGCATATTCGCGGGCTTCGCTCAGACGCGCATCGGTCATCACCGCACGCATGGCAGTACTGCCCTGGCTTGAGATAACCAGATCCTGATGACGCTTGCTCAGATACGAGATCGCTTCATCACGCGCATTACTGTCACGGAAGGTAATGCTCAGACCGTAGTTGTCTTCTTTGCGAACGGTAGTATAAGGAATGCCTTTTTCACGCAAGTCGCTGCGCAGGCTATCGATATTTTGTTCCTGGAGTTTGCCAAGCGCGGTGTCCATATCCACTTCCATCAGGAAGTGAACGCCGCCACGCAGGTCAAGACCGAGCTTCATTGGTTCTGCATGAATTGCAGCCAACCAGCGCGGCGTTGCCGGAGCAAGGTTAAGCGCCACGACATATTTGTCACCCAGCACGCTCATCAACGCTTCACGCGCGCGCAACTGGATATCGGTGGTGTCGAAGCGCGCAAGAATAGCGCCCTCTTCCAGTGCCACAGACTTAGCGGTAATTTTTTCTTCTTGTAACGTTTTCTGGACCTGGATCAGCGTTTGCTCACTGGCGGCGACACCGCGCACGCCAGTGATTTGAACGGCCGGATCCTCACCATACAGGTTGGGAAGCGCATACAGCAGGCCGACGACAATCACGACGACCAGCATGACATACTTCCACAAAGGATAACGGTTTAACACGGCAGTTCCCTTTGGGAAAACGGAATATTACAGCGCCTTCATGGTGCCTTTCGGCAGAACGGCAGCTACGAAGTCACGTTTGATAACCACTTCAGTGGTGTCGTTCAGTGCGATTGAGATGTAGCCGGTTTCTGCTACTTTCGTCACACGACCCACCAGGCCACCGTTTGTCAGAACTTCATCACCTTTGGCAATGGAGCTCATCAGGTTTTTATGTTCTTTGGTACGTTTCTGCTGTGGACGCAAGATCATGAAATAGAAAATCAGACCAAAGACCACCAGCATCAGAATCAGAGACATCGGGCTGCCCTGCGACGGTGCCCCAGTTGCTGCTACCGCATCAGAAATAAAAAAGCTCATTCAAATTCCCTCATTATTAAAATTAATCAACGTTCAAAGGTGGAACCGTACGCCCCTGGCGTTGGTAAAAATCGGTCACGAAGCTCTCTAATTTACCCTCTTCAATAGCCTTGCGTAAACCAGCCATTAAGCGCTGATAGTAGCGAAGATTATGAATGGTATTGAGGCGCGCGCCCAATATTTCGTTGCAACGATCAAGATGATGCAAGTACGCACGTGAATAATTGCGACAGGTGTAGCAATCACACTCCGCATCAAGCGTGCTGGTGTCGCTTTTATGCTTAGCATTGCGGATTTTTACCACACCGTCGGTCACGAACAAATGACCATTACGGGCGTTACGCGTTGGCATAACGCAGTCAAACATGTCGATACCACGACGTACGCCTTCCACCAGATCCTCTGGTTTGCCGACGCCCATCAGGTAGCGTGGTTTATCGGCTGGGATCTGCGGGCATACGTGCTCCAGAATTCGGTGCATGTCTGCCTTCGGCTCACCGACCGCTAAACCGCCGACAGCGTAGCCATCAAAGCCAATATCCACCAGACCTTTCACGGAGATATCACGTAAATCTTCGTAAACGCCGCCCTGAATAATGCCAAAAAGCGCGTTTTTGTTGCCGAGGTCGTCAAAACGGTCGCGGCTACGCTTGGCCCAACGCAGAGACATTTCCATGGAGCGCTTCGCATAATCCCAGTCCGCCGGGTACGGCGTACATTCGTCGAAGATCATGACGACGTCAGAACCGAGATCGTACTGAATTTCCATCGATTTTTCTGGATCGAGGAAAATCTGATCGCCGTTGATCGGGTTGCGGAAGTGCACGCCCTGTTCGGTGATCTTGCGGATATGACCAAGGCTAAAGACCTGGAAACCACCGGAATCGGTAAGGATCGGTCCTTTCCACTGCATGAAGTCATGCAGGTCGCCGTGCAACTTCATGATTTCCTGACCCGGGCGCAGCCACAGGTGGAAGGTGTTGCCGAGAATAATCTGTGCGCCGGTATCTTTCACTTCTTCCGGCGTCATGCCTTTTACGGTGCCGTAGGTACCCACCGGCATAAAGGCTGGCGTTTCAACAACGCCGCGGTCAAAAACCAGGCGGCCGCGACGCGCGCGACCGTCTGTGGTATCCAGTTCAAATTTCATCTTCACTCCTGCGTCAGAAAAACAGTCTGACGTTAAACACTCATGCGGGAGACTTATTCTCCGACACGCTCAGAAATAGCCTGCGGATTGTACGTGATAAACATCGCATCCCCGTAACTAAAAAAGCGATATTCCGCTTTTACCGCTTCGTGATAGGCATTCATGGTGTTTTTATAACCAGCAAACGCCGATACCAGCATAATCAGCGTCGATTCCGGTAAGTGGAAGTTAGTCACCAGCGCATCAATGACCTGATATTGGTAGCCAGGGAAAATGAAGATTTGCGTGTCACCGAAGAACGGCGCAATCAGTTCATCTTTTGCTGCCTGCGCTGCGCTTTCCAGCGAACGCACGGAGGTGGTGCCTACGGCAATAACGCGATTACCGCGCGCTTTGGCCGCCAGCACCGCATCCACCACATCCTGCGGCACTTCCGCATATTCGGAGTGCATGATGTGATCTTCAATGGTATCGACGCGAACTGGCTGGAACGTACCGGCACCGACGTGCAGAGTGACGAACGCCATCTCAATGCCTTTTTCGCGAAGTTTCGCCAGCAGCGGTTCGTCAAAGTGCAGACCGGCGGTCGGCGCGGCAACCGCACCGGGCTTTTCGCTATACACCGTCTGATACAGTTCACGGTCAGCATCTTCATCTGGACGGTCAATGTACGGCGGCAGCGGCATGTGGCCGATGGCATTGAGGATATCCAGCACGCTGCGCTCGTCATCAAACTCGACTTCAAACAACGCATCGTGGCGTGCGACCATCGTCGCTTTAATACTTTCGTCGTCGCCCAATAGCAGTTCAGCACCCGGCTTCGGCGCTTTAGACGCGCGAATATGTGCCAGAATACGTTTATCATCCAGCATACGCTCGACCAGCACTTCAATCTTGCCGCCGCTAGCCTTGCGGCCGAACAGGCGCGCTGGGATCACGCGGGTATTGTTAAAGACCAGCAGATCGCCAGGGTTGAGCTTGTCGAGCAAATCGGTGAAAGTACCGTGCGTCAGCGCGCCCGTTGGCCCATCCAGAGACAGCAAGCGGCAGCTGCTGCGTTCAGCTTGTGGATAGTGGGCAATCAGGGATTCGGGTAGTTCAAAGGAGAAATCGGTAACGCGCATGACGGTAACTCTGGGCTTAATAATGAGGCGGGTAGTCTAGTGCCGGGGCGTCTTCCCTGCAACCCTTACCCCTCTGGATAAAGAACAAACAATGAATTTTCTCGCTCACCTGCACCTCGCTCATCTCGCTGACAGCTCGCTGTCTGGGAACCTGCTGGCGGATTTTGTCCGCGGAAATCCAAAAGAGGACTACCCGGCCGATATTGTTGATGGCATTCATATGCATCGTCGTATTGATGTCATGACCGATAACCTGCCGCAGGTTAAAGAGGCGCGCGAATGGTTTCGTCCCGAAACACGCCGGGTTGCGCCTATTACGCTGGACGTGATGTGGGATCACTTTTTATCTCGCCATTGGGCGCAGATTTCCCCAGATATCGCGCTGCCGGAGTTCATCCACTACGCCCATACCCAGGTCACCACCATTTTGCCACAGGCCCCAGAGCGCTTTATCGTACTGAACCAACATCTCTGGTCAGAGCGCTGGCTGGAACGCTATCGTGAGATGGATTTTATCCAGCGGGTATTGAACGGCATGGCCAGCCGTCGTCCAAAACTGGATGCGCTTCGTGATTCCTGGCAGGATCTGGATACGCACTATAACGAGCTGGAGATTCGTTTCTGGCAGTTTTATCCGCAGATGATGCAGCAGGCAAAAAACAAAACGCTGTAATCCTTGCATCGCGCCACGGAACGGCTATTCTTGATCCTTTGGTAAAAATAAAATATTAATAGTCAAAACCTATCCAATTAATCGTCAGAGCCTCTTTGTGTTAATCCCCTTTAGTGTCTATACTTGCCCGCGTTGCGTTATATTAACCCTATAAATTCAAAGGAGAACCCCATGGTTCTGGTTACTCGTCAAGCGCCTGACTTTACCGCTGCTGCGGTACTGGGCAACGGTGAAATCGTTGAGAAATTCAATTTCAAACAGCACACCCAGGGTAAAACAACCGTTCTGTTCTTCTGGCCGATGGACTTCACCTTCGTCTGCCCATCCGAGCTGATTGCCTTCGACAAACGTTACGAAGAGTTCCAGAAGCGCGGTGTTGAAGTGGTTGGTGTTTCTTTTGACTCTGAATTTGTCCACAACGCATGGCGTAACACCCCTGTCGACAAAGGCGGCATCGGTGAAGTGAAATACGCAATGGTTGCTGACATTAAGCGCGAAATTCAGAAAGCTTACGGCATCGAACACCCGGACGAAGGCGTTGCACTGCGCGGCTCGTTCCTGATCGACGCGAACGGTGTTGTCCGTCACCAGGTGGTGAACGATCTGCCGCTGGGCCGTAACGTTGACGAAATGCTGCGTATGGTTGACGCACTGCAATTCCACGAAGAGCACGGTGAAGTTTGCCCGGCACAGTGGGAAAAAGGCAAAGAAGGCATGAACGCGTCTCCAGACGGCGTTGCTAAATACCTGAGCGAAAACGTTTCTAGCCTGTAATCGGCTGACGTTTCGTCAAAAAAGGCTCGCATTTGCGAGCCTTTTTTATTGCCTACACGCGGCATCAGTCTGAATACCGCGTTCGCGTTAAACATCACGTTTATCAGCAATCATCTGAAACCTTGATAAATTTTTCATTGTAAATGAGATATTTGCGCCCAACCTTCTGCAATGTTTTTTGCTTAACCGTATCACCAGGTCGAAGATACCAGGTATCCCCTTCATCTTCCGTTGACCCACACCCCGGCTTAACGATTAATTTAAACCAGGTGTTGCCGCTGTTACTCACAGAGCCTGTCTGTGGGTCAAAACGCCACTCGAAATGCACCTGACGCGGACGTACCACAAGAATGGTTTCAATGATGACAATGGGATCGGCGCTGATAGAACTGCCTGCCCCCCTGGTTTCTGTGCGGCTATGAGTGGGGATTTCCCGAAACGAAACGCGATAGTAGCGCTCACGATTATCCTGTGGGCCGTGGTAGTAAAACTTAAAGTAATCACCTTCGCCCGGTTGCAGCAGAAGTTGACGTGGGGCAAACAGGAGCTCTCCGTCCGTTGGACGAGCGCGCGATTCGTTCTCCCCTGGCCTGTCAATCGCCACAATGGAAATCTGATATAAGCGTGCGCTCGGATTATTATTCAGCACGCGTTTAGCAACGAAGGTATTGTCTGCCGACATTGAAAATGTCAGCGTGCCTACGGATATCGCCATACCGGTCATCGGTAAACCTACTGCAATTAGCCACAAGGCAACCCGAAAGATATTAATTAACATTTCGCCACGTCGCCTGAACACGAATTTCACCTGATGCACTGACATCGCCAAACCAATCCTCGCCATCAACGGTTTTCAGAGAGATACCATCATTCATCGGAATCGAAAGTTTTACGGTAGCTTTATTCA